>CAVRAD010000007.1:0-171567 GCA_963718845.1 uncultured Acidobacteriota bacterium
AGTTTTGGCTGGTGGATGCAGACATGTCTGAGTTCAACACGCCCACCTGGCGCGACGATCTCACGACGATCAGCAGCGACCCGGACAACCGCATCGCCCACCACACCATTTACACACCCGAAGGCACACTCACATACAAGACCGCCGGTGACCGGAAAACGACCTGGATCACCGAATACCTGATCAAACATGAAGAAGACATCGAGATTATCCGCAAGTACATGCCCGTCCCGAGCCTGAACCTGGCGCCGATCACCGAGAAATACGACGAAGTCGGTGGCGCCGGCATCCTGCGCGGCTTCGTGTGGGGTGACCAGGCCGGCTGCTGGCAGCACGCCGCGTGCTTGCTGGATATCACTGAACTGATCTACGCGGCCATGGATCGGCCCGCGTGGGTGCATGAATTGCTCGCCATCCTGCTCGAGAAAAAGCTGCAATTCATCGAAACCATGAAAGGCGCCAAATTCGACCTGATCGAGACCGGCGGTGGATCCGCGTCCTCCACGCTGATCTCGCCCAAGCTGCACCGGGAATTCTGCCTGCCCTACGACCGCCAGATGCACGACGCGCTGCACAGCCTCGGGTTCAAGATCACTTACCACACCTGCGGCGGCACGCGGGGCATCGAGGAGCTGATCATCGCCAACGGTGCAGACGCCTCGGAGACGCTGGCGCCGCCAAGCGTCGGCGGAAACCAGGAGCCGTGGGAATTCAAGCAGAAGGTCGGCGACAGGATCGCCCTGATCGGCGGGCTCGACCAGTTCAACACGCTGACTGCCGGCAGCAAATCCGAAATCCGGTCGATGGTGCACAAGCTGTTCGACACCGTCGGCTACGATGGCGGCTACATCTGTTCGTGCTCAGATCACTTCTTTGAGACGCCGGTGGAGAACCTGGTCGCCTTCGCCGACGCGGCGAGAGAGTGCGTGTATTAGGATAGTTCGGGCACACCGTGAGGCGCCGCAACCGTGTGCGGTTGTGACCCACGCCGGTCGAGATGCGGCAATAGGAGGAGAAATCATGATAAACCCCGAAGACGCGAGCCGTACTACAGACAAAAGCGACACCCAACGCGGCCGAACCTCGCTATACTCTCGCCTCCCCGCGGGTGTCCGAGAAATCCTTCCACCGCTGATAGGCCTGGCCATCATTTGGGGCGTGTTTTTTGTGCTTGCGCCCACGTTCCGGCAATGGGTGGCCATGACCGACATCCTGGAGCAGTCCTCCGTTCTTTTCATCATGGCCACCGGCATGACCGTGTGTCTCATCGCAGGCTGTCTTGACCTCTCGGTTGGATCCATTTTCGCATTGGTCTCCGTAGTAACGGGCCAATTGCTGCTCGCTGGGGCGCCGTGGCCGTTGCTGATCCTGGGCGGGCTGGTCGCCGGGGTGCTGTGCGGCGTGTTCAATGGGCTTATTGTCACCAAGACCGGCGTCCCAACCCTGATTGCGACCCTGGGCACCTTGCAGATCTTCCGGGGCATCGCCAACATGCTCGGCTCCGGCGTTGACATGTCCCGCTTCCCAGCAGCGTTTGACTTGCTTGGCAAAGGAACGTGGGGGCCGGTGGCCAACTGCGTCGTTGCGTTTGCCATTGTCTGGTTCATTCTGTCCAAGACCAAGGTGGGCTTCCATGCGTATGCCATCGGCGGCAACCAGGAGGTGGCGCGTTTGGCGGGCATTCCGGTGAATCGCGACAAGATTATTTTCTACTGCATCAGTGGGTTCATGACCGCGCTGTCTTCTCTTGTGTATACCGCGCGCGTGGATTTCGCCCATGTGAATCGCGGCGTTGGATATGAACTTTGGGCCATTGCAGCCGTGGTGATCGGCGGCACCAGCATGTTCGGGGGCATCGGCGGGGTGGGCAAGACCGTTATCGGTGTGCTTGTTATCAATGTACTGCAAGCCGGGCTCATTCACCTGCACGTGCAATCCTTCTGGCAGCAGGTGGCGATTGGCGTGGTGATCATCGTCGCTGTCTGGTTTGACCTGCTCCAGCGGAAATCCCGGGAAAGGGCTTAGAAACCGCATTATGTCGGAAAAGGAGGGTACCGTATGTAAGATGCACATCAAGAATCGCCTTCAATTGACACAGAATGCTTCTGAGCCAACCACAGTATCCAAGGAGGAAAGAAATGTTCACAGGGAAAAATGTGCTTGCGGTCTTGGGGTTGTTGATGGTTGCCTCCCTCATGTTGTCAGCGTGCGGAGGA
The DNA here is from genome assembly GCA_963718845.1 of uncultured Acidobacteriota bacterium. GTDB lineage: Bacteria > Acidobacteriota > UBA6911 > UBA6911 > UBA6911 > UBA6911. The sequence continues at coordinate 2,217 of CAVRAD010000007.1, forward strand.
GCAGCAATGCCCGCCGCGGCGCCTACTACAGCACCCGCGGCTGCACCCACAACCGCGCCCGCCGCAGCAAAGGAAATCACGATCGCCTACACCGGCTTTGCCACGAGCAACGACTTCTGGAACACGCTCGGCAAGGCGGCGGCCGAGGAAGCCAAGGCCAAGGGCGTCAAGTTCGTCGACCTGACGACCGAATCCCCGGACGCGGCGGCCCAGAAGGCCGCCGTTGATACCGTCATCACCCAGAAGCCTTCGGCCATCATCATCGGCTCGGTGGACAACCGCGTCTGGGGTGACACCATCGAGAAGGCCAAGGCGGCCGGCATCCCGATCCTGGCCGTAGACACCGCGATTGACAATCCGTACATCTCCAGCCTGATCCAGACCGACAACCTCGCTGCGGCGGGCCTGGCGGGTGACTACATCTGCAAGGTGACCGGCGGCAAGGGCACCGTCCTGGTGATCGGCGGCAGCGTCGGCCATCAGACCGGCGACGCCCGCAAGAAGGGCGTGGAAGACAAGACCAAGGCCTGCGGCATGAATGTCATCGGCGACTGGGGCGACTGGGCTGAGGAGAAAGATGTCTCCATCGCGCAGAACAACCTGGCTGCTAACCCAGACATGAGTGCGATCTTTGTGGCGCACGATGGCGGCGCGGCGGCCGTGGCCGCCTTGGTCAAGCAGAAGGGCCTGGTCGACAAGGTCAAGGTCGTCGGCTTCGATGCGCTGCCCGTCATGCTGAAAGCCATCCAGTCGGGTGAAGGCACCGCCACGGTCAAACAGGACAACGTGCGGATGGGCAAGGAGATCGTCGACAACGCCATCAACGTCGTCAACGGCCAGTCGATCGACAAGACGATCCTGATCCCCGGCTTCATCATCGACAAGACCAACGTTGACCAGTACCTGAGCCGGCGCTCCTGCGCCTGCCGCCAAGAATCCGGCGGACATCACCATCGCCTACACCGGCTTTGCCACGAGCAACGACTTCTGGAACACGCTCGGCAAGTCGGCGGCCGAGGAAGCCAAGGCCAAGGGCGTCAAGTTCGTCGACCTGACGACCGAATCCCCGGACGCGGCGGCCCAGAAGGCCGCCGTTGATACCGTCATCACCCAGAAGCCTTCGGCCATCATCATCGGCTCGGTGGACAACCGCGTCTGGGGTGACACCATCGAGAAGGCCAAGGCAGCCGGCATCCCGATCCTGGCCGTAGACACCGCGATTGACAATCCGTACATCTCCAGCCTGATCCAGACCGACAACCTCGCCGCGGCGGGCCTGGCGGGTGACTACATCTGCAAGGTGACCGGCGGCAAGGGCACCGTCCTGGTGATCGGCGGCAGCGTCGGCCATCAGACCGGCGACGCCCGCAAGAAGGGCGTGGAAGACAAGACCAAGGCCTGCGGCATGAATGTCATCGGCGACTGGGGCGACTGGGCTGAGGAGAAAGATGTCTCCATCGCGCAGAACAACCTGGCTGCTAACCCCGACATGAGTGCGATCTTTGTGGCGCACGATGGCGGCGCGGCGGCCGTGGCCGCCCTGGTCAAGCAGAAGGGCCTGGTCGACAAGGTCAAGGTCGTCGGCTTCGATGCGCTGCCCGTCATGCTGAAAGCCATCCAGTCGGGTGAAGGCACCGCCACGGTCAAACAGGACAACGTGCGGATGGGCAAGGAGATCGTCGACAACGCCATCAACGTCATCAACGGCCAGCCGATCGAGAAGACGGTCCTGATCCCCGGCTTCGTCATCGACAAGACCAACGTTGACCAGTACTTGCAGTAGGATCGCGGGAGAGATTCGAGAGTCTTGGGCATCACACTCGAAGCATCCATCACACGCAGTGATCGCCTGACAGGACGGGGCCTGCGAGGCTCCAATGTGCACGAGTAGCTCATCAAGGCCTCGCAGGCCCACCCGGAATTATCATATTTCGCCATTCTTTCGAGCTGACCGAGGGTCCTTGTTGTGAAGAATGCCGTTACATGCTTGCACACGCGCAGGTCACCGGTTGTGCTGGCAAGGAGGAACGAATGGTAGAGACGTCCACCGGCTCCAACCAGTACGCTGTCGAGATGAAGGGGATTGTGAAGCGGTTTCCCGGAGTCGTGGCTCTGGATCATGTGAGATTTCCAGCTTCGCCCGGGGGAGGTCCATGTGCTTCTGGGCGAGAACGGGGCCGGGAAAAGCACCCTCATCAAGGTGTTGAGCGGCGCGTATCTGGCCGATGAAGGCGAAATCTATCTTGAGGGGCAAAGAGTGGACATCAAATCCCCTCGCGCGGCCATTGAGAAGGGCCTCCGGTTCATATACCAGGAACTCAACCTGGTCAAGGACATCGATATCGCCCGGAACATGTTCCTCGGCATGGAGCCAATGCTTCCCTTCGGCACGGTTGACGAGGTGAAGCTATACAGGCAGGCTGGCGAACTGTTGCAGCAGTTTCACATTGACCTGGACCTGAGGCAAGTGGTGGGCAAGCTCAGCGTCACCCAGCAAAAGATGGTGGAAATTGCCCGCGCGCTGACAAGCCAAGCCAAGGTAATTGTTATGGATGAGCCGACCGACGTGTTGGAAGACCGGTCGCGACAAGATCTATTCCAGGTGATTCGACGGCTCAAGACAGAGCATGGGATAAGCTTCATCTACATCTCGCACCGGTACAGGGAAGTGTACGAGGTCGGCGACCGAGTTACGATTCTGAGAGACGGCAAAAACGCAGGCACGTATGATATCAAAGAACTTGACTTTGACGCGATGATAGAGCACATGATCGGCGGCCAGATTAAGAAGCAGTACCCCGACCTCACCACCCCTTCTCAGGACGACGCGCTCCGTGTTGAAAACCTGTCGCGCAAGGGCGTTCTCCACAACATCAGTCTTACCATCAAGAAGGGCGAGGTTGTCGGTGTTACAGGCCTGATGGGCGCCGGCAAAACGGAACTCGGACGGGCCATAGCCGGTGTGGATCGCCCAGATTCCGGAGACATCTATGTCCACGGGCAAAAGGCCAATTGCACCAATCCGGAGCAAGCGATCCAGCACGGCGTTGCCTATCTGCCGGAAGACCGAAAGGTGCTTGGATTGATCCAGGACCACAGCATACGTAACAATTACGCTCTGCCGAGCCTCAATCGATTGAGCACTTTCGGTCTGGTTCAGCACCGCCGATTGGACACCGAAATCCGGGAGTACATGAACCGCCTGGCGATCAAGGCGCCGAGCATGTACACTTTTGCTCGGCAACTTTCGGGTGGCAACCAGCAGAAGGCCGTGGTCGCCAAGTGGCTGGGTGCGCATGCCAAGGTGCTGATCTTTGACGAACCGACCCGTGGCATCGACATCAACGGAAAGCGAGAAATCTATCGGGTGATGGAGGAGCTCCTCCAGCAGGGCGTCGGTATCCTGATGCTCACCTCGGACTACACCGAGGCGTTGGAGATGAGCCATCGCATCATCGTGATGCGCCGCGGGAGCATCTGCAAGGAATACCAGCGCGGCGAGCCGACCGAGACGGACATCCTGCGCGAGGCGATCGGCCAGGTGTCCGGCGCGCAGGCCGCAACGCCACCGATTGAAATCGGTGTCAGACATTGCCAAGTGTGCTGAAGCACACTGTCACACAGGAAGCCCAAACATGACCGAAACCATCTTCCATCTCACACCGGCCTTCTTCCCGGAGCGCGAGCGCGTCCTGGTCGAACACGGCCCGCTGACCGCCAGCGCGTTCCGCTACGACAGCGGCATTGCCGCGCTGCGCCTGAAGAACGAGCTCGGCGAGCTGGTCATGCTGCCGTTCCAGGGCCAGCAGATCTGGTCGGCCGAGTTCGGCGGGCGGGACCTGACCATGAAGTCGATGTTCGGCCAGCCGAACGCCACGCGCAGCTACCTGGAGAACTACGGCGGCTTCCTGCTCCACTGCGGCGCGACCGCGATGGGCGTGCCCGCCGGCGCCGACACGCACCCGCTCCACGGCGAGCTGCCCAACGCGCCGTACCAGAAGGCCTGGCTGAAGGCCGGCGAGGACAGCGCGGGGCGCGTACCTGGCGCTGTGCGGCGAGTACGAGCACACGGTGGCCTTCAATGCCATTATGTCGCCCGGCCCGAGGTGCGGCTGTACGCCGGCTCGGCGCTCTTCCCGATCTCGATCACGATCTCCAATCTCAAGAGGACGCCGATGAACCTGATGTACCTGGCGCACGTCAACTTCCGGCCCGGTGGATTATCGGCCGCCTGGTCTACAGCGCGACCTGCACCCCGGAGCACGTGCGCGTGCGCCGCAGCATCCCTTCGCACGTCCACCCGCCGGCCGGCTACGCCGAATTCCTGGATGAGCTGGCCGCTCACCCGGAGAAACACAACGTGCTGTCGCCAGGCCTGGCGTTCGATCCCGAAGTGGTTTTCTTCATGGATTATGTGGCGGACGAGGCACGGCTGGGCGCATTCCCTGCAGGTGCATCCCGACGGCTCGGCCGACTACATCGCCCACCGGCCTGACCAGCTCGACCACGGCGTCCGCTGGATCTGCCGCACGCCCGACCAGGACGCGCTGGGGATTTGCCTGCCCGCCACCGCCGAGCCGGAAGGGTACCACGCCGAGCAGGCCAAAGGCAACGTCCGCAGCCTGGCCGGCGGGGAGTCTGTCCGTTTCGACATGGAGGCCGGCTATCTCTCCGCCGGCCGAGGCGGCGCGGATGCACGAGAAGATCAGCGCGCTGGTGAACGGATAACGGTTTCAAGATGCAGATCCAAACATCCGACTACGATAAATCCAACGTCAACCGCCTGCTGGCGGCTCTCGACCACCAGGAACCCGACCGCGTCCCTCACATCGAGCTGTGGGTGACCAGCCAGGCGGTCTACGAATACGTGTTGGAGCGAAAGTTGAACTACGTCATCGGCGATGCGGCCGAGGGCGGCCAATCCATCACGCCGGAGGATGACGTCGAGTTCGCCCAGCGCCAGGGCGAGGACGCGGTGCTGTGCAACTGCAACTGGCGTCCCAACAACGTCTTCCGCCTGGCCGGGGACGGCACCCGGCACTACGTGGACGGCGAGATCAAGACCTGGGCCGACCTGGAGAGCAAGCTGGATCCGCCGCCATCGTTGGACGACCAGCTCCGCCACCTGGAGCGCTACCTGGTGGCCGCCAGGGGACCGGCGTCGGCGTCATCGCCAACCTGACCTCCTTCTTCGACAGCGCGATGCTGGCGATCGGCGTCACCGACTCGCTCTATATGTTTTATGACAACCGGCCGCTGGTCGAAAAGCTGATGGACATCCTGCTGGCGCACCAGGAGAAGGTGATGCGGGCGGTGATCGACCGTTTCGGCGATGACCTGGCGCTGGTGATGGTCAACGACGATATCGGCCACAACTCCGGCCTGCTGATCAGCCCCAAGATGTTCATGCAGATCTTCCCGCATCGGATGAAGCGGCTGATCGCGCCGGCCAAGGATCACGGGCTGAAGGTGCTGATGCACACAGACGGCAAGCTGGACGGCATCCTGCCGATCCTGTACGACGTCGGCATCGACGCCAACCACCCGGTCGAGCCGGAATCGAACGACATCGTCGAGGTGAAGAAGAAATGGGCCGGCAAGATGGCGCTGATCGGCAACGTCCACACGCCGCTGCTGGCCTACGGGACGAAGGACGAGATCGAGGCCAAGGTCAAGGAATACTGCGAGAAGCTCGGGCCGGGCGGCGGCTGGGTGTGCGGCTCGTCCACCAGCATCATGGACGGCATCCCGCCGGAGAACTTCGTGGCGATGATCCGGGCGGTGCATAAGTATGGGAGGTATGGGAGTTTGGGGGTTGGGTGAGGCGTGGTGCGTGGTGCGTGATGCGTGGTGCGTGATGCGTGGTGCGTGGTGCGTGATGCGTGGTGCGTGATGTGAATGTGCTTTGTAGATGTTCTCCGATTGAGGGAAAACGGAACACGCAACACGCAACACGAAGGAGTTGTTATGTCCCGTGAGATGACTTCCCGAGAGCGCGTTCTTGACGTCCCTCGCCCACCGCGAGCCGGACCACGTGCCGTGCTGGCTGGGCGCGTCGCCGGAGTGGAAGGAGCTTGCGCGCGAGTACCTGGGGCTGCCGGACGACGAGAGCCTGCTGGCGCATCTGGGCGATGATTTCCGCCGCGTCTTTTCGAGCTACGCCGGGCCGCAGGACGCACATCCGACAGCCAATCTGAGTCATCCCGACGCCACCTACCGCACGCCGTTCGGGATCGAGCGCCACGGCTACGGCTACGGGATGCCGCTCGAACGAGCCGTTGAAGGACGCCAAGACCGCGGCCGAGGTCCATGCCTATCCCTGGCCGGACCCGGACTGGATCGACGTCAGCCACATCCGAGAGGATGCGCTGAAATACGACCGCCAGTACGCGATCCTGGGCGGCGAATGGTCGCCCTTCTGGCACGACGCCATCGACCTGCTGGGCTTCGACGGGTTGATCTACCAGATGGTCGACAACCCCGAGATCGTCGACGCGGTCATGCAGCACACGGCGGACTACTACCTGGCGGTCAGCCGCCGCATCTTCGAGGCCAGCGGTGACGCCATCGACATCTTCTTCATCGGCAACGATTTCGGCGCGCAGGCCGGGCCGATGCTCGGCCCGAAGTCCTTCCGCCGCTTCATCCTGCCGCACCTGAAGCGGTTCGTCGACCTCGGCCACGCGTTCGGCAAGCACGTCATCCTGCACTGCGACGGCAGCATCCGGGCGTTGCTCCCCGACATGATCGCGATCGGGCTGGACGGCATGCAGTCGGTGCAGCCGCTGTGCTACGGCATGGAGCTGTCTGGGCTGAAGCGCGATTTCGGCGCGGCAGTTCACCTTCATGGGCGGCGTCGACACGCAGACGCTCATCGAGGGCACGAAGGAGCAGGCCCGCGCGCTCACGCGGAAGACCCTGGAGATCATGATGCCCGGCGGCGGCTTCATCGCCTCGCCCAGCCACGACTATCTGCTGCCGGAAACGCCGGTGGAGAATGTGATTGTCATGTATGAGACGATCAAGGAATATGGGGCGTATCGGTAAGCACGTGATGCGTGGTGCGTGATGCGTGACTGTCGGATTGAGAGCACTTGCACTTGAGACCGAAGAGAACCGGCAACACGAGCCAGACACGCAACACCACGAACACGCAGTCACGGAGACAAACGGAACACGCAACACGCATCACGAGGAGGAACCCATGCAACGTTTCGGTCAACTGATCGGCGTCAAGCCGGAGAAGCTGGAAGAGTACAAGCGCTATCACGCGGCGGTCTGGCCCGGCGTGCTGGAGATGATCACCGAGTGCAACATCCGCAACTACTCGATCTTCGAGAAGGACAACATGCTCTTCGCCTACTTCGAGTACGTCGGCGACGACTTCGACGCCGACATGGCGAAGATGGCCGCCGACCCCGAGACGCAGCGGTGGTGGGACATCCAAATGCCGTGCCAGCAGCCGATCCCGACCCGCGCCGAGGGCGAGTGGTGGGCGACGATGGAAGAGGTTTTTCATTGCGATTGAGGACGGGGAGACGTAGTGTGACGTAATCGCGTATTCACGTAATCCAGTAGACCGGTGACCAAGGCGCTCATCCTACTTGTCTACTCGTCAATACGTCAATACGTACTACGCGTCTACCACGACACTGCAGATAAGCATCACATGCAACGTACACCCAACTGCCTCGCCAAGCTCGACCGCATGACCAAAACGCTGCATCACCAGGAAGCCGATCGCGTCCCGATCGCCGATTTCTTCTGGGGCAGCTTCCTGGAGCGCTGGCGCAGCGAAAAGGGGCTGCCGCGCCGGCACCGACATCTACAAGTACTACGACCTGGACTGGATCGTCACCGTCCCGAACATGGACCCGCACATCAAGCCGTTCGAGGTCCTGAAGGAGGATGACGAGGCCGTGGTCGTCCGCACCGGCTTCGAGGCGATCATCCGCAAGAAGTTCGCCGATCCGATGCCCGAGTGGCTCGGCTTCGACACCGACACCATCGAAAAGACCGAAGCCTACGAGTTCGAGGATCCCTGGGATGACCGCCGCTACTTCAGCGCGGGCGACAACCAGATCGCGGGCGTGGGCGACGGCTTTGCCCGCAACAGCCCGGCCTGGATCGAGACGATCAAGACGCTGCATCCCGACTTCCCGGTCTACGGCAGCGTGTGCGAGGCCAACGAGTACTTGCAGCGCATCATCGGGCCGGAGAGCCTGTTCACGTGGGTGGGGCTCTACCCGGATCAGATCGGCCACTTCATCGAGCGCGCCAACGCCTTCGCCCTGGAGATCCTGAAGGCGCAGATCAAGGCCGCGGACGGGCTGCTGGACGGCATCGTGATCTGGGGCGACATCGCCTACAAGAAGGACCTCTTCTTCTCGCCCAAGTTCTGGCGCAAGTGGTACAAGCCGGGCCTCAAGGCGCTGGTCGACGAGGCGCATGCCACGGCCTGCCGGTGATCTACCACGGCTGCGGCAACGTCAACCGCGTCTTCGAGGACTTCATCGAGGTCGGCGTGGACGCGTACAACCCGCTGGAGGCCAAGGCCGGCATGGACGTGATCGAGCTGCGGCGCAAGTACGGCCACCGGATGGGCTTCTGCGGCAACCTGGACGTGCTGGCCTGGGCCACAGGCACGATGGATGAGCTGAAGACGATGGTGCTGACCAAGCTCAACGCGGCCAAGGGCGGCGGCTACATCGTCCAGTCCGACCACTCCGTCCCCAGCAACGTCTCTGCCGAGCGCTACGAGTTCGTGGTGAACCTGGTGCGCGAGTATGGGAAGTATCCGTTGAAGTTGGGGGAGTATGATTTGGCGGATGTGGCGTGAGGCGTGGTGCGTGATGCGTGGTGCGTGGTGCGTGAGGGTTAAGGGATGATCGGGTCCTATGAGGAGTGGCTGACGACGGTACCGCCGGAGTTCACCGGCGATCCGTTGTGGCGTATGGAGGCGCTACCGGTTGGCATTGTTTGCCGCCGATCTGGCCTGGTATGACGTTTGCAGGCTGGCGCAGGACAAGCGCACCATCGAGGTGGCAGATCAGTTATTCCGAGCCGTTGGATCGGTTCATGCAAATATCTCCGAGGGCTACAGCCGCCAGTCGGGCAAAGACCAGGCACGTTTCTACGAGTACGCGCTGGGCTCCGACCGAGAGGCGTGGGGTGGTACTGGCAGGGACGTCACGTGCTCACTGAAGAAGTGTCAATGCACCGCATCAAGCTCTTGACCAAGATCGCACGCCTGTTGTTGACCATGATCCCGTCCGAGCGCGGCTACAAGATGCAAGAAGAACGCTGCGCCCTATACCGTGACAGGCGACAATGACGATCTGCTGGCAGAAATACCTATGCCGTAGGCGAAAGAAGACGGAACACGCAACACGCAACACGGGAAAGCCAACAACGACGCCATTGGAGAGCCAACCAGCAATCGCACAAACCCAAACGGAACACGCACCACGCAACACGACTAACATGAATCTACAACACTTACTGCCCCACCAACTCAAGACCGCGCTCGACGCCGGCCTGCCGCTCCTTGTGCCGTCGGGCTGCATCGAGTATCATGGGCCGCACCTGGCGCTCGGGACCGACACCATCCTGGTGGCGGAGCTGTGCCAACGGGTGGCGAAGCGCGTGGACGCCGTGGTCGCGCCGCCGTTCTGGTACGGGCCGACCGGCTATGCGGTCACCGGGCCGGAGGAGGGCACGGTAGATGTCTCGACCGAGCGGTTCGGGCGCCACGTCAAGGATGTTCTGGCCAGCTTCTGGGACATCGGCTTCAAGTGGATCATCGTCTGCCAGCACCACCAGCAGCTCGACGGGCCGGAGGCGCTGGCGATCCGCCAGGCCGCGGCCGAAGTGACGTTCGAGAAGACGCACGCCGAGCGCGGGCACGCCTGGTGGGGCAAGGCGCCGCTGCCGCCGGAGGACAACGTCTTCGAGCGCATCCAGGTCTGGCCGTCGGTGCTGCCCGCCGCGGCCGAGCAGGGCGTGGTGATGGCCGATCATGCCGGCTTCTACGAGACCGCGCTGATGCTGGCCGTGCGGCCCGAGCTGGTGGACCTGCAGCAGTTGCCGCTGGCCAGGCTCGCGCCGAGCGGCATGTCGACGCCGTGGTATACCAACACCGCCGATTCCAAGGCCCACCAGGCCACCCGCGAGGCCGGCGTGCGGATGTTCGACGCGATGGTCGATGCCTGGGTCGACAAGCTGTCGGCGCTGATCCGACCGCGGCGGCCGACGCCGGATGATGTGACGGTGACGGGGTTGTGGTGACGTGGTGCGTGGTGCGTGGTGCGTGATGCGTGGTGCGTGATGCGTGACTGTCGTATTGGCAGACGAACCTCCCGCTGAAGGAAAACGGAACACGCAACACGCAACACGAAGGAGTATTTATGTCCATCCAAATGACTTCTCGCGAACGGGTCCTTGCCTCCATCGACCATCGCGAACCCGACCGCGTCCCCGTGGACCTGGGTGCGACGCCGAGCTCGGGCATCTCGACCATCGCGTACTACAACCTGAAGCGGCATCTGGGGATCACGGAGGGCCACACGCGGGTCTACGATGTGGTGCAGCAGCTCGCCCAGCCGGAGGAGTTCATCCTGGATCGCTTCGGGATCGACGCGGTGGACGTGGGGCGGACATTCAACACGCGCGACGAGGATTGGTACGACATCGCCCTGCCGCCCGGCCCGGCCACCGATGAAAAGGCCATCACCGTGCAGTTCCCGGCCTGGTTCCGCCCGGTGCCGCGGGAGGACGGCAGTTGGGACGCGTACAGCAGCGACGGCACGCGCGTGGCCACGATGCCGATCGGCGCCACCTTCTTCGACGGCACCTGCCACCCTTACCTGGACGGCTACCCGGCCGACTATCACGATCTGCCGGCCGCGATGGGCAAGATCCACTGGTCGGCGCTGGTGCACAGCCCGTGGGACAGCGCGGGGCAGCCCGACTTCTGGGAGCGGCTGCGGGCCAACGCCATCGCGCTGCGGCAGAGCACCGACCGGGCGATCATGGTCGTCGCGGGGTGCAACCTGTTCGAGTGGGGCACCTTCCTGCGCCGCATCGACAACTTCCTGATGGACCTGGCCTCGGACCAGGCCGAGGTCGAGCGCCTGCTGGACGCGCTGATGGAGCAGCACCTGGCCACGCTGGAGAAGGTCTGCGCGGCCGTGGGCGACGTCGTCGACATCCTGCGCTTCGGCGACGACCTGGGCACCGACCAGGGGCCGTTCATGGCGCCGGCGACGTATCGAAAACTGTTCAAGCCGCGCCACACGATTCTGTGCGATTATGTCCACACGCACAGCGGCATGAAGACGTTCCTGCACTCGTGCGGGTCGATCTACAAGCTGCTGCCCGACCTGATCGAGGCCGGCTACGACGTCATCAATCCGGTGCAGATCACCTCACGCGGTATGGAGCCGGAACGCCTCAAGCGTGAGTTCGGCAGCGACATCACCTTCTGGGGCGGCGGCGCCGACACGCGGCACATCCTCAACCACGCCACCCCGGCCGAGGTGAAGGACCACGTCAAGCGGCTGCTCGACATCTTTGCGCCCGGCGGCGGGTTCGTGTTCAACACCGTCCACAACATCCTGCCCGACGTGCCGCCGGAGAATATCGTGGCGATGTATGAGGCGGTGGAGGAGTTCAACGAGGCGTAGACTGCGTGTTGCGTGGTGCGTGATGTCCGTTGTGTCTTCATAGAGCAAAGAGGATTTCCGATGCGGGTCACGCACGCACGAGCACGAACACGCACCACGCACCACGGAAGGAGGTGATGTACCCGCACGATTGTCCAGTTGTATTGCCAGCTTTCAACGAGAACGTCAAACCATCCAGTTCTCACTCTAGGAGGAGTTGCACCCATGTCTGAGTCAAAGAAGATCACACGCCGCAGTTTTCTGAAGGCAGCGGGCCTGGTCGGCGGCGCGGCCGCAGTCGCACGCATGCGCAGCGCCGGCGCCCGGCGCCCGCCGGCCGCGCCGGCCCCCACCGAAGCGCCCAAGGCTGCTGAGGCGCCCACTGCGGCCCCGGCTGTCGGCGCCGCAGGCACGTTCAAGGGCGTCACCGTCAAGATGCACGCCATCAGCGGCGCCAGCTACGACGAGCTGTACAAGCTGATCCCCGCGTGGGAAGAGAAGACCGGCGCCAAGGTCGAGTTCGTCTTCAAGGGCAACGGCTTCGAGACCGACAAGCGCCTGGTGCAGGACTTCGCGGCCGGCACCGTGGACTACGATGTGTGCTGGGATCACTCCAGCTTCTTCTCGCAGTACGTCAAGGCCGACGGGCTGGAGCCGTTGGACGGCCTGTTCTCCAAAGAGGATCTGGCGGACTTCATCCCGCGCCTGGTCGACGCCGCACGCCGCGACGGCAAGCTGTGGGTCCTGCCGCGCCACTTCGACATCTCCTGCACGCACTACCGGACCGATCTGCATCCAGAAGCCGCCGGAGACATGGGATGAGTTCAAGGAGATCGCGCTTAAGGTCACCGATGCCGGCAAGGGCATCTACGGCACCCAGTTCGCGGGCAAGGAAGAGGCGCTTTGCGGCCGCTTCTACGAGGTGCTCACGGCCGAAGGCGGCGCGCTGTTCAACGACAAGTGGGAACCGACCTTCAACAGCGCGGCGGGCGTCAAGGCCATCCAGATGTTCGCCGACCTGTACAAGGCCAAGGCGATGCCGCCGGACATGACCAACTACCTGTGGGAAGAAGTGGCCAAGAACTTCGCCAACGGCACCATCGCCATGTACACCGAGTGGTTCGGCTGGTACGGCTTCTTCCAGGATCCGGCCAACAGCAAGGTCGCGGGCAAGTTCGATCTGGCCCGCCAGCCGATGGGTGATGGCAAGATCGACAGCGGCTGGGCCGGCCATCATGGCTTCTCGATCACCAAGGCCAGCAAGAACAAGGAAGCTGCGGCCTCCCTGCTCAAGCACCTGACCAGCGTCGAGGGCAACGAGCTCGAGGGCAAGATGGGCATCCTGGTCTCCGCCAGAGGTGTGGGACAAGATGATCAAGGAAGCCGAGACGGACCCCGACAAGTTGGCCAAGAAGCGCCTGGAGCTGGCGTTGCAGGCGGCCAAGGAGGACTTCAAGACCCCGCCCTTGATCGCGGAGTGGCTGCCGATGTCCAACGTCCTCTACCCGATCTTGCAGAAAGTGATCCTGGGCGACGTGGCCGCGCAGGCCGGCCTGGATGACGCTGCCGCGCAGGTCAAGAAGCTGATGACTGACGCCGGGTATACAAGGCGTAACCGGTGACCAGTGATCAGTGATCAGTAACCAGTGATCAGTAACCAGTGATCCAGTAACCAGATTGGGCTAACATTCCAGCCAAAGTCTGGTTTTCAAAAGGGAGACCGAAATGACAGGGTTAATTTGTGCTGTAACAGCAAGAGAGATTCTTGATTCAAGAGGGAATCCAACAGTTGAAGCCGAAGTCACTTTAGAAAGCGGCTTTAAGGGTAGAGCGTCTGTCCCATCAGGCGCATCCACCGGAATCCATGAAGCATTGGAATTGCGAGACGGCGATGCTGCGAGATATCTCGGGAAGGGAGTTCTGAGGGCGATCGACAACGTCAATGCAATCATGGCGCCGGCAATCGTCGGTGAAGATGCCTTTAATCAAAGAAATCTTGACCAAATCCTGATCAATATGGACGGTTCACCCAATAAAGGCAACCTGGGAGCAAATGCTTTGCTTTCGGTTTCGCTTGCCGCAGCCAGGGCAGCCGCTGCTGCACTGGGGTTGCCTTTGTTTCGTTATCTGGGCGGAACGAATGCCTGCATGCTGCCTGTCCCCATGATGAACATTCTGAATGGAGGGGTGCACGCCGACAACAATCTGGATATCCAGGAATTCATGATCGTTCCGGCGGGAGCCGAATCCTTTGCGAAAAGTCTGCGTATGGGCGTGGAGACATTTCACGCACTGAAATCGGTTTTGACGAAAAAAGGGTACACCACCGCTGTCGGAGACGAAGGCGGGTTTGCTCCTAATGTCAAATCCAACGAGGAAGCGCTGGAACTGATGCTGGAGGCAATTCAAAAGGCCGGGTACAAACCGGGCCAACATGTTTATCTGGCGCTGGATGTAGCCGCCAGCGAATTTTTCGAAGACAACAAATATCACTTCAAAAAATCGACAGGCGCCCGTCTCGACGCAGACGAAATGATAAAACTTTACGAAAGCTGGACCAAACAATACCCCATCGTGTCGATTGAAGACGGGATGGCGGAAGATGATTGGCCGGGGTGGATTGCGCTGACTTCCGCTTTAGGAGAAAAGATTCAGCTGGTCGGGGATGATGTGTTCGTAACGAATGCGAAACGCTTGCAGAGCGGGATAGCAGACGGCGTCGGCAACAGCATTTTGATCAAACTGAATCAGGTCGGCACTCTGAGCGAAACAATGGACACGATTGAGCTGGCCAAGGTGGATGGATACACGACCGTGATCTCGCATCGTTCCGGAGAAACCGAGGATTCTTTTATTGCGGATTTGGCTGTTGCCACAAACGCGGGCCAAATCAAAACCGGCTCGGCCAGCCGCACGGATCGCGTTTGCAAATATAATCAGCTCCTGCGCATCGAAGGGGAACTCAAGACCCAGGCTCGATTTATGGGAAACCAGCTGTATTGATTCGAGATTCCAGATTCCAGATTCGAGATTCCAGATTCCTGATTTCATAATACAGGCCAACTGGGGCAGCAAATCCGGAATTTGGAATCTGGAATCTGGAATCTGGAATCATTGCAGAGAGGAATTCTTTGGCCCACCCCCTTCTGGAAGTGAGGCATCTATCCGTAACGTATCCATCGTCTGCCGGGGCGATCCACGCGGTGCGGGACATCTCTCTGGAAATCTTTGAAGGTGAAACGCTGGCGTTGATCGGCGAAACCGGAAGCGGCAAATCGACGCTGGCGCTTGCCATTCTGGACTTGCTGGACCATCAAACAAAGGTGGAATCGGGGGAAATCCTGTATGAGGGATGCAGTGTCAAATCCCCGGGGAAAAATGGTTGGAGGAACATCCTCGGCCGTAAAATCGGCATCATTTTTCAGGATGCGCGCAGCGCTCTGAATCCTGTTCTCACCGTTGAGGACCACCTCGTAGAAACGATGCGAGCGCATCAGCCTCTCTCAAATAAAGAAGCGCATTCAAGGTCATTGGATCTGCTTCAGGAAGTCGGAATCCCCAAAGGTCATGGGAAACTTTATCCTTTTGAGCTTTCCGGTGGCATCAGTCAACGCGTGGGGATTGCTCTTGCGATCTGCAATAATCCCCAGCTGCTCATCGCCGATGAACCGACGAGTGCCGTGGATTCAATGATTCAAATCCAGATCCTCGAGCTGCTTATGTTCATGAAGCAGCGGTACGGACTTGCGCTGCTCCTGATCAGCCACGATTTAGCCCTGGTCTCACAGGAAGCCGATCGGGTTTCCGCAATGTATCACGGCCGCATTGTGGAAACCGGATTAAAGGAAGAAGTCCTTGCTGCACCAGCGCATCCCTATACTCAAGGCTTGGTACAATGCCAGCCAGGAATGCAGCATCACCATGAAACATATCCGTTAACGGCAATTCCGGGCTCCATTCCGATTCCAGGACAGAATTTTGCGGGCTGCGCCTTCGCTCCACGTTGCAGCTATTCAGAATCAAAGTGCCAGGAATCCGTGCCTGGCTGGATGGAGGTTTCGAAAACACATCGGGTAGCATGCATCCACTGGCCTATGGCGGTGGAGGGTCAAAGGATTCAAGGATTAAAGGATTCAAGGATTAAAGGGGTAAAGGGATAAAGGGATGGGCGGTCAGGAGTCAGAAGGCAGGAATCCGGAATCAGGAATCAGGAATCAGGAATCAAAAGACATGCCACTTCTGAGGATTCAGGGGTTATGCAAAGATTTCTCCTCCGGCAACCTGAGGAAAAAACGCGTCCGTGTGATTGATGGCGTGGACATGGAAGTGCGTGCCGGAGAAATCCGCGGAATTGTCGGTGAATCCGGATCGGGAAAGACAACTCTGGCGCGCTGCAGCGTGCGGCTCATTGAACCGTCTTCCGGTATGGTCCAATTTGATGGCCAGGATTTGGCGTCTCTGCGCCCTGCGGCGTTGCGGGCAAAGAGAAAAGAATTCCAGATGATTTTTCAGGATTCATTCGCATCGCTAAATCCGGGAATGACGGTTGGACAGGTATTGTCAGAGCCTCTCAAGATTCATAATGTCGGCACCGGAGATTTCAGAGATCGCAGAATCGGGGAATTGCTGGAATCTGTTTCTTTGAGCACATCGCTGATCCATCGAAAGTCTTCAGAACTCAGCGGCGGACAGCAACAGCGTCTGGGGATTGCGCGCGGGCTTGCTTTGAAACCCAGGCTGCTTATCGCGGATGAACCCGTATCGGCGCTGGACCCTTCGGTTCAAGCCCAGATTCTCAACCTGCTGGGAGATTTAAAAAGGCAAAATGATTTCACTCTGATTTTAATTTCCCACTCGCTTCACGCCGTGCACTATTTGTGCACTCATGTATCGGTCCTATATAAAGGAAGGCTCGTTGAAGAAGCTCCGGCTCCAAGTTTTTTCAGAGAGCCGAAGCATCCCTATAGCCGGATTCTGCTCGAATCAATGCCCGTCCTGGAACCGCTCAAGAAGAATCGCGCTTCCTCCGCTCCACCCATGGATCCTTCATCCGCACGTGCCCTCTTGGGCTGTGCGTTCTATGCCCATTGCCCGCAGCGGCTCCCATTATGCAGAGAAAAAGTTCCGCCCCTGTCAGAACTGTATCCGCGGGAAAAAGTCGCCTGCTTCCTGTATGAACAAAAACACGGTGTTTGAACTGCAACCCGACCTCCGGAATCCGGAATCTCGGAATCCGGAATCTGGAATCTGGAATCTGGAATCATTTGGGAGCGGCATAATAGCCCCGGCGAGTTCGGATGCACAGATCATTCCGGTTTGGAATGGATACTGAAATCCGTCGATATTTCCCATATATGCGGGAATTAGCGGAATAATAGCTCAGGAGATATTGAGCCCGGAGTTCTGTCGCAATCCTCAAAAAAATACCGTCAAGATCTTCGGTTTTATCGGACACAAAGGCATTGCCGCCGGTTTCCTCCGCCAGTGCTGCCAAATCCGATTGCGCTTTCAAGCTGATTTCATTCAGCCGGATAGACGATCCGCCTGGATTGATAGAATAGAAGATTGTCTCGGCGCGCTGCACTTCGCTCAATGCTTCGGAAAAATTATGACCACTCCTGTTATCTTCTCCGTCGGACAGGGCGATGATCGCTCGCCTTGTTTCCGGCCCGGAAGATTGGCCCAGAGTTTTTGCCGACAGAACGACAGCGTCAAAAAAGGCGGTTGGATCCTCCGTCGGTTCGAGCGCCGATAAAACCATCAATGCCTCTGAAAGTGAGCCGGATGTCCAAAGCCGGATACGCGGATTATCGCTGAATGGGACCACAGAAACCAAATCACCCGGTCTCCAGACTTTTTTAAGGAAACGAATGGCGGCCTGCTGCTCGAAATCAAAACGTGCATGGACGCTGCCGGAAAGATCGAAAAGCAGGGCCAGTCGCAGGGGCAACCGGCCCGCTTCGGCTATCCTGGACACGGTTTCGGGGTGGCCATCTTCTTCCACCAGGAAATCCTGGATCCCGAGATTTCCGATCGCATGTCCGTCTGAGTCCGTAACAGAAACCGGCACCGTGACGAGATTGCTGCTGACACGAATGATGGCAGACTGTTCGCCGGCAACAGCCTGGTCTTCTGCAGATTGATCGCCCGATCCGATAGCCGGGTACCAGCCGATCATCAGGCAAACGATGCATGCGCCGATCCATACGGTTTTAAGTCTCATGAGAAATGCGGTCCGGTTTCCACAATCTTAGTTGGCTGCAATGTTCGACCCTGGAACGGTCGGCGAGTTTTCGCTATAGGCCATTCCTTTGCTGCTGAGTATCCGGACCTCAACACGCCGATTTTCTTTGCGCCCGACGGACGTGGTATTGTCCGCAACCGGATTTTTTTCTCCATATCCCATGGGCACTACAAAGCGCCTCATCGGGATCGAGTAGTTTTCCGCAAGATACTGGATCACCGTATCCGCGCGCTTCTGGCTCAAGCGGCGGTTGAACGCTTCATCGCCATCCGACGAGGCATAGCCGGTTACCTCAATCAAATATCCTTTTTCACTCTTTGCGGTCTCGGCCAGCGCATCCAGTCCTTTTCTCTCTTTATCGGATAGTACGGCGCTCCCTACTTTAAAAACGACCATCGTGACATTTTTGACATCATAGTCATCCAAAGAGGTAATCCGCTCGTTGGCGGTCTTCACGCCGGCCTTCGCATTGTCCGCCGTTGACTTCGCATTTTTTGCTTCAGACATGGCTCCATCCGCGGAACCCTGAGCGGCTTTGGCACTGTCTCGGACTATATCGGTGACGGCAGCCAATTCGCGAAACTGACCTGAAAGCCTTTGAGCGTTCTGTTCCGTTTCGCCCAGTCGCGCTTGTGTATCCTTCAGCGAGTTTTCGACCGGCACAACCCGGGCATCCATCGTTTGCGCTATCACGGCGTCGTCTTTTCTAAAACGAATCTCACGGGCGGCTATCGATCCTGAGCTGTCGCCGGATCCCTTGACCTCTATAAACAATCCTTGCAGGAGGTCCGCCTTCGAATAACTCTTTGCGCCCCGGAAGGGATTGCTTTTCTTCTCTCTTATTTCCGCCCCGGCTACAAGCACCTTGTATAATCCCCCTCCTGTTCCGCGCACAGTCAGACTATCCGTTCCCTGATTTACAATTACCCCATCCACATTCATTTTTTGCCCGGCCGGCACCTGCATCAGGTCAGTCCGGGTGCTTCCCGCCGCCGTGCTTTCGGTCTGCCCATATCCGATCGCAGCTGACAAAAATACAAGAGTTCCCAACACCATGGGCAATACGCTCTTTTTGAATCTGTTCATATATCCTCCTGATTTTGAAAAAGAATCGCAAATAGATCTTTCGTTCTTCATGGCACAGTCATGCTTAATGCAAAGATCATACCACTCGGCACAAATTTGTATTTGTTGATAATAAATCACTTACGCAGACACCGATTGCCAGGATGGAATCAGAACAGGGAATTTTTCCTCGTGGAAATTTGATTCCTGATTCCGGATTCCGGATTCCTGAAAATATATATTCAAGGCAGCTCTTCTCGAAAGCATGTGGGGAAATCGGTACCTGGTTATACTGTCCCTCCGAGAAAAATAGACAGCATAACCAGGTACCGATTGTTGTCCTGGGGACAGGCACCAGGGAAAATTTCCCTTAGGTCTGGATTCCCGCTATACTTGGTATCAGGAAAAGGTAATTTGCACTACCTTTAGCCAAGAGTTTTGATGCAATTTGGAGAATTCAGCGATTGTGAAAAAGCGGCGCACACGGATTTTGATTGTCGACGATGAAGCTGCCATGAGGGAAGTCCTGGAATTGCGGCTTCAGGAATGGGGATTTGAGATATTTTTGGCCGAAGAAGGAATGGAGGGAAAAGAAAAAGCCGAATCGTGCAATCCGGACATCGTGATTTCAGACATAATCATGCCTCAATATTCCGGGATGGATTTGCTTCGCATCCTGCGTGCCGGCAAACCTTCGCGCCCAATCATCCTCATGACGGCCCAGGCCACCATTGATTTGGCGGTGGAAGCAATGAAGCTGGGGGCGCACGATTTTGTCACAAAACCGATAGACTACTCCAAGCTGAGGGCTATCCTTGAATCTGCCGAGACGGAAATCGCCCTGCGCCAGGAATTTAACAAGTTGTCTATGCAGCTGGAAAGTGGTGCCGGATTTGCCGGCTTTATAGGAGTCAGTAAACCCATGCAGGAGGTTTACGAGCTGATATCAAGCATCAGCAACAGCGATGCGTCCGTCTTTATTGCCGGAGAGAGTGGGACAGGAAAGGAGCTTGCTGCGCGAACAATTCACGATCGAAGCTCCCGCAGCAAGGGACCGTTTATTGCAATCAATGCAGCGGCGATCCCGGAAAACCTGTTGGAGAGCGAAGTGTTCGGCCATGAAAAGGGGGCGTTTACGGGCGCCACCGGTGTGCGGCAAGGTTGCTTCGAACTGGCTCATCACGGGACTCTGTTTCTGGACGAAATAGTCGAGATGCCTATCGCGGTGCAACCCAAGCTGCTGCGCGTCCTGGAAGACCGGATCGTTCGACGGGTAGGGGGCAGCCAGGAGTTTCAAGTGGATGTGCGCGTCCTGGCAGCTTCCAATCAGGAACCGAGAAAGGCGGTTGAAACAAAAAAACTGCGCGAAGATCTGTTCTACCGGCTCAATGTTTTTACGGTTACGCTTCCGCCGTTGCGCGAGCACCGGGAGGACATCCCTTTGTTGGTGCGCGCGTTCGTTCAGGAGTATAACAAGAAGCACAATTCTCATGTTGAATCATGCAAGGGAGAGACGCTCGAACTGCTGAGCGCGTATTCCTGGCCGGGCAACGTTCGCGAATTGAGAAACATCGTGGAAAGAGCCGTAATACTTGCCAAAGGAGAATGGATTGAGCCCGCGCATCTGCCCGTGTATGTCCAGAATCAGCGCGATTCCGGCAGAAGCTCCGATGCTTCTCTCTCCGGAACTACGGCGGTGGAAGCCGAAAAAGGGCTGATACTCCAGACCCTGCAGGCAACGGGCAACAACAAGGCAGAAGCGGCACGCCGATTGGGGTTGGACGTCAAAACCATTCGGAACAAGCTCAAAGCGTACGGCATGCATTGAGGTGTGAAATGCGGATCCGGTCAAGTTTGTGCAAGGGCATGCGGCATGTCCGCAATGGATTACCCTCTTAATTCAGGCTCAAATGAAGATAACAACAAGAATCATTTCCGGGTATGGATTGTTTATCGTTCTCCTGGCAGGAATGGCGATATACCAGGCAATTACGGTCAACCGGATGCAGTCCATAAACCGGACACTGCGGGAAACGAATTTCCAAAACGCGCTCACCAGCCTGCAGGCAATCAGATATCACGAGCTTGTGGAGGAATATGCGCGGAAATTATTTGCAACGGCAGACCCGGATTACCTGGAACCGCTCAAGGAATTTCAAAAAGACTATGAAACGCAAATAGTGACACTCAGAAAAAATGCCGTCTCTTTGGAGGAGCGCGCGGCGATCAAGCGCCTGGAACAACTCCGGAGTTCCTTGGCGGAAAAACTAAGGCTGCTGCACCGCAACCTTCCCCCGGGAGGCGCGTCGCTGCCGCAAAGTCTGCAGGATGACATGGAAAGTCTGCGGGCACTGACATATTCCGTCTATCAGATCAGTCTGCAATCGATGGTTGTGGAGGTGGAGAAATCCCGGGCAACCAGTGAGACTGCGGCGCTGATTTTGTGGTGTGTCGTTTTTGCCGCGCTCGCGATCAGTATCCTGGTTTCCTTCCTCATCTACCGTTCAATCTCGCATCCGCTCGCTAATCTCACGGAGGGAACCCGGGCTATAGCGGAAGGCAAGTTTTACTACCGGTTGGACACATCACGAAACGACGAGTTTTCGCAGCTTGCCAAAGACTTCAATACGATGACTCGCCGTTTGAATGAACTCGATGCATTGAAAAAGGATTTTGTCTCCCATGTTTCGCACGAATTGAAGTCGCCCCTGGCTTCCATGCGGGAAATATTGCAGCTCATGCTGGAACAGATCCCGGGCCCATTGACGGACAAGCAGAAGCGGCTGCTGGAGCTAAACCTTCATAGCGAACATCGTCTCACCGCGATGGTCCGCAATTTGCTGGACCTCTCCAGAATAGAAGCCGGCGTGATGGAGTATGCGATGAAACGCCAGGATCTTATTCCGCTGGTGCAAAATGCCCTCGCTGAAATCGAGGTGCAAGCCGGCGAAAAGCAGATTCAAATAAAAACCAAATTTCAGGAAGAGCCATTGCCTGTCCTATGCGATGCCG
This sequence comes from uncultured Acidobacteriota bacterium, assembly GCA_963718845.1. Taxonomy (GTDB): domain Bacteria; phylum Acidobacteriota; class UBA6911; order UBA6911; family UBA6911; genus UBA6911. Next base: position 24,201 of record CAVRAD010000007.1, read on the forward strand.
CGCGCATCATTCAGGTCATCGTCAACCTGGTTGGGAATGCCGTTAAGTTTTCTCCAAAAAGAGGAACGATTCAGCTGAGTGTCACGGCAACACAGAAGATTCCGGAAGGAGTGCCAGGGTACTGGCGTACTCAGGTCATGCATCCAGGCAAAGAGCAAGTTTATGGCTGTATAGTGGTTGCCGATTTTGGCCCCGGAATCCCCGAGGATGAAAAGGAAAGGATTTTCGAAAGATTCCACCAGGTGAAGCAAGACAAGAAGACGCCGGGTCAAGGAGTCGGTTTAGGATTGGCAATCTCTCGTACTATTATTGAGGCACACCGCGGAGCGATCTGGGTGGAAGATAATCCCGGGGGCGGGAGCAGGTTTTTGTTGCTTCTTCCGGCTGGGAGCCTGTCAGAGTCATAAGTCATAGAAAGGGGCCGCGGGTATTCGCTGGCGATGCTCCGGTTGGGCACTAGTAGGAAATATGAGTACAAACAGATTCATCGTCCATTCTTTTCTGCCCATGCTGGTATTGGCTTTTCTTCTGCCGTTGTTTTCCGGTTGCCGGAAGAAAGTCGCTGCACCAGGCGTTGTCCCGCCACAGAACTCGGCCAAACTTCCGGCTGATTCTGCTCCACCGGCAATAACGCCGGACATACCCGCACCACGCGTGCCTGCCCCTGTTGAGCCGGCGATTGCTCCAAAAATGGCGGCCGTGCCCAACAACCTTGACTTGGGAGAGGCCAGTTTTCAAGCCGGGAATTATGCCAAAGCCGTCAGGTACTTCGATGCCTATCTCAGAACACATCCCAAGTCTGCAAACCGCGATGGGGTGCTCTTCCGCCTCGGCTTGTCCCTTGCCATGGACAGTTCGGTCAGAAACATGAACCGGGCCGCGGAAGTCCTGAAACGTTTGGTCGCAGAATTTCCCGGCAGTCCGTACAAAGGTCCAGCCGAATTTCTTCTTGGACTTCAATCGCAGGTGGAACGCTTAAAAGAGGATATTAAGGAGAAGGAAGCCAGGATCAAGCTTCTGAGCGAGGAACTGCAGAAATTAAAAGAGATTGATCTGCAGCGCCGTCCATCCCGGCCGTCCTATTGATAGTCTTTCAGATTCTAGTTTCTTGTCATTTCATCGCTGGCGATTTTTCCGTCAAACAATCGAATCACACGATGGGCATGGGCAGCGATGTCGGATTCGTGAGTCACCAGGATGATGGTGTTGCCGTTCTTATGCAACACGTCAAATATGGCCATGATTTCGGAGCTGGTGGCAGAGTCCAGGTTCCCCGTAGGTTCATCGGCCAGTATGAGGGAAGGATCGTTGACCAGCGCGCGGGCAATCGCGACACGCTGGCGCTGGCCGCCGGAGAGTTCATTGGGCCGATGGTAGATTCTTTCTCCGAGCTCGACCGCCTGAAGGGCTTTGATTGCGCGTTCTTTTCTTTCGTTAGAGGGCGTTCCGTTATATATGAGCGGTAACTCCACGTTATGCAGGGCGGACGCGCGCGGCAACAGGTTGAATGTCTGGAATACAAAACCGATTTCCTTATTGCGGATATGGGCAAGTTCGTCATCGTCCATGTCCGAAACCAGGCGCGTGTTCAGGAGATATTTTCCTTTCGATGGAGTATCGAGGCATCCGATCAGGTTCATCATGGTGGACTTTCCGGATCCGGAGGGGCCCATTATGGCCACATACGAGCCCTTGTTAATCACAAAGCTCACGCCCCTCAGCGCGTGGATCTCCTCGGCGCCCATCTGATACGTCTTCCAGAGATCCTCGATTTGAATCAGGATCTCATTGTCGGCCTTTACGCTGTTTCCGTTGGTTCCGCTCATTGCACTCCCCTATGTATCATAAATAGCAATTCAGCTCTTTGTTTCAGCTTGTGATTTGGCGGTTTTGTCGATTTTTATAACCGCTCCGTCTTTGATAGTTCGCAGAGTCTGATAACTTCCGGAAACGATTTCTTCGTTTCCCTTGAGGCCTTCCGTCACTTCAATTTCAGATTCGCCGGTAATGCCTGTCTTTACGGGACGGAAGCTCGCAATTTTATTTTGATCGATCATGAAGACCCCTTCAAGTTCCTTTTTCGGTTCCTTGTCTTTATTGGAGTCCGCCCTGGCGACGGCGCGACTGCTCTTTTTCTCGAGATCGGGCTGAAGGTACTTGCCGTCCTTGTCGACTTTCACTTCGCGGACGGTGAGAGCTTGAATGGGAATCGCAATCACGTTGTATTTGGTGTCGGTGGTTATTTCGCCTGTGCAGGACATCCCGGGGCGGAGGAGCGGCGACGGTTGTCTAAAAGTGACAATCACTTTGAAATCCTTCGCTTCCTGAGATGAGCTTGCCGAACTGATCGGGCTATTTCCTATTTCAGTGACCTCTCCCTCAAATACAATATCCGGGAGCGCATCCACTTTAATTTTCGCCACATCTCCCAGCGAGAGGTTTACGATGTCCGTCTCATCCACTTTCAGTTGTGCCTGAATAGTGCTCAGGTCCGCAATAACCATGATGGTTGCTTCAGGATTGGTCATCATCCCGGGCACGGCACGCTCGCCCTTTTCTTTGTTCAGCTGAGTAATGAGGCCATCAATCGGCGATTCCACTTTGGATTTTTTTGACTGGTCGTCCGCCTTGGCGAGGTTCGCGGCTGCCTGTTTTGACCTTGCCATAGAAGCCGCCATCGTGGTCTTCATCTTGGCTATGTTATTTTTGGCGATATTGACCTGATTCTCAATTTGAGCGACGCTGGCTTTCTGAACATCCAGGCGCGATTTTGCAGTTTTCAGATTATTCTGTTCCGACTCGTAGGAATCGCGCGCGAGCAGCCCATCCTCAAAGAGCTGTTGCTGGCGTTTGAAGCTGCTTTGTGCTCTCGCATAATTGTTTTCTGCCTGCTCCAGTTCAGAGCGCGCGGACTTCAGGGATGATTCATCGCGCATTAGATTGACGTCCGCATTCAGAATTTCAAATTCCTGCCCGCGTGCTTCTGCCGAAGACGCGTCATATTGAGCGCGCGCGGCAATCATTTCAGAATCTGTTTGGATCGGGTCAATCCGAAGAAGGACGTCTCCTTTTTTTACGGCATCCCCTTCGTGAACGGGAAGATCCGTGATAATTCCGGAAATCTCCGATTGAAGATTGACGGATTTCTTGGCCCGAATTTCTCCGCTGGCGGTGACTGTAGACTGCAGGACATCCTTGCGCTGCACGATAGTTGTCTGGACAAGAACGGTATCCTTGCGGGCGGATTTGATACTCACAATGACAATGATCACTAAAAGAGCTACCGCTCCGCCAATGATCCAAATCTTCTTCCCCTTCACCATCCACACCTCCGTTTTGGGACACCGACGAATACTACGAGTATCCCAGAGGAAAGGTTTCATCTTTCGATGCAAAAGATTACATGAAATGAGTTACAGGTTCCAGGTTACAAGTTCCAGGTTCCAGGTTCCAGGTTCCAAGTTCCAGGTTCCAGGTTCAGGTTCCAGGTTCCAAGTTCCAAGTTCCAGGGCGCAGGTTACTTATTGGCCAGTATTACCCTGAAATAGCCTGAAACTTGTAGCCTGAAACCTGAAACTTGTTTGACTGAGAATTGCATCTGTTTCCGTAAGGGCGTAAAATTCAATTACCTGATACGCTATCTCTCGGGAGAAACAAGATGCCGGAATCCGAAATCAAACATCTCATGAAACATCTCGGCGAATCGATTAATGAGACGCTGGCGGATTCGCCCAAGATCAATGAACGTCTGCAGGAGATTCGCGATGCCGGATATGAGGTTTTTCTCGTCATCGAGGCAAAAATCGGTTTCAGCCGCAAAGAACAGGAGGACGTTGACATTGACGCTCCTTCAGATGAACCGGTGCGGCTGCGCATCACACATGATGACGCTAAATTCCTGAAATCATTGAAGATATCAATATAATACGACTGAGTTCTTCCCTTAATTCCTCAACACAGTCCTATAACTGGCTCCAATTCTTACGGAGTTTCTGCAGCGACGGATCCGCCTAATTTTACAGGTGTGCTTCCATCTTTTCCGGCTGAGAGTTTTTCATCACTCATGTTGCATTGCCCATCGAAAATGGCGCCCGCTTCTATGATCAGGCACGGAGAAAATATATGCCCGGAGACTTTCCCGTTTTTGCGTATTTCCACTCTATCGGAGGCATGGATAACTCCACGAAATTCTCCGTTGATCGATATTTTTCGAATAGTAACGTCCGCATCGACGATGCCTCCGGGTCCAATTTCAAGAGTTGCCTCCGATCGCACTTTGCCTTTGATAGTTCCTTCCACTCGCAACCCGTTCGTGAAGGAAATCTCTCCGGTCAATTCAGCCCCTTTGCCCAGGAGGCTGATGATTTCATCTGCTGCTTTCCTTTTCCCGAATTGCATGTCTAGGCTCCGTTGGAATGGTCTTTTCGGCCAGGATGGTATAGAGTCGCATCAGATCCTCCTGGCTATAATAGTGGATCCGTATCTCCCCTGAATTCTTTGATTTAGAGATAATTTCGACCTTGGTACCGAGTATGATCCTCAAACGGTCGGAGGCGGCCGCCTCGTTTGGGTCCTGGATTTTTGGGGTTTGCGGAGATTTTGCCCTGCCCTTTGCCCATCGCTCCGTTTCACGCACCGACCAGCCTTTATCGATAATTAGAGCGGCCATCCTTTCCAGGTCTGAAGAGCTCGCATTGGCAGCAAGCAGTGCGCGGGCATGGCCTGGAGACAGTTTGCCTTCGGCAACCACGCGTCTGACCGACTGCGGCAGCTTTAAAAGCCGGATTGAATTGGATACGGTGCTGCGATCTTTGCCCAATCTCTCGGAAATCTGCTCCTGCGTTTCGTTCGTCGTATCTATCAGGCGCTGATATGCCTGCGCTTCTTCTATGGGGTTCAGGGATTCGCGTTGAATGTTCTCGACGAGCGCCAGTTCCAGCAGTTTTTCATCGGGCACGTCGCGAATCATAGCCGGTATTTTGAGCAAACCCGCGCGTTGAGCCGCCGACAACCTGCGTTCTCCTGCTATGAGCTGGTACCCTTTTTGGAAAGGGCGGACGAGCACCGGCTGCAAAATACCGTTTTCGCGTATCGAGGCGGTCAATTCCTCCAGACGCGCCTCATCCAGAACGAGTCTGGGTTGCTTTGGATTAGGCAGGATACGGTCGATATCTATTTCAGTGGGCGGATTCTCCGCCCGCTTTGCTTCAGGAATCAGCGCTTCCAGTCCTCTGCCCAGTACCTTTTTTTTCATAATTAAGAATTTCCTTGGCTAACCGGATATAACTTTCGGCGCCTTTCGACTTTATATCATACAAAATAATTGGCTTACCGAAACTGGGGGCTTCGGCCAATCGCACATTTCTGGGGATTACCGTCTGAAGCACCTGGTCGGCAAAGTGGCGCACCAAATCATCCCGGACTTGTATGCTCAAGTTGGTTCGTTCGTCAAACATTGTAAGAAGGATTCCCTGCACCGCGAGACCGGGATTGAGGGTTTTTCGAATGCGCGCAAGCGTGTCGAAAAGATCGGTAAGTCCTTCCAGGGCAAAGTATTCACATTGTATGGGTATCAGAACCGAATCCGCGGCCACGAGTCCATTCAAAGTCAACACATTCAAAGAGGGTGGACTGTCTATCAAGATGAAGTCAAACTGCCCGAGGATGGGAGCAATGAGCTTTTTGAGCAGGTATTCGCGTTCAGGAAGATCGATCATTTCCACGCCAGCCCCGGTCAAATTCTTTTCGGCCGGCACAAGCTTTAGATTTTCGAGTTCCGTGTTGATCATAACGGAAATCAAAGGCACATCCTGAATCAAAGAATCATAGATGCTTTTCTTCAAAGAGCCTTTAACTACACCGAGGCCGCTGCTGCAGTTGGCCTGAGCGTCCGTATCAATGACAAGCACTCGCATGTCAGCCACTGCCAGAGCTGCCGCCAGGTTAATAACCGTCGTGGTCTTGCCAACTCCGCCTTTTTGATTTGCGACTGCGATCACTTTTGCCATGGGATGTATACTAAGCGAGGGTAGCATAAATGATTACTCAAAGTCGACAGTCATCCGCCATTTTCATTAGATTCCGGATTCCGGATTCCAGATTCCAGATTCCAGATTCCAGATTCCAGATTCCAGATTCCGGATTCCAGATTCCGGATTCCAGATTCCAGATTCCAGATTCCAGATTCCAGATTCCAGATTCCGGATTCCAGATTCCAGATTCCAGATTCCAGATTCCAGATTTTACTCTTGAATCGGGAATCCATGCGTTTTTATGTGAAATATTTGCCTATCCAGATGCCTGATTCCTGCTTCACTGCTCACTTTTGCGTGTATCCTGAAATCCGGAATCTGGAATCTGGAATCTGGAATCGATTGTGTTTCACGTGAAACATTTACTTGGGGAGGTATATCGAAAGCGCCCAGAGTTTTCGACCGGGGAACCTTTCCGATCGCGCAAGTCTGAAATAGCGGTCGAATATTTCAGGCTCTTCTGCTGCTACTTCGCTGCCGTGGAACATCCAGAACTGTGTGGCCGCATTCGCGTGCTCTAAAAGCAGTTGAAGATCGTCACTGCTGAGTTTCAGACCTTTCCATGAAATGCAGTTCCAGGCTTTGTTTTGATCGTTATGCTGGAGGAATGCCTGCAACCGCATGGCATGAACGCGAATACTTCCTAATTGCAGGGCACTTGCCAGCGTTTCTAAAAAAATCCCCTTTTTAGCGCGACTCTCAACCAGGTCCAATTGAATGTTGGGCCGGAGAATCCTGATCACCATGGCTGGAAATCCAGCGCCGCTCCCAATATCCAAGTGATTGGAGGTATCCTGCGGATACATTTTTGAAGCCCAGATGCCTTCCTGAAATAGCGGGCCCACCACATTCCATTCTGTAGAGGACGTCAAATTAATTCGAGAATTCCATTTTTCAAGCAAAGCCAGGTATGCCTGCAGTTGCGTAGCCATCTCAGAATTCAATGCGATTTCTGACTCGCCCAGCAGTTTTTTCAGTTCATCTGCAGATTCCGCCATTAAGGTTCCTTTGGAGCGGATTCAGGTTTCACGGCAAGATTCCGGTTGTTTGCCTGGCGCAATTCAAGTTGAACATTCAGGATAGAAACTGCAGCGGGAGTAATTCCTGGAATTCGCCCGGCCATTGCAAGATCCAGCGGACGGATCCTGCTCAATTTTTCGCGCATCTCGCGGTTAAGGCCCTCGATCTCCCAATAGTTGAAATCCGGAGGGATCCGCCTGGCACTCATGCGTCGAACCTTGTCCGCATCTCTCGTTTGTTGCTGTATGTAGCCTTCGTAGCGCACTTCAATTTCTACCGACCGTCTCACCTCCGGCGATGCCGGCCACCTGTCGTGAGCCCGCAGGAGCGGTTCAAACTCCATCAGCGTAATTCCTGGACGGCGCAACAACTCTTCAACCGTAGATCCTTTGACGGCGGAAACATCCACCTTTTCAGAAAGTCCAGGGCAGGAAGTCTCGGACGGATTCCACCGATGCTCCTTAAAAAAACTGCGCAATCGCTCGACCTCTTCATATTTTTGTCGGAACAGCGCATAGTCTGTTTCGGAAACAAGCCCAAGATCATGGCCTCGCGGCATCAACCTGCGATCTGCATTGTCAATGCGCAGGAGTAGACGGAATTCGGATCGCGACGTGAACATGCGATACGGTTCATCCACGCCCCGGGTGACAAGATCATCCACCAGGACTCCGATATAGCTTTCATCTCTTGGAAAAACTACCGGCTCTTTTCCTTGGGCATGCCGCGCCGCATTGATTCCAGCTACCATCCCCTGCGCTGCAGCTTCTTCATACCCCGTGGTGCCGTTGACTTGTCCCGCATGAAAGAGTCCTGCTATCCTTTTCGTTTCCAGGCTCGCATTTAATTCTGTAGGCTGAATAAAGTCATATTCTATGGCGTACGCAGGCCGAATCATTCTGGCTCTTTCCAAGCCGGGGATGGAATGCACCATGTCCTGTTGAACATCAACCGGCATGCTATTGGACATGCCGTTCAGGTAAACCTCCTCCGAATCCAACCCTTCAGGTTCCAGAAAAATTTGATGGCGATCTCTTTCAGCAAACTTAACTATTTTATCCTCAACACTTGGGCAGTAGCGTGGGCCGGTTCCTGTTATAAAGCCGCCATAAAGAGCAGACCGTTTAAGATTAGCACGGATGATGGAGTGCAGCCGTTCGTTCGTATAGCCCAAATAGCAGGACACTTGCGGGAGGGAGCATTTGCGCGTACGGAATGAAAAAAAAGTGGGTTCCGAATCCCCCTTTTGTTCTTCAAACTGAGAATAGTCGATCGTGTTGCGGTCCAGCCGTGGAGGCGTTCCGGTTTTAAGCCTCCCAATCCTGAATCCCAAGTTTCGCAAACACCGGGCGAGCGGGACGGCGGCCGATTCCCCTATGCGCCCAGCCGGATAGCTTTGGTCCCCAATGCGAATAATTCCATCAAGGAAAGTCCCTGTGGCTAAAATAACAGCACGCGATTGAATCCTGCGTCCATCCGATACCGCCACACCTGCCACTCTGCCATTTTCAACAGCCAGACTGGTTACCTCTGCTTCATGCAAGGATAGCTCTTGTTGCGACTCTATTATTCTCTTTATCTCATTGCTATATTTATGTTTATCGGATTGACACCGGGGAGCCTGAACCGCCGGGCCCCGGCTGCTGTTCAAAAGCCGGAACTGGATCCCGGTATTATCCGCAGCCTCCCCCATAATGCCGCCCAGAGCGTCAATTTCGCGCACCAGATGCCCTTTTGCGATGCCACCGATTGCAGGATTGCACGACATTTGTGCTATAAGTCCTGCATTGAAAATAAATAGGGCGGTTTTGGCACCCATCCGCGCAGCGGCCACAGCAGCTTCGCACCCGGCATGTCCACCTCCTACCACAACCACATCAAATTTTTCCGGGAAGTTATCCACGATCTGTTGGCCTTCGAAATCAGAAGTACTGCGCGCTATTTCCCCACGCAAAAACGAGAAAAGATTTCCGTTAGCAGGTCGTCCACACTCGTTTCCCCAGTGATGGCTCCGAGTGTTTTCAGTCCGCTGTGTAAATCCACCAGTGCAAACTCCTCTGAGAGACCCTCCTGCAAAGAGGCTGCCGCATGTGCCAAGTCTCTCTCTGCCGCATCCAGAGTATGCAGATGACGCAGATTCGTGATTAAAATGGTGTCCTGCCGCATCCCTTCCATCCCCAACAGGCCATAGAGAATAGCAGTGCGCAACGCTTCCATGCCGGATCCGGTTTTAGCCGAAACGTCCACCTGTGGCCAGCTGCCGGCAAAGTCGCATTTTTCTTCGAAAGACCAGACTGAAGGCAAATCCGACTTGTTCATTACTGCGACACACGATGACTGAGACAGCTGTTGCCTCAAGGCTGCGTCCTGGGGCGATTGCGGCTTGCTTCTATCCACTACCAGAAGAATGGCATCTGCATCCGCGATTGCCTGGAGACTTCGATCCATGCCCAGCCGTTCAATAGGATCATCCGAATGATGAAGTCCTGCCGTATCCTGCAGCCTGACAGGGATGCCTTCCAGGTTCGTGAATTCCGAGACCAGATCCCGCGTCGTCCCGGGCATTTCTGCCACAATTGACCTGTTTTGAGCAAGCAAAGCATTGAAAACACTGCTTTTCCCGACATTTGGCCGACCCACAACAGCCATACTGAAACCTTCTTTGATGATTCTGCCCTGTCGATAGGTGGCGATCCAGTCCCTGAGTTGTTTCCGAACAAAGCCGAGTTGCTGCACAACCGTTTCACGCGCTGCCGTGGGAAGGTTTTCCTCAACAAACTCCACGGCCGATTCGAGGTTCACAATAATATCGACGAGGACCTGCTTCAGCGGTTTCAATTGTTGCGATAAGGACCCGGAGCATTGTCGTGCAGCCACCTGAGCCTGATAAAAAGTCGTTGCGGAGATTATATCGTTCACGGCCTCCGCTTGCGTCAGATCAAGCCGGCCATGAAGAAAGGCCCGCATCGTAAACTCTCCAGGCTCAGCCAGTCTTGCTCCGTTTGTGCATAAACAATCCAGCAGGGCCGCGATCAACACCGGGTTCCCATGGAGAGAAAACTCAACCATGTCTTCACCGGTATAGGAATTTGCGGAGGGGAAACAGGTGGCGATTGCTTCATCTATTTCATGTCCACTCCGAGATTCTTCTATTTTTCCCAGCATTGCGCGCCGGTACGGTACCTGCTCGAATTGTTTTTTAGGCAAGAATATCTGCTGAAATAGCGCGAAACTTCGTGGTCCGCTGACTCGCACAACTGCGATACCCGAACGCCCGGGAGGCGTCGATAAAGCGCAAATTGTGTCCGCTAAATCTCTCATATATCCTGATTCCGGATTCCGGAGGATAGATCAATGCTTTCGAACCGGGAATTTCGAATGGTTCAGGAAGGGAATATGGTTATGCTGCGGTTATCGCCCTCACCATTGCTCTCTGTGCGAACTCCTTCAATGCCAGCCAGGGCCAGATGAACAATCCTTCTTTCGCGAGGGATCATTGGCTGCAGGCTTAGCGGTTTGTGGAGCGAAATAACTTTCTCCGAAGCCATTTTAGCCAGCAGCACAAGTTCTGCTTCTCTATGCTGCCGATATTGGTCCGAATCCAGCACGATGCCATGCGCATCCTCTCTGCCCAAGTGGAAGACTTTGTTCAGAAGGTATTCCATATTGTTAAGAAGTGATGCGGAATTGGATAGAAGCAATGAACGGTCCGCACCGGTAAGATTGATATGAACGACACCTTCCTCTTCTCTTCCATCAGGCTCTAGATCCATGCGCAGGCACGCCATCAGTTCCCGACAAAAATCGACAACTGTCTGCGTCGAGCGTTCGCGCTTTTTAGGCTTTGGCTGCAGCATCGGAGCTTCTGGCACCTAACCACCTCTCGGCAATCTTTTGGAATCCGATCTGGAAGATATTACTGCACAGAAAATACAGGTTCAAGCCGCTCGACAGGTTGAGGAACATGAACGTGAAAATTACCGGCATTATCATCATTATCTTTGCCTGCGTCGGATCCGTCCCCGGCGTCATAGGCGTCATCTTCTGCGAAATAAACGCCGTGATCCCCATAATGATCGGAAGCACATAGTACGGATCCTTGGCCGCCAAATCATGAATCCACCAGATAAATGGCGCCTGCCGCAGCTCTATGGAATAAGCCAGCAGCGAATAAAACGCAAATAGAAGCGGCATTTGCAGCACAAGCGGGAGACATCCCCCCAGCGGATTCACATTATGCTGCTTGTAAAGCGCCATAATCTCCTGATTCATTTCGGCGCGCTTCGGATCGGTCTTTTTATAGCGGCGGTACTTTTCCTGAATTGCTTTAACCTTAGGCTGGACTGCCTGCATCTTCTTCATGGAAAGCATCTGTTTCAGCCGGAAAGGGAATAGCAGCAGAGACAGAAGAAACGTCAGGATGACAATGGCATGTCCGTAATTTTGGACATATTGGTAGATCCACCGGAGTGAAGCAAGCAGCGGAAGCACAATGATCGAGAACATTCCATAATTAATCACGCCGGAAATATCGGCGGCCTTTACAGCCTCGAGATTCGCCTGCTTCTTGGGTCCGATATAGAGCTGATACTGAAAAGATCCATTGGTCGGGGTAGTGACCTTAAGCAGGTCTCGCTCCACCGGATTCCCATCCAAACCCACAGACTTTACCGAAACCTTTTGGATATTAAAAAATTGAAGCGGATTTGAGGGAATGGCTAACATGGTGAAATATTGCATATCCAGACCAACCCAACGCACATCTCCTTCTATCTTTTTAATTTCTTTTTCTTCTTTTGGCGGACCCTCTCGTTTCACCTTGCCATCCGAGTAGTAGGCGACCTCCAGCATTGTCGAGCTGGACATATGCTCCTGCTCGGGTCCTATATCATTGCCAAGATATAACTTACCACCGAGCGGCTTGCCGTCCATTTGTGAAACCGCAGACAGGTTGACAACAAAGCTGTCTTTTTCGAAGCTGAAACTTTTCTCAATAAAAAGACCACCCTTCTTCAGCTTGAAAATCGCGGTGACAGGCGGGGCAAGCGGTTTCCCATCATAGGGTTGACCGTTAACCGAAATCAGGTAGAACTCATTATTAGCCCGGCTTGAAAGACCCTGATCGTCAAAAAGAAGGGACGTTGGAAAGGATCGATTCTTCCCTCCGTGGCTTGCCCCGATCATTTCAAAGATGCGGTTTTGGGTAGATTTATATTGATTCAGCATCCAACCAGTTAAAAGCGCACCGCGATTGTCGACAACCGCTTGATACAAATCCCCCTTTACGATGAGAGTTTGAGCTCCCGCATTCGTGTCTTCGGGCGATGCATTTGCCGGTTGAGCTGCTATTTCCGCGGGAATCGCCTCGAGGGGCTTTTGTGCATTCTGGTTTTGAGGCTGGACTTGTTCAGGGGCCTGGATATTGCCTGTCTTATCCAGAGTGCGCTGCTGGAATTGCTGGAAGACGATAAAAACCAGAATGGTGAGCCCAAATGCAAGAATTAGACGTTTTTCCATAATTAATGCCGGAACCGTTTATAAAAATGTTTTGTTCGATTAGAAAAATAAGTAACGGGCGCCTGATTGATCCCAACAGAAAATACCGTCACACCCCAAAAACCGTGTTCAATAATCCTCTAAGGGACCGGGTCAAACCCGCCTGCACAAAAAGGATGGCATTTTAATAGGCGTTTTATGCCCAAATAAATTCCCGGAAAGATCCCATTTTTCTGGATTGCCCGGTACATATAGACCGAACAGGTTGGTTCAAAGCGGCATGCGGGAGGCAGCAGAGGCGAAATATAGCGTTTATAAACCCGCAATAAGGAGAGTATAAATCCCCTGATAAGGAACCAGGTTTTCTGTGTCCAGCGTGATTCCATCCTTGTGCCTTTCCGCTACTTTGACTGACACATCCGTTGAGCCGCAGCCAGAAATTCCGCTCTCAACTCTGTATAGCTCGCCCTGGTGGAACCTGATCTGACATTGACCACCAAATCAAATTGCCCCGGTATTTCCCGGTAAGACCTTCGGAAAATCTCCCGCAGCAACCGTTTGGCGCGGTTCCGGACTACTGAATTGCCGACTTTTCGCGACACAGTCAGGCCCAGTCGATGATGCCCTATCCGATTCTCGCGCCAGAACAAAACAAATCTTTCCGAATAAATCTTCCTCCCCGTCTTATAGAGCATCCGGTAGTCCGAAGATCGAACAATCCGGGCTTCGTGAGGAAATGCTTCGGAGAGATCTTTAACCACTCACCGTCAACCTTTTACGCCCTTTGGCGCGTCTTCGTTTGAGCACCAGCTGTCCACCTTTGGTCGACATCCGCTCTTTGAAACCGTGCACCTTTTTTCGCTTGCTGTTGTTCGGTTGGAACGTCCTCTTCATAATGCTAATATCTCCAATTTGCCGCTTCGTCTAAATTAACAAAGATATGAATGATAGAAACTGCCGAGGAAAAAAGCAAGCTCCGTGAATAGTATCAAAATAATGTAAACTGGTGGTCGCCCCGAATTCCGGCCGGGCTCCTACTATGACAAAGGCTGACACCGTGAATCCGCTCAAGCCAAATATTTCCTATGATGGGAACAAGATACGCCAGGATTTCCCTGTTTTTCAACAGCCGGTTAACGGCAAACCCCTCATTTATCTCGATAATGCCGCAACGACTCAGAAGCCGCAAGCCGTAATTGAAGCCATCACCCGCTTCTACACGCAGGAATGCGCCAGCGTCCACCGCAGCGCCTATTTTCTCGGCGAACAGGCAACAGAATCGTTTGAAAACGCCCGCCGTAAGATATGCCATTTTATCAATGCCGCCTCTCCCAGAGAAGTTGTGTTTGTGCGAGGAGCAACCGAAGCGATCAACCTGGTTTGCCAAACCTATGGCCGCGCGCATGTCGAAGCCGGGGATGAAATTCTGGTCTCTGCCATGGAGCACCACTCAAACATCGTTCCCTGGCAAATGCTGTGTGAGGAAAAAGGCGCCTATCTCCGCGTTGTGCCCATAAACCCGGCCGGAGAAATTATTCTTGAACAGTACGAGAGGCTTCTGGGACCCAAAACACGACTGGTAGCCGTGACGCATGTTTCCAATGCTCTTGGAACCGTCAATCCCGTAAAAGAAATTGTCCGGCTGGCCCACCGGCAAGATGTTCCCGTGCTAGTTGATGGAGCCCAATCCGTTCCACATATGCCGGTTGACGTGCGGGCGCTTGACTGCGATTTTTTCGTGTTTTCGGGACATAAAATGTATGGTCCCACAGGCATCGGCATTCTATACGGAAAAGAGAAGTTGCTTGACGCAATGCCACCGTATCAGGGGGGCGGCGATATGATCCGGTCGGTTACTTTTGAAAAAACTCTATACTCCGAGTTGCCCTATAAATTCGAGGCAGGAACACCCAATGTGGCGGGAGGCATAGGGCTAGGGGCGGCCGTTGATTATCTGGAATCCATTGGCATGGACACTATCTCCGCGTACGAGCAGGAGCTGATTCGTTACGGTACCCGGGCCCTGGAAACAGTGGAGCAGTTGCGCATAATCGGGAAAGCAGAAGAAAAAGCAGGCGTTATCTCTTTTGTGATCGATTCCATTCATCCTCATGACATCGGCACTATCCTCGATACGGAGGGAATTGCAATTCGAGCGGGGCATCACTGTGCCCAACCGGTAATGGATTTTTTCCAAATACCCTCAACCGCCCGGATTTCCTTCGGCCTATATAACACAATAGAAGACATCGCGGCATTGCTTGACGGGCTCAAAAGGGCAAAAGAGGTATTCCGTGCCTGATCTGCAGGATCTCTATAACCAGGTTATCCTGGACCACTACAGGAAGCCGCGCAATTTTTATAGGCTGGAACGCGCAAATAGGCAGGCCGATGGGCTGAACCCTTTTTGCGGCGACACGCTGACTGTTTTTTTGCTGCTCGAGGAGGGCGTCCTGCAGGATATCAGCTTCGTCGGTACGGGATGCGCGATCTCGATTGCTTCAGCCTCCATAATGACCGAAAGCCTTAAGGGAAAAACCGAAGCGGAAACCAAAATCGCTTTCGAACGCTTTCTTAGGCTGGTGGGCAATTCCTCTGAAACCGAGCCGGACCCGGCGGCTCTGGGCGATTGGGGAGTCTTTTCGACTCTGCGCGGCTATCCTGTGCGCGTCAAATGCGCTACTCTTGCCTGGCAGGCTATGCGCGCGGCCCTTGAGGGACGTCAGCAATGATTCCGGATTCCGGATTCCGGATTCCCGATTCTCGATTCCCGATCCCACCAACTATCGCCTCGGTCACGAAGCTCATCCAGGGACTGCTGAATCAGCGCTTCACAGGATTGCATTTCCTGACCGGTGCTCCCTTTATCGACGTAAATCGGGTTCCCGATCAAAACGACGGCGCGCGAAAAAGGCTTGGGTATATGAAAATGGTCCCAGCTGCGCATGACCCATTTTTTCTCAACCGAGATGTTAAAAGGCAGCACGGGACTTCCGCTTTTTCGCGCAATAAACGCAGCTCCTTTTTTTGCAATATAGCGCGGCCCGCGCGGTCCATCCATGGTAAGACCCACATCTCTCCCATTTTTCAGCGCGCGCAAAATCTCGGCGGTGGCGCCGTGACTGCCCCTGGTGCTGGAGCCGCGCGCGACTCCATAGCCAAAGCGCTGGATGACCCGTGCAATATATTCCCCGTCGCGGTTTTGGCTGGTCATCACAACAATTCCCCGGTTGCGGAAGCAGTAGGTCGCAGCTAAAATCTGTCCGTGCCAAAAGGCCAATATCAACCCGCTGCCGGTGCCCCGGACCGACTCCAGGGTCTGCAAATCCGCGAATTTCCAGCGCAGAGTGCGGCAAACGATATAGATAATCCAATATCCTAAAATAGAAATCAGGCTGATTTTAAACGATCGAAAATGCTCAGGACGGAAGTATCCTCCAGATCGAAATACGTTTCGCTCCTGGGCGATCGCCGGCCAGGCAGATATCACTCTCGCTTAGGCAATGTTTAGCGGATTATTCGAAGCTTCTCTGCGGCAACGACATTCGCGCATGCATTCCGTTGCTGCTTCGTAGGAGCCCGTCAAGTATTTGTCAAAATACGCCTCCGGCAGACGGCTCCAGGTACACCTGCGGACCTTCGTCGCGCGCCTTGTAGCCCACGCCAGGTCGGCGCGGCCCCTCTAACTCGATAATCCCTGGCTTTAATCCTCTGCGGAGTCAATGGAAGCTGGCGAATTCGAATGCCGGTTGCGTCAAACACGCATTCGCCAGCATCGCTCCCATGCCGACAATGGGCGGTTCTCCGCAGCCCGAAGGGGCAATCTCGAGGTTTTCCACAAGTATCGCTTCTATTTTGGGCACCCAGGAAAAACGCGGAATTTCATAGGATCGGAAATCCAGATCTTTGATAACTCCTCCGCTGAAGTGGATCTCCTCGCTCAGGCAATATCCGAGCCCCATGGTGATCGCGCCTTCTATCTGCATGCGCGCGCCCTCAGGGTTGATCACCGGCCCCATATCCTGGGCATGCACAATTCGTTCGACCCGGATCCGGCCGCTATTCCTATCGACCTGAATCTGGGCCATTGCGGCCACATAGGTCCCCAGATAGTCCAGGCAGACCATGCCGCATCCGCGTCCACTGGGCGCTTTTGATTCCGTCCAGCCAAATTTTTCGGCTGCAGCACGTATCACCCGAATCATTCTTTCATCTGTCAGATTTTTCAGCCGGAATTCCAGAGGATCCATCCCGGCTTTTGCAGCCATGGTATCGATGTGCGATTCACGGGAAAAAATGTTGGTATTGCTGCCAGGGCCGCGCCAGGCGCCGGTTGCAAATGGATGCGGACCGCCGCCGCCAAAACCTGTTCCCCGGGACGTCGTTCTCAGGTTGGGGACATTATAGATGTTCTGCGAACTTCTCTCCCCGGCAAAAAACACCTGATAGTCCCAGAAGGTAATCCGATTGGACGCATCAAGTCCTGAGTTGATCTTAACTACGGCCGCCGGCTGAAACGTGTCATAAAAGAATTCTTCCTCCCGCGTCCAGACAACCTGAATTGGAACTCCGGTCATCTTGGACAGTCGCGCCGCCTGTACGGCTTGTCCCACCTGGCTCTTGCCGCCGAATCCGCCACCCACGTAGGGAGTGATTACCCGGACTTTGTCGGCGGTCATGCCGATCGCCCGGGCTATTTCGCTGTCGGCTCCGAAAGGCCTCTGCGTGCCGACCCAGACGGTGGCGCTATTTTCCCTGACATCCGCAATGGCGCTGTGTGTTTCAGTCGGGGCATGCGCAACATACGGCGTGAAATAGGATTCCTCAAACTGCTGCACCGCCAGCTTCCTGCCAAGAACTAAATCCCCCTTCTGCTCAATAATGTTATCTCTGGCTGCCGTATTTACTATGCGCTCATAAATGTTCCTGTCGTCAACCGTCGCTTCAGGCAATTCATATTCTGCCTTGATCAGGGACAGAGATCTTTTCCGCTATATCTGGAAGCGGGTGAACGACAGCAACGAAATCCCCTTCCTGCAGAACAATGGCATCCTTATTCATTTTTGCAGCGGAAAGATCCACATTTTTTAACTTCGCACCGTGTGCAGGGAGACGCAATACCTTGCCGTACATCATTTTGGGCAGACGAATATCTCCGGCAAATTGCGCCCTGCCCGTAACCTTTTCCCGGAAGTCGGCGCGCGGAAGAGATTTACCGCACACCTTAAAATCCGCTGGCGATTTTAGGGGAGGTTTCTTCTGAAGATGCCGCTCAATGATCTTTCCTTGGGCGAGCAATCCATAGGCGACTTTGTTTTTAGGATCCGATTTGTCGCCGACGGTTCCATCCTTGGCAATCAGACGCTCCGGAGGCAGTTTGAGATACTCTGCAGCCATCTGGATCAGCACTTCCCGTGCCTCTGCGCCTGCCGCCCGCAACGCGGGGCCGAAATACTTGATGCTCCGCGAGCCATTGGTGCCTCCATCCCAGGGACACAGCTTTGTATCTCCCAGTACCATGGAAACCGAGGTGAAGGGCACTTCGAGTTCTTCGGCCAGCATTTGCGCGAGGGATGCAATGATCCCCTGTCCCAATTCCACTTTTCCGGAGTAGCACGTGACGTGTCCGTCCTCCGCAATGCGAAAGTATGCATTGAAATCTTCCGGATAGCTGCCGGCCGTGCTGCGAGGCTGTTGGCCCAGAAGCAAATCATCCATCGAAAATAAAAAATAGATCCCAGGGCCGAGTAATTTGAGGAACTCCCTGCGCTGCAATAAATCATCATGACAAGTCATAGTACGTTCCTCCTTACGGCTTTGAGCGTTGCTCTGATCCCTTTGTGTTGCAGGGCTGTACTGACTATCAGATTAAGCCAAAGAGGCCACGAATGACACGAATTTCACAAATGGATTGGTTCTATTGCCCGACAGCTTCCATTTCTGGGCGACTGGCAATGGCAGTCTTCTCCAGCAGGTAGTCTTCACTCAGAGCTTTGACGGATCTGTCCGGATAGCTGGTGCGGTTGGTGGGAGGCTGGCGCATTATGACGCCATCCTTTTTCATTCTGCGATTTTCTCTTACCGCAAGCAGACGCACCGTAATCGATTTCATCCGCTCTGAAAAAGTCATCGGCCCGAAAGCTTCATTATAGAGCGCCATCACTTTGCGGCATTTTTCGGCAGCTTGGGCATTGGCAGCGTATTTCAGCGTGCTGCTGAGCATGGGCCGGAAACGCAGCGCGTTTCTTTTCATGGAATCCAGGCGCAGGTGCATGAATTCATCGCGCGCCGGACCTTTGCCCTGAACATATTTCAAAGTGGCCGGGTCCCATGTCAATCCCAGCTTTTCCCTTTCGGCTATTTCGGCTTTCACTCGCAAATACCCTTTGACGGCGGTCATCGCCATGCTTAAAACGCCGGGGCCGTGCAGGCGAATACTTTTTGATAAATGCGTTTCGCAGGTAGCTGGCCGTTTCCGGCAAGGTAAAATGAGGGTGATGAAACCATATCTCGTCCTGGCCGTGTTTCCGGGCCCAGGGAATTTCCTTCATAATTTTTCCCGCAGCTTCATAGTCCCGATAGAGACTGGTTCCGGGATTGGGACCCAGTTCCATGAACTGCAACAGATCGGATTCCAATCCGATTGCCCAGTCAATGTCTTCATGAATGCTTTCCTTGTCGTGGTGCTCCAAAAATAGAATCGCAGAGGCAAGCACCGAAATGCCGTGATCCTGAAGATCGGTGATTAGCTTGTTAAGGTCGATTCCTTTGGTCTTTTCGAAAAGATCCGCCTTGGATTCGACTCCAATCCAAATGAAATTAATGCCCAATCGCTGCACGAAGTCCGATCCCAGGCTTACGAGTGTTTCTGCCGAAGAAAATGTGCTGAAGCTGTATGCCTTGCCGTGCTTTTCCATCTGCTCAAGCAATTCACCGGCTCGCTGGGGGGCTTTGCAGAAATTTTCGTCCATCAGTCCGAAATCGTCGGCGCCCAGTTCCTCCTCGCATTTGCGACAGGCTGCAAATATCTCCTCTCCGGTACTCAGGAACGAAGTATATTTCCGGTCAAATTTGTGGGAGGTACAGCAAAAACGACAGGAGTTCTGACAGCCGACGCCGGGAATGATAATGCCGGCTTTGCCTGGTATGGGAGCGCCATAAACATAAGCCGTTGATCGAGGAAGGAACTGTCGGATGGATAATCGGGCGGTTCACTTCCTCTCCAAAATATTGCCTCAGCCAGGATATTCCTTCGCCGTGGCAGATTTCATCGCAATCAACAAGCTCCCTGAGTTCGGGAACGGAAGTGCCATGTCCACCAAGCAGAATTTTGGTGCCGGGAGAGTGGTGCCGGATGTACTTCGCCATGCGGCGTGCTTTCATGACATTGGGAACGATAAATGAAATCCCTACATGCGAATAGTTCCCGCCATCAATTTCCTTCTTGAATTCGTCCCACGATGGAAAATCCAGCACGGTTGTCGGAACCTGGATGTTTTCCGCCATCAGATACAGTGCAAAACTCGGATTATTGGATCGCGGGGAATGAATTCCCTGCTCCCGAGTGACCTGGTTGTTCAAAAGCTCCATTGTGTTCAACGGCTCACTGGTCTCGTCCATGACTCCAAACGGTTTGAAGACACCGCATAGCAATAAACTTGTTCATTCGTAATTCCTTAAATCAATGGATGACTTATTCTGACAGGCGTGGAACATGATGAAGTGGACGGGGACGATTCCAGAACCTCAGGCTCAGTCATTTAAGCCCAGTAAACGGTACTTGAATCTCAGTCAGAAGTAAAGAAGATCTACGCGAGGAAGCGGGTCGAATTCACGCAGAATACGTGCGGTTCCCCCTTGGGATTCTTTATAGCAAAACCTCGATGCCTTGAGCACGCAGGTATTCTTTAACTTGTCTGATGCTTAAAATCCTGAAATGGAATACGGAAGCCGCCAATAAAATGCCGGCTTTGCCTTGCAGGACAGCATCGGAAAAATCCTGAAGTTTTCCAGCCCCGCCCGAAGCGATCACCGGCAGCCTGACAGCATCGGAAATGGATCGCGTAAATTCCAGATCATACCCTGCTTGCGTCCCATCCCCGTCCATGCTTGTCGGTAGAATCACTCCGGCGCCAAGTTCTTCGCACTGTTTTGCCCACTCCACCGCATCCTTTCCCACAGGCTTTGTGCCTCCGGAAACAACCAGTTCAAAGCCTGATTGCATTCCCTTGTTGCGGCGAGCGTCAATGGCCACTGTGATGCAATCAGAACCATACTTCTTTGCCGCTTCGCTGATCAAATTGGGCTGCTTCACGGCAGCACTGTTTATGGAAACTTTGTCAGCCCCGGCTTCAAGCAGCTGTTCAATATCCCCCAACTCGGCAATTCCTCCACCGACAGTCAAAGGCATGCTAATGACGGAGGCAACATTTCTCACCCACTCGATGCGGGTTTTACGATTTTCAACCGTAGCGGCAATATCGAGCATCGCCAGTTCATCCGCACCTTCCTGCTGATAAAAGGAAGCGTTTCCCGCCGGATCCCCGGCATCCCTGAGGTCTGTAAAATGAATGCCTTTAACCACACGGCCGTTTTTCATGTCAAGGCACGGCATAATCTTGACCTGTTTCATAAATGCTCCTTGGTTAGAAATGCTTGAAATTTCGAGTGTAACTCGAATGTTCCCAGACTCCAAGAGTCAAATCTCTATTCGTAGCGGAGGGCATCTATGGGATCGAGCAGGGCGGCTTTTCGGGCAGGCCAGACGCCGAAAACAAGCCCGATCGCCACCGACACAGTTAATCCTGTGACCACAGCCCACAGAGGAATAGTGGCAGGGATAGCGGGAACGAGGGCAACGATGAGATAGCTTGCGGCAATAGCCAGGATAATTCCCAAAATTCCTCCCACGCTGGTTAACGTCATGGCTTCGAAGAGGAATTGCAGAATAATGTCTCTTCTTGTTGCACCGATGGCCTTGCGTACACCGATTTCTCGCGTCCTTTCGGTAACCGACACGAGCATAATGTTCATAACGCCAATCCCGCCGACAAGCAGTCCGACGCTTGAAATGGCAATGATCGACAGTTCCAATTATGGCTGTAATTGAATCAAGCTGCTGAATGACACGATCGGGGGTCGTCAACATGAAATTGGTGGCCTCGGACGGCTTAACTCCGCGCCGGCGCCGCAAAAGGCTCTCTACTTCATCCAATAGCCTGTGGACGCAATCCCGGGCGGGCCTGGATATATAGCTGGTGCATATCTTCCCAGGGCATCATTTTGTGGAACGTGCCGTAGGGAATAAGAACAAAGTTATCTGCTGCACTGATCATCGATCCCAACTTGCTCTTTTCTGCAACGCCCAGGACCGTAAACGGGTGTCCCTGGATAAGTATCTGCTTGCCAATAGGATCCGCTTCAACGAACATCGCCTCCGCGGCATCCGGTCCAATGACGGCAACCGGCATTTTGTGAGCATCCTCCGACTGAGTGAAAAAGCGTCCATTCGCCAGCTTGATGCTTGTTACGAGTTGCGTAATTATAGGAACACGCCATTAAAGTCAGCTGCCGCGCAGCGCCTTCCCCTTGTATTGTATCTGGACACTGGTTCTGAATGGCATCCCGACCCAGGCAACATCCTGCACAGAGGGGCATTGTTCACTAATAGCCTGCGCATCCTCAACAGTGAGCGGCTTGCGCATGAATTCTTTGCGAGACGGGCGGCCTCCAGTACCGGCTATATTGAAATGGAAGGCGATAATATTATTGGTGCCCAAATCCTCGATCGAGGAAACAACGCTTTCCTTTACGCCCGATAAAATTGCTGCGATTACAACTACCGTAGACACTCCAACCACAATCCCGAGCATAGTAAGAAATGCCCGGAACTTATGGGAGAGAAGAGTCCCAAAAGCCATGGAGAAGCTTTCGCGATAATCAATCATCTAATTCTGTCCTGCAAAAACGCTGCCACGGAATGCGGAAATGAGTATCGACTTTTCCCTCATTTCCTATTCTCTCATCAAGGCAACAATGGGACTCAGTTTGGCCGCCTTGTATGCCGGGTAAATGCCCGAAATCAGCCCAACTCCGCCGGAAGTGAAAATTGCCATAAAGATATACGCCCATGGTGATCCGCATTGGGAATCCCACAGTGCTTTCGATATTATCAAACTCAACAGGTATGCAAGAAGAAGACCCAGAATCCCGCCGATGGAAGCCAGGAGCGCCGATTCGATCAGGAACTGCAGGAGTATGTCGCTGCGCTTCGCTCCCACGGCTTTGCGCGTTCCTATCTCCACCGTTCTTTCTGTAACCGTAACCAGCATGATATTCATAATCACGATGCCACCGACAACCAGAGAAACAAGCGTTATGGGAATAATTGCTTTTGCTATATATCCGATAATATTGTCGATGAAACCCTGAATAGCACTGCTGGCAAGGATGTCAAAATCATCTTCTTTGTTTGGTTTCAGCTTATGACGCGCCCGGAGGATTTGCCGGACCTCGTCCTGTGCGTATTCGAGAGTCTCCTCTGAAGGGGCTCTGACCTGGAATTGAATAGATCTGCGCAATCCATACTTTTTTAAGAAAGATCGTATAGGGGATATAAACATTGTTATCCAGGGACTGGCCCCCCATGGTTCCGTTTTGCGCTTCGATGCCGATCACAGTAAAGTTGTCTCCGCCGACTTTAATTTCTTTCCCGAGCGCATCCACGGGGCCAAACAATTCGTCGCGTATCTGAGATCCGATGACGGCGCTAGCACGGGCGTGCGCAACATCAGAACTTGAAACGAAACTGCCCTCGGCAAGGTCAAGAGATTGGATTTTGGGCAATATCCGCATTTACTCCGGAAATACTGGCGTCATAGTAAATATGCTGGCCTCTCTTTATATTGTCGGTGCTCTCGGATCATGGGCGAAATCGCTTCACAGCCGAGGCATTTCTCTTCTACGGCCTGCATATCCGCGGGATAAATGTTTTTATTTCGCTTGATCATTTTTTCGTAGTCTTCATCGGATACGTTCGTCTCTACGATCCGGGCTACTATAAAGGTATTGCTGCCAAAAGTGGACGACAGCCGTTGCCAGACATAGGCACCCATCCCTTCGATGGCGCCGCCCACCGTAACGACCGACGCGACACCAATAATGATGCCCAGCAACGTCAGCACCGACCGCAACTTATGCGTCCATATGGAATCGAAAGCAATCCAGAAGGCTTCCCAGATTGCGGCAAAATGGCGCAGTTTTTTTATTTGTTGCCCGCCATTCTGCGGGCTCGGGAGCTCTTGCAGTCCAGATAAATCCATGCTCATAAATTCTATCACGTTTCGGCACAAAAATTGCAGCCGCCGTGACTTATATACGATTGAAAAGGCGAAAACGTTCTGGCCTTCGGTTTATTTGGCTGCAATTTTTTCCGGGGTGGATTCCTTCTGGGGGTTTTCATTCTGTGAAACAGTCGGGCTATGGGATGGCCCCGGCTTCGTTTTAGCGGACGCAGAACGGGCTTCTTTGGAACTACCGGTGTTCTTGCTGGCCGTCTTTGCTTTCTTAGCCTTTGACTTGTGCGAAGCCGTCTTTAAAGACTTCTTTGCGGAAACAACCTTCTTTGATGATACAGCCTGCGATGAAACACCCGAACAGGAGGGCAATCGAATCCATGAGCCCGCAATTAGTTTTGTCTTAGCGGAGAAGTTATTAGCCTGCTGGAGTTTAGCGACAGAAATCTTATATCGATCGGCAATTCGCGTGAGCGTCTCGCCCCGGCGAACCTTGTAGCGGCAATCAGACTCCGGGAGCGTTCTGATCTTTGCAGTCGGCAGGGAAGCCAGTTGTTCTTCTATCTCAGCGGGGCTGTCCAATGGCACCTTAAGCTGGTAATTAGGGTAGTTTGCAGGAGTGGTAAGCCCTCTCAAAGCCGGATTAAGCTTCTTCAGCTCGTCAATTGAAGTGCTTAGGACTCTAGCGGCGGCCCGAAGATCGATGGGCTTTGAAACGGATACTTCCGTATATTGCAGTGGCGGATCCAATTCCGTAGGCATGCCATATTTCTCGGGATTACGTCCCAGAATAACGCTGGCGTGGATTAATGGGATATGGTTTTTTGTTTCTGCCGGAAGCCTTTGTCTCAAATCGACGAGTTGCCAGAAGTCGTTCATTCCTGTGCTGTTAATCAACCGCTTAACCTTCCCCTCTCCCCAGTTATATGCGGCTAGAGCAAGATTCCAATCCTTGAACATAGCGAAAAGGTCGTTTAGATAATGCGCAGCAGCCCGCGTGGATTTTTCTGGATCCGAACGTTCATCCACATCGCGCGTGACTTTCAACCCATATCGGATAGCGGTTGCCTTCTCAAACTGCCAGATTCCCTTGGCTTTGGCTTTCGAGACCGCATGAGGCCGGAACATGCTCTCAACTTGCGCCAAATACAAAAGATCCAGAGGAATCGCTTCTTCCCGGAAAATCTTTTCTATAATCGGACGGTATTGTCCCGAACGCATCAAACCGCCCTCAAAAACTTTGCGCCCGCGATTTAGCCAGAAATCCAATGACTTCAACACCATTTCGTTAATGGTTATCGGTATCTCATAGTGGGCTTTAGCCAAATCAGCGGCAAGCGCCTCCCGCAGATCGGGATCCATCGAACTAGGCATTAAATCCAGGCCGTCCAGTTTATCTGCGATAAGGGTTTCGACTTCATTCTCTTCCGCCTCGTATGGCGTAAGGAGGTAACGGGATTCATCTTGATGAATACGTAGAATCAAGTCCTGGAAAAATCGGTTTAAGGTCGGCGTGGACGCCAGATCCCAATTTGATTGCATCAGCAAGTCGACCGCTTTATCAAAAGATTCCTGCGCCTTTTCGAGATCCCCTGCTTTAATTAGAGCGGATCCTTCAAGATATTTTGAGCGTGAAGCGCTCATAAGTTCCAACATTACTTGGGGATAATTCGAATTGTCTGAAAAAACGGTGGATTCATTCGAGGTTGACGCTTCTGCTGCGGCTTCTGGGGTTGCGGCTGAAAATGCCGCCGGCAATTGCCCTGTAATAGACGTAAAGGGCAAATAGAGACAACATAATGCCAGTATCAGGTAAATCCGCAAATACCTGTTCATTAGTATCTATAGTATCAATATTATTTTTGAGTTCTGGTTCTTGCTTGGGGAATTGAGGGCAAATCAATTCCCCCAAAATAGACTTCTTTATGCACAACCCAGAAGGGATACTATACGGCTGTCCTACCTTACCTGACTCTGAGCTGCCGGAGTTGCTTTACCGGAAGTCATTAACAGCTTCGCCTCAGGAATCATTTCGAGTGCCTTCAACACCTGGGAATCCCCCTGGATGGCAGTCTTGAAACCCTCTTGAAGCCCAAACGACGAAGTATAGACTTCCTGCCTTATTCTCCGCTTGATAAAATCGACATTATTTAAAATATCTTCTTCCGTGAATTCCACTCGCCGTTCAGTAAGATATTTTTTAAAGTCTTCAAGAATAGCATTTGTTATTTCTAAATTTGGCAATGATTTAGGCGCCTTGTCGACAGTTGCCGGAATCTCATTATTGACAGGTAACTGAAAATTGCCGGCTGATGGCACTTCGCCCGAGGTTAGGCGCCGTGCGTATTGAAAGAACACATCCTTCGAAGCAAGAAGCGCTTCAAAGCGGTTCAGTTCGCGGATTAGATTCGATAACATCCGGAGTGATACCTCCTCCGCCATAAACCTTGCGCCCTTTATCCGTTTCGCGTATCTCCCGGTTTTGCGTATCTTCGGGAACCGCTGCATCAGCCGCATTCATTAAGTATTCGAAATTAGAGCCGGAGTAATCCCGCTGTATCAATCGTCCGCTCGGCGTGTAGTACTTCGCCGTGGTGAGCGCCAGTCCCGTTTCATCATCAAGGTTGAAGATAGACTGCACCAGACCTTTGCCAAAACTTGTTTCTCCAACAATTAGGGCTCTGTCGTGGTCCTGCAACGCTCCGGCCACAATTTCCGACGCGCTTGCGCTATGTCGATTAATCAGAACGACCAGAGGGACTTGAATTTTTTCTTTGTTAGGGGCTCGATAGGTCTTGGCGGATCCTTCCGCTCTGCCTCTGGTGGAGACTACGAGGTCTCCGCGCGGCAGAAAGAAATCCGAGACCTCAATCGCCTGATTTAATAAGCCGCCAGGATTGTCGCGTAGATCCAGAATCAAGCCGGACAACTTGTCGCTGCCCATCTCTTTAAGCTTTTTGCTCCAGCTCATCGGATGTGGATTCCGAGAAACGATCGATTTTCACATACCCAATCCCCGGCTTTATTTCAAAAGCATACGGGACAGTGACCAGGGGAATTTCATCCCGTTCAATTTTAAACTGAAGGGGATCGCGAACGCCTGGACGCTCGATGGTAATGCTAACCGTGGTTCCGCGCGGTCCTTTGAGATGGCTGACGACATCGTCGGAGGTCCAGTCATCTATGGGCTCACCTTCAATACGAGTGATAACGTCACCCGCGCGCAACCCTTTGCGCTCGGCAGGAGTGCCTATGGCAGGAGGTTCCACAATGACATGCCGCCCGTGATCTCGCAGGAGCGCACGAACCCGAATTCCAAGTCCGAAGTATTTGCTGTGCTGATCTTCACGAAGGCGCGAGAACTCTTTGGGATCGAAAAAACTGGAGTGCGGATCCAATCCTCGAAGCATGCCCTTGATGGCGCTGTATACCAGCTTGTCAGGGCCGATCTTATCCACGTAGGTCTTCTGAATTACATCCAGGGCTTCCGTGAAGTTTGTCAGAAACTCGTTTGGCGAGGTGGCGCTGGATGATGCGGATTTCGCGGCGACATCGCCGCCCAGCAAGCCGCCCATCAGGGAGGATAAAATAACAACTAGAATGAGTAAAACGGCAAATCGTTGCTTCATATAGGATTGGCTCCAAACGTAGTACTTTAAGCCGAAAGAGTATAGCATGCCATTCGTGGCGCTAGCAAGACAATGAAGCCGTCTGTGACCAGGGCCCTCAGCTTGACTTCCGGTTTTCGCTAATTTAGACTTTAGCCACGATACTGACGTGTCAAGGAATGAGAAAGCAGGTGAAGGCATGGGCTCTTTGGGAATGCAGGAAATTATAGTTATTTTTCTTATTGCGCTCATTGTTTTTGGCCCGCGGAAACTGCCGGAACTGGGAAAGACCATAGGAAAAGGCCTGGCTGAGTTTAAGAAAGCTTCCAATGAGCTTAAACAGACTTGGGAAGATGAAGTCCGTCTCGACAAGGAAAAGGAAGCGATACCCGAGCCCGTCAAGGACACCCACAACCCAGGATACCCCAATCCCAGAAGCCAATACAGACCACAACCCAGGAGACCACAACCCAGGACACCCCGATCCAGGACAACACAATTCAGCCATCTGAAATACTCACCGAAAATACACACCCCTGCCGAGTCAAAAGAGAATCAATGAGTGACAAAGCCCCGGAGTTGGAAGCGGATACACAAAGGCCGGAACCCGAGCAGGAATCCGGGAAGATGTCCTTCCTCGAACACCTCGATGAACTGCGCAAGCGTATTGTTCATGTTGTCGTCTATGTAAGTGTGGGCTTCCTCGTCTGCATATTCTTCTCCAAGCCGATTTATGATTTTCTGGCACTTCCGATGACAAGGGCGCTTCCCAAGGGCGCAAAACTGGTTTTCACGAAACCGACGGATCCTTTTACTCTTTACATGAAGGTTGCCTTACTGGCGGGCATTTTTTTGACGCTTCCTTTCATTCTATTTGAAGTGTGGAAGTTTATCGCGCCCGGGCTCTATAGAAAGGAAAAGAAATACATCATTCCTTTCCTGGTTATCTCAATGGTGCTCTTTTTACTGGGTGCTGCTTTCTGCTATTACATAGTCCTCCCGCCGGCGTTCAAGTTTCTTATTCAGTTGGGATCATCCTTCACGCCGATGATCAAGATTAATGATTATCTCGATCTGACGAACAGGATGCTCCTCGGCTTTGGAGCGATTTTTGAGATGCCGGTGTTAGCGGCATTTCTGTCGATTTTTGGTCTGGTTACTGCGGGTTTCCTCTTGAGGAAATTTAAATACGCGCTCATCGGAATCGTTGTGCTCGCTGCTTTTATTTCTCCGACCGGAGATGCCTATAATCTGCTCCTCTGGACTGCCCCGATGGTTATGCTCTATTTTTTAAGCGTAGGCGTTGCCGCCATTTTCGGCCATCGCCGGAAAGCCAAGGGATTGGCATAACTTTCCGAACCGAACGAAATTCAAAGACCAAAATGCTCCCGGATAGCCACAAATAATTCCTCAATTGTGTGGGATCCGTGAATTCGAGCTCGCAGCTGGGCGCTGCCTGGAAATCCCTTTGACAAATAGCCGCCGATCTTCTTCATCTTTCCCAAAGCAACGGGAGGCGGCAATTCGAGGCTGACCCGCTGAAGGAATCGCATCACAAACTCCCTGCGTTCCTGCAGACTCACTTGAACCGATTCCCTTCCATTCAGGTGATCCCAGCACTGGTGTATGAGCCACGGATTGCTCAGGACTCCTCGACCGATCATGATCCCGTCGACCCCGGTTTCTCGAAACATGCGCGCGGCGTCCTGTGGGGCAAAAACATCTCCATTGCCTATGATCGGTATGCGGGCCCGCTCTTTCACACGCGCGATGATCTCCCAGTCCGCATGGCCGGAAAACAGATCCGAACGAGTCCTGCCATGGATGGCGAGTGCTTCCACGCCGCAGTCCTCGGCAAGCTTCAGCACTTGCAGGGCATTGATGGAATTGTGGTCCCAGCCCGAGCGGATTTTAACGGTGAGCGGGATGCGGATTGCCTTCCGAACGGCTCTCAGGATTTTCTCCATTAGGGGCAAATCGCGCAGCAGATTGCTGCCGCCACCTTGCCTCACCACCTTTTTCACCGGACAGCCGAAATTGATATCCACGATATCAGCCCCCATCCCCTCGACCATGGCAGCAGAATCGGCCATGCGCGTGGCATCGGAACCAAAGATCTGGATGGCGATAGGGCGCTCCGATTCTTCAAAATGGGTGAGAAAGGAGGTCCTGTCCTGGTGGCGGGTCATCCCCTCAGTGCTAACCAGTTCCGAGACAACCAGACCGCATCCCCCCAGGCTTTTGATAGCCTGGCGGAAAAGAGAATCCGTATGCCCGGCAACCGGCGCTAAAACCAGCGGCGGATCGATGACGTACTTCCCGGATCTTAAACATGCGCGCAATAGTATATCAGTGTTAGAATCAAAAAAGGTTCCCGTTTCCCTTTCAGGAGTAAACCGGAACGGGAACGGGAAACGGTGAACTGAGGATGACATATCCACCCGGACAAGGACAAACAGGACCGCACTTGATGCGCCTTTGGCGAGACTATCTAGAGCAGTACGCGGACAAGGAGGGCGATGTCGAAGGTCAGACCGTGGTGGCCGCCTATAGCGCGGTGGAGGTTCTGACCTGCCTTTCCAGGATGCTCGACAAAAAAGGCCGCTACGGAGACATCATTGACCAACGGATAGACCTCTTTCACGAGGGGAGCCTGCACAGCGATAATTTTTTCGATTGCCTGATCAACGCCACATTTTCGATCTATAACAGCCTTAATACCATCAGTCATCAGCTTACCGAGGGGAACACCGAAGCGGCCGCGCTGATACGGAACGTGGACGAGCAGGTTCACCGGAACGCCAGATCAGAAGATCCCCTTGAGCGGTCCGCCGCGGCATTGCGCGCCAGTTTTCCATTGCTGGGACTCGTTACAATTGCCCTGGACCGCGACCAGGCGATGATCGGGGTAATCCGGCAGGTGGAGCAGCGGTTCGCCGCCGCCGCCAAGGCCGCATCTTCGGGCGGGGAGCATTTATTGAACGCGTTGTATCGCGTCGTGGAAATGCTGCAGATCTTTGCCTTATTGACGGATGCCGAGCTCAAAGATCAGATCAACCAGGTTGCCGCACGTTTCCAGGAAGAGGATCAGGCAAAGGAATTGCGATTAAAATTGCGCAACGGCTTTTGCCGCTTTTTCGAACTGGGCCATCTTCTGGCCATCCAGGTCGATGCGATGCTCTGAAAAACCCCGGGGGCGCCTTCGGAGTGCGGCAGCTTGCTGCCGCTTTTGAAAACGGCCCAATAGGCCTGTTTTTCAAGCGTCCCCTTGAAAGCGGCAGCAAGCTGCCGCACTCCGAAAGATTTCTCCCCCAAAACCCCATTGTTTTACCGGGGTACTGCGTCAAAACGCTTCGCTGCGACGGCCCAATCGATCGCCTTAAAGAAGGCTTCGATGTAATCCGCGCGCTTCAAGCCATAATCAATCATGAAGGCGTGTTCAAACACATCCATGATCAGGATAGGGGCCGCTCCCGCGAGATGTCCGGTATCATGCTCGCCGATCCAGGTATTTATGAGCTTGTTTCCCGCCGGATCATAGTAAAGCACCGTCCAGCCGATTCCGCGCATCGCTCCGACCGCTTTGAATTGCTTCGTCCAATTCTCAAGAGAACCAAAGTCCTCAGCAATTTTTGCGCATAATTTGCACGCCGCATCTGGCGCAGCTCCGCCTTTGACCATGTTTCCGAAATAGAGCTCGTGCAGCCTCATTCCGTTAAATTCCCAACCGAATCGCCGCTTCATTTCCGCAAACTGAGGGGTACCGGCTTTCCCTTGTTTTTCGAGCTCAGCAAGTTCTTCCATCAATTTGTTGGTATTGGTGACATAGCCGCTATACAGCGTGAAGTGATTGGTCAGCAGCTGGTTGCTGAATCCTTCCGTGCCTAAAAGCTTTTCGTAATTCATCGCCTGATACGTCATCGAATCCTCCATTTAACAACAATCATCGAGCTAAATAATCATTAACTCCCCAAGCCAATCCCCAAGGGATTGATTCCTTACCAGTCATGCTCGAGTGAAGTTTAGGCTAAAACCCCGATTTCGACCAGCTCTCAAAAAGTATTATTCCGATTTTCTGCGGCACCCTGTTGTGGCCATTTGGCAGCGGTCTTACACCTTGATCATCCATTCAGAAAGCGATAGTCTTGAAATTCTGCAATTTTTGGCTGAATGGAGACTGAAATGAGCAAGCCCAATCTGTCCGACCGAGCCCGGAATACTCCTCCGTCTCCAATTCGCAAGCTTGCCCATCTGGCCACCAAAGCCAAAAAGTCGGGAATCCACGTGTATCATCTGAACATTGGCCAGCCTGACATCGAGTCTCCTCAGGAGTTCTTCGATGGGTTGTCTCTGTTCAAGCAGAAGGTGGTCGCCTACGAGCAGTCACAGGGAAACGAGAGCCTATGCATCGCGTGGTCGAAATATATCAATAAGACCCTGCAGATCCGGACCACTCCGGAACAGTTTTTAATCACCGTGGGGGCGAGTGAGGCGCTGGTATTTCTGTTCATGACCTGCTGCGATCCCGGCGATGAAATAATCGTCTTCGATCCAACCTATGCCAATTATCTGGGCTTTGCCTCGATCGCCGGAGTTCATCTGGTGCCCGTTCTGAGCAATATGGAAAACAATTTCGCCCTGCCGGCGCAGAGCGAGATTGAAAAAAAGATCACTCCCCGAACGCGGGCGATTTTAGTGTGCAGTCCGAACAACCCCACAGGAACAGTTTGCAGCAGGGAAGAACTCCAATTTCTGTATGACCTCTGCGAAGAACACAACCTCTTCCTGCTCGTGGACGAGACCTATCGGGAGTTTGTGTACGATGACCTGAAACCTCTTTCAATCCTGCATCTGATCCCGAACAGCGAACGAGTTATCGTCGTGGATAGTTTATCCAAGCGTTTCAGCCTGTGCGGCGCCCGGATCGGATGTCTGCTTACTTGCAACGAGGAGATTCTCGCCGCGACGCTCAAAATAGCCCAGGCACGCCTGGCTGCCCCTTCCATTGAGCAGTTTGCCTCAGCCTACATGCTGGAACATATCAGAGACGAATACCTTGAAGGCGTGCGCAATGAATTCAAGTCTCGTCGCGACGCTCTCTACTGTGCCTTGAAGGAAATACCCGACGTAGCCATTCATAAGCCGCAGGGTGCTTTTTACTCCGTCGTTCAACTGCCGGTGGATAATGCCGAAAGTTTTGCCGCATTTCTGCTGTCGCAGTTTTCCTATAAGATGAGAACAACTTTTATCGCTCCCGCTGCCGGTTTCTATATGCAGGAAGGACAGGGGGCGCGGGAAGCGCGGTTTGCCTATGTCCTGAACAAGACAGCTATTGAAGAAGCGATAGAAGCGCTTGCCGCCGGTCTCAAGCAATATCAATCGCAATAGTCGGAATACAGGAGTCAGAAGTCTGGAATCAGGAATCAGGAATCAGGAATCAATAAAACATACGGCTTCTGATTCCTGAACTCTGACTACTCATTAAAGGATTGATTGCCTGCTGGGAAGTACGTTATGTTTGGTCCACGAAGAAACCCGAATTTAGAAGCCATTGAAGGTTCCGGTCAATTTTGAAACAATGATATTCCCGAGTGTGAAAGAGGAGGCGCAACATGGCCGATGTTATTACTCATGATCTCATCATTTTCGGCGCAGGATTGGCCGGTTTGCGGGCAGCAATAGAAGCCTCACGCAGCGCGCAGGGAAAACTAGATATTGCCGTCATTTCCAAGAACCAGTTGATGCGTGCGCATTCTGTTGCAGCCGAAGGCGGCACGGCCGCCGTAATGCGGCCGGAGGATGGCGATAGTGTCGAGCTTCATGCCTGGGATACCGTCAAGGGAAGCGATTTTCTGGCGGATCAGGATGTAGTCGATTTGTTTGTCCGCACCATTCCTTCCGAGATTCTGCAGCTGGACCATTGGGGAATACCCTGGACTCGGCGTGAAGACGGCCGCATTGCCCAAAGGCCATTCGGAGGGCACAGCTATCCTCGTGCCGTTCTAGCCCAGGATAAGACCGGATTTTTTGAGATGCAGACGCTGTACGATACTCTGCTCAAATACAACAGTGTCAAACATTACAACGAGCACTTCGTCACATCGATCCTGGTAGAGAACAATACCTTTTGCGGTTTGACCGTCCATCGATATGACCACGGGGCAATTCAAAGTCATTCGCGGCAAAGCCTTGATCATTGCCAGCGGCGGCGGCGGCACGCTGTTCGGATTTACGACCTACTCCCAGACTGTTACCGGCGATGGCATGGCATTGGCGTATCGCGCCGGCATTCCTCTGGAAGACATGGAGTTTTTGCAGTTTCATCCGACCGGCCTTGTTCCATCGGGCATTCTCATAACCGAGGCCTGCCGCGGCGAGGGCGGCTATCTGATCAACAGCAAGGGCGACCGGTTCATGAACAAATATGCGCCCTCCAAGCTGGAATTGGCGCCGCGCGACCTTATCTCCCGTTCTGAAATGACCGAAATCGAGGAGGGACGCGGGGTCAAAGAACCGAACGGCCTCGATTACATTTACCTCGATCTGCGGCACCTGGGAGCCAAAAGAATCAATGAACAGCTCCCGCTTATCCGCGAAGTCTGCATCGAGTTCAATGATCTCGATCCAATCAAGGAGCCAATCCCCTGCAGGCCGGTCGCGCATTATTCCATGGGCGGCATAGAAACCAATATCAAGGGCGCAACCCGGGTCAAAGGCATCTGGGCTGCCGGGGAAGCGGCCTGCGTCAGCCTGCACGGAGCCAACCGCCTGGGATCCAATTCGACGGCGAGAATGCCTGGTCTGGGGTAAAATCACGGGCGGAGAAGCCGGCCGTTACTGCAGTGAGGTAAAACAGGCGGCTCCAGTTGCCTGAAGCCAAAGTTAACGCCGAGCATAAACGGATATTCGAAGACCTCCTGTCCAGGAACGGAACAGAAAACCTGTACGACATTCGCAGGGAATTGCGCACATGCATGGACGTAAATGCGGGAGTTTTCCGCACAGGCCCGGAATTGAGCCAGGGGCTTGAAAAGATCCAGTCCCTCCGGAAACGATACGCCAATATCTGCATCGACGACAAGAGCACCGTCTACAACACCAACCTGTACAATGCTTTGGAAATAGCAAACCTGCTGGACCTCGCGGAAATCACGGTTACGGGAGCGCTCACGAGGACCGAATCGCGCGGCGGACATGCACGCCGCGATTATCCCACCCGCGATGATGCGAACTGGCTGAAGCACACGCTGGCTTTCTTCACAGAGCAAGGCCCAAAACTCGATTACAAGCCGGTCACCATCACGACATGGAAACCTGAAGAGAGGAAATACTGAAAGGATGGGAGCACATATGCAAAACAGACTCAAAAACAATCTAGGTCTTTTGGGCTGGCTCAGCGGGGGGCGCTACGGGGCAGAACGCTACGCATATGCGCTGCACCGCTTGAGCGGTCTTGGCATCCTGGCCTATTTCCTCATGCACATTTTTGTCACTGGATCTCGCGTGAGAGGCCCGGAAAGCTGGGAAACACTGGATGGCATTTTTCAGCACGCCGCTATTTAAGATCGGCGAGCTTCTGGTCTTTCTGGCGTTTGCTTATCATGCAATCAACGGTATCCGGCTTATCCTGGTGGAATTTGGATATATGGTCGGCAAACCGGGGCTCCCGTCGTATCCCTATAACTATTCAACCTTGCGGCAAAGGCCGCTTTTTGTGGTCGTGATGGTTCTGGCGGCGGTGCTGATGATCATCGGCGGCGCAGATTTTTATCACATGATGAAATAGGAGGTAATCATGCGCGAATCAAAATTATGGTTCTGGCACATCCTCACTGCGGTGATTATTCTCGTTTTGCTTGGCTTACATATGGGGATCATGCATCTGAGTGCAATTATGAACGTCCTTGGGATCGGATCCGGCGATCCCACCAAGTCTGCCGAGGTCTTCCATCGCAGCCAGCAACTATTCTTTATGATCACCTATATTTTATTGCTGGGGGCGGCTTTGTTTCATGGACTCTATGGCCTTCGCAGCATGCTTTTTGAATTATCGCTTTCGAAAACCCTGGAAAAATTCATCGGCGGCTTGTGCGCCGTTGCCGGCTTCGCCCTGTTCATTTATGGAAGCTATGTTGCAGTCGCAGTGTTTCAATTGAAGGGAGTATAACCATGAGCGGATCGGCAGCGAAGGATTCGCAGTTATTAAGACAGTTCGCTTTGAAGTGCTGCGCTACAACCCTGAACAGGATGCAAAGCCAAAGCTACGGCAATATGTTGTTCCGGTAACAAAAGGAATGACGGTGCTGGATGGATTGACCTGGATCAAAGAGCACCAGGATCGCACCTTATCCTGGAGATCTTCGTGCCGCATGGGCATATGCGGATCCTGCGGCATGTTTATCAATGGATTGCCCCGCCTCGCCTGCAACAATCAGATCGTGCACCTGCACTCGGACGTGGTCATAGTAAAACCTCTCCCGAATTTCGACATTATACGGGACCTGGTTCCGGACCTGGAGAGTCTGTTCGATAAACATCGGTCGGCAAAACCGTACCTGCTCCGGAAAGACTTGGCGGAACAGAACCATCCGACCGGGGAATACTTTCAATCGGAACAGGAACTGCTGAACTATATCCAGTTCGCCTACTGCATCAAATGCGGCTTATGCATGTCCGCCTGTCCTACGGTAGCAACTTCCAGGGATTATACCGGACCCCAGGCATTGACCCAGGCCTGGCGCTATACGATGGATACGCGCGATGACGGTGCGCAGGAAAGAGCGGCAACGCTGTATTCCAGTCATGGAGTGTATCGCTGCCATTTCGCCGGCGCGTGCTCCCAGGTGTGCCCAAAGGGCGTGGACCCGGCATTGGCAATTCAGTTGGCCAAGAAAGATGCTTTCTTGAAGGCTTTTGGATTGCGCAAACAACGGCAGGCCACTCCTGTGCTCCCGCCGCTCCGGGACTGGACCCCGAAAGCGGAAATTCCCAAAGCGCCCGCACCCACGGTGACACAGAAATAATTAGCGCTGCGGCGCAGACGGGTGTGTATACAATCGGTTGCAGGTTCCAAGTTTCGAGTTTCAGGTTTCAGGTTACAGGTTACAGGTTAAGCTGGATTAAAACAGCTGAATTGTACAGACAACCTGGAACCTGAAACCTGAAACCTGGAACCTGGAACCTGAATGCTGGTTGCGGCTATTTTTTTATGAAAAATGTGACGCTTTATACGGATGGAGCCTGCAGCAACAATCCCGGTCCCGGCGGGTACGGCATTGTATTGCTTTATGACTCCCATCGAAAAGAACTTTCCGGGGGATACCGCCGGACGACTAACAACCGCATGGAGATTCTTGCCGCGATCGTGGGGCTCGAGACGCTCAAAGAGCCCTGCCGCGTGACGCTTTTTAGCGACTCGCAGTACCTCGTCAACGCCATTGAAAAAGGGTGGGCGCGCCGCTGGCAGGCAAACGGATGGATGCGGAACAGAAAAGAAAAGGCCGTCAATCCGGACCTCTGGGACAAGGCTTCTCGAACTCTGCAAAATTCACACCGTGCAATTTGAATGGGTGCGCGGCCACGCGGGACACAGCGAAAATGAACGCTGCGATGAATTGGCGACAGCTGCCGTTCGCAGTTCGAATCTGGCTGTTGACGAGGGCTACGAAAGGGAATCCCCATAGAGACGCCGCGTGTTTTCGGCGACGGCTTCCGCCGCTTCATCCACCGTTATTCCCTTGAGCTCCGCAATCATCCTCAGCGCCACCGGCGCGTTCGCAGGCTCATTGCGCTCCTGCGGCACCGGTCCCAGGACAGGGCTGTCGGTCTCAATCAGGAGGCAGGAGAGCGGCAGCTTCTTTGCCAGCTTCTGCTTTTGTTCGGACCGAACCACGGATGGCGGTATGGAAAAGAAGAAACCCGCTTCCACCGCCGGCATGGCTGCCGAAAATTTGCCGTCGAATGCATGAAGCTGAACCCTGTCAGCCGAAGATTCCAGCAAAACACGCACCGCGTGCCGACCGGCGGAACGGGAATGCACATTGAGCGGCAACGCCACTTCCTTGCTTAACTCGATAAAGCCCCGGAAAATCTCGCGCTGGGTTTCTCTTTGGGATTCTTCCTTGACTATCCAGTAGTCGAGGCCAACTTCACCAATGGCCTGCGAGCCTGTCTTTGTGGCTGCGGATAAAGGCGCACATTTTTACTGCCATGTCCGGATCCAGATGCGTCGGATAGAGCCCTGCCGCAGGACGAATCATCGAATGCTTTGAAGCAAGCAGCAGATTCTTTTCCGCATCCGCAAAATCTTCTCCTACCGCAATAACAGCCGAAATGCCGGCCCTTAAAGCTCTTTCAAGGACAACCTCCCGATCCGCGTCGAATACCGGATCGCAGAGATGTGCATGTGTATCGATGATCGACTTCATGGAATCAAGGATACCAGAATCCAGAATCCACTGGCTTCTGAATTCTGTCTTTTCGTTAGAGTCGTGACCCACATCGGCGTTAAACTCTTTATGCAAAATGAATACTAAATACTCGTGGATTCTGGATTCCGGGGGAGCGGGCCGCGGCGCCTGGCAGGGAGGCGTGATCTATGAATTTATGCGATGGTGCCGCGACAACGGCTCGTTCCCGTCGATCACGATGGGAGCCTCGGCCGGCGGTTATGCGGCGGCGGACGTGGCAACCGGCACCGAAAACACCGTTATGAAAGGATGGAACTACTGGGGCACGCGCGCCTCACGTGGACCCGCAGACAGAAGAACTCGCCGATTCCGCGCGCATCTGCACAACTCCATTCATTACGTGATGGAGGAGAACGAATTAGCCGGAGTATTTGACGAAAACCCGGCTAAGAGGCTGCTCGTTTTCACCACTCGCGTGCGCCGGCGGGATCTCAAATCATCAACCGCTGCCGACGAATTGCGCCTTTTCCTGAAATCGGCAACCCGCAAACTTCCCAGACCATTGAAATATCTTCCGGGCCGCTACCTTGAAGATCCGGTGATCTTCGCGCTCAATCTTCCGCCGGGGCTCGCCTCAGAGTACATCCGGCCTTTGACGCGAAATAATTTCTATGCCGCCATCGAAGCCTCTTGCCTGGTACCGCTAGCCATGGGATCGCCGCTGCCTCCGGAGGACATGAACGCGGGACAGCATTCCGGCGATCACGGGGCCGTTTTCATCGATGGCGGATACGCGCTTAAAATGCCTATGCGGATTTTCGAAGAGGATTCGCGCTTCCAGGGCTTGGCGCATTGGATCGCCGCCGATAAAACGATCATTTTTTGCTGCGATCCGAAAGGCTGCCTGTGGGAAACGAGCGCAAGGCTGCGTCCATTGAATACGTTCCCCAGTGTGGCCCGGGCCCTGAATGAGAACCGGCTGCTGATTATAAGTCCGGATCACAAGGTTGAGGCGGGATTCCTTTGCATGGATCACGCCACGACCATGCGGACATTCCACCGGGGCAGAGAACAAGCAGAGCGTTTGTTGCGCTCCGACAGAGTCCGCGGATTCTTTGATCAAAAGTAGCGGCTTTTACTTGCTCGAGTTTAATTTGCTGAACTTCGCCAGCAAATCCTGAACGGACGGAGCCTTCTTTTCCGGCCGAGGCTCAACCTTCTTCTGACTCCTATCTGCTGAATTCTGAATTCTGGCATTTTTAGGCTTGGCCGGCCGACCGGGGGATTTCATCGTAAGTGAAATCCGCTTCAGCGCTTCATTCACTTCAAGCACCCGAACCTTCACAATCTGCCCGACCTTGACGAACTTTTTGGGATCGTCGACAAAACGGTCTGATAGTTGAGAGATGTGCACCAGCCCGTCCTGGTGGACGCCGATATCCACGAAAGCGCCGAAATTGGCCACATTCGTCACAATCCCTTCCAGTTCCATACCCACGACGAGATCCTTAATCTCTTTCACTTCTTCCCTGAATGTTGCGTAGCGAAATTCGGCGCGCGGATCGCGGCCCGGCTTTTCCAGTTCGGCCACGATATCGCGCAGGGTCGGTTCGCCGACTTCCTCGGTAACATATTGCTTCAGATTTATTTTGCCGAACCTGGCCGGATCTTCGGCAACATGATCCAAGGGCACATCGAGATCCCGTGCCATCTTTTCTACGATGAAATAGCTCTCCGGATGGACCGCGGTGTTGTCGAGAGGATTGTCTCCGTTGCGGATACGCAAAAATCCTGCCGCCTGTTCGAATGTCTTGGGCCCGAACTTCGGAATTTCAAGAAGCTGTTTTCGGTTCTGGAATGCGCCATGTTCATTGCGGTACGCAACAACATTCTTTGCCACCGATGAGGATACGCCCGCAACAAAACTCAGAAGCTCCTTCGAAGCGAGGTTCAGGTCGACGCCGACATAGTTCACACAGCTCTCAACCGTATCCTCGAGCTTCTGCTTGAGCAGCTTTTGATCCACGTCGTGCTGGTATTGCCCGACGCCAATCGACTTCGGATCAATTTTCACCAGTTCGGCAAGCGGGTCCTGTAGCCTGCGGCCGATGCTGATGGCGCCGCGCGCGGTCAAATCAAGATCAGGGAACTCTTCGATCGCCACTTCGCTTGCCGAATAGATCGAAGCTCCCGCTTCACTTACAATCACCTTGATTGGTTTTTTGTCGATCTGAGCGAGAACCTCGGCGATAAAAGCCTCCGTTTCACGCCCCGCCGTCCCATTGCCGATCGCGATCAGTTCGATGCCATGCTTCTTTATGAGTTTTTTGAGAGTTTCCGCGGCCTGCGCGCGTTCTGCGTCCGATTTATGGGGATGGACGGTCACATATTCCAGAAGCTTGCCGGTAGTGTCGACGGCAGCCACTTTGCAGCCGGTGCGAAATCCTGGGTCCACGCCGAGCGTCGGTTTCATGCCGGCAGGGCTGGAGAGAAGCAGTTCCCGCAGGTTCGTTTCGAATGTTCCAACCGATTCCCGGTCCGCTGCCGTCTTTTTCTCGAGCCGAACCTCTCCGATCAACGTTGTTTTCATCAGGCGCTCGAAGGCGTCCCCCAGCATCGCCTGGTAAAAACCGCGTATATTTGTCGCCGCTGCGTGAATCTCGTGGGACTCCAGGTACGCGGATATAACCGCGGGATCAAACTCGATCGTGAATGTCAGAAAACCTTCTGTCTCCCCGCGCCGAAGCGCCAGCATATTGTGCGGCGCGATATCCTTCACCCTGACTTTGTAATCGCGATACATTTCAAACTTGGTTGTGCCTTCGAAGAATTCTTCCTTGATGCGCGAAACGAAAAAGCCCTCGTTCATCAGGTATTCGCGCACGTGCCGCCGCAATTCGGCTTTTTCCGAAACCTCCTCCGCCAAAATGTCCGAAGCGCCCTGAAGCGCGTCTTCTGCGCTTGGTACCCCCAGTTCCTCCGAAATATAGCGGGCCGCTTCGGCCGTAAGGTCGGCAGGCGACGCGTCGTTTGTGTTGAGGCTTCTCACAAACGAAGCCAGCGGTTCGAGACCCTTTTCCCTGGCAATCGTCGCGCGGGTGCGTTTCTTCGGTTTATAGGGGAGATACAGATCCTCAAGCTCCGTTTTTTGCAGACACGCCTCAATCCTGGACTTGAGTTCTTCCGTGAGTTTTCCCTGTTCATCAATCGACTTGAGAATCGCCGCCTTCCGTTCCTCAAGCTCGGTGAGATACGTGTGTCTCTCGAGAAGCGCGCGAAGCTGGATTTCGTTCATCTCCCCCGTTCTCTCTTTGCGATAGCGGGCGATGAAAGGGACGGTCCCTCCCTCCGCAAACAAAGCCAATGCGCTTTGTATCTGATTCGGTCCAAGCGTCAGTTCCTGCGCTATTAATTCTAAAATATTCATATGCCTTCTTTCGAATCCTGGAGTTTAACCCGAAGATTCAGCGACGCATAGGCCCCAGATTCTATAAAATAAGAATTTTCTATAGTAGCAGCAAAAAACTCATCTCAATTTGGTTGCAGCCAACAGCCGCGCCGTGTTTCAATCGATAGGGTATGCAGGATTTACTCAAGCAGGTCTCCCGATCCTTTTATCTGACGTTGCGCATTCTGCCGCGCTCTATTAATCCGCAGCTAAGCCTTGCCTATTTGCTGGCTAGGGCATCCGATACAATCGCGGACACAGAGCTGATTGAAACCCGGAGAAGGCTGGAGGCCCTGTTGCAACTCCGGACGAGCATCCATGAAGCCTGCGCAGGCAAAAAGCCGGGGCTTCCCGATCTCGGGGATCTGAGCGCTGCACAGAAAACGATGGCCGGCGAAGGGACTACGGCAGAGCGCACTTTATTGGAGAAGCTCGAAATAATTCTGGATGCCCTGCGCGGATTTTCCGCCGCCGACCGTCTTCTAGTTCGCACCGTATTGGATACGATCACTCACGGGCAGGAAATGGATCTGCTGCGGTTCCAGGCCGCCGCAGCGGATCGCATCGTGGCACTGGGCACGGATGCGGACTTGGATGAATATACTTACAGCGTCGCGGGTTGTGTCGGAGAGTTCTGGACGCACATGTGCCGCGCGCATGTTTTTCCGCGGGCTGCGGTGGACGACTCCGTGCTTCTCGCCAATGGCATCCGCTTCGGCAAGGGCCTTCAGCTGGTGAATATTTTGCGCGATTTGCCCAGGGATTTACGCCAGGGCCGGTGCTATATCCCGCAGGATCAGTTGTCGAAACATGGACTGCAAACAGACGATTTACTCGATGCCGCCCGAATGGACCGCTTCCGTCCGCTCTATGAGAATTATCTGCGCCAAACAGAAGACCATCTGGCGGCTGGCTGGCTATATAGTACGATGCTGCCGGTCCGCTGCATGCGCATCCGTCTCGCCTGTTCTTGGCCGATCCTCATCGGCATGCGCACTGTGAAAGAGCTCCGTTGCGGTAATGTGTTGGACGACCGGTTTCAGATACGGATCAGCCAGTCTGATACATGGCGGTTGATACTCCGCTCCATACTCCTTTATCCCATACCCAGAATGTGGAACGGCCTTTTTAAATTAGTCAGAAACAGCTAAAAGGCAAATCACCGATTTCCGGAACGGTATAATGGCAGCGCCGCATTCCTGCCGGCGATTTGGCTTGGGAGGACGACGGGAGCCTGCACTTCAGGCCTTGCCGCGCTCGTGGGAAGGGCAGGACAGCCCAGGTGAATGATCTTTATGCCTCGATCCACAAGAGATTCCAGACCCCGGGAGGCCTCTTCCGTTTGCGGCGCTCTTGCCACAATCACGGCATCGGGAGATAAGAATCGCACCTGGGAAGAACTCATCACTTCACGGCCGCAGAAATCGCTTCCGATCAGATCCAAATCATCGTCGCAGACTCCGAGGATATTCATTTGCGCCATTTCCAGCGCATGAAACACTAGTTGTGCCAGATGCCCGCTGCCGTATAGGATCACGCGCCGCAGACCCTCCGGCACCTGGCTCATTATGCGGGCAAGGACATGCTCTTTGGAGGCCAAAAACATTTCAGCCATGTCGAGGGTCAATTCATGCTGCAGAATTTCCAGCTGCGCTGAACCGGCGGGAGTCAGGTGGTACGTCACGCTTTTAATCGTCCTTCGGTGATATTCCATCAGGCCGGTTCTGCACAACTCCTTCATGTAGTTGTTCACCATCGCAACAGAAAGCGCACAGCGGGCCGCGATTTCGGCCTGGGTGACATGCGCATCGACGGCAACTTCTCTCAGAATATTCAGCTGATTATGCTTTGGAGAGTGAAGAAACAGGCTTGGGAGATCCTTCTTCTGCATATTGTTCGCTCGTTCCACCGTTCTTGACACCCGGCATTGGGCTCAGAAACTCGTTTCCACCTCCTCATCGACGATAATGATGGATAGCTTTAGCCCGCATTTCTCAGGTTGCAGGTTCAGGTTGCAGGTTACAGGTTGCAGGTTACAGGTTGCAGGTTATGGGTTATGGGTTAAAGGCTATGGGACGCAGGCTGAAACATGTATTGCGCAGTCTGTAATTTGGAGCCTGGAACCTGTTACTTGTAACCTGGAACTTATAAAAGAATCGGAGACTTTATTTTTCGCCGCCGGCAAGGATTGTTTGAAAATGAGGCGGTTCGTCTTCCCGGGCTACCACGCTGATCTCGATCTTCCTGAAGCCCGCACCCTCGAGCCAGCGATGAAGATCGCTCTCTGCAAAGCCGAGCCAGCGGTCTCCATACGTATCTCGCGCCTTCTCAAAACGGTGCTTCAGCAAATCCAGAATCAGGATCTGGC
The DNA here is from genome assembly GCA_963718845.1 of uncultured Acidobacteriota bacterium. Taxonomy (GTDB): domain Bacteria; phylum Acidobacteriota; class UBA6911; order UBA6911; family UBA6911; genus UBA6911. The sequence continues at coordinate 67,876 of CAVRAD010000007.1, forward strand.
CCCGGGCGCGCAAAAGTCGATGGGCGGCGGTTACGGCGGCGGACGGATCCTCCGCATGATGCAGGGCCTGGCTCAAAACAACAAGGTCTATGCTGCCAGCTTCAATCGGAGGGTTCTGCAAATCACCCAAGCGGAATTCAAGATTTTTCAATCCGTTTTTCCTGGCCTTGGCGGCGCCAAAGGCTACAATTTTTTCGGAGTTGTCTACGGCAATCACTTTTTTGCAGCGGCGCGCCAGCAATTCGCTTAACAGCCCTTCCCCGGAACCAAGATCGGCGACCACCAGCGGAGGCACGATGCGAAGCAAGAGATGGCCGAATCCCTGCCAGGACCGGCCCGGACCGTACACGCGATCGAACCTGCCGGCCACCTGGTCAAAGTAAACTTGGGCTTGTTCCTGCCGCCGCTTCAGAACGCGCTTCAGGTTGATCTGATCCCCTGAATGTTCCGGCAATTCGACTGCGCCCTGGAAGGCCAGTTTCAGGAATTCCGCCACGGATCCATCAGACTCTTCATTCAGTTTATAGAAGGTTCGTTTGCCTTCGCGACGTGACTGTGCAAACCCCGCGTCCTGCAGCAATCCCAAGTGCGTCGAAATCCGCGACTGGCCGAGTTGTGTGATCTCCTGAAGCTCGTGAACCGAAAGCTCCCCTTTTTCAAGCAGTGCGACGATTCTCAGGCGCGTGGCGTCCGACAACGCCCGCAATGATTTAAGCACAGGTGCCATAGGCAGCACTCCTCATGGAAAATTCCGTACGGTTAAAAAAACCATTGACGTCTCCGTTCACTATCATATATCATCTTATCCGGATTTGTCGATATGATAAATGTGCAGGGTGTGATTCAGACAGTGGCGGGGCGGGTGCCCGATGGGCATAGTTTTCGCGCCCGCAGGGCACCTTCGGGGTGCGGCAGCTTGCTGCTGCTTTTGAAAACAGTCCGACGTGCCCGTTATTCAAGGGTTCGCTTTAAAGCGGCAGCAAGCTGCCGCACTCCAAAGGCTTCGCCCCCAAAAAGCTCTGCGGCATTAGGGGGGGGCACTCCCCGCTGTCTGAATCGCGGATGAACAGGAATTCCCATTGCGGGGTACCCTTAGCAATTAACCCTTTTAAAAGGAAGGCAGCATATGTCTAAAACAGCGATTCTAGATGCCAAAGGACAAACTCTCCATCAGGAAGGTTCCGATTATTGCGTGCGCGACCTCAGTCTTGCCGAATGGGGCCGAAAGGAAATATCGGTTGCCGAGCAGGAGATGCCCGGGCTCATGGCGGTGCGCGCAAAATACGGTATTCAAAAGCCTCTGGCCGGGGTGCGCTTGTCCGGATCGCTGCACATGACGATTGAAACTGCGGTGCTCATCGAGACACTGGTTCAGTTGGGGGCTTCCGTGCGCTGGGCAAGCTGCAATATCTTCAGCACGCAGGATAACGCCGCGGCGGCGATGGCGGATGCCGGAATCCCCGTCTTCGCTTTCAAAGGAGAAAGCCTCGAGGAGTACTGGGAGTTCACGCTGGCGGCGCTCACGCATCCGGGCAATCAGGGCCCGGAGCTAATCGTCGACGACGGCGGAGACGCCACGCTGCTGCTGCACAAAGGGTATGAGATGGAGCACGGCAGCGATTGGGTGAGGACGCCCGGTGCCAGCCACGAGGAAGAGATCATCAAGAGCCTGCTTAAAAAGTGCGCGCAGGAACGTCCCGGCTGGTTTACTCAAGCCGTCAAAGAATGGAAGGGAGTGAGCGAGGAAACAACGACCGGCGTGCATCGCCTGTATCAGATGCTCGAGGCCGGCACGCTGCTCGTGCCCGCCATCAACGTCAACGACTCGGTCACCAAATCAAAGTTCGATAATCTCTACGGCTGCCGCGAATCCCTGGCCGATGGCCTCAAGCGCGCGCTGGGCGTGATGATTGCCGGCAAGACCGCCGTTGTCTGCGGTTATGGAGACGTGGGCAAGGGCAGCGCGCATTCTCTGCGGGGATTTGGCGCGCGCGTGATCGTCACGGAAATTGATCCCATCAATGCTCTGCAGGCCGCAATGGAAGGATTCGAAGTGGCGCGCATCGAAGAAACGCTGGGCGAAGGCGACATCTATGTCACCTGTACCGGCAACTGCGACGTCATCACGCTTGATCATATGCTGCAAATGAAGGACCAGGCGATCGTGTGCAACATCGGGCACTTCGACAACGAAATCCAGGTGGACCGGCTGAACCAGGCGCCTGGCATGCAGAAGGTCAACATCAAGCCGCAGGTGGATCGCTATGACATGCCCGGCAACCGGAGCATTTATCTCTTGGCGGAAGGGCGCCTGGTAAATCTCGGATGTGCTGAAGGACACCCGAGCTTTGTCATGTCCAATTCATTCACAAACCAATGCTTAGCCCAACTCGATCTGTGGGCGCATCGGGCCGAATACAAGCCGGCCGTCTATCGCCTGCCCAAGAGACTGGACGAAGAAGTAGCCCGGCTGCATCTGGAAAAAATCGGCGTGAGGCTGACCACGCTGACGCAGAAGCAGGCGGACTACATCGGCGTTCCCGTCGACGGCCCCTACAAGCCGGATCACTATCGCTACTGATTGAGGGGATGAAGCCGCACAGATCTAGACATTCTGGCTGGAATAGCCATCAGGAAGGAAACAGGTCTGAAGAATTTCCAAATACCGCCTCATGTTGATACTATGTACTCATGGATTAAAAAACGGGAGATACGCTATGAGTTCCGATTTTCTGGGCAAACCCAAACGCTCATTGGAAGACATGTTTTTCTATGAACAGGACCGCCGGATTATCGAGCAGCGCAAGAAGCTGCAACAATTGAAGGAGACAAAGGACAATCTTGCCAAGGTATCCGGCATACAGGATGATGACCTTCTGGAAAAACTGGTCGCATTGGACATCCGCCCTGAAACGATAGCTACACTGATCGGCATTCCGCTGATCGAGATCGCTTGGGCTGATGGTAAAATGGACGAAAATGAAAGAAGAAAGCTCTTCGAGTACGCCGAGAAATCCGGGCTGAGAAAACAGGGGCTGGATCCCAAGATCATGTCGGTCTGGCTTAAAAAGAGACCCGATCCCGCGCTGCTGGATGCCTGGATCAAATACATGCAGACTCTCTGCAAGCAGCTCAGCGATGCGGAGCGAAAGTCATTTCAGGATGAAGTCATGAAGGACGCTCAATCTATCGCAAAGGCTGCAGGCGGAATCCTCGGCTACAACAAAATTTCGGCAGAAGAGGAAGACATGCTGAAAAAACTGGAATCCGCCTTCCAAACCTGACCAAGGGAAAGAGTGGACATCGGGGGTTTTCAGAATTCCCGGATGCCGGATGTGGCTTACCACTTGGGGGAGTAATCCCATCAGAAAACTCAAAAACGAAAACGGATGAATGCTTAATCCTACCGGGGCCGCGGCCCGTAATGAGGCAGCGGCGCTCCGAATTCATAGGCGCCGAGATCCGGTGCGTTTCCCCGGAAGCCATCGGTCACATTCGGCAACTCTGTGCCGGCGTCAATGGCGACTGCTCCTTCACGCAATCGCAGATCCACCGAATCCACGGCGACGACACGCGTCGGATCCGAAAAGTCCGGCATCGGGGCTGCGACGAAAATGTCATAGTCGACAATCCGGCTGTGACGATCCTGTCCTGTCGCCTGTGAATAGGATTGCAGCTCCGGGAAAATACGCTGTGTGAGCGCAATCGCCGCCTTTTGATCAGTGCGGCGCGCCCGATAGAAATCCCTCGCATTCTCGAAAGGCGGGGAGTTCCACGCAAAGGCCTCTTTAGACCCCTGATTAGGACGGAATCCGTTGTAGTCGGAGGAACTGTAGTTGGTAAACGTGTCGATCGACAGCACCCGCGGCGTTGTGCCCTGCCCCAGAATCAGATTGTTCCGCAGATGCACATTGGACATCGGTGTGAGCTGCCGGAATTCTCCAACGTACGTGTTGTTCAGGTAATAGACGCCGGAAGGCTCGCCGTGGATCTTCACCGGTCCCCACCACGCATTGTAAACCACGTTCCGGATGAAATAAGCCGGTCCTCCGAATATGGGTTGAGGGCTCATGGCGCCAAGCGGTGCATTGAAGCAGCGGTTGCGCATGACGCGGACATTGCGTACGGATCCGTCCGCTTCAAAGCAGTTGTCATGAACGACCGAGACATCATTGTTATATATGTCGATAGCCACGGGCAAGCGATCGCGCGGCGTATTCGGATATTCATCCGGCATGCCATAGGTCACGTGGTCGATCCCGTCGTGAAATCCTCTCACTCTGTTGTAGGCGATTACGTGCCCCTGGCCATAGATCGAAACGGCATAAAAGGATTTCATCTTGCTGCGGGTTTCAAAATCCGGCCGGCTGACCCACGGTTCGACGGCAAACCACGTAAAGATAAGCATTGCACTATAGGTTGCACTAGCGATGTATCCATAATCCCTATCCAGAGCACCCAATTCCGGCGTAAAATACTTTCGTCAGCAAAGTTTTTTGCTCTTGGTTAACCTTATAGCGTTTTATCAGAAGTTACAACGGAGTCAACTAGCCCGCATTTCTCACCAGGTTTCGTAGCGAGGCGGCGCAGACGGGCATGGCTACAAGGCGCGCGACGGGAGGACTCCGCAGGCGTACTTGACAGTACGTCGAGGAGTCCGACCGAGCGCAACGCAGTAGACATGCCCGGATCCGCCGCCGCAGTAGAAACCTGGTGAGAAATGCGGGCTAGAGAACCAGGGAGGATCCAGGATCCAATTGGCAGCTTGTCCTTCACTTTGGCCGCCCAAAACATAGGGGCCAACCATTATAGAAAAGGGAAAAAGCCATGAAAAGGAGACCCGCGATGCTCATCACGGTCGTAGCAATATTTGCGCTCATTTTGATCGGGCTTTTGGCCTGGAGCATTATCGGCAGTCGTGGAGAGAAACCACAATACGATGTTGTATCCGCGAAAAACGATATTGAAGTGCGCGACTACGCTCCGATGATCGTTGCCGAGGTCGATACTACGGGTGAGCGCGAGGAAGCGATTGGAAGAGGATTCAGCATTCTTGCGGATTATATCTTTGGCAATAATCAGTCCCGCTCCAAAGTGGCCATGACGGCTCCCGTGACCCAGCAGCCGAGCCAAAAGATCGCTATGACCGCTCCGGTTACTCAGAAAAGCATCGATGGCAAATGGCAGGTCCGGTTCATGATGCCGTCGAGTTACGACCTGGCATCGCTGCCGCAGCCGAACAACGCTGCCATTCGGATCAAGGAAGTTGCTGTCAAACGTTTCGCCGTCATTCGCTTTTCTGGCATTCCCAGCGAAAGCGTTTTGAAAGAAAAGCTTAAGAAACTGGAAGCTTATATCCGTGAAGAGAAAGTTACGACGATTTCCGATCCAACCTATGCCTTCTTCAACCCACCATGGACTTTGCCGCCGCTGCGCCGGACGGAAATCATGATTGAAACAACAAAGCCGTAAAACGACGGGAGCAAAAAGTACAAAACGATCCGGTTTATGCGTCTATGACAGGCTTGAAGCTCAAGATACTTCCTGACGTTCTGGTGGCTGTCCCTGCTAAAAAGTCAGTACTTTGGACTTAAGCCAATCGGCTTCTATTGTTATTTCTACAGGTCGCCCCTCTTCCTCACGTACGCTGAAAGCAAATCCCTGCCCATCTCCGGTTATTTCCTTGTCGCCAAGCCGAAAGCTAATTCTTACACGAATCGTGATTTGCTCTTTCGGATTCTCCTGATCGAACTCCCATTTGCTCGATGCCTTGATACAACAATTTCAGATTTGGGCGCACTGGGAAGTGTTGACATGGCACCATTGTTATAGTAGAAGCGATCCACACAGTAAAAAATAAATTGGCATAAAGGCTCATAACATTGACGACGGGAGAAACCCAATATGCATAAAGGTTTTGTTGTGCGCGGGAGAATTGTCTTTTCGGCGCTGCTGGCACTTTTTTGGGCGCCTTTGCTATTGGTGACTTACAAGCGCAGGTTGAAAAAGCTACGCTTTCCGGAACTGCTTTGGATAGCAGCGGTGCGGTGGTAGGCGGTACCGCAATTCAGGCGAAGAATATCAACACGGGCAGTGTTTACTCCGCCGTTACCGACGCGACAGGGACGGTACATTCTCCCTGGAATGCAGGTGGGCACCTACGACGTTTCCGCGGAGAAGGCCGGCTTCCAGAAGATGGTGCAGACCGGTATTGTGTTGAACGTCGGCGCACGGCCGGTACTGGATTTTAAACTGGCGATTGGCCAGCCTGTGGATGTAGTCGAGGTCCGTGGGGAAACCTCCGCCGTCAACAGCGAAACGGCCTCGTTAAGCACCCTGATCGCGCCCGCGCAGATGGAAAATCTGCCGCTCAACGGCCGCAATTTCACCGATCTCCTCAGCTTGGCGGCGGGCGTGGCGACGGTGCCAGCGAGCGGGGGAGGCGGCGGCCAGTCGGCCACTGCCTACGGTCAATCAACCAACTACTCCGTTTCCGGTTCGCGCCCGGTGGGAATGGCCTACATGCTGGATAACACCGACATCCGCAACCAGATGGACCATGGAGCGGGCGTCAGCGTGATGGGGGTTTCGCTTGGCATGGAGGCCATCCAGGAATTCACGATTCTGACCAACACCTACAGCGCGGAATTCGGCGGTTCCGGCGCGGCCATCAACGCGGTCACCAAGTCGGGCACCAACGACCTGCACGGCACGGTCTACGAGTACATGCGCAACAGCGCCTTGGACGCCAGGAACTACTTCGACGTCCCCGGCCAGAAGCCGGGTTTCCAGAGGCATAATTTCGGCGCCTCGATCGGGGGGCCCATCAAGAAGGATAAAGCCTTCTTCTTTTTCAACTACGAGGGCCTGCGCACGAATACGGGCTTGACGAGTCGCGCGGTGGTTCCGACCTCGTTGCCCGCCCTGTTCGAGGCCGGCGGCATGACGCAAGACGAGAATGGCCAGTGGGCGGGCGCTTTCGGGCCGATAAATCCGCTGGTACAAGAAATATTCTCCATGTATCCGCTTGCCCAAAGCGAGTCCCAATGTCCCAATGTAACCGGTATCAACTTCCTGCCGGGCACCGGTCTCTACTGCTCCCGCGAGAAACAGATCGGGAACGTGGACTATTTATTGGGCCGCGTGGACTTAAAGCTGGGCGAGAAGGATAGCTTGTTCGGCCGCTACGCCAGGGAGAGCGCGTACCAGGTTCTCCCGTACGTGTATACTCAGGTCCCGGGATGGCCGGAAGTTGACAACGAGCGCAACCAGTACTTCACAATCAACGAGCAGCATATGTTTTCGCCCAAGATAATCAACGATCTCCGTTTTGGGTTTGTGCGGCTGTTTACAGAGACGGCGAACGGCGGCATCAACGGAACCGGCACCGCCCTGCAGCAAGTCCCCGGCAGGCAGGATATGGATTTTTCACCGGGCCACGGGCTTGCATCTTTGGGTCCCTCGCCTTCGAGTCCAAGCCGGCCTGTCACCAACCGGTTCATCATCGGCGATACTGTCTTCATGTCGCTGGGCGCGCATAACCTCCGCTTCGGGAGCTCCTTTACCCGCTCGCAGCTGAACCAGAGATGGAACCAATATTCCGGCGGCGCATGGATCTTCGCAAACCTGGGCGGCGCGATCGGACCGTATGGCGGCGCGTTGTACGGCTTGCCCTTGTTGGGCTTAACCGCGGCCAGCGACGATTACACCTACAGAACCCGGGACGGGGAGGATTATCCCTTCAACTCCAACCGCTACTGGCGTCAGTATTATCTGTCTCCTTTCATCCAGGACGACTGGAAAATCACTCCGAGACTTACTTTAAATCTCGGTCTGCGCTACGAGTGGGCCAGCAACCCCACTACGGTCAATGAACCGGTGTTCACGATTAACAATTTGACTTCACGCCGACAACGACTCAAGACGACTTCATCGCGGTGAAGAATCCATTTAGAAGCAACCCCAATTCCATGAACTTCGATCCCCGCGTCGGCATCGCCTGGGACGTGTTCGGGAATCACAAGACTTCCGTCCGCGCCGGCTTCGGCACGTTCCACGAGCCTGTCACCGCGCGTACCTATGCCAACAACAACGCGTCGTATCACCCGAATACGCCGCTGTTCTTTCTTTTCTGGACCTCTGGTTTGTTCCCCAATCTGCCTAGCGATCCCCACCAGATCGATAGATACCGTTTTCGGTCCTTCTACGGCAAACAAACAGATCGCATGGTACTACGCTCTCCCGAATACTGTAGACAAAGCGCCGTACATGATGCAGTACAACGTGACGCTGCAACACGAGCTGGGGGCCGGGACAGTTTTAACGGTGGGCTACAACGGTTCCAAAGGCAAAAACCTGTTCTTGTGGTCTAATGCCAATCCTCCGCTGGCCTATTCCGACCAATCGGCTGACTGGCAGGCGGCAAACGCCGCCAATTGGCCCGGCGCCAACGGCCAAGGTTCACGGGGCACGGTGAGCAACCCGTTTGTGGGCTTGTACACGAATCCTAACTTCAAGGCGGTGGAAGCGATTACGCCCACTGCAACCTCCAATTACAACGGCTTGCAGATCAGCCTGAGCCGGCAGTACGCCAATAGCTTGGTCGGCAATGTCGCCTACACGTATTCCAAGTGCACGGATAACGCATCGGCCACCAACAGCTCGGAACAGGGCCAGTGGGCCGTCTATAATACCTACGACCCGGATTTTGACAAGGGTCCTTGCAGCTATAACGCCGACCATGTATTTACCGCCAATGTCCTTTATCGGCTGCCGTTCAAAGGCAATCGGCTGGTGGACGGCTGGCAAGTCAGTGGCATCCTCACTCGCTATACTGGCCTGCCCTTTAACATCCAGAACCAGTTTGGGGGCCAGTATCAATCCGCAACGGGAGGCGCCACCGAAGGCGAGCGTCCGAATCTCGTCCCCGGCTGCGATCCCATGACGAGGCAGAGTAACCCAGTGGTATAATCCGGAATGTTTCGTGTACGCGCCCTATGGCACCCTCGGGAATTCCGTTCGCAACTCGCTCAACAACCCCAGATTACATCAACCTGGACTTCTCGATCGTAAAGAACACCAAGATGACCGAGAAAGTCAGCATGCAGTTTAGGGCGGAGTTTTTCGATGCCCTGAACCATCCCAACTTCTTTTTTGGCTCGCAGAGCCTACTTGATGGGCACTGCCGGCATCGTCACTCCGACGGATCCTCGCTATCAGTATCTTTCCGATCCGGCTGCCTATAGGAACTCCGGCGGCGCGATCTGCAACGGGGGCCAAGGCCCCTGCTACAGCACCGGGACCGGGTTAAGCGCGACCATGCCGGGGAGTCAACGCCAGATTCAGTTTGCTCTGAAGTTTATGTACTAGGTTTCAGCGCAACATATTCTAACCACTTTCCCGGCGGCAACCCCAAAAGTTGCCGCCGGTTTTTTTTGCATCCTGTAAAGAGAGACCGGCTGCGGCAATAAAAATCGAAGAGAATTAAGATATAATCGCTTTTCTGGTTGTTAATTTCGAATCTCGCATCTCGAATTGTGAATCTATTTATGGCCCGTTTCCCCGTCTTGCTCATTTTGTTCTTCAGTTTATTCTCATTTGCCTATCCGCAAAAGGAACTTACGGATCAAGCGGGCGCCATTGCGATTAGCGCCACGCCGATTCCCGCCTTGCAGCCGGATAATCCTTCGCAGCTTCGTTTCGGCTCGCTCGAATTCCGTGGCGGTCTCGTTCTTACTTCCACACACAAATCGTTTGGCGGCATATCCGCATTGCGTGTCCGGCCCGATGGGGAGCATTTCCTTGCGCTTTCCGACCGTGCCTCGTGGTTCCTCGGGCGCATTGTTTACGAAAACAACCGCCCTGCCGGCATCGCCGATGCGTCCGCGGCTCCCGTTCTCGATGGAGACGGGAAACCGGCTCCCCGATGGGATACCGAGTCGATCGCCGAAGACGGTACCACGCTATACGTCGGCCTTGAGCGCATCAACAGCATCTTTAGTTTTGACTTCGACTGGAAAAGCTTCCCTGCGAATGCCCGGCCCGTCGCCGGCCCGCCCGAACTGAAAGATCTGCCATTCAACCAGGGACTGGAGGCGATGGTTTTTGTGCCGAAGAAATATAAGCTGGCCGGAACCTTGATTGGTTTCTCGGAAAAAGGCCTCACGGAAGCGGGAAACCTGAAGGCCTTCCTGATCGGCGGACCGACACCTGGAATGTTCGCTGTAAAGCGCACGGACGACTATGACATCAGCGATGCGGCGATTCTGCCGAACGGGGATATTCTCATTCTCGAGCGCCAATACTCTTTGCAGCGCGGTGTTGCGATGCGCATCCGCCGCATCCGGCTGGACGACATCAAACCGGGCGCCCTGGTCGACGGCGCAGTGGTCGTCGAGACCGGCGTCACGGCTATCAGATCGACAACATGGAAGCACTGAGCGTGCACCGCAGCCGTTCCGGCGAGACCGTGCTCACGCTTATGTCCGACGACAATTTCTCGCCCATCCAGCGCACGCTTCTGCTGCAGTTTGTTTTAAAGGAAAAGTAGGCCGCGCTGCCTCTTGTACCGCCTCTATTCGGGTCGAAGGGCTTCGACCGGATCCAGACGCGATGCCTTGATTGCAGGCCACGTGCCCGAAAGCAAACCGATTACAATAAAGGTAAGGAAGGAGGTCAGGAAAACACGCGTATTCACAATCAAATGAATGTCTCCCTGCCCGCTGCTGTCCTCAAATAAGGGACCAAGGAACGGAATGACCCCGATCCAGTGCGCCAGCAGGATCGCAAGAACATAGCCCAGCAATCCACCGGCAATCGACAGTGCCAGCGCTTCACCCAGAAACTGCAGACGAATGTGCCGCTTGCGCGCTCCCAGGGCTTTCAAAACGCCAATCTCGTTCGTTCTCTCCTGCACGCAGAACAGCATAATGTTCATAATGCCCACACCCGCAACCGCAAGAGTGAGCAGCCCGATTACCTTCAGCAGTCCCTTGATCGCCATGGCAAGCCCATTGACGATGTTGAATCCTTCGCTGGAGGTGTGCATGGTCAGCGCTTTTTCATCCGCCGGATTGAATTTGTGAATTTCTCCGAGCACCTGCCGGACCTGGCGCACTGCCGCAGTTTCCATGGCTCCGCTCACAGGCTGAAATACCAAAACGCTGTTATAGCGGATATCCCGCATCGTCCCCATGACTTTGATCGGAATAAGCGCGCAGCTATCGTCGTCGGAGAAATAACTCGACAGTGAAATCTTTTTTTGCAGCACGCCGATAACGGAAAATCGCATGCCGCTGATAAAGATGTCCTGGTCCAGCGCCGGAGCCTGGCTGAAGAGCTTTTTTTTCAGATCGTATCCGAGCACCGCAACGCGACGCATGGATGTCACGTCTTCAGCGCTGAGGAAACGTCCTTCACCCATGAACATGCCGCGCATGGCACCGTATTCATCATTGACGGCGCGGATTCCCCCCGTCGTCATGCGATCGCCCCAACGCAATTGCATCTCTTCATACACTTCCGGGCTGGCCCGTTTCACAAGCGTGCAGCGTTGCCGGATGGCTTCGACATCTTCCGGTTGCGTTCGCACGACGCGGCCCGCACGCCCGCCGCCTGCCTGCAGAGATGTCTGCCCATTCCAGACAACGACGACATTGTCGCCAAAATATTTCATACCCAGAAGCAAGGCTCTTTGAAAATCATCGCCATACGCCATGAGGAGAATATAGGAAGCAATCCCCCACGTGATCCCGACAATCGTCATGACGGAACGCTTCCCGTATGATCTCAAATTTTCGATTACACGCTTAATATATTTCGAAAACCATCGCAACCTAATTACGAATGACGATTGACGAATGACGAATTGAAACAATACACCACTGCTATTCGACTATTTCACAATAGCTCGGCATGCCCATGGCGTATGTTTCAATTCGTAATTCGTCATTCGTAATTCGTCATTCATGTCTGAGTGCTTCTATCGGGTCCACTACCGCCGCCATGAAGGCCGGATAAATGCTCGAGAGAACGCCTACCAGGATCAGGAATCCGAACGCGACCAGTCCTACGACCGGGGTGACGATCATGCCGGCGAAGAAATCGATCTTGGGAAGCTGATTGATCAGCGCGCAGAGCGCCCATCCGGCAAAAATGCCGGTCAAGCCGGCGAACAAGGTGAACATCATCGATTCCGCGAAAAACTGCATCAGGATCCGGCGCGTGGTGGCGCCGACTGCTTTGCAGATCCCGATTTCATGCGTCCGTTCGCCCACGGAAAGCAGCATGATATTCATCACGCCGACACCACCCAGAATCAGAGTAATGATGGCGACCACTCCGAGAAAAATGCTGAGCGAATCAAAAATCTTTTTTACGAACTTCGCCTGTTTGACCGTGTTCCAGATCCCCAGCGCATCTTTGTCCAGGTAGTCAAACCCCTTCTTGCCTGCGAGGATGTGCCGGACCTGAAGCTCAGCCGCCTCGCCCAGACCTTCATTCCGCGGCTGCAGGATCATATTGGAGAGTTCGTTTTTGCCTTGCACTGCCAATGGCAGTGGGAAATCCCGGGTCATCGCAGAAAAGGGAATAAATATTTTGCTCTTGTCGGGCCCGCTGTAATTGGAGTTCTGGTCTTTGGGGATTAATTCTCCAATGACCAGATAAGGGTAGCCGCCAAGCATAATCGTCTGCCCGACCGCTTTTTCTTTGCGGAACAGCTGATCTTTTACTTCATTTCCGATTATGCATACGCGCCGAGAATTCGCGTTGTCGCCCGCGTTGATCTGCCTTCCTCCGGCGACAACTTCGATCGTTCTCATCTGCATGTACTCGGGGAAAACGCCGTGCGCACTGAAGGTGCCGTTGTTTATGCGCGAGCGCGCCATAAGACCTCGCTGGATTTCAGGACTCGAGCGCTGCAGATAGGAGGCCTTGTTTTTCAAGATAAAGTAATCGTCGAGCGTCAGGCGAATAACCCTGCCGGGGCGGACCCCCTCCTTCCCCTTGCTGGTCATCCCTCCCCAGACAATCATGATATTCTGGCCCAGCGCGCGTGTTTTGTTCTCCTGCGCAACCCATAATCCTTCGCCCATCGACGTCATGAGAATGAGACAGATCAGTCCCCACGCAATCCCGAACATCGTCAGGAATGACCGCGTCTTATTTGCGGCAAGATTCATCCACGTTTGTTTGAGAAGTCCCATAAGGCGTTAAAATTACGAATTACGAATGACGAATTACGAATCTCCATGGTTATCGCCTATTTCCGGAATGCTCGGGAATTACAAAGAATCTATTCGTCATTCGTAATTCGTCATTGAAGGATGATTTGTTCGCCAAGCTTCAGGCCCGCAAGGACTTCAGTCCGGGCGCCGTTGCCCAGACCGGTTTTGATCGGCGTCTGCCGCCGCCCTGTTTTTGCGGACGCATCGGGCAGCTCAACAAATGTTTCCCGCTTTTCGTTATAGATGAGGGCGCTTTCGGGGATCAAGCAGCACGTTGTGATGCTCCTCGAGAATGACCTCGGCGTTCGCGCTCATGTTTGCCTTCAGCAGATCGAGGTCATTCAGGATCGATACGCGCACTTCAAAGCGGGTAACGTTATCCTGTTCGACTCCCATGGGTGCGATTCGAATGACTTTTCCCTGAAATGATCCGATTCTTATAGGCATCGACCGTGATACGCACCGGCTGGTCCATCTTTACCAGCCCGATGTCGGTCTCATCGACTTTGCCCTTGATATAGAGTTCCCGAACGTCACCCAATGTCATGATCAAAGTGGCATTGGAGCCGAGCTGCAAAATTGAGGACACGGCATCCCCCACTTCAATTTCACGGCTTAATACGACTCCGTTTATGGGGGATCGTATCGATGCATATTTGAGATTTTCTTCGGCCCTTTCATACTGCGCCTGCGCCTGAATTACGACTGCCCGCGCTTTCTCGATCGTCCGGTGGTTCTGTTCGATCTCCGCGTCCCGGACACTGACGGCGGCCATGGAGAGTTTTTTGCGTTATTCCGGCCGCTTGCATTTTCTGGTCCATGCTGTCGATGTCGGATCGAGAAATCAATCCCTGGCTGAAAAGCTCCTGTTGCCGTTTATGTTCGGCTTTGAGGAATTCGTAGTCTTTGTTCTCGGCTTCCAACTGGGCTTTCCGGAGGTTGGCCTCGAACGTTTTCCCCTGTGACTGCATTTCCTGCAGACTGCTTTCCGCAGAATTGAGAACGCCCTTTGCCTCTTTCAGCTGCGCCTCGAGAGTTTCCTTGTCCAGTTCCACAAGCAGCTGCCCTTCGCGCACTCGGTCTCCGGCGTTCACATAGAGATATTTGATGAGCCCGCTGGCTTTGGACTTGATATCGACTTTGGAAAGCGGCTCGACTTTCCCCGTAGCCACCACGGACCTGGCAATAGAACCCGTCTCGACCTTCGCAAGTTTTTCCGGAGGAATGCTTTTGTCCACGGAAAACAGCGCTCCGAAAACCCAATATCCACCCAGAGACCACCAGGAGCGTCACAACGAATATAAAGACGATTGTGAAGAGACGTTTCTTTGCCATGCATCCTCCCTGCCCACATTGCCTGCGGGCCCGATGATTTTCTATACGAGAATTGCTAAAAATAAGTTTGGAAAAAGAAAGACACGGGTCAATTTCCGTTTACTACTCTTCGATCAGCATTGGTTGTACCAGTTTCGTAAACACAAGCGTAATCAAGGAAGTAACCAGTGCGGTTACGGTAATCAACATCGGTTGCGGTATGTGCAGATATGCGGGCAGCGTTTTTGCGGCCAGTGATCGGAACCCAAACCATGCCCAAAGGACTCCCGCCCCCAGAGCCAGAATAACCATAATTCTGACGACAAACTCGGCGATCGCCAGCGGGCGCAGCGCCTTTTCTCGTGCTCTCTGCAGCGCAGCGATTTGCGCATTGAGAAATACCTGCTCGGGATCAGGCAGCACGGCTTCTTGGGCATCCATTCCTGCGATGTTTCCCATCCACTCAGTAATCCCGGCTATTTCGCGGCAATGAGGGCATTGTTTGACGTGGGCCCTTGTGGAATCGTCCCAGCGGCCGGTCCTGGCCGCATTGGAAATATTTTCTTCGTGCGGACATGTGATCCCATTCATGATATTGCTCCATGAATGCCATCCTGCCGTCCCAGGATGCGCGCCAGATTTTTGCGCGCCCGGAACAGCAGCACGCGAATGCTTTTTTCCTTAAGTCCCAGAGAGGAGGCAATTTCGCCGTGATCAAAGCCTTCCACATACGCCAGCCATAACAGGGCGCGTTCGGCAGGCTTGAGAGAGGACAGCGCATGCGAAACATCGCCCATCTGTCCGCTTTGTGTCATTGCGGGCGGATGCCACAGGCTCTGCCAGAGCTTCTCGCGCTTTTCCCGACGCCAATGGTCTACTAGGAGTGAGCTCGCGATTTTGAACAGATACGATTTCATCTGGTGCGCGTCCATTTCCGGCAGATCGGCCCGAAGAAAACGGCAGAAAGTCTCCTGGAGAATGTCTTCCGCGAGGCTGGCGTTTCCGCAGGTCTTGCGGATATATCCCTGAAGTGCGGGCGCGGTTGCCCGATACAGGGCACAGAAGGTCTCTTCGTCCAAAGAAGAAACAGCTTCGGCGCGGACCGATGGCTTCTTTTACGAGAAGACTCGGCAGACGATACGGCTTCGTGGAACATCAACGGATGCGTCTCCCGCCCGGCCTCGAAGACCTGGCAGATTTTCTACTACTATGTATCCCTATTATATCATGTTCCACTTTTTATACAGGCGATAGGATATTGCCGCCGCAACCAGGATTCCGACGCCCAGCGCCGTCAGGATTGTGCCCGGGTAAACAAATCCTTGCTTCAGAAGCATCAATCCGAAGAATGCAACCCCCAGCAGCAGGAGCACAATACCGGCGCCAATAGAAGCTATTATTCGCACTTTAGGTGATCGTTGGGCGCCCGCTTCCTGGTCCTTGAGAAAGCTTTGACCTTGCGGCGTGGCAAGGAATTCCGTGAGCTCAGTCCCAGAGCTGAATTTATCCAGCAGCCGTTTGCGCAGCTCCCCCTGCTCCCGTACGCGGGCTTGTTTTAATTTGTAGCTGAACGCAACCAACAGCACTACCATCGCGAATGCAGCAATCGGAACAAGGACGTCTTCACTCAGCAAATTACCCATAAAATCTCCCTTCCATGCGAATCCCGGCAAATTCTGTAATCACCGGAAAATTGTTTTGCTCCTATAACGTTTGTGGGAGCCGGAAGGTTAACAGGATTTTTATGTGAAGATATTGAAGGCTGGCAAAACAACACAAAACCGATCGGGGTCGGTATCGGAATCGCTATCGGCATCGGGCTTCGCTATCGAACATCGGCTTTTTTACTGCAACCAGATGAAACAAAAAGCCGATTCCCGAATTGCGATAACCGATTCCGCTAGCGATTCCGACCCCAATATATTGGAGCGAGGCTTGTTATTGCTTTTTGATGCGAACGTCCACAACCTTGATGCCCTGCCCTTCCGGATACACGATGGCAGGGTTGAGATCCATTTCGGCGATCTCTGGCAGATCCATCGCAATCTGCGATACCGCGATCAACAGTCTCTCGATCGCAGCAACGTCTGCGGCCGGAAGATTGCGCGAGCTCGCAAGCAACGGGAAAGAGCGGATCTGCCGAACCATGCGCGCGGCGCCGGCTTCTGAGAGCGGAGCCATACGGAATGAAACGTCGTTCAGCGCTTCGACCTGCACACCACCCATCCCGAACATGAGAACCGGTCCTACGCCCTTTTCACGTTTGAAGCCGACAATGACTTCCGTCCCCTTCTCGCACTGCTCCTGCACAACAAACCTGGCTCCCGGGAAGCGGCCGGCCATGTCATCCATGGCTTTCTGAAGCCCGGTTTTCCGGGTGATATCCAGCGACAACTCCCCCGACATCGCTTTTGTGGACGACATCCGCGCTGTCCACTTTCAACGCCACGGGGTATTTCATCTTGCGCGGCAATACTGCCGCCGTTAGCTCACATGTGCGGGCAACAGGGATTTCGTATGCTTCCATCACTTTAAAAGCAGCCGCCTGGGGGATAAATCCGTCGCCTGCCCCGGCCAATATTTCCTGAGCTTTGGCCTTGTTGCCGGCGGCAATTGCCGGCTTTTCGGTCAGATGCTTCCGGATTTCGCTATAGCGGGCCATCGCCGCCAGCACCCGCGCTCCTGTTTCCGGGAAATCGAAAACCGGGATGCCCGCGTTTTTGATTGTTTCGACCGTGCTCGCCCAGTTTTCATTTGTCATCACAACAGCGATGATCGGCTTGGTGGCTTTGCCGGCGGTTTCCGCAATCCGGCGGGCGATGGCTTCGCAGTCCACAAAAAATGGAGTCACCATGGGAATGAGTATGGCATCGACTCCAGGATCTTCGTTCAGGCAGGAGATGGCAAGGCCAAAATGATCGGCGTTGGCTGTTGCCGCAACGTCGACGGGATTCTCTACATACGATTCGGGGATCAATCCCGCGCGCAGTTTCGCTTTGGTCTCCTCGCTAAACTTGGCGAGAGAAAGTCCATGGCCCACGCATTCGTCCACGCACATGATGCCCGGTCCGCCGGCGTTTGCGATAATTCCCACATTCGGCCCGGCCGGAACCGGCTGGGTCGCAAAGGCGTATGCGGCGGAAATCATTTCTTCGGTCGTATTGAAGCGCATGACGCCCGCATGCTCAAAAACAGTATCCGTGAGCGAGTCCTGCTGCATGAGCGATCCGGTATGCGAACTGACCGCCTTGGCCGCAGCCGCTGTGCGTCCCGTGCGAATCGCCAGGATGGATTTGTCCTGGGCGATGCGGCGGCACCGTTCGATGAATGCCGGCGTGTCTTTCATGCTTTCGATGTGCATGATGATGGTGCGGGTTTCGGGATCATTGCCGAAATAATCCAGCAGTTCATTAGTGTTCACATCCGTAGCGTTGCCGTGGGAGGCGTACATGCGGAAGCCGGAACCCATTTTGCGCAGGTTCAGGTTCAGCAATTCCGCGACACCCCCGCTCTGCGCCAGGATGGAAGCCTTGCCGGGACGCATCGGCGTGAAGGTGAAATTGGCATAGACGGAAATGTCGGGATCCGAGTTCATGACACCCTGGCTGTTGGGACCGTAGACACGCACACCATACCGGCGCGCCGCGTCCAATAGAGCTTCCTGGAGCTTTGCCCCATCCGGCCCCATTTCGCTAAATCCCGCGGTATGGATGATGACGAATTTAACACCCATCTTCCCGCAATCCTCGACAACCTGCGGCACCATAGTGTTTTTAACCACGATGCACGCGATGTCCACGGGTCCAGGCACGTCGAGGATGCTGGCATATGACTTCAGGCCGAGGATCTCGGATTCTTTGGGATGGACCGGGTAGATGCCTCCCTTGAAATTATGCGTGATCAGGTTTTTTACAACCCGGTTTCCTATGGAAAAAGTGTTGTTGGAAGCGCCGATCACGGCGACGCCACGGGGTCGAAACAGGGAATCAAGCATTGAGTGTTCTCCTTAAATAGTATTAACCGAAACCAATATATATCGCAGAAAGAACAAGTGGGTCCGGGCTTCAGAGGCTGTCTCAAAACTCGCATTGGGCGGGCCTTCAACCCTTGATTTTCTTTTACGACTTTTTCCTGGGGCTTCGCCCCAGGCTGGTATGGATCGCGCCTTCGGCGCTTTAAGATCCTAAATTTACAGCAATTTAAGCGCCGAAGGCGCGCGCTATATCAGCCTAGGGCGAAGCCCTAGGAATTTAGCGACAACCAGGAAAAGGGCTGTAAGCCCGCTCAATGGGCGAGTTTTGAGACAGACTCTAAAGCCCGGACCCACTTGTTTTTTGTTGTTTTACTGAATGGCACCCTCTTCTCTCAGCTTTGCCAATTCTTCCTGGCTGTAGCCGATTTCCAGAAGCACTTCCTCGGTGTGCTCGCCAAGTTTTGGCGCCCGTCTTCTCCACGATGCCGGCGTGTCACTGAGGTCCCAAGGGAATCCCATCGTTTTGGTTTGACCATAGGTGGGATGATTGATATCAATCACATAGTTATTGGCTAGGAGTTGAGGATCTTCTACAACTTCCGGGATACTTTGTATCGGGGTAAAGATGCAGCCATGCTCATCCAGTATCTTCATCCATTCGTCCCGGGTCTTGCTGGCAAAGGCTTCATCGAAGAGGACGACTAATTCCTTGCGGTTGTCGGAACGCGCGGCGAAAGTGCTGTATTTCGGATCATTGATTAGTTTTTCGAGGCCCAGCGCGCCGCAAACCTTGGCCCACCACCGGTCCGGATCCAGATGCGCGATGGCGAGCCATTTGCCGTCCTTGCAGCAGTAATGGTTGTACATCGCGTTGCCCATGTTCGTCCGAACGAATCTCGGGAACTCCTGTTTCAGCATTGCAGTTCCGGAAATGAGGTGTCCCAGCATCGCAACTACGCTGCCCATCAGGGATGTATCCACCACCTGTCCCTTCCCGGTTTTTTCACGCGCAAAAAGCGCCAGCGTTACACCCCAGGCGCTCATAAGCCCGCCCAGTTCGTCGCCCAGGCCGGGCAGCATCATGCAGGGCGGCGTCTTGTCTTCCCCGGCCGCCATCATGAGTCCGGACCGTGCGATTCCTGTGTAGTCAAAGGATAGACTATTGGCTGCCGGACCTTTTCTTCCCCATCCGGAGGCTTGCGCGTAAATGAGCCGGGGGTTGCGGGCAAGCAGTTCATCCGGCCCAATGCCCAGCCGCAAGGGAGCTCCGATGCTCATATTGTTCAGGAAGACATCTGCGGAATCGATCAGTCTGAGAAAAGCCTCCATGCCTGAAGCTTTTTTCATGTCCAGCGTAATGCCTCGCTTATTGCGGTTGGCATGTTCAAAGTAATAATTGTCGCCCTTCACTTTGAACTCCGCTTCGATTGTCCTCATATGGCGTCGGGCGGGGTCGCCTTCTTTCGGTTCAATTTTGATTACATCGGCTCCAAGATCTCCCAGTCTCATGCCGGATACCGGCCCCTGTTGAAATGTGGAAATTTCTATGACTTTAATCCCCGAAAGAGGTCCTTGTGACATGGTATTTCTCCCAATCGTATTGATCCGCTATTTATCTTGAGGCGGCCAATATACCACGGGAAAAAGCGACAGTCACCAGTGTCGGCTTTTTCCACTATTTAGAAAGTGTCATTCCAGTGTACTATTCGTCTATGAAAACCGTAAAAATGAAGCTCGGAACCGGCTATGCGGATGTATCCGTCCCGGAAGAAAATCTTCTGGGAATTCTCGTCAAGGAGGTCGCTTCATCCTCGATGACCGAAGATGAAGTGATCCTGGATGCGCTTGCCCACCCGATCGGCTCGCCACGGCTGAGAGAACTCGTCAAGCCTGGCAACACAGTCTGCATCGTTATCTCCGATGTAACGCGCGCCTGGCAGCGAATGAGCGTGTACCTGCCTCATATCGTGAAAGAACTGAACGACGCCGGTATCGAGGACAAGGAGATCCGTTTCCTGAGCGCCCTGGGATACCACCGCAAACATACGCCGGAAGAGCACGCGAAATTGCTCGGTCCTGAGCTGCTAAAGCGGTTTCAGATCATCGATCACGATTGCCTGGACAAAGGCAACCTGGTCCACGTGGGCACAACCAGCCGCGGCACGCCCGTAATCATCAATCGGGTTGCAGCTGAGGCGGACCGCCTGGTGCTGACCGGCTGCTGCACGTACCACCCGTGGGTGGGCTGGGGCGGCGGCAAAAAATCGATCCTGCCCGGCATCTCCTCGATCGAGTCCATCCAGAAGAATCATTTAATGACCATGGACGAGCAGGGCAGTCAGCGCCCTGAAGTTGCGAGCGGAAATATTAAGGACAACCCGATTCACCTGGATATGCTCGAAGTCGCCTTAATTGTAAAGCCGGCGTTTATGTTCAACGTGATCATGGGGCACGACGGCAAAATTGCCCGTGCCGTCTGCGGCGACACGATCGCCGCTCACGACGTGGGCCGCGGCATCGTTGATGAACTCTACGAAGTGCCGATCCAGGAGCTCGCCGACATCACCATCTCGTCTCAAGGGGGCTACCCGAAAGATATCGACGTGTGCCAGACCGGCAAAGGTATCTACCATACGCAGGCGGCGACGAAACCCGGCGGCTGGATCATCATCCTGAGCGACTGCACCGAGGGGATCGGCCCGCCGGATGCAAATACGATTTTCTTAGAGTGCGAGACGAACCCAGAGCGTGAGCGGGAAGTTCGCAAGCTTTTCACCGTTCCCAAGTATGTGAGCTACTACATGTGCACAGCCGCAGAAAAATGGAACATCATCCTAGTGGGGAACGGAGATCCTGCGCTCCTGGCGAAAACCGCATTCCGGACAGCCAGGACGGTCAACGAAGCCCTCGAAACGGCTTTCAAGGAGGGCGGGCGAGACCAGAAGATCTATTTGATGCCGCAGGGATCGAGCGCACTTCCCAAGCTGAAATAATTCTATAACTAATCAAGGAGAACTATGAAAGAAGCTAAGGTCAAGTACGAAGAGCTAACATCCTATACAAAGCGGATCCTCGAAAAGCTGGGATATCCTAAAGCACAGGCGGATGTGACTGCCTGGGCCCTCGTGGAAGCCGATGCGCGCGGCGTGAATTCACATGGAGTAGGACGGCTGGAATTCTATGATTCCAACATCAAGAATGGGTTCAATTTCCCGGCCGCGGAGCCGGAGATCGTCCACGAAACTCCTTTATCCGTGGTGGTCGACGGGCATAACGGCGTCGGGGCGTATATCGCCCAGTTCGCCATGAACCGCGCTCTTGAGAAAGCAAAGAACGCAGGAGCCGGTTTTGCTGCAGTCCGCAATTCCAACCACTTTGGGATGGCTGCGCTTTGGGGAGAGATGGCAACGGCGCAAGGCTACATTGGCATGTCTTTCTGCAACACCAGGATCTGTTCGATCGTTACATTTGGCAAGGATCGCATCCTAGGAACCAATCCCATGTGCTTCGCGATCCCTTCATCCGGTAAAGTGCCCTTCGTTCTGGATATGGCCACAACAACAGTCGCACATGGAAAAATTGAAGTGTACGAGCGCCTCAACAAGAACATGCCAATCGGCTGGGTTGTCGACGAAACCGGCGCGGACACTACGGATATCCATGGCTTCCAGAAAATTTACCGCGAGAAAAAAACGGGCGGACACCTGTTTCTCGGCGGCGCCGGCGAAGACCTCGGCGGTCATAAAGGATACGGCCTCGGCCTGTTTGTGGACCTGCTTTGCGCCGGCATGTCGATGGGCGCCTGGAGCCGCGATACCTTCATCAAGAACAGCGGAGCGAGAGTGGCACAGTTTTTCGGAGTCATGCGCACAGATCTTTTCGGGAAACCGGAGGAAATTGCGGCGCATGTCGAAGAGATCCTGAAGGGCGTCCGTGAAAGCGCCAAGGCCGAAGGCCAGGATAGGATTTATATCCACGGAGAAAAGGAAGTGGAGCGGCGGGCGAAGTCTTTCGTGGAGGGAGTCACGATTGACGAAGGCGAAATAAAGATGCTCGAAGAGTACGCCGCGAAGTTCGGTCTTGAGCCGGTACCCTACATCTAATTAGGAACTGGTCAGATTCAAGGCAGAAAAAGCCACGGATTTCACTGATTTCACAGATATAAGGTTTTATAATTCGTGAAATCAGTGAAATCCGTGGCTTTTTGATTTAATTTTAAAAAACAGGGACGTCCCCGTTTTTTACTGTCTAAAGTCTTCTGCAGCAAAAAGCGCGGCGCCAAGTGCACCCGCAAGCTGGGCATGGGGCAGGATTTGCACGGGGTGCCCCAGGTGCCGGGCCAGCATTTCCGCCAGGATCGGATTGTGGTCCACCACGCCGCCGCTGATCACCACCTCGCCCGTAAGCGGATTCATTTCAACGATGCGCTGCACCACCGATTCGATGAGCCCGGCCACTATGTCCGGAACTTTTTTCCCGACTCTCAGGTGAGCCAGAATCTCGGTTTTGGTAAACACCGTGCAATAGCTTCCCATATGCACGACGCTTTCGGCCTGGCGCGCCAGTGAATCGAGCTGATCCATCGGCACGTCCATGCGCTGCGCCACTTCTTCGAGAAATGCGCCCGTGCCGGCGGCGCATTTCCGGTTCATCTTGAAGTTTTCGCGCCTGCCGTCGGCATCGATATGAATAACTTTGTTGTCCTGGCCCCCTACATCGACAATGGTAATTCGTCTGGGAAAGAAATGATGCGCGGCTCTCGCATGGCAGGCAATTTCGGTCTTTGTTCCGTGCGCAAAGTCCACATTATGACGCCCGTATCCGGTCGAAAAAATGCGCGCGAGGTCCGAGAGCTTCAAGCCGCAGGAGGCCAGGGCGGAATCCATGGCCTCCTGTGCACACGTTTCAAAACTGACGCCGGTTTTGCGCACATCGGAAGCTACAAGTCGCCCCTCGCCGTCAATGATTGCGACTTTGGTGGCTGAAGCCCCAATATCCACGCCGCCGAAAAAAGTGTTTTGGGTCACTTGCCCTTCTTCTCCGCCAGCTGCTCGATGAAGGCCTCGATATTGGTGCGCGCCTGTTCTTCCGAATAGCAGCGCAGATCGTTCAGATCACCGTGGATCACGAGATTCGGCATCCCGTATTTCTTGGCCAGCCGTTCGGGCATGCCGTAGCGGTTGTTGGAATTGTTCGGGCAAGTCTTGGCGTCATGAAAGATCATGCCGTCGATCTTGTACCGGTTGATCTGATCCTCGAAATACTTTTCCTTGTAGTTTTCGTCGCGGACGATCAGCAATTCGATATAGGCGCGCGCCATGCTGTCAAAAGGATCGTCCGGATCCAGCGCGGGGAATACCCAGCTGCTGCAATACGTCGAAGCGAGGACGCAGGTATTCAGTTCGGCAAACTGCGTGGACAATTCCCGCAATTTACCCCAGATTGGCATTCCTTCCCAGTAGAGACGGAACCGTTCGTCGTCAATCGCGGCCACGCGGTCCTTGACGCGCTGTTTCAGCTCCACCAATAGCTGCTGGTAGTAGTCCACCGCGCGCTGCTCGCCGCGCAATATGACGGCGGGTCCCATCTGGATAGTGCCGTCAAAGAACGTCAACGGAGAGGGGACATTCGAGGCGATCTCCAGAACTTCTTTCCAGAGATCCGTGCATTGCCGCGAGAGGCCGACAACGCGTTTGAATTCGTCGTAGTCCAGTTTCTGGCCCGATACCTCTTCCAGCGTCGGCACGAGTGCCTTGATCTGCGACGAAATGGAATCGATATGCGCCTTCGTGATATCGCCGACGCCGCGGTGCGTCTGAACGCCGATCACGGGAACGTTGAATTCGCGCCCGTAAAAATTAAACCAGTCATGAACGTCGCGGCACTGATTGGTATTGAAGACCAGCACGTCAGGCTTCGGCGGACCGCTGATGCCGGGATACGCTTTGCTGATCGGGCTGGCACCTTTGAGATACGAACCGATATCGGCGGTCAGATACGAGCAGATGTCGGGCGAATAGCCTAAGGCATTGGCCACTGGAATCAAATCCGTGGCCATGCGCGTGGCGCCGAGCATGGCGCCATGATTTTCCGGAAAGAAGACCAGGAATCCGGCAGCACGCAGCAGCTCCGCGGGGCCGACGCTGGTGCACCAGGCAATCTTTTGGCTTTTGGTCTTGGCTGCCTCATCGAGCTCGCGGAAATGCTGCTCCATGATGACCTTCATTTTGTCTGACGCATGAATCTTTTTAAATGTAGTTGCTTTCGGTTTTTCGGTGCTCAATTCCTGGCTCCTGTGTTCAAAGTTAATGAAGTTCAGCTGTAACTAAATGCTAATTTTAAAAAGCTCCTTGTGGGAGCCGACTTCAGCGTGCTCCAAATCAGCGACTCTCAAAGGCGCGCTTTTCCAGCGCGTCAATAAGATTCGCTACGGTTCTGTGCAGCGGCGCGGGGATTCCTTTCCGCTCGGCATATTCCGCGATGCGGCGAATGAGAAACGGATTCTCCGTTCTGCGTCCGTTCTCGATATCCACACGCATCGACGGTTTGTGCGGTCCCGCGTGCTGATTAAAATCTCTTACCGAATCCACAAATCCCGGACCGTAGTCATAACCATACGCGGCAGCCACGGCGACGGATTCCTGCAACAAAAGATCGACCAGTTGCGCTGTCGGGGGAAAATCGATCATTTCCCTCATGTTCATGCCCGTGATGGCGGCGATCGCCATGGTGCAACTGTTTAAGACCGCTTTTCTCCAGACGTATCTGCCGATATCCTTCGTCGCTTCCGTCGCAAGCCCGGCGGCAGACAGCACAGCCGCAGCATCCTGGCACGGCTCCGCACCGCGCGTATCCAGCCAGCCAAGGTAATTGGGCGGAGTGAAGAAACTTTTGCGAATTTCCCCGGGACCGACAAGAACGCCGGCATAGCTGACGACGCCTCGCAGGACACGGTGTCTCGCTATCCGCTCCGCGACAACCTCTTCGGTGTCTATACCGTTTTGAAATGAGATAAATACAGCATCCGACCGCTTGAGCGCGTCGCTCATTTCCTTTAGGACAGTATCAAGATCACAGGCCTTAGTACAGATGAAAACAAATTCCGGGGCGAAGGCGTCCAGGTCCCCGATCGAGGTCAAAAGATGCGCCGGCCGCGCCCACATCTCCTCTCGGCCCGTGATATGCAGACCAATCGGTGTGGATTCGTTCGATGTGCTCCTTCCAGGCATCCGCCAGAATCACAGCGTGTCCCGCGGAGGATAAATGTGCGGCCAGAATCCCCCCGACGGGTCCGGCACCTATAATTCCAATCGTTCTTGGCATATTTTCCTCTCCCGCTTGATGCAATGATTGCCGCGCACTCATAAATTAGCCGATGCGGAGTTGTCAAGCCCAAAGATCCACACTTGATACAAGCCGCCTGGAAACATTCTGCACAGATTAACTGAAAATGTTGAATTTTCTGGACTTAGACGCAGCAATACGAAGAAGGGCGTCTTATGCTGAGAATGAGAATTTCAGGAGGATCGGGGTTCCGATGACCTTATCGAAAATGAGCTCGACATCTGGGCCACAGATCCGGACACAGGCAATAGAATACAAAGGAGCCATGTATGACGCTAAATGAATATTTTGAAAATGCGAAAGGCCTTGGCGTTTTTTCGACAGCCGATGCTTCAGGTAAAGTAAATTCAGCTGTTTATGCGAGACCTCATTTTATGAGCGAGCAGGAAGTCGCCTTCATCATGGCCGACCGGTTGAATCATGCTAACCTGCAGCTCAATCCTCACGCGACTTATTTGTTCAAGGAGGATGGACAGGGCTATTCCGGCAAACGTCTCTATCTGACCAAAATACGCGAAGAAAAGGACAGCCCGATGATTGAGCAGATCAGCAGAAGAAGCTATCCGGGAATTGCCGGAAAGTACGAGGGCAAGACGAAATTTCTCGTTTTCTTCCGAATAGAGGAGGTACTGCCCCTCATTGGGGGTAAGGAGACCTAATCCATTTCCAGCAACCGCTGGTCCTTAGTAGTCTTCGAGAAGCATTTGGCAAGCCCGTCCGATAGCAGCTATAATTGAGCAAATATTTGGAAAGTGGGGTTTTATGGATTATTACCTGAACTACAGCGGCAGCAGGATGAACTTTTCGCTGCCTTCCGGATGGAATGTGCTCAGTTCCCAGGACTGTGCGAAAGCGCCGTTGGTTGAGGATACGGCGAAGGAAGTGGAGCGCGCGCTCGACAATCCGATAGGAACTCTGCCACTGGAGCATCTTGCCCGACCTGGGATGAAGATTGCGCTGCTGTTTGACGACATGCAGCGGGCGACACCGGCGCAGTTCGCAATTCCCGCGATTCTGAACCGCCTGAACAAGGCCGGAGTGTCGGACGAGCGCGTCACCGCAATCTGCGCCCGGGGATCCCATCCCTCGCCCACACAGGAGCAGATTGCCAAAAAAGTGGGACAGGAAGCGCTGCAGCGCCTTAAAGGGCGGATCCATATCCATGACTCCCAATCGCCCGAGAACGTTTTTGTCGGCAAGACCCGCCGTGGAACGGCCGTTGAAATCAACAAGGATGTCGCCGAAGCGGACCTGGTCATCGGCATCGGCACATGCATGCCCCACCCGTATGCCGGATACAGCGGTGGGTGCAAGATCCTCATGCCCGGAGTTTCCTCCTATCGCAGCATTGGCGAACATCACTACAGCTGGCTGCGCAATAAGAGCTGTCAGCTCAGCGCCCTGGAAGGGAATGCGTGGTATGACGAAACGGTAGAAGTCGCACGCCTGGGTGGACTGGCCTTTAAAGTCGATTTTCTTCTCAACGAGACGGATAAAGTCATTCGGGCTTTCGCCGGAGATCCCGTCGAAGAGCATCGGCAGGCAGCGGAATTCGCTTCTTCCATCTATCGAGTGCCGCTGCCAAAACAGGCGGACATCGTTATTACTTCTGCCGCTCCTCTTGAGATCGGCGTTCAGGCGACTAAATCTTTGCTGAATGCCAGGCTTGCCGTTAAAACCGGAGGCACGATCATCTGGGCGGCTGCGGAAAAGCAGGCCGGGCCGCTAATGTCTCTCATCGAGCAGATGGCCGCCGCAAAAAGCGCAAATGAATATCACCGCAGGCTGCTCGAGGGAAATATCCCCGACAGCATCAAACCCTTCGGCATATCCTTCTTCATGTTAGGCGTCCCCTTCAAAGAGCTGTCGGAACAATACAGAGTGATTCATATGACGGAAGGGCTGACGAAAGAGCAGGTTCAATTGATGAATTTCGAGTATGCCGCGACCCTGGATGAGGCTATTCAGCTGGCATACAAGAGCATGCCTAAAGCGGATGTGACGATACTGCCGTCCGGCGGAACTATAATTCCAGTCGTCAGCAGTAGTCGGTAGTCTGCAGTCGGTAGTCGGCTAGTGAAAATCACGATCGGTTCTGATATCTACAATTATTACATCAGTAGCTGCCGACTGCCGACTGACCGACTGCCGACTATCAAGCAATGGCGCCGGACGTTTTCAGCTGGCCGATATCTTCCTTGTTGTACCCCAGCTCCAACAGAATCTCTTCCGTGTGCTCGCCGAGTTTGGGAGCTTGCTTCCGCCATTCTGCGGGCGTTGCGTTGAAGTCCCAGGGGAATCCGACCTGTCGGGTACGTCCCCATTCCGGATGATCGACGTCGATCACATATTTGTTCGCCAGAACTTGGGGATCCTGTGTTACCTCAGTAAGCGATTGAACTGGGGTGCAGATGCAGCCTGCTTTCCTCAGTTGATCCAGCCATTCTTCTCTCGATTTGGAAGCGAATTTTTCGTCCAGTACGCGGATAAGCTCGGTTTTGTTCTTGCCGCGAGCTTCCATGCTGTTGAATCTGGGATCGTGCTCCAGGTCGCCGATTTCCATGGCTTTACTGAAGGCCGGCCAATAGCGATCCGGCTGAAGATGAGCCACTGCGATCCACTTTTCATCGCGGCACCGGTAGTGGTTGTACATCGGATTGCCGGCTTCAGCCCGGCGTTCCCTGGGGTATTCCTGGTTCAGCATCGCCGGGGCGTCAAGGATAAGCCCGGTGAGGGCAATGATGCTGCCCATGAGTGACGTATCCACCAATTGACCTTTGCCTGTTTTTTCCCGCGCATACAACGCCGCAGTCACGGCCCATGACAGCATGAGTCCGCCGATCTGGTCCCCCATCCCGGGAAGCATTTGCGCCGGAGGACTGCCTTTTTCGCCGGCGCACATCATCAAGCCCGAGCGGGCGATGCCGGTGTAGTCAAAGGATAAATCACCGGCGTCAGGACCTTTTCTTCCCCATCCTGAAGAGTGTCCATAAATCAGCCGGGGATTGCGCTTCATCAAGTCGTCAGGCCCGATCCCTATCTTGATGGGAGCATCGATGCTCATATTGGTAAGGAAAACATCGGCGGTATCGATCAGCTTCAAAAAAATTTCCTTGCCGCCGGCCGATTTCAGGTCCATCGCAATGCTGCGCTTGTTGCGGTTGTTGCTTTCAAAATAGTAGTTGTTTCCCTTAAGACCCACGGTGGCGCCGATGAGACGCATGAAGCCGCGCGCCGGATCGCCTTCTTTGGGCTCGACTTTGATTACATCCGCTCCCATGTCACCCAGTTTAGTGCCGGCAACCGGTCCTTGTTGAAACATCGTAATTTCTACTACTCGTACGCCTGCTAAGGGCCCAGCCATCGCTATCCTCCCACAAGAAAAACCGCAACTATAGACTTGGAGACAAATATAGTCAAGCACGCGTACCCGGTTATACTGTCCCTTAGCCGGGGACAGTATAACCAGGTACGCTTTGCTTACACCCTATTGATTGATAGGATCCCGCCCCATGCGCCCGGCCTTTTCCAGAATGGACGGCCGCGCTTCCTCCATCATCTCCTGCACGGCTTCATAGCACATGGTACGCTGTTCGAATGTGCGTTTCTTGAGAGCTCCAAGAAAGCGGCTCTCGAATTCCCTGAACGAGGAGCCGTAGATATGATAGCTATCGGCCATGTGACAGTAGCGTCCAACCTTTATGCGTTTGCCTGAAAGCCTGGAAATGCGCTCGGCCATGATCTTCTGCAACTGAACCAGCGCGAACATATTCATGAACGCTGCTTTATAGGCATCATTGGAACGAAAGCGCGCGTTCAGGCTGAGGACCCACTCCCCGTTTTCTTCGATGATCCGGCCCCAGAGATTTTGCAGACAGGGTGGATCGTAGCAGTCATTATCTTCCCAAACTTTCCAGGTGATTGCCTGGGCGCGGCGCGTGTAGGGCACTTCGGCCAGCTTGCGGCACATGGTTTCTATCTGATCGAACGGCGCGAAGCCGGGCACGTCATGGGCGCATAGGCGCTGATGATAGGTGTATTCCCACCGGGTGTCTGCCGGATCCTCCGGATTCCGGACCAGGTGATCCTTGATGCCCTCGCACATCTCCATGACATACTCTTGCAGCTCCTGCGGCCCGCCGGGAAAATCTTTGTGAATCATCGGTTCGCTGAGAGGGTCGAGGATGGTAAGCACCATCGTGCAATCCTTGCTCGGCGGGTCTTCTTCCTTATCGTATTGCGTCCGGATGCTGCATCCGTTCCGATTGAGTTCAATCAGAGATTCTTCCCAGCCCCGCGCAATGCAATCTGCCTCAACATGCAATACCGGTATGCCGCTCATGTTTCGCTCCGCTGTAAAAGAAACTATATAGCACGGGCAGGGATAAATCCGCTACGTCCTTCGGAATCGGCATCGCTATCGGCATCGCCATCGGGAATCCGTTTTACATTTCAAACGGTTCCAACCAAAAAGCCGATATCCGATCGCGATTCCCAATTCCGATACCGATTCCGATAGCGATACCGACATTTCTGCATATCCCCCTCTGCCTATGGACTCGAAGACATGTTAAACTCATTTTTTGTTGCGTAATGGATGCTAATCCGGAATCCGGAATCAAAAGGAGGAACGTTGGCCGGCCATAAAGTAAAATCCAAATCTCCGGACACCGAAATAATCCGGACTACCGTCTGGTCTGCTGGTCCCGGCTGCCATGGAACATGCGGAGTTCTGGCGCATATTAAAAAAGGGAAGCTTGCCAAAATAGAAGGGGATCCGGACCACCCGTGGAACCAGGGCCGCCTCTGCGCGCGTTGCCTTGCGATGACGCAGTACGTCTACCACCCCGACCGTCTGACGCGCCCGCTCAAGCGGGTGGGAGAACGCGGAGAGGGGAAATGGCAGGAAATATCGTGGGAAGAGGCGTATGCGCTGATTGAAGAGAGGCTGGGCAAGATCCGCAAGGAGTTTGGCCCTGAAAGCGTCGTATTCAGCATGGGGACCGGCAGAGACATCAGTCCCTGGCTGTGCATGCTCGCCTATGCCTACGGCAGCCCGAATGTCATGTTCGCACTGAGCGGGAACGCCTGTTACAGTCCGAGAATCGCCGCCGTAGAAACTGTGCTGGGTGATTATTGCGTGCCTGACGCGGCGCAGTGGCTGGAAAAGCGTTTCGAGGATCCGCGATACAAGCTCCCAAAATGCATCGTAATCTGGGGCTACAACATCCCCAATACATGCCCCGACAACATTTTCGGCCACTGGTTCATCGACCTGATGAAGCGCGGCGTTGAAATTGTCTGCATGGATCCGAGGCTGACGTGGTTTTCCTCCAGGGCAAAACACTGGCTCAGGCTGAGGCCCGGAACCGATGGGGCCCTCGCGATGGGATTTTTAAATACGATCATCAGCGAGGATCTCTACGACCACACATTCGTCGAAAAATGGACGAATGCACCCTTCCTCATAAGAAACGATTCCGGCAAATTGCTGCGCGAATCGGATCTCATCAAGGGCGGGCTCCACGAAAATTTCGTTGTCTGGGATAGTGAAAAGCAAGGCCCTGCCATATGGGAATCGGGAAAAGCAGCGTACCGGTCCGGCAATCCCAAACCATCCTTGAGCGGCAAGTATCTATTGGATCTGGCTGACGGTACGAAGGTCGAATGCAGCACCGCGTGGGATGCGCTGTGCGCCGAAGTCGAGCAATACCCTCTGGACCGTGTTGCAGAAATCACCGGGGTCCCGAAGAAGGAAATTCAGGCGGCAGCCCGCTTTTTTGCGCAGAGCAAACCTGCCGCTATACACTGGGGATTGCCGATCGACTCCACTCCCGGGATTACGCCGACGGCCCAGGCAATTACGGCCCTCTGGTGCATCACAGGCAATCTGGAAGTTCCGGGAGGAAACGTTATTGCGCGCAACGCCTTTGAATGTGTCTCGTATGCGCTTCCCGGCGCGGAGGGGATCATCAAGCTGTCTTCGAAAGAAGCCGACCAGAAGCGCATCAGCGTCGATAAATACGGGCCTTTCCAGAAATTCATCTGGCGCGCGCAGACGGATACCGTCCTCGATCAGATTTTCAGTGGGAAGCCGTATCCCATAAAAGCGCTTTGGATGCAAACGGGCAACATCATCGCCGGCATTGGTTTCGAACCGAAGAAATGGCGCGAGGCTTTCAAGAAGCTCGATTTCATTGCCGCAGTCGATCTTTTCATGACCCCGACCACGCAGTATGCCGACGTTGTTCTTCCCGCAGCCACATTCCTGGAAAAAGACGGCGTACGGAGCTGGTGGGTTCCTTTGCAGACCATCAATAAAGCGATCTCGGTGGACGGCTGCAAGCCGGATGTGGAGATCAATTTTGAGCTTGCGAAAAGGTTCGATCCGAACCTGCAATGGAAATCCGTTGAAGAGTTGTTTGATTCCATCCTGCAAAAGTCCGGCATGAGTTTCAAGGAATTGCAGGAGAAAACCTGGGCGATACCGCCGGAAGGAAGTTCGAGCGCTCCTTACCACCGGCATGAAAAAGGATTATTGCGCAAAGATGGACAACCCGGATTCGCAACCACATCCGGCAAAGTGGAGCTGTATTCCATTCTGCGCGAAGAGTGGGGATTGGAACCGCTGCCCCACTACGAAGAGCCGCCGTTTACTCCAGTCAGCCGGCCGGACTTGGCAAAAGAGTACCCTTTGATTCTTTCCACCGGCAGGCGTTCGTTTGCATTTTTTAATGCCGAACACCGGAATATCCCATGGCTGCGCGAACTTGATCCGGACCCGACTGTCGAGATTCACCCGGATACGGCTCGAAGCCTCGGCATTGGCGACGGGGAGTGGGTTTGGATCGAGAACTGGCTGAGCCGGCAGAAATTTAAGGCAAAATTGACTCTTGCCGTTCTCCCGCAAATGGTTATGGCGGCTCATGGGTGGTGGTTCCCTGAGGAGGAAGGCGCGGAACCGTCTTTGTTCGGCGCCTGGAAGTCAAACATCAATCAGCTGATCCCCATGGGGAGTCAGGGGAAGGACGGGCTCGGCGCCCCGATCAAGAACTTGCTGTGCCGGGTGTACAAAGTCCAGGACCGGGGTGAATCGCATGAATAAGAAAAAGCCAGAATTCGGTTTATTGATAGATTACGAATACTGTACCGGGTGTCACAGTTGCGAAGTCGCCTGCGCTCAGGAGTACAAACACAAACCCGGCGTTCGGGGAATACGGGTATTCGAGGTCGAGCAGAAGCTGCCCGATGGCAGCCTGTACCTCGCCTATTTCCCTTTCCCGACAGAAACCTGCATTCTGTGTCCTCATCTCACACGAGAAGGCCTCGAACCGGCATGTGTAAAGCATTGCATGGCCGCCTGCATGAAGTATGGCCGCATTGAAGAACTCGCGGCGGTAGCAGGCAAAAAGTCCCGGATGGTGCTCTGGGTCCCCTGAAATTACGAATTACGAGTTACGAATGACGAATTGAAAACAACAAAAGTTCCCCCTACTGTAAATAGGGTTTCATTCGTCATTCGTCATTCTTAATTCGTCATTCGGGCAGACTCCAATCCTTGACAATAATCATTTAAAGAGTTATAGATAGTCGCTTATATCTCTCGTGATAATAGGATGTGGACCTTTGGATTTGCCTCACCGAAGATATCAAATAAACGCGGCTAGCTCGATTTCTGTTCCATATCAAATAGCACTAATAGTTTCGCAAAAAATAAAGTTCTTTTGCCGCGCATAGCAGCTTGAGAACTATCTTAGGAGGAGTGCATGTCAGTAGATGTTAACAATACGCAACCCGAGGCTGAGGATTTCTCCCTGCGGGAAGCATCCGCAAACCAGGAGAATCCGCCGGTAACCGGAGCCGAAGCCAATGACGAGGAAACCAGCTTTGAGAAACTCCTGGAAGCCTACGAAGGAAGAACACAGCGTTTTTCCGAGGGAGATGTCATCCGGGGAAGGGTTATCGCGATCTCGGGCAGCGGAGTCATTGTCGATGTGGGATTTAAATCAGAGGGCATTATCCCCATCGAGCAGTTTACCACCGATCGCGGCCAGGTCACTATCAAAGCAGGCGATGCCATCGATGTATTTCTAGAACAGACCGAGGATTCTAACGGCTATGTCGTCCTTTCCAGGGAAAAGGCCGAAAGGATGAAGATCTGGGATGAGATCGAGCGTGCCTACAAGGAAGGGACCGTTGTCAAGGGACGCGTCATTGAACGCATCAAAGGCGGCCTGGCGGTCGACATCGGCGTCCGTGCTTTCCTGCCCGGATCTCAGATCGACGTCCGTCCAGTGCGCAACCTCGATAGCCTGCGGGGTGAAGAGTTTGAAATGCGCGTCATCAAGGTGAACAAGAAGCGCGGCAATATCGTGCTCTCCCGTAAAGCCGTTCTCGAAGAATCCATGAAGGAAGAAAAGGCAAAAACCATGGAAGTCCTGGAAGGCGGCAAAGTAATGGAGGGTATCGTTAAAAATATTACCGATTACGGAGCCTTCATTGACCTTGGCGGCGTGGATGGTCTGCTGCACATTACCGACATGTCCTGGGGAAGAGTCAATCATCCTTCGGAACTCTTCTCTGTCGGCGACAAGCTCACGGTTAAAGTCATCAAATTCACCAAAGAAGACGGACGAGTTTCTCTGGGTTACAAACAGATGACCGAGGACCCCTGGCTGCACGCTGATATGCGCTATCCCAAGAATATGCGCGTGCAGGGCAAAGTTGTTAGTTTGACCGACTACGGAGCATTCGTGGAACTGGAGCCTGGAGTGGAGGGGCTGATCCACATCTCTGAGATGACCTGGAACAAGAGAGTGAAGCACCCGTCGAAAATTCTCACCGTTGCGGATACTGTGGAAGCCGTGGTTCTGGACATCGATGTCGAATCCCGGCGAATTTCACTGGGACTCAAACAAACGGAGCCGAATCCATGGGATGTCATTGAAGCCCGTTATGCTCCGGGAACGGTCATAACCGGAAAGGTCCGGAATATCACCGATTTCGGCGCTTTTATTGAAGTGGAGGACGGGATCGACGGACTAGTTCATGTCTCCGACATTTCCTGGACCAAGCGGATGAAGCACCCTTCGGAAATACTGAAGAAGGGGGATGAGGTGCAGGCGGTAATTCTGAGCATCGATGCGGCCAATCAGAAGCTTTCGCTTGGAATCAAGCAGTTGGAGCCGGATCGCTGGGAGGATTGGTTCAGCCGGCACAATTTGGGGCAAGCCGTAAAAGGCAAGGTAGTTCGCATGACCAACTTCGGCGCCTTTGTGGAGCTGGAGGAGGGAATCGAAGGCCTGTGCCATGTTTCCGAGCTGGATGAAAAACATGTCGAAAAACCGACCGAATTTCTCAATGTCGGCCAGGAAATCGAGATGAGGGTCATCAAGCTGAACTTGCAGGAAAAGAAGATCGGGTTGAGCCTGAGGGCAATGAAGGAAGATGAGCCCAGGCTGGAATTTTCATCGTATATGGCTTCCGCCGATTCGGGGAATGCCTCAATGGGCGAGCGTTTGGGCGAGCAGCTTCAGCGTTTTAAAAAGACGGAAACGGAATAGCCTGCCGCCGCGGCTCGATTATTTGAGATGCCACAGAAGCGATCAAACCTGTTGCTCTGGATTATCGTTGGAGGGGGAGCTTTTCTCTTTATCGTCCTTTGCCTGCTTGCGGTTGTTTTTTACCTGGCAGGCGAAGGCTCCCCCGGTCTATCTCTTTCGGGTAACCAGATTGCCTCCCTTAAGCTCGAGGGTGTGATCTCCGATTCGAGGGACTTCGTCGATCAACTCAAGGATTACGGCAAACGCTCGACCGTGAAATCGGTCGTCATTCGCATTAACAGCCCGGGCGGCGGTGTCGCAGCTTCCCAGGAGATTTACGAGGCCATCAAGAAGTTCCGCGCGGAAACGAAAAAGAAGGTGGTCGTGAGCATGGGCTCGGTGGCTGCCTCGGGGGGATATTACGCCGCATGTGGCGCGGATAAGATTTTCGCCAATCCGGGAACGATTACCGGAAGCATCGGAGTCATAGCAGAGTGGTACAATTACGGCGATCTGCTCCGGTGGGCGAAGATGCAGGACGTGGTTATCAAAAGCGGCACCTTCAAAGATGCGGGCTCTGGAACCCGCCCGCTCACCGACGAAGAAAAGGTTTATTTTCAATCTCTGATCAACAACATGTACGGCCAATTCGTTGCCACGGTCGCGAGCAGCCGCAAAATGAAAGATGAAGATGTGCGCAAGCTTGCCGATGGCCGTGTGTACACGGGCCAGCAAGCCAAAGCGGATGGGCTTGTGGATGAACTGGGCACGTATCAGGACGCAATCGATGCCGCAGCCAGGATCGCCGGCATCCAGGGAGAACCCAAAATCCTGAGCCCCACGAAGAAAAGCTTTTCCCTTCTCGATATCCTACTGGGAGAGTCCCGGTCGGTCTTCCCGCTGAGTCCTGACCGTTCGGAATCTCACATCCGGTTTCAATATCTCTGGAGATAGAAAGTAATGACAAAAGCAGAGCTAGTAGAAGAAGTCGCCAACGAATCGGAACTGACCAAGAAGGACGCAGAGGTGATCGTCCAGACTGTTTTGGACAGCATTACCGAATCTCTCCAGCGCGGCGAGAAAATAGAATTGCGCGGTTTCGGCTCCTTCCGGATACGCAATCGCTCCTCCCGCCAGGGACGCAATCCCAAAACGGGAACCGGCGTCAGCGTTCCGGCTAAAAAGGTCCCTTATTTCAAGCCGGGCAAGGAAATCAAGGACCTCGTAAACCTGTAATGGACCGTCTCTGGACCCCATGGCGCTTCGAGTACATACGCAATGCTGATCAGGAGGAGACGTGTGTCTTCTGCCGGATGCTCGAGGAACGCAGCGATGAGGCAAATTTCCTCCTTTTCCGCGGCCGGGATTCCTATGTGATCCTGAATTTGTTCCCGTATACCTCGGGACACCTGCTTATTGTGGCAAACCGCCACATCCCCTCTCTGAGCGAGGCGCGCTCCGAAGAACTGCACGAAATCATCGAACTGGGACGACTTTGCGAAAACGCGCTACGGCAGGAATACCATCCCGCAGGGTTCAATATGGGATTTAATCTCGGTCGCGCCGCAGGCGCCGGTGTCGAACACCACCTGCACATGCACGTTCTCCCGAGATGGGCGGGGGATTCGAATTTTGTTTCCGTTATCGGTGAAACCCGCGTCCTTCCTGAAGAATTGCCCACCACCTATCAAAGATTACTTCCCTATTTTTTACAATATTCCGCTTCATCTCCGCTTGCTTAGGCTACTTCGGGCCGCACGCCGGAGGGCTAAATCCGTCAGATAAACATTTTCGTTCGGGGTGCCGGTGCTAATTTCCTTCTGGTAGGCACGCGGGGGTTGGCGTTTCCCTGTTCACCTCCCCTCTGGGTGTGTTATTTATCTAGTATCCTATATTTTTTGTTATAGGATGTTTAATATTGTCGCATCGTTATTTATCCCTTGTTTTCCGGTGTTTTCCCCATAGAACACCCGTGAAACCCGCGTGGTTACAATGTTTTTATGATGCTGAAGAATTTTTCGGATAATATATTTTTTTTTGTTGAATGTTCCAAACTCCATGTGTTACCTTTCCCGCCGTTGTTGAGTAAGACAGAACGCGGAATCACGCGAAATCCTGACATTTAGATTTTCAGGGAGCAGCAAATCGGCCTGGAGTTATGCTGCTGAAGGGCATTTTTTCCACAGTTGTGGAAAAGTCTGTGGAAAAGCAGGTGCCTCTCGGTTGTGTTTTTCTTCTCGCCGCCGGAAAATAGATTATGCATTTATGGAACCAAGTCCTTTCAACCGTAGAAAAACACACAAACCGCCAGTGTTTTGATACGTGGTTCAGGCCGATCACGTATCAGGGTTGTGAAAACGGCGTTCTGTGTCTGACGGTTCCGACTGAGAGTTTCAAAAAATGTCTACTGGAAAACTACTCCGCTCTGCTTTTGGATGCAGTCGCGAAAGTTTCCCGGTCCACGATTACCCTGCATGTATCCTTGGAGGCTTCTACTGCGCCTGAATCGCCGGCCGCAACCAAACCTTCAGCGGACACCCTAGACTCCCCGCCTCTCTTAATCCCAAAATACACTTTTGACACCTTTGTTGTGGGAGCCAGCAACGAGTTGGCGAATGCCGCGGCCCTGGCCGTGGCTGAGCGCCCTTCGAAAGCCTATAACCCTCTATACCTTTATGGCGGCGTGGGTTTGGGAAAAACGCATCTGATGCACGCGGTGGGTAATCTCATTCAAACGCGAAACAAGAGTATCCGATTGGCTTACATGTCGTCGGAAAAATTCATGAACGAGCTGGTGAATGCCATCCGTTTTGACCGCACGAGTCAGTTTCGCCAGAAGTACCGCAATATAGACGTGTTACTGATGGATGACATCCAGTTTATTGCAGGCAAGGAGAGGACACAGGAAGAGTTTTTCCATACATTCAACGCTCTGTATGACGCCCAGAAACAGATTGTGATCACCAGCGATTGCCCGCCGAAGCAGATTCCCACACTGGAAGAAAGACTGCACTCCAGGTTTGAATGGGGCCTTATCGCGGATATTCAGCCGCCTGATCTTGAAACTAAACTGGCAATTTTGAGAAAAAAGGCGGAATCCGACGCCCTGAACCTCCGCGATGACGTTGCCTTATACGTCGCGAGTGGCATCCGCTCTAATATTCGGGAACTGGAAGGCGCTTTGAACCGGCTCAGCGCTCGCGCTTCGCTGGACGGATTGGACGCTTCCGATATCGATGTCGCTTACGCCAAGGATGTCCTGAAAGGATTTACCACAGAAGAAAACTCCTCCGTTTCTTCCCAAATGGTTCTTCGCGCCGTCGCCTCTTTCTTTTCCCTGAAACCCGCCCAGCTTAAAGAAAAAAATAACTCCAAGCCCATTGCGGTGCCGAGACAAATCGCCATGTATATCTGCAAGGAGCTAACGCACCAGTCCCTGCCGCAGATCGGTAGAGATTTCGGCGGCAAGCACCACACAACCGTTCTTCATTCGATCCGGAAGATCGACTCCTTGAGAAAAAAAGATTCTGAAATCTCTGCTGCAGTGAACGCTATCGTTAAATCCCTGCGCTGATATAAACGATTCCTGATTCCAAATTCCTGATTCCTGATTAAAATCAATTCCGGTTTGCGTCGCTTACTTTCGAGAAAAGCTACATCGATCACATATTATCAGGAATCTGGAATCATTCGAGGCACAGGATATGCACCGGATTTTGCAGAGAGTAAACTAAAGGATTAAAAAGGTTTATCTGTATTATTAACAGCTTGAATATGTGGATGCCTTGTGAATTTTCCACGACCGGAATCCATCCACTGATTATTCCGTTTTTTCACATCATGCGCTTCTTTGAATGCACAGCCTATCTCGTTTATAGTATTGGGGGTTTTTGTAATTTCCACAAATTCACAGGACCTACTACTATTTCTAGGTATTAAGTATTGAATTAGAGAATAGAATCAGTGCTAATAAGCGCTGAGTACTATTTTTCGTGAAACTGAAACGCGGGTACGCTGTATAATTATGATGTCAGGTATGGCAGGTTCTCGGTTATCTTCCAAGGAGCGTCCTTCATGAAATTCACAGTATCGAGAAACTCATTATTGAATGAGCTCAATCTTGTTCAGGGCGTAATAGAGAAAAAAAGCACCATCCCGATTCTCTCCAATATTCTTCTTGAAGCGGCGGAAGGCCGCCTCGAAATAACCGCAACCGACCTGGATGTGACAATTCGGTGTGGTTGTCCCGTATCGGTTGACGCGGAAGGAACGACGACAATTTCAGCCCGGCGTTTGTTCGATATTGTGCGCCTACTCCCTGATGGGGCGGATATCGTCTTTTCGCTTCTTGAAAACGATTGGATTGAGTTGCGCTGCGGTAATTCTCACTACAAGATCGTGGCACTGCCCAAGGAGAATTTCCCCTCTATTCCCGAAGCGGCTCCTGCAACCGCTCAAATTCCAGCGGGCTTATTGAGGAGCATGATCCAGCGCACTATGTTCGCCATTACACAGGAAGAATCGAGGTACTCTCTGAACGGAGCACTTCTGGCTCTGCTGCCGGCTGAAATCAGGATGGTCGCAACGGATGGGCATAGGCTGGCGCTTGTAAGCAAAAGCATGGAGATCCCGGGATTGGATTTGGAAGTGCGAGCCCTTATTCCGCGCAAGACCCTCATCGAAATCATGAAACTGATCGGGGATCAGGATGCGATGATGGAATTCGGGCGTGACGAGAACCACCTCTTCTTCACTCTGGGCAACCGGAAACTTGTATCCAGAGTGCTTGCCGGACAATTTCCCAATTATGAACTTGTAATCCCGCGTGAGAACGACAAGTTTGTCGTCGCATCCACAAAGGAATTTGGGGATGGGATACGCAGAGCCGCGATTATGTCGGATGAGAAACTGAAAGCCATCCG
This sequence comes from uncultured Acidobacteriota bacterium, assembly GCA_963718845.1. Classification (GTDB taxonomy): domain Bacteria; phylum Acidobacteriota; class UBA6911; order UBA6911; family UBA6911; genus UBA6911. The sequence goes on from CAVRAD010000007.1 coordinate 108,197, forward strand.
TTTGTCTTTTAAAACGGGATTACTTGAATTGACCGCCAGTTGCGCCGAGGCCGGCGAAGCAAGAGAAGTAGTGGCCGTGGAATTTGGAGGAGATACACTCGATATAGGGTTTAATCCTCTCTATCTTCTGGATTTTGTCGGCATCTGCGGGTCAGATTCCATATCCATCGCCCTGAAAGATTCTGAAACCCAAGGTCTGCTGCGGCCTATCGGAGGGTCTGATTTAGATTATCGATATGTTGTCATGCCCATGAAGTTTTAGGAGTGAAGCTCACAAGACTGCGTCTCTTCAATTACCGGAATATCAGCGAGTTGGAAATTATTCCCTCCGCAGATACCAATCTTTTTTCCGGACTGAACGGCCAGGGAAAAACCAATCTTCTAGAGTCCATTTACCTGCTCGGGTACGGCAGGAGTTTCCGCACGGCCAATCCAAAGGACTGCATTCGCCATGGCCAGGACGAGTGCCGTGTGGAAGGGACCATAGAACACGGAAGCTTGTCCCGGGATCTGCAAGTATCCATAAAGCAAACTGAAAAAAAACTATTTCTGCTGGGCAAGCAGGTGCCTCTGGATGAATTTGTAGGCAACTTGCATGTTCTGGCTTTCACACGCGAGCACCTCAATGTCGTGAGAGGTGCGCCGGCCGACAGGAGGGCTTTCCTCGATCGAGCCATGGTGACCCTATATCCCGGTCATGTCCGCAGCCTGGCTCTTTATGGAAGGGCCCTGAAGCAGCGTAATAGGGTTCTGGCATCCATGCTCGAAGGTGGGAGTGGAATGGATGAAAACCTCCTGGAAAGTTGGGACGAGGCCATCGTAAAACCTGGAGCGCGCATACTGTGGAATCGCGTGCGCTATGTGGAACAGATGAAGCAAGAGCTTCCCCAGGGCTTATTTGGCTCAGAAGCTTTGAAGATGCATTATGTCTCGACGGTAACAACAGAACAGCAGGAGGTTCCAGCCATAGAAGAATGTTTCAGACAGCATCTTTTCAAGGCGCGCACGGGAGATCAAAAAACCGGATACACATCCGTCGGTCCGCATCGCGATGACCTTAAGCTCTATGTGAATGGCAAATCTCTCGTCGACTTCGGCTCATCAGGGCAGCAGAGGTCCTGTCTGCTTTCTCTTTATTTTTCCCAAATGGAAATCCACCGCAAAACCCACGGATTCTATCCACTGTTTCTTGTAGACGACGCGGAAGCGGAACTCGACACGCAAAGAATCGAGGCATTTCTGCGGTTTTTATCCCAGCGAACACAGACTTTTTTGACGTCGGCAAAAGATTTTCTCCTCTCCTCAACCCCGGGACGAACGACACATTTTGCAGTGCAAAACGGTAAGATTCTGCCCGTTTCAGACGAGAGTGGACCCGACCAAAAGACCTGGAGACGCAGGTAGAGATCAATAGCTAACTAAATACATGAAAACAAACAACATAAATACTCTGTATCCAGGAGAATTTCCCTCCATTTTATAGCACCCTTGTGCTATAATTCCACGGTTGTCAGCACTTAAATAATTAATTGGAAATAAATAGGTTGTAGAGTTTCTGGGTTGAATCGACCTCTTATCTAAATTGAAGACATTCCGGCATGAATGAAAACATAATTTCACCCGAAACAGAGACTATCCGCACGCCTGAGCCGGCGAACGCCAAAGGCGAAGATTACGGGGCGGATAAAATCAGAGTGCTGGAGGGTTTGGAGGCGGTCCGTTTGCGTCCGGCGATGTATATCGGCTCCACCGGAATCGAAGGGCTGCACCACCTGATTTATGAGGTTGTGGACAATTCCGTCGATGAGGCGCTCAACGGGTATTGCACCAAGGTGGAAGTAACGATTCACATAAACAACAGCGTCACCGTGATAGATAATGGACGCGGCATCCCGACGGACTTTCACGAACAGACCCAGAAATCGGCGGCAGAAGTTGTCATGACGGTCCTGCATGCCGGAGGAAAGTTCGATAATGATTCCTACAAAGTCTCTGGAGGCCTGCACGGGGTTGGCGTTTCAGTTGTGAATGCTTTGAGCATGCGTCTCGATCTGGAAATCTGGCGAGGGGGAAACGTTTACGAGCAGAGCTACGAGCGAGGCAAACCCGTCACCGAATTCCGGCAGACAGGAACGACCAAACGCCGCGGGACGAAAATCACTTTTGTCCCGGACACCGAGATCTTCGAATCGCTCGAGTTCAGCTACGACACTACAGCCGCGAGGCTGAGAGAGCTTTCATTCCTCAACAAAGGACTCGAGATCGTCCTCGAGGATCTGCGCCATGATCGCCGCGAAGTATTCAAATATGAAGGCGGCATTTCTTCTTTCATCGAGTACCTGAACAAAAATAAAAACGTTCTCCATCCCAAGCCCATTTATTTCGAAACCAAAAAGGAAGAGATCATCGTTGAAGTGGCCATGCAGTACAACGACGGGTACAGCGAGACGACCTTTTCCTTCGCGAATAATATCAATACGCACGAGGGCGGCTCTCACCTGTCCGGGTTTAAATCCGCGCTTACGCGCACGATTAACGCGTATGCGCAGTCCGCGGATCTGCTGAAAGATCTGAAAGAAAATCCGACGGGCGAAGACGTGCGGGAAGGCCTGGTTGCCGTCATCAGCGTCAAACTGAAAAATCCGCAGTTTGAAGGGCAAACCAAAACCAAGCTTGGGAACAGCGATGTCAGAGGGTTGGTAGAGGCTGCCGTCAATGAGAGCCTCGGTGCTTTCCTCGAAGAAAATCCTCCCGTGGCGCGCAAGATCATCACCAAAGCGATCGAGGCTGCGCGAGCACGTGAAGCGGCACGCAAGGCGCGCGATCTGACGCGGCGTAAAGGGGCGTTAGATACGGCTCTGCTTCCGGGCAAGCTGGCGGACTGCCAGGAAAGAGACCCCAAGTTTTGTGAAATTTATATTGTTGAGGGAGACAGCGCCGGCGGTTCGGCCAAACAGGGCCGCGACCGGAAATTTCAGGCGATCCTTCCTATCAAGGGAAAGATCCTGAATGTCGAGAAAGCGCGCTTTGACAAGATGCTCGGCAATGCCGAAATCGCCACCATGATTTCGGCGATAGGAACAGGAATCGGGAAAGAGGATTTTGCGGCCGACAAACTGCGCTACCACCGCATCATCATCATGACGGATGCGGATGTCGATGGCTCCCATATCCGGACGCTGCTACTCACGTTTTTCTACAGGCAGATGCCGGAGCTGCTGGAAGGGGGATACATATACATCGCGCAGCCTCCGCTGTACGGAGTCAAACGCGGCAAGACAATCAAATACCTTAAAAATGAACGGGAAATGGAATCCTTTATTGAGCAACGGGCAACCGATGGCGTTGTCGTTACCGCAGAAAAAAGCGGGAAGCAATTTAGCGGACCCCAGCTGATCAAACTGATGCGGGATGTGCACGAGCATAAAACTGTTTTTGAAAAACTGAACCGGCACCTTCAGGATAAAAACCTGCTCGAATATCTGCTTCAGTTTGTGGCTGGCGAGGGTGGATTGCTGAGCAACGGTTTCACTCTCAAACAGCTTTTTAAAGACGAAGAAGTGCTTTCGGAGCTGGGACGGGTGCTGGAACAGATCGGCTATTCCTCCACGATCCTGATCGATGAGGAGCACGGACTCCGTTCCCTGGTAGCCGACAACAAGTCCAACGGCAACAAAGTCTCACTGAATTGGGAGTTTCTGTCTTCGGCGGAGTGGCAGCGCTTATTCGAGCTCTATTCGGTAATGACACCCCTGGAAAAGCCTCCACTGATTGTAAAGGAAAATGGAAATACTGTTTCCGTAAATTCCAGGGAAGAGCTGCTGAATTATCTGGTTGCGCTGGGGAAGAAGGATTTGACGATGCAGCGCTACAAAGGATTGGGAGAAATGAATCCCGCGCAGTTGTGGGAAACGACTATGAATCCCGAGACGCGAACGATGTTAAGAGTCACGATTGACGATGCGGTCCAGACGGATGCCATTTTCACCATCCTCATGGGAGATGCCGTAGAACCCAGGCGCCGTTTTATTGAGGATAACGCCCTCAATGTTCATAACCTCGATATCTAAGCACAATTGCCATGAATGAAGCTCTTGACAAAATCCCGGTAAATATCATTGACGAGATGCGCAAGTCCTATCTGGACTATGCCATGAGCGTTATCATCGGCAGGGCTCTGCCCGATGCGCGCGATGGGCTTAAGCCCGTTCACCGGCGCGTGTTATATGCAATGCAGGATCTGGGCAACACGCACAACAAGCCCTACAAGAAATCGGCGCGTATTGTCGGCGATGTCATCGGTAAGTATCATCCGCATGGAGACAGCGCGGTCTATGACACGATGGTGCGGCTGGTCCAGGATTTTTCCTCGCGCTACCCGCTGATTGATGGTCAGGGTAACTTTGGCTCCGTCGACGGGGACAGTGCGGCAGCCATGCGCTATACCGAAGTCCGCATGGCCCGTCTGTCCGATGAGCTGCTTGCCGATCTCGACAAGGATACCGTGGATTTCGGCCCGAACTATGACGAGTCGCTGACCGAGCCGCTCGTCCTTCCCGCACGGTTCCCCAATCTCCTGGTCAATGGATCCTCCGGCATCGCGGTCGGGATGGCAACGAACGTGCCTCCGCATAATCTTACCGAGATCATCAACGCAACCATCCTTCTCATGGAGAATCCGGAGGCTACGCTGGATGCGCTGATGACGATGGTTCCCGGCCCCGATTTTCCGACCGCAGGTTTTATCTACGGGCGCAGCGGCATACGGTCCGCCTATGAAAGCGGCCGTGGAATCGTCATCATGCGCGCAAAGGCGGCGATCGAGAAGATGGCCCGCGACCGGGAATCGATCGTGGTGACGGAAATTCCGTATCAGGTCAACAAGGCCAAGCTCATCGAACGCATCGCGGAGCTGGTTCGCGACAAGAAAATCGATGGCATATCCGACCTGCGCGACGAATCGGACCGGGAAGGCATGCGCATTGTCATCGAGCTCAAAAAGGACGAGCCGGCGCAGGTTGTCCTGAACAACCTGTACAAGATGACTCCCATGCAGTCCAGCTTCGGAATTATTATGCTGGCCATCGTGCGCAATCAGCCCAAAATACTGAATCTGCGCGACGCTCTCTTCTGCTTCATCGAGCACCGGAAAGAAGTCGTCCGCCGCAGGACCATCTTCTTGCTTAACAAAGCGAACGCCCGGGCCCACATTCTCGAGGGTCTCAAGCGCGCGTTGGAGATGCTGGATGCCGTGATTGCCTTGATCCGGGCTTCCAAAGAACCCGCCATTGCCAAAGAAGGTTTAATGACGCAGTTCCAGTTCAGCGCGGAACAGGCACAGGCCATACTGGATATGCGCCTTCAGCGCCTGACGGGTCTCGAACGGGATAAGATCATCGCGGAATATGAAGAAATTCTGCGGCTGGTCGCGCACCTCAAAGAAATACTGGCCAGCGAGAAAGCTCTGGAATCGGTCGTGATCACCGAGCTGAGGGAAGTGCAGGAAACCTACGGCGACAAGCGCCGGACCCAAATTGTGGATGAGGAAGTCGAAATCACACTCGAGGACCTCATTGCCGACGAAGATGTGGTGATTACCGTTACCCACTCGGGTTATATCAAGCGCACCATGGCTTCACTCTATCATCCCCAGGGCCGGGGCGGAAAAGGGCGCATCGGGATGACGACGCGCGACGAAGATTTCATCGATCATGTCTTCGTTGCTTCCACGCACAGCTACCTGCTCGTGTTTACCAACAGAGGCCAGGTCTATTGGTTGAAAGTGTATGAGATCCCGGATGTGGGAACCGCAGGCAAGGGCAAGGCGATTGTTAACCTGGTCAACATGGGCAAGGATGAAAAGTTCGCCGACATTATCGCCGTAAAGGACTTTGACACGAACGAGTATGTCGTGATGGCCACGCATAACGGGATCGTCAAAAAGACCGCTCTCGCCGAATATGGCAATCCGCGAAACTCGGGTATCATCGCGATATCTGTTCCGGAGAACGACGAACTCATCGGCTGCCAGCTCACGGACGGAACGTTTGATGTGCTCCTTGCTACGCGCATGGGCAAAGCGATCCGGTTTTCGGAGAAGGATGTGCGGGAGATGGGCCGCACAGCCCGGGGCGTCATTGGGATCCGCATGGCGGGCGAGGATCGAGTCGTGGCAATGTCCGTATTCAAGGGACCGGGACAATTCCTCACAGTAACCGAAAACGGATTCGGCAAGCGAACCGATGTCGAAGAATACCCCTGTCAGGGCAGAGGTGGCTCCGGTGTGATCAATATCAAAGTAGGGCAGAAGAACGGTGCCGTTGTGAATACCTGCCACGTTCAGGATGACGCATCCGTCATGCTTATCACGGCCCAGGGAAAACTGATCCAGCTCCATACCGAAGGTATCCGCAATACACAGACCAGGGCGGCCGTAGGCGTCAAATGCATCGAGCTGGAAGAGGGCGATTGCGTAGCCAGCGTGACGGTGGTCGCTGGCGAGGAACCCAGTCAGGATTAGTCGGCAGTCGGCAGATCGGGGTCAGGTCTGGAAAATTTAGTTTTGCGCTCTGGACCTTTTCGCAAAACATAAAAACTAAATTTTCCAGACCTGACCCCGACTGCCGACTGTTAAGAAGCTTGACAGCCGGGCGGTCGGAGAGTACTGTATGCGCTCGTCGTGAAGGGGGGTGTCTAGATTGGCGGAAGTCATTTTAAATGAAGGCGAATCCCTTGAAAGTGCATTACGGCGCTTCAAGCGCAAAGTCCAGCAGGAAGATATCATCAAGGATGCCAAGAAGCATTCTTTCTACCTAAAGCCTGGCGAAAAGAAACGGATCAAACAAGCCTTGGCGCGAAAGCGTCTTCGTAAAAAACTGCGTAGCTACCGCCCCGCCTAAACAGTGGCGGATGCGGGCACCTCTATTAAGGTTACAGGTTACAGGTTACAGGTTGCAGGTTGCAGGTTGCAGTACACTTGGAACCTGCAACTTGCAACCTTCAATCGATCGGGACCCCACCGTCGACTCCAATACATCGAATCACTTACCGAAATACAGAATGTGAATATCCGGCAGGTTCCGGTAACGCTGATCATAGTCGAGGCCATAGCCGACGACGAATGCGTCCGGGATATGAAAGCCGATGTAATCCACAGGCACATCGATTTTACGGCCGGCCGGCTTATTGAGCAGCGCCACGATCTTCAATGACTGCGGCTTTCGCTCTTTCAGATTTCGCACAAGGGAGTGAAGAGTCAGGCCGGTGTCGACAATATCTTCAACCAGCAGCACATCTTTGCCTTCCAGGTCGTCCTCCAGATCTTTCAGAATGCGAACCTCGCCGCTGCTCGTGCCCAGCGTGCCGTAACTGCCCACGGCGATAAAGTCAAAAGACAATGGCAGCTCCATGGCGCGGACAAGGTCTGCATGGAAAATGCTGGCGCCTTTGAGAACGGCGACTAGATGCGGCGTTTTGCCCTGGTAGTCCCCGGCAATCTGAGAGCCAAGCTCGCGAATGCGATTTTGTATCGTCTGGCAGTCCAGAAGCACGGGCCCGGTAGATTCATTGCGGCTGTTCGGCAATTCCATGCGCACGCCTTTCTTGATTCCAGATTCCAGATTCCGGATTCCGGATTCCAGATTACCAATTTCAGATTTTGGTTTCACTGTACTCTTTGACCTTTATCCCGGAATCCGGAATCCGGAATCCGGAATCAGAAATAGTATCTAGCGCCTGCCGGCTTGCCCTGGGACCAGCAGGTTTTTCATTTTCTTTTTGTAATCCTCTAATGCCGCCCGGCCCGTCTGGGTCAGGCACAGCAAAGTGAGCGGAATCTTGCCGCGAAAAGTCTTTTGGATTTCGATATAGCCGGCCTGTTCCAGTTTCAGCAGATGACTCGAGAGATTTCCCTTGGTCAAGCCGCTCTCTCTCTGCATGTAGAGGAAATCGGCTTCCTTGACCGCAGAAAGCAGGGTCACAATCAGCAGCCGCGCCGGTTCGTGAATCACCCTATCTATTTCAGTGAGGTTCTTCAATTCCTCTGTGCTCATGCCTCACTCTCCGGTTGTTGCTGGTTCTGCTGCATGAAGATCCGTAACCGGATGAATCCCACCAGGCACGAAAGCACGCCAAGGCACAGGAGGAACAATATCCATGCCTGTTGCAGATCCATGCGTGTCCAGGCGATTACGCCTGCGAGCACAAGCGACAAAGCGGATGAATACAGTAAATGCGGCAGCTTATGCCATATAGCCGCGAGCAGATATCCAACCGCAAAGAAGAGGGCTGCTGCCGGCGGTGCATAATCGGCTATTCCCCATTCCTTTCCATGGCTTGCCAGAAGCGCTGTCCCTGCGGCCACTGCAGCGGCCAGAATCATCACTGCCACCCTTGCGCCAATCCCCGGTTTTCGCCACTCCACATAGCCCGTGCGCGGGAAGGTCAGGCGTTGCTTGAGTTTTTTTATCGCCCAGTTCGCGACATATCCGCTTACGACCAGAAAAGCCAAAGACACCCAACCATAATACGACCGCCATTTCCCGGCAGGCAGCAGTTCGGGCAGGAGGAACCCAATGCCCCAGAGAATCCACACAAACCCGAAAAGCAGGTCCGGCAGGCCGTCCGCATTCCAATACTGTTTGGGCCGCCGCTCGATTTCTTTCAGATCCGGATATTCCATGATCGATTCCCTTTCTGTGTAAACCAGTTTGTAATGCAAACTAGTATGTATTGGTAATCAAGGGTTGTCAATATTTATTTTATTAATTTTTTATGGATCGATTAGAAACCTTCGGATTGACTTATATTTGTGTGAACCAGAGTTGTTCCTTCAGAAAATCAAATAGCGCAGCCTGCGAGAGCTCCTTCGCGCAAGGCGTCCACGATCAGGCCGGGTTCTTTGCAGCTGCCGATCACACGAGTCTCCGCAACCAGCGGCGCAAGCTCTTCGATGACCCTTGTGTTCGGGCCCCAGTCCTGTGTCGTCAAGATGTGCCTGCCCTCAAGAATATACACGCGCTTGTCGGGCATCTGGATCTTAAGACCTACTTGTACGATTTCGCGATAGGCCGCGTCGGTCCACACGGGTACATGCTTCTGCTTGAACCACGGCCACAGGTTTTCCAGATCATCCTTGGTCATGCCATCGCCCAATTCCGTGGCCGGCCCGTTGTGGACGATGACCACTTTGCGGCCGCGCTTGACAAGGAATTCGGCCAACTCGCACCCATGCAGCTTGCCTCCCAGGATAATCAGGCTTTTCGCCACCGGCATCCAGAATCGAGTGAGCCGCTGCACCTGGGCCGGCGTGAAGACGCGCAGTGCGGTCTCGAGCATGCCATGCAGTTCCCCGGTCTGGACTACTTTGCCGCCTGCCGCTCCGGGCAGATCAAGCGTGGCATGAACGGCCCCGGCGGCGAGCACCAGCACGTCGGGCTTCTCCGCGCGCACAACCGCAGGCGTCACAGTTACCTTCATGCGCACAGTCACTTTTTCCTTTTTGAGCTGTGTTTCAAGATAGCGAATGTGACCGGTGAAATCCTCGGTTTCCAGGTCTTTTACGATGCCCGCGAGGGGGAGCAGTCCTCCCAGGCGGGAACTCTTTTCGTATAGGACTACTTCATGCCCGCGTCTGGCAGCCAGGCGGGCGGCCTCCATCCCCGCCGGGCCGCCGCCGACGACAAGCACTTTCTTCCTGCGCTCTGCAGGACGGCATTGATATTCAGGGAGGATCTCTCGACCCAGGGTAGGGTTCACCCGGCATTCAAGCTTCTTGTTCTTGTTGCGCATGTCGAAGCAATGCAAGCATCCATGACAGACGCGGATGTCTTCCAGCCGGCCTTCTCGGATCTTGTTGGGAAGCGCCGGATCGGCAAGAAGCCGGCGGGTCATGCCGACAAAATCGAGGCTCCCTTTGCGCAGATATTCCTCGCCCAGCGCGGCGTCCAAGCGGCAGGCCGTCCACACCGGTATCGTCACGCCTTTGCGTTTGACCGCTTCCACCAGAGGCACGGTGGCTCCCCGGCCCTGCCTGCTCCAGTCAAGATCCGCAGGCAGCTCGGCCGGAGGCTCGGGATAGAGAATTCGATCCGGCTGAATGAGTCCGCCCCGATGTCCGTAGCGCTCCGCCCGGCAGTTGATGCCATCCGCCACCGCGGCAATTCGCCGTGCCATCTCGGCGCCTTCCTCGAGAGTGGTTGCCAGCGGATGATTGTATTCCACCACGTTGAAGAGCGTGTGTACGGCAAAGGAGGGGCCGCAGCGGCGCTTGGCTTCCGCGATGATGTTTCGCAGGAAACGCGTGCGGTTCTCGTAGTTCTGCGCGCCGTATTCGTCTTCACGCCGGTTCCACACACGCGATAGGAACGTGTTGCCCTGATGACAGGTTCCGTGGTTGATCTCGCAGGCATCAAAGCCGGCTTTACAGGCTCTCTCAGCCGCCGCGGCCCACAGCTCGATTTGATCTTCGATCTCCTGCTTCGTCATCGCGCGGCAGGGCAGGAAATCAGGCCCGGGCAGTTCTTCCTGGGTAAGCGCAGAAGCGCATTTGATGTCGCGGATCTTTGGATCGCGGGGAAGAAGCCCGGTGGGATTCCATGGGCCGGCGTGTTGGAACTGGATAGAGACGGGACACCCGCAGGTGTGCACCGCTTCGGTCAACTGCTGGAAGCTGGGTATGAACCTATCGTCATCGAGGTGCAGCTGAACTCCTTCGTAACTGCCATCGGATCGATAATGCACATGCTGGATGGCAAGGGGATATTCCACGCCGCAGGACTCTACTACGATGAAACCCACTCCGCCTTTGGCCAGGCGCTCGTAATAGGCGATCATGCGCGGACCGACGGTCTGGTTCTCTTCCATGAACGAGGTGCCGTTCGCCGTCTTGATAATGCGATTACGCGTCTGAATGGGGCCGATCATTCCCGGCTCCATAAGCGTATCGAAACGGTGTGTTTCTGCGGTCATTTCTCTACTCCACACCTATTCCAGGCTTTCATCCACGAAACGGGCAGCGCCCATCAATATGCCGATGCTGCGCTTCAAGCTCTCCCGCTCATCCGCAGCCAGTTCCCATTCCAGTATCTCCCGCACACCTTCCTTGCCGAGCACAACCGGGACCGACAGGCTCAAATCCTTCTGGCCATATTCGCCATCCAATACCACCGAACAGGGGAACACCTCTCCCGTGTTTTGCAGTATGGCGCGCATGATCGCCACCGCGCCGACCGCGCAGGTCCATCCGGCCGTTCGCCCTGTTCGCAGCGCTTCGTAGCGTTTCAGGATGTCGGGTATTTCCGACCGAATGCTTTGCTTTTCATCTTCAGTGAAGTGCATCGGTCGGCCATCGACGCGCACGGAACTGAACAGAGGCACCTGGCTGCTTCCATGCTCTCCTATCACCGTCGCCTGCACCCGGCCGGGGCGGGATCCCTTGGCCCGGGCCACCAGTTCGCGGAATCGGAACGAATCGTTGATGGAGTACCCGATGAGCTTGTGGCGGTCGAAGCCCCCCACACGCCAGGTGGCGTAGTTCAGGGGATCCACCGGATTAGTGGCCGTGATCACGATCGCCGCGGGGCAATGACGCTTAATCTGGAGCGCGATGTCGCGTACCAGAGGGATGTTCTTCGGAAGCAGCTCCATCCGATCGGCAATCAGCCCCTGGAAAACGCCCGCTGCATTAAAGATCACGTCCGATCCGGCCAGGTCTTCATACCCGCCGTCCTTGACCCGCACATCGAGTGCCGAGGCAGCCGTGCCTATATCCATCGCGTGCTGCTGTGCCATATTCGAGCGCACATCGATCATGACGATCTCTTCAGCCAATCCCGACACGGCGAGGTAGAATGCGACCGGTGCACCAACCGAGCCGGCCGCGCCAAGGATGCTAACCTTCATCGTTCTTCCTTCCTATGCTCGTGGCAACTGCAAGAACGTATCGCAGGCAGTCTAATACGGGCTCCCGATTTTTTACTTTGAGGGCGCCTTTTCGAATTCCTTCTCTTCCCACATATCATAAGCCGTTGCGACTGAGGACGCCTGAGCCAAAATCGCTAAAGCGCTGACCACATGAGCCCCCTGCAGCAGTTGTGCAACTATTGTCAGGTTTGGAGCCAGATGCGCAATGGCGCTGAGGGCTAAGCCGCTGATCAGCTGAAACACCGCGAAGCCCGCGGCAGCCTTGCTGATGCGCTTCAGTCGCGACGGAACCGGCAGCCCCGTCAGCTGTCGAGCGTTGGTCCAGGTCATAGCCAGCATTCCCAGGCCCAATAATGCGTGTATAGGCCATCCCACAAGGGGTCCCATCCAGCGCGATATCAATACGCAGGAAAAGAACGCCAGCCACACAGTGAGATAAAGCTTCTTCCAGAGTTGCATAATAGTACTCCTCATCTTTTGGGGTTTTGTCGAAGGTAGTGCTCCAGAGATTGGGCCGGATGCCCGGTCAGTTCCGGGACGGTGTCGCTGACATTGGCTAAGTCACCCATGGCAATCTGCAGAAAATGGGTGACAAAAACATCAACCTCATACGCATCGAGGCCGTGTCCGGTTAGCATTCTACGTTCGGCTTCGAATTTTTCCAACCGGCTTGTCGAGCGGGTAGTCCTGGCTTCCTGGGGGGTTTGAGCTTGATACGTGATCTTGCGACCTAAAGCAGCGGACAGCCGTTCGGCGGTCTCGGCCATTGTGAGTGCTTCCGGACCTGTTATATCGAAGCTGCGCCCTTCATGCCCGGTGGTTGTCAGTATCGACACGGCTACGTCCGCGATATCATCTCGCGTTACCCAAGTGGCGCGTCCCTCGCCGGCCGGTGCCCGAATAACGTCATCCGCTGAGACGCACTGGGGAACGTTGTCGGTATATAGACTTGCCCTCAGGAATGTAAAAGGTATGCCCGAGACCCGAATGTACTCCTCAGTATGAAAATGATCGTGCGCAAGTATGAAAGTGGCATTCGGAGCGGCGTTAAGCACCGAAAGGTAGACGATGTGTTTCACGCCGGCGTCTATCGCTGCATCCACAGCGGCCTGGTGTTGCTGCAGCCTGTCGTAAGGCGGCGGCGGCACGCCGTTTTTAGCACTGATATGCGCAACCCCGAACCGGTCGCGAGCGGAAACGAGGAATAATGTCTTGATGCCGGACAAGGCTTGGCGCATCGCCATCGCATCGCCATACGAAGAAGCCAGAGCGATTTCAGCGCCTGGCAAACGCGGAGCCCGGGCAGGGTCGCGCACGATGAGACGTTGCACTAATCCAAGCCTGGCAATCCGGCTCGCAATCCTGCCTCCGACCTCTCCGGTGGCTCCTGTAATCGCCAACATCGATTTAGCCTCACATCCAAAATGTTCCCCCGTATCAGGAAGGGGATCGCCTGGAGCCACTCACCCGTAATGGCAAACAGGACTGTGATTATATACGCCGGGCTATTTCGGATAATAGCCGGGGCGGGATTTTATCTGGAGGTCCGGTCTTCCACGCACTTGGATGGCAATTGTGCGATAGATTCCGGCACTGGTGGTTGCAGGGGAGTAATATCCGAGCAAATACTGTCCCTGCAGTTCATCCGCGATGCGATCCAGAAAACCTGCCAGTTCGTCAAGGCTGTCCGCGACAAACGATAAGCCGCCCGTGTGCTGGGCCAAGGACTCCATGCCTTGCTGAGCGCGGCGGCTGATGAAATTCCTGTTGTAGGAGTGACCGCTTGGATTGATGGAGTAGAAGATACAGTTCGTGAGTTGCAGATCCCGCAAAATATCTTTCTGCGTGTGGTCGAGACTACGGTTGTCTTCGCCGTCGGAGATAGTGACGATCACACGGCGGGCATCCTGCCTTTCTGTTTCTTCGAACACACGCACCGCTTTGGCGACGGCGTTGTAGAACGCCGTGGCTTGAGTGGTAGGTGCAATTCCGGCGACTGCCTGAAGCGCCGCATCCAGCGAAGACGTGCGTTCCAAAAGTAGCTTGGGTTGATTGGCGACGGAAATGATGAATACGGAATCAAGTGGCCGCATGATCCTGCTCAGGAAGCGGACCGCCGCCGAGCGCTCGAGTTCGAACCGGGTATAGACGCTGCCCGAAGTATCGAACAGCATGGCGAGTTCAAGAGGCGCCTCTCCGGGGTCGCCGAGGCGCGCCGCCGCAACTTTGATCCCGTTCTCTTTGATATCGAAGTCCTCGGGTTGTAGATCGCGAACTACTTTGCCGTCGGCATCTGTGATTCGGACAGGAGTCAGAACCAGATTGGAGGCAACCCGGATCGTGGTCACTTGAGAATAGGCGAGCGCCGCGATGAAACCCGCCAGCATCAGCCGCAGGAAATATCCTTGCATGGCTCCCTTCTATCTGTTCGTTCATTCAAGCGCAAGAAAAAAGAAATCACATCTTCGAATACTTCCTGTCCCTCTTTCCAGATATCTCTTTGGCACATGAATTCTGTTGCATCCGGACTTTTATCGGGATAGATACATTGATCATCAGCTACGAATAGGAATGGGTATGAATCCAGATCTAGCCAAAGCTATTCCCGAGATGGTTGAGAGCGGGGTTCTTGAAGAAACAAAGGCCCGCACGTTGCTACGCATGGCCCAAGGCGAGTTAATTTCGATTCGTCCTGAGATTCGCCTGCTTTTCTATTTAGGAGTCCTGCTAACAGCTGCCGGCGTCGGTCTTCTGGTAAAACAAAATTATCAACAGATCGGTCCACTTGCCATCTCCATCGGCGTTGGAGTTGGAGCACTGGCATCCTTTGCCTGGGCGGCACGCCAGGCCCCAGCTTTTTCCTGGAGAGAAGTGCCATCTCCGTCCTTAGGTTACGATTATTTGCTGCTTTTGGGCGTCCTTTTGGCCGCTGCGGATCTGGCTTTTATCGAACTGCAATTCACGCCTCTTGGAGCAAACTGGCCCTGGCACCTTCTGATTACAGCTCTTCTGATGCTATGTATAGCCATTCGCTACGATTCGCGCACCATCTTTTCCTTAGCCTTGTCCACCTTTGCCGCCTGGCGCGGGTTGTCGGTTTCATTGATTGAAAAGCCAATCTGGCGTGTCACCGATGAATCGGTGCGCTGGAATGCCATCTGCTGCGGCCTCCTTTTCGTATTTCTCGGCCACTATTTGCTGCGCACCGGGAGGAAATCCCATTTTGAGCCGGTAGCGGTTCATCTGGGCTGGCTCCTTATTCTCGGTGCTCTTGTTTCCGGTGGTTGGGCGCAGGGGCTAAAGGGCATCACATATATCGCTTTTCTCACCGCTATGGGCATAGGTTTGGCCTGGCATAGCTTCCAGAAACAACGTTTCCCCCTGTTTTCCTTTGGAGTATTCGCGGCATTCATCGCCCTGAATGAATTGGTGACCAAGTCACGACTCGACTTCGTGCTCAAATCACTCTTAGTCAGCGGTACGGCTATTGTGCTGATTGCCTTGCTCTGGAAAGCGCATCGCAGGATGAAGGAGCCGCTATGAAACCTGATGCCGCATTGGCTGACCGAAGACAATCTGTGCGTGATGCGGGGCGGGAATGGCTTCGAGCCGGCTGGATAGACGAGAATGCGTTTCAAAGTATTGCTGCGATGTATCCGGATGATCGCGTACGCGTGGGCCCTGTTTTTCGCATTTTGTTCTTCGTGTTGACCCTCTCCGCGATTTTGGGCGCTATATTTGCCCTATACAGCCTAATCGATAGCGATAAACCTATCGCAATCTTTGCATTGATTGCCGGTATTGCGTGCTGGATGACAGCCAATCATTTGATCGGATCCCAAAAGCGCATTCAAGGCGGCATCGAAGCTGCGTTTTCTCTGGCTGCGATTATTAATCTGATGATGGGGCTGGGGATTCTCTTACTGGACGCTCATTTGATGCGCGATAATTCCACCATCATCCTGCTTTTGTTTTTCTTCGCCGGCCTATCCGGCGCAGCGGCATGGACATGGGGGTACTGGCCGTATTCGGCGTTTTCTGCGGCATTTTTGTTTTTTGCAGTTATGTCTCTCCCGCCCGGAAGGGTGTTATGGATTATCATTGTCATTGTTCTTTATCGATGGTTACTAAGGGGCTGCGATTCGATGCAGATTCCGCCAGCGCTTAGAAAATGCTCAACGTCTTTTCTGGCTGTCGCACTCGTGGCTTTCTATGCAGCAGTTAATATATATCTGCTTGATACGCATGTCCTTACGGGCTTTCTCTATTATAATCGCGCAGATGAAATTTTCCCTCGCTGGTTGTTGATCAGCCTCACTGCAACTTTGCCCTGCGTCGTATTGTTCATTGGAATTGTCGGGCGACGGCGGCTTTTTCTGATCCTTGGATTTGGATTTGCGCTTTTTTCTTTAATCACGCTGAGAATGTATGTTCATGTCGCACCACCCTGGGTTGTGTTGACGGGCGCTGGGATTTTGCTGCTCATTTTTGCAGGATCGCTCCGTCGATTTCTTGATTCCGGAGTAAATGGCGAACGGGCAGGCTTCACAGCGGGGCCGTTGACGGAGCCGCAGGATAAGCATAGTAGAGTGGAAATTCTGGCAAGCGTTGCCACCATGACACCGAGTGCACCCGCTGCCGCCGAAAATTCACAATTCCATGGCGATGGGGGCCAATTCGGAGGCGGAGGAGCCTCTGGGAATTTCTGAGAATCCTTAGTACGATCAATCCTACAGATAGCTAATCTTTTTGCCTTAATCTTGATGTAGACACGCGATAAAATGAGAAGAAAGAAACAGTTGGACATCGATGGGAACCGCCTCACGCTTGAAGATTTTGAAGAGGTAGTCTTCAACGGGACGCCGGTGGTACTTTCTGCCGGCGCGCGCCGCAATATGCTCGCATCCCGGCGGGTAGTGGAACGGATTGCCGCATCAGATACGCCTGCTTACGGAATTAATACCGGATTCGGCAAACTGGCGGACCGGCACATCGGGCACTCACAAATAAAAACCCTGCAGGTGAATCTGATCCGAAGCCACGCATGCGGTGTGGGCCCGCCGCTCAGCGAAGCGGAAACTCGCGGAATGATGCTCTGCAGGGCTAATGCATTGGCAAAGGGTTTTTCAGGAGTGCGGCCTGAAGTGGTGACATTTCCTGCTCGCCCTCCTCAACAGGAACATTCATCCCATCATCCCCTCTCAAGGTTCCGTAGGAGCGAGCGGCGATCTCGCCCCCCTGGCTCATCTTGCCCTGGTGCTGATCGGAGAGGGGAAGGTTTGGAATCGGAACAGACCTATATCCGGGAAAACGGCTCTCCGCAAAGCCGGACTGAGTCCCTTCCTTCCAGGTGCTAAAGAGGGCTTGGCCCTCTTAAACGGAACACAAGCGATGTTGAGTGTGGGATCGCTGTCCCTGTTGGAAGCCGAAACGCTTCTTGACACGGCCGACGTGGCATCCGCCTTGAGTCTGGAGGCTTTGAAAGGAACTCCACGTGCCTTTGATAAACGGCTGCAGCAAACGCGGCCTTATCCCGGCCAGCTGGAAACTGCAGCGAACCTGCGAAAGCTTCTTGCGGGCAGCCAGATCCGCGTTTCACATCTGGATTGCACGCGCGTCCAGGATGCATACAGCCTTCGCTGCATTCCCCAGGTTCATGGCGCCATCCGCGACACACTGAATCTGGCGCGGCGCACTTTTTCCATCGAGCTCAATGCCGCAACGGATAATCCCCTGGTTTTCGCCAAGGAAGGGGATCTGATTTCAGGCGGGAATTTTCACGGCCAGCCACTGGCTTTAATAATGGATTACATGGCCATCGCCTTGACCGAATTGTCCAGCATCTCTGAAAGACGGATAGAGCGATTGATCAATCCTGAATACGGAGATCTGCCGCCCTTCCTGACTCGGGATCCCGGGCTGAACTCCGGATTCATGATGTTACAGGTAACTGCCGCGGCTCTGACGTCAGCCTGCAAAGTCCTGGCTCATCCTGCTTCAGTCGATTCCATCCCCACTTCCGGAAACCGCGAAGACCATGTCAGCATGGGCATGGGCGCCGCCCTGAAATTAAAGCAGGTACTCGGCAACCTGCGGAAAATTTTGGCGATCGAACTGATGTGCGCCAGCCAGGGAATCGATTTCCTGCACCCGCTGCAGCCGGGCGTCGGAGGCAAAAAAGCGTACCGGCTTGTGCGGTCTGCTTCTCCAAAACTTCAAGAGGACCGCTCTCTGGCGACTGACATCCAGCTGTTGGAAAAGATGATAGAGAGGAAACAGTTTGCTGCGATCCTGAAGGGATTGAAGGAGTGATAAGCGCCCCTTCGGAAAATATTTCTGTCCAGGAGGTGATCATGGCCGATTATCGTCCGATTCATGCTCCCCGGGGAGCGCAACTCTCCTGCAAGGGATGGCATCAGGAAGCCGCACTGCGCATGCTCATGAACAACCTGGATGAAGAGGTGGGCGAGAATCCGCGGGAGCTTATCGTTTATGGAGGAACCGGCAAAGCTGCGCGCAACTGGTCTGCCTATTACGCCATTCTAAAAAGCCTGCGCGAACTGGACAACGATGAAACCCTGTTGGTCCAGTCAGGCAAACCCGTCGGGGTGTTCCGGACGCACCCGTATGCACCCCGCGTTTTGATTGCAAATTCCAATCTTGTCGGACATTGGGCCACTTGGGAAGAATTCCGGCGCCTGGAGGCCCTGGATCTGATCATGTACGGCCAGATGACTGCGGGAAGTTGGATCTACATCGGGTCCCAGGGAATCGTGCAAGGGACGTATGAGACTTTTGCTGCTGCCGGGGAAAAGCACTGGGGAACGAACCTGATGGGGAAGCTGGTTGTCTCAGGCGGCATGGGTGGAATGGGCGGCGCGCAACCTTTGGCCGCCACCATGAATGGCGCGGCGTTTCTGGGAATTGATGTCAACCCTGAGCGCATCGAACGCCGCGTCAGGAGCCGCTATTGTGACCGGCAAACCAACTCCTTGTCTGAAGCCCTGGATTGGTTGGCTCGGGCCCAAAAAGAGATGCGTCCTCTCTCCGTGGGACTGGTGGGTAATTGCGCGGTCATTCTTCCGGAACTGGTCAAACAGCGGATCATCCCGGACCTGCTCACCGATCAGACCAGCGCTCATGATCCGCTGAATGGCTACATACCCGCGGGCTTGAGCCTCGAAGAGGCTCATCGATTGCGGAGAGGCAATCCCGAAGAATATTTGAAACGATCGATGCACTCCATCGGCATCCACGTCCAGGCGATGCTGGATCTGCAAAAGATGGGATCGATCACATTCGATTACGGCAACAATATCCGTCACTTTGCCTTTGAGGCCGGCATCAAGAATGCCTTTGATTTTCCCGGCTTCATTCCAGCCTATATCCGGCCTCTATTCTGTCAGGGGCGCGGACCGTTCCGCTGGGTGGCGCTATCGGGCGATCCCAGGGATATTGCTGCAACCGACGAGGTGGTCCTGAAGTTGTTTCCTGAAGACCAGGTTTTGCAGCGCTGGATTGGCCTGGCCCGCGAAAGGATAGCATTCCAGGGATTGCCCGCCCGGATTTGCTGGCTGGGACAGGGGCAGCGGGCACAATTCGGGGAACAGCTTAACGGCATGGTGGGAAAAGGCATCCTGAAGGCCCCCATTGTTATCGGCCGCGACCACCTGGACTGCGGCTCCGTAGCCTCACCCTATCGTGAAACCGAATCGATGAAGGACGGCAGCGATGCCATCGCGGATTGGCCGATCCTCAACGCTCTTCTTAATACCGCATCCGGTGCCAGCTGGGTTTCGTTTCATCACGGTGGCGGTGTCGGTATTGGCTATGCCCTGCATGCAGGACAGGTCACGGTAGCCGACGGCAGTTCTGAAATGACTGCGCGGATCAATCGCGTCTTGACTAACGATCCGGGCCTTGGCATAGCCCGCCATGTCGACGCAGGTTATCCTGAAGCTCTGGAGACGGCACGGCAGCATGGAATCCGCATTCCTATTAGCTGCAACACATGACACATGTGGGTCGGGGCTGAAGAGGCTGTCTCAAAACTCGCCCATTGAGCGGGCTTACAGCCCTTTTCCTGGTTGTCGCTAAATTCCTAGGGCTTCGCCCTAGGCTGATATAGCGCGCGCCTTCGGCGCTTAAATTGCTGTAAATTTAGGATCTTAAAGCGCCGAAGGCGCGATCCATACCAGCCTGGGGCGAAGCCCCAGGAAAAAGTCGTAAAAGAAAATCAAGGGCTGAAGGCCCGCCCAATGCGAGTTTTGAGACAGCCTCTTCAGCCCCGACGTATTGCGAATAGACGTGACGCAATGTCGAAGTTGAAGCCCCTGCCCCACAGGTGTTATTTGTTGCTGGAAAAATAGAGGTTTGATACCAGATGGAGTATCTAATTTCCCCATGTTCGCAGCTTTTGACCCTGGCCGGTTCTGCCGGCGTGCGCAAAGGAAAAAACCAGGCGGAACTTGGTCTGATTGAAGATGGAGCGGTTTGGATCATCGACCATCGAATCCATATGGCCGGCTCTTGTGCCAGAGTGGAACAGGCCGTCAGCGCGCGGGACATTTCCAGGATTTCGGCCGAAAATTGCGTGGTGATGCCGGGATTTGTGGACTGTCACTCGCATCCGGTTTTCATGGAATCCCGAATCCACGATTTTGAGCAACAGATCATGGGACACTCCTATCAGGAAATCCACACTGGCGGCGGAGGCATTCTCAGCACAGTCAGAAAAGTCCGTGCCGCAACCAAGGAAGAGCTTATTCAAAAAACACTTCCGAGACTAAGGTCTTTCTTAGCCCATGGAACCACCACGCTGGAAGCCAAAAGCGGCTATGGACTGAACTTGGAATCCGAAGTGAAAATGCTGGAGGTGATCCACAGATTAAAGGAACTCACCCCGCTGGAACTGGTGCCCACTTTTCTGGGCGCTCATGAAATTCCTCCCGAATACCGCGATGATGCGGGTCATTACCTTGGGGAAATCATTCATTCGATGCTTCCTGAAGTAGCGCGACGGAACCTGGCGGAATATTGCGACGGTTTTGTTGAGCCTCCTATTATGGATCTTGCTGCGGCCGAAGAGCTTTTTATCGCAGCCCAAAAGCATGGTCTCAAGCTTCGATTGCATGCCGACCAGCTTTCGCGAAGCGGGGCAACGCGCTTGGGCGTCCGCCTGGGGGCCATTTCTGTTGACCACTTGGAGCAGATCGAGGAGGAAGAGATTGAACTTTTAGTCGGCAGCGCTACTATTGCGGTGCTTCTTCCTGGATCCGTCTACCATCTGGGCCTGAACCGTTACCCCCCGGCCAGGCGCCTCATGGAAGCTGGTGTGCCCGTGGCTCTGGCTACGGACTTCAATCCCGGCAGCTCACCTGTTTTGAATATGCAGATGATCCTTTCGCTTGCCTGCACTCAAATGCGGATGACTCCCGCCGAAGCGATTGTGGCAGCCACCATCAACGGCGCCTATGCCCTGGATAGGGGCGATCGCTGTGGTTCGCTCGAGGCAGGCAAACAGGCTGACCTTTGCATCATGAATGTTCAGAACTATCGTGAAATCCCTTATTATTTCGGTGTGAATCACTGCATCATGGTTTTCAAAAACGGCAGACCGGTTTACTCGAGAAATTCTTCTGCGGGGAGCATGGACCGTGTTTGTTAAAAATAGGGCAGGAGATTTTTTCCAATGAACAGCATTGTCGAGTGCGTGCCTAATTTCAGCGAGGGGCTTAATCGCAGTATCGTCGACCGGATCGTCGAGGCCATCCTGACCGTGCCAGGTTTATGCCTGATGGACATGGAAATGGACGCCGATCACAACCGCAGCGTTGTGACATTTGTAGGGGAAAAGGAGATGGTGGGGGAAGGAGCACTGCGGGCCATTGGCAAGGCGGCCGAACTGATCGATTTGACCCACCACGAGGGGAAGCACCCACGCATCGGTGCTACGGATGTTGTTCCTTTCATCCCTGTCAGGAACGTGACGCTGGAAGAATGTGTCGCCATTGCCCGGCTGGTGGGTCAAGAAGCGGCCCGCCGCTATGGAATACCCATTTATCTCTATGAAGCGGCGGCCGCCCGCCCGGAAAGAGTTCAGCTCGAAAACATCCGCAAGGGGCAGTTTGAAGGGCTGCGCGAGGAAATTGGTCAGTTGCCGGAGCGCCATCCTGACTTTGGGGCCGCCTCAAATCCATGCTACTGCGGGCGCTACTGTTGTCGGCGCCCGCAAATTTCTTATCGCGTATAACATCAACCTCGACACCCCCAACGTCTCCATAGCCAAAGAGATCGCCAGGACAGTGCGGCAATCGGGCGGTGGATTGCCGCACGTCAAGGCTATGGGGGTAGATCTGAAATCCCGGGGTCTTGCGCAAGTCTCCATGAACTTGACAGACTATGAACAAACTCCCATATCCATGGCATTTGAAACGGTCAAACGCGAAGCGGAGCGTTTCGGGGCGGGCATTTCGGGCAGCGAAGTGGTCGGGCTGATTCCTCAGGCCGCGCTGGACTCTGCGGCTGAGTATTATCTGCAAATTGAAAACTTTCGTCCCGAACTGATTTTTGAGAACCGACTGCAAATCCTGTTAAGCCAAAAACAGGCGCTGTCCGGACTTAAGCGTTGGCTGCTTTCCTGGATGCTGTGGCTCAAACCAATTCTGTGCCGGGCGGAGGCAGTGTCGCTGCTTTGCCGGAGCCCTGGCTGCCTCTTTGGGGGAAATGGTAAGTGGATTCAGCCTTTCAAGGAAAGAACTGGGAGAATGTCAGGGACACAGCTGGATCTGAGGGAAAAATTCAAGACCGCACATCTGTGGCATTCAGGCGGCCATTCAGAAAGACAGCGATTCATATGCCGGGGTTGAATCCGCCCTGAAAATGCCCAAAGTCATCAGAGGAAGAAAAGAAGCGCCGGCAGGAAAGATGCAGCGGGCCCTGCAGGCCGCGGCGCGGGCGCCCATCGAAGTTGCGGAAAAAGCCGCCGGACTTTTGCCAGTCCTTCCGTCAATTGGAGCCGGTTTCCAACCCCAATCTGAAATCGGATCTCCAGACAGGCTTCTCAATGGCTCATGCCGCTATCCGCGGGGCATTGGCGAATGTAGTCGATCAATTTAGAATCAATAAAAGGTGAAGCCTTTTCAAACGAGATAAGGGGGCGAGTTCAGGCAGTTGAAAAAATTGTTTCTTCAGGACTGTCGTCATAAGTGCTCAAAAGTTTCAAAGCCTCTGCATAGTTCCTTGACTGAGCTTTCGTAAGATAGCGAGTTGTTTCCGCAGGTCGGAATCCGGATGATTTCTGGATAGCGCCTCGCAGAAATAATCTGAAGGCATAATGCCGCAGCCACTGTGATAGCTCTTCCGCCAATGCATCGTCAAGCGGCTGCGGAAACGGCACATCCCCTCTGGTATTTTCTGGCTGCAGACCCCTGCGCGCCAGCATGGCCATGGCCTCGCCGGATGGGAAAGCCCCCGGAGCCGATCGCAGCGGGATTTTGGATGCAGATCTGAATTCCAGCTCCTCAGCGCTCAATCGTCTTTTCATTATCAGGGACCGAATATAAGATTATTATACCAGCTGCTGATATAATCGGGCCTTCAACCTTGAACGGTGAAAGTGAAATGATTCAGCCGAGAAGAAAATCGATCGGAGTGGATGTTGGCGGTGTAAGGGTGGGGGGCGGCGCTCCCATCGTCGTGCAATCGATGACCAACACGAATACGGAAGATGTTGAAGCCACCACACGCCAGGTTGCTGCGCTGGCGGCCGCGGGATCCGAACTGGTGCGCGTCACGGTCAATACGCCGGGCGCGGCAATGGCTGTCCCGGAAATAGTGAAGAGAACGGCGGACCGACAGGAACCCGTGCCCATAATCGGCGACTTCCATTACAACGGGCATCTGCTTCTTGCAAAATTCCCTGAATGCGCGCGCGCGCTGGCGAAATACCGCATCAATCCCGGCAATGTGGGTGCGGGCGCCAATCGCGACGAGAACTTCCGGCGGATTATCGAAATTGCGCTTGAAAACAACAAACCGGTCCGGATCGGCGTCAATTGGGGGTCGCTCGACCAGGCGCTGCTGGCGCGCCTGATGGACGAAAATCTAAAGGACGCGCAGCCGAAAGACGCCCGTGAAATCATGATCGAGGCGATGAGCCAGAGCGCGCTCGAATCCGCCCGGATGGCGCGGGACTATGGCTTGCCAGCGGATCGCATCATTCTAAGCACCAAGCTTTCCGGGGTTCAGGATCTCGTGGAAACCTATCGTATCCTCGCCGCCCGGTGCGAGTATGCGCTGCATCTCGGATTGACCGAGGCCGGAATGGGTGCGAAGGGTATTGTAGCCTCCGCGGCGGCTTTGGCCGTGCTCCTGCAGGAAGGAATCGGCGACACCATCCGGGTTTCGCTGACACCGCCTCCGGACGGGGATCGCACGGAAGAAGTTCTGGTAGCGCAGCAGATTCTTCAATCGCTTGAAATCCGGAGCTTCCAGCCGCAAGTGTCCGCCTGTCCTGGCTGCGGGCGCACCGCGTCATCCTTTTTTCAGGTGATAGCGGACCGGGTCCAGATGCATATCCGGGACGCGATGCCTGTGTGGAGAACCCGATATCCGGGGATTGAGCAGTTGACCGTTGCCGTTATGGGCTGCGTCGTCAATGGACCCGGAGAATCCAAACACGCAAATATAGGAATATCGCTTCCCGGAACCGGAGAAGATCCGAAGGCGCCGGTGTATGTTGACGGAAAGCTTCAAACGGTCCTGCACGGCGACGGCATCATCCGCGATTTTATTGCGATACTGGATGCGTATGTCGATTCTCATTACTCGGCGGCAGCAGATCCGGAAGCCGTAAAACTCTCCTGATTTAGAGATTCGTGTCATTCGTGGTAGCTTTTGTTGTATGGTAATGCCTTTGTTTGGAATCAACTATTGGAATGGAATGCAGGAATATGCTGAAGACGCACAATTGTGGTGAATTGAGAGTATCGGATGTCGGCAAAACCGTGAATCTTGCGGGCTGGCTGCAGGGACGAAGGGATCACGGAGACCTGATTTTCCTGGATCTGCGCGACCGGTCCGGACTCGTCCAGGTGACGGCGGATCAAAGTATGGGCGAAGCGTACGATGTTGCGAAGATAGTCAGGAACGAATATGTACTCCAGGTCACCGGCAGAGTGCGCCCAAGACCCGAAGGGACCGTGAATCCGAACCTGGAAAGCGGCGAAGTGGAAGTCCTGGCGCAATCGATCACCATACTGAATGCTGCCAAGACAGTGCCGATGCCGATTGACGACGACGGCTACAAAACCGACGAACCGACGCGATTGAAATATCGATATCTGGATCTTCGACGGGTGCGGCTGCAGAAGAACCTTATTCTGCGCCACAAGACAATCAAATTCATCCGCGATTATCTGGATCGGCAGGGATTCCTGGAAATTGAGACGCCGATGCTGATCAAGTCGACTCCCGAAGGCGCGAGGGATTATGTGGTTCCCAGCCGGGTGCAGCGCGGCAAGTTTTACGCGTTGCCGCAAAGCCCGCAGCAGCTCAAACAACTGCTGATGGTGGCAGGCTACGAGCGCTATTTTCAAATTGCCCGCTGCATGCGCGACGAAGATCTGCGGGGCGACCGCCAGCCCGAATTCACGCAGCTGGACATCGAAATGTCTTTTGTGGAACGCGACGACGTCCTCGCACTGGTGGAGAACATGGTCACAGGCTTGATTCCCGCGGTGGTTCCGCACAAGCGCATCTTCAGCCCTTTCCCCAAAATGAGCTATTTGGACGCCATGGCTCGCTATGGATCGGACAAGCCGGATCTCCGGTTCGGCATGGAAATAGCAGACATAACGGATGCGGTTAAGAATTCGGATCTCCGTCTGATCACGGAAACGCTGGAGGCGGGAGGGGCCATCCAATGCATCCTGGCGCCGGGTTGCGCATCCTATTCGCGCAAAGATCTGGATGTGCTTACCGAGCTTATCAGGAATGCGGGTGGGAAGAATCTGGCGACACTGGCGTGGACGGTGGATGGCATTAAAGGAACTCTGGCGAAATCCCTCAAGCCCGAGGAGGTTTCGGAAATCGCCCGCGTCATGCAGGCAAAGGAAGGCGATCTGGCCTGTGTCGTCGCGGGAAAACCGCTTGCGGCATGCAAAGCCCTTGGAGCGCTTCGCCTGGAATTTCGCGATCGATTAAAGCTGGCTGCGCCGGACCTGCTGGCCTTTGGGTGGGTTGTGGATTTTCCCATGTTCGAGTGGGACGAAGAAGAGAAGAAATGGAGTTTCGTGCATCATCCATTCACGAGCCCGAGAGCAGAGCATCTGGACAAGCTCGAGAGCGATCCCGGTTCAGTGATGAGCGATGCCTACGATCTTGTGTGCAACGGCTACGAGCTTTCAAGCGGCAGCATTCGTATTCATCGCAGAGATGTCCAGGCGAGGATTTTCCGCTGCCTGGGCTATAGCGACGAGGAAGCCCAGAAACGGTTCGGCCACATGCTGGAGGCCTTTGAGTACGGCGCTCCACCGCACGGCGGGATGGCTCCCGGAATCGACCGGATGGTGATGCTGTTGGCGGATGAACCGAATATTCGCGAAGTTATTGCCTTCCCTAAAACGGCAAAGGGCACAGACCTGATGTTCGACGCACCGGCCGAACTGGAAGCCAGGCACCTGCGCGAACTCCATATCAAGATCACGGAATAGGCGCATAGGGGCAATCTGTCAGATTCGGTTCTCCTCAACTGTACGTTCGTAGGAACGCAGACCCAGTTTTAGAGAGATTACGCCCAGAACCGAGGCGATAAATCCAACAATGACGGCGGACGACCGCACTGCCGCATCATCCGCGAAGTAATGAGTGGTCAGCCAGCCTACGGCGGCCGGCCCGATCGTGCCTGCCACCAGATTCAGGATAAGGAAACAGATAGCCGTCACCTGTCCCCGCATCTCATTCGGAGTTATCGATTGCAGGGAGGCCGGACCAAGGCCGGCAGAAAAACCGCCAAAGAAAATGGTCCCCCCGACGCAGGCAAGCACCCAATAGGGATTGTCGAACGCGTGCGCGAAGACGATCGGGATCACAGCCAGGCCTTCGGCCGCCATCATCAGCCTGATATACACCGATTTCTTACCTGCATGAATATACCGGCCCGCCAGGACACCCGCCAGGACGAGTCCGACGGTTCCGAATATGAAGTTGGTAATTCCCAGGTAAGGACCGGTCCTGGCGTTGGTCCATGCATAGCGGCGAGCGAACCAGGCCGGGATCCACCCCAAAATGGCACCGTTGGTCATGGCGCCGAATGTGGTGCCGCCGATCAGGGAAGTGAAGGTTGCCCAATGCCTGTAAAGGTACCGGAATGTCGATGCGGTATTCGGCTTGCCGCGCTGCTCCTGACGGACAGGCTCACGGATCGTCGCAATTGCCGCCACGAAGAGTATTCCCGGCAGACCGACAAGAACAAAGGCCAGCTGCCACGGCCGGACGACACCCAGTAGGAAGATTTCCCTCGGGCCGCCGCTTTCGGCGTAATGAGCAACCAGTCCGCCGCAAACGTTCGCCATTCCAGATCCCAGCATGATGCCGCCGGCGAATATGTTGAGCGGCAGGCTCCGTTTTTCGCGCGGGAAATAGTCCGCGATCAGCGAGTACGCGCAGGGCGCCAGGCACGCTTCCCCGACCCCCACACCCATGCGTGCGAAAAACAGCTCCCAGTAACTCGAAGCTTGGCCGCAGAGAACGGTCATGCAGCTCCACAAAGCAACCCCGACGAGCAGCAGGTTGCGCCGCGAGCCAGCGTCGGCCATTCGACCGAGCGGGATGCCCATTGCCGCATAGAAGGCCACAAATGCCAGTCCCTGGATCAGGCTGAACTCGAAATCGTTGATATGAAGATCCGCGCGGATCGGACCGACAAGATATGCAATAATTGACCTGTCTACAAATGAGAAGGTGTAGCTCAGGTAGAGAATAGCCACAACGTACCAGCTGTACCCTGCCGATGGATATTCAGGCGCCGCCTGTTGCGTGGAAGAGGAATCTGCAATGTCGCTCATAGATTACACAACCTTACAGCCAGACATGCCGCGGCTACAACCAAATAAGGGAGCTGCAATATGAAATCGAATCCATGGCAAGAACTCCCTACAATCCTCACTCTTAGCCGCCGCGGCCGGAATGCCATGGAAACCTACCAGGACGCTAGACTCCGGCGCCTCATACAAGATGTCTACTCGGACAATGCCTTCTATCGCCGGCTTTGGGATGAGGCCGGCTTTGATCCGGGTAAATTCCAGGGTGTCGCCGACCTGCATCGCCTCCCCCTGATCAACAAGCAGCGAGCCCGCGCTATGACATCGATGCTTCGGGAAAAACCTCCGGCAGACAGGAGCGTGATCTGGCATAGCACCAGCGGTACATCGGGCGAGCCGTTTACGCTGGCGCGCAGTTGGCATGAAGAGCGTTTCCTTACGGTGGTTCGAACCCTGCTGCTGCGCAGCCTCGGATTTCACGCACGACTTCGCCAGGCCCGGATTCGTGTGCCCGCGGATTTTGATTGGCTCAAGGACCGTCCTCTGCGATTGCTTAACACGTTGGGATTTTATCAAAGCCGCATTTTCAGCTGTTTTGATCCGCCGGAGTTTTTGTGGCAGCAGGTCAGTGACTATGTGCCGGATGTGCTTATGGGATACTCCGAGACGGTGGCGCGGGTAGCGCGCTATGGATTGGAAACCAGGCGCGGCGATATTCATCCGCGGTTTGTTTTATTGGGAGGCGAGCTTTGCACACCGCTGATGCGCCGCCACATCGCGGAGGCTTTTCAAGCGCCGGTTTATCAGACGTATGCAGCCACGGAATTTAATCTGATCGGCTGGAGTTGCCCGCAGAGCGGATTATTCCATCTTTGCGATCCGACCGTGCTCGTGGAGGTGTTGGATAACCATGGGAATCCGGTCGCAGAAGGCGAGACAGGCGTGTTGGTGGCGACGGCTCTGCATTCGCGCGTCATGCCTTTTGTTCGCTTTGCACTGGGGGACCGTGTTGTGAAGGGCCCGACACCGTGCCCCTGCGGCGCGCCTTATGGAACGCTGCAGTCGATTGACGGCCGTGAAATCGATCATTTACGGATGAAAAACGGGGACATGCTGCACGCGTTTGAGCTATTGAACATCCTTCTGGAATTCGGTGCCGCCGGCTGGATGC
Organism: uncultured Acidobacteriota bacterium; assembly: GCA_963718845.1. Lineage (GTDB taxonomy): Bacteria > Acidobacteriota > UBA6911 > UBA6911 > UBA6911 > UBA6911. The sequence goes on from CAVRAD010000007.1 coordinate 137,333, forward strand.
GGCAATATCAGCTCATCCAGAATGAGCCGGGAGTGATTGAGGCGCGCATATGGCCGCTGCATGCTCCCGACCCGGACGTGCTGGATGCGCTCGCCGCGCGGCTGGAGAAGGCCGCCAAGGAGACGCCGGTCCACATCAAACTCGTAGACCGGATGGATCTGGACCCAAACGGGAAATTCCATGCATGCCGATGCTTGGTGTAATAGCTGAAAGATGCCTCAACTTTTTTCATGCATTTCCCATTTCCCTGAATGTATGACCATCCCATATAAGCAGGCTTTCAAAAGGTGTGGGAACGGGCAGGTCTTTGGGAGGAAACAATTGGATAGCGGTATGCGGCCAACTATCCTTTTCGGCCACGGCTCCCCAACGGTGTTTATGGCAATAGACTCCATCTCTGGAATTTGGGCGGCTGCGTATGAGATCCACACAGGCGAAGGAATTCTTCCGGGCAAACTCGGTCAAACCATAGTAGACGGCGGACATCCCTCCCATGCGCAGCGAGTATTCTTCCTCCGGCAAATGTCCGAATGCTTTGGCCGACACTTCGTCCTTCCATACGCTGCAAACAACACCGGCAATCCATCGATTGTCGCGCAATACTTGGAGAACAAATCCCCTTTTCACCGTTTTCTGCAGTTCCGCAAGCGTTCTTGCATGGCAGGCATTCCCGAAACGAGCCGCCACATGCGGAAGATATAGAAACTCATAAAAATGCACTACGGATTCGGCATCATGGACGATTCGGAAGCTGTATTGATGTTTCCGAACCTTGCGCCCATAGTTATCCTCGATCTTTCGCCTTCTTTCCCTGTATTCCGCGCTGTCGAGATAAATACGTTGTCGAAGCCAGGGAAATGTCAACATTCCCTTCTCGGGGAGAAACGGCGAGAGGAGACGGTTAACTTCTAAACATAGCCATGCGCCGGATTCCGGGATCTCCCGAATGGCTTTTCCAATATGTGCCATTGGAAATGTTTCAGATACCAATTCAAATTCGCCCGGTGCGAGTAGCTCTTTAATGTAGGAGAAGCTTTCTCCCTCGCCTATATAGGCGAGGCTTACGCCGGAAGACGGGATTCGGCCGCTCCGAGCGAAGATCAGGTGTCGCGAACGGAGAAGAAGGGCAAGCCGCTTGAAAATGCTTGCTGCCCGAAACGCATGGATGCCTATTGGCTCGGAGAATATCATTCGGCGCTTATTCCACTTTATCCCAGACGGATTTCAGGCACGAGCCGGTCGTTTCCATTTCAGCCCAGCATCCACCCTGGCATCCCTCCAGGTGATCACACTCAAGACAAGTATCCCGAAAATCCTTTTTTCGGAAGCGTGCAAAGCCATGCTTCCATATTTCCGGGAAACTGCGGTCTCGAATATTTCCCTCCGACAGAGACAGGTCAAAAGCCTGATGGCAGCCCATTACGGTTCCATTCGGCATGATGGAACAGCGAGTCAATCCCGCGCCGCAAAAAAAAGGATGGCCGGGATGCCCTTTTGTAAAACAGCCTAGATACATATGGGATTCCCCGAAATCCACATTAAATGTCTTTCGTTTTTCCCTGATAAAAGATGCCAGATAGCTTAACTGTTCTCGGCTGAGATCATAATGGGCGCTAGTGGAGGCCCTGCCGACTTTGGATGCCGGAGTAAGCCGCCAGGAGGTGGCACCGGAATTTGCTATGACTTTGACCATGGACTCCAATTGGATAATATTTCCCGGATGCACAACAGTGTTTACTATCCGGACGGGCACATGCATGCGCGTGAAGAGGTCCAATCCCTTTAACGCACGCTCATATCCGTTATCTAATCCACGCATTCTATTGTGGAGGGCAGGTTCTCCATCGATGCTGGTAAAATACATAAAAAACTTTAATCGCAGCAGCCTGCTTTCCATTTCAGGAACAAACCATCCGTTTGTAACCAATCCAAGCGCGATATTGCATTGGTTGGCATATTCCATGAGCTCGCATAGATCCGGCCGCATGAGCGGCTCGCCTCCGGATAGAATCAGTCTGCGGACTTTCATTGCGCGCAGTTCCCGGATTAGCGTTCTTGCTTCTTCATGAGTCAATTCATCCGGATGTGCCTTACCCGAGGAGGATTCACAGAACGGACAAGCGGCATTGCACCGGTTGGTTACCAGCCATTGCACGAAAGCAAATGGCCTGAGGATTCCAAGTTGATCCAGGAAGAGGCAGATGTGCCGCTTCAGCCTTGCAGATCTCCTTCTATAGAAGCTGTCAAGAACAGGTATTTTGAGGATGAGACGTTCAAAAAGATCCTGCATCATTTTTCGCTGCCCTGGGATGGTTTGACAGCTCTCACGGCCACAAAATAGCCTGTCAGTTGTTTTGTGGGAAGTCGCTCGATGCATTCAATGGCGCTGAGCAGCCTGACAAAACCTGCTTTCATCCCTTCCCATCTTGTCCTGCTGAGAATGGAGCCGGCCCATATTGCCAGGACTCTGGGACTGTGTACGATGACGGTGCTCCCGGTTACCTTAAATCCTATCGATTCGAGTGCGCGGACCAGCGCCGCTCTCGATAAGGTCACGCCCATATAGTAGGGGATAATACCCAGGCGTTTCAGCAGGCGATAGGGCAACCGGTTTCTCAACCAGACGACCGGGTTGCAGGGATTATCCAGGGTAATGATCAGGACTCCTCCGGATTTCAGGATTCTGTAGAGCTCCTCCAGGCTTGCTGCTAAATCCGCTCGATTCGAGAAGTGATCCAGCGTGGAGTTCGACAGGACCACATCAAATACTTGAGATTTGAAGGCCTGCCTCCTTGCATCCGCAACCGCGATCTGGTTCCACTCTCTTCCTGTTTGCTCCAATCGGCGTCTGGCTGCACGGGCCGTCTCGAGGGAAACATCCATCCCTACCATGCACGCGGATTGATTTTCGAACAGCGAGACAAGGCTATGTTTACTGACGGCTTCGTCATATAAATCCGTTTTGAGGGTACGCCCGATTCTTTCTCCTTCCCACCAACGGGTTCCCAGAATCCTGTACACTTCTCTCAAGTAGGCTCGCCACACATCCTCGCGATTGAAGTCTTTGGACTTCGAGCCGACAGAATTCCAGTAATCGGCGACGCTGTGCCTGATCTTAGTTTTGTCGTTCATGGAATCCTATGCGTCTCAACACGGGTGAGAAGGGAGCCACCCAACGGAACAGGCTGTGCACCTGGAGGTTGTTTCTAATATGGCAGCAGTAGCCGCAGACACAATGACTCTTCATGCTCTCAAGACCATTTTGTGTGGAAACCTTTTTCCTGAAGCTCCGATAGGATGGTCCGTTCCAGATCTGAGACAGACTTGTTTCACGCAAATTTCCCATGGGCAAATCGCACCTGCCGCAGGTATAGACCGTGCCGTCCACCCGAACCCGCGAATGTATCCACCCGACATAGCAGGGCAGTGTCGCCCAAACAGATTCTCCGATTCGATACAGCTGAAGCGCGACCTCAATATTGTTATGAATCGATTGTTTGCGCAAAGTGCGCTTCATAGTCGCAAGGGAGAATCGCGCGGATCGTTCTTCTTCCTCTGAGAGCTTGTGGGAAGACATGTCTGCTTTCAGCGAGTGAATCGGGGCGACTGTGAGCTGATTGCATCCGCCGCGCAACGTCTGTTCGACCGCAGTTTCCACAGTCCTGAAGTTATCGCGGCTTATAGGCCGATGAAGCCGCAGTGCGGGCAGGGAACTCTTCTTTTGAGCTTTCAGGTCGGTCACGCGTCTCAACGAATCAACCACCTTGTCAAAAAATTCAGGCCGTGTGCCCGGATAGAGTTTCTGATATTCCTCCCGAGAACTTGCCCACAGGCTAACGGTCAAGAGATCGAGCTTCATATCAATGAGCCTGCATATCACATCCTCGGTAAGCAACGTGCCGTTTGTGATCAAATTCAGATGCAGACCCGCCGCCTTGGCGGACGCAACCGCGTCAAAAAAATAAGGATACAGCAGCGGCTCTCCTTCTCCTGCAAAAATGAGTTCTCTTGTCCCGATTTCCCGCAGTTCATGCAGCAGTTTTTTCAAAACATCCGGATCCATGTCGGATACCGTACCGGCAACAGGCGAGGGAAATTCCGACAGGCAGGAATGATATCGGCAGTTCAGGCATGTGAGGTTGCAGCGGCGCGTTAAATCCACGCTTACGAAGAACGGGCTCGTGTATGAGATCTCGCCTGTGATTAAACCTCTGAGAAGCCCGATCTTTTCACTCCATGTGGTCACGGCATCCATCCATGCGGCGCGCCTCTTGCTTTACGCGGCCGCTCAGTCCTGTCTTCCAAAAAGTCCCAGTGCTTTGACCAGCTTTGACTCGATGGGGAAGCGCACATCGAGATGCTTGATTCTATAATGCGCCAGCGGGTAATAAAGCCTGGACAAACCCACAACCAAAGGATTGGTTTTCTTGTAAGGCGTAACGAAATGCCCCTTTCCCAGAAACATCAGCGGGAAGTCCAATCCCTGCACCAGATTTTTCATCTCCCGCGTAAGCCATGTGGAGTCTCGCGGGACGTTTCGATAATTGAAGTGGACCCAGTCCTCCAGGCGTTCTGGTTCCCTGAGTCCGAGTTCAACGCATTTCTGATAGAGTTCAGTTCCCGGGTAGGGAGTATAAATGTTGAAGGTTTTGACGGCCCGTGGATTTTCATCCGTGAGGCGGACAGCCAGGCGGACGCTCTGGGCGAACTCCTCGGGCGTCTCCGTGGGCAAGCCCATCATGAACAGATAAAGGGGAACCAGCGGATAGGATGACAGTATGCGGTTGGCCTCGAGGAGCTGCTCGACGGTTTCGCCTTTCTTAAGGAGCTTCAGAACGCGCTCGTTTCCCGACTCCGCACCCAGATGAAGGCGCTTGACCCCGGCCCTGACGAGCAACTTGAGGAAATTTTCATCCATCTTGCATACGGTATCCGCCCGAATCTGCAGCTTGCCGATACTGATCCTGAGGTCCTCGCGGACGATCATCTCCAGGATGCTGTTCGCCCGCTCCATGTCCACAAAAAAATTGTCATCCGTGAACAGAAAGCCATGGATCCCGTAATCCCGGATAATGCGCTTCATGTGGTCCAGCACGGTTTCCGGTTTCATGGGCCGCCATTTTCGATGGTTCATGGCAGGTTCCCAGCAGAAGGCGCAGCTGAACGGGCATCCGCGGCTCGAAGTAAAGCTTATGTGATCCGAGACGAAAAGCCGCCTCCGATACCGGTCCATGTCGACAAGGTCATAGGAAAGCGGCGGCTGTGCGTCATAATCCAGGAAAGGGCGGTGTCCTGTGAAACAAGTCCTTCCTTCTTCTCTGTGCCAGATACCCTGGACCTGGCTGCGCGGCGCTCCTGTTTCCAGAGCCTTCACAAAGTCAACAATGGTCGCCTCGCCCTCCCCCGCCACAATGAAATCCACCAATGGATTTTGCAGGGTCTGCTCCGGAAGCAGGGTGGCGTGAATTCCTCCCCAGATAATCGGCACATCGGGATGCAGATTCCTGACCATCCCGCATGCCTGGAGCGCATGCGAAATTTGGGGCCCCGTCATGCTGGTGACACCAAAGCAGAGAGGTCTTTCTCTGATCGCGTCGAGGAGTTCTTTTCTCCAGTCCGGAGAGGCATATCCGTCGACGATCCGGACGCTGTATCCCTTGCGCACCAATCCGGTGGCAACGCACAATACACCCAGAGGAAGTTCTACGCGTCTCTGGGCTTGCCAGCCGCTGCGCGGCGCCGGATTAAACAAGACAATCTTCAATGGGATTCCTTCAACGGGTGATTTTTCTCTGCAAGCCTATAAGAGATGGATCAAAAGCTTCGAACAGATCCGGGATCTCCAGATGTGCCGGCGATTTGTGTGTGGCGACAAATTCTCCGACCACAGGCGCCAGTTTCGATACACGGATCCCGCTTTCCAGTTCGACGATTTCCGACAGTGTTTTCAATAGCTCCAGCGCTATGCCCGTCTCCAGTCCTTGCAGGTGAAGGGCCATCACAACCTGCTCGAGAGATGCATTCCCCGCTCTGTCTCCCAGGCCGTTCACGGTTGCATCCAGTCCATCCGCGCCCGCGCGAACTGCAGCCACAGAATTGGCCGTGGCCATGCCAAGATCGTTGTGGGCATGAAAAAACAAGGGAGTATTCACGCTCTCTTTCAGGCGTTGAACCAGGCTGTACACTTCAAAGGGATCCGCACTCCCGTTGGTATCGTAAAGCAAAATCCTTCCGGCGCCCATTTTCGCGCTTTCCCGGCTTATTTCCAGCAGGAATTCCGGCGCCGCTTGAGTGGAGTGTGGAAATCCGACGCCGACGCACGCCGAGCGCTTCAAGGAATAATCAAGCGCATCGAGCAGGAGTTTCGTTTTAGTATTGCGGTCACAGGGTTCTCTTTGTTCCGAGACAGGCATCAGGATGTCAAATCCATCCAGGCACTCCCTGACGGCCTCTATTTCCTCGCGGCAGCGGGGGCTTGAGGCAAAAACCAGGCCGGAAGCCTTGATCCGGAGGTTTTCCGCCTTCAGTTTTTCGGCGAATTCGAGGTCTTTAAAAACTCTGCCCGGCGCCACAATCTCAATCTCCGGCACATTTGCCCGGTCGAGCAGTTTCGCTATTCGGAGTCTCTGTTCCGTGGAAAAGCCGACACCAGGAACATCCAGTCCCTCCCGTAAAGTGGAATCCCGGATAGAAATATTCCGAGATCCTTCCGCCCATGCCTTATGCGCCATATATCATCCTGTGGCAATCGCCGATTAGATTTTCAGGATTGGACACCCGGTATTCCGGCCTGGCGTTTCCGTCCACGGCTCTGGTGCCGCTTGTCAGGCAGCACAACACCCTGCTCCCCGCGGCAATGCTGCCGCCGGCGATTTCCTTGAATGCGCCCGCGAGTGCGATCAGACCGGTCTTTTCGACCACCTCTCCATTCCTGGTGCTTATGTGAACTCCGTTTTCGTCGAGTATTTCCAAAACGCTTTTCCCGTCGATTCCGTTGCCGAACAGGGCGGAAAACTCGGAATGGTTTATCGTAGTCAGGTCCCCTCTTGTATCGGTTAGCAGGCTCTTCAGGTCCTCAAAGGTGCCATAGGTCTGCGGGGCAACGTCATACATGACTCTGGTCAGCAATTTTCCGCTGGTATCTGGAGCGGGCGTGTTTGGATCCAGTTGCTTGTCCTGTGATTTCCATGCTTTGTACATCGGGCAGTTGGCTTCCTGCTGGACGCCCAGGAATCTTGGGAGCCTATCGTTTGCTGTGTTGAAATCACTGAGAACGCTATAAATCCCGATTGGGCCAAAAGCGGCGCTGATGGTTTGGATTATCCAGTCATAATTCCCGTTTTTCGCGATGTGCTCCCGTATCAAGCAGCCTCTAAATCGGGAGGCCTCATAGCGCCAGGCAACTTCCGGGATATGCTGAATTTCGTTTAGTCCTCTAAACATATGCGCAGACTTCTTCACCCATCGCGCCTCGGCGACGGAGATCAGGTGCGCCGTCTCCGGCTGAAAAACTTTGCTGTCGAGAAGCGAAAGATTTTCGTCAGGCATGAAAAGAAAGGTCTCCAGACCGGCTTTCCCGCAATACTCGGTCAGGGCTGTGCCTGTGTTCCCCCCGGACTCGAAGACGACCCGTTTATATCCTCTTGTTTTGCACTTTGCCGCGGTTATGCATCCATCAATCGACTTTAGCGTGCCGGTTTGCATCAGCGAAGATTCATCCAGGAGATATACTTCCACACCCCGGTAGGTGAGGAGGGGAAAGATTCTTGCCCCTTCCCGCAGGCTTGTCTCGAGGAGGGCTTGTTTGTAAGCGGCGTCTTCATTGGCAGAGCCAAAATTAAAAACATTCCTGTACCGGCACACAACGCTGGTCTCGGGGGCGAATCGGGGGTCGATGAATTCGGAAAGATCCGGCTTATTATTTTTCAAAACATTCATAGGAAATAATTCCGCGTATGGGTGCCATGTTTTTGGGATCGGGAGTTTCGTCCGGATAGCCGAGGGGGATAATCGAGATTGGTTCCATCCGCGAAGGAATGGCCAGGATCTCGCGGATCGCCTCCGCAACGGCCGGTTCATCGTTTCTGTAAGCCGACATATACACGCTGCCCAGTCCCCGTGTGTAAGCCGCCAGCATCAGGGTTGCCGCCGCAAGAACGCCATTTTCTATTTCGCGATCAAACGATTTTTCCTTGTCGACACAAACCACGACGATCGCCGATGCGTTCTGAAGAAAATCAGCCCTGTATTCCAGCTTTTCGATGGGGCAGTACTTGTTTTTGCTTTCCACTAATCTTCTTTTGGTTCCGTCGTCCCGCACCACCGTGAATGTCCAGGGTTGACCGTTCATCGAAGACGGGGCATATCTTGCAAGATCCAGGATCTCTTCGATCACGGAATTTTCAATGCGCCTCTTCCCGTATTTCCGTATAGATCTCCTGCCTTTGGCCGCTTCATCAAATTCCATGGGCAACGCTTCTCCTTGGATCTCCTCAGATTTCGCCTTCAATCCTCTTTTGAAAATAGTTCCAGGCCAGCTTCCCGACGAGGGCAGCAGGAATCATGCCGCTTCTATAAAGATCCAGTCCGAGCGAAAAGGCTCTATTCCGGAGGGAGCGTTTTTCAGAGGCGATTATAATACGCCGCAGCCTGTCGATGGCGATGGCCTCAGCCTGATCTCGTATGTATGCGCTCCCCTTTACGGCTCTTTGGATGACGGCGGAAACCTGCTTCGCAAAGCTCTTGTCCATGAATTCCGCTATGGCGTGCGGCCGGATGCCGGCAAATTCCATAGTTCCCCCCAAGACGCCTCCTGCATTGGCGACAAAATCCGGAATGCAGAGGATGCCGCGCTCCCAGAGAAGTTTTTCCGCTTCTTTCGTTATAGGGGCGTTGGCGCCGCAGCTGATCAACCTGGCCTTGATTGCACCTGCGTTGCCGGCATGAATGCTGTGATGCCTGGCGCATGGGGTGAGTATATCGACATCGAGCTCCAGGAGCGACTCCCTCTGGATTTTTTTTGGGCCATCCATAAATTCGATCAACCTGCTGCCGTGCTGTCGATAGCATTGGATGAGCCGCTCCACGTCTAGTCCCTCGGGTGCAAAGAGCGCTCCAGCATAGGTGGAGACTGCCACGACTTTGCTTCCCAGTTTGCGGAAGCCTTCCGCGACCGCGCTTCCCACGGCGCCGAAGCCCTCGATCGCAACGGATGCTTTTGCCAGGTCCAGGCCTTTATTTTCAGCGGCCGCTTTCGCGCCGGCAATAACCGTCAGGCTTGTATACCACCCGGACCGTGCTCCTCTCAAAGCCCGTTTTGGCATCCGGACTCCGATGCTCTGCATCATCTCGCGCATATCTTCAACGGTCGTCCCCATATCGGCACCGGGCAGATACACGCGTCCCTTGAGAAGAGGCTCGATTCTCTGGGCAAAGGCTGTCAGAAGCCTGGCCTTCGCGTGCCCCTGCCTGCTTTCGTCGTATAGGATGCCGGCTTTGGCGCCCCCGTGCGGGAGCCCCAGGAAGGCATGCTTCAGTGTCATTGCCTTCGCCAGTTCAGTCAACTCGGAAGCGGAAACGTCCGGTAGCATCCTCAGCCCACCGCAAAAGTGATTGTCAATGATCGAGTCCACGGCAAGCCAGCCGGTTAGGCCGGCCTTCGCATCGGATACTTCCAGGACCGTCGGCGGATGGATCGTGTGTTTCATGGGATGCGCAGCTTCGAATTCATCGCTTCTATCATCTGACAATCGGGCGATATGCGTGTTGCGGATAAGTCTCCGGAGGACACAGACACACCCAATCCCCTTAGGATTGGAATTCTACAGTGAAATCCGGCAGGGGAAATAGGAATTTTAACAAATCCAAAAGTTGCCGGATTAGGGCGGGCGGAATAGTGGCTGCTGAGTTTGGGGTTCGCTTGAATCTTGAGGATCCTCAGCCGACCTTATGGTCGGATAAGGATGCCTTCGCGTTCCATTCTCCGCATCCGGCAACGGGAAAGTATTTTACGAAGTGTGCCCGACGGGAAGATCAGACAAAGGGCACGGGCAGCTGATTTTTCTCCTCTCGACCCATGCCTGCCCTAGGAGAAAAACCAATCCTGCGACCCACACAACGACCTGCCCGGCCACATACCGTGAATTCCACGGTGCCGGAAAAAGGAACAAGCCTCCGGGAGCGAGAGAAGCCAACATTGTAGCCGCTAGCAATATCCCGGCCAGGATGCCGGTGTTTGACGATGAGGACCGCTCCTTGGCTATGCGGAATAATGCAACCATCGGCAGCAAAAGCAGAAAGTCTTCATACCACCGATGATAGGTCCCTAACCGGGCAACATACGCGGTTACAGCCAACAGCAGCCAAAGCTCGACACGGCGATGTGAGTAGATCCAGACTCCAAGAGCAAGCAGCACAACCATGGATACCGGGAGACTCCATTCCCGCAAACCGCATTGGGTAAGCCAGATATGAAGGTTTGCCACATTGCCTGTCCCTCCGCCCTTATTGCCTACATGTGAGGCGTGAATGAGCCATTCACGGGTCAGTGTCACCAGGCTGCCTTCCTGGAATGCCGCTGCAACCAAAGTAAGCGAAATATACCCTGACATTACCAACAATGCGGGCCGCGGGGAGTCGGGAACAAACAGCAGGATCCAAAAGAAGAAGCACGCAATATTAGGTTTGATAAAGGCCATCAGTATAAGAGCCGGCATAAGAATCCGGGCATGCCAGCCCTGCGGGTCTCGCCGTGTCAATATCAGTCCGGACGCAAGCGCTGTAATGATCTGGACGGTGAACTGCCCGTTTCCTATCGCTGCTCCGGTAGCATACATGGAACATGGTATCAACGCTGCGAAGGCACGTTCTAAAAACCCGGTGGCGCGGCATTCCCGGACAACGAAGCCGATGCACCAGGCGAGGGCAAATATTGTGGAGGCGACATAAACCCATAAGGCCATCGGAAGCGTCAGCCAGCCCAGCAGAGGCCACAGGATTGTATAGGTTGCCGGCGGGTAAACGGAGCTGCGTTCGTTGTAGACGGGCTTGCCGGAAAACCAGTCCTGGGTAAACCTATGGAGATGCTTTAAGTCGATAGCTCCTTTCAAGCGCGGCTGCCAGAGCCGCCAGAATTCATATCCCAGCCATATCAGTGCTGCGACGAGCATTATCAGGATTGCAGTGCGCAGCAGCGCCTTTTTGTGTTCAGTCCATAGCTTTTGGATCATTAAAGTATCCCGTTGAACGAAAGCCCTATATTGTAACTGAGCAAATCTACAGCTCCAGAAAAAAGGATGAGAAAATTAGGGTGGATTGAACCGCCCCAGGTTTACTGGAGAGCTGTTGAGATATGCTATCATAGCAGACTCTTCCAATCGGGGTTAATACGCTGTAATGCATGATGACGTTGTGACCTTCAAGTGGTTTGACCGGCGCTGGGAGCTTTGGATTCGACAGGTTCTCATAGGAAAGTGGCTGATGCAGCTGCATTTTGTGGCCAGGGTAGCTGCCTACGTCTGGCGCCGGCTGATGTGGCGCACAACCTTCATTGCGATCACCGGCAGCCTGGGCAAGACGACCTCCAAAGAACTAATGGCGTGCATTCTCAATGCTCACGCACGCACCTATTGGACCATCGGCAACCAGAATGGCCCGCATTTTGTCGCGCTGAACATCTTGCGGGTTCGTCCCTGGCATCGCTATGCGGTCCTTGAAGTGGCCGGCGCAGCGCCCGGCATCATGCAGCGGAGCGCTCCTCTCGTCCGCCCCGATATCGCGGTGATTCTGGCAATCCGGCGCACACACTCCACTGAGTTCGCCTCTCTTGATGAACACGCCCGCGAGAAGGAGCACCTCTTGCGGGCAACTTCCAAGCGCGGGACAATCGTGCTTTTCCAGGACGACCCGCGGGTCTCGGCAATGACTGGCGTCAGCACGCAGCGCGTCGTGCGCTTCGGCGTTTCGCCGGCATCTCATGTCAGGGCTCGGCATATCTCATCGAATTGGCCGGAACGGCTCGCCTTCGAGGTGGAGGACGGAGGCGGAGGGCTGAGCGTCAAAACCCAGCTCGTAGGCGAGCATTGGCTTCCCGCCGTCCTTGGCGCCCTTGCCGCCGCTTCTGCGGTCGGCATTCCGCTCGATTCGGCCGTCCGGTCCGTCGCTTCCGTCCCTCCCTTCCGCGGGCGCCTCCAACCCGTCCTCCTGCCGTGTGGCGCCGTCTTTCTCAGAGACGACTACAACGCGTCGCTCGACGGCGCCGATGCCGCTTTCCAAGTCATGCGCCAGGCACGGGCACGCCGCCGGATTCTGGTTATTTCCGATCTTTCCGACTTCGGCGGGAACCGAAAGAAACGACTCCGATATATAGGAGCCAGGGTTCCTGAAATCGCGGAACTGGTCGTCTTTGCAGGAGAGAGCATCCACTACGCCACCCGGCGCGCTGTTGAGGCCGGACTCCCGCCAGACTGCGTGTTCGGTTTTTCCACGTTCCAGGAGACTGCGGAGTTCCTTCGGAAGGAGTTGCGAGCCGGAGACCTCGTTCTCCTGAAGGGCAGGACCACCGATCACATAGCTCGCGTCTATTTCGCGCAGTTCGGCTCCGTCTCCTGCTGGAAGACATACTGCCCCAAAAGGATGCTGTGCGACGAATGCTGGGAACTCGGCGTGTCGTCAAAAGACCTCCAGCGCGTCACGATCGTTGCGTCCAGATGAGTGAGAGCTGATAATTTCCGATTCGTTATAAAGGTCAAACGGATTCCATATGAGTTCAGATTTATCCAGCAGCCCGGTGGTCGCGTTTGTGGCCGACAATTCCTTTGCAATGCCACTTGCGGCGGCTGTTTCCTCTGTTGCCGCCAATCTCGGAAAAGACCGGGAAGCGAAGGTGTTCATCCTTGATGCGGGGCTTTCACCGGAAAACAAAAAGAAAATTATGCTTTTACAGGATCCGGGTCGGGTGGACATTCAATGGCTTCGACTATCTTCACGGCATGGTGAAATCACGCAATCCTTTCCCTGCGCCTATACCGGCAGATCCACATACTACAAAATGTTTATTCCTGAACTGCTTCCGGATTATCCTCGAATAATTTACCTGGACAGCGATGTAATCGTCGAAGCGGATATATCCGACCTATGGACGGCCGACTTTGAGAGCAATTACGTTCTGGCAGTCCAGGATTTGATCAATCCATTTGTCAGTTCGCCTTTGGGACTCAGGAATTGGCGGGAATTGGGAAGGAATGCAGATAGTAAGTATTTCAATGCCGGAGTGCTGGTTTTCAATGCTGCCAGATGGCACGAAGAGAACATCGCCGACAGGTTGGTGCGCTATCTCAGGGACAACTACGAACGGGTGCAGTTGTGCGAACAGGATGCAATGAACGCGGTGTTTGGAGAGAAGTGGGGCCGGCTCAATGCTCGGTGGAACGTATTGCCATTCATGAACCTGGCCAGAGAACATGCCTTATTGGACAGGAAAAGCCATGACCAACTCCTTGCCCAAGCATGGCTGCTTCACTTTTGCGGGCCGAACAAACCGTGGAGCCGGCGCTGCCATCACCCACAAAAAGATCGGTTTTTCTACTATCTTGACAAGACTGCCTGGTCGGGGTGGCGGCCGAAATGGTGGACGATCAACCGGAAGGCGGTCAGCATCCGCATAAGGAGAATGCTGTCGAAATTGCAGAGGAATCATCGCATGGGGGCAGCTTCTCATTGATTCAAAAAGCCGTCAATGTCCACGTTTACGTGGTCGCGGTCGCAGACGGCTTTTGGAGAATCCGGTAATCGTTTCCTTTTTACTCCAATTTTCGCACAACGGTCATTATGGTGTTGAGGTACTTCTGAGCCATGTCGTCTGCATTGAAATGCGTCGCCCTTTCTTTGCCAATCCGAGAGTATCGTTCTCTCAGTTGAGAATCGCTTAAAAGCTTCAGAATGGCTTTCGCCAGGGCTTCCACATTTTCCGGGGGGACCAGGATCCCATATTTAGCCTCCTCGATTTCCCACTTGCCGTCAGGTTTGCTCGTTCCGGGCGCCAGCATTTCCCTTGGGCCTACCGGACAATCATAGGCAACCACCGGGCATCCCACGGCCATGGCTTCAACCATAACAAGACCCTGAGCTTCGAATAGCGAAGGGAATGCAAATACGCTCGATCTTGCGACAAACTTGTGCGGATTGGATTGAAATCCCGTGAAAAGCACGTCAGCCGCAACCCCTAAGTCCTGGGCAAGGCGAGTGAGACTGTTCCTCTCCAGGCCATCACCGATCAGGACAAGGCGGCAAAACAGGGTCTTCCTTACAATGGCGAACGCCTTAAGAAGATCCGCCTGATTCTTTTCAAAAACAAGCCGTCCCGACAATGCGATCAGCGGAACGGTATCCGAAAACCAGGGATGCTCTATTGATTCCAGGGCCATTTGACTGGCTTGTTCGGGATCTACCGAGCCATAAATAACATCTATTTTTCTTTGATCCACTCCAAAGCCGGCAATGATGTCGGCCTTGACGCCTTCGGCAATGGCTATCATCCTGTGTGCCTGTTTTATAGTCAGTGACACGAATAATCGGTAGATATGTTTTCTCGATCCGCCAAGAAATTTTCTATAGTGCGACGCAAGGCCAAGGTCGGCCATGATCGTTTTGTAGCGTACGGTGGGAAGAGAGGCCTTCGCCAACATATTTACAATTCGCGCATCATGATGAAATGACATGACTACGTCCGGTTTGACCTCTTTAACAATCCTGCGGAATTGCATCACTGTCCGGAGCAACTGCAGCGCTCTGCCAGGGAGATGCCTGCTTTGGCTCCGGTGCAGAATGAAGAGGCGGCCCCGGTGTGGATAAGCGATTTTGTTTTCGAGAAGAACGAAAGTCTGATGGACATTTTCCGGCAGCCTGCAGGAGACATCCGACATAATTCGGCCAATTCCTCCCCAGTACATGGAATTCAGGATAAAAATGATATTCAATTTGTTTTCCATCGGGGTATTATGGGCCCGATTCCGGCAATCAAGAAAAGAAAACGCAACGGTTTTGATGTGGGCGGAGATTAATAACTGTCCGCGAAAAGACCGATCAAGGTCGACCGGCAGAGCATAGGGGCAGTCACTCATGCCGGTGCATTCCAAGTGAACACGCTCTCATCAAGTGGGAGGCATATTCGATGAGCAATTGGGCAGTTCGCATATACAGGCTTGCGGCGAGGATTATGGGAATGGCTCTGTGTCGCCACGAAATCGTCGAAAGCGTGTATGCCAATCGTGGAGTTGGCCGAGGAGAGGTTAATTTTGGCAGGAGTGACATCGATCTTTCCGTGATCACGCGCAGTCCGGATCCAATTTCTGGCGACGGTCCGGAATTGTATGCTCTCTATTCGAGAGTCCGTGCCCTGCGCCGCATCAATCCTGCGCTGACGCATATCATGGTATATGACCGCCGCGGCATTGACCGGTGGATGCGAACCGACACCTATCTGGGTTCGCAGGAGCGCCGAAGCATGTTCCTTCTCGCCGGCAAGGCGACTTCCACCCCCATTGTCGCCGTCCGACGAGAAGACGCCATCCGCTGGGTTGCTTTCTGGTGCGACCGGTTTTTTCCTTTGGCAGTGCAGCAGCACAACCGGAGGAATTTGCGCAAAATCGCCACCGAGGTATGGAAATCATGGGCAGTCGCCCAAGGTATTGTTGCCGAACCGTATCTGACACTGCGAGAGGCAATCCAGGAAGCGGGGTCCCATGCCGTCGGATCCGCGCTAATGGAGGTGATCGCCGATGCCCGCCGCGCCACCAGCGTCATCATGAAACTTTCCGGAATTTTGCACGACAACCTTTTCCCGCCGCTCTCGAAGCTTCAGGAACCCCTTGTTTTTAGAATGCTCATGCCGCCCAGATCGCGTCAGCGGGTACTGGTCATCCTGCCGCATCCGGACGCTGCTTTGCCTGCCGCGGCGTTCGAAGATCAATCGCTCCTTGTAACACCCGAATTGCTGCATCTCTACCTTCACTACTTTTGTCCATTTCTCGATTGGACTTTGCCTCCGGAAATAAGAAAGCTCGGTTTTTCTGCTGCGACACCCATTGAGTTTGTGCGTGCAGGACTCTTCTACGGGCAGGACAATATACTGAAACTGCCCGGCTTTGTCCGCGACAACGCCACCTGGCTTCCTCATGCAATCTATGCATTTAACCAGTACAGCATTCCCTATCTGCGCAAAGGGGAGGTCCCGCCGCCGATGCCCGAAAAAGACCTGCGTGATTCACTGGCGCACAATCCGAGCTGTTCAGAATACTACCTCAGGGATTACGCACAGTTATTTAATCGGTTTGGAGAACAAATGAAAGTTTTGGAAGAACTGGAAACGCCAGGCACGTACCCATCCTGAAGCAACAGTACGGCATGGAATCCGATGGAGCGCAACGCGGTAGACGTGCACTGATCCGCCGGCGCAGAAAGCCCGCGAAAAATGCGGATTAGGGTTATGAATTACACTCGGGCAGGCTTCCCGTCGATTCTTTGGATATAGAAAGAACTGGGCTCTCTATCGGGAGCCAAAAAGGGCGCTACGGATTTCAGCTTTTCGTAATGATTGTGGTGCAGGTAATTGAGTGCTCCAAGCACTTTCCACTTGTCGTTTTGCGACAGGAAGGCTTCCAGCAAATACTGCTCATTCCAAAATCGAAGGGATTCCACTAGAAAACGCTTCAGATAATTCCTGGGAGAAAAAATATTGTGAAGATGCACAATAACTCCGCGCTTCAGGACAGGCAGCAGCTCGAGATATTCAAATACCACATCCCCTTGGGGCCGTATGACATGAGAGGAGTCAATAAACAGAATGTCATTTTCCTGCAGCTCTGAGAAAAATCCGGCGCCGAGATCCTCTACCTTCTGCCGGATAATGGGCAAGCCGGTTCCTTCGAGCCACGGCCTCTCGAAGGGCTCGATACAAAGATGCTTGCAGACGTACTCAGGATTCTCCTGCCGGTTTTTGCGAATAGCCCTCATGGCCATTAGAGTTGAGTTCCCACTGCCAACCTCGAATATGCGGTGCGGTTTTGTCAAGCGGATCAACTGGTACCAGTATTCAGCATCGCCGGACGCAAACATGGAATTAGTCAAATCATAGTCGAACTCGCCGGGTTTCTTTTGCGGAAGGTCTGCAAGCTCGTGCGCGAAGGATAACGCATCAAGCATTTTGACTTGCCCCGCGACATTCCAGTCGATACCCGGCAGAAACCTTTCCTCAGAGAATGGTTTCTTTATTTTTCTATAGTCAAATTGCGGTTCGTAGTAGTGATTGCGGATGGGGATAGCGCCTGCTTTTAACATGGCGTTTTTGCAGTGGGGTAACTTGGCCAGTCCCACTTTGCGAATATGCTTGAATACCCACGCTGCGATGAACACAAAAGGAGGCAAAAGCGCGTCCAGAAGGTGCAACACGATAGAACGGATTTTTTTCACGGCTGACAGTCCTCATTCCCCGCATTTCTATCCATGAAATTCAACGGTGGGCAATATGTTAGCTAAAAACCGCTCCGGTATCATTCTTTATATTGATTTGGAAAGTGCAGGGAGCAGTTTTTTGTTAGAATGAGATACTTGGGTAGTCTCCTGGGCCGAAGATACCGGATGCATTCAAAGAAACGGGTTGTTCATGATTACAGTTCAATTTGATTTCTATGGTGTGGGTGTCCACATCCAAAGCTCGGAAGAGGAATTCAATCGTTCGTTGGAGAACGATTTTTCCTATTTTTTATCGGGGTCTGTTCAACCCGACCTCCATCTGATTTTTGAGCGCTCAGCCCCGGATTACGATCGGCTGCCGGAATTGAAATGCACACTGGCCACTCCTCGAAATATATGCTTTGGCGATGGTCGTTTTACCTATATTGACTACTTCGGCCGTGGGATCAATATTTACGACAAGGAAGCGAATCAATGCCGGATCATTACGACGGACATTGAATTGGCGCATGAAATCGCATACCTGACGATTCTCTCGCGTATTTCGGAGGCGTTGGAGAAGCGAAGACTTCACCGCATCCATGGTCTCGGGATAGAATCGGGCGGCAGGGGAACCGTAATCCTCTTGCCCAGCGGAGGTGGAAAATCCACGCTGGCGCTCTCGTTGCTTCAGCAGGAAAATTCTTTCCGTCTTATTTCCGAAGATTCCCCGCTTCTGCGACCCGACGGCTTTCTGCTCCCCTTTCCGTTGCGCATAGGCGTTCACCCCCAGAGTGTTCCGCCGGGCATTGACCCCCGCTATACGCAATTAGATAAAAGGATCGAATTCAGTTCCAAGATCAATATAGATGTCCGATATTTCGAGAACAAAATCTGCCGACAACCTGTGCCCGCGGCATTTCTTCTCCTGGGCAATCGCACTACGGGACGACGGGCTCAGATCAAAGCGGTTTCCAGGAGTGCGGCTTTGCGTCATGTGATCGCGAACTCCATCATAGGAATCGGCCTTTACCAGGGCCTGGAATTCCTGCTGCAGAAGAGTTTCGGCGAATCGGTACGGCACACGGGGTTGCTGTTTTCGCGTGTTTACAACAATTGGATTCTTCTAAAACATACGCGCGTCTACGAATTCCTGATTGGGCGCGATACAAATCAAAACTATGAGTGCCTTCGTTCCTTTCTATTAGAGCACAGCGGGAAGAGCAACGTGAATCATCCTCAACGATTTCCATAAGCTCTGCGGGTTATAAAGCATTATGTCCTCTCTCCGCTTGAAAAACATTCTAATCTCCATAGGTTTGGCTGCAGCCGTGCTCGTCGTCTTCTGGCGGGTAGGAGGATACGAGTTTATCTATTACGATGACGGAGCCTACGTGTTCGAAAACCCCCACGTCCTTGGGGGATGGTCCCTTGAAGGTCTCAAATGGGCGTTCACCACGACCATGCAGCTTCACTGGCATCCCCTGACCTGGCTATCGCTTATGACCGACAGCCAGTTTTTCGGCCGCGATCCTGGCGCTTTCCATCTTGTCAATCTCGTGATCCACGTCCTCAATACCCTCCTCCTGTTTTATGTGTTGCACCGAATGACGGGGGCTGTATATTGCAGCGCGTTCGTGGCCGCCCTGTTTGGGGTGCATCCGCTGCATGTCGAACCTGTCGCCTGGGTTGCCGACCGGAAGGATTTGCTCAATGCCTTTTTCTGGATGACGACCTTGTGGATGTACCTTCGATACGTCCGAAAGCCGAGGTTGAGCAATGCTCTATTTGTATTTGTGTCATTCGTGTGTTCGCTGATGGCCAAATCCATGTCCGTTACTCTTCCGCTTATTCTACTGGTGCTAGATTATTGGCCGTTGAACCGATTTGTCGGCGAAAAGCCGGAGGCGGCGGCTTCCTCCCAACAGGGAAAAAAATCAACGTCAACACCGGTCAAGGGAAAGGGGAAAAAGCGCGAAAACAAACAATCGGAACTCACATCCTCGTCACCATTGGGCAGAGCCTTTGCGGCTCATTCGATGAGTCGGCTATTTGTGGAAAAAGCCTTGCTCTTTTTCCCTATGATCATCGGTGCGGTAATTACTTTGATGGTCATTCAGAGGAAGAATGTTTCCTTCATCGACCTTTCAAAATTATTGCCCTCGCTTAATACCCTGGAAGGTGCAATCGTTGCATATGCGAAGTATCTGTATCTGATGGTGTGGCCCTCCGGGCTCGCTATTCCCTATCCTCTGGTGAGAAAAATTCCTATGTGGGAAGTGCTTCTTTCCCTGGCCGTGCTGGCAGCCATTTCTTTTCTGGCATACTGGCGAAGGAGGCAAAATCCATATCTATTGGCCGGCTGGCTTTGGTATCTTGTCACCCTGTTACCGGTCATCGGGCTGGTTCGGAGCGGGCCTCATTCTCAAGCGGACCGCTACACCTACATTCCTCTGGTAGGCGTATTTATCATGATCGCCTGGGGCGCCGCGGACCTCTTTGCCAAATCGCGCCACAGGCAGAGGATTTTGGGTATCGGCGCGGCGCTCAGTATTCTTGTTTGCATCGCCGTTTCTTCCGCACAAGTGGGTCATTGGGAAAACACTACTACGATTTTCAGTCACAGTGTCAGCGTTACTAAAAACAATAATGTGGCGCATACCAACCTCGGGTTAAGGCTTCTGGAATCCGGGAAAACAGATGAGGCGATAGCCCATTTCCTGGAAGCGATACGAGGACATCCGAGGGACAAGCATGCACAGTGCAATCTCGGAAATGCCTATAGGCAAAAAAACGATTTGCCAAAGGCTATATATCATTATGAAAAGGCTTTATCGATCGATCCGAAGTACGTCAATGCAAATTACAACCTGGCGAATGTGTATCTGGAGTTGAATAAATTAGACCTCTGCGAGAAATATTTTTTAAAAGCAATAGAAAGGGACAAACAGCACTATAGGGCTCATTTAAACCTCGCAACGGCATATTCAATGATGGGCAAGTCAGGGGAGGCCATTGCACATTTTCGGGAGTCAATCAAAACGCAACCCGATCAACCTCGGGCGTATTACGGGCTCGGAATGGAATATCTTAGATTGGAGGGTCTTGAACAAGCCGAGCTTAATTTTAAAAGGGCTTTGCAAATCAAACCAAATTATGAACAGGCTCATTACAGGCTTGGGATGATCATGATGAGACGGAAGAACTATGACGAGGCTATCCGTTATTTATCAAGAGCTCTAGAGATAAATCCAGGATACGAAGAGGCCAGGCGCTCCATGGAGGAAGCCCGAAAGAATGAAATGAGCGATGCGCGCTGAGATATAGCATTGCCCCCCCGCACAGAATCGCTATGAAATCCGATGAGAAATGCGGGCTAGAACCTGTCGGATGGTTGCCCGGAAGAAAGTGATTTCATTGCGTTTGAATTCTCCAAGTGCAACATAAGCGGCCAGGACCGACACAATCGCCACTGCTATTTTGACAATAATTACGGGGCCATGCATTGGCCAAGAATGAACCAATGGATAGGCTATTCCGGAGAGAAGAAGAGCACGGACGAGGGTGACTGCCGGCAGATCGATTTTGAGAAGAACTTTAACAGTGATAATACTAACCAGGCCGCCTAGACCCGTTACCGTTACAGTCACCAATGCAGCGCCTGTCGGACCGAACCGGGGAATAACGAAAAGGTAGCCGGCAATAGCAATAGGAAGAAGCGGGGCCGCAATGCGCAGGGGCCAGAAGGGCTTTCCCCAGGCTACCAGGACAGAACCCAACAAGTTGATCATCATCATCGAGAGCCCTGCGAAAACAAGGATCGATATCAAAGGACCTGCATCTGCGAACCGGGCGCCGAAGAGCAGAATTGCTATTTCATTCGATTCAGAGGCGGCAATAGCCGCTATCGGACACAGCGCTAGTACAAATCGTATCGCATTATGGCCCAAAGTCCTGGCAGCCGCCAGGTCGCCTTCACGCAGCACTCGAACGATGGTGGACAGGAGTAGTGGCGAAAAAGAAGCCGCAAATACGCCTGGCATGACGAAAGCCACGTTTTGAGATGCCCCGTAGATTCCTGCCTGCGCAGCAGAAGCTCCCAGGGCTTTCAAAAAGTACAAATCCATGCTCAGGAAGCGCAGCACCAGGGTCGCCAGAAAAATGGGTACGGCATAACCCCAGAGAGGGACATGGATGCCCTTTTTCCAGGACCAAGGAGGGCGGATGTAATAGCGGGCGATCGCCAGTTCGACCACCGAGGCGCCAATCATGCCCAGAATGGCACCGGTTACAGAAAGGCCCAATTCAACCAGGAAAATGATAAGGACCAACCGGGTGATCCAGCGACCGACACTCACTACCGCCCGCTCAGAGTATTTACCCCTACCGATCATAATGCTGCGATAGCAGTTAGCGAATGCATAAATGGGGAGGTCGACTGCAAAAAGCGTCAGATATGCCGCCAGTTCGGGTTCGCCAAGCAGCCGGGCGCACGGTTTTGCCAGAACCCAGCAACCAACCATTGCGCCGATACAGGCGAAGACGTGCAGCCGCAGTACTGCCGCTCCTATGGGGCGCCAGTCCTTGGCTTCGCCTATTATCTTTATAGTCACCCGGGCAAAAAGCGATCCGATGATAAGTTCAATCCAGGTGATCAGGGTGGAGGAAAGCGTGAGGAGACCGTAATGTCCCGTACCTAGATTTCGGGTAAGAAATGCGGCGGTAACAATGCCCGTCAGCGGGAACAGCGCATCTGCCATGAAGGTCAAGGCCGCACCCTGCATCAGGTGATGCCCCGGTGACATGCGCGGCGACAGTGTTTTTATCTCCTGATCCTCCAAATTCAACTCTCCCGCTACGCGCCTGGATGCTTGAGGCATATACTTCCGCGCGTAAGACACCTTGCACCCCATCGATCCCCCTGTCGTGTCAGAGAAGGCGCGAAATGATCCGTTTTTCGCATCAGGGATGATAGCGCGTATGCAAACAGCGTTGATCGGCCGCGGAAAACCATGGCATACTAGGTTCCCCTGGTCAGCAGGTCCATAGATCCAAGCCCGTGGCAGAGGCCGGATTCATCGCGTATCGGCAAGTCAACTCATTACCGCCTTTACGCTTCTGCTGAACACTGCCAATATACAGCTTCGGGCCGAACCTGCCATGTAGGCATGTTGCAGCCCTGGAGCGTGTATTCTAATGCCAGGGAGGCACGATTACATCATTTGTTTGTGTTCCGGACGCTGTTTCTGAAGAAACCATGTATGATAACTCCTAAAGTAAGCGTCATCGTTCCAGGCCGCAATGCTTCGGAAATGCTGAAGAGGTCCCTCGCTTCGCTCCGCGCCCAGGACTGGCCGAAGGAGTGTCTGGAACTCATCTACGTCGACGACGCCTCAACCGACGAATCGATCAAAGTTGCGTCCGAGTGGGCCGATCGCATCGTGCGGTTAACAGGGCGTATCAACGGCCCGGCGAAAGCCAGAAATGCTGGTGTCCTGGAATCTACAGGGCAGATTGTTGTGTTCATGGATGCCGATGTTCTTGCACTTCCGGGAACCATTAGCGCACTCGTAAAGCCTTTAGTGGAGGACGAAACACTGGATGCGGTTTTCGGCTCCTATGATTCGGAGCCATTAGAGCCGGCGCTTGTCTCCCAATATCGCAACCTGCTTCACCATTTTGTCCACCAGACCAGCCGCCAGGAGGCATCCACTTTCTGGGCCGGCTGCGGGGCAATTCGCAAACGCTCCTTTGAAAAGGCCGGCGGATTTGATGCCGAGCGCTACCGTGGTGCGATGATTGAAGATATTGAACTGGGCCACCGGATGCATGCATTGGGGATGCGGATTCGGCTGCAGCCGTCCGTCCAGGTGAAGCATTTAAAGCGGTGGACCCTCCTTCAGATGGTGCGGGCGGACATATTCTTCCGGGGCATACCGTGGATGAGGCTTCTGTTTCAGGACAGTCGAGCGTCTAAGGAAATTGGTGACCTAAACCTTAAAGTCTCGGGCGTTCTTAGCGTAGTACTTGCCTGGATGATCGTTTTTTCCCTCATCCTGTCTCTCTGGTTTCCCAAGTGTCTCTATGGTTTGATACCCGCGATCGGACTGATACTTGCTTTCAACTGGCCGCTCTACCTGTTCTTTTCCCGGATTCGCGGACCTCGATTTACATTGATGATCATTCCTCTTCATGTGCTGTACCACCTTTATAACGGCGCCTCGGTTCTCGGTGGCCTGTTCTATCGATTCTTTATTGATAAGCCTCTTCCCGGGCTGAAATCGATCGGGATCAGCCTGCGTAAGCTAACGAAAAAGGTGTCAGGCTAGCCCGCATTTCTCACGGGCTTTCTACTGCGGCGGCGGATCCGGGCATGTCTACTGCGTTGCGCTCCGTCGGGCTCCTCGACGTACCGTCGAGTACGTCTGCGGGGCCCTCGGTCGCGCGCCTTGTATCCACGCCCGTCTGCGCCGCCTCGCTACAAAACCCCGTGAGAAATGCGAGCTAGAATTTCCCCAATTTCTGCCGGCAGCAACGTAATCCAGGCATTTTGATAAAATTGGGAAAATTCTAACCTGATACCTTTTTCTGATTAGTCGGAAATGGATATTGCGCGGTGGACCAGGCGGATGAACTCCTGGCGATATCCGTGCTTGTCGTCGCCTTTACCCGCTTTTGCCCACTCTAAAGCGCTTTCCAGATTGGCGCTCCCTTTGTACTGAGAATCGCGCAGCGCCATCCCGAACGCAGCAACGGCGGCGGCGAATTTGAAATCGCGGGAAGCGTCGCTGAATTTTTCTTTAGACTCCTTGACAGAGAATTCCGACAGAACACTGGTCTCTTTCTCCGGTTCTTTACTTCGGATCTTAATGGTAACCAGTTCGTCGCTGTGGGCAGCTGATGAGGCTTGCGGCGGTTTCTGATATTTCAGCGGATCCACTCCGGGTTTCGATTCGGACACTCCAACCGGCACGATTTCATAGAGAGCCGTCACCGCGTGTCCGGCCCCGATGACGCCGGCCTTTTTGGTGTCGTCGTTGAAATCCTCCTTGGCCATGATGCGGTCTTCATACCCGATCAGGCGATAGGAATTCACACGCTGGGGATTGAACTCCACCTGAATTTTGACGTCCTTGGCGATTGGAACCAGCGTGGAATTGATCTGTTCGACCAGTACCTTTTTTGCCTCATTCGACGTGTCGATATAGGCATAGTTTCCACGGCCTTTATTCGCCAGGAGCTCCAGCGTGGCATCCTTGTAGTTGCCCATGCCGAAGCCGAGGGCACTGAGGTAAATGCCGCTGTTCGCCCTTTCCTCGATCAGGCGCGTCAGGTCTCCCCTGTTCGTCATTCCGACATTGAAATCGCCGTCGGTAGCCAGAATGACCCGATTGATGCCGCCCTTGATGAAGTTATCCTTTGCGGTCTGGTAGGCGAGCTGGATTCCGGACGCTCCGTTCGTGCTGCCTCCTGCGTGCAGACGTTCGACGGCGTGGCGAAGCTTCTCTTTCTGATCGCCGCTAGTGGACTTCAGGAACACGCTCGTATCGCTCGCGTACACGACAATGGCTACCCGGTCGGATTCCGTGAGCTGATCCACCAGCAAGCGCATCGATTCCTTCACAAGCGGCAGCTTGTTTTCGTCAGCCATCGAACCCGAAACGTCGAGCAGGAAAACCAGATTGCTGTCCGGGCGCTTGCCGGGATCAATCTCGCGACCTTTCAGGCCAATGCGCAGCAAGCGATGCTCCGGCTTCCAGGGAGCTTCCGTGATTTCAAAATTGGCTGCAAACGGTTTGCCGTTCTTGGGGCCTTTGTAGTCGTAGTCAAAATAGTTCACCAGTTCCTCGATGCGCACGGCATCCTTGGGAGGAAGCGAACCGCTGTCGAGAAAGCGGCGCACATTCGAATACGATGCGGTATCCACATCAATCGAGAATGTGGAAAGGGGATTTTGAGCGGCATCGAGAAACGGATTGTCGAGGATGTTGTCGTAAGCTTCGGTATTGAAGTTGCCACCAGGCTTCTGCCACGGAGGCAGCTTACCTTTAGGATGCGGAGGCATCGGCACCGGCCATGGCCGCCCATAGCGTGCGTCGTTTGCGGTAATCCCGTCCTTTTGTGCTACCGCAGCCATGTTGCCGGACCTGACTGAAAAGGAAGCAGCAGCAGAGGGTGATGCCGGCATCTCTGCCTTAGCCACTCCACCGCTTACCCCACCACCAATTGCACCACCCTCGCCGGGCGCACCAGCCGCACCACTCATCACGGTGCCGACCTGCATTACATCGTTGCCAATGAGAGGCAGGCTTTTTGCCACCTTATCAGGAAGCCCCGTCCCTGCGGATGAAGCGGATTCCATCATGGGCTGAGGCGCAGCAGCGCTGACGGCTGCTTCGACTTTCTTAAAATCTGCATACGGTTTCAGCTGCGCAACGGAGGGGGAATCGGCCTTGGACTTGCCCTCGGCGTCAGGAGCGGCATTCGTGTATGTTTCGGACTTGTCCCGAATCTCCATTTGCCGTTGCGGCGTTGGAGGCAGTTCCTTTGGCGTTACGGATGCTATCTGGTTATTATCAGGGGCTGGTTCAGCTTCCTTGAGATGCCTGAGTGCGACGAACGAAACCATCAATATGGCCGCGGCGGCAGTGGCCAGGGCCCACGCCGGTTTCCAGCCGAACCAGCTTTTGCCAGAATCGGCTTTTTCCTGAATGCGCTCGCGCTGAGCCTGGGTTAGCCCGACGGGTTGTTCCGCGCGCAGTTCTTCTTTCAGGAATCCGGCGGTCTGGCGGATGTCTTCGACCAGCCGGCGCATTTCCTCGGATTCTTCCAGGATGCTTTCGATTTCCGCTCTCTCTTTCTCATCCGTGATTTCGCCGAGAGCGTAGGCGGTCCATTTCGGATCATTGGCGTCTATCTTCATTTCACCCTCCTTATTGCCGGCCGTGCATGGACCCTTTCCCGAACTGTCTTCAGCCCGGTGTGGATGAGAAAGCCGACATTGCTTACCGAAAGATTGGTGATCTGGCTGATCTCCGCATAGCTCATGTCGCTCTGGAATTTCAGCCGTAGGACTTCCTGTTGGTTTGCGGGGAGAGTGCTGAGTATTTTCAGAATATCTGCGAGCTGCTCTTCTTGTTCCATGGTTGTCGGGACGGCCGGCCCGGAATGGGCCTGCAGCTCGAGCTGGGCATCGCTGATTCCAGTCATTCGTCTCTCCTTTCTAAGCACATCCAGCGCCCGGTTGCGGCAGACGGTGTAAAGCCATTGCGCCAGATGGTCGCGGATTTCGGCCGGCTTTTGGCGCAGGAGCTTCAGGAAAGTGTCCTGAACGACTTCCCGTGCCCGCTCGATGTCTCCGGTAATGTGAGCGGCATAGCGAGTCAGCGGCTGTTCATATTCGGCCAATACGGATGGCACCCAGCTTGAGTCTGGAGTCCTCATGCAGCCCTCATTGTTTACTCCGGGGTTATTCCGGCCTGTTCAACCGGTATAACGATCTTCCGCAGATTTTCTTAGAAAAAAGAAAGAAACATGGAGAGTCTAACTCGAAGACTCGAAGGCGCCAAGGCTCAAAGGAGTTGCAGGAGAGCCCTTATTCTTCTTTTTTCGATAGAGTCACGTCACCGGAATAGGTGACTATTCGAATAGGCGCACCGCCGTTTCCAACGGAAGCTTTCAGAGTTTGGGAGTTTTTGCGGATCACGATTTCAGGCGGGATTTCCTCTCCCTCTTCTATCCTGGGAGGATAATTGACGATCACCTTGCCGGCGCGGGTTTCAAGCTGGAGAGCGGCGGAATATTCTAGCGGAAGAATAAGATTCGCCGAACCCTGCTGTGTCACGGCCGCAAGCTCCAGCCCATTCCAGCGAATGCCGGACATTTCGATAAGGACGTCACCCTTAAGCACCTTGCCGGAGAAGTAACCTGCCATGGATTTGGCTTCAAGGCTGCCCTCTTGCAGCGTGACCTCGACCCAGCCGTTGATGGAGCTTACGGAGAATTCGCCGCGATCCATTTTGGCCTTAATATCCGTCTTTTCGCCGGGGAGATAAACCGTGAGATTGACCTCCAATAGTGCCGGCAGTTCCGGATTTCCCGCGGCGCGAATCGTAGTGGAGGTTTCGTTATGGCGGACTCGAACGGGAGACTTTTGCAGGAACGCCTTTGCCTTTTCCGGCGTTTCATAATAAATGATTTTTTCCGCCTCCACGCGAACGGAGCCCTTCTTCCACCCCACGATCTTAAGGCTGCCGGGCACTCCTATAGAATCTCAGCCTTTCCTCCGGGGAAGAAGTTGAATTCTCTTTCTTCGCGCTCGACATAGGGGGATTGGGAAGGGGACGCGGATTCCTGAGCGAGATCCTGGGACAAAAGGGCTGGAGCAAATAGACAACAAATCAAAACCAGGCATACACGCATGGGCTTCCCCCCGAATGAGATCAACCATTACATGCTTAAGTGTCAGGCTTACACGATATTCCAGACTTGAGCGCGCAGAAGAAAATGGTGAGCCTGACACCAAATTATAGCCAGGTAATACGGAGCCCTCCGATGCCGGTTGTGATGTAGATCGATACTCTGACGGCGGCCTTGTCGTAATTTTCGCTGTAATAAAACGAGCCCTGTTTATTGAATCCCTCGAGGTGCAGCCCGCTCAGGAAATTTTTTGCGGATTCCACTTTCACGCCGATTTCCCGGGGAATACGCAGGTTCACTCCGCCTACGCCAACCTGGATGCGGATATCCGCATTCTGTTTCCATTCCCCGCTAAGATCCAGCATAGCGCCGCCCAGGCCCCCATCGAATTCGAGTTCTCTGAAATTCAAATTGCCGAGGCCGGTGGCTTCGAGTCTGCCCACCCCGTTTTTTAATCTTATGTGTTCGCAGGGAATCGCGTTCGGTTCATAGGCCGACACCTTTGCCTCGCCGACGCCGGATTCAAAATCGAGGTTTGAAATTTTCAGGCCGGACAAGGATAGACGGGCGTCACCCACGCCTGCGTTAATCTGCAGTTTTAAGGGGATGGAGTCACTGAGAGCAAGCCGCAACCGGTTATTGAGTCTCTGTGCACGAATTCCTGTTTTGTGAGTACTCTCAAGACCGAAAAAAAACCGGCCTTCCGTTCCATCAACGGCGGTGTTGTAGCGCACACTGGGCGCAAAACTGGACTTGTCGTATTCCAAATCGTAGGAATAGAGCGATCTGGACGATTTTTCGCCCGTGATTTCAAGGGAACCTATGTCAAAACGAATAGTGGAATCGAGGGTTTTCTCTTTTTGGAGCGGCTGGTTTTGGCTTGCCGTAACCATTTCGATAGGTATGCGTTCCGCAAAGTTGCATCCGGCAAAAAGCAACGGGAAGCACAATGCCCAGGCCAGTTTTGTCATATAGTAACTCCTATGTATCCTTTGCTCCGGGAGCAAAAAAAGACAAACTCTTCCCAGTGCCGGTAAACTGTTGAGGCGTGCGCATGGAGCCCTCATCTCCATCTGCGTTTTCTTGACCATTGGGCCGACTTGCTTCCCCGGCTTGAGTGGAATGAATCCGAATTGAGCCATATTGGGTTTCCACCGTAATCTTGGGCCCGCCCGTTTTGACCTTGGATTTCACAGCGCTGGACCTCATTGTTCCCTGAGGTCCCCAATCCTGGGTAATCCGATTCCACTTTGCCATTCGCTGGCAGACGGCGTCGATCAGGAATGAAGCGTTTTCCGGCAAATACAATTCCACGTCTCCATTGCGGTTTTTCAGAATCACGTCGCCCTTTCCGAGTTTCCGGGATGAGACGTTAATTCCGGCGAATTCGTTGCGTGACACTGCAGGAATTGTCAAAGTCATTGACGACGACATCCTTAAGCGATGTCTGAATATCCAGCGGGCCGCTTATCCGGGTTGCCTGGACCTCGCTGGCACGACCTCTCAACTTGAAGCTTCCGCGCACATCCTCGGCATCCACGCTGTCGGAGTTTGATTGGATATCGACGTTTCCTTTGACGTTTTTCACCGAAAGGCCGGCAAACCGGCTTTCAATGATCACATTGGAAGCGACATTGGAAATATCGACATCCTTATGGCTCGCGTTGATCTTCAGGCTGCTCTGCAGATTATCCACACTCACTTCGGTGCCGCGCGAGTTGATGGTTACATGCTTCGTAATCCGCTCCGCTCGAATATTGCCCTCGGTATTTGAGGCTGTTAATTCTCCGTCCACGTTGAAGATTTCCAGCGAGGCATATTCGTCGGTCACGGTAACATTGCCCTTGATAGAATCGATATATACCTTGCCGCGTGCGTCCAGATTGAGATTTCCGACAAGATTGGTCAGGCGGGAATCGGCATAGCGAGTGGATATTTTAAACTGCCCGGCGCAGTCCCGGACTTCGAGCCCTCTATGTGTGGTGCTTAAATCCAGGTCTCCATTGATTTCCGCAACGCTGATTTCTCCAAAGGTGTTTTTCACCTGCAGCGACGAGTTTTTGGGAACGGTTATTTCCAGATCCGTGTTGAAGCTGTAATCTTTTCCGCTCAAATCCTCCCGATTAGTGCGGACTACGAAGTATTCGACTTCGGGGTTTTTTCCCGGGTTCGGCTTCCGGCTTCGGGTTTGGCGTGGACGGACCCCTTCTTTCCGGTTTTGCCTCGAGGCGAATTTCATCCGCGATACTCTTTGCGCGGGGTTCGTTGCCGTAAACCACCTTTTTCAGACGTATGCGAATCTCCCGGGCGCTTCCGGAAGTGACAGTGACCGACCCATAGGAGTTCTCGACCAGAACCGGCATTGGATGATCGAGGGAATAGGTCATTTCTTCCGAGTATGCATGCGTCTCTCCTAACCACTGTCCTGGCCGCATGGATGTACCGCCTATTTGGATCGGAAGTTCACGGATGAAGCGGCCCAAATGGCTTTCAGAAGCTCTGGTCACGGCGGATCCGATCACAAGCAGCAGAAAAATGCCGATTATTTCCCCAAATCGAATAGAAACCCCATCCTTATGCAGGAAGTAATCCACAATTTTTCCCAGGCCGAGGAGAATCAATAAAACCGGCCAATACCGTCCGGCAAGCGACCAGAAATCGGGCCCGATGCCAAAATTTCTCAGCAGAAATAAAATCCCGAGCCCGATCCAGAGCAGGGATCCCAACAGCGATGGACGAAGCCTGTGCGACATGGTTTTACTCCTTCGGAGGTATCTTGTTTTGTGCAGGCGGAGTCGCCGGCCAGGTAAAATAGCAAAAGAGTCTCTTCACTCCGATGATAATCAGAATGACCGGCCAATACCGCGCGATCAGACGCCAGGCGGAGAAAGGAGCATAGAAGTTTTCCGCCAGGAAGATCACGCCGAGAGCAATCAAGATCAAGCCCGCGGTCAAGGCACCGCTGCGAGAATAAGCAGTCATGTCAGATATCCTCCTTCGCCTCTAACTTGATATTTTGCGCGGCAGCGGTCTGAGATTGCCTGTTCTGCAGAGCGCGGTAAACGAGGTATGCGCCCAATAAAACAAAAATCAGCGGCCAGAGCTTGTTCAGGAAATGGAATGGAATGACATTCTCGAGCAGGAAAAACACGCCTAGGATCATCAGGAAAATGCCCCAGCCGACGGTCGTTTTATCCTGGTGCGCTGTTTCTAAAATCGGAATCGTATTAAGCTGCGTGCGGACCTTGGCTTCCGCGCTGCGATAGGCGTCGAACATGGTAAAGAGCACAAAGACGATCAGCCCCGAAACCAAAGATCCCGCTTACCCGGCTGCCCAGCAAGGCCAGGGCGGACCAAACGGCAAAATAGGTGATTGCCTTTAAATATTCGCTGTTATAGACGGCGCCCATGCCGGGGATGATAGCGCAAAGAGCGGCTCTCCTGGGAGAATCGGTAGGCAGCTTGAGCCCTTTGACCGTGGCAGCCCATTCCGCCCCTTGGATCAGACAGTCCTGGCAGTAAGCTTTGCCTTTTATTTTGTGCGCGCATTCCCCGCAGAGAGATTTGCTGCATGCGTTGCAGGATTCCTGAGATTCTACTGCTGGATGGTATGAACATTTCATATCAGTCACCTCACGTCCGCAAAACCCCGGCTGAGAAATCCGGGGCAAAGGCTTTCTAGGCTGGCCACAGGAAGAGACCGCTGCTTTTTTCCTTTGGGTGCGCTATCTTTCCGTGGCACCTGCTCTTCTGTTTTTTTGTGTCCTTCGACCGGCACTTCTATCTGCTCCATCACGGAGCGAAAATTGTTTAAAGTATTGTTTTTAAATCGATTATACTGATCCTGCCACTCGTTCTTTTTGTTGTAAGCTCTCAATCCTTCGCCGTACAACTGCTGTGCTCCCCGGTCCATGAGCTGAACAATTCTGTCCGGGGACAGGCTCGAGATCGTTACGGATAATTTCGGCAACATCACGTCAAGCATCAAAACGAGGAATAGAGTTGCCAGCGCTGCCCCGATAGCGAGCCTTGGCGTTAAGCAGCGGCCGAACGAGGTATATGGTGCAACAGTTCCTTGAAGGATCGGGTCCTGGGACGACCGGAGGTTCGGAGCAGGATTCTCTCGATCGAGTGCGGATGCCAATTCCAGCGAAGGGTAGTTGTGGCAGAGAGAAACGATGGATTGCATTTCCTGCAGCAGGGCCGAAGCAGTTTCTGGCAGCTTTCGAGGTGTTTTGCCACCGTGTCCGTCTCGTCGGCGGGAAGGCTGGCTTCCATATAATCGCTCAGCCAGAGCTCAATTTTTGAACAATCCATAAATATCCTCTTACATCTGCATCCCCAGCAGGGCACGTCGCTTCATTAACAGTTTGGCCAATTCAATCCGCCCACGGTTGATCCGGCTCTTCACCGTTCCTTCAGGAACGCCGAGGAGCTCGGCCATATCCTGATATGCCGATCCCTTCAATATCTCTAAGTATAATGGCTTCTTTGAGTTCAGGTGATAATGCCTGGAGCCCGTCCTGCAGAAACCGGGATGCCTCAGCCTGTTCTGCTGCCCGCTGAGGATTGGGAGTCCTGTCGTCCCGGATGTTCATGGTTTCCAATTCCTCGCTCCCTCCCGTTTGCGGAAATCGACGGGCTTGTCTGTAGTGATCAATAATCAGGTTCCGGGCTACTCGCAAAATCCAGTTTTGAAAGCTGCCGGCATCCGAACGGTAGCTCCGGAGATTCTGATAAACCCGGATCAGGATATTCTGAGTCAGGTCTTCTGCTTCATCTCTGCGGTTGGTGTAGCGGTAACTCAGGTTATAAATGCGCTTCCCGTAGGAGTTCACCACCAGTTCCCAAGCAGCATCGTCTCCTTGAAGACAGCGCTCTACAAGTTTTTGATCGCCCGAGAGCACCGTTGACTCCTTGGCAGCTATCCTGTTCCTAGCCATGAAAACGAAGCGATACGTTTTAAAGTTCAATAAAATGCAAGAGCGTATGCATAAAAATTAACACAGAAGCGAGCCAACCCAGTAAAGATTTCACTAGCCGGCGTCGGCAGTCGTTAGTCGGCAGTCGTTAGTCGGCAGTCGGCTGTCAGCTATCAGCTGACTGCCGACATGCAACTACCAACTACCGACCAATGATGGACACCGACTCCTGCCCGACCAATCGTGGACACCCACCGTTCTGCACTGCCAACTGACTCCCATAAACTCATCCAGAACTGAAACTAGTGAAACATGGACACCCACTTCTTCACTGCCGACAGCTGACTGCCGACTAACGACTGCCTGCCGTTTCTGCTTGACGTTTTGGGGAATTTCCTATTAATACTTGCAAGATCCATGATTTCTAGTCCGCATTTCTCGCGGGGTTTTGTAGCGAGGCGGCGCAGACGGGCGTGGATATAATCGATTCCCGATTTCAATTTCCTGATTCCAGACTAAATAAAATCTGGAATCCGGAATCCGGAATCCGGAATCCGGAATCAAAATTATGAAGTGTCCCTACTGCGGATTTTTAAAAGACCGAGTCGTAGACTCCAGGGAAAGCCGCGACGGAGATTCCATCCGGCGCAGGCGCCAGTGCCTGAACTGCGCTCGCCGTTTCACCAGCTATGAACGCAGCGATGAAATACCGTACATGGTTGTGAAAAAGGACGGCGGCAGAGAAAGGTTCGACAGGAACAAAATATTGAATGGGCTTCTAAAGGCATGCGAAAAAAGGCCGGTCAGCCTCACGCAACTCGAGAAGATCGTCGACAAAGTGGAACAAACCGTCCAGGAAAGCCCCGAACGCGAGCTGGATTCCGTTAACATCGGAAAAATTCTTCTTTCCGAGCTGAGACGGATAGACAAGGTTGCCTACCTTCGATTTGCCTCTGTCTACTTGGAGTTCGAGGATGTAAGCGAATTCATGACCGAAATCAACGAACTGTTTGAGAAAAAACAGTAAAAACGAACCAAGCATCAACCTCTTCCCATGTCCGGATTAATCAAGCGAAAAAAGATTATTCGGCTCCTGCTGGAGCGCTACGGGGCAAAAAGCCCTTTAGTCAAAAAAGGGATCGGGGACGATGCCGCGGTCATTCGTCCCAGGCATGCGGGAGAATATCTGCTGGTTACCACAGACATGCTCCTGGAAGGGATCGATTTCCGTCGGGAGTGGACCACGCCCCGCCGTCTCGGCTACAAGTCCATTGCCGTGAACTTGAGTGATTTGGCTGCAATGGGAGCCCGCCCGCTTTTCTTTACCGTTTCGCTGGCTGTCCCCGCTGGAATTTCGGAGCGCTGGATTTTGGATTTTTATGACGGATTGACGGAGCCTGGCCGCTCCGGGAGCGCGCAACTGATCGGAGGGGATTTCTCGCATAC
>CAVRAD010000008.1:0-198699 GCA_963718845.1 uncultured Acidobacteriota bacterium
ACCCCGCCTACCCTACCCAATATTCAATTTATTTCACCGGGGGGAGGATCGGGGTATCAGATAAACTTCCCTCTGAATGCCCAGGGAAAACCGCGCGCCGATACGCGCACAATCCCGTCAGGTCCCTACGAGGGTCTCGTAGGACTGCTCACTCCGTATACGATGACGGTTACGGCCCGCACTCATAGCAGCGCTGAAGTCAGAGTGCAGCGAAGCCTGCAAACGGTAGCCGTGCCTGTCTTCCAATTCGGTATCTTCTCCGAAACCGATCTGAGTTT
This sequence comes from uncultured Acidobacteriota bacterium, assembly GCA_963718845.1. Lineage (GTDB taxonomy): Bacteria > Acidobacteriota > UBA6911 > UBA6911 > UBA6911 > UBA6911. Next base: position 279 of record CAVRAD010000008.1, read on the forward strand.
TTTTGCCGGTCCTAACTTTGACTTTGGCGGCAGAGTGCATACGAATGGAAATCTTTACCTGGCGGAAGGAAACGGGAACACCGCAACCATGAGAGACCGGGTTACCGCCGTCGGAGAAGTGATTCGAACAAACCTGAGCAACGGCTGGAATACCAATTCCAACTACACCGGCACCGTAAGTGTAGCCATGGCGCCGGGAGCCTATAGAAGTCTTGCCAGGAGCGAAGGGAGTCTTGTGGGAACGATCGGCTCCGCTATCAATAATCCGACCTGGACGAATCTCTCCATCGGCACCTACAACGGCAACATACGAAACGGACGGACCGGAGCGCGCCGGATGGATCTTCCTTTGGTAAGCATGGGAGCTACGCCGATAGATCTGATTCGAAGGCCGGTTCCTGACGAGAATACCACGAATCCGGATGTATTCGCCCAACGTTTCTTTGCCTTGGCAAGTTTAAGAATAATCCTCTCCGATACCGCAGCGGATATTACGGCATTGCCCACTGTCACTGCGACAGCTCCGATCCCGTTAACCGGGACTGCGCCCGACGGCACCCCTTTCGCCGTTGCGGGTACCAGTGCGAACGGATTTCGGAGCACTGAGGGCACCTCATTGATTGATGGATTCATCAAAATGGAAATGCAGGATCAGGCAGGGAGCTGGCAAGACGTCACCAGTGAAATCCTGGGCTTGGGAATCGCCGGCCGAGACCTGACATCACCGAATCCTCTCTGCGCCAATCAGCCCAATGCGATCATTCGTCTTCAGCGATTGAAAGACTCTCCCACGACTCCAGCCTGCGGAGGTGCAGCTATTCAATACTGGCCTAATGTGTTGTATGACACACGAGAAGGCATCTTGCGCGATAATATTTCTGCGAGCCTTTATGAGCTTTACCTTGGAGGCGTTGTGCATTACATCGAGCTTGATGTAAACAACCTCTCCCGCTGGTTCACCGGCGCTATCGGCGCAAGCGGCATCAATGCCATGAATACCACTGGATATGTTGTTTATTTCTCTGATCGGCGCTCAAATCGCAATGCGTCAAATCAGGAAACGGCAGAATATGGATTTGAAGATAATGTAAACCCATCCGATGTAAACAATGGCTTGCCCAACAATGCTCTGGATACCGGCGAAGATGTCAACGGTAGCGGCACTCTCGACAATGATGGCATTACGCCAATCCTGCCGCCCGGCGCTGCTTCTCCGCTTAACGCCAGCGCTCGTCCATGGACTTATACCGGTGTTACTGCAGCAATCGTAAGGAAAAACCGTCCTATTTTTTTCCGACGCGCCCTAAAACTGGTCAATGGTGCAACTATTAGCCTTGGATTCAACACTACCATACCGTATGGGTTGGCGGTTGCCTCCGAAAACCCTATGTACATTCAGGGCAACTATAATGCATCGGGCGGCTCTTTTTCCGGCTCTCATGTGGCAGCTTCTGTGATTGCCGACGCGGTTACTCTTCTTTCAAACGCCTGGAACGATCGCTACTCCTTTAATTGCCCGCACTCTCTCGCCTCCACCTGCAACGGCGGCCTGGCAGGGCGAACGGCAACAACAACGTGGTACAGACTGGCAATCATCGCCGGTAAAGGGAGAACCTTCCCTCATCCCGATACCCTATACCAGGACTTCGGGACAGACGGCGGCGTTCACAACTTCCTTCGTTACCTGGAAAACTGGGGCGGCCAGACGCTGAATTATCGCGGATCGATCGTCAGCTTGTTCCATAATCGCCAAGCCACGGGCATATATAAATGCTGCACCAATGTCTACTCGCCGCCTTCACGAGGCTACAACTTTGACACGGAGTTCCTGCAGCCCGACCTCTTGCCACCGCGCACGCCAATGTTTCGCGACGTCAACATTACGGGATTTACGCGGATGACCTTGCCCAGCCAATAGGTACCCTCTGCCATTGGTTCACCGCTGACTTTGTTGCATTTATGGAGGCGGCCGGAAAGCCTCGCGCTGCAAATGCGAGGCCTTCCGGCCGCTTCCGTGCGACGCCCATCTCGGAGCTTGCCTGACTTTCGTTCTTATGCAACCCACACAGTGCGGGAACGGGGACCGTCAAACTCGCAAAAATATATGGCCTGCCAGGTGCCGAGCCGCAGTTGTCCATCCTCGACGATAGCCTGAACCGATGATCCCATCATGCTTGCTTTGACGTGCGCCGCAGCGTTGCCTTCAGAGTGTTTGTACCCCGCCTGCCAGGGAACCGCATTATCCAGTGCGTCCGCGATATCGGACGTGACGTCCGGATCGGCATTTTCATTGATCGTGATTCCCGCGGTGGTATGCGGCACAAAAACAGTAGCAACTCCGTTTTTTATCCCGAGACTTGATATCGCCGATTGAACCTCCCTGGTGATATCCAAAAACTGAGTGTGCCTTTGGGTGCGAATTAAAAAAGATTTCATGGAAATTTCCCCGATGAGAATAAAAGCACAGTTTTCCTGGCCGCTGTTCTATTCCAGATTCCAGATTACAGTTTGGAATCTGCAATCTGGAATCCGTATATACACACTCCGATCCACGGCTGCATTAGAGAGAGCGATAAATGCGGGCTACGGCTGCGTCCGGCGCAGCGGCGCCGTTTCCGTATCGCGCTGCAAATAGCGCGTCCCGACAAGCCAGAACACTCCGGCAGCAAGAAACATCAGTCCGACCACAAAGAACGATTTGTTCATATCTCCATACCGGTCATTCAGGAATCCGATGACGACCGGCGAAATGACATCCCCAAGAGCATGAATAATAAAGATATTGAAGGCAAAGGCCGCAGCGCGCATGGAGGGATGGGTAACATTAGCCAGGATAGTATTCGTCGGGCCCGTATTGAAAAACAGGCAGAAGCACGCGAGAAAAACCATCACCCAGATCGCCCAGGGGAAAGGGGCTCGGAGTGTAGCCAGAAATACCGGGAACCCGACAATCATCGCAACGCCGGAAACAAGGAAATAGGATCCCGGGAAACGATCGCGCAGCTTGTCTCCCGCGATTCCCCCGAGGAGCGTGGCACTGAGTCCGGCCACTGCGGTGATCGCGCCGAAGATGATCGTGGAGTTTGCAGGCGCGCCCGGCCGGGTTTCAAGATAATAGGGCATCCAGAAAGCAATTCCCCCGATCGCAAAAGTCATGGCCGTCTGTCCCAGCGTGCACAGCACATAGGATGGGGTTCGCACCAATATCCAATACTCTTTCCATTTCACCGGCGCGGGCTTGATGGCTTGCCGGAAGTCCTGATCTCCGCGCGAAGGTTCCCGCATCAGCAGGCTCCGCAGCCCCAGCGCAACTCCGGGCAATGTCACAAGAAAGAAGGCCCAGCGCCAGCTTTCACACTTAAGCCCGATCCAGGCGGCCCCCCAATTTCCAATATTCGAGTTCGCCACCCAACCACCCAGGACGTATCCCAGGGCGCTCCCCACAGGAATGGCTACATAAAACCAGGACATCACTTTGCCCCGGATCTTCAGCGGGAACATATCGGAAATCATCGCCGGTGCTACCGGCCCGTAGGCAGCCTCTCCGATCCCTACGAAGCAGCGGGTAAGCAGAAGCAGGACGAAAGTCTGCGCAAGTCCGGAAGCGCCGCTGGCTAAACTCCAGAGGAGTACACCCAAGGCGATCAGCCCCCAGCGCGACCGCCTTTCCGCCAGCCTTGCAAATACAGGTGCGCCGATCATGTAGGTCAGCATAAAAGCGGTTCCCAAAAGCCCCAGCAGAGCATCTTCAGGCTTGAATCCCAGTTGTGCCTGGAACCAATGCATCCAAGCGTTCAACACACCGCCGCCTGCTGCGCCCACTTCCCCGTTTTGACTAAAGAAAGTTTTTTTGATGGGCCCTATCACCGCCGACAAAACCTGGCGATCGATATAATTGAACAGATTAATCAGAATAAGGAGCGCCAGTGCCGATTTTGCGCCGGGGAATTGGACATCAGAACCTCGCGTAACGGTTCCTTTCATAATACTCCCGCTAATTGCAAAATCCTTCGGAGTGCGGCAGCTTGCTGCCGCTTTGGAGTTTAGAGTTTCTACTTCACAATTCCCAGTTTTTATTTGCAGGACAACCGGGAACTGGGAATCCATAAAGCGGCAGCAAGCTGCCGCACTCCGAAAAGACTGCACACCCGCTATTTTAGAATGGACCGGGCTGTGGGACAATGAACCATTCAGGCGAATGCCCGGATGGACACAAAGGAGACGGCATGGACGAAATCGATAAAATCCGGAATGAAATAAGCTCGGTGGATGAGCGCATCATCGAGGCGCTGGCGAACCGCCGCAAACTGGCGGAACAAATAATACAGGCCAAAGGCCTGACAGGAACCCCAATCCGGGATTTTTCGAGAGAAGAGCAGCTGCTGGCGGATCTCATCGCCAAGGGACGCGGCCAGGGGCTGGATGCACACCTGGTCACACGCGTCTTTCACGAAATTATCGACGATTCGATCCGTTCGCAGCAACTCCACCTCCTCGATTATGGCAAGACCGGCGCGAATCGCGTCGCCTTTCAGGGAATCGAGGGCGCCTACAGCGAATTAGCAGGACGCAAGCATTTCGCGCCGTACCTGGATCACACGCTTTTCGCGGGCGTCGCCACCCTGGAGCAGGTCATCGACGCGATTGAAGACGGCGATGTCGACTATGGGCTGTTGCCGGTCGAGAACACAACCGCGGGAAGCATCAACGAAGTCTATGACCTCCTCTCCGTCTCACAGCTCTCCATCGTCGGCGAGGAAGTCCTGCGCGTCGAACACTGCCTGCTTGCCCTCGATGAAGTGCCTCTGGCCAGCATCCGACAGGTATACTCCCATCCGCAAGCCCTGGCTGAATGCTTGAAATTTGTTGCAAAACTGCCAAATTGCCAGGCTTTGCCCTATGAGGACTCCGCGATGGCGGTAAGGAAGGTAAGGGACGAAAAGGATCCGAGCCTGGCAGCCATCGCCAGTGAAGAAGCCGGGAAGCTTTATGGTTTAAAAATCCTGCGCCGCAATATCGAGGACCAGCAGAACAATTTCACCCGGTTTCTGATCCTGGCCAAAAAACCGGCGGCAATCGACCTGCGGATCCCGTGCAAGACTTCTCTGATCATGGCAACTTCGCATGAAGAGGGGTCCCTGCTGAAGGCTTTAAGCCTGTTGCACGACTATAAAATCAACCTGACCAAGCTTGAGAGCCGCCCCATCCCCGGAATGCCTTTTCAGTACATCTTCTATATAGATTTTGAGGGAAACACGGCGGATGCGCGAGTCGCGGAAGCGATCGAAAAACTGAAGTCGGCCACAACGTCGCTTAAAGTCCTCGGATCCTATCCGGCTCAGCACCGCGCCAAGACTTACCCCAGAGTTGAAACACTTGCCATCGGTCCGCCGGAAGCGAGTTCCGAGCCGCCGGAGCCGCCCGCAGGAAAAAAGGCAAAGGTGGGATACAAGCTGGCCAGCCGCGACCACAAACCCGACGACACCATAATTGACGTGCGCGGCGTCAAGATCGGCGGTCCCGGGTTCGTCGTGATTGCCGGACCGTGTGCCGTCGAGTCGCGCGAGCAAATACACCAATGTGCCCGCTACGTCCGCGAATGCGGCGGCCAGCTGCTGCGCGGGGGCTGCTTCAAGCCGCGCACGTCTCCCTACAGTTTCCAGGGTTTGGGTTTCGAAGGGCTGCAAATGCTGGCAGAGGCGGGGAGAGAATATGACTTGCCCATAGTCACCGAGGTTCTGTCTCCGGCAGATGTGGAGCCTGTGGCGCGCTACGCGGACATTCTCCAGATCGGGGCACGCAACATGCAGAACTTCAGTCTGCTGAGCGAAGCCGGCCGCTCCAATCGGCCCGTGCTGCTGAAGCGCGGCATGATGTCCACCATGGATGAGTTCCTGAATGCCGCCGAATACATTCTCGATCGCGGCAATCACCAGGTGATTCTATGTGAGCGGGGCATCCGGACTTTTGAAACGGCGACGCGCAATACCCTGGACCTCGCATCCATCCCGATTCTTAAACGCCTGACCCACCTCCCGATCCTGGTGGATCCATCACACGCCGCGGGCACACGGGACCTGGTAATCCCGCTAGCTCTGGCAGCCCATGCGGTAGGGCCGCACGGGTTGATCGTCGAGATGCACCCGAATCCGGAAAAAGCTCTCAGCGACGGGCCACAGGCGCTGCACTTTTTCGAATTCGCGGATCTGATGCGGCGTATTTACCAGCGGTAGCTGCAGAGGTAACCGGACACCAAAACACATCGGAATCGCTATCGGAATCGGCGTCGCGAATCGCAATCGGCAGTTGTAAGGCAAAAAACCGATTCCCGATACCGATAGCGATTCCGATAGCGACTGAGCACTACCCACGGATAATGGAATTGCTGCGGCGCTCCTGCTGGATCGTGGATGTCGGGTGCATGCCGTAATTGTGGCCCGGAAAAACCACCGTATCGCCCGGAAGGGTATACAGCTTATTGCGAACGGATTGCTCCAATTCCGCATAAGAACCGCCGGGAAAATCCGTTCTCCCGACCGAGCCAACAAATAGCGTGTCCCCGGTAAAAACCATTCCGTCCAGATAGAGACACATGCCTCCCGGCGTGTGGCCCGGCGTATGGATTACTTTGAGGGCTACGTTCCCCACCTGAATCAAATTACCGTCCGATACCAGAATATCCGCCGGGGGCGGTTCATTAGCACCAAACATTTCCAGGATATTTGAAGGCGTATCCAGAAGTCCTGCCGTATCCGCTTCATGGAGGATAACTTTGGCTCCCGTCCTTCGAACCATTTCCCCGTTTCCCATGGTGTGGTCAATGTGGCAATGCGTATTGACGATATATTTGATAGCTAACTCGTGCGCTTTTGCTTCCTTGAGGAGCAGGTCATGTCCAGCGGAAGGATCTATGAAAAGCCCTTCCTTCGCCTGCTCGTCCCCAATCAGATAACTGAAAATATTAAAATTGCCCACTTCAATCTGTCTGATAATCACAATTTTTTCTCCAATCCGTTGTTCTCTACATCATACCATCATACTTGATTAGAGCCTTCCAGTCTTGGAGTTTACTGAGATTCAGACAGTTGGCAGATGCCGGGCGCTTAATGCCGTATTGTCGCGCCCACAGGGCGCCTTCGGAGATGGGCGGCTGTTCGCTGCCGCTTTGGCCGTTTACGCGTTTCCCGTTTCCGGTTTCCCGCTTTAATGCAGGATATTAACGGGGAATGGGAAACCCAAAGCGGCAGCAAGCTGCCGCACTCCAAAAGCTTCGCCCTCACTGTCTGAATTGCAGGAGTTTACTGTTCACTAGCCACAATCCGCCGGTTTCTGCTAGAATGGACTCTAAAGAAAGTGGAGCTATGAGAAACGGTTTTTGCCGATATTATTATTATTACTCATTTGAGGCCGGCCCCTGAGGGTTGCGTCTTTGCTTTCTTTGTACATTCCAGAAAGAAAAACGCGGCCCACCATGAAATTGGCGGGCCGTTCGCATTTATGGAGAAAGAAAATGATTATCATCTGTGAAACAAAAGCAACGGAAACGCAGATCGCGGCGTTGCAGCTGAAGATCCGCGAGGCTGGCCTGGACGTGCACCGGTCCGACGGCGTGGAGCACACGATCCTGGGGGTCGTGGGCAACCGCAACCGGTTGGACACGGAGGCCGTGTCCATGATGCCCGGCGTGCGCGACATAGTGCTGGTTTCCACTCCATACAAGCTTGCGAGCCGCGAATTTCATCCGGAAGACAGCGTCGTGCGGGTCGGGGAAGCAAGCCTGGTAGGAGGGATGGAAATCGCCGTGATGGCCGGACCGTGTGCCGTAGAAAGCGAAGAGCAGATCGAAGCCAGCGCGGAATTTGTGGCCGCCAGCGGCGCGCGGATCCTTCGCGGCGGAGCGTTTAAACCGCGCTCTTCGCCATACGCCTATCAGGGTTTGGGTGTGGAGGGACTGAAACTGCTTCGGCAGGCAGCGGACAGACACGGCCTAGGGGTAGTAACGGAAGTGATGACGATTGAGCAAATCGAGATGATAGCGGAATATGCCGATCTGCTGCAGGTCGGCGCCCGCAACATGCAGAACTATCCGCTGCTGACGGCTTTGGGGCATGCAGGAAAGCCCGTTCTCTTAAAGCGCGGCATGTCGGCTACCATTCAGGAATGGCTGATGAGCGCCGAGTATATATTGACCGAGGGAAACCCGGATGTCATTTTGTGCGAGCGCGGCATCCGGACGTTCGAAACCGCCACACGCAATACCCTGGACCTATCCGCCGTCCCGGTGATCAAGCATTTATCTCACTTGCCCATTATCGTGGACCCCAGCCATGGTGTGGGGAACCGCCGGTTCGTTGCCCCCATGGCAAGAGCGGCAGTGGCGGCCGGCGCGGACGGCATCATGATTGAAATCCACCCGAACCCCGACAAAGCTCTCTCCGACGGACCCCAATCCCTAACCTTTGAGGAATTCGGCCTCATGATGAACCGTTGCCGGATCATCGCGACCACGATCGGCAAACGGCTCGGGAAGGCGAAGTGAGAAGCATGAAAATTACTATCATCGGATGCGGATTAATCGGCGGGTCCATCGCCCTGGCTCTCAAACGGCGCCGGCCCGAAATTGCCGTTGCCGTTCTTGATCTGCCGGAGCGCCTTCCCGCCATTCGGGAGGCGGGAGTTTCAGACCAACTCGGAACGCTGCAGGACCTTGCGTCCCACATTCCTGAGAGTTCTATCGTGATTCTGGCCACCCCGGTGCAGACAGTCCTGGAAACCATCGCGCATCTTCATCCATTCCTGAGGGAGCAGACAGTAGTCACCGATGTCGGAAGCACCAAAAAGCGGATCATGACGGGAGCGCAAAAGCTCTTACCTCCCGGAGTTCATTTCATCGGAGGCCATCCCATGGCAGGATCCGAGCACTCCGGGGTCGAAGCCGCCGACCCGCTCCTGTTCAGCGACAAAGTCTATGCGCTCTGCCCCTACCCGGATACCCCTCCGGATGCCTTGCTGTCTCTCATGGATCTTGCCGAGAGCCTTCTGGCACTACCCATTACCGTCGATCCGGAAGAGCACGACCGGATTATGGCTATGGTCAGCCATCTGCCGCAGCTTATCTCAGTGGCACTTATGAACACCGCTCTGGCGGGAGACGCCGAACACGCCATGCTGGATAAACTCGCGGGGCGCGGCTTCCTGGACATGACGCGGCTCGCCGCTTCAGACTTCGGGATCTGGAAAGGGATTCTCGAAATGAATCGCGAGGCGATCCGCGAAGCGGCATCTCAATTTGGACAAAGCCTCGCCCTCTTGAGCAACGGAACTCCGGACCAAAATACCGAGCTTGCCTGGGAACAGGCAGGCAAACGCAGGCGGAAAATGGGGCCGGAAAGCCTGGCCCGGCCGCGAAAACATGATTTGCGCAGCATGATCGATCGCTATGACAAACAGATCCTCGCGGCTCTGGGACATCGCATCGAGATTGCGCGCAAAATAGGAAAACTGAAAGTCAATCAGGCCGCGCCCGTCGTCGATCCAGACCGCGAACGTCGCATGATGACACCGCGCAGGGAGTGGGGAAAATCATTGAGCCTGCCGGAGGATTTGGTGGAAGAGCTCTTTGCCGTCATCCTGAAACACAGCTCCCGCATACAGGAATTTCGGTGACAGTCACCATAACTCCCAAATTAGAGGAGAAGGAGCGGATGCGGATACTGCATCAATAATTGGGGAGTTATGGTGACTGGCATCCGAAATTCCGATCTAGAGTCGGAATGTGTAATTGAACTTGAAGCGGAAATTTGTTTGGACGGACTCAAACCGGCTCATATCGTTTTCCTGCCAATTGTGGTTGAACACCATAAAGAATTCCCTTCCTGGCTTCAGGATCCAGCGGAGGCGGCTCTGCAATCCAATGTTCTGTGAATCGGTATCGTATTGTACAAAGTTGGTAAGAGTAATGAATGGGGTGAAGGAATAGTCCAGCCGGTACATCACCATGCTTGTATCGAAATTTCCTTCTTTGAGCTTGATCCAGTTTTTTTCGATGCTGAGCGACGTTCTGAAGTGGCGCCCCTTCCTCCAGGTCAGTTCTCCCATATAGCTACGCTGCGTCCCGGAATAAAAGGATCCCACGCTCACATCACTCATGATCGATATCGGCCTGCTCTCCGATGAAAAAAACATCATGTTATGGGAGTTGAAGTCATAGGTGCCCGCCGGGAGAATGACGCCATTCTGCCAATTAATCATCCAGGGTTCAAAAAGCTGCTCCTTGTTCCATTTCCATTCGTAACCCGCAAAGTCTCCGCTGTTGAACTCCCAGCGGAACGGATTAATCGTCATTTCCTTTGACTCCCAGGCTCCCTTGTCCAGTCTATAATAGTCCGAGTATTCTACCTCGAAGGACATCCGGCGGATATTCCAGAACTCCGGCCGCGGGCTGACTTCGATGCCCCCCGATGAAATCCGGACTCCGTCGCGGGGCACGAAACCAAGCGCGGGATTATAGTTCTCTCCGATATTGATCCACTTGTATTGGGCCGACACCAGATCGTTGGGATAGGAAATCATCCCTCCATAGGACGAATCGTGATTTTTAAGACCGGAAGTCCAAGTCTTGGAGCCAAACAGCGTCAGGTTCATGCTTTTCCGGCGGTTCAGGAAGTTGGATGTGCCCAGCTTCAGATCCACTCCGCCCATCTGATTGCTGGTTTGCCCTGTAGGATCTCCGTTGGAAAATATTGCGCCGGCATACGACTGTCCCAGGAAATTCGCCTTTATTCGTCCGACAGCGAGGTTTTTGCTCGCGACTTCGGGGCGGTCCGCATCCTCGCCATCATCCAACCTGCCGGTTTGGACATCCAATATTCCTACGTCGAACCTTCCTATTTTTCCCGTCAGTTTTTCTCCGACACGCAGAGGGACTTCGTAGCTCCGGCCGGAATCCTGAATCATGCCGATGCGCCGTGAGAAGAAAGGAATGATGTCACCGCCCGCGCCAAATCCGGGCGGGCCGTGCCGTTCCTCTTTGGCGAAATCGAAAATGCCCGCATCTTCCAGGAAGAAGGACCGCTTCTCCGGATAAAAAAGCAGGAAACGGGTCAGATTGATCTGGCGAGCGTCCACTTCCGTTTCCGCAAAATCCGTGTTGATCGTCGTGTTGGAAACCAGGTTGGATGTAATCCGGTATGAAATGTCCACTCCCGCATCGGGCTCGACTTTCACGACATCCTGCCGCGTAATATCGCGGCTGAACCCGGCAATCCCATACGGTTTGATGTCAAGGCCGACGCCCTGTGAAGGATTTTTGATTCCGGTAATGTTGCCCGACTTTACGATTTGAAAGATCATCGTGTCCAGCGAAGGGGACGCCCACCTCGAGGTTTCCCTCCCGCGGGCAAGGAAACGGGATATATTAAATCCCCACTCAGTCAGGCGAGGATTGAAACCGATTGTTTTGAAGGGAATCTCGAATTCTGCCGACCAGCCTTTCTCGTCTATATGCGTTCGGACAAGCCAGATCCCATCCCATTCCGTGGAACCCATCTGGTTTTCCGTTATCCGGCCATCCACAAGAGCGCCCTCCGGGTTTGTAGAAAAGAAGTAGGCGTTGCGATGGTCGTGATACGTGTCGAGAGTTATTTCAATGTTGTCATTGTCCATCAACATTGCATCGCGGCGCATCGCCGTCGCTACAATCTGATTTGGGTTGCGATCCTCGCATCGAACCGCTATGTAAAGAAAGTCCTTAGTGTGAGCGAGCCAAACTCTGGTCGCTTCTGTGGGCGGCTCCCCGGATTTCGGCTCGACTTGAGTCAGATTGTCTATGCTGGGGCTTTCCTTCCAGTCCGGATCGTCAAGGATCCCATCAATCTGAATTTTGCCGGAAACGCTCCGCACCGTAGCGCTGAAACTTTCTTCTGCGAATACAGGCGCTAAAAGGACACCGCTATACGCAAAGAGGATGAAATAGAAAACAAAGAGGCACAAATATCGACGCATAGACACTTCTCTCATAGTTGCCGCAAACTCCAGTAATAAAACCCTTCCGGGCACCGGCGCAAATAGCCCCGCTGCCACGGTAAGAGCACAAAGGCTCAAACCAATCATAGCGGGCACAATCGGGAGGATTGGCGTGGCGGAAAAGTATTACATTCAAGTCCTCAAAGCGCCAAATTTTAATTACGCCGAAAAATGGAAATGTTACGGGCAAAACTTCCCTGCGTATTAGCAGAGACAATGGGAGGATGATTCGTCGTTTACCCCCCGGCACGAAGCGGGAGGATCTTGAGGTCAACAAAACCGTTCAGCACGAATTGAACGGCGATGGCGGTCAGGACTAATCCCATCAGGCGCATCAGGATGCGTATTCCGGTCTCACCCAGAAATCTGCGAACCCGGTTGGCGCCTGCCAGCAGAAAATAGGATGCAATTGCCGTAATTGCAATCGCCGCAAAAACCGGAATGGTCTGCCACCAGTTCCGAGATTGCCCTATCAGAACCATCACAGTAGAGATGGCCCCAGGCCCTGCCAGCATCGGAATCCCGAGCGGAGTCACACCCACATCTTCCTTTATCGCTCCCTCAAGGCGCTCTTCGGTCACTTCCTGCGTGCCGGACCGCCGCGCTTGAAGCATATCCATGGCGACCAGAAACAAAATGAGTCCTCCGGCGATTTTGAACGCCGGAAGGGTAATGCCGAATAATTTGAAAATGAGGGTCCCGGCAAGCGAAAAGAGAGACAGGACCAGGAAGCACGTCCATGAGGCCTGACGCGCCATCTGACGGCGCTTCTCTTCACTATCCTCGACGGTCATTACCAGGAAAGACGGAATTGTAGCCAGCGGGTCGACGATAAAAAAGATCGAGCTCAGGGAAACGAACGAAAATTGGAGAATATCCTTCAGATCCGCATTCATCATCTTTGCCTAGTAAGGGACGGAGACCTAACCATTCAACCAGCGCCTATACTACACTAGCCTCTTCCCTTCACGCAATGAAGTCGGCTCAGCGTCCAGCTTTCGGGGTCGGGTTCGAAATATCCAAAAAACGATTCCGACCCTGGCCCAGATCTTTTTTTTCAAGTGGGTCCGGACTGAAGAGTCTGTCTCAAAACCTTCTCATTGAGCGGGCTTACAGCCCTTTTCTAATTTGTCGTTTCAATCCTAGGGCTTCGCCCTAGGCTGATATAGAACGCGCCTTCGGCGCTTAAACAGCTGTAAGATTAGAGGCTTAAAGCGCCGAAGGCGCAGTCTATACCAGCCTGGGGCAACGCCCAGGAAGAGATTGAATAAGAAATAGAAGGGCTGTAAGCCCGCTCAATGCGAGTTTTGAGACAACCTCTGAAGCCCCAACCCACTTGTTTTACAGGTATAGATATCGGATAGCGAGCTTTGATACACTTGTTACATGAGATTTATGCCTGACGTTCAATCTATCGGATCTGCGAAATTCCCTTCACGGCTTTCAGCATCGCTTGCGATATTGTTTACATGCATGATGCTGGTAGCCACGATGACGGGCGCGGGTTGCGGCAACTCGGTTTCCTCTTACGATGGCGACGCATTCAAAGATCTGCCCAATTCACCCAAGACGGAGGCTCCAGGAAAATCCATGCATGGGAAAACTGAATTGAAGCTTGCGACTTTTGGCAACGGTTGCTTCTGGTGCAGCGAAGCGATTTTCCAGCGGCTCATTGGCGTAGAGAAAGTGATGCCGGGCTATTCAGGAGGGAATGTCGACAATCCCACGTACGAAATGGTTTGCACCGGCACTACCGGCCACGCCGAAGCAATCCAGATCACGTACGATCCCGCCAAAGTATCCTATGACGAATTGCTGGAGGTTTTCTGGAAGACGCACGATCCGACGACAAAAAACCGTCAGGGAAACGACATTGGGCCGCAATACCGCTCCGTGGTTTTCTATCATGACACCGAGCAGAAAAAACTGGTGGAATCATACAAAACTCGGCTTGAAGCGGAAAAAATCTGGGATCGTCCGATCGTGACGGAAATAGCTCCATTCGCGAAATTCTGGCCCGCGGAAGACTATCATCAGAATTACTACAACAACAATCTTTCAAAGGGATATTGCACCCTGGTCATCACCCCCAAGATCGAAAAATTCAAAAAAATCTTCAAAGCTCGGCTGAAACCCCAGTAGGACGCGCCTCTATCTTTTATTAATTGGTGTCAGGTTAGAATTCCCCTAATAGAAATAAGGGGAATTCTAACCTGACACCAAAGCTGCAGATACGTGATGCACGTCACCATTCAATACTCCGAATGGGCCGAAAATAAACAATATTTGCGGTTTATCCAAAAGGAGTAGCGAAGCCATGGGGATACCTTCCCCGATTGAAGCTGTTTTAACTCTTGGCAAATACAGACTCCTCGAAAAAATTGGGGAAGGATACCTGGGATCTGTTTACAGAGGCTTTGACCAGGGTCTTGACCGGGCTGTTGCGGTGCGGGTCCTGTGCGACGGCATCAAATGGGATTCCAAGGTCGAGGAACTCTTCAATCAGCAGTGCCTGGCCATCGCGGCTCTGAACCACCCTGGCATCGCCTCCATTTTCGATGCGGGCAAAGACGGGCAATCCCATTTTATTGTCATGGAATCTTTGGGCGGCACCAGCCTTCAAAGCCTGATCGCGCAGAAGCCTGCCATGACGGTGGAAACAAAGGTTTCCATCATGATCCAGGTCGCCGAGGGGCTGGGTCATGCCCACAAAAACGGCATCCTGCACCGCGATCTGGCACCGGCGAAAATCCACATAACTCTTGATGGAGCGGCGAAGATCAGGGACTTTGCCGTCGCTCACGTCCTGAGAAAACATCTGCCTCATCCCGCAATCCGCTGGGGCGCGCCCATTTACTTGTCGCCGGAGCAGGTGCAGCAGCAAGACTGCGATCCGCGGTCTGATATTTTCAGCGCCGGCACACTCTTTTATGAGTTGCTCACGTACCACCACCCGTTTTACGACCGGGATGGCAACAAGGCTCTCGACAATATCCTGCTGAGTATACAAATCCCGACATTCGATATGTTTCCCGATGAACCTCCGGGAATCTGGCCAATCCTCAAAACATGCCTGGAAAAGAATCCGAAAGATCGCTATCAGACCATGGATGAGTTTTCGAGTGCATGCAGAGATCTCCTGAAAGATCTCGCGGAAGATACGCAGCTCATGCTGGCTGAACTGTATGCTGCGCTCTCTCCCCTCAAAAAAGCAGCGGCGCAGCCAGGCGCATCGGAAAACACTGTCCTGCTGCTGCAGGACATTCAAAAGCTATTAAATGGCGAGAAACAAGCCGACTATGCTTCGCTTGACCGGTTGATGACTGTCCTGCTAGAGCAATACCCGGTCATCCGCGCTGCGGCCGGCGCGCTGTCAACAACGGACCCAGCAGACATGCAGCTGCCACCGGAGGAAGTGCAGGCTGCGTGCGCAGATGAGACCAGCCAGGTTCCGTTGTGTGCGCCGGTTGCAGCACAGGACCTCCCTCTTGCGGAGCCGGCTCCGCCTGCAGCCGGAGCGCAGAGCAATCCTGCGCCCTTCATGCCACACGATCTACAGCCAGTTGGACGGCCGTCCAATGAAGCAGATCCAAACAATTCCGAGTTTTTTGAACCGTGCTACGCGGAAGTATGGGATTTCTCTCCGGTATCGGAATATAGCCCGCCGCCTCCGGTTCTTGAAGAAAACGGGATAAAAACGCCTGCGGCAGAATCGCAATCTGAGGCAATGCCGCCCGCGGCGGCACCGGTCCAGAGCATTGGCCCTCGCGCCGAAACGCCGACATCTCCAAGCCTGCCGCAAAGCCGCGCTGCCGCCGGATCCCAAGGCTTTCCTATCGTGCCGTAGCGGGGCTTGCCCTGCTAGTCATTGCGGCCTCAGCGTGCATTGCCTGGGGCTCCCAGATAACCGCGTCCATGAACAATATCTGGAAATCGCCCATACTGCATTCGCACCCAATAGCGAAGGCTGTCGCTTTCCTCCGCGGAAACAGCGATCACAGCACCGTGAGCGTCGTGAGTGCCGATGGATCGAAGCAGTCTGCCTCCTCCCAAAAACCAGTCGGCATTTGCCGGCACGGACGAGCTGCTCAATTATTAATGGAGGAGGATCCAGGAAGCGTAATCATCCAGCCCCTCAGGAAACCGTTACGCGGATTTCCGCTCTTATCAATTCCGGCAAGCTTCAGACCGCGAAGGCAAAGATCGACCAATTGCAGCGGTCTTACCCCGGTTCGTCCCGCATGTCCGCCTTGCGCGGCAATGGAAGGCAAAGGACGCAGCGGCAATTCAGGAACAAGCATTGAAGGATCAGGAACAACAACTGAATGCGACGCGAAGGCAGAAAGAGGACGAGTGGAACCGCCAGGTGGCGGTTCTGTTCGCCAGCGGCAAATACAATGAAGCCGAAGGCGTGCTGAGCCTCTGGCTGGCGGAGAATCCCGGAAATTGGAACGCGCAGCAATTCGGCACCAAACTCGGAGAAATCCAGCGCAATCTCAAAACCTATACTGCTGCCATGGCCGAAAACAGGTACCAGGACGCGCTCAATGCTGTTGGCACCGCGGAACGGGCCAACCCGGCCGATTCAATCTGGCTGAATTGCGACGGCAAGCTGAAGCTCGAAAGGCAAATGCCAAGGCTTCGCTGACCGTTCACCGGCTGGGTCCTAAAGGCGCCTTGTTCCTGGATGGGCGGCCGATCAGCAACAACGGAGAAATATACAACGAGAGCATCCCGATTGGCAGCCATTTGCTCGCCATTGAAAATGGCGGGAGTCCAGTTGTTTCCCTGCGCCAGGAATTTTTTGAAGACCAGCGGATAGCCCTGGTTTACGATCTGGATAGGCAATACCTGCGCGCCATGACCGAGTCCGACCGGGAACTGCTGGCGCAGAGAAAAGCCATGGAAGAGGTGCGCTTCTTCGATGTAGAACATGTGCACGGCACCTTCCGCGGCAGTTGCCGGGGAACCCTGGCCGTGGATTATCTGGATATCGCTTTCAAGCCCTCATCGGGGTTCCACGGATTTCGCATGCCGTTCAAGCAACTGAGGCTCAGCGTCAATAGCAGATCCGTTAATTTATTAAACTCGTCGGACGGCACCCTATTTCAAAGCTTCAAGCTGCGCGATGAACAGGCTGCCGCAAAATTCAAGCAGTCCTGGGACGAACTCAAGACATTTGCGCGCCAGGTTGCAGAGAATAAGTAAACGCCGCGGTCAAACCGGAATTTCATTTGTCTCCCTCTTAACTTCTGCTTGTAACATAATCCTTAATTGCCTTGTTTTTTGCGAAGTGTCGGGGCCGAAGCCCCGAGCCCACATGTGTTTTACAAAAACAAAGCGGTAATCCCGCAATCCGGGATAAAAGAAAGCTCTACTTGGAGGGTTGAGTTGTTTATATTATGGATATTACGATCGATCAGGTTGAAAGGAGTCTTGTCACATGGCAACTCAAACACTCATTACAGTATTAAATCCTGAGGCCGAGCGCACGCCGGCGACAGAGGGCTCCGGTGCCGGCGTCCCATCGTGGGCGATGGCGCCGCGTCTGGACAGCCTGAACGGCAAGACCGTGTACCTGGTGAATCAGGGTTTCGGAGGAAGCGACCTTTTCATGGAGCAGTTCCAGGCCTGGTTCGCCGAAAACATGCCGACCGTAAAGACCGTCCTGAAACGCAAGACGGGATTTATTTTTCAGGGACGACACAACGGACTTGTGGAAGGAAATCAAGGCGAAGGGCGATGCGGTCATTTTCGGGGTGGCGGGTTGACCCGGCTGCGTAACGGCGGTCGCCGGATGTTGCCGTACGCTGGAACTGAAGTATGGAATTCCCACTGCGCCCCTTTCCACCATCACATTTTAAAAGTGTGGTGCAGGAAGACACGGGAGTATTTCGGGGTGCCGCTGCGCTTCATGTACACGCCGCATCCGGTGGCTTCCATGAAGCCGGCCGTCCTGCGCGGATACATCGAAGGGCAAGGATCCGGCAACCGGAAGGCCGCTGGTCGACGAAGTGTTGGAGGCGCTTACGAGGCCATACACGGCGGAAGAGAGCAGGAACCTCGCCGTCGTGCGTCCCACGCCGGAGCGGCCGCGGTTTTGGAGGCAGACACCGAGGACAGCCTGCAAGCGTCTTTTCATCGAGCGCGGGTGGACCGACGGATTGCCCATCGTTCTGCCCACGGAAGAGCGCGTCGCGGAGATGCTTGACCGGCACCCGCCAGCCTCCGGACAAACTGGTGGGTAAAGCGTTCATGGTCGACACGCAGGAGAACCTGAGAATCACGGTGGAGACGGTCGCGATCGCGGCCGTAATGGCCGGTGCCCGGCCGGAGCATCTGCCGGTTCTGCTTGCTATCGCCACGACCGGCCAGCCCGCCATTCAGCCCTCCACGCTGCCCTTTGCCAGCGCTCTGCTGGTGAACGGCCCCATTCGAAATGAGATCGGCATGAATTCCGGAATGGGCGCGCTGGGGCCTTACAACCTGGCCAATGCGGTCATCGGACGAGCCTGGACGCTGATGAGCATCGTATGGGGGTACGCCCGGCGCAAAAGGACCTTCTGGACTTCGCAGGGCAACAACTACACTTACAACAACCTTTGCATGGCCGAGAACGAAGAGCGCAGCGTCTGGGAGCCGTTCCACGTGCAAAAGGGACACAAGCGGGAAGAAAGCGTCGTCAGCCTGTTCCGGGGATGGAATCTGCTGAACAGCACCGGCGCCGCCGCCAGGCGTTCCTGGGGCGAAGAGGTCAAACTCCAGATGCAGGCTCTTCCCGCCGCTGTATTCCGCCGCCACTTTGATTTTGGATCCGATGCTGGCCGGGCACCTGAAAGAGTATGAAGGCTTTCAGACTCCGCGTGAAGTTGGACAGTGGATTTCGGAGAATATTAAAATGACCGCGCGCCAATTCTGGACGAACGACATTATCGACATGCTGGTGGCGCCGCTGGCGCTAAGCGGCGTGCAGCCCTATGCGGCGTGGAAGCAACTCCCCGGCGACACACTCATTGCGCCATACCACCGACCGGAGAAAATCAGCATTCTCGTAGTAGGCGGAGAGACAAGTCCGTTATGGAAAATTTCCGACTTCGATTACACCACCGCCGCTTCCATCGATAAGTGGCGGTAATCATCGGGGTCGGGCTACAGAGGCTGTCTCAAAACTCGCCCATTGAGCGGGCTTACAGCCCTTTTCCTGTTTATCGCAAATTCGGGCTTCGCCCGGCTGATATAGCGCGCGCCTTCGGCGCTTAAATTGCTGTAAATTTAGGATCTTAAAGCGCCGAAGGCGCGATCCATACCAGCCTGGGGCAACGCCCAGGAAGAGATTGGAAAAGGAAAGAAAGGGCTGAAGGCCCGCCCAATGCGAGTTTTGAGACAGCCTCTTCAGCCCAGACGCGTCCCGACTAGAAGGAATTTGCATAGCGTCGGGGCTTCAGCCCCGACGCACATGTTGGATTGGGCTTCATTATCTCGAGTCGTCGAACCGCCTTCCTCTATTTTTATGCCGCAACCGTCGCAGCAGGTATCCGAGAGATGCTGACCCGAAAAGAATGACCAGAATCAGAATAAATACTGCCTGTGTATGATTGTTGAGGATATAGTTCAGCTCCTCCATTTACCTCTCCCTTGGGGAACGATCGCGCCGGACCAGGATACAGCCCTGTGATAGCTCGTCGCAACTTAGTTTCGCACAGATGAAAGGACTTTGCAATTATGGTGGAAGGCGCTTATCCTATCGCGTTGCGTTGGCAGCCCACAGTACTCTAAGGATAACCGGCATTGAGTCAAGAAAATCAGAAATACCAAAGCATAAAGCGTGAGATATGCATGGTCACACCTACAACAACGGGTGGGCATGCGATCTATACGCGGGATCTGCTCTCTGCTCTGGCCGCTGCCAACCCGTGCCGGGAGCTGGAAGCATCCCTTTTTACATGCTCCGATCTGCCTGCACGCTATCGTACGGGATCGTATGTTATTCACGATCGGCTCCCGCCCATGAAGCCGGTCAGCGATTTCAGAAATCCGACACTCTGGAGTTTCTACCGCCAGTGGTATCTATACATCCGCGAAAGGCATTTTGTACGCTTGATCACTGCCTCCCCGCACTGCCGGGCGGTTCACTTCCAGGAGTACACGCCTTGGCTGATGCGCACGCACTTCAGCAGGCTGAAACGCGCGGGCTTTCGCCTCTTCTATACGGTCCATGGTGTTTACCCCAACCGGTACATGGACGGCGTTCCAAAAGCCGTTTTCCACAAATGGTGCCGCGACGGATGGAAGCAATGTGACGCGCTGTTCGTTCACACGGAGGGCTTGGGCCAGTCTCTCCGGCGTTTCCTCGGAGAAGATCATCCCCCCATTTTTATCACTCCTCCGGGTGTGTCCGATAGTCTGGAGTGTCGGGAACAATCCGTGATGCCCGTCTTAAAGCATGATCCTCGCCAGCTTCTCTTTTTCGGAGTAATCCGGCCCACCAAGGGCTTGCATGTTCTTTTACAGGCAATGCACGAATTGCCCGAATGCCACCTCACCATTGCGGGGGATTTCAAGGAAGCATCCTACAAAAAAAAGATGCTCGCAGAGATTGCCCGACTGCCGAGGGAACAGGTGAATCTGATTGACCGGTTTGTGGATGACGACGAAGTTGCCGGCATCTTTGCCCTGGGCGGGATGCTGGTTTTGCCCTATACCTTTTTCTTTGCGCAAAGCGGCGTATTGCACCTTGCCATGAAATTTGGCATGCCTGTTGTCGCATCCGATGTCGGCGGTCCCGGCGAAGCCATCCGGGATTGGGGGGTAGGAACGTGCGTTGCACCCAACGATCCGAAAGCATTAGCGGAAGGGATACGACGGATGATGGAACCCAAACGGTACGAGAGCGCCAAGGCTGCCGCAGAAATTGCTCGATACACGCTGAAGTGGGAGCGTACCGCCCAATTAACCTGGCAGGCGTATCTTTCGATCCTCGAATCCGCCTTATAACTTCCGGCAGGTCCCGCTGTAATTACCGCGTTTGGGTAGCCTATATCCCGGGGTAGACAAAAATCCGGCGCTTTTTCAGTCCTGTCACAAAACTGGCGATAATGCATGTCCAATTGATTAGGCAAGCAAACAGGACATACAGAATCAGCTCTTTCCAGGTTAACCGCCTGAGGGAGCTTTTATAATAAAGACAGGCTGGAGTGATTAGTCCTAAGGCAATAAACAGCAGCCCCACTGATCGGAAATTCGTCGCCACGGCCAACAATCCTAAAAATAGCGACAGCTGTATCAAAACAAAAGGGGAAATAAAAAGCATCGTCGGCACCGGGAACCAGGCGAAGGACAATACGCGCCGATATCGATGCATCTTCGGGGTCGGATCCAGCGACAGGTAGATTTCCAGACGTTTCCGCTGATTCTTGAAAAAAAAGCGGCTGCCGCCCCGTGCGTACCAGATCCATTGACGGATCAGGGCTCGCAGATTGGATCGAGGCTCATGAAAAGCCCGGGCTGAGGGATTGTAATACTGCGCCCACCCCGCCCTTGCCGCACGCACACAAAAATCAGCATCTTCGCCCGCTGCGCAGGCATCGTCATACCCGCCTATTTCGTCAAAAGTCTTACGCCGGACGGCTAAGTTGACGTTGGGAAGATAAGGGGGAATGGAATTGGGCTCGGCATCCGGCAGGTATCCCGCCGCATAATAGTCCTTCAGAATAGGAATCATCATACGATTAAATTTTCTCCACCGCTTCCATGAACTTCCATACCCGGTCGTTCCTGCCGCATGCCATATTTAAGATCGCTCCGCCCGCCAGGCCTATCTGTGGATCGCGCAGGAAAACTCTTTCGAGGTGTTCCAGCCATTCCGGATCTACGGATGCGTCGTCATCCAGAAAGGCGATCACTTCTCCTTTAGCGATCCGGGCAGCCATATTCCGGGCTCCGGCTACTCCGCGCGGCTCACTGTAAACGTATTGGATCGGAAAGCCGGCCCGGCACTGTTCAACGATCGATCGGGTTAACGGATCCCGCCCGCTATCGACGACGATGAGTTCATCCGGCAAGCGGGAAAGACATGACAGCGAATCGAGGCAGCGTTTCAATTGGATCGGCCGGTCTGCCGTGATAACGGCGACCGATATAAAAAGATGGCATTTGTCCGGCATCGAATTTAGCTCTTCGAGGGACTCCCAGGAACGGCCGCTACGCGAGATTTCCAGCATCCTGCGCAACAGGGCGCGGCATTTGGGCATCAGCGCCTCATCGAAATGCGCTCCGCCACTCATACGGTTCTCGTATTCTCGAGCCAATTTGCCAACAAAGTCCGGGGACAATGGAGTGTTTCCGATGAAGTACTCCACAGTTTGGCCCGGTGTAATCGACCAGTGCCATTTGCCCCGGTTTAATTCATGGTAGAAAATAAACACTCGCAACGCATTAAAAAGGAAGAGCGGAAAAACAGACAGATCCATTCGTCCAAAATCGGGGCTTGCCAGAATTGCAGCCAGTTGTTCCAGGAATGAGCCTACCCGTGTCTCAATTCGCTCCCGCTCAATTATGCTTAGTGCTTCCCGATTCCCGCTTCCGAGAAAGCGATAGAGAAGGTCGGAAGACTGCGGGAAACCGCCCCAATGGTCGACCAGATCCGAGTCGACTGAGCTCAGGAAATTTGAATTCTCAAAAAGAAATACTCCCGCCTTGCCTTTAAGATTTTTTCGATAAAAGGCCTTGAGTTCGTGGAACTCTGCCAAATCGAGGAACTCCCTGCAAAAAACCAGGTAAGTCGGAACATGAGAGAGATCCAGGTCCAACGGATTGAGCGGTAATTGCGGCCAGTGGATCCCGCATACCTTTTGAATCTTCGCAGAAAAGCTTTGCAAGGTTGATTCGATAGCTGAGTCGGCAGATGCGCAGTACGGGGACGGTAAGGTTATGTTTATGGAGGAAGACGCGATTCCGTTCCCGCACGCTGCTTTTTCGCAACAGAGGGCTATCATTCGTTTAAACAGCCAGAAATTCTCTGCGTCGCTATTCAGTTTGCGGCGATACAGGAGTCGGTTTTCCTCAATAAGATTTTCAACCAGACGGCGATCCGAATCTGTCAGTTCGGGCAGGAAGTGACGAAGGATGTCCGATCGGCGGGAACAAGCGAAATCCGGCTTCCGGATCCGGATCGTCATCAGGCCGATATCACAAGCCGCTTTGAAAAAAAGATGCTGTTTCTGCGGCCGGCACAGAACGTCGCTATCGGCCAGCAGGTGGATTTTTTCAATCCAGTCCTTGAGCCGTCCAAAAATACATTCGCCTTGATCCAGTTTGTTCCAGGGCTTAATGGGAAGAGTAAGAATTATGTCTTCTCCAAAAATCAGCCTGTGACTGAAAAACCGCTCATCGAAAAGATGTTGTACCAGCGGGTAATGGCAGTAATCCGATGCAAACGAGTCTAAAAAATATATGCCTTTTTCGTCCGGAGAGCCCAGCATGGGAAATATCCGGCGCAAGGAATGAAATCGCCTGCGAATGGATTGGTAGATCGATGGATTTCTGTCACCGGACACGAAAACCTTAAAATCGATGTCGCTCAATCCGTAAATGGATCCCTTGCGCGCCAGGGACCCGGACAGGTAAATGCTTTGGACTCCGTCCACCCTGCCTACGAGCCATCGGCTCAATAGGACAGCCAAACCGTAATAGGCTTTAAAGAGCCAGGTAAAGGAGGGAATTGGAGCCATAGCGCCGATTGGATCAGTAGCGATTGAAGATGCATCATTTCGCTCCGCGACCGCCTGCTTGCATAAATTTCCGCCACGGTTTGATCCGATTCAGTCGAATGTTGGTTTCCAGATGCTGGCAATAGCTATGGCATCCTTCATGGTCCAAAGCGGCTTTGTCGAGAAACAGCTGTTTCCTCCGGAACGACTCGTAGTCTTTTCCATACCATATTTCCCGGAAGCTGGTTTTATGGATATTTCCCAGAGGCCGGCCGTCGGAAGATTCCGGCAGGCAGCCCCAAACGTTGCCATCCCTTTCAATGACCGTAAGCACATACCCGATGTAGCAGCTGCGAGAAAGGTAAAAATCCCGGGACGAAGGGCGCCCTTGCCCGGGATCGTAGGAATTTTGTTCAAACGGAACGGACTGCACGGATATGCGTCCGCTGAGATCTGTTTGATAGTGCGCAATAAGGGCTGCCGCCTTTTGATATTCCTGATCCGTCGGCATCAGGGAATCGTTCATATATGCGCCGTGACGATCCTTGAATAATCTCATGGGGCGGAAAAGGATCTTTCTGACCCCGTTTTCCTTTGCAAAATCCACCATTCTGTCAATTGCATGGCAGTTGGCTCTGCAGATAACGTAAAGAACTTCGATGTTTTCGGCCATTGCGGCCGTCAGGTGGCGCAGGTTGTCTCGGGCCTGGATGAAATTACTCAAATCGTCCTGAAGGATGAATCCGTTTCCAGGTATCCGCATCCCCGGCATGCAGGCTGAATCGTATGCGGACCTTGCCTGCCGTAAGGACCCGGCGTAGTTCAGGTGAATCCCAGGTGCCGTTGGTAACGATATGCTGCCTTACCCGGGGACAATGAGCGGAGACATGGCTTATCATCTCGGGCAAACAGGGATGACAGGCCGGCTCGCCGAAACCGTGATAATAGATCTCCTGCGTTCCCATCCTATCTAGCTCTTTCACCAGGGCGAGGATCGTATCGATATCAAGCAATCCGCCGACTCCCATGCTGCTTCGATTGCAGATCGCACAGTCAAGATTGCAGTTATCGGATATGTTGATCTGGGCGATCTCGGGGACCACACCGAGGGGAGCGGTGCAGGAATATTCCTTGCGAGAGTTTTGAGGTCGTAATAGAAGCTGCGCAGGTTCATATCGCCGTTCAGAATTGGGTCTTACCGCTGTGCTCCAATAAGAAGGAGCGGAGGCACTCATAGTTTTGACTCGTATCACGGCCAATACGAAACTCGTAAACGCTAACGTCGCTCGCTAAAAGCATGGGCGTCAAGCAAACCCATGCACCCAAGCGCGGGCAGCGAAAACAAGAGTCCCGAAGGCACATTGCAGCCTGCGTCCCACTTAATGCTACCTGGTTTTTGGGGAGGCGAAGCTTTTGGAGTGCGGCAGCTTGCTGCCGCTTTACGGGTTCCCAGTTCCCGGTTTCGAGTTCCCAGTTATCCTGCAAAGAAAAACTGGGAACTGGAAACTCTAAACTCCAAAGCGGCAGCGAACAGCCGCACATCTCCGAAGGCGCCCTCCGGGCGCAAAAACAATGCGGCTGCTTACGCAACTTCCTTATTTCGACTTCTTCTCCAGCTTGGCCTTCCTTTTTTCCATGATGGATTTTGCCGGTTTCTTTTTAACGTCTTTCCTAGCATCTCTGGATTTTGCCATCACTGATCTCCTGTGTGAAACCTTATAGCATTGAAGTACCTTCACATTATTTCATCGCTCATCAGATATTACAAAGAAAACTCCTTTGACTGTTGTATCCTCATAAAAAATTAAAGCGAAATTTAAGCAAGGATAATTACGGATGATGCAAGCGAGAACGCGGAGAATCAGCAGAAGGGAGTTTCTGCAAGCAGCAAGCGCTGGATGCGGGATCCTCGCGGTGTCCCTGCAAGCGCGCGACGCCGTTGCGGGATGGGACAGTGTAACGAAAATCCTCGGGCGCATCCGCCCTCCCGTATTTCCTCAACGCGATTTTGATATTACCCGGCATGGCGCCGCAGGGGACGGCATCACGGACTGCAGCGAGGCGCTGCGCCAAGCGCTCGACGCCTGCGCCAGGTCCGGGGGCGGCCGCGTCATCGTGCCTGCCGGTGATTTCCTGACCGGACCCATTCATCTGCGCAGCCATGTAAACCTGCATCTTGCCGAAGGCGCCAGCCTGCGATTCATTCAGGACCCCGACCGGTATCTTCCCGCCGTGTACACGCGTTGGGAAGGGGTGGAATGCATGAGTTACTCCCCCTTCATCTATGCATTCCAACAGGAGAACATCGCAGTAACCGGACCCGGGAGTACTCGATGGCCAGGCAGATAACGAACACTGGTGGCATTGGACCGGCAGTCCATTATTCCGGTGGCAGTCGTGAAAAACCGAACCAGATGGCGGCACGCGGCCGGCTTTTTAAAATGGGGGAAGACGATGCACCGGTGAATCAGCGCATATTCGGCCAAGGAAGCTTCCTGCGGCCAAATTTTATTCAGTTCTACCGCTGCAAAAACATACTCCTGGAAGGCGTGACGGTGCGCAACTCCCCGATGTGGCAGGTTCATCCCGTCCTGTGTACCAACGTGACCGTCCGGGGTGTTGCGATGATGAGCCACGGACCCAACAACGATGGCTGCAATCCGGAATCAAGCCGTGACGTGCTCATTGACACCTGCCTGTTTGATACCGGCGACGATTGCATTGCCATCAAATCAGGACGCAATCGCGATGGGCGCCGGATCGGAATTCCATCGGAAAATATTGTAGTCCGGAATTGCCGGATGAAAGAGGGACATGGAGGCGTGACCATTGGGAGCGAAGCCTCCGGCGGCGTGCGCAACGTCTTTGCCGAAAACTGCAGCATGGACAGTCCCAATCTCGACAGGGCATTGCGTCTCAAGACAAACTCCGTCCGCGGCGGCTTTATCGAAAATGTATTTATGCGCAACGTTACAGTCGGGCAGGTGGCCGATGCCATGCTCCGGATCGACCTCTTTTATGAAGAAGGAGATGCGGGACAATTTCCTCCCACCATCCGGAACATCGAAATGTCGCATGTTACCGGAAAGAAGAGCAAATATGCGCTATACCTGCGCGGCTACAGGCAATCTCCCTTGCGCAACGTTCGTCTTTCAGACTGCACCTTCGAAAATGTAGCGCAAGCCGACGTGATCGAAAACGTCGAAGGACTTACCTTTGATCATGTAACCGTAAACGGCCGGCAACGGCATAACTTTTAGGTCAGCTCGCTGCAAACTCGGGTCTCTGCGAAACAAGATGTTGAGCAACGGCGAATTGAATAAGTTCTGCAGAGTTTTTAAGTCCCAGAGTCTCCATCATTCGATACTTGTGGAATGCGATGGTTCGGGTGCTCACGTCCAATATATAAGCCGCTTCCTTCATGGGGCGGCCCTCTGCCAGAAGCTGCAGCACTTCACGTTGGCGTGATGTCAGCTCCCTCGAAACGTATTTTACTTCGGGATTCCGGGGGAAGAAGTCTTTTATCGCCTTGGCAATGGCCGGCGTCACATACAATCGCCCCTTGAGCGCCTCTCGGATCGCCTTTGCCAATTCGGAAGCGGCCGATGTCTTGAGCAAATAAGCTGAAGCTCCAATACTTATCGCCTCTCTCGCAAGATCAGGGTCCGGATACATCGTAAGAAATATCAGCTTCACCTTGGGCATCAGCTTTTTCAGCTCTCTCCCGGCGTCCAGTCCGTTCAACAGAGGCATGCCTATTTCCAGTATAATCGCATCAGGCTTGAGCGCCGGCGCGGCTTTCAGCAAAGCACGTCCATCGGTAAAGACCGCCGGGATGTCATAATCGGGCGCCAACATTATTTCACAGGCCTGTAGCAATAATGTATGGCCATCGGCCAGGAGAATCCGTGCCTTTCTCATAGTCATTTCCTATGCCAACTTAGCCGTGGTTGTTATAGCTTGTCGCCTTGCAGGTTAGACTATCGCAGATTCTTTGGATGTCTGGATACTGCACCTTAGTTCAGTATCCCAGCAACCGGCCGGATTTATTTTGCACTATTATTTCACGAGGCTCCGAGTCCTACACTCAAATATTTGAGTCATTTCTTTGGCACCAGGCCGGCTTTCCGCAGCAATTTCCCTGCCTCGTTCGCAAGGTCCTTCACAAACTTCGTGATATCCTTGGGATTGGTCGTTTCGCTTCTTCCTGCCCAAAGCAACTCATCCTTTTCAATGGAGTAGATCACGGTCTCCAGCGTAATGACTCTGTCAGTCCATGTGGTTTCATACATATATGCCGATGACCAGCCGTAGTTCCAGTAGCCATAGAAACTGCCATAATAGGGCTGAGAGTACCACGCCGTTGAAGATGTCCGTTCTGCATCCCCGACCAATCGGAGCAATAGCGCTCCGCTTACTCCTGCATTTTTGAGAAACTCTTTTGATTTCTTGAGGTCTTTGACTAACTCTCCCGGAAGAATCGTGTATCCCGCAAGACAATCATGGCCCCGGCTGCGCAATTCGGCTGCAACCGTTTCCTCGCGGGCACTCCGGAGTTCTTCGCTGGGGATGACCACAAAACAGGCTATCTTTTTCCCGGAAAAGTCGATCCGCCCTGCACGTGGATTTTGATAGGTGGAAACAAATTTAGTTGATCCCGCCAGCAACAATGCACAGGCTGGAATAAATGCCAACAATACTCGCACAAATAATTTCATAGGATTTCCCCGTCCAGATAATGGTCTTTGCTCTAGACCGAGTGTAGGTTCAATTAGGTTTTTCAGGTTTCGCATCCTGCGCTTCCCTCTTCGCCATCGCCGCAGCTTCTTCCAGGGTCATAGTATCGGGAACGCGCTGAAAGCCCCAACGGAATTCCTGGATCTGTCTGCCGATTGTTTTGAAAAACCATGCACGGCCCGTGACTTGCACATTTAGGGATGTCATAACCCATACTCCGGGTTCTATCTGTTCCTGCCTCAGATCCATGCTGCCGCCTTTGCGCAATTTCCCGAATATCCCCCAGACAAATTCCAGATCACGCGACATCACCGCCCGCAGTTCAATAAGCCGTTTCTGGCCGCCATCCACCAGGATGCTGCCCTGAAGAACACGGAAAATCCTCGATTCAAGCGTCGGCGGATTGAAGTTGGGATTCGGGCGGAAACTCAAGCGTATTATCTGTCCGTCGAAGGATTCCCGCGTGAACAGAAGAGCATCCGGCAGAAATTTAAAAAGGTTCCAGGTCTTCTGCAAATCGTCTTTCTCTTTATGCGCCTCTTCCTCCAGATCGCGAGGGTTGCGAATCAGCGCCTCTATGCGCTCATCCTCCTGCTGCCGCTGCTTCTGGGCGAGGGGGCGACCATTCTGAGCGAGCAGGCGTTTCAGGGTTCCTTTCCGCGTTTCGACGATTATGTCAGTTCGGCTCTGGTCCTCCGTCTGCACCTGTGAAAAATACCGCCAGCAGATCGGTTCCTTCGCCCGCGCCTGGAGTTCGTTTTCCACCACCTGACGCACCAAACTCTGCAAATTTGCCGAATCCGCCTGGAAGCTTGAATAACCCAAACGGGCAGACGCAAAAACAAGCCCCACCATCCAGCATCCGATCGTCCAACGCAAATACCGGCTCGGCAAATCCTGAAATAACTTGCGAACGCACATAGGGTCACACCAAAATACAAGCCAGCATAATCACCGGGAAGTCAAAAAAGGAACTGTTAATGTTAACATAAGCAGAACCGGACGAATGGTTGAACGGTTCTGAAGCGTTGCACCAGGCACTTATAGCTCGGTCTCCAAAGCTTGCGACTGTCAGATTTGACAGTAGAGCAATCCGGAACCTTGGGGAAGTATGAAATCAGGGCGGCTCCTTTCGGTCCCGCGGCCGCTTTTTTGATGTCCGTTTTTTATGGGAGACGACATCATGCGCACAGCACGGTTGACCCCAACGTGGGTCCTGGCCCTTCTAATGGTGATTTCTGTCATCCTGCCGGCATCGGCGCGAGAAAAGACGGACGTGGTCATCCTGAAGAACGGAGATCGCATCACCTGTGAGATCCAGAACCTGGCAAGGGGGATGCTTACCGTCAAAACCGATTCAATGAGCACGGTCGAGATCAAATGGCAGGACGTCGATAAGATCACAAGCAGGCATCTCTTCACCGTACAGGACGCACAGGGGCTCATTTATGTCGGCAGTTTGCAGCCTGCCGCGGAAAAGCAGCGCATGGACGTCACGGGTTCGCGGGCGGCAAGCAACCTGGACCATATATCTATCGTACAAATCCAGGAACTGGGAAGCAGCCGCTGGAGGCGTTTTTCCGGCTCTGCGGATCTCGCCTACTCTTTTACCAAAGCCAGCGACATTACGCAGTTCAACTTTTCGGGAGATGTCATGTATCGCACGGAAAGCTACTCGGGTCAGATGAAATACAGTTCGACGCTCGGCAAATCCAAAGGAGAAACAGACGCAGATCGGAAACTCCTGACCATCGCCGGAACGCGGCAGTTTTCGGGGAAATGGCTCGCATATATGCAGGCGGGCTATGAACACAATCTTGAGCTGCAACTGGACCGGCGCTTTTCACTTCTTGCGGGGCCAGGTTACAGGATAGCGCAAAGCAACAGGTCGCTGGTTACGGCAATTGCGGCCGCCTCCTAT
The DNA here is from genome assembly GCA_963718845.1 of uncultured Acidobacteriota bacterium. GTDB lineage: Bacteria > Acidobacteriota > UBA6911 > UBA6911 > UBA6911 > UBA6911. Next base: position 30,669 of record CAVRAD010000008.1, read on the forward strand.
TCGCGCGAGAATTACAGCGGCGAAGATGTCACGAAAAACATCGAGGGCTTCTTTGCGATCGACACCCAGTTCTTTAAGCTCTATTCGCCGAAGTTCGACATCGTCAACCAATTTGCGTTTTTACCCAACTTCAGCACAAGGGGCCGTCGCCGTTTGGAGTATAGCGCGAAGCTCCGACTTGAACTTCTCAAGGACTTCTTCGTTTCACTGACCTTCTATGACAGTTACGACAGCAAGCCTCCGTCCGAAACGGCCGTGAAGAACGACTTCGGCTTTACCACCGGCATCAGCTGGTCCTTCAGGAGGTAGTAATTCCTCCTCCTACCACTGATCGTCGGTGCGGGTCCACGTCTTGTCCGGGTTGTATCGGTCCATCTGCTTAACGATGTTGAGCGTATCCGGACCCAGGTCCTTCTGATAGACGATTCCATCGTGACTAATGATGAAAGTCTGCACGCCCGTCACCCGGTATTCAGCCGGCGCTGCAGCGAGTGCGAACCCGCCGATCATCATTCCCTTTATCAGGTAGTCGAGTTCGCCCTGAGGCGCATCCGGGCCTTGGCCCTTTAAAAGATGGAAATAGTAGCCGTTGTAGGCAGACCCCGGGCTCAGCGAGTAGCCTTCTTCGATCGCTTTCGCTACACCCTTGCTGACCGGACCACCCGGCGTGCCGTCGGCATTCTCCCAGTACAAACCATCCTGTTTTCCGGGAGTGCTGATGAGTTTTTGCGCATACTGATGAATCCCGGAATTGTCATGAATGGTCGAAGCATATTCCAGTTCCGCTTCGACGAATCCACGGCATAGTTCAATCGCATTCAGCTCGTTGGCCCCAATGCGCCGGTAGAGTATCTCGTCATGGCCGGCCTTGGAGTCGAAGTACCACTTGCCCTCGCGCTTAACAACCGGAATTGGCATTGGCCAATCCAGCTTCCCTACCGAGAGAATTTTGCGGTTCTTGTCTGAAGGATCGTTTAGTACGGATAGCTTTTCGCGAGCCTTCTCCGCGAACGCCTTCGCGTTGTTCTTATCTAGCACAGGATCTTCCGTGCTTACCAGGCTCTTGCCATCGGGTCCGAGAATTTCCAGGAGTGCAGGCAAATCATAGCTCTCCGCCGCTTTAATCAGCGCTTCGGCTGCCTCTTTCGGCTTGGCAAATCCCTTCTGGGCAACCGCTGCCGGTTCGCTTGACTGCTGCGGTGCGCCTGACAGAATTGCCGGAAGACAGAACAGCGCAGCCATGAGTAAGGCAAGAACAAGTTTATTATCTATATTGGATCGATGATTTTGATTTCATAATTTTTCCCACAGTCATGGCTCAATTACCTCCGTCCCCCGCCGCCGCCGCGGCCTCCTCCACCTCCGCGGCTTCCACCGCCTCCGAAGCTGGAGGATCCTCTGCTGCTGCTGGATCGAGCGGAACTTCCGCTGCTGCGATTCGAGGCGCCGCCGAACGCGCTGCTGCTTCGGCTGGTGGAAGAGGGAGAGACGCTCCGATTTCCGACGCGGTCTCCTCCTGAACTGCCACGGCTTCTATCCATAGAGCCGGCGCTGGCCCCACCCCGGCTGCCGCCAAAGTTTCCTGAGCCGCGGTCCATCGTGCCCGACGATACCCGGCCTCCACTTTGGTTGATGCTCTGGCGCGCGCTTGCCTGGCGGTTGGACATAGAATCTCCGCGGGCTGTGCCGCCATATTTATTTGCCGTGCCGCGATCCGCATAGGGCGCAGCGCCGCGATGTTGCGAATTATGCTGCCAATTGCCTCCGCCGGCGTTCCCCCTGTTGCCGCTGCCGATGTTATTCGTATTGCCGCCTCTGTTAATATTGGCATTCCTGTTGAAATTGTTGTTGACGTTTATGTTTACGTCATTGTGGCCCCAGCCGCAACCATAGCCCCAGCCTCCGCCCCAGGCAGCTCCAATCGCAAGGCCGACGCCGAAGGAAATGGCCATCCCAGCTGCATAATAGCCTGCGGGGGGGTAATAGATCGGGGGATATGGGTAAATAGGCGGGCCGTAGACATAAACCGGGTCGTAGCTGGGAACGTAGACGACCTGTGGATTCGCCTGTTCAACCACGATAACGGTTTTGCTTTCCACCACCTTGGTCTCGACTTTTTGCTGCTCGGTGGTTTTTAAGTTTCCTTTTTCCTGGGCCTTTTTGCGCATGCGTTGCACCGCTTCCATCACGTCGCTCTGTTGCGCGAGAAAGGCATTGCCCAGATCGGAAGTCCACCGGATATCATCGCCCAGTCGCTTGACCACATCTGGAAGCGCGGCCATGGCTTGGATGCTTGGGTCCCAGTTCTGCTTCATAACGGCGTCCGCCAATGCTTGGTCCTTCAAATCCTTGTTCTTCTCCAACCATTGTTGAAGCTGGATGACTTCCAGCGGATAGGTCGAAGCCGCAAGGACCTGAGCCAGAAGGGGATCCGGATAAAGCGCGATCGGCGCCACCAGAGAGTCCAACTGATCAGCCGGAATGATAGCTGCCGTTGCCGGAGCCGCCGCCTGCGGTTGCTGAAATGCTGCCCAGGCCATTGTTTCTCCCGGCACCAGCAATGCGGCGCATAGAAGCGCCGTCAGGCAGCGAAGTTTTTGATTTGAAAACTGAAATCTAGTGCTTTTAGGATTCATAGTATGCTCCTGTATACTTCATGGTCCCTAGAACCGAACTATGATAACACTGTCAGTATTTACAGACAATTCCAGCAGTAAGCCGCCATGCGTTTTCCTGGCGCCAAATGGGATCCTGGAATCTTCGTGTCTTGGGGGAAAATATACGGGCAGAAGACGCTGTCCAACAGTTCCTATGCTCGGCGAAAATCACCCCGGAAACGCCGCACATTTTTTTTGGCAGGCGAAGCCTTTCGGAGTGCGGCAGCTTGCTACCGCTTTCAAAAGAATTCCTGAAAAACGGCCATATTAGGCGATTCTCAAAAGCGGCAGCAAGCTGCCGCACTCCGAAAGCGCCCTACGGGCGCAAAAAAAATTCGGCACTAGGAGAGACACATGAAAAAGTGGCTTCCTTTAGCGTGTAATCAGCCGCTTACCACTGATCGTCGGTGCGGGTCCAAGTCTTGTCCGGGTTGTATCGCTCAATTTGCTTGACGATGTTGGGTGTGTCCGGACCCAGGTCCTTCTGATAGACGATTCCGTCGTGGCTGATGATGAACGTCTGTACGCCCGTCACCCTGTATTCAACCGGCACGGCAACAAGCGCAAACCCGCCGATCATCATTCCTTTGATCACGTAATCGAGCTCACCCAGAGGTGCCGCAGGGCCCTGGCCCTTCAACACGCGGAAATAGTAGCCGCTGTAGCCCGAACCCGAGCCCACGAGTAGCCTTCCTCGATCGCTTTCGCTACACCCTTGCTGATCGGGCCGCCCGGCGTGCCATCGGCATTCTCCCAGTACAGACCGTCCTGTTTCCCGGGACTGCTGATGAGCTTTTGCGCATACTGGTTTATTCCCGATTTGTCATGAATAGTCGAAGCATATTCCTTTTGCGCTTCGACGTATCCGCGACACACCTCTATGGTGTTCAATTCGTTGGCTCCGATGCGCCGGTAGAGTATCTCATCGTGCCCGGCCTTGGAGTCGAAGTACCACTTGCCTTCCCGTTTGACAATCGGAATCGGCAGAGGCCAATCCTGCTTTGCCTACCGAAAGAATCTGGCGGTTCTTATCGGAAGGATCTTTTGACACGGACTGCTTTTCGCGAGCTTGTTTGGCAAACTCGAGGAGACGGTTCTTATCCTGAACAGGATCTTTTGAACTCACCAGATCCTTGCCGTCGGGCCCGAGCATTTCCAGCAGCGCAGGCACATCATATTTTTCCGCTGCTTGGATCAGCGCTTCGGCTGCTTCCTTCGGTTTGGCAAATCCCTTCTGCGCAACCGCTGCCGGTTCGCTTGATTGCTGCGTCGCGCCCGGACAGAATTGCCGGAAGGAAGAACAGCGCAGCAACCAGTACGGCGAAGAACTAACTTATTTTCCATATGGATCGATGATTTTGATTTCATTGTTTTTTCCTCAGTCATAGCTCACTTACCTCCGTCCGCCGCCGCCACCGCGGGAACCGCCACCACCAGAACTCCGAGAACCTCCGCCGCCGGAACTGCGGGAACTGCCCCCATAGCTGGAAGAGCCTCTGCTGCTGCTGGTTCGAGCGGAACTGCCGCTGCTGCGACTCGAGGATCCGCCAAATGCGCTGCTGTCTCTGCTGCTGGCAGAAGGAGAGACGCTTCGACTCCCGGCGCGGTCACCTCCCGCGCTTGATCCGCCTCTGTTCCATGCTGCCCGCGCTGGCGCCGCTCCGGCTGCTGCTTCCGCTGGATCCACGATCCGTCGCGCCTGCCTGGGCTCTGGCTGCCCTGTTGAGCACCGCCTTGACGCGCGCCTGTCTGGCCTGCAGAACCCCCTCGGGTTGAGCCGCCATATTTATTCGCCGTGGCGCTATTGGAATAGGGCGCTCCACCGCGATGCTGCGAATTGTGCTGCCATGCATTACCACGCTATTGCCGCGTAACCCCGCCGATGTTCGTCGTATTGCCGCCCCTGTTGATATTGGTATTCCTGTTAAAATTGTTATTGACGTTTATGTTCACGTCATTGTTACCCCATCCGCAACCATAACCCCAGCCTCCGCCCCAGGCGGCGCCCATAGCTATTCCAACGCCGAAAGCGATCGCCGCTCCTGCCGCATAATAGCCTGCGGGTGGCGGTGGGGGGTACGGATAAACGGGCGGACCGTAGACTACTATCGGGTTATAGCTGGGAACGTAGATGACCTGCGGATTCGCCTGCTCAACCACGATAACGGTTTTGTTTTCCACCACCTTGGTTTCCACCTTCTGCTGCTCAGTGGTTTTCAGGTTTCCCTTGTCCTTGTGCTTTCTTGCGCATGCGTTGCACCGCATCCATGACATCGGCTCTGCTGCGCCAGGAAAGCATTGCCCAGATCCGTGGTCCACTTGATGTCATCCGCGAGCCGATTGACCGCGTCGGGAAGAGCAGCCAGGCCTTGTATGCTTGGGTCCCAGTTCTGCTTTTTCACGGCATCCACCAGGGCCTGGTCCTTCAAATTCTTGTTCTTCTCCAACCATTGCTGAAGCTGGATGATCTCCAGAGGATAGGTCGAAGCTGCAAGAATCTGCGCCAGAAGGGGATCCGGATAAAGCGCGATCGGCGCCACCAGAGAGTCCAACTGGTCAGCCGGGATTTTAGCTTCAGCTGCCGGAGCGGCTGCTGAATTCGATTCCTGAAATGCTGCCCAAGCCAGCGTTTCTCCCGGCACCAGCATCGCAACGCATAGGAGAGCTATCAGGCAGCGGGATGTGTGATTCATAAAGCTAAGTCGAACACTCTTGGTATTCATGGTTTACTCCCGTTTTGTAAATAATAATATGGAGTCGCCCTCTGAATGAACTGTCAGTACTGACAGGGCTGATCAGCAACCTTACTTACAATCGCTTACATGTTACATGTTACAGGTTCCAGGTTACAAGTTGCAGGTTACAGGTTGCAGGTTACAGGTTGCAGGTTAGAGGTTACAGGATTTGGAATGTGGCTTTTAACCTGCGACTTGTAACCTGGAACCTGTTAACCTTTAACCGAACAGACATGCCCGGATCGTCCCCGGATTATTTGATCCAAATTCTGGCCATGGCCGCTTCGGAGGGCATGAAGTACCGGATTTCCATCGACCGGAGACCTTTGCCCACAAACGCTTCTGCCAGGTCCTGCCATCGCTTTTCGCCGACAATGGCGATCTTTTCAATTTGCTCGTCGTATTCCGACTGGAAGGATACGTCTTCCCAATTGCTCTTATTATCCCATCCCTGGAAGTTCTCGGTGAGTATGAGGAATTTTATCTTGCGCGCCGGCCCCATGGCCTCAATCGCGACCTTTTCCATCTGGGCTAGTTCCGCTCTTTTCAGCACTCCGCTGATTTTGATGGTAATAAGGCCTTCCTCTTTCTCGACAATTTCGCATGGCATATGTGCCCCCTATATAAAGGCTCTTCTCCTTAAGCATACAACCTTTCTTCTGGATTTCGGAACTGTAAGATCCTGACTTTTATTCTTGCCGCAAAGGGCATCCCATGACAACATTGATATCCCACATTATGAACCAATTTACCTTCAACAAATCCCGGAAAATGGCTTTGGTAGATTTGCTTTTACTAACTCCTGCAATTTCCAGCGCGGTTCGGTTTGCCCCCAGGCATCTTCCAATTCTTTGCACTTTGCCGCCCGCCGGAATTCGATGCAGGATGAAAGGTGACTTCATAGATGCTAAGCACAGGCGCCGAAGATGCTGCAAAACATGCCTCTCCCGCAGGGGGAAAACTCATTATCCTGACGGCTCCTCTTACGGAAATCATCGACCATGCCGGATTCTTCATTCAGATGGGAATGGCTTCGATGCCAGTCTGGATGGAAGGGGTCATGAATAGAAGGTATCCCCGCTGGCGAGAGGTCGAGCGTAATGAAGATGGATCGGCGCAATCCATGCCTGCCGGCATTCGGGTTCTGGAAGCGTCGCTGCTTCGCAGATTTTCTCCGGAAGATGTGATCGCCTGCTACCCCGACGACATTGACAGGTTCCTTGGCCCCAACACGCGTGTAGTGGCGGTTTCCACGCACAATCCTCTGGGCGTCACCTTCGCGGCAGGCGTCTATACATCGGTGTTCGGCACGTCGAAGCACCCGATTAATTCCCATTACACCAGACAGCTGTTCCTGAACCTCAAGCAGAGCCCGTGGCGCAAAAATTTCAAAGTGATTGTGGGCGGATCCGGCGCCTGGCAGATATCGGAGACGCATTGCTACGAGGAGTTGGGCGTCGATTGCGTGGTCGAGGGCAGGAGTGAATCGGCCCAAACGATGGAACTGTTCCTGGATGCGATCGAGGCAAAAGACATCCCGCAAAACGTCCAGGTTCCGCATCCAAAGGACGTGGAGAGTATCCTGCTTCCATCCAAACGCACTACATTCGGCGTTGTGGAAATGACCACCGGCTGCGGTCGCCGTTGCCGCTTCTGTCTTCCCGATTTAAGCCCGCAGATGGACTTGCCCAAGGAACGCATCCTGGCCGCAGTCCGCGCCAATGTCCGGAACGGGAACAAACAAATCTCGCTTGCGACTGAAGACTTGTTCATTTGGGGACAGGTTCATACGGATACGCCTTTCTATTTTCCGAACCGTGAAGCGTTGCTGAATCTCTTTGCGGAGGTGATAAACACACCGGGAGTCGAACGGTATTTGCTGAGCCACTGCACCATGGCGCCCGCGGTCGTGGATCCCCTGCTTATCCGTGGCCTATCCGAACTATTGCTGAATAAAAGCCCGATTCACCTGCCTATGTTCAGCACGCATCCTCAGAAGAAGATACTGTCGCCTCTGATTGGCCTGGAAACGGGCTCCGTTCCTCTCGCCAAAAAGATCATGCCGGGCAAAGCCGCACCATTTCCAATCGAGGAATGGCCAAGCGTATTCCTCCAGGGATTGACCATTATGAATCACAACAACTGGTTTCCCGTGGTCACTCTGATAATCGGGAGTCCGGGTGAGACGGATGAGGATACCAAGGCCACGCTGGATCTCGTTTATGAAGCGGAACGCAGAAATCTCTTCGCATTTTTTATCCCATCGATCTTCACGCCATTGCATGACACCAGAATGGCTGAACAGGAAGGGGTTGCCGAGACGCAGCAGCTTACCGCGCCTCCAGTGGCAACTGATGATGAAATGCTGGAAGATGAATGTGCGCGCAGCGCAGTTCAAATGGTGGACGCCGGCCATGTGGCGGCTGGGAGCGCTGGGACTGTGGCTGTTCCGGTTGCGCAAGCTGAACGGGCCGAGGTTCACCTGGCCGCTCCTGTTGTTTTCAGGTGCGTTTCCAGAAAGGCTGATGGCACGTATGGGAAAGATATACATGGGAAAGCGGCTTGAAATAAAAAGCCGCAAAGAATTGCTCGCCACCATCCGGCCCCAGTTCTGGAAACACTTGCGTCCGGATACAGGAGACATGCCCGAATCCGCCGACGCCACAAATGCGATGAGTTTCTGACGATAGGAGCACAGCAACTTTCGACATCGAAAAAAATGCTGCAGATACCACGGATTATTGAAGGAGCAGCCATCAACATATGAGTGCAAACCTTCCCTCTGACAACCCGGGATTCCCGCGCAAGACAGTTCTTGTTGTCGACCCGGATCCTGCAGTCAGCGCAATGCTATCGACTATCCTCACGCCTGCGGGCTGGGAAATACAGAAAGCGCCGGATAATAAGACAGCGCTCGAGCTGATTGGAAGCAGGGTATTCGACCTGATAATCACGGGCGAGAAGACCTCAGGGCGAGAGGATGTGGACCTGCTGAACAGCATTCGACGCGTGCATCCGCACACCCGGATGATTATTATCACCGACGCGAGCACGCCTGCCGATGTTATTGCTTGTATCCATGAGCGGGCTTTCAGCTATTTCTCCAAGCCAATCTCGCTTGATGCCCTGGCTGAAATAGTGCGCATAGCCGCCGAAGGCCCATGCTGGGATGACGGCATTGAGATAGTTTCTGCAACTCCTGCCTGGATCCGTCTCGTTGCCCGTTGCGACGTCAAAACTGCAGATCGGCTGCTTCAATTCTTCAAAGAGATGTCAGATCTGCCTGAGCGCGAAAAGGCAGACGCAGCAATCGCATTCCGTGAAATTCTTCTTAACGCAATCGAACACGGCGGACATTTTGACCCCAACCAGTATGTCGAGATCACATATGTTCGCATGCAGCATATGGTGGGGTGCCGCGTTAAAGATCCCGGCACGGGGTTCTCGCGCGACGAACTGCCTCACGCCGCCATCTCAAATCCGCCCGACGATCCAATCCGGCATTTTTCCGTCCGGCAGCTTCAAAACCTTCGTCCTGGTGGCTTCGGCATTCTCATGGCGCGCAATCTTGTTGACGAACTCCTATACAACGAACAGGGAAACGAAGTTCTGCTTGTCAAATACCTCGATCGTGGCAAAGCCCCGGGATAGGCGAACGGCACTGCGCCCGCAGGGCGCCTTCGGAGTGCGGCAGCTTGCTGCCGCTTTAAAAAACGCTCAAAATCCATGTTTTTTACCTCTTTATTGAAAGCGGCAGCGAACAGCCACACATCTCCGAAAGCTTCGCGTTACAAAAAGCAGGAGCGCTTAGCCCAAATCCTATCCTGGCAAGTCAGATCATTGTGCCTGCGGCGGCAATAGATAGAGGGTCATAGCGAAAATAATGTAAACGCCCAGGACGACCACGCCGACAAACCAGGCCGAGCGTCCGGTGCTGGTTATGAGCGAAACGGTCATGGTGGCGATGAGCATCATAACTACGGCGCCGGGCCAGAATTGCAGATCCATCGGCGCGGGGCCCATCACGTAACTCAGCAAGGCAAGGACTGGGGCTACGAACAGCGCGATTTGTGAGGCGCTTCCCAGTGCGATGCCCACGCTCAGGTCGAGCCGGTTTTTGCGCGCGCCGGAAAAGGCCGACGCCATCTCGGCTGCGCCGCCCACCAGTGCCACAACGATGAAGCCCACAAACGCCGGGGTCATGCCAAACGTCTTCGCGGCTTCCTGAACCGATTCTACAAATACCTCGCTCACGAGCGCCACCAGCACGGTGACTCCGGCCAGGGTGGCTAGCGCCAGACCAATTGGCCAGGGAGCCTCACCGGCTTCCTCATGCTCTGCACTGCCAAAGAAGTCGCGATGAGTTTTGAGCGAAAACACCATGCCCAGTGCATAGATCAGTATGAGCAGCACCGCAAGCCCCACGCTCAGTTTGCCGGTAAACGCGGCCGCAACCTTGGCGTCGACATTGGCTATCGTCGAGGGTATCAGCAGCGCAATGGTAGCCAGGAAGAGCAGGCTCGCTTGCAAACGGGCGCTGGTACGGTTGTATTCCTGAACGTGGTGTTTGAGGCCGCCCAGGAGGAACGAGGCGCCCAGCATGAACAAGGCATTGGTGACGATCGCGCCGGCGATGGATGCCTTCACGAGCATATATTGCCCGGCCCGCAATGCGGCCAGGGCAATCACCAGTTCGGTCAGGTTACCCAGCGTGGCGTTGAGCAACCCGCCGACGCTGTCGCCGGTCTTGGCTGAGACGGCTTCGGTAGCCCGGCTGAGCAACGCCGCCAGGGGTACGATGGCGAGGATCGACAACAGAAAAAACAGCGTGTATGCCCCGGGTTTCAGCTTCTCAGCAACGAACAACGCGGGCACAAAAATCAACAGCCAAAGCATTGGGTTGTGACGGATTTCTTCGAGCAAAGTTTTCATTGGCTCATCTCCCTGGGAAGTTTGAACTGCATTGTCTCTCTACCTGCCGATACAGCCACCGTTCTCGCATCAGAGAAGAATCAATAAATAGACCAGGCACAACACCCCTATTGACTCCGATCTTCCTCAAGCAATCAACTGTTAAATTTTACAGCGGCATCCGAGAGAGGAAACAATATAAACTAATGGTTACTGGTATCATCGTGACGGAGGGCACCGTTCTTCTATGGAGATTTCTAAAAGTACAAACAAAGGGGAAGGAATGAAAAGGGTGTGGATATTTTCAATGGCGTCCTTATTTTTGTTAAGTGCACTTCTGGTCCGGCCTGGCGTTGCACAGCTTGCAAAGACACTTGGGCTTCAGTCTGATGTCTCAGAGCAGAAAGTGAGCGATGACCCTCTTGGCCGGTCCGCACCCTACGGTGCCGTGAAGGGCTTCGTCAAATCCACCGAATTCCGCGATTACGCAAAGGCTGCGCAATATCTGCATACACGAAAGAAAGGCGAAGCAGCGCAGAAGCTTGCGGAGCAGCTCCAGATCGTTTTGGACTGGGGCCTGAAGGTAGATCTGGAAAAACTCAGCAGGAAACCGGAAGGAGATCCGACGGACGGTTTGGAAATGAAGCAGGATCGGATCGGAACCATCGACACAAGCTTCGGAAAACTGGATATCCTTCTGGATCGGGTTGATCGCGATGGGCAGAGCGCTATCTGGCTGTTCTCGTCTGAAACCCTCGCGTTAATTCCCCAAGCGGCCGAGGAAACGAATTCACATATCTTAGAGAAACATATTCCACAGCAGTTGGTGCAGATTAAGCTGCTTGCGATACCCCTATATCGCTGGATTCTTTTCATTTGCGCGCTGGCAATTTCCATAGCTCTCGGCTCAGCGGTTACGCGCGCGCTTTCCCCGTTGTTGCGCCGCGCGCTTCGCCGCCTGATGGGGCCGGAGGACAAACAAGCGCTTGCCTCCATCAAAGCCCCGGTTCGCGTGGTGCTTATCTCGGGTGCCATTCTCCTGTTTTCAAACCTGTCTATCACGCTCTACATGCGCCAATTCTGGAAAAACGTAGGCGGCACCGTGGCCATCATTGGCCTGGCCTGGCTGGTTATCAAGCTCATCGCAATCCTGTCGACGCTGCACGCAAGGCATCTGCTGAGCCGGCAAATGCAGGGAAAGATTGCAATGTGGGCTCTTTTGAGCCGTCTGCTTAAAGCAGCCACGGCTATCGTAGCCGCCCTCTTGCTGCTCCACAGCGCCGGTGCAAACCTGACGGCAATCTTAGCCGGGCTCGGCGTCGGGGGTATTGCGGTTGCATTGGGTGCCCAAAAGACGCTCGAGAATCTGTTCGGCGGCATGATGATCATCTCCGACGAACCCATACGGGTGGGCGACTTCTGCCGGCTTGGGGACCAGTTGGGAACTGTCGAGGACATCGGCCTTCGGTCCACCCGCATCCGCACGCTTTCGCGCACAGTCGTCGCGATCCCAAACGGCCAATTGGCTGTAATGAACATCGAGAATTTTTCGGTGCGGGAAAAGTTCTGGTTCCGTCACATGATCGGGCTGCGCTATGAAACATCGGCGGACCAGCTGAGATATGTGCTTGCTGAGGTGCGCAGAATGCTCCACGAACATTCGAAGGTGGATCCGTCGGATGCCCGGATTCGGTTTGTCGGATTGGGCGCTTCTTCTCTGGATCTGGAAATGTTCGCTTATATAAAGGCGTCTGGAATGCCAGAGTTCCTCGGTATTCAGGAAGACCTTCTGCTTCGAACCATGGACATTGTAAAAAAGAGCGGAACGGGTATCGCCTTTCCATCCCAGACCTCCTATGTTGCCAGAGATGAATCGCGCGACTCCAGGAAGGCCGAAGAAGCTGAAATGCATGTGCGCGAGTGGCGCGAAAAAAATAAACTGCCGGACCACGACTTTTATGTCGAACCGGTGAACCAAGCCAAGACCAAGCGGAAGTCACCATAAGGCCTTTGGTAAGCTGTGATACTATGTCCCCGGCCGCGCCCAAGTGCGGCGAGCGGCGGCAAAAACGGAGAGAAGAACTCATGCTGATTAACAGGTCCAGACGCCAACCGGCCAATAGCAATGAGAAAGGCCCTCGCAGCTCGAGTCGAAAGATGGCGGCAGCAACAGGGCTGGCAGCGCTCCTGAGCCTGTGTGCTCCTAGCCTGTTTGGGCGAAAGCAGCCCTGTCCAACCGCAGGCGCCCGCAGCGCCAAAGAACGCCGCTCAACCGGCTGCATCAGGGGAAGAGGATCTGCCCCCGATCGTCAAAACGCCGTGGAAAGGCGATCTGGATGCAATGGCCAAGCGACGCGTTGTGCGCGTGCTGGTGCCGTTCCGGCGGCCGGAGTTCTTCTACATGGAAGGGCGGCCGACAGGGATCCTCCAGGAAGCGTTCCAGGAGCTCGAAAAGGTTCTGAATGCGAAGTACAAGACAACCGCTTCAAACCGGATTATTGTCATGCTTTTGCCGACTCCGATGGACCGACTTCAGGAGCGGATGGCAGGCGGCTATGGGGATATCGCAGCGGCAAGCATATCGGTCACGGAAGCACATAAGGCTATCGTGGACTTTACCATTCCGACGGCAACCGGGCTGAAAATCATTGCAGTAACGGGGCCGGGCGCCCCCGAACTCAAGCGCGTCGAGGATTTGAGCGGTAAAGAAGTGTGGGTGATGCCCCGGACGCGCATGAAGAAGGACCTCGAGGACCTGAATGCCAGGCTGAAATCCCAGGGGAAAACTCCTGCGAGGGTGCGCGAGATCGATCCGGTGCTGGAACCGGGCGACGTGATGGAAATGGTAAATGCCGGCGTTTATCCCATTGCATTGATGCAAAGCGTTCAGGCGGAGTTTTGGGCGCAGGTTTTCGACAACATAAAGCCCCGCAAGGATCTGGCATTAGCCGAGGATGTGCAACTGGGATGGGCGATCCAGAAGGGAACGCCGCAAGTTGAAGGCGTTTCTCGATGACTTCATCAAGACGCACGGCGTAGGAACGTCTTTCGGCAACACGCTGATGCGGAGGTACCTGAAAGACGCCAAGTACGTGAGGAACGCTACGGAAGTAAGCGAGATGAAGAAGTTTCAGGCTACTCTGCCGCACTTCAAAAAGTATTCTGCACAGTACAACCTTGACTACCTCATGATGGCGGCGCAGGGATACCAGGAATCACGGCTGGACCAGAGCGCGAAGAGCCCGGTCGGAGCGGTGGGAATAATGCAGGTGATGCCATCGACGGCGGCCGGCGCGCCCGTGAATATCCGCAACATCGAAAAAGAGGAGAACAATATTCACGCCGGTACGCGCCTGATGCATTTCCTGATCGAGGATCACTTCAACGAACCAGGATTGGACGTGCAGAACCGCATGTTGTTCGCCATGGCTTCCTACAATGCCGGTCCGGCGAAGATCGCCCGGTGCCGGACTCTGGCCAAGAAAATGGGCTACGATCCGAACAAATGGTTCAACAATGTCGAAGTCGCGGCGGCAAAAGTGATCGGCCGGGAAACGACCCAGTATGTGGCGAATATATACAAGTATTATATATGTTACCGTTTGGCAGGTGATACGAATCAGAGAAGACTGGAAGCCGAGAAGAAAGCAAACTAAGAAGTGAAACGCGCGCTAATGCCGAGCAGTCTCTGAAACTCGAATATGCTCAGAAACAATCCTGACAGCAAGCGCCAGCGCGCCCTGCTATTACTCGGACAGGCTCCTAGCTCCTTCTATACAGGCCGGTGCAGGCTTCCCGGCTTTGTGTGCGGACCCTGCCGCGCTCTGCTGGATACTTGATTTCCCCGTCTTGCAGTCCACCTGGACCCAGCCGCCACGGACCGCGGTGCCGCCGCAGTAGGACTTGCCCGTACTCATCGGGTTGTTGAGGTACGCCAGGATGCTCTGGCAGGTTTCGCCTTCGCCCGGGATCACTTTACATGTCCCCTTGTAACGACCGTTGGCGAAGCAGCACGACTCCGCCGAACCGGCGATTTGTGCTGGTACCAGCACAGCAAGACCCACCACGATCGCCGCCGCAATTCCCAGTCGGCCCCAGCCAAGCTTGAGCTCTCTCTTCATCACGTACCTCCCCTACGATTCCAGATTCCAGATTCCAGATTCCGGATTCCAGATTCGCGATCCAAATTGTAGTGCATGGTTTAAATCTGGAATCTGGAATCTGGAATTTGGAATCTGGAATCCGAATAGACATTCTCGAGTTCCGGCCGGCAGGATGCTCATGCACCGAGTGGTGTAACACCATAAGTTCGTGCCAGGTCGTTGATGGCCGTGCGCAACACACCCCAGTAGCGTTCCGCTTGAGTTCCGTAGTTGCCGCGGACCATCACTTGATTAATGCGCCGGCCATCATCCACCACCTGTTCCACCTGGGCCTTGGTCTCCATCCACTTGTCGGTGGCATCGAATTTGCGCCGCAGCCGATTGGTGGATCGGTTTAAATCAGAGAGCGCGTCACTGAGATCGTCTTTTGTATTCTGGGCCTGGTCCTTGCGCGCCTCTGTGTTTGAGGGGGTCGTGCGGCTGCGGCGCGATGTCTTACCACTGCTTTGGGCCGATTCCGCGCGGCTCTTGGTATCCTCCCCGCGCTTTTCCGCCCATTTGCGGAACTCATCCACGCCATCTTCTACTTTGCGGATGCGATCTGCGACGTAGGTTTTGGTAAAAGTGCCTTGCGCAAGCCCGGACCATGCCAACGACACCGTGCATGCAAGCAAGATAAAGCCAATTGCCGATCTGCGATTCATAACGCTTCCCTCCGCTAATGCATCTCACACTATATTGCCACATGCGGCGGGCAATAGTAATACTGTCAGTTGGTATAGTCTAAATCCCGATGAACCCAAAGGGTCCCGGACATCAATCCATCATCCTATATCTTATCCCCCAAGGGCAATGGCCAAACCTGTCAGAGCGCTGCCGAGCAGTACCATCGAGAATCCCATCACCCACGGACGATATCCGACACAGCGCCCGAAGGCGTGACCGGTCAGAAACAGCATCGTTATGGCAATGCCGTTTGAAATTCGAAGGGCGAGCATGGCGTCGTGCATGAAGAGGAACGGGATGACCACGGGAAAGGTGGAAACAAACACCCACAGGAACACCGCGAACGCGCCGAGCCAGTCATCCTTATGCAGACGCGGGCGCGCGGGAGGCTCCGGCGACTGAATCATCCGTTGGCGGATTATTTCCAGTTCGGGCTCTTGAAGCACATCGGCAACTTCCTCGGGCAACGCGTCGGCAATCGCACGATGCGCTTCCGGAGCAAGGCGGGCGCGGCGCACCGCGCGCAAGGTGAGGATTCCCTGTCCGCGTTCGCTGAGGCAACCCATGAGATACATCACGCCGTCAATAAGCCCCCAGGCGAGATTGCAGCCCAGCGCCCCGATCAACATTTCGCGAATATCGGCACGGCCCGCCTGGGCAGCACTGAACGAACCGGTGAAGGTGAGAACCATGATCAGCCCAAACAGCACTTCCGAAATGCGATCTATAGGATCCAGCAGTCGTTTGGGTTTCTGAGAGTGATCTGAAAACATAGCCTGCCTTCTCGACATAATAGCGTGATTGTCGCGCAGAGAATTTCGATCAAGCAACAATTGACTATATAGCATTTTGCCGTAGAAAGTCGAACGCGCATTATGCAGTTGTGCTTTTGGACCGCGCAGTAGAAAATACTGCCTTTTATGTTTCACCAATAGCGTAGCCTGAAGCTGATGCTCGATTCGGGAACCGAAGCTAAACTCCAGGCAACAGTTAAAGGATGGTGGAGCCATGCGCGCTGCGGTGAACCGTATTCAAAGTGTAGAGAGAATGAGAAACAATCCTGGCATGAGATTTGTCTGCTGCCTATTCGGCGCACTTCTAGCCTGCACGGTCTGCCAGGGACAGGATCTCTCGCCGCGAGCCTATGTGATCACTCCGATCCACTCCAATGCGGTTGTCCTGACGAACTCCTTCTTCTCCGGCAACCTGGCGTTCAACGGCACGGTACCGATCACCGATGCGACGGCTACGGTCAACGTGCCCATCCTCAGCCTTTACCATTCGCTCGACTTCTTTGGCCACTCCGCCAATATCACCGCCTCGCTGCCCTACGGAGTCGGCAACTTCAAGGGCACGGTCCTCGGCAAGGAAACCAACGTCTACCGCTCCGGCATGTTCGACTCGGTGTACCGTTTCGCTGTGAACCTGAAGGGCGGGCCGGCGATGGACATCCGCGAGTTCATGAAATATCAGCAAAAAACCGTACTCGGAGTCAGCCTGAAAGTGGTGGCTCCAACCGGTCAGTACGACTCCAGGAAACTGATCAACTATGGAGCCAACCGCTGGGCGTTCAAGCCGGAGTTCGGCTATTCGCGGAGAGTCGGGCACTGGATCGTGGACGGGCACGCCGGGGTCTGGTTTTATACCCGCAATCCGGAGTTCTTTTCGCGGAACGAATACGTTTCCATCGTTCAGGTTCAGACGCAGGATCCCATCGTGGCCTTTGAGGGACACCTGAGCTACGATGTGAGACCGCGGCTCTGGGTGTCGCTGGACGGAAACTTCTGGTATGGCGGTCGAACCAGCCTGAACGGAGTGCAAAACCCGCTAACGCTGCAACGGAATTCGCGCCTGGGAGGGACCGGCTCGATTCCCCTGACCCGCAATCAGTCCGTCAAACTGAGCTATAGCAGGGGCACTTATATCAGGTTCGGCGGCAATTTTCACAACCTCAGCGTGGCGTGGCAGTATTCATGGCTGGGCCGGCCGAACTGAGAAAGAGTTTCGTTCCACGCCGGTGCGGCGCCTAATGCCGCATAGTCCTGGGAACGCCGCCGTCTCGGCTAATGCCGCATACTTTTTGCAAGGCGAAGCTTTCGGAGTGCGGCAGCTTGCTGCCGCTTTCAATAAATGGGTAAAAAACATGGATTTTGAGCGTTTTTAAAAGCGGCAGCAAGCTGCCGCACTCCGAAGGCGCCCTGCGGGCGCAAAAAGTATGCGGCATTAGGCGCGGTGCCCCAGTGAGGCCGTGATTTGATGAGCATGGAAAACAGCAACCCGAATGCGGAACTTGAAGAACGCCTGCGTTTCGAGACGCTGATCGCCGATCTTTCGTCGAAATTCGTCAATGTGCCCGCCGGCGAGGTGGACCGTGAGATCATGGATGCAGAACAGCTCATTTGCGAGTGCCTCGACCTTGATATTTCGGCGGTTTGGCAGTGGTCGGCTGGCGCTCCCGGGCTTCTTCACTCTCACCCACTTCTACAGCGCCCAGGACGGTCCGCAACCTTCCATGCGGTTGAGCGAAACCGATTTCCCTTGGTTTCGCCAGCTCATGCTGGAGGGCCGCATCATGCCCATTTCTTCGTTGGAGCAGATGCCGACGGCGGCAGCTCTCGACAGGGAGAACTGCCGCCGATTGGGAGTCAAATCGAATTTGTGCCTCCCGCTCACCGTGGGGGGCGAGCCACCCATTGGTATCTTGGGATTAAATACCACACGCGCGGAGCGCGACTGGCCGGACGTGCTGGTGAAACAGTTGCAACTGGTTGCGCAAATATTCGCCAACGCGCTTGCCCGAAAACGCGCCGAACTGACTTTGCGCGAGAGCGAGGAGAGACTCAGCCTTGCGACCGCCTATGCCGAAGTGGGGCTATGGGAGCTTGATTGCGCTACGCAGTCTTTCTGGACTTCCGAGAGAGCCCGGTCGCTCTTCGGATACATGCCGAACGAGGTCGTCACTCTCGACCGTTTCAAAGCATCGGTTCATCCCGACGATTGGAGTTTCATTCAGGAAAGCATCGACGCGCCGAGCATGCGGATGAACCCGTAAACGTGGAATATCGCATTCGGCTTGGCGATGGCCGCATGCGGTGGGTATCGTCCCGTGGGCGTCCTCATCTCCCGTCTACCGGCGAAACAAAGCGCCTGATGGGCGTCTCCATTGACATCACCGAACGCAAGCGGACTGAAGAAGCACTTCGCGCGAGCGAGGCTCGCCTAGCAGCGGGGACTGACTTGGCTGGCCTTGGGTATTACGAAGTGGATTACGGTGAACGACACTGCTTCCTGGATGAGCGGTTTCGGGACATTTGCGGAGTTCCCCCGGACCTGCAACAAGGGCTCCAGCCCATAGAGTTCTGGATGGAACACGTTCATCCCGACGATCTTCAATTTATATTGGACGAGCGCCAGAAGCTGCACGACGGGAAGATCGATCGGATATCTACAGAGTATCGCTACCAACATCCGGCTCGTGAGCAGAAGTGGCTCCATCACCTCGCCCGAATAGCCGGGCGCAGTGCTACCGGAATCGGGGTCCGCACGTATGGAGTTGTTCGCGATATCACGGACACAAAGCTATTATCAGAACGGCTCCACTCCGCCGCCGAAGAATGGCGGACAACCTTCGACTCCATCAACGATCAAGTCATGATCCTCGATCGTGAGTGTCGCATCACACGCGTAAACGCCGCAACCGTGCGATTCCTTGGCCTGCCGCCGGAGAAGATTGTCGGAAGCGTCTGCTGTAACCTGGTGCACGGAACCGATTGCCGGATCGATGGGTGCCCCAGTCAAAAAATGTTCCAGACCGGGCTGAGCTCGACGCTCGAGCTGTTTCACGCCGGGAGCAGCAAATGGTTATTGTTCTCGACAGACCCCATTACAGATGATGCCGGGAACGTTGTCGGCGCGGTTCACGTCGGGAGAGATATCACTGAAGCCAAACGGGCAGAGAAAGAAACCCAGGAACTGCGTGACAACCTGATGCACCTGACGCGGGTGAACACGATGAGTGTGCTATCCGGCTCGCTAGCCCACGAGTTGAACCAACCGCTCGGCATCATTCTCAGCAATGCCCAGGCCGCGCAGGAAATGCTCAGCCAGGAACCGCCGGACATGGCCGAGGTGCAAGCCATTCTCTCGGATATCGTGGCGGCGGACCGCCGCGCAGGCGAGGTTATCGAGCGCCTGCGTGCATTGCTCAAGCCCGGCCGCTTATCGCTGCAACCGCTTCCACTCAACGAGGTCATCGAGGAAGTGCTGCGCCTCATCAATGCCGACCTCATCGGACGCGGTGTCAAAGTCTTGAGAGAACTGGCTCCCGGTCTTATGCCGATCGCGGGCGATCGCGTACAACTACAGCAACTCGTGCTAAACCTCATCCTCAATGGGGCTGATGCGATGGCCGCTAATGCGTCCGGCACGCGACAGATCTGCATCCAGACACAGTTGTATCAGAACAGGGTGCGCACCTCCGTGCGGGATGAGGGTTGCGGATTGCCGAAGGATGTGGAGCAGCTTTTCCAGCCGTTTTACACGACCAAAACCCAAGGCTTGGGCATGGGCTTGGCTATTTGCCGGTCCATCGTGGGCGCGCATCAAGGCCGTCTTTGGGCGGAACCCCACCCTGAGGGCGGCGCCGTTTTCCACTTCGAACTGCCCGTCGCCGGGCTGCAGGAAGAACCATGAACACCTCGGGCGGCGTCGTATACGTTCTCGATGACGATCCTGAGATGGTCAAGGCTCTTACACGTTTACTGCGGGCAAAGCGGTTCGAGGCGCTCGGCTTTACGTCCGTACGCACATTCCTGGAAGCATATCGCCCGGAAAACAACGCATGTCTGGTGCTGGACATAGCAATGCCAGAGCTCGACGGGCTTGAATTGCAACGACATCTCACCCACCAAGCCATCCTATTACCTATCATCTTTGTTACCGGCCAGGGGGACATTCCCATGAGCGTGCGCGCGATCAAGGCCGGCGCAACGGATTTTTTAACCAAGCCGGTCGATGCGGCCGCGCTGGTCCAGTCTGTGCGCGCCGCACTGCAGTTGGCCGAAACCCGCTATCGGGAAGCGGCCGAAACTGCGGCGTTGGCGGCCCGACTGGCCAGTCTCACACCGCGCCAGCGTGAGGTCATGAAGCACGTCGTCGCAGGGCAACTCAATAAACAGATTGCCTTTGACCTCGGCACCGGAGAACAAAATATCAAGCTGCACCGCGCACAAATCATGAAAAAGATGGAAGTGGATTCGCTCGCGGATCTTGTGCGCGTTGCCGAGCGACTCGGCATTAAAAAGTAGCCGCACTCACCAGCATTATTCCCATCGAATCCCCCGCAAAGTTTGCTAGTTCGTAAACGCAGACGTGGACGTTCATGTGATCGCGGACGTATTACTTCGTCGATCGCATTTCCTGCAAACATTCTCTCTTCCGTTGACCCGACGCCACGATTGGGAGAGAATCAACCACGTGTAGCAACTTGAAAATATCGTCGCCGGTCGGAGTGAGGGATGTATGCGTAGCAGCGAGGCCCAGCGTGCGCACCGGAATCGCGGCAGCGCCAGCGTATCCGTTCGGCGAGAGCAGGATTCGATGACCACAGAAGACAACCTGTACACGGAACTCGAAGCGCGCCTGCGCTTTGAGACGCTGATCGCCGATCTCTCGTCAAAGTTCGTCAATGTTCCCGCCGGCTGTGGTGGACAACGAAATAATGGATGCCGAGCGCCTGATCTGCGAGTTTCTCGACCTCGATCTTGCGGCGCTTTGGCAGTGGTCGAATGAGACCCCGGCTGTCCTCACGCCCACCCACGTCTACGCGCAGGAAGGTCTGCAAGCTCCCGGGCAGATGCGCCAGGAGCATTTCCCCTGGTATGTGCAGCAAATGCTGGCCGGCCGCATGGTTGCCGTGTCTTCGCTGGATGATTTTCCGGCAGAGGCCGCCGTGGACCGGGAAAGCTGCCGCCAAATAGGCGTCAAATCGAATCTGACAATCCCGCTCTTGGCGGGGGCGAGCCCCCCATTGGCATCCTGGGCCTCAATACCCTGCGGACGGAGCGCGACTGGCCGGAGGCGCTGGTGAAGCGCCTGCAACTGGTAGCGCAGATATTTGCCAATGCGCTGGCTCGGAAACGCGCCGACCAGGCTTTGCGCGAGAGCGAGGAGCGGCTGAACCTGGCGGCAGATTCGGCAGAGGCTGGGCTTTGGGTGCTGGATTGCCGAACACGCATCTTCTGGGCGACGAAGGAGGCTGCGGGTGCTCTTCGGGTATTCGCCGGACCAAGTCATCAGCATGGATCGTTTCAAAGAGTCGGTTCTTCCCGACGATTGGGATCTCGTTCAGAGTAGCCTCGAGCGGTCTTTGAACTCGGGTGAGCCCCTAAACGTGGAATACCGCATCCGGCTTGGTGATGGCAGGACGCGCTGGATCGCGTCCCGTGGCCGTCCCCAATCCGCGCCTAATGGCGAGCCGGTGCGCCTGATGGGAGTCTCCATGGATATCACCGACCGCAAACGCGCCGAGGAAGCGTTTCGCGCCAGCCGAGGCTCGCCTGGAGGCGGGCGCCGATTTGGCGGGTCTCGGGTGCTACGAAGTGGACTTTGTCGAACCTTCATCCTTCGCGGATGACCGGCTTAGTGCGATCTTGGGAGTTCCCTGCTGGGCTACCACCCAAGTCTCAAGATCCCGCAGTTGTGGATGCAGCATTTGCACCCTGAGGACCAGCAGCGAGTGTTGGACGAGCGTCAGAAATTGCATGATGGCAGACTCGAACGGATCTCCATCGAGTATCGATACCTGCATCCGACCCAGGGGCAGAGATGGATTCATCACGTGGCGCGAGTCTCAGCGCGCGACGCCGCCGGCCGCACGACACGCTCCTACGGTGCGGTTCGCGATATCACGCTCCAAAAGCAGGAGCATGAAGCGCTGCTGCAATCCTACGCCGAAATCGAGCAGTTGAAGGAACGGCTGCAGGCGGAAGCCGACTACCTGAAGGCTGAGGTCAAGGTGACTCAGGACCATGGGGAGGTCATTGGCCGGAGCGCCGCCATTCGGAAGGTGCTCAGGCAGGCGGAGCAGGTTGCGCCCACAGATTCTTCCGTGCTTATTTATGGCGAGACGGGCACAGGCAAGGAACTGATCGCTCAGACCATCCACCGGCTCAGCTCGCGCGGCAGCCGGGTCATGGTCAAGGTCAACTGCGCCGCGCTGCCCTCGGCACTTGTGGAGAGCGAGCTATTCGGCCGCGAGAAAGGCGCGTTCACCGGTGCGCTGATGCGCCAAATCGGACGCTTCGAACTCGCGGACGGCTCCACGATCTTCCTGGATGAGCTCGGCGAGTTGTCTTTGGAAGTGCAGGCAAAGTTGTTGCGCGTACTGCAGGAGGGCCAGTTCGAGCGGTTGGGCAGCCCCAAAACCATAAAGGTCAACGTGCGCGTCATCGGGGCCACCAATCGCGACCTGGCGGAGGAAGTGACGCAATGGGGGTTTCCGGGCAGACCTGTACTACCGCCTGAACGTATTTCCCATTCGCGTGCCCCCGCTCCGCGATCGGTCGGAGGACATCCCGCTGATGGTATGGGCCTTCATCGAGGAATTCTCCTCCCGCATGGGCAAGAAGATCACCCAGGTGCCGCGCAAAACCATGGAAATGCTCCAGCGCCACTCTTGGCCCGGCAACGTTCGCGAATTGCGGAATGTGATCGAGCACAGCACCATCATCACGACCGATGAAACGCTAAGAGTTCCAATGCTGGAGCAGGCGACTCCGGAAGCAATGCCATTCCGGACACTGGCCGATTCCGAGCGCGAGCACATCATCAAGGCGCTCGAGAAAACCGGCTGGCGCATCAAGGGACCCAACGGCGCCGCCACGTTGTTGGGGCTAAATCCCTCAACGCTCTATGGCCGGATGCGAAAACTTGGCATACCGGGTCACTCGCGGAAAGAGGACGCCTGAGGTCAGGGCGCTCGCCTAATACAATATGTCCACCCGCAGCTTTGACAGCTAATCCGTTTCCACTTGCACACTACCACCTTTACCCCTTTGGCGATCTGCAAAAGGATCATATTTGACCCAAAGGGTTTTATTTGGTCCTTTTCTCACAACTTATGCCGCTTCCGCCAGACCCTGCAGGATCCATCGAAACGATTGTGGATTCACATCTTAGGCCACCCAGTCGCCCACCTATAGCCTTCTGGCACAATTCATGCACTTAGAATGACCTATGATCGTTTCAAAACTTAGATTGTTTCCGTCGCCTGAGCAACGGCATCAAGTCCTCGAACTTCTGCGTTCGGTTCAGGGCCCGACGCAGGTGAAGCCTGGCTGTTTGGCAGTCAGATTTACGAAGAAGACGGCTGCGACGGCGCGATCCTGTTTACGGAGGAGTGGGAATCCGAACCGGAGTTTTGCGAACACGTGAGGTCTGAACTCTATCGCCGGGTTCTTGCCACGATCGACATTTCGAAATCAGCACCGGAGCTCTGCTTTTACCGGGTCTCTACGGCGCAAGGTCTCGAGCTGGTTGGCCAGATCCGCAATTCACCTCTCGGCACGGGAGCTGTTGAGGCGGTCTGGTCAAATCAAAAACAGTAAACAACGCAGAAACCAAAACATAGAAAGGAAATCGCAAACAATGGAAAAAGAGACTAGCAAGACTCCTGCAACGCAGGTCAAGGCCGCAGAAGCCACGGCCCGGGTCAAGGCCGATAAAGCACGGATCGATCGGCTGAAAGAACAACTCAGGAGCACTCCTGCCGAGGTCGATTTTGAGCGGATCAGGATCATGGAGGAGGTTTACGCGGCCACTGAAGGCGACCAGAATATCATGCGTCGGGCCAAGTTTATGGCCACCCTGCTGGAGCGGAAAAAACTTTACATTGACGACAACCTCTTCGTGGGCAGCATGGCCGGCACCGTCAACGGCATCTATACCTATCCGGAATGGAACATAGATTGGATGAAAGACGATAATACCGTTGAGAAGTGCAAGGACCCGGAGGACAAGAGGGTAAACCAGTGGGCCCTTGATTACTGGGAGAAGCGCGCACTGAAGCCCCGCACGCTGGAGATCTTCGAGAAGAAATATGGTTTTGATCCGCGTCCTTCCTATGATTCCGGCTTTGTTATCAGTTTCTTCGACTGGCCGGGTGGCGGCGGCAACCTGAACTACCCCAGGATTTACAACCATGGGCTGGCCGCCATGATCAAGGAGGTCGAGGAGCGTCAGGCTGCCCTCGACATGCGCTTGCCCAATGCCAGCAAGCTCTACTTCTATGAAGCCAGTCTCATCCTGATGCGGTCCATTGTCCGCCTGGCTCATCGCTATGCCGAGCTGGCCCGGGAAATGGCGGCCAAGGAGAAGGACGCAACCCGCAAGGCGGAGTTGATCGCAATCGCCGAAACCTGTGAATGGGTGCCGGAACACCCGGCCAGGAACCTGAGAGAGGCCATCCAGTGCCACTTCTTCTGTCACCTCTGCGCGGAACTCGAACAGGTCGGCTGCGGTTACTCCGAGGCCTATCTGGGCCAGAACCTCGAGCCGTTCTATCAACGCGACAAGGCGGCCGGGCTGATCGTGCCGGAGGATGCGACGTTCATGCTCGAGAACCTCTTCATCAAGCTGAACGAAATCGGCTATTACTTCGGAGAGAAGGTCGCCATACAGAACTCCGCCGACCTGGGACAGAGCATCTCGCTCGGAGGCTTTACCGAGGATGGCGAGGATGCCACCGCGGAAATGGACTACCTGATCCTAGATGCCTCTACCTATCTTCATTTGCCGCAGCCTCCGCTGAGCTGCATCTGGACGGAGCGGATGAGTGGAAAATTCCTGGAAAAGGTCCTGGATTCCATCGGCACCGGTATCGGCATGCCTCAGTTCGTGAATGGCAACGTGATGATGAAACGGGCCCTTAATCTGTTCGGTGACTCCAAGAAGGGCATCACCCTGGAAAAGGCCAGGCGCACCTGTATCGGCGCTTGTGTGGGTTCCTACATTCCCTACGAAACCGGTCACCCGGTAGAAGGCCAGCCCAACCTGGGCAAGGTCATCGAGTTGACGATGAACAATGGCTTCGATCCCCGCACCAAGAAGCAGGTCGGACCCAAGACCGGGGATCCCGAGACCTTCAAGACCTTCGAAGAACTATATGCGGCATTCCAAAAGCAGATCAATTTCAATGAGGAGGTCCTCCGCCGGGGTGCCTGGATCGCCAGCATGTTGTGCGCTGACTTCCTCCCGGTTCCCTGGCGCTCGCTCCTGACCGGGGGCTGCATTGAAACCGGCACCGAGGTGTGGAATGGCGGAGCCAATTACTACACCTGTGCCCAGATCGTTGTGGGTGGCATTGACGCGGCCAACTGTCTCATGGCGGTGAAAAAATTGGTCTATGACGACAAGAAGATCACCATGGCCGAACTCAAGAAAGCCCTGGCCGCCAACTGGGAGGGGGAATACGAGAAGGTTCGGAAGCTGTGTTACGAAGCTCCCAAGCATGGCAACGACATCCCTGAAATGAACAGGATGGCGCACAGGGTGTACGAAAGCATCCTCACGGCTTTCAACAATGTTGACGGCGGTGGCAACTACCTCAGCAAAGACATCAAATCAGCGCCGGATGCCTATACCAAGAGCATCCACAACCTAATGGGGATGGTGACCGGAGCTCTGCCCAACGGCAAGAGAGCCGGAGTGGCGCTCACCGATGGAAGTCTGTCGGCCATGCCGGGAACCGATATCAACGGTCCAACCGCGTTGGTGATGTCAGCGGCGAAGGCTCAGGATGCCATCAAGTACACTGCAACACACATGAACATGAAACTCCCGCCTGATCAGCTCAAGACCCGCAAGGGTCGGGATAATGTGCTGCGCCTGGTCAAGACCCTGTTTGATAACGATGGCTATCACATCCAGTTTAATGTTCTGGACACCGCCATCCTCCGGGACGCGCAGAAGCACCCGGAGAATTACCGAGACCTCGTGGTTCGGGTAGCCGGGTTCAGTGCGTTCTTCACCAAACTGGCGAAGGGCGTACAGGACGAGGTCATCGAACGGACCTTGCAATCGTTCCCTGGTCAATGATGAAATCCAACAGGACCGGTACGGCGTGGCTCTCCATCACGCCGTACCGGATGTTCCTTGATTGAGGATTCGAGATTCGACATTCGAAATTTCAAGGCTCTCAAACTCGAATTTCGAATCAAAGATCACTACTACACCGAAGGATAGAAGGCTTTGAATACGAACCTAAGACGCATTAACGACGGAGGCACAATATGAGTATCGAAGTAGGTCATGCCAGTTTCCTGAGACGCATTGCGATCAATGTGGGCGCCGGCTTCGTCCCGGGGATGAATGCCGTGGTCATGGGTGCAGCCCTGGCGGCGGGCAGACTGGGATGGGAGATGATCGGCATTCGGAACGGGTTTGACGGGTTGCTGCATCCGGAACTCTACCCCGATGGCGGACTGGTGCCCCTCAACCCCCAACTGGTCGAGAACCTGGATCCGGCCGGAGGGGGCATCCTGGGCCAGTCGGCCCATGTGGATCCGTTTCATGTCCGCACGGTCAATGAGCTCGAAATGGTTGAAGAAGTCGACATGTCCGATGAGCTGTTGAAACGCCTGAAGGCGGAAAAGATTGATGCCCTGATTTCAGTCGTCGGTGGCCGCGGAATGAGCATTTTTTATAAACTTCATCAAAAGGGGCTCAATACGGTATGCGTGCCCCGGTCGATCGAAAACGACATTGCCGCCACGGCGGTATCTTTTGGATTCAACAGCGCCCTCAGCGTCACTATCCAAATGCTAGACCGGGCTCGCCAGGCGGCTCAGTCTGCCCGTAAAATTGCCGTGGTTGAGGTCCTGGGACAGCAGGCCGGATGGCTGGCGCTGCAGGCCGGCATTGCAGTGTGTGCGGATGCGGTGCTGATTCCCGAGATCCCATGCGATCTGCAGATGGTGGCGGCAAGGATGAAGGAAAAGGTGATGGCCAGGAGGCCTTACGGGCTTGTGGTCGTAGCCGAAGGGGCAAAATTGATCGATAAAGCGAAAGCCGCCAAGCCCCAGGCACCCTCCCTCAAAGATACTTTGTCGCCGCTGGCAACGGGTGAAGCCAGTGAATACGTCATTCAGCGATCGGGTCAGGCCGCCGAGACCGTGGCGACCAAGCTGCAATTGCTGATTGCCGAAGAAACCTTTCCGCTCGTTCTGGGTCCCTGGACCAGGGGCGGCGCTCCCACTGCCGTCGACCGCCAATTGGGGCTGGGTTACGGGGCTGGGGCGATACGGGCCGTAGGGGCCGGCAAGTATGGGGTCATGATGGCTTTTGTTCCGCCGGACATTAAGTTCGTGCCCTTGGCGGAAGCGATCAACAAAGTCAGAATTGTGCCTGCGGACAGCGAATTCATGCAGATCGCCCGATCACTCGGCATCTGTCTAGGGAGGGAACTATGAAAAATGAATCCAAGAAACCATCCACTCCAACCGGCACAGTCCTGAATATCCAGCGCTATTGCAGCCACGACGGTCCGGGCATCCGGACGACTGTTTTCCTCAAGGGCTGCTCGTTGCGCTGCAAATGGTGCGGCAATCCCGAGAGCATCCGTTTCAAGCCGGAACTGGCCTATGACCCCAAATTGTGCACCGGCAAGAAAGCATGCGGCGTGTGTCTCAAGCCTCCCTTCCCGGAAGGCGGGTTCTACGTGGTGGAGGGCGCCGATGACAAAGTCCACGTCAACTGGGACCTGGCCGCCGATTGCGACGAGGCGCTGGTTTCGCTCTGCCCGACAAATGCGCTCTCCATGTACGGAAAAACGATGACCGTAGACGAAGTGCTGGACGAGGTGGAGAAGGACGCCTCCTTCTACCGCTCTACCGGAGGCGGCATCACCGTGAGCGGCGGCGAATGTCAGCTGCAGCCGGACTTCTGTGCCGCATTACTGGAAGGAGCTCACAAACGCGGTATCAATACCGCAATCGAAACAGCGTGCAACGTACCCTGGTCGTTCATGGAAAAAGTGCTGCCTCACGTGGATACGATGCTCCATGACCACAAGCTCACGATCCCGGAACGCCACAAGAAATGGACCGGCGTGAGCAACGAGAGGATCCTGGCGAACTTCAAGAAAGCTTATGAAACCTTCCCCGACATTGACTTCATCGCGCGCACACCGCTGATACCCGGCGTGAATGCCGACGAGGAGCACATCCGGGCGGTCCTGGCGTTCATTCGCCCCTACAAGAACGTGATCGACTATGAGCTGTTGCCGTATCACCGCTTCGGCCTCGGCAAGTACGAACACCTGGGGGTGGTGTACGAACTGGACGATTACAAAACGCCATCCGATGAATTGGTCCGGCATCTGCAATCCATCATCGACGAAGCTTTCGGCCGCACCGGCCAGACAGCCCCGGTTAAGAAATGACTTCGCTTCGCGAAGGATAACAATATAGGGAGGTATGCTGACAATGAGCAATTATGACGAGTCAGAAGATATCTACGAACGACTGGTGGATGCCCTGGACGCGCTTCCGCATGGCTTTCCCAGGACGCCCTCAAGGGTGGAACTCAAACTGATCAAGATGTCGTTTGCGCCGGAGGAGGTTTCCCTTGCCGGCCAGCTTACCAGATTCCCTGAGACCGCTGCCGCAATCGCGGACCGGGTCGGTTTGGATGAGACCCAGGTAACAGCGATACTCGAGAGCCTGATTCCCAGACGCCTGGTTCGCCTCGACTCACCTGGAATGGCAGCTCCCGGCCTGGCACCTCAGGCTGAAGGCGTGCCGAAGTACCGGCTGGGCCCTTTCCTGGTTGGCTGGTACGAAGCCAATATGCGGCTGCTGGACAAGGAATTTGCCGAGCTCTTCGAGCAATTCGTGATTGAGGGCGGGGGCGAACGGATCTTATCGCCGCGACCCGGATCACTTGGCGTCGTTCCGGTGCGGGGCTCGCTCAAGCCTGAGTTGATGGAGGTGATGGAGCCCCACCTTGATATCGATGCTCACTTCAAACGGCATGAGCGTTTCCTCGTGATTCCTTGCGTATGCAAAAGGGAGCAGGCGTTATTGGGGAAAAATGACTGCAAGATGCCCATGAAGCGTTGTGGCTTCGTAGGACTGCCACCTCAGACCCCACTTGGGGAAACCGTGCTTGACCGGGAAGAGGCGTCGAAGCTCCTGGATGAACTAGCGCAGATGGGGCATGTTCACCTCGCGTTCTATGGATTCACCATGGGAGCGGAGTCTCCTCAGTTTGTCGGCACGTGTAATTGCTGCGGTTGTTGCTGCGGTATTCTCCTCGGGACCACGCACCTCGGCCTGCAGGAATCGGCGCAGCGATCGAATTACCGCGCCGTTATTGATCCGGAAGAGTGTATTTCCTGCGGCATGTGCATAGAGCGTTGCCCGGTAAAAGCCATCGCCAATGATCAGAATGACAAGGCGCTGGTGGAGCGGGCCAAGTGTATCGGCTGTGGAGTGTGCGTAATTGGGTGCCCAACGGATGCGATTGAGCTGGTGCCGGTATCCGCAGAGGAGTGGTTCCACGTCCCAAACAGCATGGCGGAGTGGGAAGAGATGCGCCTGGCGAACATGGCATCGACAAAGTGACGCGTGGCCCGAAAAAGGTCCCATGAAATAATTTTGTCTTGCGCTGCGGCCTCCCCAGTCGCTGCACAACCATTCCTGGAATACCTACCACTGGCTGACTTTGAATTCTGTTGTACAGAAGGGCGGACCGACACCGTGGCGCCTCTAATGCAAATCCTCAATAAATATCCAATGGAGAGACCGTATGGGAGAGAAAATCTATCGCGTCAACATGGGGACGTTAAGCGTATCATCTGAGGATGTGCCCGAACGATGGCACATGCTGGGCGGAAGGGGATTGACCTCAACCATTGTGGCTCAGGAGGTAAAGCCCACCTGCCATCCTCTGGGTAGGCACAACAAGCTCGTATTTGCGCCCGGTTTGCTCACGGGAACATCCGCTATGAACTCAGGCAGGCTGTCGGCCGGGACGAAAAGCCCGCTGACCGGCACAATCAAAGAGAGTAATGCCGGAGGTACTGCCGCTCAGTATCTTGCCCGATTGTGCATCAAAGCTCTCATCGTAGAAGGCGTGCCTGAGAAGGACACCTGGTACGCCCTTCATGTGGACAAAAACGGCGTCACGATCCGCGAAGACACGGAGTTTGTCGGCAAATGGAATTATGAAGTGATGAAAACGGTGCCTCAAAAATGTGGGGACAACGTCGCCGTAATGTCTATCGGTCCGGCAGGCGAAATGCGGCTGGCCGCCGCCAATATTTCCGTGAGGGATCCGGACGGCAACATTCGCAGCCTCGGCCGCGGGGGACTCGGCGCGGTAATGGGTTCAAAGAAGATAAAGTATATTACCATCGATCCCGAGGGCGGCCCCGGTGTTTACATCGCCGACCCGGTGAAGTTTAAAGCGGCCTCCGTTCCTTTCGCAAAGGGTGTCATGAAGCACCCGGTTGCCGGGGAAGCACTGAAGCTTTACGGCACCAACGTTTTGGTTAACATCCTGAATACCGTGGGCGGCCTGCCGACGAAGAACTTCCGCTATGGTCAATTCGCCGATCACGAAAAAATAAGCGGCGAAACCATGCGCGCCACCATCATTGAGCGAAAAGGCCACCCGCACCATGCCTGTCACAAAGGGTGTGCCATCCAGTGTTCCCAGGTTTACGTGGACAAGGACGGCAACTATGTCACCTCGGGATTCGAGTATGAGACGATCTGGGGTTTCGGCGCCAACTGCTGCATCAGCGATCTGGACGTCATCGCCCAGGCGGACCACATCATGGATGATGTGGGGATTGACTCCATTGAAATGGCGGTGGCGATGGGTGTTGCCATGGAAGCCGGAGTCATCCCGTTTGGCGATGGTGCCGGCGTTCTCCGGTTGCTGAAAGAAATCGGCGAGGGTACCCCGATGGGCCGAATTCTCGGTTCCGGAGCCGAAATCCTGGGCAAGACGTTTGGCATGACCCGTGTCCCCGTCGTCAAGGGACAGGGGTTGTCTGCGTATGACCCGAGATCGATAAAAGGGATGGGTATCACCTATGCCACTTCTACGATGGGCAGTGATCACACCGCAGGGTATTGCATACCGGTTAACGTTCTGAATGTTGGAGGAGTAGTGGACCCTCTGAAAAAGGAAGGCCAGGTCGAGCTGTCAAGAAGGCTGCAGCGGAGGACTGCATTTTGCGATTCCACGGGTTTCTGCATTTTCGTGGGATTCTACACGCTGGACAATAAAGAAACGGCCTGGGACTTAATTCCTGCCATGATCAATGCAAAGTGTGGTCTCAGCCTGACAGCGGAGGAGTGGGAAGATCTGGGGACCAAAATTCTTGTGACGGAACACGAATTTAACCTGGCCGCCGGCTTTACGAATAAGGATGACCGTCTCCCGGAATTCTTCGAGGATGAACCCATTCCGCCGCACAATGCGGTGTGGGATTTCACGTCGGCGAAGAGAATTGATGAATTCTGGAAATTTTAATTAGGGCTCATTGATTCTTTAAAAACGATCATCTGAAAGGAAGAAGCTATGGACGAAAACAGGTTGTCGAATGAAGAAGACGGGTTGTCGACTGAATTTGAGGGGCTGTCGCGTCGAAATTTTCTCGCAATCGTGGGGGCAACCGGCACACGCTCGCCGCGACTGCGGTTGCTTGCCGCAGAACTAAGGAGTCGCGGCAAAACGGCTGCGAAACCGGCTGGCCGGCGAGGGCGTTGCCATCGAGGATGTAAAGCCGAACGAAGATGTCTTTGCCTATATCAGCAGAGTGAAAGGGGGATTTGATCAGACGCTCTATCAGCAGGTGATCGGCGCCGCGAATGCATTCAAGGAGGGCGATCTGGCTATCGGGGTGGGCGCCAAGGATGAGGCGAGCTCGCGGCAAAACGCCCGGAAACTTCTGGCCAGCACCAAAATCAAAGATCTCTACGAGCATCCCCTGTTTGTGGACGAGTTGCAGAAGCTGGTCTGGAGCACCACGGATCAAGCCCAGTACGAGAAAGTCAAAGACTGGACGATGGGAGAGTTGAAGGCATTTCTTTTGACCAAGTCTGAGCCGGAGATTAAAGGCCATCATGAACGGCCTGACGAGCGACACGATCGCGTGCGTTCCCAAACTGATGACCAATGAAGAACTGATCGCCCTGAATCAGAAGATATTCAATGTGCTGCCGGGGACTCAGATGGGGGCCAAAGGGTACATGGGCGCCCGTATTCAGCCTAATTCCCCCACGGACCACCCGGATGACGTCCTGTGGCAAACGCTGGATGCATTTTCCTATGCGACCGGCGATATCGTGATCGGGAACAACCCTGTGGACAGCCAGGTCAGCAGCGTAGCCGTTGTTGAAGAGGCGCTCAAGGATGTAGTCGATACATTCAAGCTGAATGATACGATCCCCTGGTGCGTGCTTTCCCATATCGATGTCCAGGCAGAGGTGAGTCAGAAGAAACCGGAATTGGTTGAAACCATGTTCCAGAGCCTTGCCGGAACGGACGCCTGCAATAAGACATTTGATGTCACCATTGAGAAGATCCTGAATTATGCCAAATCGAAAAAGGGAGAAAGGTACGGGCTCTACTTTCGAGACCGGCCAGGGCTCCGAGTTTACCAATGGCGCGGCCAACGGTGTGGACATGGCGGTGCTCGAGTCGCGGAAATACGGCTTCAGCAGGGCGGTAGCGATGGAACTCGCCAAGGTTCAGCCCAAAGGGGCATGGCTCCATGTCAACGATGTGGCGGGCTTCATCGGGCCGGAAGTTTTCAGGACGCGGGAACAGCTGGTGCGGTGCTGCCTGGAAGATATCGCCATGGGCAAGCTCCACGGATTGGTGCTCGGTCTGGACATCTGTTCCACGCTGCACATGACCGTCAGCCTGGATGATCTGGACTGGTGCCAGGACCAGATCATGCCGGCCAACCCTGCCTACCTGATTGCCCTGCCCACCAAGAACGACCCCATGTTGAGCTATCTGACGACATCGTTCCAGGATCATGTCCGCCTGAGGGAGAAATTCGGCTACAAGGTCAACGATGCGATGTGGGATTTCTACAAGCGGATCGGGATCGTGGATCAGAACAACAAGTATACCGAGCACTTCGGCGATCCCCTCTGGGTTTACTACCAGTATCGTCAGGCCAAGGGTGACAAGCGGTCCAAGGACGAGATTTACGCGGAAGGCCGGAAGAAGATCAAAGAGGTTGAGGCTCGAGGCGTCGATATTGCCGTCGGCCACGGCAAGAATATGTGGGATCTGAATCCTCAGCTCGCAGCCAAGGTCAAATCGTATTACGATGACGCAAAGGTTTCTCTCAAGGCCGAATATCAGCCCCGCGTTCGTTCAGTCCATTCCCAATAACATGCCCGTCAAAACACTGTCCAAGGACCGGGATAACTACATTCTCCATCCGCCCACGGGGGAAAAGCTGAGTCCCGAATCCATCGAAACTTTGAAGAAATTGAGAGATTCGTGGGGCGCCAATCTTCCCAAAGGCCAGATCGTGATCTCCGACGGCCTCAACGCCAAAGCCATTATGGATGAGGGTCACCTCGCGCCCTATCTGGAGGAGATAGGGAAGATATTGGGCGAAGCCAGTGTTCCGATGAGTGAGAAGAATATCGTGGTCACGAGCGGAAGAGTCCGGGCCGGGTACGAGATTGGCCAATTGCTCTTTGAAAAAGCGGATCCCAACAGTTTACAGGGGGATTCTGCACATCATCGGCGAACGGCCGGGAACCATGCATCACTCCTATTCGGTCTATATCACGGTTCTGAAAGGCCAGAAATGGAGCGAAAAGAAAGTGGATCACGATGTGACAAAGCTCGTCTGCAACATTGCGGATACGGCTTTGGCACCCAAAGCTGGCGGCCAGGGAAACCATCACGATCATACGGGAAATGGTTGGTAAAGGAGTCAATGGCAGCAGAACGGCCGGCACCACATAAAGGCGAGGATGGTTTATGGATTTGACGAGTGAACTGGAGAGACTGCGCGAAAGTGCCGAGAGCTACTATATGGGCGGCGAATTCCGTTGCGCGGAAACCGTGATGAAGGTGATTCTTGAGAACTTTGAGACAGAAATGCCCGAAACTATCTGGAACTTGGCGTCGGGGTTTCCGGGCGGAATAGGCGGGTCAGGCTGCGTTTGCG
This sequence comes from uncultured Acidobacteriota bacterium, assembly GCA_963718845.1. Taxonomy (GTDB): domain Bacteria; phylum Acidobacteriota; class UBA6911; order UBA6911; family UBA6911; genus UBA6911. Next base: position 65,014 of record CAVRAD010000008.1, read on the forward strand.
GAGCGCTTGCCGGGGGATCGATGGCCCTGGGACTATTTTTCGGCAGGAAGGGACCCGAAGACAGAGAAGTACCAAGATCAATGGCGTTGTCGCGTGAACTGCACGATATTTTCAAGGCCAAACATAAGGTTGCGTGCTGCAGGGTTTTAATCAAGAAGTTCGTGGTTGGATCACCCGAACATAGGCAGAAATGCGCAAAGATCACCGGCGAAATGGTCGTAGAAACAGCGAAAATAATTCTCAGAGAAAAAGGTCCGGATGCGCTGAAGAGATAAGGAGTATTAAAATGGCGGCGGCGGATGGTGGATAGAGCAACGGACAACCAACGACCGAAGGAGACACTCAGATGAAAGCCATCACCGTAGAACCAAAGAAACCAGGAACCGCACGGTGGGAAGATATCTCGGAACCGGACCGCAAGCAACGGCTCGGTGCTGGTGGAAGCAGTCGCCGTCGGTGTCTGCGGGACCGATGTCGAGATCGTGGAGGGCAAGTACGGCTGGGCTCCTCCCGGAAAGACGCGCCTTGTTCTGGGTCATGAGTCTCTCGGCCGTGTGATCGATCCGGGCCCGGTCACCGGGTTGAAGAAGGGCGATCTCGTGGTGGGCATCGTCCGTCGTCCTGACCCCGCGCCGTGTTCGAACTGCGCGGTGGGCGAGTGGGACATGTGTCACAATGGCCAATACACCGAGCGCGGTATCAAGCAGATTGACGGGTATATGTCCGAGCGATGGCGGATTGAACCCGAGTACGCGATCAAAGTGGATCCCACACTGGGAATCCTGGGCGTGTTGCTCGAGCCGACGACGGTCGTGACCAAAGCCTGGGAGATGGTGGCGGCGGTTGGTCAGCGCTCGTTCTTTGAACCGCGGAGCGTGCTGGTAACCGGTGCCGGGCCGATCGGCCTTCTCGCCGCCCTCCTGGGTGTTCAGCGTGGATTGGACGTCCACGTTCTGGATCGCGTCACCTCGGGTCCCAAGCCCGACCTGGTGAGAGCCCTCGGTGCGACGTATCACTCCGGGAGCGCTGCGGATATCCCGATCGAGCCGGAAGTCATCATCGAGTGTACCGGTGTCGGAGCGGTGATCGGCGATTCGATGATGAAGATCAGAGCGGGCGGGGTCTTCTGCCTTACGGGGGTCGGAAGCGGCGGTATTACCAGCCGAATGTCCGTAGCAGACTTCTCGGCCGCCATCGTCCTGAGAAACCTGGTGCTGGTCGGCAGCGTGAACGCCAACAAGCGGCACTGGTTCAAGGCCGGCGAAGCCCTGGCGCGCGCGGACCGAAAATGGCTGGGCCAACTGATTACACGGCGGGAAAAACCGGAGAATTTCCAGCAGGCCTTGAATCGACAACCCGACGACATCAAGGTGGTCATTCAGTTTTCCGAGGTGTAGTCGTGGAGTCAGGGCGAACAGAGGGAAGGAGACTGCGGAGAGAAAAGACTATGCATTCCCCCGATCTCTGTCGCAACTCGCGGCTGAGCCGGCGGCCGTCTCCAGTAGGTTCCCATCCGTGGAGGCATGTGATGTACCTGGTGCGTTGGCCGGTATGGGCCGTGCTCCTGATTCTCGTGTGCGGGATTCCTGCCGGCGCGCAGAGTAATCAAATGTGGCCCGAAGTCAGTACCTTCGTAAAAGTGTCGGATCGGATGCGCTTTTATTTCCTGGCGACGACCGTGAAAGAGGAACGCGAGTCGACGGAAGCGGAGTTCGGGCCGAACTTTGATTTCTATCTCAAGTCGCGCCGAAATCTGAACAGGTTCCGCATGGATGAATCCAAGAATCGACTTCTGATGGTCAGGGTTGGATACCGCCTAATCCGTCCATATACAGGGGAGGGCTCCATAGAGCATCGAGGGGTGCTTGAGGTGACGACCCGCCACCCACTGCCGTATGGCATGCTCCTCTCCGACCGGCATCGGATCGATTTTCGGTTTATCGAAGGAGCATACTCCTGGCGTTACCGCAACAGGCTGACAGTCGAGAGGGAGTTCACATTCGGCCGCTTCAAAGCCAATCCCTATGCGCGCGGTGAAATTTACTATGACAGCAGGTACGACAAGGTGAGCCGGAACGCATTGATCTTCGGCTCGGCTTTTCCCATTACCAAACACTTCGAACTCGAAGGGTACCTCGAGCATCAGAACGACTCCGGCGGGAGTTCGAACCGGACCGTGAATGGCGTGGGGGCCGTGGTCAACCTTTACTTTTGAGCGTAACCAAGAATTTCGGTGATAGTTTTTGCGGCAGGAGCATCGCTCAGGAGCGCAAGGCGGGCATGGTAATCTGACGCGCTATGTGTTGCGTTAGTGACGTGGACGGTCATTGCGGATATGCCGGTCTGCGGAACAAAAATCCGTAGACGTCCACGTGCACGATCACGTCAACATCCACGTACACGAAAAAACCGTTCATCTGCCGGGTGAGGTCAAGCGCTTCTCCGGATTCCGTGGACAGTGACGTGCACGTGGACGTGGACGTGGACGATGGTTTCGGCCAGCTTTGATTTCAATGCCGAGGATTCAAGGACCGGCACAGCATGGACTTGCCGACCTGACGCGGGCCGAGAAGCGGGGTGTTTTTTTTGGAAGCCGAAATTATAATCCTTGCTCGCATGTGGGCAATTTACGTCGTATTTGACCCGCATGCAGGGCGGAACAACAGTGAGCGCTTCATCCTTGGGTCACACACGACAACTTGCCGGGGATCGTGTGCGCGTTGCCGAGCGGTTCGGCATTAAAAATAGCTACTGCCCTCGGCGATCTTTAGGTCAGAGGCTGTAGCAACAGCGATGCTCGTTTCTCGATGATGCCAGCCACGCGGTCGATTACAGTCCTATCATTCGCGGCGCTTCGAACTCGCGGATCACTCAGTCCAGCGATACTCTTATGACATAGATCCGCAATTCGCTCGCGCAGCATAGGCCAGCCCAAGCGCGCTTCCTGCGCCATTCTCTGCCAGTGGATGGCCGTGATCGTTTCGATGGAATCACTCTGGCCGATTTTCATCGCAGGGGTTTTCGATAGTTCGGGCCATGCCAACGTACAGACCAGGTCATAGAAGGGGGCAAGACGCCGTTCACTTTTCCGGTAAAGCATCGAGTAATTCTTTCCGTGGGCATCGGCATTTCCAATCAGCACATTGAAGATCAGTCCGTCGAGAAAATCACGGATATCCAATGCCGGAACAGTGGACCACTCGCGGAGCATGGCGATGCAGTCCCGAAGCAGTGGACCGCCTTCTTGCTGATATTTGCGTTCCGGGGGAAATCCAAGCGCTTGACAGAAGTCTTCCTGATGGATCCTTGTGATCGTTCCGTCCTGGCCTATTATCCTGTCATATCGCTGAATGACGATACACGGCTTGTCACCGATCGAACGGATGGCAACTTGAGGGACATTCAAGCCGACCGCTTTCGCTAGCGTCATGCAAAAAGCTTCGGTGGCAACCAGTCCAGGGAAACGTTCGGGTTCCGGTTTGAGGATATGAGTGCTCGGCGTACCGCCGAGAGGCAGTGAAATGACAGACTCCTGGATCACGACCGGAAGCTTGTCTTGCGACCCGGCCAGCGAAAGCCGCACGCCTTCCTTGCCAGCCATCAGGGGACGCCGGGGCAGCTCATAAATGATCTCCTGAAGCTCCCGCTCACATAGTTCGCTCATCCGCCGTTCGCCTGGGGCTGGAGGAAGAACGCCTTCCGGGAGCAGGCTGACGGCTCCCGCGCATTCGCCTCCGATACGTTCCAGCATGGCAAAATCATTGCGCTCGCTTATTCCAAGGATGGCCGCAATTTGCCGCCGCGGTCCTTCGTCAGGAAGGGTGCCGGCGAAGAAAGGGCGGACATGCTTTCCCTGAAATGGCTCGCGCTGCAACGGCAGAGACCGAGACAGCGGCATGGCATCTGGTTTGTTCAACCAATCTTCAGCATAGCGGAATTCAAGCAGCCCGCCGTCATCCTGATCCAGGATTCCGACCGGTTCACTGTTGAGATAAACTATCAACCGCTTCATGGTCGCTTGCCTTCAGACTCATCCCTGCCGAGGCGTTCTATCTCGATAGCAAGGCCCAGCGCTTGCATCACCTGAAGAGTCTTGCCGATCTGGCAGGTAGGCTTGCCTTTTTCAAGATCCACGATGAACCGCATTCCCGTGCCACAAGTCATTGCCAGGTCCCTCTGAGTGATCCTTAGATGTTTGCGTCTGGTTCGGATCATCAGCCCAAGTTGTTCTGCAGTTTTAATAGTCATAGTTCCCGATCGGTAATATATACCTTTCTACCAAATAAATCAACCCATTTATTGCCGATCGGTAACTTTTATTCAGCACCTTCGTTGGTTATCGTAATATTCCCGAGCGGTATATATATCATGCAATTTATTGCATTTGAGCGTTTCTTCAAACGTCTGCATTAGCCGTTAAGCAAAAATATTCAGCCAAGCTACAAGTGGCCAAAAAATTGAGTTTAGACGTAACTGCGAAATCCCTTTGTCGGCTGCGATTGACACCCCTCTGCAGATTTTGGATGCTGTTTTTTCTGTTTTGCCAAGCTTCATAACTCCGAAATCTTCGTCTACGACCACGTGTACGTCTACATCCACGTCCACGAAATCGGCCACGGGATTTCTTTCCTCCTGCAGAGTGCGACACACTCACCGCCACCTTGGCGGGGGACTACACTAAGGTCTAGTAGCGCAACATTTGCAATTTCTTGTAGGCTGTCCCTGCGATGCCCATAAAACAATCAGTGATTGCGGTGCTGGACGACGAGCCGGAAATGCGAAAGGCGCTGCGCCGACTGCTCAGATGCCGCGGCTTTTGTGTCGAGGAGTACGAGTGCGCAGAGGATCTCTTCGCTGTCTTGGACTCACACGCCGTAGACTGTCTGTTGCTCGACCTGCACATGCCGGGGACTAACGGCTTCGACGTTTTGGGATCTTTCCAGGTCCGCCACATCCCTACTCCGATCATTGTCATCACGGCTCATGATGAACCCGGCACCGCAGATCGAGCTCTCTCTCTTGGCGCTTCGGCCTACCTTAAGAAGCCAGTCGATCGGGATGCCCTGCTTGCCGCCATCGAAGCCGCCGCGCCTCAGGACCAGAAATCATGACAGTCCGAACAAACAAGTCTTTTCGAAATACACAACCGAATCGTTGGCGAGCAGTGTGGAGAGAATTTAGTGCCGTTAACCCAGGCGGCCGGGCCAGATTTATCAACAAACCATCATCACTGCCGGTTCGGTGATGAGCAAACGAATGATGAGTTAAACGCGACTATAGCGGATAAAACAAAAAGCGGGAAACGGACATCCTGTTTTCCCGGGGATATCACAAGAAAGGGACCGAGCATGGCTAATACAATGATTGTACAAGGCAAGAAACTGACCACCGTGTCGCTGGATTGGAATGAGGTGTACTACACCAATTGCCCCCTCGTGTCCGCCAGCAATGTCGATCAGGAGCTGGGTTGGACCAAGGAAGAGTATAAGAAGTTAGGTATCAGTTACCTTTATCTCCGCTCCCGTGCCGAGAACGACTGGTACCCGCACTACGTTCATAACCTCGACAACCTCATCCGCTTTGGCGGTCTGTTCCCGCCTATTCACGTTCAGGCCGATATACGCCGGACACGATTATTGGGTGTAACGCATGCGCCACGCGAAGGCGGCGTCATGATGGTTCGCTCCAGGGATGACATTTATCGGATGGCGGATCTGAAAGGCAAAAAGATCGGGCTTTCAAGGAGCCAAAATACCGTTAAGACCGATTGGTGGGGCATTCAGGAAGAACAGGGCATAGAGCTGATGCTCAGGTTGAACGGCATGACCCGCAAAGATGTGCAAATCGTGGAATTCCCGTACCCCGACGACTGGTACGACAAGCCCGAAATGATGGGTCCGCTTATGGAGAATCCCTCGGAATTGTGGCTCAGGCGCGACCACAAGCACGACCTGGCTTTCCGTCCGCTGGAGACAGCGCTGGAAAAGGGCGCAATCGATGCGATGTATATGCAGACCGGCCCGCTGATGCAGCTTTCTGAAGCAACCGGCAAGTTCAAGTCGATCGAGGACCTTTCAAGGTATCCCGACTGGACCCTGCAGGTGGCCAACATCCCCGCCGCCATAACGTGCTCTGACGTCATGGCCGAGAAACACCCCGAGCTCGCCGTGGCATTTATGAAAGGCATGATAAAAGTAGGACGCTGGGCTAATGAACATAAGCGCGCTGCGGCCGCTATCCTTGATAAGCAAACTTTCTACCTTGACGTTGACCATACCTACAGAGGCATAGAGCACATCGATATGGTTCCGAACCTGTCGCCGCAGAACGTGGTTTCCGTCGAAATAGGCAAGGACTTCATGCTGAGCCATGGCTACATCAAGAACGACTTTGACGTGCAGAAGTGGGCGGCACCGGAATTCCTCGAACAGGCAGCCAGAGAACTGCTGGAAGAAGAATGGAAGAAAAGAACAACCTCAAAGCTTCCGGAAACGGCGGCGCCGCTGGCCGCCGGATCACGGCTCGGGTAGCCAGGAGGCCGCGCAGCTAAAAGCGTGCGACCGTCTTCCAAGGGAGTCGCAGAGAAAAAATGATGCGCCGGTGTCAGATGCGGGTAATTCCGCCGGTGTCCTCTCGACGGGGAGGACACCGGCACCACCGGCAAGGAGAATTTGCATGACAGGAAAGCGTCGCTTCACACTTGGCCTCTATTTTCTTTGTTATCTCTTCGTCTTTGCAGGATCGATTTCAGGTCAGGATAGTGCCGCTGCACCCTCCGACCAAGCCGCAGACAAGAAGCCGACAGTGGCCCCTGCAGAGGGTGATGGAGAGGCTTTGCGAAAAGCCTCTCAAAACCCAATCGCCAGCCTCATCAGCGTTCCGCTTCAGAACAATACAAATTTCGGTATCCAGCCCGGCTCGCGGACGCAAGACGTACTGAACATTCAGCCCGTAATCCCGGTTGGCGTCAGCGCGAATTGGAATGTGATCGTGCGTTGGATCATACCAATCGTTTGGCAGCCGCTGCCGGCAGAAGCGCCAGCGCCGGAAGTCGGCAAGTATGGATTTGGCGATATGCAGCCAAGTTTCTTCTTCTCCCCTAAGAAGTCGGGCAAGCTCATTTGGGGTGCGGGACCCGTATTCCAGTTGCCCACCGCGACGGACCATTACCTTGGACAGGGCAAGCTCGGGGTAGGACCGACTTTCGTCGTTTTAACGCAGCCCGGCAAATGGACCATCGGTGCTCTTGCAAACAATGTTTGGTCGGTCGCCGGTTCGGGAGGACGACCCGATGTTAATCAGCTTCTGCTGCAATACTTCATAAATTATAATCTGAAGAATGGCTGGTATCTCGGAACGCAGCCAATTCTGACAGCGAATTGGGAAGCCACGAATGGGGACCGCTGGGTCGTTCCATTCGGTGGCGGCGTTGGCCGAGTGATGCGTCTAGGCATGCAACCGGTTAACCTCCAACTAGGTTTCTATGGAAATGCTGTTCACCCCGCAAACACTTCCTCCTGGGGTATGCGAGTGATGTGTGTGTTTTTATTTCCGAAAAAGAGGAACTGAATATGACCGAACCCGATAAAACTCTTCCTGAAGGAAAGCAGACGGTGCTGGGACTCTATGTGACGTCGAAAGAGGCCTACGAAAAGTGGAAGGCCGATCCTGAAAAGGTGAAAATTCTCGACGTCCGAACCCCCGAGGAATTTCTCTTCGTCGGTCATCCGACAATGGCTTGGAAAATTCCTATCGCTGCTCAGGTGTATGAGTGGGATGCTGAAAAGGGGAAGTTTCCAATGAAGCTTCTTTTGGATTTCGTATCCCGGGTGAAGGAAATAGCCAAGCCCGACGACACGATCCTGGTGATGTGCCGCTCCGGCGGCCGCAGCGCCATCGCCGTTAACCTGCTCGCCCAAGCCGGATTCAAACATGCTTACAATATCACCGATGGCATGGAAGGAGACGCGGTTGTGGATCCGGACAGCGTCTTTCAGGGCCAGCGGTTGATGAACGGCTGGAAGAACTCAGGTTGTCCCTGGACATACAACCTCACTCCCGACCGGATGATACTTCCTAAGGCCTATAGTTAAGCCTATGAATGGATTGGAAGCTTCCACGTTTTGTGGCGAGGCATTCAACCTGTGAGGACGGCTCTCCAGACCCGTCCTCACAGGTACATCGCCGAGGGAGCGCCCGCAGATAGTAGATCCGGGCGCAAGCCCGAGGTGCTAAAAGGAAGCGCTGAAAGCGCGGAGCAGCATAGCCCAGGGTTCCAGAGCACGCGAAGCGGGCTCTGGAACCCTGGGTTACGAATGGAATTTAGGTTAAGCCCTGTAAGGGCGATGCAGACTGCGCCGCCCTTACAGGGCTTGTACATTTTTGATTCCAACCCAGGGTTTCGGCTGCTTCGCAGCCTCCACCCTGGGCTGTGCTGCATCGTCCCTAAACTGCGGGACTGGATCTCCTGTGAGGACGGCTCTGGAGAGCCGTCCTCACAGGTACGCCGCCAAAGGAGCGCAACAATGAAGGGACATGTCGCCATGAACGCGAAACCCAAGAGAGAAGTTCAAAGTGCTGCGCCGGCCCCCATGCGGGATCCAGCGTCAGCCAAGGGGCTGTCTAAGGACGCGGCCCGCGCTCTGGGAAAGCGATTGCGGGATGCCTGCCCGAGGAGCTCCCACTCCGTCTGGAAGGCGCCAAAGGACCGATCCGATCCAGTCCAAATGGTTCTTAATGCGGAGAAGGGACGGGTGCCTGAATTGCTGCCCATGCGCCATGGGCGTATGGCGCGGTCGTCCTTCACCTTTTACAGGGGCGCAGCGCTCACCATGGCCTCGGACCTCGCGACAACTCCGGTCTCGGGAATGCGGGTTCAGTGCTGCGGGGACGCACACCTGTGTAATTTCGGGGGATTCGCTACTCCCGAGAGGCGGGTCATCTTCTCCATCAACGACCTCGACGAGACTCTCCCAGGACCGTGGGAGTGGGACGTCAAGCGCCTCGCCGCAAGCTTCGTGGTGGCCTGCCGGGACAACGGCCTGAGCGAGGCCGTGGCGAAGGATGTGGTCACGACTTGTGTCCGCACCTACCGCGAGTCCATGGCCGAATTCAGTCAGATGAAGACGCTGGAGTTGTGGTACATGGCGCTGGAGGCGGACGACCTTGTGGCGAGCATCAAGGATCCTAAATTCCGTAAACGGGCCCTGATGCGCCTCCAGAAAGAACGGGGGCGCAGCATTGCCGAGGACATCTTTCCAAAACTGGTGGAGCACAAAGGGGAGATGCCTGTCATCAAAGATCAGCTCCCGACAATCTTCCACGCCGAAGGCCATCCCCCAGGGGAGGTTCAGAAAATCGTCATGGACGCATTAGCCGCGTACCGCGACACCCTGCCGACCTCCCACAGGTCTCTGCTGGACCGATACGAGATCCGGGACGCCGCCGTCAAGGTAGTTGGGATCGGCAGCGTCGGAACTAACTGCTGGGTGATGCTCTTCATGGCCGGCGAAGGCGACCCTCTGTTCCTCCAGGTGAAGGAGGCGCGCGCTTCCGTGCTGGAACCGTACGCCGGCGCGAGCGTCTTCTCCAACCACGGCCAGCGCGTCGTGGACGGCTACCGGCTCATGCAGCCCGCCAGCGACATGTTTCTCGGCTGGACCCGAGGCGCCAGGGGGCGCGATTTCTTCGTCCGTCAGCTGAGGGACATCAAGATCAGCATCCGCGTGGAGACCTTCGGCTCCCCCGAGATGGAACTCTACGGCACCTGGTGCGGCAGGGCGCTCGCGCTCTCCCACGCGCGCGCGGGGTCATCTATCCAGCTAAGCGGCTATATGGGAACGAGCGACATCTTCGACCGGGCGCTCGCATCCTTTTCCGTCGCCTACGCAGATCAGAACGAAAAAGACCATGCGGCGCTGAAGCGCGCCATCCGGGCCGGAAAAATCGAAGCCCGATTCGAGGAATATTGATAAATCAACGCTCGCAACTTGTAAGGACGGCTCTGGAGAACCATCCTTACAGATATATCGAAGGAATGCGAAGTAGCGGTTCATTAACCAGGAGGCTCGCAGATGAAAGTAATAATTGTTGGTGGAGTTGCCGGAGGGGCGTCATGTGCGGCGCGCTTGCGCAGGTTGGATGAAAAGGCGGAAATCCTCATGGTGGAGCGGGGGCCGTACGTTTCGTACGCAAACTGCGGATTGCCTTACCACATTAGCGGGGTGATTGAAAAGGAATCGAGCCTCCTGGTGGGGACCGAGCAGATGTTTCGCACCATGTTCGCGATTGGATGCGCGCACGAACTGCGAGGCCATCGCGATTGATCCGAAGAAGAAAACCGTCAACCTTCGCAATGTCACGAACCGGCGAGGTCACACCGAGTCTTACGACAAACTCGTGCTGTCGCCCGGCGCGGCCTCGGTCCATCCGCCCCTGCCGGGCATTGATCTGCCGGGGATTTTCCATGTGCGCACCGTGCCCGACGCGAAAACGATCCGCGAGTGGATTGAAAAGGGCACGACGTTTCTCGCAGGGATGTTCAATTACTCGGGCATTCAGATGGTCAAGCCGGTAACCCGCGCGGTGGTCGTTGGCGGCGGATTCATCGGCCTGGAGACCGCGGAAAACCTGGTCCATCTCGGGTTCAACGTGACCCTCATCCAGAAGCCCGACTCATGTACTGTCTCCGCTGGACCCGGAGATCGCGTGCCTCGTTCAGGGTCACATTAAAAGACATGGCGTGCAGGTTGTCGCCAACGATGGCGTGGTCGGATTCAAACAGCTGGACGGTGGCGCCATCGAGGTCCAGACCAGCTCCGGCAAAGCGTTTCCGGCGGACATCGTCATTCTTGCAATCGGCGTGAAGCCGGACACCACCCTGGCCAAGTCAGCCGGCCTCGCGATCGGCGAACGCGGGGGCATCCGCGTGGACGAGCATATGCGCACAAGCGACCCGGACATCTTCGCCGTCGGCGATGCCATCGAAGTCAAGGACTTCGGGACCGGAACGGTGGAGCCTGGTTGCACTGGCCGGGCCGGCGAACCGGCAGGGCCGCATCGCCGCCGATGTGATTTGCGGGCGCGATTCCCGTTACCGCGGCACGCAGGGCACCGCGATCATCGGGCTGTTTGGGGGCGCCGCCGCCTGGACCGGGGTCAGCGAGAAAACACTCAAGCAGCTCGGCGACACGGACTATGAGAAAATCTACCTGTTCCCGAATTCGCACGCCGGATACTACCCGGGCGCCAAGATGCTCGGGCTGAAATTCATCTTCCGCAAATCCGACGGAAAAGTCCTCGGCGCGCAGGCGCTGGGCGAGGATGGCCCCGCGGTGGACAAGCGCATCAGCGCCATAGCCATGGCAATCCAGATGGGCGCGACGGTCTACGACCTCGAAGAAACCGAGCTGTGCTATGCGCCCCAGTTCGGCAGCGCGAAAGATCCGGTCAACTTCGCCGGGATGATGGCCGCGAATGTCCTGCGCGGCGACATGCCGCTCAGTCAATGGGATTCGCTGGACGGCGCCTTTCTCCTGGATGTGCGTCAGCCGGTCGAGCTGGTCGTGGAAAGCGTGCCGGGCGCGGTCAACATTCCGCTGCCGCAACTCCGCAGCCGCCTTGGCGAACTCCCCCGCGACCGCGAAATTCATGTCATCTGCCGTTCCGCCCAGCGCGCCTACTACGCGACGCGCATTTTGGCTGCAGAACGGATTCAAGGTGAAAAACATTTCCGGCGGCATGCTGTCGCGCGCGATGCTGACCATTGCCGAATTGAAATAACGGAAGGCTCTTTATGCGAACGGCTCTGACAACAACACCGGTTCGATTGAAAGGAAACAGACTATGAACGAGGTCATGCAGTTTCTTCAGACCACATTCGGCCCATTGGTGTTCATCTTCACCGTGTCGAACCTGGCGGCCATGGGTCTCCAAGTGAAGATGCCCGAGGTTGCCGTGGCGTTGCGGAATAAGAAATCCCTGGCGCTGATCTTCGTGTGGGGCTGGGTGTTGGGGCCCGCGTTCGGCTATCTGATTACCCGGGTCCTTCCTCTGGAGGAGCCCTACGTAGTCGTGGTGCTCCTCGCCAGCCTGGCGCCCTGCGCGCCGTTCCTCCAGCAGATGGTGGGGAAAGCCCGCGGAGATATGGGCTTCGCGGGAGCCTTTATACCGCTGGTCGCGATCGGCACGGTAGTATTGATGCCATTGATGGCGCCTATGCTGATCAATGGAGTAACGATCAGTACCTGGTCACTTGCGAAACCGCTCCTTCTGACCATCCTCCTGCCACTGATAATCGGAGCTGCGTTCCGGCATTACGCCGAAACTGGGGCTACCAAAATCTTCCCGGCGGTCAAAGGATTGGCTCTACTCTCCACATTGCTGACGATCGTGTGGTGCCTTGTGATCTACGGCCGGGGGATGCTCAACACGGCAGGCGAATTCGCCCTCCTTTCAATGACGCTGTTCATGGTCGGGATGGGCCTGATCACATATCGCTTCGGCTTCGGCATGAAACAGAATCAGCGAAGCGTCATGGCGCTGGGGATGGGCACGCGTAACGTCGCAGCGGTGTTGGCGGCGGCTCTTGCCATTCCGAACGCGGACCCGCGCATCGTGGTCATGACCGTCATGTGGACGTTGTGGTCGGTTGTCCTCGCAGCCATGGGAGCCAAAATATTCGCCAAACAGGCCGGCCAGACCGTTGCGGGAGGTGCGGCATGAACAATTCCATTCTCTCCAAGATCCGCTGGCCCCGCCCGTTCGCGGGATTGCGAGGGATCACGCTGGCCGACGTCCCGCGGGAGGTATCGGCGGGCGTCACCCTGGCCGCCCTGATGATCCCGCTGAACATCGGGTACGCGCAGGTCGCCGGCCTGCCCCCCGCAGCCGGTCTCTACGCGGCTATCATCCCGCTGGTGGTGTTTGCCCTGCTGGCCAGCTCGCGCCACCTGGTCACAAGCCCCGACGCTTCCATGGCCACCCTGGTTGGGGCCGCCCTCGTCGCCTTCGCCGCGCCCGGGGATCCGCTTCGTATGCAGTATGCCCTGGCACTGGCCGTGGTCTGCGCGCTGCTGTTCTTCGTCTTCTGGATCTTCCGGCTGGCGTTCCTCGCCAACTTCCTCTCGCGGGCCGTGATGGCGGGCTTCATCACCGGGCTCGGCGTGGAGGTGTTCACCAACCAGGTGAGGAAGATCCTCGCCGCTCCCCATGTGGGCGAAGCCACGTCGGGCCTGCTGGCAGCAGCGGAGCACCTCAAGGAGACCCTGGCGACCTCGGTGCAGACCGAGGGCTACTTCGTGGAGGTCCTGGCCCTGATCCACTCCATTCCGCTCGCCAACCTCTACTCGGTGGCGGTCGGGCTGAGCGCCTTCCTGATCATCCGGCTGATGAAGCGGTATGCGCCCAAAGTCCCCGGCGCACTGGTAGCCTTGGTGCTGCTGACGACCCTCGTCGCGCTGCTCGACCTCCCGGCGAAAGGCGTCGCCGTGCTCGGCAACACGATCCCGTCAGGGCTCCCGGCGTTGACCCTGCCCACCATCCCGCTGGCGGACTACCTGCGGCTCCTGCCGGGCGCCTTGGCCATCGTAGCCATTCTCCTGTGCGAAGGCCTGCTGGTGGTCCGCAGCTACAGCAACAAGTACGGCTACAAGGCCGACGGCGACCAGATGTTATTCGCCTACGGTGCGGCCAATCTGGCAGCAGCCTTCACCGGGTCCCTGCTCACGGGCAACAGCCCCTCCCGCTCGGCGGCCATGGATGCCGCCGGCTCGCGCAGCCAGTTGCCCAGCCTGGTGGCGGCCGGGACGATCACACTGGTGATGCTTTTCTTCACCAACCTCCTGGCGTACCTGCCGAATGCGGCCCTGGCCGGGATCGTCGCCAACGCGGTGCTCTCGCTGATCGAAGTCCACGAGTTCCGCGAACTGTGGCGGATGCGCCGTTCGGAATTCTGGATCGCCACGGTCTGCCTGCTGAGCGTGCTGGCCCTGGGTCCGCTGCGCGCCGTCATGATAGCCTTTCTCCTTTCGGTCATCGACGTGATCCGGCGGGCGTCCCGTCCGGACACCTCGGCACTGGTGGAAGCACCCGACGGCAGTCACTTCCTCCCCGTGGCTGACGGGAAGGCCTCCGGTTCCTCCGGCCTGATTGTGTACCGCTTCGGCGCTCCGCTCTACTTCGCCAACGCGACGCTGTTCCTTGACGACGTCGAGCGGCTGGTCACGCAGGAACCTACCCCCGTCCGGTGGTTCGTGCTGGATGCGGAGGCAATGGTTGACGTTGATACGACCGGTGCGGGGGTTCTTCGTCAGGCGATCACCCTACTGAAGAAACAGAACATCACCTTCGCCGTCAGCCGCGCCGACCGGTCCTTCCGCTCATGGCTCGAGAAGTACGATCTGATGGAACTGATCGACCCGGGGCGATTTTACCCGACCAACCGGCATGCCGCCCAGGCGTTTCGCCAATCGCCCGAGAGCACGACTGCAAAACCTGACGCAAGCGCGGTGGACCAGCGCGATGAAGAAGTCACCTGATGCTAAGCTCGACAACCCTAACCATGGGTTCAGTTGTGAATACGATTGACGCGATAGTTGAAATTCCTGGGAGCGCCGCATCCTGCCCAATGCCGCGTTTTCGCGCCCGCAGGGCGCTTTCGGAGTGCGGCAGCTTGCTGCCGCTTTGGAGTTTAGAGTTTAGAGTTTACAGTTTTTATTTGCAGGATAACCGGGAACTGGGACCCCATAAAGCGGCAGCGAACAGCCGCCCATCTCCGAAAGCGCCCTGCGGGCGCAAAAAGCATGCGGCATTAGGCGAGACTCCGGCTTTCCCAAACATGTTTTTTTCAGCTTGTTATGTGGCATACTTAGCAATCCAAGCTTAAAGGAAAGGTGATTGAAAAATTATGAATGCAATGCTGAATCTATCCCGGCGACTCCGGTTTATACTGGGCGCTATTCTGACAACCCTTGTATTTCTTTCAATCCTGACATCTCCCGCGCTGGCCCAGTCTCCAAGCAGCAGCGGGACGGACTCTGACAAATGGGAGTTTACGGCGGCGCCCTACACTATGCTCCCCTGGATGAACGGCAACGTTGCGATCGGTGGCCTTGAAAACGAAGTGAACGTTGAACCAGGAGACATTTTGAGCAATCTCCAGTTCGCCGCGATGGGTTACTTCGAGGCGCGTAAGGGCAAATGGGGGGCAGGAGTAGATGCGGTCTACATGGCTCTGGGTAGCGACATAGACCGGCCTTCCGCAAACATTGATCTCAACCAGCATGCATATTCGTTCATAGGACTGCGCCAGTTGAATAAAAAGGTCGACTTGGTATTCGGGATGCGCTGGAATAGGATTTCCGGCAAGATTGATTTCAAGGGGCCGATTCTCCAGGGCACTTTCGAGGAAACCAAGAATTGGGTCAATCCGATCGTCGGCGTGAAGCTGAAGCAGCCCCTCGGCAGCCGGTGCCATTTCGCATTTGAAGGAGATATCGGTGGTTTCGGCGCCGGCTCGGATTTCGCATGGAACCTGTTTCCGACAATCGGATTCGACGTTAACAAGCGTTTTGCGATCAAGGCGGGCTACCGTGTCCTGAGTGAAAATTTTGATACCGACAGCGGTCCGCGATACTTCAAGTACGATGTCGTCACCCAAGCTATGGTTTTAGGGATGGCTTTTACGTTTTAGCAAAATTGATCAACTCCGCGTCTGATTCCGCGGGCAACCGCGTTGACGTCAACGTGCACTTGGTCGTGGACATCAACGTGGACGGCGGTTTCAGGCAAACGGAGTGAAAAAAAGATAGCCGAATACGTCTACGTGCACGACCACGTCAACGTCTACGACCAAAGGGCTTCAAAATTAGGGAGAAAAAAAATGGGAAGAGGAAAGAAACCGATAGTGTTTGGAATGATGGCCGTCGGGATGGCCGGCACATGGGCCTGCCAGAACCAACAGAAGTCAACCACCACACCGGGGGGAGCGAAACCCCAGACCGACTCGCTCGACCGGACGGTTCTGCCGATCGCGGAGCCGGACTATCCGCACGAAACCGAACTCGATGCCCGGAAGGCCAACACCGCCGGCACGCTTTGAGGTGAAGCCACCCAAGGGCGCGCCAAATGTGTTGATAGTGCTCATCGACGACATGGGATTCGGCATGCCGAGCGCTTTCGGCGGGCCGGTCCAAATGCCGACCGCCGAGCGCATGGCTCAGGCCGGACTGCGCTTTAACCAGTTCCACACGACGGCGGTGAGTTCGCCGACGCGGGTGGCGCTGCTCAGCGGCCGCAACCACCACATGAACAACATGGGCGGGATCACCGAGACGGCCACCGCGTTCCCGGGGAACACGGGGCAGCGCCCGAACAACGTGGCGCCGCTTGCGGAGATGCTGCGGCTGAACGGCTACAGCACGGGCTTCTTCGGCAAAAATCACGAGACCGCGCCCTGGGAAGTCAGCCCTTCCGGCCCGACCGACCGCTGGCCGACACGATCCGGCTTCGACGAATTCTACGGCTTCTTCGGCGGCGAGACAAACCAGTGGGCGCCGTTCCTCTACCACGGCATGAATCCGGTCGAAATCCCCAGGGACCCGAACTACAACTTCATGACCGACATGACAAACAAAGCGATCGACTGGATGAGGTTCCAGAAGTCTCTGACGCCGGATAAACCATTTTTTATGTACTTCGCCCCGGGCGCGACGCACGCTCCGCACCACGTGCCAAAGGAGTGGATCGCCAAGTACAAAGGCAAGTTTGACCAGGGTTGGGACAAACTGCGGGAAGAGACACTTGCCCGCCAGATCAAACTCGGCGTCGTGCCTCCGGGAACCAAACTGGCCCCGAAACCTGAAGCGATCAAAGACTGGAGCACGCTCACGCCGGATGAGAAAAAGCTCTTCACCCGCCAGATGGAGGTCTACGCAGGCTTCGGCGAGTACGCCGATACGGAGATTGGCCGCCTTGTGGACGCGATCCAGGAGGTCGACCAACTCGATAACACGCTGGTGTTCTACATCCTCGGCGACAATGGCACGAGCGCCGAAGGCGGGCATGAGCGGGATGTTCAGCGAGATGACCTATTTCAACGGCGTTCAGGAAAACGTCGCAGACATCCTGAAGCACTACGACGAACTGGGCGGTCCGATGTCGTATCCGCATATGGCCGCGGGTTGGGCGGTCGCCGGCGACACGCCGTTCACGTGGACCAAACAGGTCGCGTCGAATTTCGGCGGCACCCGCAACGGGATGATAGTGCAGTGGCCGAAGCGGGTCACAGCCAAGGGCGAAATTCGCTCGCAGTTCCACCACGTCATCGATGTCGCGCCCACGGTGCTGGAGGCGGCGAGCTTGCCTGAGCCCAAGATCGTCAACGGCACACCACAGACGCCGATCGAAGGCGTGAGCATGATGTATACCTTCAATGATGCCAAAGCGGACAGCCGCCACAAGACCCAGTATTTCGAGATATTCGGCAACCGCGCCATCTATGCCGACGGCTGGTTCGCAGGCACCGTTCACAAGGCGCCATGGGAGACTAAACCCCGCGCGGCGCTACTCGACGATAAATGGGAGCTTTACGACACGCGCGTCGACTTCAGCCAGACTAACGATCTGGCGGGCCAGAATCCGGCAAAGCTGAAAGAACTGCAGGACCTGTTTATGAAAGAAGCGGCGAAATATCGCGTTCTCCCCATCGACGACCGGAGCGTCGAACGCGTCAACGCAAAACTGGCGGGGCGGCCCGACCTCATGGGCGACCGCACCTCGATTACGCTCTACCCGGGCATGAAGGGGATGTCGGAAAATGTGTTTCCCAATATAAAGAACCGCTCTCTAACCATAAACGCAAGCGTTGAAATTCCGCAGGGAGGCGCCAATGGCGTGATCCTCGCGCAGGGTGGACGGTTCGGAGGCTGGAGCCTGTACTTCAAGGGCGGAAAACCGATCTACACTTACAATTTCCTGGGTATGCAGCGATTCAATGTCGCCGCGGCACAGGCAGTTCCCGCGGGCAAGGCGACGATTCGCTTCGAGTTCGCCTATGACGGCGGCGGCCTGGGCAAAGGCGGCGTGGGCACAATCTACATCAACGATCAAAAAGTCGCCGAGGGAAGGGTCGAGCGCACGCAGCCGATGATCTTCTCTGCCGACGAGACCGCCGATGTCGGAGAGGACGATGCAACCCCGGTAACGGAGGACTACAAGGCGTACGAAAACAAGTTCACCGGCAAGATCGGCAAGGTCACCATCGACTTAAAGGAAATGAAAACGGCTGAGAAAGCGGAAGAGGGTAAGCTCCGCGCGGCAGCCGCGTATAAAAAGGCGATGGCTGATTGAGCGCTAGGCACACGTTGGGAAAAATGAGACCTTGGGTAGCTCTGATTCTTAGTCTGCCGTCGTAGACGTTGACGTAGACGTGCACGTGAACGTGTACGTCTACGTAGACGGGCATCTCGGCCAAAATAAAGCGCGAGCCAAGAACTCGAATTCGACCACGTGAACGTCTACGTTCACCAAAATCCATCTGATGCTTTTTGTTAGGACACGGAAATACGGAAAAGGATAGATCTTATGAAACGAAATATGATCAAGGCGGTATCAATGGCATTTGCCTTGTGCCTGATCTTGGCCTATGTAGTCAGCGCCCAGGACATGAAGAAGGCCCTTCAGGAAAAAGTGGCGGCTTTCAAAAAATCCGTGGCAGAAAACCAGAAAGCTCTCCGCCAGTACGCCTGGACCGAAAGCACTCAGCTGAGCCTGAAGGGTGAAGTGAAAAACACAAAAATCGAACAGTGCCAATATGGTCCCGACGGCAAGGTGCAGAAGAAGCTCCTGACTCCTCCTCCGGAAAAAGAGGAAATGCGCCGACTCAAGAAGAGGGTCGTCGAGAAAAAGACCGGCGAAATGAAAGAATACATGGAGCAGGTCGTGGCGCTCATTCAACAGTACGTCCCGCCTCAATCTGATTTGATCAAGGCCGACGTGGCAGGCGGGAACGCTTCATTCAGCCCTCAGGGAGCCGATGCAATCCAGCTCCAGTTTAGAGACTTCCTGAAGAAAGGCGATGTAGTCACTTTTACGCTCGACACGGCAGCCAAGGCGATCCGCCAGGTTAAGGTGGACACATACATGGATGATGAAGGGAAAGAAAAGGTAGTTCTCGCCGTCGATTTTCAGACTCTTCCGGACGGCACCAATTATGCGGCCAAGAAGAATTTGGACGTGACGGCCAAGAGGATTGTGGTCGACGTCACGGCCAGCAATTATCTGAAGCTCTCGAAGTAACCCAGCCCGCATTTCTCAGAGGGTTTCGTAGCGAGGCGGCGCAGACGGACCTGGATACAAGGCCCGGGACCAGGGCCCCGCAGACGTATATGTGAGGACGGCTCTCCAGAGCCGTCCGATTGATGTTTTAAACCTGCACCTTTTTTCTCTTAGCGCTTCACCTCTCCAATCGCCGTGCCGATTATCTCTCCGGATACAATCAGTTCGACACGACGGTTCTTCTGCCTTCCCGCGGCAGTGTCATTGGGTGCAACGGGAACCGAGAAACCCTTGCCGGAAGACGTGATGGAAGGCTCGGGAATGCCCTGACTAATCAGGAATAGCCTGACCGTATCCGATCGCTGCTCGGAGAGCTTCTGGTTGAACTCCGCCGAGCCGGCGTTGTCCGTATGACCTTCGGCCTCGAGCTTGAGCCCCGGGTAGTTGATGATGATGCCGGCGATCCGCGCAAGTTTTAAACTGGCCTCCTGGCGCAAAGTGTACTTGCCGGTATCAAACAGCACATCGGACATATTCACAACCAGGCCGCGTTCAGTATCGCGGGTGTCGAGCACCTGGCTGAACTGCTGCAGCAGCTTGGCGCGCAGTTCCTCTGCTGCCCTTTTTGCGCGTTCGGCATCCGCTTTCGCCGCCTCTTCCTTTGCCTTCAGGGCATCTGCCTCCGCCTTGGCCTTGGCCGCAGCAGCATCTGCCTCCGCCTTGGCCTTGGCTGCCGCAGCATCCGCCTGCGCCTTGGCCTTGGTTGCCGCAGCGTCTGCTTCTGCCTTCATCTGGGCTTCCCGGGCCGCAGTCAGCTCGGCCTGCCGCGCGGCTTCCGCGTCCGTTCTTCGCTTTGCTTCCGCGGCTTCCGCTTGAGCCTTGGCTTCCGCTTCGGCCTTTGCCTTGGCTGCGGCTGCCTTGCGTTCATTGGTTATGCGCTCTTGTTCTTGACGCTGAACGGCCAGCGCCCGCGCGTCCTCAGAGAACTGAACTGCCTGTCGGGCCGCCGACACGATCTGTTTACGGTCCGCCTTCCTGGAAAGCGTATTCTCGGCCGCCTGCAGGCTTGCTGTTGCCTTGGAGAAGATCTCCGGCGCGTACTTCTCGGCTCCGTTCATCTTTGTGATCTCCATGGCATTTCTGGCTTCATACATTTCCAGCGGCACCTTCTTCAGGTCGAGCGTCAGCGCAAGCGGATTCGATTTCTTCTGGTACTGAGCCCGCTTCATTAACTTGTAGTCTTTGACCTCGAATATCTTTCCCCTGGTGCTTTTCATGATCTCATTTTCAAGAACTACCAGTTCACTCGGTATGCGGACCGAAAAATAGGGCTCGGAAGTGACGATCAGTGAGAAAACGGCCAACTGCGTGCTGACATTCACTTTGCCGTTTCCTTCCTGGTTGATCAGAATCTCGCCGAGGTTGCTGGTTCGCCCCTCTGGCGAGACGGCCCACAGAACGTAAGTCAAGAACTCAGTCCCGAACTTTCCAGGCTGCTGAAGGTCTTTGAATTCGACTTCGATTTCCGTGTACCCCTTCTTGGCTTCCACTTTCGCCTCGCCCTTGGCGTTGGGCATCAACTCGGTGCCCTTAAACTTCACTCCAGTTGCTCCCGATCCAACCACGTAGCCGATCGCCGTGGTCGACTTGCCGACTACATCGGATGCGGGTGCGCTTTGATCGGTGCCGGATTGAGATTGGTTAGCCGCTGCTACCGCGGTCAGAGAAAACACACACAGAAATAAGACTAATGCCGCGATTCGTTTCATACTTCCTCCCACATTTCCAAGAACGACAGACATAATTACAGTAAAGTAGCCGCGCAACAAGCATTGGCGGGTCAAGCCTTGAACCGACCAGTCCAGAGTCCAGGCTAAGTCTTGTGACCCGGTGATGTCTTCAGTGAAATCACAAAGATCATTATTTTACGCAGTATTCATGCCGCATTCAATGCCAGCCTGCATTTCCCTGCGACTCAGACAGTAGCGGGGCAAGCAACTAATGCCTCATTGTTTTCGCGCCCGCGGGGCGCCTTCGGAGTGCGGCAGCTAGCTGCCGCTTTTGAAAACAGCCCAACGTACCTGTCTTTCAAGGGTTCGCCTGAAAGCGGCAGCAAGCTGCCGCACTCCGAAGGCTTCGCCCCCAAAAATCTATGCGGTATTAGGGGTGGACACTCCCTACGGTCTGAATCACAGTGAATTTCCGGACCTACTCATTGAGAGCATAGGTTTGCTGAACCTCTTTTGTTCACTGGATTGAAATCGGCTGACGCCAACAGGATGGGATCCCGTTCCCGAGAGTTTTCCGACCTCACGGTCAACCTGGGGTTGCGTTAGATAAAAGAATTGACTTATCTTGTTAAGGATCCAAAGTCCGAAGGACCAGAGGATAGGCCGTCCAATTTGCACAACGCAACACTGGAAGTGGCAAGAATTTATGATCTATTTTGAGAGGATCAGATATATTTGGTTATATCGGATATGACTGAGAAAAATCGATTGGAAATTCCTCAAGGGATGCATGCCCTCGCCAAGCCCATGGGTTCTGCCTGCAATCTCAAATGTGAGTATTGCTTTTATCTGGAAAAGGAGAGTCTCTACCCCGCAAAAGAAAATCTTGGAATGCCGGATGAGGTGATGAAGGCATACATCAAAAGCTATGTTCAGTCCCAACCCACGCCGGAAGTAGAGTTTGTCTGGCAGGGGGGGAGCCGACATTGCGCGGGATCGATTTCTATCGAAGGGTAGTGACGTGCCAGAAACCCTACCTGGCGTCCAAAACAATTAAAAATTCTATTCAGACCAATGGGACCCTTTTAACGGACGAATGGTGTGAATTCTTTAAGCAAAACGGCTTCCTGGTCGGATTGAGTTTGGACGGGCCGGTGAATATCCACGACCGATACAGACGCAATCGCGCAGGTCAACCCACCTTTAATGAAGTGATGCGGGGCATGAGATTGTTAAAGAAGTGGAAAGTGGAATTCAATGTGCTTGCCTCCGTGGCCAGGGAGACGGCTTATCGGCCGCTTGACGTCTATCATTTTTTCAAGGAGCAGGGCGCTGCCTTTATTCAATTTACGCCTGTGGTCGAACGGATTGCGGATCAGAAAACGACAGGACACGGATTGCAGCTTGCCATGCCTGCAGCCCTCGACACCAAAGAAACGAATACCCAAGTTACATCCTGGACGGTAGAACCGGAAAAATACGGCGATTTTTTGATTGCCGTTTTTGATGAATGGGTACGTCAGGATGTGGGCAAGATGTTTGTCATGAATTTTGAATGGGCGATTAATGCTGCGATCGGCAATGGCTCCCCGATCTGTGTTTTCGCGCGGCAGTGCGGCCGCGCGGTGGCAGTAGAGCACAATGGCGACGTATATGCCTGCGATCATTATGTCTATCCCGAATACCTCCTGGGCAATCTTCGCAACGATGATCTCGCGCACATGGTTCAATCCTCAGTAACCGGCGGTTTTGGCCCGCATAAGGAGCATACCCTGCCGCGCTGCTGCCGGGAATGCGATGTATTGCAGGCCTGCTGGGGAGGTTGTCCGAAGCACCGCTTTATCCAATCTCCACACGCGGAACCTGGGCTTCATTACCTTTGCGCCGGATATAAAAAGTTTTTAAGGCACTCCTCCAAGTACATGATCGCCTTCCGGAAACTGATCGAGTTAGATCTTGAGCCGGCATATATCATGCGTGCGATTGGCCGGCCATTAATGATCCCACCAAGCGAGAAAACAGGACACAAGCAAGTAGTATTGTGGATAAAATAAAAATATGAAACAGGAGAGTCCTGATAAAGACAAACGAGCGGAAATAGACACCATAAATATCCGTCAGCAGACCCAGGGCTGTCCAAATTAGCCGATTCGCTTGAAAGTAGTATTTGTGCGGACGGGTCTCCAGACCCGTCCGATGTGCGTGATTCCGAGGTCGGACGGCTCTGGAGAGCCGTCCGCACAAAAATGCGAGGGAGCTAACAAATCCTAATTTGGACAAGCTTGCCAGCAGACCAGCCTTTGTCGGGGGGACAGTTACGATTCATTGGAGAACCTGATATGAATTTTGTTTTTACTATTATGCTGATCACAGGTGGAATGCTGGCTGCGATGATGGCATTTCTGGAAATAGGCCGGCGCATCGGCGCGCGTCGCCTGGCCCAGAATCCGGAAATCCGGAACGGAGTCGGCACGCTGGAGGGCGCGGTGCTTGCTCTGTTGGGGTTGATCATCGCATTCACATTTTCCGGTGCCATGTCGAGATTCGATGGCAGGCGGCAATTGGTTGTGGAGGAGAGCAACGATATCGGAACCGCGTATTTGCGGGTTGACTTGCTGCCAGGAGCCTCTCAGCCGGCAGTGCGCGAACTGTTCCGCCAGTACCTGGATTCCCGTTTGGAGGCGTATCGGCTCGTGCCGGACATGGCGGCAGTCAACAAGGAATTGGCGCGATCGGCAAAAATCCAGGGTGAGATCTGGCAGCAGTCCATAGCGGCATCCCGTCTGACCGATGCCCACCCTGATGCGGCCAAACTGCTGCTTCCGGCATTAAATGCGATGATCGATATCACCACAACGCGAACCATGGCGAGCAAGATGCATCCGCCACGCATCATCTTCATTTTGCTTTTTGTTCTCACGTTAGCCAGTTCCCTGCTGGCCGGCCACGCGATGGCGGAGGGGAAAGGGCGCACGTGGATTCACATGCTCTGTTTTTCCCTCGCCATGTCTGCAGCGATTTACGTTGTTCTCGACCTCGAATATCCGCGCCTTGGATTTATCCGGGTGGACGACATGGATCAGGTGCTGGTCGATTTGGGGAATAGCATGAAATAGCGAAACAAAAACAGGCTCCTGGCAAAAATACCAGTGTATCAATCTGCCTGTAAGACCTAAGATTCATCTATCGTCTGGAAAGCGATATGCCGCATTTTGTGGATTAGTAACGGGGCCGATTGTCAAATGGGGAGCAATGGAATTATGGCTAAAAAAGAGAAAGAAGAAGAGAAGGGAAAATTGAAGGGCAAGAAATACGTGAAAGAACTGCGCCGGCTCCAAGCTGAGCTCTGCAAACTGCAGGATTGGATTAAGTACAAAGGCTTGAGGGTGATCGTCGTTTTTGAAGGGCGGGATGCGGCAGGCAAGGGCGGCACTATTCGCGCGATTACAGAGCGCACGAGTCCCAGGGTCTTCCGCTCCATCGCCCTGCCCGCCCCATCCGACCGTGAGAAAACTCAGATGTATATGCAGCGCTATCTTCAACATTTCCCCGCCGCGGGCGAAATGGTGATTTTTGACCGCAGCTGGTACAACCGCGCGGGCGTGGAATATGTCATGGGATTTTGCACGAAGGCGCAGCATGAGGGTTTCCTCAAGCACTGCCCTGTATTTGAGAGATATATCGTAGCTGGCGGCATTATCCTCATCAAGATCTGGCTTGAGG
The DNA here is from genome assembly GCA_963718845.1 of uncultured Acidobacteriota bacterium. GTDB lineage: Bacteria > Acidobacteriota > UBA6911 > UBA6911 > UBA6911 > UBA6911. The sequence continues at coordinate 89,742 of CAVRAD010000008.1, forward strand.
TCGGCATGAAGGAACAGCAACGCCGGTTTGAAGCGCGTATTGTCGATCCGCTGCGCCAGTGGAAGCTCAGCCCTATGGACATGGAATCGTATCGGCGATGGTATGACTATTCCCGCGCACGGGACCTGATGCTGGAAGCAACGGACACAAAGCTGTGCCCCTGGTATATTCTGGATTCAAATGATAAGAAGAAAGCCCGGCTGAATTGCATCGAGCATATTCTGCGACTGATCCCCTACGAGAAAGTTCCCAAGCAGAAGGTGAAACTGGGGGAGCGAGCCACCAAGGGGAAATACGACGATAGCGTGGCTCTCAAAGGCAGGCGCGTGGTGCCGGCGAAATATTGATGCCTCAAAATGGCTGGTTCGCCCTAAGATCGGTGCCATCCAGATTGGCCTTGTGAGAACGGCTCTCCAGAACATGTTTAAAAAATCGCATTGAGCGGGCCTGCAGCCCTTGATTTCCTTTTGCTACCTTTTCCCGGGGCTTCGCCCCAGGCTGGTATAGAGCGCGCCTTCGGCGCTTTATACCCTTAGTTATACGGTGTCTTAAGCGCCGAAGGCGCGCTCTATACCAGCCTGGGGCGAAGCCCTAGGAATTTAGCGACATACAGAAAAAGGGCTGTAAGCCCGCTCAATGAGCGAGTTTTGAAACAGACTTTAGAGAAGCCGTCCGTGCAGGGCATCCAAGAACATCAACTGCAAAAATGATGTCTCCCAAAGATCCAGATCTCCAAAGAGAAATGTGGGCTAGACCCCTCCGGGATGCGCTCCTGATGCCATTTGTTCTGCGGGCAGCGCATTCGCTCCATCCCCTGAACCCGCCCCATCGTCTTGCGCATCGCCCGCCACCCATGAGGTAAACAACGTATACGCGACTGCGAGGATGACCGGACCGATAAAGAGACCGACGACACCGAAACCGATAAGGCCACCGATTACCCCGGCGAAGATCAGGAGGAGCGGCAAATCTATCCCCTTTCGTATAAGGACCGGCCGGACAAAGTTGTCAATAGTGCTGGCAAAGATCGCCAATACTAAAAGAACAGTCCCCCAAACCGGCTGTCCGGACCAATAGAGCCATAGGACCGAAGGAACCAGCACAAGAACCGGGCCTAACTGAGCCAGGCAGAGAATCAACATCACTGCGGTCAGCAAACCTGCAGCGGGAACTCCGGCAATAAACAGCCCGATACTCCCGATGGCGGTTTGAATAAGCGCAGTTACCACGACTCCAAGCACAACGGCCCGAACTGCCTTGCCCGCCAGAACAGCTACGTCCTCCCCCTGCTGTCCGGCCAGCCGTCGGGCAAAATTCAGCACGCCGTCACGGAAGCTCTCTCCCTTCGCATATAGGATGATCGAAACAATCATTGCCAGTAGAAAATGGACCACCGTAATACCGGTGCTCCCTGCCCTTGACGCAAACAACATAAGTGCTTTTTTTGCATAGGGCGTCACCATGGCGGAACGTTCGTCGGGATTGAGCAAGGCAATGGTTTTCCAACTGTTGGAGATTTTCTCTCCGGCAAGCGGAATGCGTTCAAGCCATTCCGGAGGAGTCGGAAGGGAGACAGAATTGAGAGATTTGACCTTCGCTGTGACATCCGCTGCATTTTTTGCGATGGTCAGAAAAGCAAGCATCAAAGGGATCAGAACTATGAGCAATAACAATGCCGACATTAACAAAACAGCAAGTTTTCGTTTTTTTACCAGCCTCGTCTCAAGTTTTTCCAGGAGCGGCCACGTAGCAATGACAACGATAGTCCCCCAGACAAGCGAAACCAGAAACGGGCGCAGGACCCAAAACGTCGATGCCACGAGCAAGCAGATGAAAGTAATCGACAGGATCGTATGGGTGAGATCGCGACTGGCAGCCGGTTGTTCATTCATGGACAGGATCCTCCCTAAGTAGTCTCATTTAGATAATCTCCATCCTAATTTCTCACCTCTTTATTGAAAGCGGCAGCAAGCTGTCTCCGAAAGCTTCGCCCTGAGAAAAATATGCGGCATTAGCCGAGACGCTCCCAGGACGATAACTAGGCGGGCAATGCGAGGTATTTTGCGACTGCCATTTCCAGGTTGAAAAACATTCTCTCGCGCCCGAGGGTTTCACCCAAATGCGACCGCATTACCACAGCCATAACTGCTTGATTGAGTCCCACCAGGCACAGCAATACTCCACGCTCGCGCAACTTTTGCTCCGCATCGATCAAAGTTTTTAATGCCGTATATTCGAGATCAATAACGCCGCTGAAGTCGACTGCAATGACTTTTGGCTGGGACTCTTCGACCAAAAGCCTCATTTTTTGTCCGATACGCTCGGCATTGGCAAAGAAGATTCTTCCCTCCAGCCGCATCAGCAGCAAACCGGGATACGTCTCATCATCAGCATGATCCTTCGATAGGGGTCTAAAAACGTTGGTCCCCCGCTTGCGCCCTAACGCCTGGACCGGGGGATCGGCAACCTGATAGGCAAGGCCAACCAGCGATACGATGATCGCAACGAGAATCCCCTTCAACGTTCCCAGGAGGACAACCCCGACAAGGGCGGCCACAGCCCAGATAAACTCTGTTCGTCTGATTTTGAGAATGGCGCGAAACTCCGCGGGCTTGATCAAACCGATCGAATAGACAATGACTATCGCCGCCAATGTGGCTTGCGGCATCAGCGCGATGAGCGGGGCAAGAAAGAGCATCGTGATAAGCGCCACACCGGCCGTGATCGCCTCCGCCATCTGCGTGCAAGCCCCTGCAAGGCGATTCACAGCAGTCTGCGTTGTGCCGCCACCCGCGGGCATCGCTCCCAGGAGAGCGCCGCCTGCATTGGCAAATCCCGTCGCCAGCAGTTCCTGATTTGGTTTCGGCAACGGCTCCCCACTCTTGGCGAAGGCCCGCCCGGCCGCGATAGTCTCGGTAAAGCTCATCAGCGCAATCCCCAGAGCGCCCGGCCATAACTGTAAAGCAAGGCTGAAATCCGGAAATGTGAATGACGGCAACCCTGTTGGGATATTGCCAACCACTGCTACGCCGTGGCTCTGCAGTCCGAATATACTCACGCCCAGGATGCCGACAGCTACAGCAATCAGCGGCGCCGGGGCACGGGGGACATAATGCTCCAGCGCCAACAGCAGGGCTATCATGACGATCCCGACCGCCAGAGTGATCAGCGACGTCTCGGGGATGCTTTTGGCGAGTGCAAGAAGATTGCGAAAGAAGAACGGCCCCTTCGGAAAGTGGACTCCCATGAGCTTTGGAATCTGATCCACTACAATGACAATCCCGATCCCTGCCTTGAACCCGATCAGCACGGGCTCGGAGATGAAGTTGGCGATGAATCCCAGCCGCAGAAGTCCCGCCAATACAAGAACGGCTCCAACCAAAAGCGTGAGCATGGCAGAGGCGGCCAACACGGCGGTCGGGTTGCCTCCCAGTCCGACCTCGACAAACTGGGCACCGACCAGGATGGCCAAGGTAGTGGTGGTGCTTACACTGAGCGTCCGGGAGGTTCCAAACAGGACATAGATCAACATGGGCAGAAACACGGTGTATAAGCCGACTTGAACAGGCAGTCCCGCAATCGTGGCGTAGGCCATCGCTTTCGGAATAACGACAGCCGCAGTGGTCACTCCGGCGATCACGTCAGGGCGCAACCATTCTTTCCGGTATCCAATTAGCCAATCCGGCATCGAGATGGGAAAACCTAGGGATCTAGACATTGGAGCCCTCCTCCATGAAAACAAAAAAAGCAGCCACGGATTCCGCTGATTTCACAAAATTCGGGCTTTGAAAATCAGTGAAAATCTTTGAATGACTTCTCCATTATGCCTTCTCCTTTCAAATTTGATGGATTAGGCTAATTCCCCAAGACTTGGAACGAAAAATTGTATTTGAAAGAAAACTGTATCCTGTAGTCCGGCACGTCCCACCCATCCCGGAAATTTTTGCGCTGTCCCCACTGAAACTCGCCACCCATCATCGCATTCTTCACCGGATAATAGAGGAGGTTGGTCACGGCATATTGACCATTCTTGAAGGCATCGTCCGCCTGCCCGGAACTGTTATCAATGTCCAGGCGGGAATAGCCGATCGTGCTGCTGAACTTATCGCTCCAATAGTGGTCGTAAAACGCGACGATTCCGAGAAGCGGCAGAGCCACACCTTTCACCGGAGCCTGGGAATTGTCTGGAGCGTTTTTTATTCCGACATCCTCCGGTGCATCGTTCATATAGTTCTGAATCCCTTCGCCGTAAACCAGTTGAAGCTTGATCACGTCTTTCTTGAAGACTTTCAGATTGGAACTAAGGTTGATGCCCCAGCCCCACACATGACCGGAGAGATCATACGGGTCGGCACCCACGTCTTCCCATCCGATGCGGCGCAGAATGCCGGCGGCTTCAATATAGCCCCACTTGCGGCCAAGGCGCGCCTCACCCGAAATGTCCGGCATCTGAAAATGCGGACGGACATCCTGCAACTCGATCCGGTCTCTATAGATTCCACCGTCGGCACTGGCTCCGGGTCGCTCAACAGCGATCGTGATTCGGGAGTCGCCTTTCATGGGCATCCAGCGGAACTGCACATTCCGGAAGAACACCATCCCGTTCGGCCCCCAATATTCCACCGAATTGGGGAACACATCGATATCCATGAATGGGCTCCACGTTTGACCGGCGCCGAACTGTCCCAGTTCGGCATAGGCGTGGCGCAACCGGAAGGTGGTTTGCCCGGCATCATCACCTGTCCCGAAAAGCTCAAATTCAAATTGAGTTTTGAGTGTGCCCATGCTCGTTGGAGTTTCGGATTTGACGCCGAACCGGGTTTGCCGGACGCCGAAGTACGTATTGCCATCTGGCGCCAAACTCATCCTTATACGAAGGAAGCTTGGTCGGGCGCACGACGTCGAACCAGTCCGGGTGCACTTGCTTAAAGTCATACCCGGCATCCATCATGATGAAGCCGTAAATATCCAGAGAAGATTTGGCCTGCTTCGATTGTGCATCGGCAGGATCGCTGGTCTGCGCGCAAACCGGCTGGCTGGCGAATGCCAAGATAAAAAAAAAGACAGCATTCCCAGAATATTCTTAATGACTCTGTTCATTCAGAATAACCTCCTTAATTGATTAATATGATCCCCTCTACCCTTATATCTCATTTATTCGCCAGTAGCTATTGAAGGTTCACCGCTAAGACGCTAAGCGCCAAGAATCGCAAATACACTCTTGGCGGATCTTCGCGTCTTTGCCCTTCGCGGTAGCTTTTCAGATCTCCGCAATCGCAATAAAGACTTCGCCTCCGGGAAATCTATGCGGCATTACCGGCGCGCGCGAAGGTTCCCGTGAGGAACAACCGTTCGCCGGCCTTAGTACTCCATGAAAATTCGCTGGATATCGGCAAGGCTGCGCGACTTTAAGAGAGCCAACCGAAGCAAGCACACGCGACTTCTGAGGATTCAGACCGGCGGATGCGATCAGACCCAGCTTGTCGTCGTCCACTTCGACGTTGCGACCCACGAGGCCCGTGACCACGCGCGTAGAGCGGACACAAATAATTCCTTTCTTCGCCTGTGCGGCAAGAGCATCGAGGGCACTCTTCGTCATATTGCCGTTTCCTACTCCGGCAATCACAATGCCCTTCGCACCCGCCGCGACTGCCGCGTCGATGATTTTCCCGTCCATGTTCTCGTAAGCCATAATAATGTCCACCCGGGGCAGGCTTGTTACGCCATCCAGGGAGAACTCGGAGTCCACGGTGTTTCGGCCCACGGGTCCGCGATAGAATTCAGCCTCGCCGTAGGCGACGGTGCCGATCAAGCCGCGCAGAGGAGAGAGAAATGTCTGCACGGCGGTCGTGCTGGCTTTTGTGAGCGAAGAGGCGCCGTGGATCCAGTCATTGACAACGACCAGCACACCGCGGCCAGCCGCGTCCTTGTTGGCCGCCACGGCCACCGCATTGAAGAAGTTGAGCGGGCCGTCGGCCGAAAGGGCCGTCGACGGGCGCATGGAGGCAGTCAACACAACAGGCTTCTTCGACTTGACCACCAGGTTCAGGAAATAGCCTGTTTCTTCGATCGTGTCCGTGCCGTGCGTGATGACAACGCCGTCCACATCCTTCATCGCCGTGAGCTCATTGATGCGGCGGGCCAGCTTGAGCCAGACTTCATCGTTCATGTCCTGCGAGCCGATATTCGAGATCTGCTCGCCGCTCAGCACGGCGAGCTTCTTCGCCTGGGGCACGGCAGCGAGGAGCTGATCGACGCCTACCTGGCCGGATGCGTAACCGGCCTGCACATCACTTGCCGCCGCACCGGCTATGGTGCCGCCCGTGGCGAGGACAACGATTTTCGGGAGCTCTGCGGCGCACGAGCGCGGAAACGTGTTAAAAAAGCGGTGAGTAAAAGCCCCAACAATAAAACTTGAATCTTGTGCTTCATAAAAGTGCCTCCTGGGTTAATTTCAACGGTTTTGGCATACTTCGACGGATCGAGCCCGGTCAGCTTGGACGGATCCAGCAAATCCTGAATTTGCTGTTCGGTAAGGACTTTCTTTTCCCGGATGATTTCAATAATTCCTTTGCCGCTCTTGTACGCTTCGCCTGCCAGCTCGGTTGCTTTCTCATAGCCGAGAACTGGATTGAGCGCAGTAACGATGCCGACAGTAGTGACCATATAGCGCTCCAGCGTCTTTTCATTTACCTTAATGCCGTCGACGCACTTGGTGCGAAAGGCATTGGAGGTGCGGAAGAGAAGGTTTTGGGATTCAATCACGGCCAGCCCGGCGAGCGGTTCATACGCATTGAGCTGAAGTTGCCCGTGTTGTGCCGCGAGGCTTACGCTCTGGTCGTTGCCCATGACGCGAAAAGCAACGATATTCATCAACTCGGGCATGACGGGGTTGACCTTGCCCGGCATTATGGAAGAGCCGGGTTGAAGCGCCGGCAGGTTGATCTCGAAAAGGCCCGCGCGCGGTCCGGAGGCAAGCAGGATCAGGTCGCTCGAGATTTTCGACAGCTTTATCGCCAGGCTTTTAAGCGCTGCGGAATACACGACAAATCCCTGTTGGTCCCAGGTAGCGGCAAGCATGTCCGATGCGGGAACGATAGGTTTGCCGGTCAGCTTGGCCAGATGCGCGGCGCATTTTTCCGGATATCCCTTGGGCGCGTTGATTCCGGTGCCGATCGCGGTAGCGCCCATGTTGACGGGGTACAGATACTTCTCGGCGTCTTTCAGCAGTTGGATTTCGGATTCAAGCGAGGCGGCAAAGGCATGGAATTCCTGGCCGACGGTCATGGGCACGGCGTCCTGCATCTCGGTTCGCCCCATCTTTACGATTTTCAGGAAAGCGTTCCCCTTGAACCGGAAGGACGTTGCGAGCGCTTGCATTTCTTCGATCAGCTTGTCGTTTCGCAAAAGAAAAGCAACTTTGATAGCGGTCGGGTAGGTGTCGTTGGTCGACTGCGACATGTTCAGATGATCATGCGGGTCGACAAACTGGTATTCGCCTTTTTTGTGTCCCGTCAGCTCGAGTGCGATGTTGGCGAGCACTTCATTGACGTTCATGTTCGTGGATGTGCCGGCCCCGCCCTGATACCAGTCGACGACAAACTGATCGTGATATTTGCCGTCGATCACAGCCTGGCAGGCTTTTTCGATAGCGGCCAATGTCTCCGGTTTCATGGCGCCGACATCCGTATTGGCTCTTGCTGCGGCCAGCTTGACCATGGCAAACGCCTCGACGAAGCCGCGGAAGTGATTGATCAAAAATCCGGAAATCTGAAAATTCTCAAGGGCTCTGGCGGTCTGAACGCCGTAGTACGCCTCTGCAGGAATCTGTTTTTCGCCCAGCAGATCCTTTTCCACACGGAATTCTGCTGAGCAGAAGCGCCCTGGATCATGAACAGGCCGATAAGGCCGGCAAGGAAAGCAGAAATGAATCGTCGCATGAACACCTCCATATTTATTAAAGCACCCAATGGGCCAGGATCGTCGCTGCGATAGTAGCCGTTACGGTAGTCACCAGCCCGGGCAACATGAAACTGTGATTGAGCAAGTATCTCCCGATGCGGGTGGTACCGGTTTGATCGAATGAGACGGCGGCCAGCACCGTCCCGTACGTAGGAAGAAAGAAGTTACCGTTTACGGCCGGATACGCGCCGACGATAAGCGGCACAGGCAAGCCTAAGGCTAGCGCCACCGGGACGAGGATCGTGATAGTCGCGGCCTGGCTGAAGAGCAGGATCGAGAGAACAAAGAGTCCCGCGGCGAATATCCAGGGTTGTGTCCGCATGACGGACGAGATGGCGCTCACGATCGCGGACTGATTTCCCTCGAAGAAGGACGATCCCATCCATGAAACGCCCAGGATGCAGATGATGGCGGTGAGGCCGCCCTTCATGATGCTCCCCTTCACTGCCTTCTCGGGATCAGCCCGGAAAACGAGCAGCAATAGCGCGGCTGCCGCCATCATGACGATCATGACCGCGCGCCCCATCTCCACCTGTCCCGTCTCCGTCACACCCTCGGTGACCTTTTCGTAGATCGGCCGGAGTGTCGGAAACAATCCGATCAGGACTACTGCGAGGATCGCAACCAGGAAAACCATGCAGGACCCTACGGCCATTTTTCGTTCGGCGCCGGCAAGCTCGGCCCGTTGTGCAGGAGGCGTCACACTCCCATTCGCGAGCCGCCTCTGGTATTCGGGATCCTCCGCCAGTTCCCTCCCCCGGAAGGAAACCGAGAGAATCCCGGCGAACACGCCGAGAAGGGTGGACGGGATTGTGATCATCATGATTTGCGGCAATCCCACACCCGATGCCGTCAATCCCGCGATGAGGGCGACCGTCGCCGCGGAGACAGGCGAGGCCACCAGCCCATGCTGGGAAGCGATCACGCTCATCGACAGCGGGCGCTCAGGCCGGATCCCGGCTTTGCGCGCCACCTCCGCGATCACAGGAAGCAGGGCATAGATCACATGCTGTGTGCCGGAAGCCATGATCAGAATGTAAGTGACCAGCGGGGCAAGTATCGTAATGCGGCGCGGATTTCGGCGTAGGATTTTCTCGGCGAACTGGATGACATAGTCCAATCCCCCCGCTGCTTGCATGAGCGAAAGGGCGGTGATCACTGCCAGGATCATTCCCAGGACATTGCCGGGCGGGTTGCCCGGCGGGAGCCGGAACACAAAGACAAACACCAGGAGTCCAAGGCCGCCCATCGGCCCGAGACCGATCCCGCCCATTCGGGCTCCCAAAACTATTGCAGCCAGCAATACAGCCAATTCTATCCAGATTAGCAACGGTTCTTTTTCGGAATCGCGACGGACTCCGCCTCCTGTCCGGGATAAATGCCATTTTTAGGAACTGGTGGATTGTAACAGTTGATTTGGGATTGGCTCCAACACTTTTTCCCAGCGCCGGCGGCGCGGAGCAGTGTCCAGCTATTAACAATTCATCTCGGTTCCAGAAACCTCACCCTGCCGGTCGCGATTTCACAAACGGCCCCCACCAGCAGGTACGCTCCTTCCGCCGCACGAGCGCGCCCTTCAGGCGATTCGGCTATTTGCCGCATGCTCCAGCGGACATTGGCTTCTACCGCACACGCGATCTGAGCCGTCCGGTCGGCATGCTTGTCGATATTTTCCAGGGAGGGCAGGATATTGTGAACGAGGAGTTCTATGCGCGACGGTTGCACGGCATTGCGAAATTTCATGTCGAGCGCTGCCGTGACGGCGCCGCAGTTTTCGTGGCCAAGCACAACGAACAACGGCGTCTTCAGATGCATCCCTGCGTATTGCATCGTGCCCGCTACTTCAGGCGACAACACATTGCCGGCGACACGGATTACGAACAATTCCCCAAAATTGGCATCGAAAATGAGTTCCGGCGGCACTCGGGAGTCACTGCAACCGAGAATGGTTGCGTAGGGGCGCTGTTCCTGTGTCAGAGAGGCCAGGACTTCCTTATTAATGGTGGGAAAACGAACGGTTCCGTTAACGAACCGGTCGTTCCCATCGATCAGGCGTTTGAGGCCTTCTTGCGCGCTGACCAGCATGTGCGGACCATGAGTGTTCATGTGGCTACCTCCTGATTGGCAGATCTCAATAAATTCACCGGACCCTTGTACTCACCCTCCGGCGCTGCGGAACTGGGATTCCCATTCAGTTCATCCGTAAGGATTCCATCCCGTAGCGCTTCCGGCGGTGTTGCCGAAGCCCCGGAGTCTAATCCGGGGCACTCGGGCAGAGTCTACACCTGATATTCCGGATGTGAGACTGCAATTAGTAACAGGTGACTGTATGATACATGCATGTGATTATGTTGCCATTGCATTCGGCAACTAAGGGATTGAAGGTTCGCGGAGAACATCGAATATATTGGTTCCCAAGAAATTAAAATGGTGAAACAACAGGAAAGGAGCCGAATGATTTCACCCCTTGCAGGCAAACCGGCCCCAAAAGAGATGCTAGTGGACACAGCCCAGCTCGAACGCGAGTACTATGCTCGTCGACCCGACGCGGATGATCCCAATCAACAGGTCATCTTCGGTACCAGCGGACACCGGGGCTCCTCCTTGCGCGGCTCGTTCACCGAAGCCCATATCCTGTCCATCACTCAGGCTATCTGCGACTATCGGAGCGGCCTGGGCTCCTGCGGCCCGATCTACATGGGCAAGGACACGCATGCATTATCCGGACCGGCTCAGCGCACGGCGCTGGAGGTCCTGGCGGGAAACGGGATCGAGACCGTGATCCAGCGTGACGACGGTTTCACCCCAACTCCGACCATCTCCCATGCCATCCTCGCGTACAACCGGGGCCGCCGCAAAGATCTGGCCGATGGTATTGTAATCTCCCCATCCCACAATCCGCCGGAAGATGGCGGCTTCAAATACAATCCAAGCAATGGCGGGCCCGCCGACACCAAGGTCACGTCGCAGATTCAGAACCGGGCCAATGAATACCTGCGCGCGCATACCCGTGAGGTGAAGAGGATATCGTACGAATCCGCCATCGCGGCCGCGACAACGCACCTTCACGATTTCGTGATGCCTTATGTCAGGGATCTGGCCGATGTCGTCGATATGGATTGCATCCGGTCAGCAGGCATTCGGATGGGAGCCGATCCGCTCGGCGGAGCCTCCGTGCACTACTGGGAACCGATCAAGATGCTGTATGGCCTCGATATCACGCTGGTGCACTCCGTCGTGGATCCTGCGTTCAGCTTCATGACGCTGGATCATGACGGGAAGATCCGGATGGATTGTTCCAGCCCTTATGCGATGGCAGGACTGGTTGGATTGAAGGATCAATTCGAAATTGCATTTGCGAACGATACGGATGCGGACCGTCACGGAATAGTGACCCGTTCGATGGGCTTGATGAATCCAAACCACTATCTTGCTGTGGCTATCCATTATCTTCTTGCTCACCGGCCCAAATGGCCACACTCGGCCGTGATCGGCAAGACGCTCGTCAGCAGCTGCCTCATCGACAGGGTGGTTGCGGCGCTGGGCCGCACGCTGTGCGAAGTGCCTGTAGGTTTCAAATGGTTTGTCGAGGGGCTTTTTGATGGATCGTGCTGTTTTGGCGGCGAGGAGAGCGCGGGTGCAAGTTTCCTGCGACGGGATGGCCGCGTGTGGACGACCGATAAGGACGGCATCATCCTGTGCCTGCTGGCTGCGGAAATCGCGGCCCGCACGGGTAAAGATCCGGGCGACCACTACCGCGAGTTGACTGCGCGGCTCGGAACGCCTTATTACGCGCGCATCGACGCGCCGGCGACGTCTGAACAGAGAGCGCGATTGCAGGAGCTTTCGCCCGGGGCCGTAAAGGAGTCTAACCTGGCAGGCGAGCCGATCCAGGCGAAGCTGACTCGCGCCCCGGGAAACCATGCTCCTATCGGGGGGTTGAAAGTGGTGGCTGCCAACGGCTGGTTTGCGGCCCGGCCTTCCGGTACGGAAAACATTTACAAGATCTACGCCGAAAGTTTTAAGGATGAGGCTCACTTGAAAGCCATCGTGAGCGAAGCCCAGGAAATAGTCAACAAAGCGCTGAGCGCGTCCGGGGTTGAAGGGTTTACGTGAATTCAGAACAACGCATCAAAGGGAGACCTATATGGCGACCGCAATAGCACCACTTACGGAACGTCCGGCATGGAAAGCGCTCGAAGCCCACTACCGTGAAATCCGGAATCTGCATCTTCGCGATCTTTTCGCCGCCGACGCCAGGCGCGGCGAGCGTCTGACGGCCGATGCCCTGGGCCTCTATTTCGATTATTCGAAAAACCGCATCACCGACGAAACCCTCGCGCTGCTCTTTCAGCTGGCCAGGGAATCCGGACTGCAGGCACGGATTGACGCCATGTTTCGGGGCGAAAAAATCAACATCACGGAAAAGCGGGCAGTCCTGCACGTAGCTTTGCGCGCTCCGCGCGGCGCATCCATTCTCCTCGATGGAGTGAACGTGGTGCCGCACGTGCATGCCGTGCTCGACAAAATGACCGACTTCTCCAACCAGATGCGGAGCGGTTCCTGGAAGGGGTACACCGGCAAGATCATTCGAAACATCGTCAACATAGGCATCGGAGGCTCCGATCTCGGGCCGGTCATGGCTTATGAGGCGCTCAAGCATTACAGTGATCGCACCAGAACGTTTCGCTTTGTTTCCAACGTTGACGCCACCGACCTTGTGGAAGCAATCCGGGGCCTCGATCCGGCCGAGACTCTCTTCATCATTTCCTCGAAAACTTTCACAACACAGGAAACGATGACCAACGCGCAAAGCGCGCGCGAGTGGGCACTCCATGGGCTGGGGGGCGATGTCAAGGCTGTCGCCAGGCATTTCGTCGCGGTCTCAACCAATGCTCAAAAGGTTTCCGAGTTCGGCATCGACACGGCCAACATGTTCGAATTCTGGGACTGGGTCGGCGGGCGTTATTCGATGGACTCGGCGATCGGCCTCTCAACCATGCTGGCAATTGGGCCCGAGCACTACCGCGCCCTGCTGGATGGTCTTCACCGGATGGATGAGCACTATCGCATCACCCCGTTCGATCGCAACCTGCCTGTGCTTTTGGGACTGCTGGCTGTCTGGTATAACAACTTCTTCGGCGTCCAGAGCATGGCAGTTTTGCCGTACGAACAGTATCTGAAGCGATTCCCGGCCTATCTGCAGCAGTTGATCATGGAGAGCAACGGCAAATACGTCACGCTCGACGGGGCACGGGTAGACTACCAGACGAGTCCGGTTTACTGGGGCGAACCGGGAACGAACGGCCAGCACTCCTTTTACCAGATGATTCACCAGGGAACCAAGCTTATCCCCTGCGACTTCATCGCCTTTATCGAGGCTCTGCATCCACTCGGCCGGCATCACGATCTGCTGATGGCAAACGCATTCGCCCAGGCCGAAGCGCTGGCCTTCGGCAAAACTGCCGAGCAGGTCAGGGCCGAGGGGACGCCGGATTGGCTTGTGCCTCATCGGGTCTTAGAAGGCAACCATCCATCGAACACGATTCTTGCCAGGCGGCTCACGCCGGAAACACTGGGCAAGCTGGTTGCTCTCTATGAGCACAGCACCTTCACCCAGGGCGTCATCTGGAACCTCGATTCATTCGACCAGTGGGGCGTCGAACTGGGCAAGGTGCTGGCGCAGCGCATCATTCCGGAACTCGAAAGCAAAGAGGAACCGCAATTCAACCATGACAGTTCCACAAACAACTTGATCCGGCGTTATCGGAAAGCGGCAGGGAGCAAAGCATGATCCTTCCTTCACACAAAACCAAGATCGTCGCCACCATCGGCCCCGCGTCGGAGTCGGTATCGACTCTCGAAGAAATGATCCGCGCCGGAATGAATATCGCACGGCTCAATTTCTCTCATGGCGATTTTGCTGCGCACAAGGGCGTTATCGAAAACATCCGTGCGGCGGAAAAGGCCACCACAAATCACGTAACCATCATGGCAGACTTGTCGGGACCCAAAATGAGGGTTGGCAGATTTGGCGTGGATAAGATCGATTTGAAGGCCGGCGACCGATTCACGCTTACCACTGACGATATCGTCGGCGATCAGCAGCACGTTTCCGTCAGCTTTGCACGATTGCCTGAAGTCGTGAAGAGCGGTGATATGCTCTCGCTCAATGACGGCTACATCCAGCTGGAAGTAGCCGAGGTGCGTGGAGCTGATGTGGCCTGCAACGTCAAGGTCGGCGGCGAATTGCGATCACGCAAAGGGCTGAATCTGCCCGGCATCGACCTCGGCATCGGCGCATTCACCGAACGCGACCGAGAATGCCTGAAGTTCGCGCTTGAAAATGGGGTGGACGCCGTGAGCCAATCGTTCGTTGAGTGCGCCGAGGATCTGCATGCCGTGCGCAGAGCTGCGCGCGAACTGGGTCATGATCCGTTTCTCATTGCGAAAATTGAACGATCGCGCGCGCTCGACCGGCTCGATGAAATTATCGACGCCGCCGACGGCATCATGATCGCCCGCGGAGATCTGGGAGTGGAAGTCCCCATCGAATGGATCGCCGTAATTCAGAAGAACATCATGCACCGCGCCAACCAATGCGCGAAGCCGGTCATCACCGCCACGCATATGCTCGAATCCATGACCACCTATCGCCTGCCGACCCGCGCCGAGGCCACCGATGTATCGAACGCCATTCTCGATGGCACGGATTGCGTGATGCTCTCCGGCGAATCGGCGATGGGTGCGTACCCGGTCGAATCGGTCGCCATGCTGGCCAGGATTGCTGCCGTCGTCGAACCCACCCGGCGGCTTGTCCCCGTGAGAGAAATGTTTTCGGATTTAGACATGAGCAATCGCATTCGCCCGGAGCACCTCATCGCGGTGAGCGTCGAATCCAGTCTCGAGTTTCTAAAGCCGGCTGCGGTGTTTGTTCAATCCGTCACCGGCGGGACGGCCCGGCGGCTGGCAATGCTTCATTTGCCGGTCCCGGTAGTCGCGGTCAGCCCGAGCAAAAAAGTATGCCAGGACCTGCTGTTTTCGTACGGCATCACACCAGTCTACGAACCGGTCGCACCTGCATCCTGGACGGAATATGTGAAAATGTGGCTGAACCGCCATGAGTTGCCGGGCCAGTTCGCGATATTGACCCAACGTGTCCCCAGCGAAGACCCTACGGGCAACCATCGGATGGAGATCATTAATCTATGATTCTCGAAAGGGCATGATGGCCGGCAAGGCCAGGCGAAATGTGGCGCCTGGCTTCGTCCCAGGAGATATCGAAATGGGCGTTGCTCAGTTGCGGATCCCGGATGATATCTCCTAATTCAACTAGTATTTCAATCCCACCGAGCGAGGGGAGAACAGATTGAAGTCGAGTTTGTCCGCGAAGTACTCAATTACTTTCTGAGCCTTTACGCTATTGCCCGCTTCATCGAGTGGCGGAGCAAAGACGGCCATGGCTCCCTTTCCGGGAACTATCGCAACGATCCCGCCACCAACGCCGCTCTTTGCCGGAAGGCCAACGTGCCAGGCCCATTTCCCCGAACCGTCGTACAATCCGGCCATCATCATGGTGGAAAGAATGTACGGAACGTTTTCAGCCTTTATTATTTGCTCACCGGTTGCAGGATTCTTGCCGTTGTTCGCCAGTGTCGCTCCCATGCGGGCTAATTGGACCGCGTTCACGCCAACGGAGCATTGCTTTGTATAGACATCAACGGATTCGAATGGATCGGCATAGATGCGTTCGTACTTCGCCAGAAGCATTGCGAGCGCTTTATTGCCGGTGTTGGTAGCCGCTTCCGACTTGTAGACCTCATCGATAAGACTGAGCTTCTCGCCCGCACAACGGCTGTAATAGTTCAGAATCTTGTTCCACTTCTCGGCCGCAGACTTTGCCGAAATCAAACTGACCGTGGAGATCGCGCCGGCGTTTACAAACGGATTGCCCGTATGCGTCGGCATGTCGGCAACGGCAAAGACCGAATTGAACGCGCGGCCTGTGGGCTCAGAGCCAATTTTATCGAATACCTTTGCTGCACCGAATTCGTCCATTGCCATCGCCATAGAGAACACCTTGGAGATCGATTGGATCGAAAACGAATATTTAACATCACCCAGTGTGAGCACCTGGTTGTCGGTCGTCACGATCGCGATGCCAAAAAGTTTTGAGGGAACCTTGGCCAGGTAAGGAATGTAGTCGGCATTTTTCCCTCCCGTGTCGTTCTTGAATTTTTCGTACGCCTCGCGAACTGCCGCTTCCGCCCGAGTTCTGTTAGGTGCGACTGGACTGGCCTTCTGGGCAAGAGCCGACAATGGCACGGATGCGAGAGCCATCACAATAAACAGCGCGACAAACATTCGTATTTGAATCCTTTTTCTCAGCATTGGATATTCTCCTCTTCGTGTTATTCGTGGCATCTTTTTCATTGGTGGCGGGCTCGATGCTATCGGAGCCGCTTGAGCACAACCGCGGTGAGGTCATCCTGCTGCGCGGTGCCGCATGAGAAAACGGAAACCGCCGCATGGATTGCCGCGATGGTCTCGGCCGCGCTCAGGTCTCGGGCAGCTCGAATGGCCTCGTGCAGCCGGTCAAGTCCGAAGTCCTCTCCCGTCGCATTGGTCCATTCAAAAAAACCATCGGTGATCAGCACCAGCATGTCTCCCGGAGCGAGGCGGATTTTCTGAGCCGGGCCATACGCCAGCGTTCGGAAAACTCCAAAGGGCACGCCATGCGCATCATAGCTATAAACTCTGTCCTCGGCGGCGGAATAGAGGAGGAGCGGACCGTGCCCCGCGGACAGCAGATCGATGCAACCAGCGCTGTGATCCAGGACTCCTGCAACGAAAGTGACGAGCTTTCCGGAGGGAAGATCGGCGCAGAGCAGCCCGTTGATTCGGGTTACTATCGCATCCAGGTCGGAATCCTGAGCGATGCTCGCTTGCGCATAGGCGTGGCATGCCGCGGCCATAAGCGCCGAACTGATTCCGTGCCCCGTCACGTCCGCGAGCATAATAACAGTCCTTCCATCGCCCAGTTGTCGCCAACTGTAGAAGTCGCCGCCCGTCTGATCGGCAGGTTTGTTCCACCCCGCAAGATCGTAATCGCCCAAACTGGGCGTTTCACTGGGCAGCAGGGACTGCTGCACGAAACGCGCGCTTTCCAGTTCCCCGTTAAGCCGTTCCACGGTTCGTGCTTCACGCAATGTGGCGTCGACATGGGATCTGATCTGGCGCGCGATTTCGCCCGCGAGGAATCCCGCCGCCAGCATAATGATGGCGTTGCCAACGTAATATTCGACCGGCTGCATTGCCTGGCGAACAACCGGAACCGGATACCGGATAAATACATAGAAGCAGACTAGCGCGTACTCTGCCGCGCAAAAGACTCCCGAGAGGCGCGCCAGCAGGGGACTGAGCCTCAAGGTCGACAGGATGACGAACAGAAAGTAGATCAGGACGATCGGCGCAACCAAAGCCGTGTAAGGGTTGGTAATGCCCGTCATGATCAGCAGGATGATGCCGGCAGTCGGGAACAGCGTCTCCACGAAAATATTGAGAATCAAATCGGCCCGGCTCAGATCGGTCTTCCGGCGCATGACGCGCCCCACCCAGCCAAGCATGGCGCACTCAAATAGGATCATGCTGCCGAAATAAACTGATCAAAAGCGGCATAAGCCCTTTTTCCGACCTGCCCCCAAAGACCATTCCGCGCAACATAGTACTCACGAACAACAAACAAAGGATCGTGAGCATTGCAGTGATACGAACCCGGTCGCTTTGAAGCCGCGCCTGCCTTAGAGCCTCGGAACTGCCCATCTCAATTTCATTCATTATTTCAGTGTCCCCTCATCAAAAGAGAAGAAAAACGCCACTGATTCCACGGATTTCACTGATAAAATATTTGTGAAATTGGTGAAATCCGTGCAATCCGTGGCACTTTTTCATCGTGACTGACGACCAACGGATCATTCGCTAGGAGCGTTCTGTCGAAGCGTCAGCGCCTGGCCGGGTCGTCTTGACATCCACTGCTATGCCGCGCGGTTGCGGACGATCCGGGAACTGCTCCTGAGGAATCGCCGGGCCGCTGGCATCGCGATGGGCAAAAATGCTGGGAGTCATGATTTCAACGCCCGCGCGATTGAATTCATCCAACACATTGGCCCGAAGAATGGAGTGGGTCTCGTACATCAGATCCGCCCGGTCGCTCCAGGCGCGCAACTGATAAGAGACCGCATAGTCTCCCAGTTCTGTCTGCCACACGCAGGGAGACGGATCGAACAGAATATGCTCGGTTCGGCGGGCACCCTCGATCATGAGGCGGTGGACGGTGCGCCAGTCGACGTCATAACCGATCCCTGCGTTCACGGTAAGCACGAGTCCCTTCGAAGCAGCAAGGTACGTATAGTTGAGAATGGATGTCGAAAGGATGGCGCTGTTGGGAATCGTGACCGCCTCGTTCTGAAGGGTGACGATTCGGGTCACCAAAAGGCTCCTCTCCCGCACAAAACCGACGGCATCGCCGATGCGAACGAAATCCCCGGGCCGGAAAGCGCTGGTATAAGTCAGGGTGATTCCCGACATGATGTTGTTGATTGCGCCTGACGAGCCGAAGGTGACGAGCGCGCCGACGAAGACTGAAAATCCCTGAAAGAA
Organism: uncultured Acidobacteriota bacterium; assembly: GCA_963718845.1. Taxonomy (GTDB): domain Bacteria; phylum Acidobacteriota; class UBA6911; order UBA6911; family UBA6911; genus UBA6911. Next base: position 108,363 of record CAVRAD010000008.1, read on the forward strand.
TTGCGAGCCTGCGCCCGGCAGATAGGGAAAACTGACCATCAGGAGAAACAGCAGAACCACGACGCGAATGAGCTTGTAGGTTGGTGCAGCCCATTCCTGCTGGAAGCCCGGAATGCTTAGCGTTCCGTCACGGATCGAATTAAATATAAATCCGAGGATCTTCAGCAAAACCCATCCCATGAAGCCGATCACAGCCAGGTAACTCATTTCGGGAAGATAGTTCAGGATCGCCTGGATTATGGCGCGGCCGGGGGTGCCGAGGCTTTCCATGAATGCATCCACTACCGGCTTCGTGCCTTTAAAAAGGCGAAAGACCTCGAAAACAAAGGCAGAAATCAGTAGCGTGAGCGCAATCACACGGAAAGCACGATTAAGATAGGAAAATGCTTTAAGAACGAGCGTGCTTGCCGTCCTGCCCGTTATACGAGCAAGACCCTGACCGGCAGCGTGAGCGGTCATACGCCCCTCGAAGAACCAATACAAAATGCCGACGATCTGGATCAGCAGCAGCAGGGAAATCAAAGATACAAAGGTATAGAATAAGGAGACCAATGCGCTGCTCACCCAAACATCGGTGATTGCAGGCACATGTCGGCCGATTATTCCTCCCAGCATCTCAAGCATCCTCGTAATGGGCTCCTGCAGCATAAGACAGAATGCAGCCAGGAGCGCGCAGCTGGCCATGAAAACATATTTCTTGCGGCCAAGATTCCGGCTGCGCTCGCCCGCGAAAACCAGGATTGCCCGCCGGACCGTCAGGAAAAGAATCGACAAAATAATGATGGATATGGCGAATCGCAGGGCCAAAAAGGCTGAATCCGAGAGCAGCTGGTTATCAGGCGGCATCGCGTATCCTCCAGAGTTTAGCCGAAGCCGGCAATTGCTTCTTGCTCATGCTCATTAACTAGCCTCCAAATCAAAGACATGATAGGACCAGGGCGGCAGATCGAGATAAAGTCCGCGCTCGAGCAATTCATCCCCGTCGCGGACATAGCAAGCAGGGCTGAGCGAATCCTTGAGCCGGACCGAACAGTTCTTGATTTCGGGAAACGGCAGTTTGATATAGCACTGACTGGCATGGGGTGCGTAATTCACCACGATCAGCAACCGTTCACGGCCGGATCCTCGCCAGTAATGGGCGACGAATGAATCCCGGGATCCGTTCCCATCCCAAGCCTCCTCACAAGCCAGCGACTGCCATTGCCCGCTTTTCACGACGGGCTTCCGCAGGATGGCGAGCAAACGATCATAGAACTCCTCAAGTTCCTTGTCCCGAGATTCTTCAGGTGCCCGGACGAGATGCGGTGAAATGCGTTTCTTCCGGCCTTCGAACTGTCCCTGATGGAAGAAACGCAGACCAGGAATGAAATACGTGATCACCGCGGCGGCCCGGTGCACGAGGGGATCAAAAGAAGCGGAAGCGCGGGGTTCGTCGTGGTTCTCCAAAAAGCGCGCGAGCTTGGTCTGATACTCAAAATCCGCGTGAAGATGCTCGCGCACCGGCCGGGCGTGACCCTCGCGCAGGCGGTCATAGAGGCGCTTGTCATACGTATAGTCAAACCCCTGCTGCTGGAGCGTCCATTCCAGATCCCAGTAGACCTCGGCCATAAAACAAAAATCCGGGTGTCGGTCTCGTATTTTTTTTGTGGCTCTCTGCCAGAACAGATCCGGCCGGCGACCCCACGTGCGCTCAAAAACCTCAGGCAAGAGGAGCATGGCCATATCGCATCGGACGCCGTCGCATTGGCCGGAAATCTTCAGCAATTCATTGATCATTGCCTCCTGCAGATTGGGGTTGCTGTAATCGAGCTGCAGGGTATCGGGCCAGCCGGAAAAATACGGATCCCGGCCGTAGGCCAGAACCAGATCGCCCCGGTTTCGCTTAACCCGAATATAGTTCTGCGGCTCCCGCTCTAACAGGTCCTCCGTCCCCCTGATAAAATACTCCGGGTGATCCTCAACCCATGGGTGATCCAGCGCCATGTGATTCGGGACAAAATCAAGCATCAGCTTCAAACCACGCTTTGCGAGCCGTTGACGCAGGCGCGCCAGCGCCGCATCACCCCCTAGATCCGACGGGACGGCATAGGCGGTGATCGCAAAACCGGAGCCGGCGATGTCCTCTTCCCGCAAATCCGGCAGCGTCTCTTGAAATTCTTTGCGCCATTCGGGGTTGGCGCGCGAAACTCGCTGCCCTGCCGGACCGGTCTGCCACACGCTCAGGAACCAGACCCAGTCAAAACCCAGCTTGGCCCAGCGATCCAATTCGGTATCCGGAACGTCATCCAGCGTCGCAGCCCGGCCCAGCTTCCGGGATAGCTCCGTCAGTTGGACTCGAGTGTTGATTTGATACAGCGAAGGATAGCCAAGATCGGACATATCCCCTCCTTAATTCCCACGCGCCGATTCTCCGCCCACCTGCTCCTTTACAACCCTGGCAATCACGCTCCCGCGTGCTGTCTCCAGGATGGTTTTAGCGTCGATACGCCCAAACAAGTCCAGCAGGGGGGCGACTAGACCGGTCCAGCCCGTCTGATGGCTGGCGCCGAGACCTGCTCCGTTGTCACCATGGAAGTACTCGTAAAACAGGATCAGGTCGCGCCAATGCGGATCTTCCTGAAACTTGACCGTCCCTCCGTGGACGGGCCGTTGTCCGTTGGCGTCACGCAGGAATGTGCCCGCCAGCCGGCGGACAAGCTCCTGCGCCACTTCGAACAGCGTCATGTACTGTCCGGAGCCAGTCGGACACTGAACCTTGAATTCGTCGCCATAGAATGCGTACAGATTCACCAACGCCCGTACAATCAGCGTATTGACCGGCATCCACACCGGCCCCCGCCAGTTGGAGTTGCCGCCGAACATTCCCGTATTCGATTCAGCCGGCAAGTACTGGACTTTGAACTCCTGATGGCCCACCCAAAATTGGAACGGATGATCCAGGTGATACCGCGAGATAGAACGGATTCCGTGCGGCCCGAGAAACTCGTTCTCGTCGAGCATGTAACCGAGCACACGCTCAAGCTTATTCTTGTTCAGGATCGACATCAAACGCCGCCCTTTGTGGCCGATGAAACCCTCGTCGGTCGGGGCTACCTGGGAAATCAGCTCCGGATGACGTTTCTTGTACAAGGCGATCATCTCCATGAGTTTCGGATGTCGCGTCACATCATCCGCCTCGAACACCGTTGAGGCGCACAGCGGCAGAAGTCCTACCAGCGACCGCACCTTCAAACGCATGGCTTGGCCGTCCGGCAGGCGAAGCAGATCGTAGAAAAATCCATCCTCCTCGTCCCACATCTCATCGTGATGCACGCCAACGCGGTCCATGGCATAGGCAATCCCCATATAATGCTGGATGAACTTGAAGGCGACCTCTTCGTACATCGGGTCGTAATCGCACAGAGTCAGGGCTATATCCGCCATGCATTGGCTGTAGAACGCCATCCAGGCTGTCCCATCCGCCTGTTCCAGCGATCCTCCCGTCGGAAGCTGCGCGCTCCGGTCGAATATACCAATGTTGTCCAGGCCCAGAAATCCACCGGCGAAAACGTTTTTACCGGACGGGTCCTTGCGGTTCACCCACCAGTTGAAATTCAGCATCAAGCCCTGAAAGGACCGTTCCAGGAACCGCAGATCCGCACGGCCCAGCTGTTTTTCGTATTTGTACAGCCAGAGCGTAGCCCAGGCGTGCACGGGGGGATTCACGTCGCTGAAGTTCCACTCGTAGGCAGGAATCTGGCCGCTCGGGTGGAAATACAGATTGCGCAGCATCAGCAGCAGCTGCTCCTTGGCAAAATCGAAATCCACCAGCGACAGGGAGATCGTGTGGAACGCCAGGTCCCAGGCCGCATACCACGGATACTCCCACTTGTCCGGCATCGAGATGATGTCGGCGTTGAGCATGTGGAACCATTCCGTGTTACGCACGTCTTGGCGGGCGGACTCCATCAGCGGGTGGCTCTTGTGTTCACGCAGCCATTTTTCCAGGTCGAAGTAGTAGAATTGCTTGCTCCACAGCATTCCCGCCAATGCCTGGCGGTGCACCCGGCGCTCATCTTCGTTCAGCGAATGCGGCGTGATCCGTTGATAGAATTCGTCCGCATCTCCAATCCTACTTTTGAATATCTGCTCGAAGCCGTTAAAGGCAGCTTTGGTCTTTGCGGCCGTCAGCCGCAGGCGGATCTCCTGGCTACCGCTGGCGGGCACATCGAGCACGTAGTGGGCTGCGGCCTTGGTCCCTATTTTCGCGTGATTCAACGCCTCGGCTTGTCTCGAGATGAGATAAGAGTGGAACGCATCCTTGACGTAGGGAGAAGCATTCGGCTGGTTCCAGAGACGCTGCGCATTGCTCTCATTTTCCGTGAAGAGCAACTCTGGCATCCCATCACAATAGAGCCAGTACTCGCCTAGTTCATTATGGTAGGCTTGAATGGCGCCCGGCGCGGCTTCGCGCAGAGAAGGCTTTCGACCATCCTCGTCACCCCAAGACCACGTGTTTCGGAACCACAGCGTCGGCAACACTCGAAGCCGGGCTGCTTCCGGCCCGCGATTGTGAACGGTGATGCGGATGAGGACGTCTTCCGGACCATCCTTGGCGTACTCCACGAACACATCAAAGTACCGGTCGTCGTCAAATACGCCGGTATCGAGCAGCTCGTACTCGAACTCCTCTCGCGACCGTTGCCGATTCGTCTCAATAAGATCCCGGTATGGGAACTCCCGCTGCGGATACTTATACAGGTACTTCATGTAGGAGTGGGTGGGAGTGCTGTCGATGTAGAAGTAGTATTCCTTCACATCCTCCCCATGGTTCGCCTCGCTATTGGTGAGCCCGTACAGACGTTCCTTCAGGATAGGGTCGCGTTCGTTCCACAGTGCGAGAGCAAAGCATAGCCGCTGTTTGTCATCGCTGATCCCCCCGAGCCCATCCTCGCCCCAATGGTAAGCCCGTGAGCGCGACTGGTCATGGGTGAAATAATTCCACGCGTTGCCGTCCTCGCTATAATCCTCGCGGACCGTGCCCCACTGCCTCTCGCTGAGGTAAGGGCCCCATTTCTTCCAAGGGATTCCCTTCTCCCGCGCATCATTCAACCGCTTCTGCTCCGTGACGTCGATGATTTCTTGCTTTGCCATGGTTCACCTCTCCTAATTATTCGGGACCAGTGTTCTTTTTGGCGGTATTTCCCGACACGTAAAGGCCGATAAGGCGCGCTACCATCACGCCGAGGTATAACTGTCCTGCGACTGCCTCGAGGATGGCCAAACCGCGCGCCACCTCGTTTTGGGGGACAAAGTCTCCATAGCCGAGCGTTGCCAAGGTCACAAAACTGAAATAGATGCCGTCCGCCTGTGAGAAGTGCTCGACGATGGAGCCGTTGTAAACCATAGAACCCGGCCAGGAACGTTCAATGGTCCAATACAGCGTACCAAAAGACAGGCCGGCTAGCAGATACGCACTGAGCGCTGCGTAAATGTGTCCACTTTGGATCGAAGTAGCCTTTAGAGAATACCGCAGAGCATTGACAGCCGCCATCAAACCCACCAGCATCATGGCTCCAAGATTAAGCGATGAGAATTGATAGCCGAAGTATTCAGAAAGAAATCGGCCGGCCAACGCCAGCACGATCAAAACCCGGAGCGTCCACCGCGCGCTGACGGCGCGGATGGGAAGAACGGCAATCAAAAGGGTCACAGCCAGCAAGACCTCGATAACTGTTGATCTCCATTGCAGAGCTGCCAACAGCGGCGAGGCGACCATGATAAGCAGGAGCGAGTAAAAAAGGATGGCATACCTTTTACCGATATAGGCATCCGCAACCAATTCTGAACGCGCTGCCAGTTTGGCTGCAATTTTTCTCATTGCTGCAAATCCCCCCTGAATGAACCTGCAGGCAAGCCGTTAATTCGGTAAGAAACCTCATCGGAGTGCGAAGCACCCTCGGGGTTATCACCAACCCCGAGGACTTTAATGTGTCGTCCCAGGAGCGCCGGCATCTCGCCTAATGCCGAATACTTTTTGCGCCCGCAGGGCGCCTTCGGAGTGCGGCAGCTCGCTGCCGCTTTTTAAAACGCTCAAAATCCAGGTTCTTCATCTCCTTGTTGAAAGCGGCAGCGAACAGCCGCACATCTCCGAAAGCTTCGCCCTGCAAATAATATGCGGCATTACCCGGAAGTGGCCATTTATGGCATCCAGCCGCCTCCCAGCGCTTTGTACACGTAGAGGACTGAATTCAACTCGCTCAGGTACGCTTGAGCATAGGACAGTTCCGCGTCCAGTGCCTGCCTTTCGGTATCCAGCACTTCCAGGTAGCTGGAGACGCCCCCGCGATAGCGCATGTCCGCCAAGCGCAATTGGTTTCGCAACGTTGTGACAAAAAGCTCTCGCTGAGCCCGGTATTCCTTGGCCTTCTGATAGCCGACCAGCGAGTCAGCCACGTCCCTGAAGGCCTCCTGGAGGCTCTTCTGGTAGCTCAGGATCGCCGCTTCTCGCTGGGCTTTTGATGCTTTATAGTTCGCCCAAAGCTTGCCCGCATTAAAAAGGGGCATCGTGATGCTGCCGCCGTAGTTATATACCAATCCATCGGATTTGAATAAACTGCTGAGGTCATAGTTCTGATAGCCGCCTGCCCCGGTGAGGCTGATGCTCGGGAAAAACAGTGATTTAGCCACTCCGACCCGGGCATTGGCCGCCACTAGCAACTGCTCGGCCTGGCGAATATCGGGTCTCCGATCAAGCAATACCGAAGGCAGTCCGGCTGGCACTTCCGGTGCCAGTTTCTGATCAGCCAGCTTTTTGGAACGCTCTACGGGCCCCGGATTCCGACCTAGCAGGGTGCTTAGGAAATTTTCAGCCTGCTCACGGCGGCGCTCAACATCGGCAATAGTTGCGGCCGCGGAGACCACCAGGCTCATGGCTTGATCGACCTCCAACTGGTTTGCGATTCCGCCCGTCATCCGCGCCTGCACTAACCGGAGGGAATCACGGCGGGAAGCGAGAGACCGCTGCGCGACTTCCAGTTCCTGGTCCAACTCAAGCAATTGAAAATAACTGCTTGCCACACCGGTCACAAGGCTCTGAATCACGCCCTGCTGGACCGCCTCCTGGGCCAAATACTCTGCCCGGGCTGCCTCGGTCTGGCGGCGAATTTTGCCCCAGATGTCCAGTTCCCAGAAGACCCTGCCGCCGCCGAATAGGGTGCTTAGGCCCCGGTTGACGCCCCGTTGCTGGTCGGCGCTTGCCGTTGCGTCAAAAGAAGGAAACAGCGCGGATTTCTCGACAGTGATGTATGCTTGGGCCGCCAGAATCCGCTGTGCCATGATCCGGAGGTCGTAGTTATCCTTCAGGGCTGTCCGGATCAGTTCCTGCAGCTTTTCGTCGTGAAACAGATCAAACCATTTCATATCTCCCAGCGTCGGCGCTGCGGCCGCAGTAACGGCCACAGGCAGAGCAGTCTCGGAGCGATGGCCGGCCGGAACGGGATATTCAGGCCGCGTATACTTGGGCCCAACCGTACAGCCCGCGAAGAGCAGCAACAAGCTAAACGAAGTGAGCAATGCCCTATATGCTTTCCAGTTCATAGGTGTCCCCCCTCCTCGGGCCGCTCGCCTGGCGATGCCCCCGTCGCTGTGGCCGCCGCTGCCTTGGGCCGCTTCCGGCCAAGGCCTTCGACGAAAGTGAAATTGCCGGGAATGATGAACACGCCCAGTGCGGTTGCAATCAGCATGCCCCAGAAAACAGCCGTGCCCATTACATTCTGAGCGCCTGATCCCGCTCCGCTCGCAAGCATCAGCGGCACGACGCCAAGGATGAAGGCGAACGCTGTCATTAGAATCGGCCGGAAGCGCAGGCGGGCTGATTCGAGTGCGGCCTCTTCGAGGGACGAGCCCTGCTCATGCTTCGCCTTGGCAAACTCCACGATCAGGATCGCATTTTTAGCCGCCAGTCCGATCAACATAACCAGACCAACCTGAACATAAACATTGTTGTCATATCCCATCAGCCGAACGCCGAGGAAGGCGCCCAACGCCACCAGCGGCGATCCCAGGAGCACCGCCCATGGCAGCCGCCAGCTTTCGTACATCGCGGCCAACAACAGGAACACACACAGGATGGCCATGATGAAAGTGGGCCCGGCAGGCGGAGCTATCTTCTCCTGGTAGGACAACGAGGAATAGGCAAAGCTCATTTCTTTGGGCAGAGTCTCGGCGAAAACTTGTTCCAGCGCGGCCATAGCCTGTCCGGAGGTGTAACCGCGGGCGGGAGCGCCCTGGATCTCCACGGAGCGCAGCAGGTTGAACCGGGTTGTCAACTCCGTCCCGGGGATATCCTTGACGGTGACAAGCGTGGAAAGGGGGATCATCTGGTCGGTTGTCTTCGACCGAACATAGACTTTGCCGATGTCCTCGGCCTTCAGTCGGGCTGCCGCGTCAGCCTGCACATACACTCGGTATAAGCGTCCGAACCGGTTGAAGTCGTTGACATAGCTTCCACCCATGACGGTGGACATAGCCTGAAAAACCTCGTTGATCGGGACGCCGAGCGTGCGCGCCTTTTCCCGATCCAGCTCCACCTTGACCTGAGGATACTTTGGGTCAAAGGATGTAAAGAGATTCCCCAGTTCCGGCCGCTGCCTTCCTGCTGCAAGGAACTTCTGCGTGAGCTGGCCCATCTCCTGAACGCTTAAGGAACCGCTGCGATCCTGGATAAGGAAGTTGAATCCCGATGAGGCGCCAAAACCCGAGAGGGTTGGGATGTTAAAAGGGAAGATGGTCGCTTCCGGGATGGACGCGAATTCACGCTGCAGCTGCGCCATGATTCCCTTCACTTTCTGTGCCTCCGCTTGCCTTTCCTCCCACGGCTTCAGCCGCGCAAAAATGGAGCCATAGTTCGGCTGATACGTGTTGGTGACCGCTCCGTAACCTCCGATAGTCTGGAAGGAGTCGATCACTTCGATTTTCGATAGGATTGTCTCGACCTTTTTCAACACCACGCTGGTGCGCTCCAGCGAAGCGCCGGGCGGAAGCTGGACATTGACTCCGAAGATCCCCTGGTCCTCATCAGGGATAAACCCGGCCGGGATAGAACTTGCCAAGAGACCCGCGCCGACAATTACGACGGCGACGATCCCAATCGTAAGAATCCCCCGGCGCACAAGCAGGCGAGAAATATTTACATAGCCACTCGTCGTAACATCAAAAACCTTGTTGAAACCATGGAAGAAAGCTCCCAGCGGCCCGCGCATGGGACGTGGCTTTTTGAGAAGCATGCAACAGAGCGCAGGAGTCAGCGACAGTGCGTTAAAGGCTGAGAGCAGCACCGAGATCGCAATTGTCAGCGCGAACTGCTTGTACATACTGCCGACCAGCCCGCCAAGGAGGGCTACGGGGACAAACACCGCAGAAAGAATCATGGCGATCCCGATGACCGGGCCCGAGACTTCCTGCATGGCTTTGATTGTCGCCTCCCTGGGAGGCAACCCGTGCTCAATATGGTGGATGACCGCCTCCACTACCACAATGGCGTCATCCACCACAATACCGATGGCTAATACCAAGCCGAACATCGTCAGGGTGTTGACGGAAAAACCGAGAACGGGGAAAAAGATGAAGGTCCCGATCAGCGAGACCGGAATGGTGAGCAGCGGGATAATCGTCGCCCGAATATTTTGCAGGAAGATGAATACCACAATCGTCACGAGGATCAGCGCCTCGACGAAAGTCTTCAGAATTTCGTGGATCGAGGCTTCAACCGCCGGCGTGGTATCGTACACAATCTTGTAGTCCATGTCCGACGGGAAAGAGTGTTTTCGCCTCTTTCATCGTCTCGTAAATCTTTTCAGAGGCTTTGAGCTGATTGGCTCCGGGCAAGAGGTAGACGGCCATCGCTCCACCCGGTTTGCCATTCAGACGCCCGAAGGAGTTATAGTCCTGCGAGCCGAGTTCAGCGCGCCCGACGTCCTTGATCCGGACGACTTCCCCACTTGAGCTCTGGCGCACGATGATGTTCTCGAACTCCTCGGTCGTGATAAGGCGGCCCGGGGCACTGACGGTTTGGGTGAACATCTGATCTTTCGGCGTCGGCGCTGCGCCGACCTTACCGGCGGGCGACTGCAGATTCTGTTCCTTGATCGCTGAAACGACGTCCGACGGGGTTAAACCGAGTTTGGCCAATTTGTCCGGCCTAAGCCAGATCCGCATACCGTAATCCGTGCCGCCGAAAAGATCCACCTGCGCGATTCCGGGAATACGGAGCAACTGGTCGCGCAGGTTGATGCCGCAGTAGTTTATGAGAAAGTTGGCATCGTATGCGTCTTTGGGCGAATAGAGTGAGATCATCATCAGGATACTGGGGCTCTGCTTCTTGACGGTAACTCCCTGCTGAGTGACCTCCTGGGGCAGGCGCGCCTGTGCCGACGAAACCCGGTTCTGGGCGAGCACGTTCGCAATATCCTGATCGGTTCCTACCTCAAAATTGATGTCCAGCAGCATGCGGCCGTCGCTTGTATTCGAAGACTTCATGTAGATGAGGCGATCTACGCCGTTGACTTCCTGTTCGATCGGGGTTGCCACCGACTGTTCGACTGCCTCGGCAGATGCGCCGGGATATGTGGCAGTCACGCGGATGTTCGGTGGGGCGAGAAAGGGATACTGCTCAATCGAAAGCCTGCTAATAATGATAGCCCCGAACATGACAGTCAGGATAGATATGACGATTGCGACGATCGGTCGCTTGATAAAAAATTGTGCCATATGGGATCCTTTCCTGTTTTATTTTTCCGCCGCGAGAGATTTCTCGGCGGGGGCCACGATCACTCCAGGCCGCACTTTCTGCAACCCGTCGATAATGACGCGTTCACCAGGTTTCACTCCATCTTTGACGATGACTTGATTCTCAATGCGCTCTCCGAGAACCACAGTTCGAAGAACTACTTTGTTGTCGGCATCCACGACAAAAACCGTCCTGGAGCTTTGTTCCTCCATCACAGCCTGTTGCGGGATGAGAACCGCATCTTTGACTATATCGATGGCGCCGCGGATTTTTCCGAATTGTCCCGGTCGTATCAACCGCTCCGGATTGGCAAACTCGGCGACAATTGTCAACGTCCCTGTTTTTTCATCCACGGCCCGCTCCGCTATCACAGCCTTTCCTTTGTGAGGAAACACGCTTCCATCCGCCAGGATTAAATCAAGGGCAAGCGGTCTTTGGACTGCGACTTCCCATCCGTTCGGCTATCTTGAGATATTCCGCTTCGCTCAAGGCGAAAGACACGCGAAGAGGATCCAGGGCAGAAAGCGTGGCCAGCAGAGTCGGTTCGCCCCGGCCGACCAGGTTCCCCACGGAAACCAGTCGCTGACCAATCAGTCCATCCATGGGTGCGGTGATCGTGCAATAGCTCAGATCGAGTTCCGCATTTTTTACCGCAGCCTCGCCGGCCATGACGGCGGCCTGGGCCTGATCTGTAGTCACCTTCTGATTGAGAACAACGTTGTCATAGCTGGCCCGGCTGGCCTGTACATTTGATTTCCCCACCACCTGCGCAACCAGGGCGTTATCGAGGTCCTGTTGAGGAACAGCATTTTCCTTCGCCAGCGGCGTAAGCCGGTTCACGTCCAGATCGGCTTTCCCCATCTCTGCTTTGGCCTGGTCCACCTTCGCCTGGGCCATTTCAACCGTCACTTTGTCCTTGGCAAATTCGAGATCCGCACGGGCTTTGGCGAGCTGTGCCTTGGCAGTCTGGAGGTCGGATTCATACTTGCGCTTGTCGAGCGTGAACAACACTTGCCCCCGCTTCACAGGGCGGCCCTCCTCGAAGTGAATTCCCTCCAGGAAAGCTTCAACCCGGGCTCGCAGCTCGACGGTATCTTTGGCGTCCGTTCGAGCCGTGAATTCGGTGATGATCGGAACCGTTTTCTGAATGACAGGGGTAACAACCACAGGGACCGGAGCGGCAGCGCCCGCACCTGCTTTCTCCTCCTTGCTCCCGCCGCAGCTCGCCAGAACCAGCAACATGATGAGCAGGAAGCATGGGATTGCCGCGCGCCAGGCCGGCATGCTTGAATCAGCAAATGCGTTCTTGATTTTCATGCTACCTCCAAGGTTTTAAATAGAATCAACGCATTAACAAAACCGCCCCAAATACTACATTTTCTTGACGTCCGTGAGCCAAATCGTCTTGGATCCGTAGTCCTTGACCTGGAAGGCGCCATTATCCCCGATCTTGACTTTCGCGGCGGGCGCCGCAGTGCCCTCACCTCTTCCGTTCTCCTTGAGATTAAGGTCAATCACGCTTACATCGTAGCCGTCGATCGGTTTCGCGCCAGGTTTGTCGGCACCCAGGAATGCGATCGGCTTGGCCGTAATCACCGTTACGAAGCGCCCATCTATGAGCTTGAACTGGCTGGTTAGCTTGAGATCAAAGATGCGCCCATCCTCGAAAGTCAGCTTGCCCACGGCGGGCATGGCGTTGAGTTTGGCGGCGAGACCCGTCGTGCCTCCGGCATCGAAGGCTGCGCGGGCCGCGTCCTTCTCGGCCTGCGTCGAGAACCGGTCGATCGTGATTGTGGCGTTGACTTTCTTATTTTTGCCGTCGACCTTGCCGCTCGCGGTCGCGGTATACGACTCGCCCGCCAGAGCGGCGGACAGGCTCAGGGCCGCGACTACGGCCATCAGCAATAGCTTCTTCATCGCATCCCCTCCCCCTCGGGCCATGGGTGTTAAGTTTAGGAAAAAAAGCAAAATATTCAGCCGCGCTGGGGAGTGTCACGCAGTCCCGAAGGGACGGTGCAGCAAAGCCCAGGGTGGAGGCTGCGAAGCGGCCGCAACCCTGGGTTGGCATGAAAAGGACATCAGCCCTGTAGGGGCGGTGCAGTCTGCATCGCCCCTACAGGGCTTACCCCTTTATGCCGTCGTGTATCCCAGGGTTCCAGAGCCCGCTTCGCGTGCTCTTCCACCCTGGGCTGTGCTGCTTCCGCGCTTTCAGCGGCTTTCCCTTAGTCTGACGCACTGCTATACATGCCTTAGCTTAACAGCTATATCCCTCGGGCAACTTTCTTGCTTGACCCGTTGCTGTTTTACCTAGTTAACTGCTGCGGCCCGCTATTGCCCAGCGGCGATTACTATAACAGATAAGCTAATGGATCGGTTTGATTTTATAACTATTCTTGCAGAGACGACTAGGGGCCTTTTAGACAATTCTTAAGGACCTCAAAAAAACCAGGAGCGACGGCAGAAGGTTGCTGCGAAGCTGCAAAATCCGCGTGCAACTGTGCAGATCGGTGTAAAAAATATTTTCGGGAAATGACGTAGTTATTTCTAACGGTAGTGTTGCGGTTTTTAATGAGGGAGGGACTAGCTATAGGTATATGAAAGCGCCCGCCCGGAGCACATCAGTGTCGGGCGGGCGCTTTCAGACGGCTATCACTAAAACTTGAATACTACGCCGAAATTATATCGAACGTTATTGAACGCTCCGGGGGCATCTTCATTGTTTAATGCTTGGATGAGATCCGAATCAGTAAACACGTAATCTAACTGTATCGGACGAATGGCAAAGTGTTTTCCCGCGTTGATGTCCAAGCCTCCGCCAATAGCATAGGCGACTTGCCAATTGGTCAGCTCGTCGAAACTGCCGAAATTGCTCTGTTCATCGTCCATTTTAAGCGTGGCCGCGCCAATCAGGAAGTGGCCGAATACAGTGACCGCCTTCGCACGATAGGAAAACCGGGGTCCAAACAGAATCGTCTGGACTCTCAGATCAACCGGTATGTCCCCTTCCTCTGTAATCGAATCTGGAATGGTGGATTCCCCGTGATTCGCGTTCCACTCGCCGACTATGCCGAAATATTTATTGATATTGCACTGTCCGGCAATTCCCCATCCCCACATAGTCTCATTGCCAAGAACGTCGATATCAGCCATCAACGCGGACACCGTCCCCGAAAGCTCGAACTTGGGATATTCATCATCTTGAGCAAAAGCCGCAAGCCCAAAGAGCAAAATCGCTCCAAAAACCAACAAAGTCTTCTTCATTGTTCAAAACTCCTTTTGTTATGGGTTATTGATTCTTTTGTACTATATCTCTATCTCATAATCCAAGCATCTCAGAGGGCCAGGTAACCAGGAGATACTCTAAAAGCACACACTACAATCTGGTCGCCGCGCAATTGCGCAGATGGCATTTATACCATCGGCACGCCAAATTGCGGCACATGCTTTTATCATATGCGACCGTCACCCTACTGTTTGCCGTGGCGTCGCATACCTTCATCCGCAACTAGTATGCACAGAGGGAGTATACGCGTCAATGGTTAAAAACCAGACCTGTCAATTCTTACAGTTCGGGTTTTCGAGTATCCTCTCCATCATTTGGCCTGTTTGAATTGCCGGCGGATCAGAAGGAAAGGGCACCAGAAGAAAGTTGATAGGGGGGCTGGGATTGAGTACCATTGTCGGCGGCGGCAGAGCCTATTCCGCATCGTTTTTAATGACGCGTAGTTTCGCGTCCTGGGAGCGCCGCCGTCTCGGTGAACTCTTGAAAGATCAGGAATTGGGCCAATTGCAAGGAAATAGCCGCATGTTTCTTACAGACATCGCCATAGACATCAGGAAGTCGGCGCGGACGCCTCACGCCGCATGGTTTTCGCGCCCGCCGGGCGCTCGGAAGTACCGGCGGACAGCTTCGAGCCGCTTTAAAGCGGCCCGGATGTATCGATATTCAGGGGCTCTCTCGAAAGCGGCACAAGCTGCGGCAGTCCAAAGGCTTCGCCTCGCAAAAACCAGCATTAGACAGGCCATCAGGCGTGGTCTGCCGATGCTTTCATTTTAATGGAACGGCAATTCTGGCATTCCTCTTCACGATTTCAGTCTTTCCCTCACCGGCACTTGCCGGAATGCCGGGGCAGGACCAAACCGTTGGCAAGGATCAGGATGCTCCCCCGAAGACTGCCCCCGGTGACACGCAGACTGCGGATCCGCAGAAAAAAGAGAAACGAGGGGAATGGATTGCAGCCCCGATTCCGCTTGCCAATCCTGCCATCGGCGCCGGACTGGCGTGGGCTGTGGGTTATGTGTTCCCGTTCAGCAAGCAAGACAAGCTCTCTCCCAATTCGGTTGTTGGCGTCGGAGGCTTGTTCACGAACAACGGAAGCCGTGCGCTGGCCGCGGGTGGAAGGCTGTATTTCAAAGAGGATAAATATCGATTCACAATCGCAGGCGGAGGAGCCAAGATTAACGCCGATATTTACGGCATCGGCAAGTGGGCCGGGGACAGAGGATTGTATCTGCCTCTGACGTTTAGCGGATCCGCTTTCATCGCCGAACCCCTTTTTTACCGTATCCGAAAAAGCGTTTATCTCGGCGCCCGTTTTCAATACCGCAACCTGAACATGACCCTGAATGAGGAAGAGTTGAATCTTCCGGACGGTAGTAATCTGCCGCCATCACTGCAGGGAGTTCTGGACGAAATAGCACCCAATCTGGGCCGACAAAGAACTGTGTCCGTCGGGCCGCGCTTTCAATGGGACACTCGGGACGACACCTATTACCCGCGCCAGGGAATTTTCCTGGATTCGGGGATTGACCTTTTCGCCGAAGCTATTGGCAGCAAATTCACGTATCAGTATTACAAAGTCGCTTTCAACAAATACATGAGCCTCGGCAAAAACCAGATACTGGCTATTCGGGGAATGGGATGTGCTGCCGCGGGAGACCATGTCCCCATCTATGACCTGTGCCTATTTGGAAGCAGCAATGATCTGCGCGGCTATTCTGCAGGCCGTTACCAGGATCGGAGGATGTTCGCGACTCAGGCGGAATATCGCATGAATATCCCATCCCAAAAATTCCTCGGGAGATTCGGCGCCGTCGTCTTCGGCGGAGTCGGCGGAGTCGAAAAGCAATTCTCAGACATCGCCTGGGAAAATTTGTTGCCGGCCGGCGGCGGCGGCATCCGTTTCAGGCTGACAAAAAAAGACCATATTAACTTCCGGATTGACTATGGGATAGGAAAAGTCGGCCAAACGCTCAGCATGGGAATCGGCGAGGCATTTTAAAGGCAGTCGGCAGGCAGCAGTCAGCAGTCGGCAGTTCTTTTAGACTCTGCCCCTGGACTAGCCGGCATTTATTCAGGCAAATGAACGAGAATAAGTAACAGTTTACAAAGGCCGGCGAATAGAAGAGAGTTACTAGTCGCCTGGCAAAGCAAAGCGAATCAAAGCCGTCGATGTTGTGGGGCTTACTTTTGTCAAATCATTCTGGAGGAGAGCTATGAGATATTGCAGAATCGTGCTGGCGCTCGTTGGCCTGGCATTCTTATTCACCTGCCCCGGGTGGGCGCAGACTGCCATCGACAAGGATATCAATCTGCTGCGCAAAAACCTGCGCACGGAAAAGCAGTCCATCGTGGACCGGTCTATGGGGCTCGATGCGGCAAACAAAGCCCAATTCTGGGCGCTTTATGCCGATTACCAGACCGCGCTCGACGCGATATGGGATCAGCGAATCGCGAATATCAAAAAATATGCGGAAACCATAGACAAAATGACCGACGTAATCGCCGATCAGCTCGCCGTCAAAATGATGGATCTCGAGGGGCAGAGAGCTTCGCTCAGGAACAAATATTACAAACTGTATAAGGAGAAGATGGGGTCACGTATCGCGGCCCGTTTCCTTCAGGTGGAATACTCGCTCGCAATGCTTATCGAGCTGCAGCTTTCAGCCGAGATACCCATCCTCCAGTAAAGCTTGTAAAATTGGTGTCAGGTTAGAATTTCCCTTTTTAAAAGCACATAATTCTAGTTTGTTTTGATATTTCTATAAAAAGGGGAATTCTAACCTGACACCAATTTACGAAATTAGTATTTCATTTCTTGATCTAAATTGTTTAGCTCGCAAAACATAGGTCGCGCAGCGACCGGATGATTTTAGCCCGGCCTTTCAAGGCCGGGGATATTTGAAGCAATCAATGTCCGTCGCGGCAGCGACGGTTGAAATCAAGCGTCGCTGCCGCGACGCGCTGTCCAGGTCTCATCCTGTGCCGGCCTTGAAAGGCCGGCCTAAATTCACCTCGGCCGCTGCGCGGCCAACTTCGTAATCCAGGTTTAGTTTGTGAGCCGCTCACAGCGGCTTGAACTGTGCTATCACCGTCGAGGTTGGGAGTAATGTACCTGCGAAATGCCATTGGGAGTCATGCTGAACACTTTGAATCCCTTTCGGCTTACCGCGCACTCGAAATAGGTTCCGGAGTAGATTGCATTAGTGACATCCATCTCCCCGTGGGGAAGCAACTCGCCGGCGAACTCGCCGGTTTCAAATGCTCCGACTTTGATCGCAAGCTCTTCGAGCAGGTAGAACACGCTCTTGCGCACCATCGCATCCGACTTCTTCTTAATCCCATGCTGGAGAAACCTGGGGCGGAGATTGGAAAAAGTTTGGCTCAGGCAGTGACGCTGGAAGGATTTGTTGGTTGCAAAGCAATCCATAACCTTGTTATAGGCTTCTGCGAAGCCGATGCGGGGACCGACCTCTTCCCATGAGATCATGGCCGCATCGCTGAGGCCGAGGTTGCGTCGACAGGCTATCGCTCGTTCCTTGGTGCGCACCGCAGATTCCACGTCCGACACGCCTTCAAACGCCTCGATATTGTGGCGCTCCGGTTCGCTGAGAATGATGTATCGGATCCGATAATGACTATCTCCCGGCCCAGCGGTCGAATTGAGCAATCAACTCTCTATTGAACGACGTGCTTCCAATACTTATCAAGCAGAGCAGTTCATCGGAATTCTTCACGGTCGATAGGCCTCCCACAAATACAGATCTATTCGGAAAAAGTCGGATCCAGGCGGCGATCAGCGAACCTTCCCTCGGTTGCGATTTGCAATAACCCTGAATTTCTTCCACTCTTCCTCGTACATATAAAAATTGTCCGGCCTGACGTTTTGCCAGTATGTTTTGGATTTCTCCTTATTAAACTTGCGTTTCACATTTTCGACGACTTTTCTGATCTCGATCGGCTTGAATTCCCCGGAGTGGCTTTCGGCATAGGGAACCGCCAGTTCGGTAGGGACGGCGTAGCCCCTGTTTTTCGCCATCAGGCAACCGTAACAACCGCCGAGTTCCCAATCAACCAAGGCATGGGCGGTATCCCAAAGTCCATCCCTCCTGGCTCCCGGATGGAGAAGCAGGTCATTCGACCAGCATTCGTAACCTTCACGTGGCTCTGCGTATTTGACATTGATGCCGTCTTTCAGCGCAGCGATCGCGATCGGCTCCCAACCGGTCATCACAACGACTTCGCCGGTCTTGATAAGATTGACGGCATCACCCCACCCCTTCCACAGCCTGCAGAACTGCCCTTCTCTGGCTTTCTGGGTCAGGAATGCCATTACTTCCCTGAGTTCGTTTTCTGTGAGATTTCCGGGCTTGTCGATGTTTGTGAGATTGTTTTCTTTGAGATAGATGGCTGTCATGATCACGCTGTTGATCCAAGCATCCTCCATGGCGGTTCTGCCGGCCAGGACAGGATTAAAGATCGCTTCGTATGAATCCACATAACCGGCAAGGTCCGGCCGGTAAATCATGGAGTCGGCGTTGATCACCGACGGAATTCCGTAGACCTCGCCGTCTACAGTCGTATAGGGGATTTCCTGGGCAAAGGACCAGATTTTCCTATAGTTTTGCAGCAGCGAGGTATCCCAGGGCAAGATGGCGCCTGCGTGCGCCAGCTGCTTCTCGGCCCCGCCCTGAAGTCCGCTGATATGACGCCAGCTGGATTCCTTCAGGTCCACCAGGTTTCGAATCACAGGCCCGGGATCATTTTGGTTGTCCTCGAACAGGATCTTGACACCGCTTATTTTTTCAAAGCTGCCCCAGTCCTGCCCGACATCCAGGGTTCCCGTGCCCCACAGTTTTAGCAACTGAGACGGCTTCTTGCCTGCGGGAAGCGCCGTTTGCAGAAAGGCGCCCACGGTCGCTCCCTGGAGCCTTTTCAATAGCTCTCTGCGGCTCAGATTGCTGGGGCAATCCAGGAAAAGTCGATTGTTGCAGGCATTAGAATTATTCATCGCCCTACCTTTCGCTAGGGTACCACCCTAGATCGCGCAATAACGGCACGTACTGAGGATCTTTCCGGATCCCGTCAAACCTCGGGTCTGCTTTCAACGGTTTTTCGAGGGGTATCTGAATAGCCTCTCTCAGGCACGCAAAAGTCTTGTCCATATCTCCGAGTTCCGCATAAATGGCGGCTCTCTGATAGGGTGGGATCTTAGAGCCGAGGTCAGCCAACAGGGCGGGCCAGAATCCGGCCATCCTCCCGCGGATGAAAATTTTCCCATAGCTTTCCTGTTTTTTCGCCGACATAAAAATTGGAAACTCGAGTTCGAGCGCTTTTATCACCGAGCGGAAGGTGGCGGTCTGGTCCTTGTAGGAATACGCCATAAGCCAGAAGGCAGAATAGAGATTCCGGTCCAGAGCTATTGCCTGTTCCGCCTGTTCGATCGCCTTCTCGGGCAATCGCGCATAAAAATAGTTCCATCCCGCCTCACAATGTTTCGTCGCGGAGTTCAGTTCCCCCAACCACAGGTCCTGCTCGATTGCGTCCACAGCCTCCTCGCGACGGCCGCTCCACAGAAGATAATCGGCATGGGGCCGCAGCTTACTGTTCAGGGATCTGGCTTTTGCATACTCCGCTTCTGCCTCGGACGGGGAGTGTTCCCAAAAAGCCAGGATCCTTGCTCTCCACCGATGGGCTTCCGGCAGAGAGCCTCCGAGGGAAATGGCTTTTTCGGCCTTATCATGTGAATCGCTGAAGGGTTGTGTCGAACGACTAAACACCCCCATTCGCCAGAGAGTTTTGGACAGCCCCAGGTAGGCGGCGGCCAAATTGGGTTCTAGCTCGATGGCTTTATCGAAATCCCGATCCGCCGAACTAAGATCCACTTCGGTGTTTTTTGCGTCGAAATTCTCGAGGTGTACATTGCCGCTCCGGATACAATCGGCCGCTTCTTCCGTGGAAGGCGTAAAACTGGCCCGGCGCCACTGATTGAAGCGGCGCGCCTGGTAGCCAATGACAAGGATGAGGATGAAAATCAGGATCCATAACACCCATTTTGAAGTCAGGTATCGCTTCTTTGCCTTGGCCTCGAGCGTAAGTTTGTCCGAATCGTGGATTAGTTTGAGCCGGTTTAGATCCGTGGTTAGTTCCACACACGAGGAATAGCGGCGGCGCTTATCCTTTTGCATTGCCCGGGCGATGATCCGGTCTAATTCCTGAGGTACTGCCGGATTCATCTCTGATGGTCTGCCCGGG
Source organism: uncultured Acidobacteriota bacterium (assembly GCA_963718845.1). Lineage (GTDB taxonomy): Bacteria > Acidobacteriota > UBA6911 > UBA6911 > UBA6911 > UBA6911. The sequence goes on from CAVRAD010000008.1 coordinate 128,666, forward strand.
TTCCTGTGTAGGATCTCATCGAAGATTGCCGCAAGTGTGGTGCCGCTATAGGGCAGGTTGCCCGTAGCCATCTCGTACAGCGTCGTCCCGAGCGAAAATATGTCTGTGCTCCCATCGACTTTCTCGCCGAGAGCCTGTTCGGGAGACATATAGGCAATGGTTCCAACTGCCGTGCCCGGCGAAGTCAATGCTTCGGACGTTATACCCGAAGCGGTAGGGCAATCGTCGCCGGTTTTAATTTCGGTTAATTTAGCGATGCCAAAATCGAGGACTTTGGCATTGCCCCGTTCGGTGACGAAAATGTTCGCCGGCTTGATATCTCGATGAACAATCCCTTCCGCATGGGTTGCCTCTAGCGCCCTGGCGATTTGCATCCCGATATCCAGGAGAGAGCTTGTTTCCAGCGGGCCGCTGCTGATGATCTGCTTCAGTGTACGCCCTCGCAGATACTGCATGATAATGAAAGGCGATCCCTCATGTTCGCCGATATCATACAAAGTGCAAATATTCGGATGGTCCAGTGCCGAAACAGTACGGGCTTCATTTTTGAAACGCTCCAAAGCCTGATTGTCCGAAGCGAGCTTCTCCGGGAGGAACTTAATGGCGACAATCCGGCCCAGACGCAAGTCCTCGGCCTTATAAATCAATCCCATGCCGCCGCTGCCGATTTTATCCAGGATCAGATAGTGGGAAACGGTTTTGCCAATCAAGGGAGAGCATGCATCCGTTGCCATGACTTTCCTCGCACCGAAGTCGCCAGGAACGAATCACAGGCGCTCACATGCGAGCACCAGCATTCCCAGTGACTCACTTCTGATAGACAGAATCCGATTTTCAAGCTTCTATAAAGATAGAGCGGGAAATAGAATCGAAAAGGATCAAAAAACCGAAATGATTCCCGTTTTGAATCCCTATTCCGAATTTGACAATGGGGCTTTTATCGGGATTTCACCGCTCAACACAGCCTCCAGCCATGCCCGGGCAAAACTCCAATCCCTCTTTACCGTCATCGACGATACCTGCAAAACTTCCGCAGTCTCATCTGCGGAAAGTCCGCCAAAAAACCGCATTTCCACAACTTCGCTTTTTCGCGGATGAATCTCCGAAAGCCGCACCAAGGCTTCATCGAGAGCGAGCAGCTGTTCACTCTTCGCCTCCGAAATGAGAACAATGTCATCCATAGAGATTCTTTCTCGATTTTCGGGCCGTTTCTGGCATAGGCGGGCACGGGCGCGGTCGACCAGGACATGCCGCATGACTTTGGCACACATCGCGAAGAACTGAGCGCTTGTTTCCCACTGGGGGTTGCCTAGATCATTGAGCCGAACAAACACCTCATTCACCAGCGCGCAGGATTCGAGCGAATAATCAGCGCCCTCCCGATTGAGCTGCCTGCGCGCCAGACGCCTCAATTGCTCGAAAACTATCGGCCACAACTGTTCCTGGGCGGAGCTGTCCCCCTGACTCCAAGCGCTAAGCAATGCATCAATATCCTCCGGGCCAGGATTCGTGGGTATTGTCATTGTCTTAACCTATATGCACAAGTGCCTTTCGCTTCCCAGTTCAGGCCTGTCTACTTCACCAGCCGAAGCAGCCAGATATCGCTTTCACGTTCCGGAATAGTGAAGAAAAAATCCTTGTCATCTGATGCGAATTCATACCGCGTGAAATCATCAAATCGGACGAGCATTCTGGCCGCCCCCCCGCCTGCGGGCACGGAGAAAATACTCCAGCAGTGTCGATCGTCAGCTGCCCGGAAGTAAACAATTTTGCTGTCGGCAGACCACGCTGCGTACAATGGCCAAAGGTCCGGTGGCCTTTTGGCTGCCAGGATCCTGGGATTTTTCCCGTCAGGCGAAATCAGGCATAGCCCTTTATTAAGATCGCCGTAGACAATTGTTTTGCCGTCGGGAGACCATCGTGGGTTCATGGCACCGCCTTCTGTGAATGTCAATTGTACTGGTAACCCCCATTTGCCGTTTACTTGAGAAACACGGTAGATCTCCTGCTGACCGGTTTTGTCGGAAAAGAAAACGAGGCTTTGGCCGTCCGGCGACCAATCGGGGTAGCGCTCCTGGGCAGGGTCGTTTGTAACTTGCTGTTCGTTGGTTCCATCGGCCGACATCACATAGATATCGCGATTGCCGTTTCGAAATGAATAGCATGCGATAAATCGCCCGTCCGGCGAGTAATTCGGCTGGAAATCATCCTGCAAGCTATGGGTTAGTTGCTTTTCCTGCCCTCCGGTCCGTAGCATCTTGTAAATATCCTGGTTCCCGCTCCGGTTTGAGTCGTATACGATCCACTTGCCATCTCTGCTGATATTGGCGCCTTCGACACTCTGAGCTCCTGTGGTCAGACGGACAGCATTTGCAGGAGAAACAGTCCCCGATTTTGGAATCGGAAGCGAGGCAAGGTTGGATTTAAGCAGGGATTTGGCGTAGGCAAGATGCTTTCCATCCCCGGAAATATCGAAGCAAAGCGCATCCAAACCGGCGGTAACCCGGACAGGTTCGCCCACCGCTTTTCCCGTATCGGATATTTTAAGTTCAAAAACGTCCCGGTTGCCTCCGCGATTGGATAAAAAGAGAATGGAACCGGAGCCGGGCATCCAAACCGGAGAGGTATTGGAGGTAACCGAGTCCGTCAATGGACGCCGTTCGCCGGTTTTTGCATCGATAATCCAAATGCAGCTCGCAGCCACGTTGCCCATAGTACCGATGGTGAACAGCATCTGCTGATTACCTGAAACGACCGTTATCCACTTTCCATTGGGCGACCATGATGGAGAATGCGGGTCCGATATCTCTGCAATCTTATTGGAAATCCCTCTATCAAGGGCCACTATGCAGACATCATTATTTCGAAGATACGCCAGGTGCCTGCCATCGGGAGCCCACGTATGTCCAAGACTGCCACCTTCAACAACAAAATGCGGTTTGCCGCCGGTACGCGGAATAATCCAGATAGAATTGTCACTCTGGAATTTTCCATAATTAGACGCTTGCTGATTGTCGGCGACAAATGCCAGCAACTTTCCGTCGGGCGACCAGCGCGGCCATCGGTTGTATAATCTACCCAGGTCTCGAGTGAGATTCCTAACCGTGCCTTCCGACATCTGCCGGACATAAATGTCCATATGGTCGCGTACGCCTCCGGCATACGCCAGCCAATTACCGTCAGGAGATAGAGACGGATCCAGTTCGAGTTCCGGAGCCAATGTGATTTGTTGCATTTCGGCGACACGCAGTCCTCCGGTTTTGCGAATGTACTTTATGCCGAACAGAACAAATCCAGCGAGCACAACGGCTACCAGGATGGCCGCTTTCAGAACCCAATGCGACCTCTGGCGTCTGGTTTGGATTTCATCAATGATCCGACGGAGATCTTTAGCCGATTGCAGTCGCCGCATGCAGTCCTTCTCCAGGCACCGGCGAAGGAGGTGCACCAGCGCAGCGGGAGTTCGAGCCGGCAACAGACTCCAGTCCGGCTCGCGCTTCAGAATCGATTCCACAGTGCCGGGCGCGTCTTCGCTCCCAAATGCCTTCCGTCCGGTAAGCAGTTGATACAAGATGCATCCGAAGGCCCAGATATCGGATCGCTTGTCGGCAACGGCTCCCTGGGCCTGCTCCGGGCTCATGTACGAGGGCGTGCCCATCAGCAGGCTGCGGTCGCTTTCGGAAGGGCTTGCAGCGGGATTCTGCAAAACTCCGGCACGCGTTTCCGTTTCGGAGAAAATTTTTGCCAGACCGAAATCCAACACTTTGATCCTGCCGTCGGTCCCTAATTTGATGTTGGATGGCTTCAGGTCCCTGTGGATGATCCCCTTTTCGTGCGCGACCTCCAGGGCGGATGCAATCTGTTGCGTAATCTGGAGCACCTCGCCGACAGGAATCGGGCCCGATTGTAAACGCTCGGCGAGGGTAGGTCCTTCAACAAACTCCAAAACCAAGTAACGCTCGCCATCGACCTCGGCTATGTCGTGAATGGCGCCGATATTCGGGTGATTCAAGGAAGCCAGTAGTGTGGCTTCCTGTTCGAACCGAGCAATCCGTTTGGAATCGTGCACAAAAGCGGGCAATACCTTAATCGCTACGGTCCGTTTCAACCGGGGATCTCGTGCGCGATAGACTTGCCCCATTCCCCCGATGCCGGCGATGTCGATGATCTCGTAGGGTCCGACAGCCGTGCCGGGCGCCAGCGTCAAACTGATCATCGCGGCTGCTGACTGGTCTAAAAAGGCCGTGGCTTTCTCATCGCGCTCGAGCAGCACCTCCACTTGCCGGCGCATGGCATCGTCCGAACCGCAGGCATTGCCGAGGAACTTCGATCGAGCCTCCCCATGGAGTTCCCGTGCCGCGTGGAAAACCTCTTCGATAGCGGTCCACTCGTCTTTCATACGCACGCTCCAGGCGTTTACAATTGACAGTCTGATTTGTCTTCGGCTAATTATGTTCTAGGAATTAAGCATTCACTGTTCGTGATTTGATAAATAGAACCACAGTTCGTACCGCTCTATTCAATTCACCAGTCACGCATTCGCACGCAATCGACAGTTCCCGAATGGTGCATGACTTTCCTGATAGGATCTTTCCGCGACAAATTATGTATCTAATATATCACAATTTGGAATAAATAGGGTGCCGCATGTTCCCATATGTCCCCTTGCGCATCAGGATCGTGAGCGGCACCTTCGTCCCGTCCTTGGAAGTCGCGGACACGGTGCGCACCTCCATATCGGCAAAGCTCGTCGGCGCTCGCGTCACAAGCGCGGTGGCGCCGAGCGCCTTTTGGCCCGGCAAATAAATCTGCCATTGCGGGGGAGCGCTCCACTGTTCGATGGTAAGCGCCACCCCGCCTCCGCCGGTCTCAACCGCTTCTTCGACTGTACTCTCATCCGGGATTGGAATGGTTCCGCGCGCCTGCCGCCCGCGGTCCCGCCGTTCACGCGCGGCACCTCGTCGCTGAGCTTGCGCCCGGTCTGCACATCCCAGACGTAAACGGTGCCCGATTCCGTCCCGCCCTTCGAGAGCGAGACCGCGACTTTGGAGCCGTCGCGCGAAGGCACATAGAAGTCAATCGTGGTTGCGCCGCTCGGGTCCAATGCGTTGGGATCTACAAGCACCTTCTCGCCCGTGGGCGCGGTGAGCGAACGCATTACGACTAGAAGCCGCTGCTGTTTCGGAGGATCATTCTTGAGCGCGAAATACATCGCGCCCTCATGGCGCATATCAGACCAGGATGGGGAACGCTGCTGGGTAAGGCTCTCAACCTGCCGCAAGACGGCGGCACGCATCGGCAGTCGATCCAGAAAGGATCGAGCGGCCGCGCTCCGCGAATCGCTCCAAGCCTGAACGGCGGGATCGTTCCAGTTTTCAAGCCAGCGATAATCGTCCTTAACCTCCACTTTCCCGTAGCGATCGGTGACCGGCCGCTTCGGCGTGACTTGCAGGGCTGCAGCGGCGAGAGCAACGACCGTCAGGCAAGCGACTGAAATGAACAGTGAAGATAAAAGCGAGTGACGCATCTGGACACCTCCTAATTTACTACAATGGCAGAAGTGCGCTTAAAAATAATACCCAGCCATAGGATTCCGCTGTAATATGAGCCCAAAGGGAATTCTCATCAACAAATTGGTAACTCTTGAAGCGGAGGTGCAATTTGACAAAAAGGATATGGCCTGCAACATTATTTATTCTTCTCATCGCTGCACATTCGGCAGCATATTCTGCAGAAAAACTGAGGGTATTGAATCCGACACCCCCGAATAGAATGGTCGATCGCATTCCGCTTACACCCCGACTGGATACGCTGGAAGGAAAGACACTATACCTGGTGGATATCGGTTGGGGAGGCCCGCAGGCGGCTCCCAGCATTTATGCAGAAATGAAAGCCTGGTTTGCCCAGAATATGCCGAGCGTGAAAGTGGAGATCCGACAAATCAAAGGATCCTACATGCAGGACCAGCCGGAACTCTGGAAGGAAATATCCGAAAAGGGCCACGCGGCCATGGTCGGGATATCCGGTTGAGACAGCTGCACATCGGCCGTGAGCCGTAACTGCAAAACGCTGGAACAGAACTTCAAAATTCCCACCGTCGGGGGCGCGGCGTCCAATATCATAAAATACGCCCAGGGACACGATTTCGAATACACCAACGGATCGCCCATTCGATATATCTCCTTTCCTTTCCCGGTGGCCGGGCAACCTCAATCAGTCCACCATAAATATATTTTTGAGAGCAAAGACGTCGTAAGCGGAAAACCGATGATGCAGGCATTCGTCGACGCCCTGACCGTTCCCCTGACCGACAGAGAGAAATACAAAGGACCGGCCCCTGAGCCCCCCGCGGCGGAATCCCGCTTTCTCGGGCCGGACACTGAAGAGAACCTGCAGCGCCTTTTCAAGGACCGGGACTGGACGGACTATCTTCCCATTATCCTTCCGACCGAAGAACGCGTCGCAGACATGCTGAAAGGCACGTCTCATAAACCGGACGAAGTCATCAAGACATTGGACTGGCCGGGAGGCAAGCGGGAAGTTACCGTGGAAAGAGTGGCAACCTGCGCTGTCATGGCCGGCGCCAAACGGGAATATCTTCCCGTGATCCTCGCCCTGGCCAACCACATCCCTTTTGGAAACTCTACGTCCTCCATGGCCAACATTATTGTGGTCAATGGACCCATACGCGACGAAATAGGCATGAATTACGGTACCAACGTCATGGGACCGCACAATGAAGCGAATTCGGTTATCGGCCGCACTTACACACTGATGTCGAAAACCATCGGCGGTCTGCACAGCGGAAAAACGACGTGGAGCAGCCTGGGAAGCACCATGCAATACAACAATGTCTGCATTGCGGAAAACGAGCAGGCGCTGCCTAAGGGGTGGGAGCCTTTTCATGTGCAGATGGGATTCAAACCTAATGACAGCGTCCTATCCGTGGGAATCGGCTGGACATACATTTCCAGCGTCGTGATGGCCGTGCGGGACAATCCCGCCCATATGGTGATGGCCGAGCAAATGAAGGCTCTTATAATGGGGTCGGCCACAGTCATCATGGATCCAACCGTTGCCGACCTTCTCAAGGACAGCCTGGGTTTTAAGACGAAAGACCAGTTAAGCAAGTGGTTTTCAGAAAATGTTGAAAAAACTCAATTCCCTTCGGGTGAAAAGATAAAACCGTTCAATCAGGCATCCGCAATCAAAATACTGGTTGCCGGAGGCGGAATCCAGACCACCTGGTTTGTGACAGATTTCATGCTGGGACCGGGCATGATGGGCGGGAGCACACGCATCGACGACTGGCGCTAGTGCGGCGAACAGATCTTTGCATACATCAGCGGAAAAATGCCACGGATTCCACGGATTTCACAGATTCAAAATGACGGCTGCCTGGGCAGGCCTCAATCCGTGTACTCAGTGTAATCTGTGGCATTTCTTCTTTGAGACCTTTGAGCGTATCTGGTTCGTTACAATCAAATGTCAGGAGATCTGTGACGCACTACGCTAGAGTAAGAGTCTGCCGGATGTCAAAATGTGATTTTAACTGTTGTGGTTACCGGAATCGCTTTCCCGTTTTCCATTGTTGGGCGATATCTCCACTCCTTGACAGCGGAGATTGCGGCACCCGTTAGCAACGGGTGTCCTTTTTCTACGCTCACAAACCCAACTTTGCCCTGTTCGTCAATTGTAATTCTGAGAATGACTTCGCCAGAAATTCGTGCGCGTTTTGCCAGATCCGGATAGGCTGGGCGTAACCTTGTGAAGTAGCGTGAGTTCCTTGGCATTCACAAAAGATCCGGCCAGATCTATCTTGGGTCGCACCCCTTTCATATGCTTAAGCGATTCCGGGTCAAAGAGCGAATCGCTCAGGCCGGTATTGATTTTCCATTCGACCACAGACAAAGCGATGAATTTCTTGCCGTCAAAGTCCATCTGAATCGAGAACGGCACTTTCATGCCATCTATTTCCCGGTAGTCCGAATGGATGGCCTGGATTTTGATGTTGGGTTTAACGTAGGCAAATAAATGCGGAAGAAATGTGGTGGGATCAACATAAACATAGACGGAGTCGAATTCACCACAGTCGGCATAACTGATTACGATGTAATCCTTACCGTCAATAGGAGGCGCGTCCCTCCAATGTTGGGGTGGATGTTCATGATCTCGGGATTGAGCATTCCCTGCGCCGCCCATGACGAACGCTTAAAATCCTCAAGCACATTTGGGGGCATTTTCTGAACTTGTCCTGTGGCCGGACGCATCACCCAACCTGATTTTCCGTCGAAAACCATAGTCTCCATTCCCTCCATATCAACGCGCATTTTATTCGGCATCTTCACGTAGGAAGCCGCCAGAATATCCTGACCTTGCGGCAATACCCTGTTGTACGCAATGGACCAGGTGTCCTTAATTTCTGATATGCGTTCGCGCCCCCCATAGGCTTCATATATTTTTTCTATGATTATTTTGCACAATTCCTGCCTATTATGGGGGAGCGCCTTCAGTTGCCGCCTGCTGGAAATTGGCCGGTATGGGAAAAGCATGACCCAGGGACAGAAACCCTGCCGATGCAATCACCGCCAGCACACTCAAACAAACACTGGAAATAGGTGTTAACCGCTTGAATTCAGCCGCCATCAGCAGATCCCCCTGCGGAATAGTGTGTCCGCACATTTCCTTTATTGACTCATTCAAATAGCTCGATCGCAACAGTCTGTGCGGTCGTATTGTTCTTATTGCCCGCCAGTTTGTCGATGACCAGGACTTCCAGCAGATAGTTTCCTGCCGTCAGGTTCGGATTGGGGGCGACCCCGAAGCTTACGGCAATGCCTTTGGATATGGAATCTCTTCCCTGGTCGGGAACGGGGACGACTTCAGAAGCTTGAACCAGCGTGTCGTCCCGATACAGGCGCAACTGGCTTTCGATTTGAGCGCTGCCGCTGGACGCATCGCGTTTTGCGTTATAGACGCTCAGAGAACACCCGAACGGATCCGTGCGGTGTATCTTCCTCATAACGGGTTGCAGTTGCGAAAATGATTCCGGATCCTTCGTTAGGGCGTAGGTAGCGATGCCGGAAGCCGCGAGACCTGACTTGGTGAAATCGGGCACTTCCACCAAAATGGCTGTGTTCCCAACCAGACCTTCCCAGCCCTGCAGGACGCTCGTTCTCAATACGTAAAGACCGGGCCCCACTGCCGGAATATCAAAGCTTGTTGAGTAAACCTCATCTGCAGGTTTCCTGGATTCCTGTTGCGGCAACGGGAAGCTGGCGTTTCCCGTATAGGTTTGCGCTATCCTGCCGTCAGACAATAACTGCCCGTTAATGGCAACCCTGGCGGTGCTGAAATCCTTTCCAGGTTCGGGCAGGAATCTCAAATCCTTCCCTTTGACATTGATCATTACGCGGATAGCGTTTTCCCGTTTAGGATTGAAATAGGGTATTGCTTCAGTGGCTATTTCCAGGCCTCCCGCAATAAATGGTGAAGACGTCATGATTTTGCGTTGCGTCTGTTAAAAGCGAGTGGAGCTGGATTTGTCGCCTGGGCGCAGCATCCGACTGCTGAAGCTTTCCCTGGTGCGTACAATTGCGTCCTTTGCTGTTGTTTGGACCTTCACGGAGTGATCGCCAATTCTGATTATTGTGCCGGAGCCCATTTGTGATTCCACGTCCAGCGTCCTGTCATCCGGAATGTATCCCAGGAGATAGCCTTGATCCAGATCGCGAAGAATCCGTTCTATTTCAGGAAAACTGTCCGTTTTGGTTTTGACGGCGTATCCTCCGGAGGCTTCCGCCAGATCGGACCAGCCTCTGCGCAAACCAGGCAGTTCGGCTTGATACAGAGTCATATACGTGCGTGGCAGGAAACTGTTAACCATGGAACCGGAAACGCTGATTGGCGGAGTACTGTTGGAAAAGAGAATGATGGCCATGCGTCTTTGTATGGGCGCGAGATCTTTGATTATCCTGTTTATGGCGTTGGCTGAGCTGAAATCCGGCCTCGATACAATGCTGCATCGTGGGTAGAACTACCCCGCCGCTGGGACCTCAGCCGCTTCCCGAGCATGCCGATACGAAGGAAGTGCTCGATACGCCGGTCGCGAGCCATATATTTTTGGCCGGACGCGCGGTTTCAATGCTGCATTGCCACTGGTCGATCGCGGATCGAATCGCTGCAGCATTCGAAGTCAGCGGCTGGATCACGACGCCGCCCCCCGCGGTGCGGGCAATCCCGACCATGTCGGAGGGCTGCATGACGGAATCCGCAAAGTATCGGATCGCGGTTCGAACCTGATCGTACTTCTTTTTGGGAAGACCTACGTCGTCAATGATAAAAACGACTAGTCTGGGTTCTGTGCCATCGTTTGCGCGCTTGATTTCATAGAACTCCGTGATCTCCCGCTTTCGGCCGTCCTGGGAAATTTTGAAATCCTCCGCCTTCAGCCCTTTCACGGGATTCCCGTCCTTATCCGTAACCCGGACATCGACAAGGATTTTGGACCTGGAAATATCCGGGAGCGGATTCCCTCCCGCGACCAGGATGTCGAATTGAGTGGAATCGCCGGCAAATACGATCGACGCGGTTCCGATCAGAATAAATAGCAAAATACGCATGATTTTCATATGCGGACCCTTTCCCGATATTTATTCAATGCCCAGCCGTCCCAAAAGGCTCGCCAGTTCTTTGTCTTTAAGCAGCCCCTGCTCCCAATATACGATTCTCCCTTGTCGGTCAATCAGTACCATCGTCGGCAGGATGGAAGCGTTGAAACGTTGCGTGAGCGCGCCGTTACTGTCGAGCAGCATCGGATAACTGAACTTTTTCTTTTTCAGAAAACTCGTTTGCAGCTCGGCCGTTTCCCGGTTGACTCCGAAAACAGCCAGACCCTTGTCTCTGTGCAAGCGATATAGCTTTTCAAGTGATCCCATTTCCTTCACGCAGGGAACGCACCAGGTCGCCCAGAAATCAAGAACAACAACATTGCCCCGATGTTCCTTGAAGCTGTAGCGCCTGCCGTCCAGATCGGAAAGCTGCATATTCAGCGTCGGCGACCCCGATGCTCAGACCGGCATCCATAGCCTCCAGCTCCAGTGTTTCTGTAATGCGGGCGGTTGCGGGGGGACGGAATTGAAATACCGAATCTGCAATTTCCTCATTTATCCGATACGAGGACAGCTGCATTTCTTCAACAGAGTCAATTAATATTTTGTCTTTCGACGAAAGTGTCTGGGAATGTGCGACATCCCGCAGCACGATGGGGCCGGTCGGATCGATCCAGAGTGTACGTATGGTCTGTGTCTTTAGAAACGCGTCTTTTTCAGGAATCGTTTCCACTTCAACAACGACACAATCGACAGGATTCGGTTTTAAGAAAATCTTTTCCCGCCTTAGAATCCGGGCGCTGCGCAATTGCGATTTCAGGACGGCATAGCTTCCCGGAAAAACGGGACAGAGACGGGTACCGGACTCATTATTGAAAAGGGATTCAAGGACACTTCGGATGTCAGGAGACAGTCTTTGCGCGTACTGCCGGCTGCTGCCGAAATAAGCCGTTGTCGAGTTCCCATCGGCCGCCACCACGCGCTCCGATTTCCCTGCTCCGGCATAGTGCAGGAATTTATTTTCTTTCGGCTTTGCGTATTGTTCGAAGGGTTCGGAGCGTACGGTTTTTCTAGACCAGTCAATGGTGATGCGTACCGTTCCTTTGAGGTAATAGGAGGAGAGTTCTTCATAGGATTTTGCTATGCGTTCAATCCATTGTCTTCCGTCCTCCTGCGGATGCAGGCTGCGGCATAGGGGCGATAGCAGCATAAAAGCCAGGTCTAGGGCAATCAGCTTTTTCAAAGCAACGTCCCTTTCTCCGTCGAAAGAAGAATATATCCAATTTTAAATATTCGTCCTCTGTCGTACTGAGCCCGGCAATTCTGACAATAGGTTATAGGTAAACAGATTATGAATATATGCCTGCAATTTTACACTGCGGCACAGAATTTAGCCAAACATTTAGGAATTTGCAGCGATCCATTTGTTCTTTCGTTGGGCCGCGAATCATCCGGCATTAGGTGCTACCGCTCCCTGCCGTGGGTGACACAATGGCGGCTTCATTGCTTTTTGAGTGGCGCCCTTTCATAATGCCTCGACCCAGGAGTCTGTCCGAGTAATAGAAGGGGCCACTTGTATTACTCGGACAGACTCCTAGGATACAACATTCCAGGAAAGTGGCTGAAGGGGGAACCATGACAGGGGCAGAGGTTTTACCTATTCCAGGATCCGTTGAAAAACCGTCTGCTTACGCATGGGTAATCCTGGCAGTTCTTTACATCACCAGCGTGGCATCGGCGCTCAACCAGTTCAAAGTGCCTCCGGTGCTGCCGGTGTTGATCCGGGAGTTTAATCTGAGCTTGAGCAACGCCGGCATGTTGATGTCGGTATTTTCCTTCACAGGCATTCTACTGGCTCTCCCTGCCAGCTTCATTATGCAGCGACTGGGTCTCAAGACAACCGGTCTGATTGCGTTCGGTACCATGTTTATCGGGTCGAGCCTCGGGATATTTTGCAGTACGGCGAATGCGATGCTGGCCACCCGTTTTATTGAAGGGGCCGGAATTGGGTTGATCACGATCGTGGCACCGGCAGCAATTTCCATCTGGTTCCCTGCAGAAAAGCGTGGCACTCCATTGGGATTATGGACCACGTGTATGCCCGTGGGGAGCATCCTTATGTTTAATCTGGCGCCTTGGTTGGCAGAACTGGGCGGCTGGCAATACGCATGGAGGGCGGGAGCGGCTTCTTCTCTGGCGGCATTTATTCTATTTTGGGGATTTTTTAGAATGCCAAAACCCGAAGAGGTCGGCGGGAATCCTCAATCAAGTGAAGTGAAAGCTGAGCATGAAGAAGCGCTCGGCTACGGGAAGGCGCTGGCAAACGGCGGCCTTTGGCTAATCACGCTGCAATTTTTATGCTTCAACCTGATCTGCCTGGCCTTGAGTACGTATTATCCGACATTCTTGAATACTGTCCGCAATTATAGTTTGCCCGCCGCATCCTTTACATTTAGCTTGTGCACGATCGCGGCGGTTTTCTCGCAGCCTCTTGGCGGTTATCTCTCGGATCGACTTGGAATGCGCAGACCTATGATCATCATCTCTTCGGTCGTTCTGTCTGGGATATGCGTGTTCCCATTTATAGCGAGTGGATGGATGATCCCAGTGCTAACGATCGGGTTGGGTGTCGTCGCAGGGACCATCGTCCCTGCGACATTTGCCGCAGTGCCAGAGATAATGGTATCGCGGCAGTTGGCCGGATTGGGAATGGCCGTGCTGGCTTTGGGGCAAAATCTGGGAATGTTCATCGGCCCAATAATGTTTGGAAGACTTGCGGAGTCGATAGGTTGGACCGGCGCCGGATATTTCCTAATTCCGGTGTCTGCAATCAGCGTGATCGCCGTCTACCTAGCGAAGTTTCGGTAATACCGTTTCTCGGGAGCTTAACTCAGGGCCACTTGTAGCTCAGCTGAATATTTTTACCTAAGGCCCTGTTTTCAACATACCCGGCTGCAACTAAAGAGATTCAGGGTATAATAGAAGCTACCGTGAAAAAAATAGGCAGATACGATGTGCTTAAAGAATTGGGGCGCGGTGCCATGGGCGTCGTCTATGCCGCCGAGGATCCTTTTATTGGCCGCGCGGTCGCAATAAAGACTATCCGCTTTGGTACTCCGGAGGCCGGGGATGATCGTGAACAGCTGATCCAGCGGCTACAACGTGAGGCCCAAGCGGCGGGTGTCCTATCCCACCCGGGAATCGTTACCGTCTATGATATAGGAGAACAGGAAGACGAAGCCTATATCGTCATGGAATTTGTCGACGGCGAAAGCGTCGAGCAAATGCTCGGATCCGGCGCGACACAGCACTTCGATGCCTGTCTTTCGATATTGATGGGAACCGCCGTTGCTCTCGACTATGCGCATGGCAAAGGCATCATTCACCGGGATGTCAAACCTTCAAATATCATACTATGCCGCGACGGTACGGTGAAAATTGCGGATTTTGGCATCGCTAAGCTCACCGCATCGAATTCACTGACCCAGGCAGGATTTGTTGTAGGCACTCCCAGTTACATGTCTCCCGAACAGGCGCAGGGTCGCCCCGTGGATGGACGCTCCGACCAATTCTCGCTTGCGGTAGTGGCGTTTCGCATGCTGACTGGAAAGCTCCCATTTGAAGAGCCGACTCTGACAGCGCTTCTTGCCAAGATTCTATGGGAAGAACCGGAATATGAAAGCGCCGGGATAGATCCGACAATCCAGCCGGTATTAAAAAAAGCCCTGTCAAAAGACCCGAAACTGCGTTATCCAAGCTGCAGGGACTTTGCGCGCGAGCTGGAAGAAGCATACGGCAGAAGCATATCGGAGTCGTTCGACACCCTTCATTCGATAAAAAAGGCGGCTGCGGCTCCCGCTGCTTCCAATACAGTCCTCCCTGGCTCGAGTTTGGCAGCCGGGGTGCCAAGACCTCTGGATGCAGCAGAACTCGTAAAACAGGACACGCCCCTGCCGGCGTCATGGGCTATGCCGTCCAGGGAGACCCCGGGCACAAGGGAGCATGAAGAAAACTCCCTGCCCTCTTCCTCTGTCATTACGGAAACCGCCGCGCAATCACCCAAAAGAAAATTCAAACGGATTGTCTGGGCAGCCGGTTTTGGATTTGTAGCGTTGGCAGTGATGGCATTTTTTATAATAAAGGAGACCCAAAAGCCTGAGGAATCAGTTCAAAAAGGATCTGCGGATAGCATAGCAGCTTCGAAAAACGGCGCAGCCGATATTGTTCCTCCATCTGATCCTTTGGGCAAGGCAGCGGATCAAGAAGGAACGGTGACGCCTCCATCTTCATCGGCTCAATCGGATTTGGAGAAAATCATTTCGGCGGAAATTTCTACTTCCAAACCAAAACAAGCGAATACTTCCGCCCGTCCTCCTTCTCCCATCTCAGGAGTTTCTGCAGGCTCGGATGAGCGGAAGAAAGCCGCAATGCCTATCATTACGGAACAAAAGCTCCCGAAAGAGACAGGAACGTCGCAACGCTCATCAATTCATCCTGATTCAAAAATATTTGCCGGCCAGAAAGCATCTACCTCCGGGCCAATACGAGTAGAAATTCCTGCCAGTCAGCCTGAAGCTGCATCAGGAGTCCTTGAGTGGTCGGGAGAATTGCAGAGGAACTCAATTCTCGTCATAGCGGAGCAAGGATCATCGATAGGGAGCCTTGCGGGACATTTACCTGGGAAACCGATAAAAATTGAGTTAGAGCCAAAAGGTCTGACTATTCGTCAAATGCCCGGCGAAACCAACCAATGGAAGCAGATTATCCTCTACAGCGGAAATCAGATGTACTCCTCGATTACCATACGCTGGAAGATCGTCGAGTAACTCAACCATCCAAGTTTTCCCTTGACATTGACGGAATGGCATAAACATATTTAGTTATTCGTATCGGTTCAGGAGAGAGCAGAGAACGGATTTGCGTTGAGTGTTTTAGGGGAATTTGGAACTCAATCGTCTATCTTGGCGGGCCATAGCAGCCGGCATTTTGCAGGGATATTCTTGCGCGGATCCGCCGCTGCAGAAGAAACAGGAAGTGCGGGATGGTGCGGGCATTTCACTCTAACGCCGCTGAATCAGGTGAAAACCTTGATGTGTGAAATGTAAAATAAAACCAGGGGGGTATATCGCATGCGTCGAACCTTGATCATACTCGTTTTTCTTCTCCTGGTCGGGGGAGCGGTTTTTGCCCAAAACAACCGGGGTTCCATTACCGGCAGTGTTACGGATTCTGCCGGCGCCCTCATGCCGGGCGTAAGAGTCGAGGCTAGGAACACGGAGACGGATGCCATGCTCCAGGTGGCGAGCAATCCGACCGGTACGTATACGATCGCTCAACTGCCCGCGGGCACCTATCAGATATCGGTTTCTCTGCCGGGATTCAAGCAATACGTTCGGACGGGGATCACAGTTGTGGAAGCACAGGTTATGCGCATCGACATTGTCATGGTGATGCTTTCCTCTGACGAAATCCTGACCAACGATTCGGTCATCCAACTTCTTAAAGCCGGAATTGAAGAAGATTTGATCATTTCCAAAATAAGGGAAAACCAGCATAATTTTGATCTTTCCGTTCAAGGCATGGTTGCTCTAAAGGAAGGCGGAGTCAGCAACCGCTTGATGCGGATTATAATGGATCCGACAAAAGCATCCGAGGCCAAGGCAGCGCCTGCGGCCAAAACCGCTGCCGCACCGGAGCATCCGGCACTCCCCTCCGTAACGCCGGCCGCCCCGAAGGAGCCGCCTAAAACAGCCGAAGCCTCCACTGCCGGGACAGATCCGGGCTTCCCAACGGAAATAGGCGTGTATGTGAAGAGCGGCAAGCAGTGGGTGCAAATCCAGCCCGAGGTTATAATCTGGCAGACCGGCGGGATGTTCAAGCGTTTCGCCACCGCCGGGATCGTGCAGGGCGACGTGAACGGCCGTATTAAAGGAGCCAGCAGCGACAACGCAGTGAAGACTCCCCTGGAATTTATTATTGTCGCTCCCGAGGGGGTGGATATATCGGAATATCAACTAATCCATTTGCGAGAACTGCGCGATGCCCGTGAATTCCGCACGGTTACCGGCGGTGTTTTTAGCTCTTCCGGAGGCGCCACCAGGGATGCGATCCAATTCGAGGGGACAAAGGTCTTCAGCCGAACCTTCTCCGTAAAGTTGACAAAACTGGATGTCGGGGAATACGGATTTATGCCTACTAGCAGCGCCGCAGCCGGCTCATCCGCAAACGTCGGGAAAATGTACACGTTTAAGGTAAGCGAAATAATTAATCGATAAGAAAAGGAGTAAAGCCATGCCACTTCCCCAAAGTGTAGAAGGTTTTACAAAAGTCGGAAAGTTCTATACATGTACCGCACCAACCGACGCCAACAAAGTCCAGAAGCTCGCGCGTGAAATCCAGCTGGCCTTCGTCAAGGGCGAGCCTAAAAAGCTTGTCTGGATTCTTTCAGGCACCCATGGCACTGCTCAGGGAGAGCTGGTAGCAGAACGAAAGTTCTTCTGGAATGAAGATAAGCAGCTGGAAACCCAATACTTCAAGGCCGTCGATGTTTTTCATTTTACGGCCGACACAAACGGTCAGATCAAAATCTCGAAAAACAGCTGGGACCGCTATACGGGAGCCAATGCCGTCGTGGTCCTCGCCTGGTGTTACAGCGAGCAATCCCGCACGGGTTGGATGAAGAAGGCGGGCTTGAAAGACATCTGATCGGGCATCCCGGGTTGACTTCTCGCGTAAAGAGAGGAAGTTTAAGCTGGGCTTGTGGCTAATCCCTCGCAAGACACCGGATTGCCTCGGATTATCTTCACGTCCCCCGCGGATTGCATCTGCCGTATGACAAGATTCAACCGAATCTAAATTTTCAAGACCTGACCCCAAGCTGGTTCAGCCGGCAAATGCTTTATTTTCAGTCGATTATTTGTTTTTTCTGCAGGCCTGAATTAGAATGCATGCATGTTCAGCACACCCCAGGAAAAACCGGCGGCACTATGACCATGGAACATATTGGCAGATATGAGGTTGTAAAAGAATTGGGCACCGGCGCGATGGCTGTTGTATACAAAGCGGTCGATCCTCTCATCGGCCGTACCGTCGCTATCAAGACCATCAAAATTGATGCGAGCGTTGGCTTGGAGCATGCGGAATTGCGGCAGCGGTTTTATCGCGAGGCGCAGAATGCCGGCAATCTGAACCACCCGAACATCGTTACCATCTACGATATCGGCGCAGAAGGCAATATCGACTATATCGCGATGGAATTCGTCGAAGGTGAAAGCCTTCAGGACTGGATGGTCAAATATCCTATCCCGCCCGTGGAGCAGACCGTCGCGATTATTAAACAAATCGCCTCGGGATTGGACTATGCGGCTTCACACGGCATCATCCACCGCGACATCAAGCCGGCCAATATTCTTTTGACTTTGGACATGAAGGCCAAGATTGCGGACTTCGGAATCGCCAAGATCTCCACATCGAAATTTACGCAGACCGGTGCAGTCATAGGAACTCCCTCTTATATGTCCCCGGAGCAGGCGATGGGGAAAACTCTCGACGGCAGAACCGATATTTTCTCTCTGGGTGTGATTTTCTACGAAATACTGACCGGCGAAAAACCATTCAGCGGAACGAATCCATCCACTATCATTTATAAAATTATTCATGAAGAACCGGTCCAACCGCAACAACTGAATGTGACCTTGCATCCGGCATTCAACGCAATTGTCGGCAAAATGCTTGCCAAAGATCCCGACAAAAGGTACCAGAGTTGCTCGCAATTGATCCACGATCTTAAAAATTACGCTTCGCTGGAGATTAAGAAAGAAGAACCGCAAATCCCGGCCGCTGCAATAAAAGCGAGAGCAAAAAGCAATATCCGGCATCCCATAGTCGCCCTGGCTTCTGTCCTTACGGTGGCAATAGTGATTTCCGGTTATGTGTATTTTCAGCAATCCCGGCAACCTTCCCCGCAGGACACGGCAACGATTCAGCCGCTTCCGCCACCCACAAAAACCGAGAGCAACACAAAGGCTTCTGATTTGCCTGTTCTCGATAAAGTGGAACAGCAAAAACCACCCGGTAAAGAACCAAGCCCTGCGGACCGCCAGATCGCCGCGTCGGAAAAAAAGCCTTCCAGCACAAAGAAAGAGCCGGCGGTTGCCGAAGAAACCGCCCGGGTGGAGATTCGCCTTGAATTTGCAGGCGAAAGCTATCCGGTTACGGTATATGACGGCGCTACGGCGCTGAAAGCGTTGTCTGCTTCGAATCCTTCCATACAGCTAGCGGCCGGCAACCATCGCTTCCGCCTCGTGAGCGACGATGTATTTCTCGACCGGAAAATGGATCCAGTCAAATTAAAGGCCGACCAGGTTTATGCGATTCCCATTCCCGCTTTATGCAGCGCATTTATCGAAGTGACGAACGATGCCTACGATGGATGCGAAATCCAACTGAACGGCAAAACACTATCCGCTCCGTATCCGGCGCAAATCCCCAAACTGGCCGCCGGCGTTCACCGGATCCTCTTTCTCTGGAATTCCGGAAAATATAAGGGCAAGGAACTTGCCTCCAATATCGAGGGCGAGGCGAACCATCATTATCGAGTCCGGGGCGAGCCTGCCGGCGAAAAAATCCTCGTCCAGCAGATACGCTGATCCGGCAAAAATTGTCGTCTGTCGGATTGACTGGATGGCCCATCCCGATATTTCCGACGTAACGCATACGATGTGTGCCTCGGCGCAAATCATCTGCATTTTGTATCCATGCTACTTCGATCCTGCTATAATTTGCCTCGCTGTAGTTTTCAATTGATCCGAGGTTCTATGGGGATTTGCGTGAGGGGCCATATGCCTATTGTCAAACTTCTCATGTGTTTGCTATTCCTTCTTCAGCCGGCAATGGCGCTGGATAAAACTCAAATCCAATTTTACGAGGCGCTGGAACGTGTTTCTGCAGAGGGAATCCCGTCATTGACAGGCAGCCTGGATGCCATTATTAAAAATGCTCCCTCCTCATCCTTCGCTCCCTACGTCCATGAGACTATCCAAGTAGTTGGACTCCTGCACCCCGGATCAGTTCCCGACCGGAGCGCCCGTCTGGAATCGCTAAAGGGATCAGCCGCCGGCAATCCTGGAATGGCCAAAGTCCTCAAGCGCATCGATATTCTGCAAACGTATTATGCCGCCGCCCTGCAGGGAGACCCGGAGAGTGCGTCGGCCGCGCTTACCGATCGGGTATTCGAAGGCTCTCCGTATGGAGTGCAGGGGCTGGCCGATGCAGCCCTGCGCGCGGGCGATTACGGAAAAGCGACGATGCTGGCGTACCAGGTAATAGAGCATGACCCGTACTCGCCGCTGCTTTCCAACGCCTATATGATCCTGGGCCTGAGTGCGGCCTTCCGCGGCGACTCCAAATCCGCCCTGATCCATTTCCAGCGAGCGCTTGCCGCGTCACCGCTCCCGACCATTTACGGCAATCCGCGCGATTATGCATTCACAACCTATCGTTTTTCCCGGCCTGTCCCTGCCGTTCTGGGGGAAGTTTTTGATGAAGCCGTATCCACGCGTATGGCAGGCGCAGGGCTTAAAGATCCGCAGGCCATGATTCGCAGCGAGAAAGGATACATCCTTCTCGACAAAGAAATGATCCTGACAATCTCACCGGATGGCAAGGTCCTGGACAGGAAGCCTGCGCGCAGCATCGAGGACATCGCCGCAACCAGGGACGGGAAGATTTATTCCATCACCGACGAGCGGCTGGATCTTGGCTCAGGGAGTACCGCGACTCTTTCTCTGACCGCCGGCAAAAAAATAAAGCGCGCTGCAAAACTCCGCTCTCTGGCTGTGGATGCTCGCGGCCATATATACTTTCTCGATCAGGATTTGGGAATCCTTCGCGGCGCCACGGCCGCCGCTGCAGGATCGCTATCCGTCACAGAGTTTTCTCCGGTGAAAGGCCGGCTCATCAGGGCGGACAGTTGGGGAAATCTATATGTTCTGAGCCCCGATAAAAAAAGCATCCTTATCCTTTCCCGGGAAGGCAGGCAATTGGCCAGCGTCCAATCCGATCCGGTTGCGGGAAAGACCGGCCTCATCGAGTCTTTTGCGCTCGATTCCCTGAATCACCTTTATATTCTCGAATCCGACTCCATACAGATATTCGCGATTACCGGCGGCAGCGCCGGTTTTGAAAAGAAACGTATCAGCTTACATGCGTTTGACCAGCGGCCTCAGTTCCGGAACTTGAGGGTCCTGGGAGTCAATGCAACGGGCGAATTGGTTATGACTGGCAAGAATGAGGACAACTGGGTGTGTTTCAAATGAGACTATTCATCGGCACCATTTTGTTTATCGCTCTGGCTCTATCGTCGATCTCCGCGCAGGCCCCGTCACAAACGGCCTATGACGCCGCAGCGATGGATCTGGTCCTGAAGGAAGCCGGCGAGCTACAATCGACGGCACCTCAATCCGTTACCGAGAAGCTGGCCCCTCTTTTAACGGAATTGCGCCAGTCACGGCAAAGCGGAACGCTCGGAGGGGGGGCATCCCGGATTCTCAAAGACGCACTCCTGCTCGCAATGCGCACCCAGATCATGCTGCTCGCACCGGAGCAGGAGATCCTGGCACTGGTCCGCGAGCTCCTGATCACCGATCCCAAAATGGATGAGGGCATTTTCAATCCCAGAGAAAAGCTGCTGCTAAATAAAGTTCGTTCGGCCGAA
This sequence comes from uncultured Acidobacteriota bacterium, assembly GCA_963718845.1. Lineage (GTDB taxonomy): Bacteria > Acidobacteriota > UBA6911 > UBA6911 > UBA6911 > UBA6911. Next base: position 149,990 of record CAVRAD010000008.1, read on the forward strand.
GCCGGAAGCCTGTCATTGGAAACCGCCCCTCCCGGAGCGGTTCTGTCCTATTCGGGAGCCGAGCTGGGCACAACTCCCGTGAAAATCGATCTGATCGCGGGAAGCTACCGGCTCTGGTTGCGCTTGCCCGGCCACCTCGACCAGGATTTCACCGCAACGATCCAGCCCGCGGAGGTCCTGACCCTGGTGCGAAACATGCGCCGCCGTACGGTCGAGATACCCATTGCGATCAATATTCCTTCAACGGCAATCGCTTTCAACGGAAAAGCATTGGGAGTAAGTCAAAGCTACAAGACGTGGCTGGCATCTCTGCCTGCAGAACGGCAAGCGGAGTACGAATCGCTCATTTCGCAATGGAATATCGACCGGTCCGCTTCCAGTTTTTTCCGTCTTGTGGATGTGCCCGTGGGGGAATCCTTCAAGCTTGAGTTTCAGGCCGCTTGCCATCAACCTCTCGGCATGGAAGCAAAAGTGTCGGACCAGGAAGTGGATTGGACGCGGACAATGTTTGTGGTTCCCGCGCTGCAAAACGTGCAGCTGACAAAAGACACCGGATCCATTGAGGTGTCTTCAACTCCACCCGGCGCGGAAGTCTGGCTCGACGGCAGCCTGCAGGGCCAGACACCTTTAGAGGGGAAAGAGGTCTGCGCGGGAACGCATCGCATTCAGGTCATACATGGTTCAGGCCAGTATGTTCAGGACATTGCCATTCAACGCGGACGGGCCTTGAGAGTCAGAGGCCGGTTGCGGCCCGCTCTTGCCTTTCTCGGCATCTACGCGCGAGATCCGCGGAACAATGAGTTGACGCTGGTTAATGCCGACTCGAAGGCAGTCGCCAAAAACATCGCCATGAATTGCCGGGCATTTGAAGATCCTCTGATTATGCCTGAAGATATCGATGCGCTGCGCAGGAAGGGGCTTCTGCCTATCAGCCAGCTGCTTCAGGAATCGGCGGAGGCCGGGGACCTGGACGGACAGATTAAAAAGACATCCGCTTCTGCAGGCCGTTCTGAATTACTGCTTGTGGGTCTGCGCGCGGAGAAGGGGTACGTTTTCAGGCTTTTTAGCACGCTGCATCCTGTTGTGGATTTGATAGAGGTTGCCGGCCTGGATGAATCCAGCCTTGATTTTCTCGTCTCGCAGCTCAACAAAACCGATAGAGTCCGCGAGCGCCTTCATGTCGCCGACTCCGGATTGGAAATGGCAGATTCGCCTAAGGGGATGATCCTCTTGAGCCTGTCTTCAGCCGCTGCGGCCGGAAAAACAGCGCTTATACCCGGCCGGATCGTGAAGTCCGTTGACGCAAAACCAATGAGCTTTGTGGATTTTCAAAACTACTTGCGTTCGAAAAAGCCGGACCAGACAATTGTTTTGGAAGTCCAGACCGGCAAGGAAAACGTGGCGCTCGTTCCGGTCCCGATACGGCAATTTGGCGCTGAATATCCCTGGAACAGGCCGGACGGCTTCCCGAACTCCGTGCTCGCGATATTGAAGCATCTCATCGAGCGGGATCCTCTTTCGGAGGAAGCGAAGTACGCTGCACTCAGCCTTGCGCGAGGATTCATGAAATTGAAGCAATGGAAACCGGCGCTTGAATATCTGGCCAAAGCCAATCTGGAGCCGCACAAGGCCGGTATCTGTCCGGGAACGGTTCTCTACTATCAGGGACGATGCTATGAGGAATTGGGCAATGCAGCTCAAGCGGAGATCTACTACATGCGTGCTAAGGACTATCCTGAGGCAACGATCGGGATACCTAACGGCCTCAGCGTCCCCATCCTGGCCGAGCAGCGCATCCAATCCTTGAAGAAGCGTTGATTCCACTGCACGGTCTGGAGTGGACTACGCTAAAGATTCCCGGATTCGATCTTTTCGACGGCTGCCGCGGCGCACTTCGCAACTCTCTCTACCGGATCCTCAAAACACGCGTGCAGCGCTGTCAGAGCCGAACGGGCATCAGCGCCATAACCGGCCAGAACGACGGCCGCCGCGTACCGGACTTCGGCGGCCGGATCGCCCAGGCGCGCCGTGATAACCGGCACGATCTGAGCGTGAGGGGCCCGTATGCGGCCCAACGTCAGCACGGCAGCCGCGCGCACGGTATCATCCGGATCGGCGGCGCATTGCAGGAGACCTTGGATGGCAGGATGAGCGGCAGGGCCCAGTCCGGAAATCTTCTCCGCAGCCGTTTTCCGTATCAGCGGATCGGGATACTGCAGCATCTTCGATAGGGCGGGGAGTCCGCGTGCCGGATCGCCCGTAAGGCAGGCAAGCGCCGCAGCGCAGGCCAGTTGAAGCTGAGGAGGCAATCTTGGGATCAGGGCTTCGATATCCGGAGCTGCCTCAGCCGCGCAGGTGCCGATCATTGTCAAAGATCCTATCGCAGCGGCAACAGTCTCCGGATTCGGGAACTGCAGCATCCGCCGTAGCGAAGGCACGGCTGCTTCACCGGTTTTGGCGAGGGCAATGGCTGCGGCATTGCGCAGTGTCTCGTCAGTCGAGGTCAGGCAACGGCAGAGGTTGCGTACCGACTCAGCTGCCGGAGGCCCGATGCCCGCGATAACGGCGGCAGCCACCGCACGAAAGCTTTCCGGCTGCTGCGGATCAAGCGCTGCGGCAAGATATTCCGCCGCCGGCGCTCCAATGCGGCCCAGCAGCAGCAGCGCAGGAAAACGCAGGGATTCGGAGGGATCCGAGAGGCAGGCAGCCAGGGCCTTGATGTGCGGCGTAGCATCGGCGCCGGATTGAAGGAGTTCAGCCAGAGCCGACGCACGCACGTCGCTTTGCTCGTCGGCAAGGCGTTCACTGACGGACGGTTGTGGTTGCATTACATCATGTTTCCTGCGCCCGGCGTGTAGGACGGCGAAACCACGCTCGCCGAGGCGATTAAAGTTGTGCACTGAACGACGCCGCTGACCTGAACCATCGGAGCGCTCAGAGTAATCGTGCCTGCGGTGATCGTCAGCGACGATGCCGTGATGCTGACCGATCCTCCCGCCGTCAACGTATCCGAAGCTGTTATTTTGGCGCTGCGGCTCATGCCGACAGTGCGCGATTCCGAACCCATGACGGAGATAGTCGCATTTTTGGTAACGGTTACATTCATGTTCTTACCAATCGTGGTCTTATCATCCATGTCTATGCTGGCAGTGCGATTCTTTTTAACCTCGATGGTTTCATTGTTCTCCACCGTGGTATTCATATCCTTTTGCGCATGAATGAGAATTTCCTCGCTGCCGTGTTTATCTTCGAAACGGATTTGGTTGTAACCACCGCCGCCCGGCGAACTGTCCGACTTGATTCCGCTCTGGGTCTTGTTCGAAGGCAGTGCATAGGGAGGCATATTCGTCGCATTATAGACACTGCCGACGACGATGGGGCGATCAGGATCTCCTTCAAGAAAATCAACGACAACTTCCTGCCCGATTCGGGGGAGGTGAATCGTTCCCCAGTTCTGGCCCGCCCACTGAGTTGCCACACGAATCCAGCAGGAACTCGATTGGTCGTGCTGGCCGTCACGATCCCAATGAAACTGGACTTTCACACGCCCATATTTGTCCACATATATTTCTTCTCCGGAAGGCCCTACAACCACGGCAGTCTGGCAACCCCACACGTGGGGTTTGGCTGCGGTGCGTGGAGGACGATACAGCAGGCTAAACGGAATTGAACGAAAACTGTTGGTATAGTGATTCTGGCCGGTCTGCTCCACCGAAAGAAAACCGCCCTCAGAGGCTGAGTGCGTCATGGAGGTCAGGACATAAGAACCCTCGGCATTCGGATGCTTGGTCAATGCGAATCGATAACCCGGAGTGAGATGGTAAATATTGCTCTCGCCCAGAATGACGAACTGAGACATCTCCATTTGTTCCATCACATGTTTAGCGATGTCCTTGCCTTGGCTCTTATTTTCATAGCGTCCGGGATAATTGTAGACTTCAAAATTATCATTTCCGCCTACCTTGAGCTTATGGCTAACCTTTCCGACCATTGCAGACGGAAGAATGTCCTGGCTGGCAAGCAGATTGGTCTTTGGATTCTCGAAACAGTATTCCTGCAGGCTGCACTTGCCCGGACCCAGCTCCTGTGTTTTGACCCAACCGTAGATGCGGGTTTCGTCGCGTTCGCCGCCCGCGACCTCATCGTAGATCAGAGACGCCTCGCCCGGCATGTCGTGGTGGGAAGATTTGCTGTCGGAAATGACAAGCTTATGTGTGTCTTTCGTATACCGGAAAAAATAAAAGATACCTTCCTCTTCCATAAGGCGTGACAGTAGGTTGAAGTCCGTCTCACGGTACTGGACGCAGTATTCGCGCGGCTGGTACGATCCCTGCAGCTCCCAGGCGACGTCCATTCCATCGAGCAGTTTTTTCAGGATGTCGGGGACGGCGAGGTTTTGAAATATGCGGCAATTCTGCTTCTGAGTCAGGACCCAGAGTTTCGGCGACACAACGGCGCGATACCGTGAAAACCGGTTTGTGTCCGGCAATTGGGCGAACGCCGTCACAATTCCGTGGATGCATCGCGGCGAATCGTTTGAATCGGGCCCCACCACGCCAAAGGATATCTCCTTGCCGAGAATGTCTTCGAACTTGATCCGTTTGTTCTCAGAAAGCAGTTCAAGCTGGAAGCAGAAGAGCTGTGAAATCCCCTCGCTGCCGGTGAATGACTCCAGCAGCAACTCATTCTTTCCCAGTTTGCTTTCGATGAAAAGATAGCGGTTTTCTTCAAGATATTTGTCCGGCATAACCTACCTCCCTGCACCTATTGAAAACGGATCGTCAGACCGCGCAAGATTGCCCGCGCCTTTGAGCCGACACTGTCCCGCGAGACGGAAACGGCAGCTCGCTGCTGCACCTTCGAAGGCCGGATTTAGGAATATACGAAGCCGCCGTCCGGACCAACGCCGACCTGGATGGATTCTAGCTTCTGCCCCTCCGCGATGCGGGTGAGCAACTGGCGCGAAATTTCCGGCAACAGCGTGTTGGTCAAAATGTTGTCGACATTGCGCGCGCCGCTTTCCACTTCAGTGCAGCGGCGCCCGATTTCGTCGATCAGCGCGTCACTGCAAAGCAGGTCGATCCTGTGGTTCTCTCGAATTCGCCTCTGAATTTTGCCGAGTTTCAGCACGATGATTTTCCTGAGCGCTTCGTCGCGAATCGGGTAATACGGGATGACCACCAGGCGTCCCAGGAACGCCGGTTTGAATATCTTGTTCAGCTCCGGTTTGATCGCCTTCACGATTCCGTCCGGGCCGGGCATGGTTTCGGGATCGGCGCAAAGCTTCATCATCGCGTCGGTGGCGGCGTTGGATGTGAGCAGGATGATGGTGTTTTTGAAAGTCGATCTCTCGACCTTCCCCGTCTTCCATTCTGCCCTTGTCGAAAACCTGGAAAAAAAGCTCGAGCACGTCGGGATGCGCTTTCTCAACTTCATCCAGCAGCACCACCGAATAGGGCCGGCGGCGGACCGCTTCGGTGAGGACGCCGCCCTCTCCATATCCGACGTATCCTGGAGGAGAGCCTTTCAGCGTCGACACGGTGTGCGCTTCCTGGAATTCCGACATGTTGATGGTGATCACGTTGCGCTCGCCTCCGTAAAGCAGATCCGCGAGGGCGAGCGCCGTTTCTGTTTTTCCCACGCCGCTGGGACCGACAAGAAGGAAAACGCCGATAGGCTTCTGGGGATCCTCCATGCCGGCGCGGGAAGTGCGAATGCGCTGGGCGATCGCTTCCATCGCGTGATTCTGCCCGATGACGCGCGCGCCCAGGTGATTTTCGAGAGTCAGAACCGTTTGGATTTCGTCCTTCACCATCTTGCCGGTGGGGATGCCGGTCCACGCGGAAATCACTTCACTGACGATATGGCCGTCCACGCAAACGCGCATCAGAGGATTATCGCCCTGCAGCGCGTCCAGTTCGGCATTGAGCTGTGTCCAGTTCCGCGCGCATGGCATGCCGTATCCCCGGTGCCTTCCTCCAGTCCGCTGCGGAGTTCACGGATTTTCCCTACCAGCGCGGACTTCCGCCGCAAAACGCTTTTCAAGCTCGGCGAGCCGGGCAGAAACATCCGTTCGTTTCTGCCTGGATCTGCTCCAGGCGATCCGCGTGATCCCCGCCGGCGGCTGCTTCGCGCGTGAGCACACGTTCCTGCAGATCAAAATCATCAATCTGGCGCCGGGCATCCTCGATCGCCGGGCGGAGTGGAGTTCTGGCCGAGCGCGAGGCGCGCACAGGCGGTATCGAGAACACTGACAGCCTTGTCGGGCAACTGGCGGCCGGCGAGAAAGCGATGCGAGAGGCGACGTTGCGGCCGCCACTCCTTCATCCAGGATGCGGACCTTGTGGTGCTTCTCCAGCGAAGTGACGATGCCGCGCAGCATCACCATGCATGGCTGTTCCGTGGGCTCTTCGACCTTCACAACCTGGAAGCGGCGCGCCAAGGCCGGATCTTTTTCGAAATATTTCTTGAATTCGGACCAGGTGGTTGCGGCGATGGTGCGCAGTTCGCCGCGAGCCAGAGCCGGTTTGAGCAGGTTGGCCGCATCGTTTTGTCCCGCCTGGCCCCCTGCGCCGATCATGTTATGGGCCTCGTCGATGAACAGGATGATGGGCGTGGGCGATGCCTTGACTTCCTCGATAAGACCCTTCAGCCTGTTTTCAAATTCTCCCTTGATGCCGGCGCCGGCCTGCAGCAATGCCAGATCGAGCGTGCGCACTGTGACATTCTTCGAGCGCGGGAGGGACATCTCCCTGCCGCAATGCGCAAGAGCCAGCCCTTCGACGACCGAGGTTTTCCCGACGCCCGCCTCTCCGGTGAGAATGGGATTGTTCTGCCGGCGCCGCATCAGGATATCGATGATCTGCCGGATTTCGATGTCGCGTCCAAGCACAGGATCGAGTTTCGCCGTTTTTGGCTTTTTCCGACAAATTGACTGTGAATTGATCGAGATTCGGGGTCTTGCCGCTCCGTGCCGGGCGGGGGACGCTCCTTCGGGGGCAGACTCCTCGGCGGCCGCGGTGACATCATCTTCCAGGGAACCGCGCACGATGGAAACAAAGTCTTTTTTGAGGGTTTCGGCTTCGAGTTTCACCAGCTCTTTGCTGATCTCGCGCAGCGATCCGACCAAGCTCTTCGTCCGACAGCAGGGCAAGAATGGTGAATCCGCTGCGCACCTGGCCCGCGCCGTAGTCAATCGAACCCAGATGTCCATGCCTGGGTCAGCATCTTCAGCACGCTCGGGCTGATGGCGGGAGTCCGGGCGTTGCCGGACTTTAAGCTTGTCCAGGCTGCGGGTCAAATCCGCCGTCAGCCGGGATTGGTTGATGCCGAAGCGGTAGAAAATTCGCGCGACATCCGTATCGCTCGCTTCCATCAGCTTCATCAGATAATGCTCGATTTCGACGTTGTAGTGAGTGCGTGACAAACATAGTCCGGCGGCCGCTTCCAGAGCGCTGCGCGTCGGAGCATTCAGTTTTCCAATCAGTGATTTCAGATTCACACTCATGCAGGACTCCTCGCTTCAGAAAATTCACCAAAGCTTATATTTGTAAAATGGTGTCATCGGGATCGCGCGGACAGCGGTGCGGTTCTGGCCCAGGTCATCCATCCCAGACGCGGCGCGGTCGGGCTGTCTCCGCCCAACTCGCAAGGCGGTGTCTCCTCCTTTTTCAGAACAAGCTGCACTTCAAAGTCGAATTCATTCCCCGCAAAAAAGCGAACCAGAGCGCGAAGTGGCTGATGCGCCGCGCCATCGGGCAGAAATTCCAGGTACTGCTCTAATGTCAAAGCGGCCCAACCGGATGCGTATGCCGGATTGCTGGTCCCAAATCTCGTCGCCCACAACCGTGCCGACGCCCAGCTGCTCGGAATCCGCGCCGGTATCACTGAAGCAGCACTGAGTATCCTTGTCGATCGAGTGCCAACTTCCAATGAACTGTTCAATCTCCACGGGAACATCAAAATAATCCATCAATAAAGCGCGCAGTCCTGCAGCGGAGCGCGCGTGCGTGCCCAGGAGTCCGCAGCGGAATAGCAGAGCTTCATCTGCAACCGCCTGGCGGCAAGTAAGACCGGGCGTTCCCAATCCGAGCAGGTCCATCAAATGCGGAGACAGCGGATCCGTTCGTTGCTTTCATATCCCACCGTGAAATGATGTTTCTCCCAAGCCCGATAAAAAAGCGAGATGGCGCGGTGATTGAAAATGTCCAAGAACGACCGCATGGAGCTGTCGCGGGCGCGCAAGCGTTCACGGAGCAGCGCCGAGTAATAAAGCGGAAGAACACCCTGGGGCCCGGTAAGCCCCATGAAATTGACATTCATGCTGCGGCTGACGCTCCTTCGGCCAAGTCGAGACTGGCGATCTGACTCGGAGGAAAACCAAGTTCGGGTGCCGCGCCGAAACGGACCGTTTCCGTTCCAGGGTCGGAGAACCGGCCGACAGGCTGTCCGGTCCGGCAGAAGCCGGCTGAGAAGCCGAACAGCCTGGAAGAAATTAAAAGCAAACGGCTTTCTCCCGCAGAGCATTCTTGATTTCGGGAGAAGCCGTTTGTTTTAAAGCAGGATCTTCGTGCCGGCTCTTGGGGGCCACTGGCGCAGGACCTCCTTCCTCTGGCGTGTTGAGACGCTCAATTGGCTGAAGCTGTTGAGCGTGACATATTGTCCCAGAAAATGTTCCAGAACGCTGGCAAATAAGTACACTCCGCCGCCCACGAAATTGTCTTCATCCAGTTCTATTTCGACGCGTGTGCCGCGGGCGAACGTAATGCCGTTTTCAGAGAGGATGCGCGCAAAATGCGGGCGGCTCTTGAGCTCCAGGATTCCTTCGATTTGCTTCATGGAGTACGAGGAATTCGTGAAATCGTAGAGCTTCAATATTTCCTGAACGCTTCTTTGCCTTCAGACACCAGCGAGAGATAATTCAGCGAGAGATGCGAGATAAGGCGCCACAGCGAAGAACTGCCTGGTGGGCGGGCGAAAGCGCGGGCGTGGGTTTTCTCACCGCCACGATGGATTGAACCGGAACGGCGCGCTTTCCATTTCAAAATCGCCCGCCTCCATTCCGAACGGCAGACGCGCGGGAATGTCCCGGTTCGTGCAGGTAAGGCGGACAGTGAGACTATCCAGATCGGGCGCGACCGGCCGCTGTTCCAGATCCACCAGGGAAAGAGACCATTTCCGTCCCTTCGTCGTCGCGGCGCCCGGAAGCGCGCCGCGAAGCCATCCAGAAGTCTGCCCGCGGGCGGCATTGGTCCCGTGGCGGTAGGAATAAAAAGGCTCAAAACGAACCGGCTCCTGCGTGTCCGGACGGACACTGACCACCTCATCCACGGAAAATATCTCGGTGGCGTTGGGCCGGCGAACATCCGGAACGATGGGATATTCAAAACGGCGCTGCGTGATCAGAATCGGCTCGGCCGTCTGTTCAAAGAGATTTACTGCCGGCGCGCATGCCAATTGAAAAGTCTTGGCGGAGATGCCGACTTCGAGCGCCTGCCGTCCGCTCCGTCAATTCAAAAGGCGCGATCAGGAAAATCAGCTCGACACGGTCTTTGAATCCGCTGGAGGGCTGTTCTGCAGGCCGGTCAAATCCAAAAAGAAGAACTTTTCCGGGAAAGTAGAAAAATTCGTGCAGCAGCGGTAGCCCTCAAAAGCACGGCGCGGATAGGGCAGCATGCCTCTCGTTTTCATCAAAACCGACGGCGCAAAGAATCGAGAGGCAATCGATCACGGGACGGATATGCGAATCCCGGTGTGGGATCGCGGACAAGGATCTGGATGACACGGCTGCACAGGAGTTCATAGAGCGTGTGGATCAGGCTGCTCTCGCCGTTCAGAAAAAAGCGCAAAGGGATCGGGCGGCGCTTTTTCGAAAGTCAAGTCGCGCCAGTGGCAGTTCCACGCGCAGCGCGGCAACCGCTTCCGCGGACTTTGATGGCTGGCTGCAGCCGGTCGGGCGATTTCCATTCCGCCGCCGCGACGCTCACCGGCCACAGATAGGCGTCATAGCAGGTGCGGAATTTACAGGGCACTCCTGCGACCGGGCCGAGAAGAGAGGACGGTGCCGCGATCGATCTTCAGCCCGCGCCGATCTGCGCTTGTGCGGGATTCAGCCGAAAATCCACAACCGTCATGGAGGGACACGGGCCGGATGAAATGCGGGTAAATAATGCTGAGCAGCGCCTCCGTGATTTCCGGGAATTCATCATCGATCTTGAGATGGACCCGCGCGGCCAGAAAAGCAAATGCTTCCAGCAGCCTCTCCACATGCGGGTCTTCGCATTTGTCCGGCTCAAGGTTCAGGCGCGAAGCAATTTTGGGATATTGCTCGGCGAACTGCGCCCCCATGTGCCGCAGGAAACTGAGCTCGCGTTCATAATACAAAAGAAGATCGTCGCGCACGTTAATCGCCCTTTATCTGGTATTCGCCGCTGTTCAATTGAAGCACGGTGTCGAAGAGGATCTGTTCCGGAGCGGGGTCCATCTTAAGCAGGCCCTCGATCTGAAACCGCAGGATGCGAGGCCCAGAACTGGTATTGTCCATCGCCCGCACACGCATTCTGGTCAGCCGGGGTTCGAAAATTTCAATCGTCTGCTCAACTATACGCAGCAGCCGCTGCCGGTCCCGGGGTGAGTTCAAGCCCATGGACGTGACATCGGGCAGATCCGTAATTGTAGAGCGACCGGAAAAGCTCCTCGTAGGTTTCGGGCAGCCTCGTCCGGATTCCTGCGGCGTATTGAGCAGCCATTCCAGATCGCGGCGCAGGGAAGCCTTGAGCTGGCGCACGGATTGTGTGCGGTTGGCCGGCGGATCGGCGCTGACATCCGGATTCAAATCGATCAGACGATCCAATATCGAAGAAGTTACGGCGAGATCGGGATCCGGTCTCGGCATGGCCTATCTCCCACAGGCCAAAGCCTGCAAAGGATCCAGCCGGCAAATGCGGTCATAAATCTTTTGTTTCACCTCCGGATCAGCTTTGGACTTTGCCAGACATTGGTACAGAAGGCTGAAAGGTTGCGCCACCAAGTTCGGCGACTTCCCATCCCTCCAAGCCCCGGGCGTCGATCTCGGCAGTGATCTGGTCGAGAATGGGATGCGCGATGTGCTCATACCCGATAGAGATGCAAAGCTGCGCAAGCTGCAGGCGTCGCTGAAAACGGCCGCGCCCGCATTTCTCCACTGGCGGCCTCGCGCATCAGAATTTCGATGGCTTCCTGGTACCGTCCGGCGCCGGCCGCCTCCGTGTGCGAGCTCGTTGGCATCGGGCGCCTGCAATCCCGCTTCGCCTGCCGAACGGAATTGCTCACGCGCGAATACCGGAGGCGTGAATAGACCGGTTCTGCTGCGGCGGGAGCTGCCGGTGCGATTTCATCCAGCCACATCTGGGTTTCGGGATTCGCGGCCGGCGTGTCGTCCAGCAGAGTTGCCTGCCGGAGCCCGGGATAATCCGCCAGCAGGCGCATTGACTTCGGCGCGGATTACCGCCTGGATCTGCGGATAGCCAAGTTCGTAGGCTGCCCGGTACCCATAGCGCTGCAAATCAAGCCAGCCTCGTCCGCACGGCATTCCCATGGCGGATTCCGGCGATTTCGATCACCTGTTGCCAATCCGCTTCCATGCGCTGCCTTTTTGAGCGACTGGCGGATTTCCGTGGAGGGAGCTTCCAGCAGCTCGGATCCACCTCGGATCCCGCGCTGCGCAATTCGCCGAAACGCAATCCGCGCAACAAAAGGTAGGGCGTAGTAGCTGTAGGGATCTTCCCGCCGTAAAAAGGCCGCTGCACTGATAACCCGCTGAAACGCGTCCTCCTTGTCCGCGGGTTCTGGAGCAAGCGGACCGCCCGCATGGCCGGGCTCTTGCGCGGCGCGGCCGCGGCCGGCTCCGATTCCGCCGAGGAGGCAGACTCTCCGGTGCTGCTTCTTCCGAAGGGGCTCCTGCCTCCGCTGACGTGGCCTCGTCGGGTTCCGCCTCTCGCTTTTTCTGCAGCAGTCCGTGAACCGTGTGGCGGATTTCCTCGAGGGTAGTTCGCATCGGACTGAACGAAGGTGCGTCATTCGCGAACTTTTCCTCACACAATCCGGTCAGCGCATCAATGGCTTCAAGGATGCCGTCGAGCGTCGATTCCAGATCTGACATAGAAGGCTTTGGGCGAGCCGTTAAAGGCCGCGTCCCAGTCTTCGCCTCGTCATTTTTCCCTTCGGCGATGGCAGCTGCACGGGCTTCCTGTTTTTCGGAATCGTCGGCGACATCGGCTTCGTACCCTACGCGCGCGACTTCCTTGAACTGGTACCAATTGATACCCGTCTGCGTGATGGGCAGGCTTCGCAGCGAAGCGTCCATGCGAGAACCCAGCCAATCGAGGGGGGCCGCGCGGAGCTCAAGATCGCCATCCTCAATTTCCGGGTAGAGACTGTCCCAGAAAGTTCTCGATCAAGCCGCCGATAAAGTCCAGCCCGGTACGCAGCCCGGCAAAGGATTCCGTCTTGATCAGCGCTTCGGCTCAGCCAGACGGCAATTTGAAGATCCTTGCTTTTGGTGGCCAGGGCTTCGCCGGCAAGCTTTAAGAACCAGAGGTAGTCGGCGGTTTTTCGCTCAATCTGCCAGTCGCCCTGCGGCGCATCATCGTCCTCGCGCCGCGCTTCTTTGATTTTGTCGTACACGGGGCGTAGCGCAGATTTTCGCCGCAAGGATTCTCTCCGGGAATGGGATTCAGCAGATCGTCTCGCAGGGGCATCGCTGTGTAAACAGCCGTTTATCCGCTGCCGCCGCTGCGGCGGCCGGGAATTCCAGCGTGCTTACCTCCAAAATAGGAAATTCCTCACCATCAACCAAGCAGCAGTTTTTGACCCATCGGGGCCGCCATTCCCTCTGATTTCCTCCCAGACGGTCTGCCGGCCCAGGCCGCACGGAATCGTCGGCATGACGGAAAGCGAAGGGGGTCAAGGCCGGGAATCATGACTTCACCCAAATCAAGGCCGCCGCATTTGGGCCCGGTTTTCAGAATAGCGGGAATCCAGATCAGGTCGCGCACACGTTTGGGCGCTTCCATCCGAATCGATGTAATATGTGCAAACGGCAGCCAGAGATAGGAGCCGGCGGCGAATACACTTCCAGACGCGGTCCAATGCGCGGGTCGGCATCCTCGACAGTGTCGAATTGCGGCCCCGTTGACCAATGACTGTGTGATCGGTTGCTGCAGCCGTTTGAGGAAAGGCCTTTTTCTCGAACATTTCGCGGCGGAGCCGTTCTGCCTGAATCGCGGAGCGATAGAGCAGCGTGCCCATCCCCGCTTCTTTACTCATATCGGATAGGATATCGAGCTGCTTTTCTGCCCGGTCCATTTCACCCATAAAGCAGAGAAATTCGAAGAGGAAAGTGCGGTTCCGGACATCGGTCGGGTCATTCCGCAATTCGCTCGCCAGCGCTTTGATCGCGTCCTCGATTTTCCCTGCCTTATAACAGTTCTTTGGCATTCATGCGCTAATCCCGCCTTTCTTCCAGCCAGCCTATCAGGAAAATGCTCGCCCGCAGTGCTACAAGCATGTCCACCGCGGGCAATAAGTATTGACCACAGAAAAAGTACAGCCGAAACAGGAACTTCCAATTAAACAGTCTTATTCTGTTTCAGATCATAGCCGGCCTTGATCGCCCCGCCGAGGGTGCCGTCCGGTTTCTGCTCTTTGTATTCCATTCGATTTTCGCAAAATTCAGCGAAATCTGTTCCAAGTTGGAATGACATCGATCCCGCCGACCCGCCTGGTTTGATAGGAAGAGACAAGCACATCGGAGAATGTAAATTTCATAAATTCCTGCTGGTCCTTCCCCGCCTTTCTGCAGATCAAAACGGCGTTCTTGATGTGCTCTCCCGTGGCGCATGCCAGAAAGAGCTTTGGGGCTGCCTTATTGACGTTCATGACAAAATTGAAATCCTGCATCGTCACTTTGCCGGCGCCGCCGCCGCCGCCAGAGGCCATAGAGCCCGACTGACTTTCACCCCAGGACAACTTTCGAGGCTGATCTCGCCTTATGTTTAGCATCGTGGCTTTCGCCTACGATACCCTCGATTTTCAGAAAATAGTCAACGCGACATTTGTCATTCTCCTTATTATTAAGGCCACGCCCGGCGTTTTTCGTTAGGCCGGGACGCGGACAGGATTCTACTTCCGTGCGGAGGCGGGCAATTCCGCCACCAGACGAAGCGAAACGGTCAATTCATCGAGCTGGAAGTGCGGCCGAAGGAAAGCCACAGCGCGATAGGCGCCGGCCTTTCCCGGGATTTCCATCACCTCAATCCTCGCGTCTCGCAACGGGTATTGCGCTTTGGTCGCGGCCGAAGCGGTGTCATCGGGGGTCACATAGTTGGTGATCCATTTGTTCAGCCAGCGCTCGCATTCCGCGCGGGAAGTGAAGCTGCCGATTTTATCGCGCATCATGGATTTGAGGTAGTGGGCGAAGCGGGAAACAGCCATGATATAGGGCAATTGCGATGCAAGACGCGCGTTTGCATTGGCGGCATCGCTATCGTACAGCTTCGGCTTATTGCAGGACTGCACGCTGAAGAACGCCGCATAATCGGTCCCCTTGCAGTGTACCAGCGGAGCAAAGCCGAGGTCTGCAAGTTCCTTTTCACGCCGGTCCGTGATGGGCGATTCCGTCGGGCATTTCATGGCGACATCGCCCGAATCCGTGTAGAAATTGTGGACCGGCAGTCCTTCGACAAGACCGCCGCCCTCCACGCCGCGGATCGCGGCGCACCAGCCATAGAGTGCGAATGCTTTAGTCATGCGGGAAGCCAGCGCATACGCCGCATTGCCCCAAAGATATTTGCCGTGATCCGCACCGTCGACATGTTCCTCGAAGCCAAAGCCCTCGACTGGCTTGGTTTCCTTGCCGTACGGGCAGGCGCATCAGGATGCGAGGGCAGGCAAGGGCTACATAGCGAGAATCTTCGGATGCCCGGAAGGATTTCCATTTTGCATATTCGGTCGTGTCGAATATTTTACCCATGTCGCGCGGGCATGTCCAGTTGCGTGTAGCCGTCGAGATTGAACATCTCCGGCGAAGCGGCGGAAAGAAACGGGGCGTGGGCGGAGGCCGCTACATTTGAGATCTTCTCCAGCAGCTCGATATCCTCAGGGCCGCGGCCGAACTCGTAGTCGCCCACGATACCGGCAAAAGGCGAGCCGCCGAATATTCCAAACTCTTCCTCGTAAATTTTCTTGAACAATGCACTCTGATCGAATTCCGGCGCCCGCTGCAGGTCGCGCAGCAATTCCTTCTTGGAAACATTCAGAACTTTGATCTTCAGGTTTGTACCGGTTTCGCTTTGGTCCATCAGGTACTTCAATCCGCGCCAGGAGGCTTCCAGCTTTTGAAATTGCTCCTGGTGAAGGATTTCATTGAGCTGGAGGGAAATGAGGTGATCGATCTGAGCGATGCGAGCGTTAATCATCGCTTCCGCGTCTTTTGATACGGTCATTGCCCCTTCAAGAACCTGACTTACGAACTCAGAAACCAGGTTTTTGCCGCGCTCGCGGCCGACAACGTCTTTAGCAAACCTTCCTTCCTCGACGATCTGGTCCAGCACGCTCTTTTCGATTACTGTTTCCGCGGGAGCTGCTTTGGACTTCTTTTGTGCATCGCTCATTTATCTCCTCCTTCACCTTTGCTTAGCTCGGATTTCAGTTTATCCAGCTTCTCGCTGTTATTAACCGCATCGAGCAGGAGCTCCTCCAATTTATCGTTGCCCTGCAAAGAGCCGCGCAGGTCGGAAAGCTTGGTGCGAAGGTCAAGCATTTCCTTGAGCGGTTTGACCTGGCGAGCTACTTGTTCAGGCTCGAAATCTTCCATGCTTTTGAATTGCAGATCGACCTTCAACTGACCCGCTTCCGGATCCTCGCTCAATTTGTTTTCAACTGAAAAAGCCAAATGAGGCTTCATGCCCTCCAGGACACTGTCAAAGTTGTCCGGATTCACTTCCACGAACTTCCGTTCCTTGAGCCTTGGCAGAGGTGCTTCCGGCTGGCCCGTAAAATCGCCGAGAACGCCCATAACGAACGGGAGCTCTTTCACTTCAATCGCATCGCCGGTTTCCACGTCATAGGTGACATGAACCCGCGGCGGACGCACACGATCGAGTTTGTGCTGTGTACTTTTTGCCATTGCCATCCCCTTTCCCATGCAGAACAAATTGGACCATGGCGCTTTCTGCGCCGACGGCCCAGAAGTCCAAACGATCTACTCAAAACAGCTACTGCTAAATATCAGTCCGGTGGATTGGTTGTAGACACAGGTATCAAGAATGTGCGAGGGAAAACGCCCGTACGATTCAGCTCAGCGCTTTTCTCCATCGCAGTCGTTTGCAAATCCAGAGCCGACGGCCTCCGGAACTTCCAAACTTCATCATTCAACTGTAAGCCTAAGCCAAAATATCTGTTTAAGTATAATTGCGAATCCCTAAGGCAGTCAAGATTTATCCCAGAAATCAAAGCATCGAGGGAGCACCGGGGTCTTGCGGGATCGCTGCAATCGCCGAAGTCTTCATCAGCCATTTTCTCAAAACCTTTGCCAAATTCGGGCACTTCTGCTAGTTTGAGAAACGATGAGCCAACTCCAGCCAGTGATTTGGACAAAGGGCACTCTTCTCGGTCCTCAGCATTTGCAGACCCAGGACCGCTTTATCGAAAGCTCGCTCCAATTCCGGGTGCAGTCCCTGATATCGAATCCGTATGGTTTTTTGAAGCTTCGGGTCAAACATGAGGCGCTTGCAGCGGGCGAGTTTACCCTCTCGGAAGCATCGGGAATTTTTCCTGACGGACTCCTGTTCGATTTTCCGGCATCGGAGCCGGCGCCTCCATCGATCCCGCTGAAAGATGCTTTCGGGCCCGATCAGAATTCGGTAGATATTTATCTTGCCATTCCGAATTATCGTCAGGCCGGACTGAACGTCTCACTTACCGGGCAAAAGACCGACACACGATACTTGTCGGATGTAGTTTCGGTTCGGGATGAAAATTCAGGGAAAGCTGAAAAGCCGGTCCAGGTGGCGCGAAAGAATTATCGCTTCCTGACGGGAACTGATTCGCGCCAGGAATGCTCGGCCATGGCTGTCGCCCGGATATGCAGGAACGATGCCGGCGTCCTGCAGCTCGATCCGCAATACGCGCCCCCGTTGCTGGATTTTGCCGCGAGCGACTACCTGTGCACGATTGCCCGGCGCCTTGTAGAAATCCTGGCCGCCAAGAGCAGTATTCTCGCGGGCGTGAGGCGGCAAAAAAATCTAAGCCTGGCGGACTTCGGGACTGCGGACATCGCGCAGTTCTGGCTTCTGTACACGGTCAACAGCCACTTCCCCGAATTCAATCATCTTTTCGAAATCCGTCACGGCCACCCGGAGCGCCTGTACAAAGCCATGCTATCGCTGGCGGGCTGCCTGACGACATTCTCTCCCAAAGTCATTCCGCGCGATCTCCCTGCCTACACGCACGATAATCTTTCCGGGTGTTTTATAGCTCTGGATGAAATCGTGCGAACACTGCTGGAGACGGTGGTCCCGAGCAATTTCGTATCGCTCCCTCTCAAGCTGGTGCAGCCCTCGATCTACGCGACCGCGCTCGCCGAGGACAAATATCTCTCGGGAACACGGCTGTTTCTCGCCGTGTCCGCGGATATGAACCAGGCGGAGCTGATCTCCAAAGTGCCATACCTTGCAAAAGTCTGCTCGGCGAACCATATCGAGCACCTGATGCGCCAGGCGCTGCCCGGAGCAGCGCTGACGCATGTGCCGAAGCCGCCCGGCGCCATTCCGGTAAAACTGAATCACCAGTATTTCAGTATCAATCAGTCGGGAGTAGCCTGGGAAGCGGTTGTGAGAGCACGGAATCTTGCCGTCTATGTTCCGGGAGATTTTCCTTCGCCGCAGCTGGAGCTTATCATTTTGCTGCCCGAGGCAGTCTGAACCCTTCGACTTCAACAAAGCCCCCCGGATAATAATGATGCAGCGGGTCGCGCGAACTCGCCTGCCGGCGTGAATTTCAGCAGAAATTCATTCTGCAATGAGTATTTTCAACGCTTGTCGGCTATAAGCGCAGGGGTCCTCACTTCCCCATAGTGACAATGACAGCTGCGATTGCAGCAAGCAGAAGCAGAGTTACGCCGATCAGCACAAAAATCATTTTCGAGGGCAGTTTCGCGGGAGCAGGCGCTTCCGGTGCCGCGACCCGAGCCGGGACCGGCTCTGCTAGAGGTTCCTGCGGAAAAGACTGAGCTCCAAACATGCGGGTGTATTCTCCCGGATCCCTCGCCGGTGGCGGCTGCGGGGCGCCAGGCGCCGGCGTTGGCAAAGCCGTGGAATCCAGCGTCGGAATTTTTGCGGCAGCACCGCCAAAAATATTGGTCAATTCCCCGGCCGCATGCGCAAAGGATGGCGGCGGAGCTTGTGCTGGAGTTGCCTGGCTCTGTTTTAGTGCCGCCGCAGAAGGGGATTGGCCAAACATCCCGGTGTCCATTGAGGGTGGAGCCTCTACGCGGTCGCCGCTTCCGAATAAGCGCGCGAAATCACCCTCAGACTGAGGCTTTTGAGGCACAGGATCGGGCGCCCGAGACGGCGAAGCCGCTGCATTGAAAAACCGCGTGAACTCCCCGGGACCGGATTGAGCCGGTTTTGGCGGCGCGGGCTTTGTTGAAGTTATTGATGCCTGAGGCGCAGATTCCCCAATGGGAGCAGCGGAGGCCTGAAACATCTGAGTGAAAGATCCCGGAGCCGACGGCGCTGGCGCCACCGACGCTTGTGGCACCCCGGTCACCGGTTCACCGATGGGGCCAGCGGCAGCCTGAAACATTTGCGTAAACGAAGCGGGCGCGCTGTGTGAGGAAGTCTTTGCCGTTTCATGCAGGTCGGCAGCCATCGAATCCTGCGAAGATTTCGTGCCTCCTTCCTGGAACTCGGGGGATTGAAGGTTTGCAGGCACATGCCATACGCCTCTCTTGGAAAACTCCCCCGTTTTATGAGCCGGCGCTTCCTGCGGCGGAACCTTCACGCGGGACAGGCAGCTTTTAAGTTCCGGTAGGCTGCCGAGCGTCTCGGTCACCACATAAGGCGTGCCGCGATTTTCACCGGTCTCAATCAGTTCCGGCAACTGAGCTCGATCGACTGCGCGCAATTGAAAAAGAAGGTCAGCCTGCGCCTTAGCCTGCGCCCCCACAAAAAGAAACACCGTAACTTTCTTTCCCGTCGAAATCTCCTGGGCAACGAATGTTTTGGCCCCTTCGTCTCCTGCAAGTTCGAGAAGCCGGTATCTTTCGTCGAAACTCATATGCTTGCTCCGTTTTTACTCATAATGTCACATCGGACTTAGCCGATCAATAACACGTCCGTACCAGAACCGCGTTGCTGTCATTATAGGTTTGCTATTGCTCTGTTTGCATTGAAAAGCCGCAGGGTCGATAGCGATGCCACTTCCAATAGAGAGACTGATTCCGAAAGCCATGGGTTTAAGATCCCCATAGGATTAAATCCCGGGCATCCGGTGCAAAATAGACTGGCGTCTCACGGGCGCTCTGGAGTAATCTCATATCATCCCACGAGCGATTTTATCGCGAGTGGGATCGTCACCATACCAAGCGGAAGAAGATCATGAAGCACCTGTCGAGAGTTGTATGGTCCGAAGGCATGTACCTGGGTCCGCATCATTTCCAGGTGCAAAACCGGTATTTCGAGGACTCCATACAATTCGCCGCTTCGGCCCTCTGTTTTGCCCCGTACGGATTTGCCGGTTTCGGATTGGACGCCGAAGCGTTGCGCAACGGCACGCTGTCGCTTCTGCATGCCCGCGGGATTCTTCCGGACGGGCTGGCGTTTCAAATGCCGGACTGCGACGCCCTGCCGGCAGCCCGAAATATTACCGACTTGTTTCCTCCTGCGCGGGATAGGGTCACTGTGCTTCTCGCTATTCCTGAGCATCGGCCGAATGGCGCCAATTGCGCGCTCTCCGGCGAGAAGGGAGACTGGGCGCGTTACATGGCCGAGTCTCAGACGATCCCCGACGAAACCACCGGCCGCGACGAGAAATCCGTTCCACTGGGACGGAAGAATTTTTCACTCCTGCTCGACACAGAAGCGCAGGAAGGGATTCTGTCATTGCCTGTCGCCGTGATCATGCGGGACGGAACGGGTCATTTTATCTTCGATCCTGAGTTCATCCCGCCCCTGACAAGCATCGCGGCAAGCGACCGGCTGATGCACATCCTCAAGCGGCTGATCGAAATCCTGGATGACAAGAGTGGCGAGCCTTTCTAAGGGCAGCGCGGCGACAGCGCGTACCTGGGCCGAATATTCCACGCGCGACGTCGCACAATTCTGGCTGCTGCATACGGTCAACTCCGCGCTCGCGCCGTTGCGCGCTATATACACGGGCCGTCACGCGCATCCGGAGCGGCTGTTTGTTCAAATGCTTCGCCTGGCCGGCGCGCTGTGCACCTTTGCGATCGATTCTCACCCGCGCGATCTGCCGCTGTACAATCACAAGGACCTGTCCGGATGTTTCGGCGCTCTCGACCAGCACATCCGCACAAACCTGGAAACAGTTGTGCCGACCAACGTGATATCGATACCGCTGCAGAAATCCGCGAATTATTTCTACGACGGCGAGATCAAGGATCAACGCTGCCTGGATCGCGCGCGCTGGATTTTTGCGATCCGAAGCGCTCCCGGCGAGGTGGAAATCATCGCCAAAACGCCTCAGATAGTGAAAATCTGCTCCAAGCTTTTTGTCCCAAAGCTGGTCGAGAGGGCCCTGCCCGGCATGGGGCTGACGCATCTGCCCGCTCCACCCTCTGCCATATCCACACAGGTGGATGCCCAATACTTCAGCATCAACCGTTCCGGTCCGTGCTGGGACCATATTGTGCAGACGCGGCAGGTAGGGATTTACGTCCCCGGGGATCTGCCGGATCCAGAACTCGAGCTGCTGATTATCCTCGAATCCTGATAAGGAGACTCAGACATGGCATCCAATCCCGGTTCTCCTGCTTTGCTCCGGCGGCGCGAGAACCTTGCGCTTATCTTCCAAGAAATCCTGGTGGGAAGCGAACGCCTGCGCGCAGGCCGCCAGACAGTTACGGATCCGGCTGCCTTCCGGCAGACAGGTGATCGATACCCTCAAGGCAGCGGACCAGCAGGCCCGCAACCAAGGATATGGCGCCGAGGATATCAAACTCGCTGATTTTTGCGGTGGTGGCGTTCGTGGATGAGTCCGTGCTGAACCTGCGGCTGCCCGGTTTTCGCCGATTGGCCCCGGCGGCCACTGCAGGAAGAGCTGTTCGGGCACCACGTGGCCGGCGAGATTTTTTTCCAGAATCTGCAGCAGCTTCTGGGAAAAAACGATTCCCAGGATCTGGCGGACCTCCTGGAGAGTTTATCTGCAATGTGTCTTTTGCTCGGATTTGCCGGACGCTACAGCCTGGGCGATCAAGGTGAATTGCGCGCGGTCACCAACAGCGACGAACTGAAAAGATCCAGCGCATCAGAGGCAGCGCCGCGATCGCTGTCTCCCGGCATGGGCGCTTCCGCCGGAAGCGCCCCAGGACGCGGGAACCGATCCGCTGGTCCGGAAGATCGGCATTGTTGCTGCGGCATGCCTGGCTCTGGCGCTAATTCTTTTTGTTGCATATAAGATGGTACTTGGCTCGGGCGTTGTCCAGCCTGAGCGACCTCGCGGGAAGGCTATAAGGAGGATGCCGTTATGACGATCTATTGGAAGGCAGGCGCTGCGCTGATTGGCTATCTGATTGTTGCATGGATTATGGGAAGACTCTTGCACCTGGAAGGCTCCGCTTCTATACTCTTTTTGCATTCTTGCCGTTCTGGGCATCGGCGCGACTGCCGTATTTCTCTGGTTTTGGAAAAAACGCGGGGGATGAATACCGGCAGTAGCAGCCAGGGCGCCGGACCATTGGGAAAAGATGATGAAATCGACGCGCTGGTGCGCGAGGCCGAAAACCGTCTGGCGGCGTCCAATCTGGCAAAAGGCGCAAAATTGAACAATCTGCCGATGGTATTCGTGATCGGGGACGCGGGTTCGACAAAGACCAGCACCATCCTGCATTCCGGACTTGACCCGGAACTGCTGGCGGGCAGTGTGTACCAGGACACGACGGTCGTGCCGACCCGCCTTGCGAATATCTGGTTCGCGCACGGCATGATTTTTGTGGAGGCCGGGGGTAAGCTGCTGGCCGATCCGCAACGATGGATGCGGCTGCTGCAGCGTTTGCGGCCCGGCAGGCTGAGTTCCGCGGTGCGCAGCGAACAAGCGCCTCGCGCGGCGCTGCTGTGTTTCGATTCCGAAACTTTTGTGCGTCGCCGGCGCCGCGGAGGCATCTGACGGCCGCGTCCCGAAATCTGCAGAAGCGCCTTGCGGAAATATCCCAGCAATTGGGCATCAGCTATCCGGTTTACGTCCTTTTCACAAAGATGAACCGCGCTGGCCTTTTTCGAGGATTTCGTTCGCAACCTCACCAGCGGAGGAGGCGGGAGAGGTACTGGGCGCAACGTTGCCGATTCGGCACGCAGGACGGCGAGCGGGACCTATGCCGAGGAAGAAAACAAGCGGCTCAGTGCCGCATTTGACGGCATTTTTTATTCGCTGGCGGATCACCGCGTCGTGTCCTCTGCCGCGCGAAAACGATTCCGCAAAAAGTCCCCAGTGCGCTATGAATTTCCCCGCGAGTTCCGAAAAATACGCAGTGGCCTCGTGCAATTCCTCGTCGATTGCTGCCGGCCAAGCCAGCTGAGCGTGAGTCCCTTTCTGAGGGGCTTTTATTTCTCGGGCGTGCGACCCATCATCGTGCAGGACGCTCCCGTTGCGGCGCCGCGTCCTTCCGCCGCCGCGCAGCGCTCCGCCTTTGAAGCGGCCTCCAGCGCCACAGGATTTTTCCAGACCGGTGCCACTGCCGCAGACGCCCCGGCCCCGCCGGTTGCATTCGGGACAGGCACGCGCAAAGTCCCGCAGTGGCTCTTTTTGAGCCGTCTGTTTGCAGGGCGTCATTCTCAACTGACCGGGCCGCGCTGAGCGCGAGCGGCAGCAGCACCAAAGCCAGCACGCTGCAGCGGATTCTGCTCGCCGCGGCCGCGGCTTCTGTTTCTCATCTTTGCCAGCCGGCTTCACCGTTTCGTTTTTCGGCAACCGCGCGCTCGAAAACGAAGTGTTAGCTGCGGCTGCGCGGCATTCCATCCGGCGAGGCCAGCGGAATGAACCTGCCCGCGCAGCGAGCGCTCCAGAAACTGGAAACGCTCCGGCATAGCCTGGTCAAGCTGACCAAGTATGAGGAAGAGGGCGCGCCCTTCGGGCTCCGCTGGTTTCTTTTTACGGGCGGCGATCTCTATCCCGGAGGTGCGCCGGTTGTACTACGCACGCTTCAGCCAGCTCCTATTCCTCCAGACCCAGGGGAGAATGCTCGCAGCGCTGCGAATGCTCTCCATCCCCCCCGCCCGACGGATGACTATGCCGCAACCTATGACACGCTGAAGGCCTATCTCCTCTACCACTTCCGAAAGCAAACGCAGCTCCAAATGGCTCTCTCCTGTGCTGGCGCATCGCTGGTCGCGGGAAGCCGGTGGATGCCTTCTGCCGCTGGCCGTCAAGCAGTTTGACTTCTATGCGGAAGACCTTGCGCGCGCAAATCCGTTCACTGAGAAAAATGACACGGCTGCAATCGACCGGGCGACGGCAGCATCTATCAAAGTTCTCTGGCATCGAACAGATCTACCAGTTCATGCTCTCCGACGCTTCCCGGCGCGCCAAGAAAATAAATTTCAACGAACAGTTTCCCGGCTCGGCCGAAGTTGTTGTGAACAATGTCGACATCCCCGGTGCGTTCACAAAAGCCGGGTGGACGGCCATGCAGGAGAACCTGGCCAAGGGCCGACAAGTTTTTCGGCGGCGAGCGCTGGGTTCTAGGCGATTACGCCGCCGCCCAACCGGACAGCGCCAAGATGCAGGATGAACTGCGCACACGCTACGCGGCGGAATACACTGGAGAAATGGCGGGAGTTCATGCGTGCGGCCGGGTGGTACGCTATAGCGGATTGCAGGATGCTGCAAAAAAGCTCAATACGCTGTCAGGTGCGCAAACGCCGTTGATGGCTCTCTTCTGGGTGGCCTCTCAAAATACATCGGCGGGCTCGGCCAAACTAGCCGAGGCTTTTGACTCGGTGCAGAAAGTCGTACCTCCGCCGGCTACCACGGTGCAGTACGTGTGGCCGACAAACCAGGAATATATCGGTGCGCTTGCTTCGCTCCAAACAGCCATCAGCCAAGTGGCGGACACCTCCGCAACCCGGTGCGCCCGATCCCAACCGGCGCATGCCGGTACGTCAGAGTGCCGATGCTGCCCGCAACATAGTCAAAAAGATGGGCTATACATTTAAGATCGATCCCGAGTCTCATATGGAGACGGTAACGACCAAAGCTCCTGGAGGCCCCCATCGAATACGCCGATGCTCTTACGAAAGGAATGGGTGCGGGAGAGATCAATGCAAAGGCGGGCCGATTCTGTCAGAGCTTTGCAAAGATCTCATGCAAATTCCCCTTCAACCCGGCCGCAGCCATGAGAGTACAATTCAGGAGCTGAACGCAATGTTCCTGCCGCGTGACGGCCAGCTCTGGACCTTCTACAATGAAACGCTCCAAAGCCTCATGCAAAAGCAGGGGGCGCAATATATAGCAAACCCTTCGAGTGGCATCCAGTTGACTCCCGCTTTCGTCTGCTTTTTCAACAAGGCCGTGCGTTTCTCCGAAGCGGTGTATCCGAGGGGCATCAACACCCCGGTTTGCGTTATTCACTGGCAGTGCTGCGCTCGGATCAGATCAGAGAGATGAATGTAGCGATAGACGGACAGCCGACGAGAGGGGGAGGTTCCAAACAATACATCTGGACCGGTTCCGCATCCCAGAACGTGCGAATCAACGCAAAGCTCTCTGGCGGATCGGATTTCGAATTTCAGAACCGTCAAGGACCGTGGGCGTTGTTCCGGTTTTTTGCCGATGCCGACCGATGGAGCCAGAGCGGAGAAGGGTATGTTCTGGAGTGGATTGTTCGACAGGGTAGAGAAGGCCGTCCTGTGACCGTAAACGGCAAAGAGCTGATTTATCGCTTTGTAGTGGATACAGGCGGCGCGGCACCGGTCTTTCAAAAAGAATTTCTCATGGGCATGCGCTGCGTCGCTCAGGCCGCAAGGTAAACGCAAAATCCAGAATTCAGGAGTCAGAATGCAGAATGAGTTTTCTTCTGCATTGCAGCTCTGGAATCCTGTTCTTCCATGATATTTGATTTGACGGATCCAATATCCGCATCACGGAGCACTCTTTTCAGATCCTCGCACCATTGAGTCATGAATCTTTCAGCCATCCTAAAATGCTCCTTCGACTCCCTGTCTGGTTGCATTGATACGTATTCTGAATCCCTCATTCATGCGAATGGCAATCATCAGGGTGCAGCAGTGAGTCGCTCCGGTTTAAGCTTCTTCAGAAGCGGCGTCATGACGAAATAGACCAGTGCCACAACCACAGGAGCAATCAACAACCATACCACTACGGCGCGCATGGTCGCGGCCCACAAACTGATGACGGTTTCCCAGAGGTCTGCCTTCATCATGCGTTGGATTAATTCGAAGGATAAATTAAGAGATTCTACGCCAAACAACCATTCGCCTGCCCGGATGAATGGGATCAACAAAGCAAGCTGAAGAGGATAAACAAAATAATTCACGAGCTGGATAGCCGGGAGATTCAGGCGAAATAGGAACGCTGCCAACGTGCAGAGCAGAGTAGGTATTCCGAGCGCAGGCACCAAACCAAGAGCAATCCCTAAACCAATGCTAAGGGCAAGCCGTTCAGGCGTAATGCCCATTTTCAAAAATGCCATTAATTTGTTCTTGGCGGTCCCCAATCCATTCCCTTGTTTTATTGAGATTAAAATCCATCGACGAGGCTTTTGAAAGCCGAGGACTTCACTGGGTTGAGTCTCGGAAAGCCTGTCTTAGCGCCGGAACTGTTTTTGGAGCTTCTGCAGCATCTCTGCAACCCGCTGGGCATCCAGTACCGGATCAACATCCTTTTCTATGGAACAAATCCTCAAATCGGGATCAATAATGAAGGTCCAACGCTTCGACATATTTACCACAGGCATCTTCGTTCCATACGCTTTGATTGCATCAAGTCCGGGATCGGCCAGCAGCACAAAGTTAAGGTTTTGGTTTTTTTTGAATTTCTTAAGGGCTTCCACGCCATCAGCGCTGACGCCAAAGAGCTCTGCTCCTAATTTGCGTATTTGTGAGATATTGTCGCGGAATGCGCAAGCCTGTTTTGTGCATCCCGGCGTATCCGCCTTGGGATAGAAGTAAAGTACCGTCCATTTACCCTTGCGAGAATTTAGATCAAAGCTTGCACCTTCGTCGGTCTTGAGCTTCAGGACTGGAGCTGGATCTCCCAATTTCAGATCGGAAGCGTGTCCAAATATCCCAAATCCCAGCATCAATGCCCCCATCAGCACTATCCTTTCCATTAGCGGACCCCCTTTTTATATGCTCCCATAGGACTTATAACACCTGCCTTTCATAACCACAACCCAGGCAAACATTCTGCTGCGAATCGTTGGTTCAATATTTGTTCGCGTTTCGTTGGCCGCACAATATAGGTCAGAGAAAACCATGCTTCGAGCAGGCAAATGCCGTCACAAAATCTTATTTGAAATGACGTAGCTTCCCCAGGCGACTGCACCGCAGAGAACTGTGCCCCAAACAAGGTCGACTACCGTGACGATGACCGGCCAATCCTTTACGGTAGCAAGGTTTGTCAAGTCGTACGTGGCGTACGCGAAAAAGCCGAACAGTGCGCCATAGACAAGAGCCCGCATAGGACTCTGGGATTCCAGCGCCGGTCTGACGGCAAAGAAAACTATGCCGATGATAAATAAAAGGTAGAAGAGAATTGCCGCGGCCCAATTGATCTGAGGACGCATCAGATATCCCAAATGTTTCTGGTAAAATCCTTTGGCGACCACTCCCAGCCAGGCAAGATCAATGATGAAGAAAATGGGGACCGTGATGAGGTAAACAAATAATGTCTTCATAGGCGTGACGTTCATGGTTATCCTCTCAAGGATGTAATTCTATGGTGCAATCACAATATGGTTTGAGTCCTAAATCACTTATAATCCTTAAAGGCATTCTGGAACAAGCAAAATAGCAGGATTGAAAAGGCTGCATATTGGGTCGGCAAAGCGTCAGGAATATGGCCCCAAAAGCCTAAATATCAGGAAGCTCATTATGAAAATCGCCATTGTCGGAGCCGGGATCAGCGGGCTGCTTGCCGCTCGGCTGCTTGCCGCCGAGAATGATATTTGTGTGTTCGAAGCCAATAATTATGCCGGCGGGCATACAAATACCGTGACATTCGAAGCATTTGGAAAACGGTATTCGGCCGACACCGGCTTCATGGTATTCAATGATCGTACATATCCGAACTTTGTGAAGATGCTGCAGTTGCTCGGCGTGCCGGCCAGAAAAAGCGACATGAGCTTCAGTGTGCGCTGCGGCAGAAGCGGGCTCGAGTATCAGGGAAGCTCGCTAAACGGCCTATTCGCGCAGCGCAGCAATGTTTTCCGCCCATCATTCCATCACATGCTATGGGACATTTTGCGCTTTAATCGGAGCGCAGCGGAATTCCTGCGCGAACAGGATTCCAGCCTCGAACTCGGTGAATACCTTATCCGCAATCGCTACAGCCGTCCCTTTATCCAAAACTACCTGCTGCCCATGGGCGCTGCTATCTGGTCCGCGCAGCCGGATCGCTTCTTGCAGTTTCCCGCGCGCTTTATTATCGCTTTCTTTAACAATCATGGGCTTCTCACGGTGCGGGGACATCCTCAGTGGAAAACGGTTCTTGGAGGCGCCTGTCAATATGTTGCCGCATTGACACGCCCATTTGCAGATCGTATTCGCCTCAATTGCCCGGTTGCTTCCATCTCACGGCTCGAGGACCGGGTCGTGGTGAAGCCCAAGAATGCGCGAAGCGGAGCAATTCGATTGCGTGGTGTTGGCATGTCATTCCGATGAATCGCTCGGCATGCTTTCGGATGCAACCGCAGCAGAGCGTGAGATTCTGTCCTCAATTCCATACCAGCGTAACGATACAGTCTTGCATATCGATTCATCTTTACTGCCGCGCAGAAAACGCGCCTGGGCTTCCTGGAATTATTACATCCCAAAGGAAGAAGACCGTCCCTTAGCATTGACCTATAATTTGAACCGACTGCAGGGGCATTGCTCTCCCGAGCCCATCTGCATCACGCTGAACCAAATCCAAACTCTCGCCGCCGAAAAGATCCTGCAGCGGATCGTCTATCACCATCCAATCTACAGCCGTTCGGCGCTTGAATCTCAAAATCGCTTTGGAGAAATCAACGGCAGGAATCGGACCTATTATTGCGGCGCATACTGGGGTTACGGGTTTCACGAAGACGGCGTCAACAGCGCCCTTGCAGTCGGCGAGCGCTTCGGCAGGAGGTTGGAATCATGCTGAGCTGCATTTATGAGGGGAACGTGCGGCATCGCCGGATTGCCCCCATCGCGCACGAGTTCCGGTACGAGCTTTTCATGTTGTATCTCGATCTCGATGAATTGCCGCAGCTGTTGGAGGGAGGCTTCGGCCTGAGTCGCTTCCGGTTTTCGCCTGCATCCTTCTCGTCGCAAAGACCATCTGGGCGATTCCGCCACTCCTTTGGCCGATGCGGTTCGTTCACTCGTGCGGGAGCGCACCAAACAGCCTTGCGACGGACCGATCCGCCTTCTCACAAATCTGCGCAACTTCGGTTTCTATTTCAGTCCATTAAATCTCTTCTACTGCTTCGACAAAGAAGGCGCCCATGTGACTTCAATCGTGGCCGAAGTCACCAATACTCCCTGGCTGCAGAAGCACTGGTATGTTCTATGGGAAGGGAATCACATGGGAAATCCCCGGAATTTGCTTTTCCGCCATGCCAAAGATTTTCATGTGTCCCCCTTCATGGACATGAAAGCCGAGTATGAATGGAGCCTCAGCAACCCGGAACAGCGTTTGAGCGTTTCCATCGCCAACTATTGCGGGGATCAGAGGCTCTTCGACGTGGCCATGAGTATGAACCGGAAAGAACTGACCCGCAGCGCCATGATCCGAACGCTTGTGCGCTACCCTTGGATGACTGCCCGGATTACGCTTGGCATTTACTGGCAAGCATTTCAGCTATGGCGGAAGAAATGTCCTTTCTATCCCAATCCCCGATATGCGGCCCGGCTGGAGGCGCCCCCGCAATGAAGGAAGAATCCGCCATCGACGCTAAAGCTCAAAATTATTCAGCTTCATCCCTTCACGGCTTTATGCGCAATTTGTTCTGGAGCCGGATGGAGAAATTGCGTCATGGCAGGCTGCTTTGTATCGAAGGCGCGCAACGCCGTGTTTTTGGCGTTCCTGCAGAAACCCCTCTTGCCGCAACGATTGAAATTCGCGATCCGCGTTTTTTTCGCTATGTGATTTTCGGAGGCAGCCTTGGGGCCGCTGAAGCTTACATCCAGGGATTTTGGGGTTGCGACGACCTTGTCGCCCTGGTGCGCATTTTCTGCCGCAATGCGGACGTTCTCCGAGGAATCGAGGGAGGTGCGGCCCGGATTCTTAACCTTCTCCGCACCGCGGCTCACCGCATGCAACGCAATACACTTTCGGGAAGCCGCCGCAACATTGCGGCGCACTACGACCTCGGGAACAATTTCTTCTCGCTCTTCCTCGATGAGACTCTCGCTTATTCCTGTGCAATTTTTCCTGGAAGAGAAAGCTCGCTTCATGAAGCTTCGATTGCCAAGTTTGATCGCATTTGCCAAAAGCTCGAACTGAGCGAAAAAGATCACGTGCTGGAGATTGGCTCCGGCTGGGGCGGCTTTGCTCTCCATGCAGCATCCAGGTGCGGTTGCCATGTAACCGCTTTGACCATTTCAAGGCGGCAATACGAATTTACTGTGAAACGTGTCAAGGAAGAGGGTTTGGGAGATCGTATCTGCGTGCTTCTGCAGGATTACCGCGACCTCGAGGGAGCCTATGACAAGCTCGTTTCCGTCGAAATGATCGAAGCCGTCGGATACCAGTACTTCGATACGTATTTCGCAAAATGCTCCGGTCTGTTGAAGCCGGATGGCAGGATGCTCCTGCAGGCAATTGTCTTTCCCGATCAGCAATATGAACGCTATCGGCGCTCGGTGGATTTTATACAGAAATACATTTTCCCCGGCGGCTGTCTCCCTTCAGTCGGTGAAATATGCCGATCGATCGGCAGAGCGAGCGACTTCCGGCTTTCCCACCTTGAGGACATCACGCCCCACTATGCGGAGACTCTTGCGCATTGGCGGCAAGGATTCCGGTCTAAAATCGATCGGATCCGGACACTCGGGTTTAATGACGAATTTATCCGCACATGGGAGTTTTACTTCTGCTATTGCGAAGGCGGTTTCCGAGAACGTGCGATCGGCGACGTTCAAATTCTGTTGACTAAGCCCGCGTGCTGATGAGCAGCAATACTCCATACCCCAGCGTTCGAACTATGGTTAGCCGCCAGGATTAGGCCTGCAATTTACTGGAAGGCGCTTCGATGATTGCGGAAAAGATAGTGGGACACGTACCATTCTCGGCCCTTCCGATATTTGAAAAGCTCCGCGCAGGCCATGAAAAATATGCGCCAGCGCTGCAGTTCGCGAGCCGCCTCGGAGCGCTTTCTGTTCGGCTGAAATATCTGCAGCAATTCCTTCCGCCGCGCATTGCAGTTTTGAAGCCATGCTTCCAGAGTCCGGGCATAGTGGATTCCGGAAAAGCGCCATTGGTCTTCCAGGGTAAGATCGTGCTGAAAATGTAAAAAGAGGTCGTCGGCGGGCATGATCCCCCCGGTGAAAAACTGGCTTCCCATCCAGTTTGAAGGGCCTTCGGTTTCAAATGCGTAGGCGAACCTTGCATGACAGAAAATGTGAACCATCAGCTTGCCATCCGGTTTCAGCCAGGTGGATATGCGACGAAACAATTCCTCGTAATTGCGCACGTGTTCGAACATTTCGACTGAAAGAACGCGGTCAAAACGCCGCATGGTATCGAAGTCTTTTATATTGATCGTGTCAACTTCGACATTGCTCAGCCCCAGGCTGCTGCAGCAGGACTGGATGTATTCGCGTTGCGTTTGCGAATTGGAAATTGCATGGATCCGGCATTGCGGATATCGACGCGCAATCCACAAGCAAAGGGAGCCCCAGCCGCAGCCGAGTTCCAGGATATCCATCCCATCCTCAATCCCTGCCCGGCTGCAGAATAAATCAAGCATGGCTTCTTCAGCCTGGGTCAAAGTGGTTTCGGGGCCGGGCCAATAGCAACAGCTGTATTTCAACCGCGGGCCGAGCACCTGCTCGAAAAACTCAGTGGGCACTTCATAATGCTGTTCATTGGCCGAGTCTGTGGCGATCGCAATCGGGCTGTGACGCAGTTCTTCGACAAACTGTTTGAGATATGCCCTTGGTTCATTGGTATTGCGTCTCTGTTCCATCCGCAGCCTTGAAGCCAATAGCCGGCGGATTCCGATTCGAATCAGCCAATCTGGAACCAGGGCTCGCTCCGCAAGATCAAAAACATTCATTGAGATCAGCTTTCCTTCCTGGGAAACCAGGGGACGAACACACTCGTGGTACGCTGGTAGCTGCGATAATCTTCCCCGCGACTTGCAAGGGCCTGAGCTTCGGTGGGCGGGATGCCGGTCACTTTGAAAAACAGATATAGCAGAACCAAAGGCACAAGCCAGGCGACCCACCAGAAACCAGCACCTGCGGCTAGAGCGGCATAAGCCCACCAATGAAGCCACTCAAAAAAGTAGTTGGGATGCCTGGAATATCGCCACCAGCCGGCACGGCAAGTCTTGCCGCGGCTTTCCGGGCGGGTTCGGAACCGCACGAGCTGACGGTCTGCGGCAATAGTGTTTCCGACACCGCACACCCAGATCAGGATGCCGGCCAGATCCCATCCAGTCCAGCGGGGCAGGGCGTAATGCGCTACGACCAGCGCCGGAAGTGCGAAGAAAACCGCAAACAAAGCCTGACTTTGATAGAAGAAGAAAAGCCTTCGCTCGGCGGAAGCGCCCCACTCTTTTCGCAGCGAAGCGTAGCGTCCTTCTTCCGGATGCCCAAACACGCGATCGGTCAGTATGTAAAAGGAGAGGCGAGAAGCCCAGGCAGCTACCAAAAATGCCACGAGGATGCGGCGAGGGAGATAGCCACCGGAGGTTGCCGCGAAGAAAACCGCAAGAAATCCGATGGCGGCAGCCCAGCCGGCATCCACAATGCCCGCGTTGTGCGTCCTGCGTTGGATGCACCATAGAACGATCATCATGGCAGAAGCTATCAGAAGCGCTATAAGGATTTGAATTCCGGGAGCAGAGATCATACACGTGCCTCCTCCTCCAATATGCAAGCATCTTCATCCACGGCCGCAGGTTTAAGCCGGGGAGTGATATAGGAACATCGGCTGATTCCAACCGAGTCCTCGGGGGCAACTGCATCATTGACTTCATAGAATGTCGGCGGTTCATATGTCCAGCCTCGGGCAAGCCGCTTCTCTTCCCTGCGAATTTTGCCAAGGACGTATTGGCCTCCCAGGAATGCGATCAGACTGGAACTCCACCCGAACTCGGTTTTTATTTCTTTCAACAGAGCTTTAAATTTATCTGCGAAGCGCCGGATTGCACCGATAGTAGCGTTCTGCCGCACCGGCGGTAGCCGAGATGGCCGGCACCATGCCCCGGATCTCCAGCTGAAATCGACGTTGGATCCTGGGATTCGGGTGATTCTTATATCGTCTCCATCCTTCCAGCGTAGTACGAAGAACGCGCAATAGGCTGGGGCCGTTGATTTCAAAATCGCGGCGGAAGGCTCTTAAGAGCAACTCGGTTTCCATGCCGGATGGAATATGGGGATGCCGATAGTTGAACCGGTATTGACCATGCGCGTCCGGGAGAGGGCATTGCGTTTCATCCAGCATCATCCCTTTGGCTTCAAGGTCTTTATAAAGTGGAGTGCCGGGAAGCGGCATATACAGCATGAACTGATGGAAATCCGCATCATGGCGAATGGCGTATTCGATGGCTTCATCGATATTTTCCGGCGTGTGGTGCTCCAGACCGATGATGGTGGATCCCAATACTCGAATGCCGTGCGACTGAAGCTCGCGAACCAATTCCATCGTGTCGATACCGTGGAGTTTTGTGTACCGGCTGCTTTCGCATTCCAATCCGACCCAAACCCAGGATATTCCCAACGCAATCAATTGCTCGACGCTATACGAACGTATTGCGTTTGCGGAACTGAACACATAAAAAATCCAGGATTTTTCGTGTTTCTCCATAAGCTCAAGCAGCCGGAGCGCTCTTTTTCGATACAGGAGGAAATTTTCATCCATCACAAAAAAGGATTGGGTCCCACGCAGATTTTCAAGCTGGCACAGGATATCGAAAAGCTCATCGCCTGAGTTGTAGAAATCAAACCACTTGCCTTTGCCGCCGAACAGCGAGGACGTTGAACAGAAGTTGCAGCCCAGCGGGCAACCGACCGAAGGAAGGATTGTGACTGCGGTATCGCGGGATTTTTCTTTAACCGTGATTCCCATGCTTCGGGTGCCGACGCGTGTGGGAATGACGGGGTGGCGTATTGGCTGTTCCGGATTTTCTCCCAGAAAACGACGGAACCATTGCACGCCTTCGTCTCGAACGATCCAATCCGCGTCCAATCGGGCATGCAGATCGGGAATGCTGGCGATGTGACCTCCGATCACGATGGTTGCAGCGGGTTGGTAGCGGCGCACCAGCGCGCACATATGCTTCACCTTCAGAATATTCATAGTGATGCTGCTGATCCCGATTATGTCGTAGCGGCGATCCCGGATTTCCTCGATAAAGCGGTCCAGGGTCGGGAAATCAAGCAGCGCACACGGGGCAGCCACATTTGCCTGGATAAGCATGAGGCCCCAGGAGCGGTGAAACATACGCAGCGAGAATGGCCCCTGAACTCTGGTCACCTGGTTGTGATACAGCTCCATGGGATTGATGCGTCGGCTGCCGAACTGGTCGTCCTGAGCATATGGGCCAAATACGCTTGCTAAAAGAACTCTGGCTTTTGTGCCTAAGGGATGAGGAAATTTGGAGCGCAGGCTGTTGATACCTGGCTGGTCCGGCATTCCGGAAGCTGCCATAATCCAGTCCTCACAGAGTGTTCAGAGTACCATATCCGAGATCAGGAAATGGCAAAACCATTTTCCTCTGATCAATTGTGAAAAAGGGATGAAAGACAAATTTTAATATAATTGCTCAAGATGTTTCAGGCATTATTGGTTGGAGTTGGATTGCTGCCGCTCTGCTTGAACGGCAAATCTCCCATCGGGTGTTATCGCGAATCGGAGGAAGGAATCCCGGGCTATGGCGCGAAGTCGAATTGTCAGCATGGGGCACTATGTGCCCGAAAGGATAGTTAAGAACAGCGAGTTAGAGCCGCTTCTTGATATCAAGGATGATGCCATTGTCAAACGCACCGGTGTGCGGGAAAGGCGTTATGTGACTCCTGGAACAAGCTGTTCCGATATTGCCCGTGAAGCGGCGAAAAAGGCGCTTGCGAGAGCTCATATGGAACCGCGAGACCTTGATCTTATAATCCTGGCTACTCTTTCACCCGATCACTTCTTCCCCGGCTCAAGCTGCTTTTTGCAGGCGCAGCTCGATATTCCAGGTATACCGGCAATTGATATCCGCGATCAATGCTCGGGCTTTCTCTACGGATTAAGCATTGCAGATCAATTTATCCGCACAGAGACATATCGCCATGTTCTGGTCGTCGGATCGGAAGTCCATTCGACGGGTCTTGATTTCTCGCCCGAAGCCAGCGGAGTAAGCATTATCTTCGGGGACGGCGCCGGTGCGGCCATTCTTGGACCAGCCGCAGGCCTGCCGGGTGTCATTGCATGCCGGCTCCATGCCGATGGTCGTTTTGCCCATGAGCTGATGGTTCAAGCGCCAGGGACTCGGCATCCTGTGCAGATTGATCACGCGATGATCGACAAAAAGATGCATTATCCAAGAATGAACGGCAGAGCTGTGTTCCGTTCTGCGGTCACAAATATGACGGCGGTTGTGGCGGACATACTTAAGTCCGAAGGCTTAGCCCTTGAGGATATTGCCCTATTTGTTTTTCATCAGGCTAATCTTCGCATTATCGAAGCTGTGGCTTCCCGGCTCGGCATCGACGATTCACACGTCTATAACAATATTGATCGCTATGGCAACACAACGGCGGCAGCCATACCAATTGCCCTCAGCGAGGCAATGGAAGAAAATAGGGTTCACCATGGCGACCTTGTAATGCTTGTCTCCTTTGGGTCGGGGTATACCTGGGCGGGCACTCTGCTCCGCTGGCTGGATTCCGGCGCAGGCAATTAGGCATGCCTTATCAACCTCAAAGCCTGCAATGATGTCGTCCTCAATTTCGGCCGGATATTAGCCTCATATAAAAAGAGAAATGCGGGCTAGTGTGCCATACAGCACCCGAGCTTTCGCAGGATCCGCATAAAGCCAGCCTGGCGATTTTCCAGGGGTTCTGGACTCAGGCAAAAACATGTTAGAATTGAAACTGGACATTGGAGAAAGCCGAACATCGGCTGCAGTTCGATCGGTGCTTTTATCCGAAACCATTGCCGGCGGTTTGCCGCGATTGATGCTTTACTATTTGTGGGGCTCTTCGACATGTCAGGTTTTTCATCCTCTGTTTCAGGCAATTGGCGCTATCCGCAAAACACGAATACCGCGGCGCTTAAATATTTTGTTGCCTTGCTATGCAATCTGATCTTTTTATTTTTGCTGGTTTGGGGCACAGGAAAGGTTTTGGCTGGAGGATGGCACTCAGCACCAGAGGATCCATCGGTACAGGCAATTGTCGATCGCGTCGTTGCTCGTGCTGAAGCGCAACATACCCTGCAGGTGGATGCGCAATTCGAATCCCAGGTTTTTATGTCGATACAATCACTGGATGCAAGCGGCCAGGCAACAGAATCAGACCTGACCAACTACCATCAATATCCGCTTCATGGAGCACTCTTTGAGGAACTGATTGCACAAGATGGCAGAGCTCTCAGTGCCCGGGAACGAAATGCTGAAGAGAAGAATAAAACCAAATTCATTCGCGAAGTTGAAAAAAGAAAAAAACAAGGCCTGCACCCGCAGCCGGAGAAGCGTCCGGGAATACGATTTGGCAACCAGTTGATGATTCGCTATCGTTTTAAAATGCTGCGGACCGAAGAGGTCGGCCGGCATCGATGCTGGGTAATCGCGTTCGAACCCAAAGATGGCGAGCTTCCGGTGCGGGAAATGATGGATCATGCCCTGAACCAGTCGACCGGTACGCTATGGGTGGCTCAAGATGATTACGGCCTCGTGCGTTTCGACTTTGTGATGAGCAAGCCCTTCAAGTATTGGGCTGGATTGCTGGCGGTGATTCGCAATACCGAGGGGAGACTCGATTTCCAGCGCGTGGAATCCAATATCTGGATGCCATCCAATTTTGAACTAAAACTGGACCTTAACGTGATGCTGGTAAAAAACATTCGCCGCCTCATAACAAAAAAATGGACGGATTATAAACGGACAAATCGCACCATCGCATTTGACACTTCAGGAGGTTTCCCATCATCCAATTCTGCCCATATGAAATTAAGCATTGAGCGCCGGATGAAAGTCTCCCGCAATTCCTGAATCATCGGTGTCCAATCACGAGAAGAGATCCCTCAGCTTGCGGGAGCGATACTCGAATATCCGCCGCACCTCACGTTGCACGAAAAGCAGGTTCACCAACCATCCGCCGGGCACCGAATACCGCACAGAATCACGCATTTCGCTGCCGTTGTCGCACTGCGTGAAGGTGTGCTCGTGAATCCACTTCCGATAGGGGCCTTGCCTTTGTTCGTCCACGAAGCGAAACGGCGGCTCCCATGCTGTGATTGCCGTTTGCCAATGCAAGGCTATCCCGTGAAGGTGCAATCGATACTCTATAATGGCTCCGGCACGCATGGCGATCGGCAGGGGAGTGAGAATCTCAAACCGCAACCATGGTGGAGTGAGTGTCTCCAAGTTGCCTGCATCCGCGAAAAATGGGAATACAGTCTCAAGGGGACGAGGAAGGAACAAACATGTTTCCACGGTGTAAAATCCATCCTTTCGGCCTATGCGAATATCCGTGGATTTGTTCAGGATTGGCCCCTTCGTGATCATCGGTTCAGCTTCCAGATGGCAAAATTAAGCGCCGCGGCGAAGCTGACCCATAGCCAGTACGGTACCAGGAGAACTCCGGCAGCCGGAGAGATTTTCCAGAAGGAAATGAGCGTTGCCAGAATAGCCGCCCACAAAGGAACGATATCCAATAGGCCGGCCAATGGATTTCTTAGTCCAAAAAAGAGAGGCGACCATGCGACATTGAGAATCAGCTGAAAACCGAATAGTCCAAGAGCGCTGTTAACATTGACGAAACCTCGTCTTTGCCAAATGAGCCATGCCGCGATTGCCATCATTATATAGAGCATTGTCCAGACCGGTCCGAATAACCAAGCGGGCGGGTTCCATGAAGGCTTTTGGAGAGTCGGATACCAATCACGGACTGAGCCGGCCGTAAAGATTGAGCCCAAGCCTCCGACTGCAAGGCAAACCGCAACGAACAATCCCAACACCGCCAATGAATTCCAATTCTTCACAATTATCTCTCCATATCAGCAGGAAAATCTCCTCGCGTTCCATCTTCCAATACGAACGTCGCACCTTGCTCTGCGAGATCAGCTTCGATCGTAATGGAAGCGAAGCGGTTAGTGTACCCTAATATGATCACAGATGTCTCCCGGTGTTCAGACTCGAGGGAATGAGTCTGTTGCGCACGATGGTCCAGAAGTCACAATGTCCTATCTATGTGTTCCCTGGATTTCGGCTTTGGACAAACTGATTTTCCGGCGTATCCGGCGTTCAGTGCATATGCAATTCTTGCGGGACCTTCTGGCGTTTCTCCTTGATTTTTCCCTCATCCTTGCAGGCGGCAGCATCTGATACAATGGTACAACATCCGACAAAATTTTAGCCAGACAGGGTAAAACGGCAGTGAAATAATAAAAAACTTGTAATTGAAATTCATTTTCATATAATGACCGGGCGTTTATGAAATATGCCTTCATCATATATCCATCAACAACATAATGATGCGGATAAACGGTTTCATTAATTGATGAATGTAGTGTTTATTTGAGTTTGAGTGGATCACTTTTTAAATTTAAAGTCAGGATAGGACCATTATGAAATACATTGGCGTGCTAGGTAGTGCTTTTAGAGTTTCGATGCTTGCGATTTGCTGCGCGACTGTTCTTCCGAGTAAGGATTTAAGCCTTAAGGATCAGGTCGATCGGCTGGATAAAAGGTTGAAGCAGCTGGAAGATGCCATGAAATCCCAAAACATATCCGTACCAAAAGCAACAGTTGGCGCGGGGGAGTCAGGGGAAGTCGAAGAGTTGCATCGACAGATAGGAGTTCTCGCCGCTGAGGTTGAAAAACTGCGCAGTGGAGAACAGGAAATAGAGGTTTCCGCTGAGAAAGCGAGTTCAATGGGACTGAGTTCCTCTGCGATACTGCTCACAAGGCGATCTTGTCCGGGGCCATTATGAGTTTGTAGATAAATTGGCTGGATTTATCATCTCCTTACGCCAATGGGAGCGCTATTATTTCTTCCATGAACGCCATAGATGATTTTCTAAAAGAATTTCCGCCAAGTGTATGCAGAAAACTAAAACAGCTTTGGGAGGCTTTGCCCGCTTCGCTGCAGCAAGAGCTTGAAATGCTCATCAAAGCCATTCCCTCTAAACCTATACTCGTTCGCCGGCTGATCGACCTCGCTATCCGGAACTTTAAAGTAGTTGCAGGTCAGAAAAGAAAGGTCGCCATTGTTGGTCCAGCCAACGTCGGGAAGTCAACGCTTTACAACCAACTAATCCGGATTTCAAGCGATCGCACCGATGTAGGACCAATGCCCGGCACAACCCGCATCAGCCGGACGGCTGACGCGGGCTTATTTGACATTGTGGATACGCCGGGGGCCGACGCCGTGGGCGATGTTGGTGAGGCAGAGAAATTGCGGGCCTTGGAGGCGGCGCAACAATCCGATTTTTTAGTCATCATGTTTGATGCTATTCAGGGGATTAAAAAGACAGAACGAGAATTGTTTACTGAACTCACCAGCCTGGATAAACCGTTCCTGGTGGTGCTCAATAAAATCGACTTGGTTAAACGGGCTGCGCACAAGGTCATTGAAGCGGCGGCTGTAAGTTTGCACCTGTCACCCGACCAACTCGTGGCGACTGCTGCCAAAGATGGCAAGAATGTCGGACAGGTAGTGCTTGCAGTGGCGAAATCAGATCCGGAAATCGTGGCAGCTCTGGCTCATGCGCTGCCGGGTTTTCGACTGCAATTGGCCTGGACCACTATTTCGGGAGCAGCGGTGACTTCCGGACTTATCGGAATGGTGCCGCTGCCTATTATCGATTTTGCTCCGCTCATTGTGGTTCAGAGCTCGATGGTTTTGTCGATTGCCCGCATTTATGACTACAAGATTACATTGGGGCGGGCAAAAGAAATCGTGGCTACCTTTGGCCTGGGGTTACTGGGGAGGACTCTGTTCCAGCAATTAAGTAAATTTGGAGGACTGCCTGGGGATATCTTGGCAGGAATCATTGCTGCGTCTACAACCGCGGTCATGGGAATCGCTGCAACCCGCTGGTTTGAGCGAGGGGAACGATTAACCGGTGATGCGCTCAAAAAACTCACACGAGAGTTTACGGACAATCTTCTCCGCACTCTCCCCCTGCCAGGCAAACAGCGAATAAGAAGGGCCGATCTAAAGAAAGCCCTACAGACCGCCCTGGAGCATGTGTCCTTGCCGCAAGATTCAACACAAATGGCTCAGCCTATTCCTGCGCAGCCTTCAACTACACCGGCTCCTCCATTTGTGCCCCTCAATCCAGGCCAGAGCCCACTCCCCGACGGAAAGGTCAAGGCCACGGAAACCGAATCAAGCTCTTTCATCGTTGACTGGCAGATCTAAGGAGACACTATGTAAGTCTGAGGAGGGAGTCATGAAAACTAAATTGGTAACATTATTGCTATGTTTAGTTGCTTTGGTTATTCAAGGTTTCAGCGAGGAAAGAGTATCCGTACCGCCTTCTGAACAGACGGCGGAATCCACAGAGAAAAAGGCGGGGGTATTGGAGAAGAACGCCGCAGCCGAAGGCAGCAAGGCGATCCCTTCTCCATCCGAGATCATCAGTAAGACTGAAGTGCAAGCAGTCGATCCAGTCGGCAAAGAGCCCTTGAACAATGCGATCACCTGTCTGTCACGAACCGTCTACTGGGAGGCCAGGGGTGAGGAGGCTGCCAGCATGGAAGCAATCGCAAATGTTGTTATGAACCGGCTGGGCCATGAGGGTTTTCCAAACACGATTTGTGAAGTTGTCATGCAAGGCCGCGAGCAGGGTGACTGCCAGTTCTCGTGGTGGTGCGATGGCCATTCGGATGACGCAAAGGAGGATGAATCTTACGCGATCGCCAAGGAAGTGGCTCGAAAGGCCCTCAACCGGCAACTAACAGACCGAACCGGTGGCGCATTGTATTTCCATGAGCGGAAAGCAACCCCCAGTTGGTCCACGAAATACATCAAGACCGTCGAAGTTGACAAGTTCGTCTTCTACAAGCCTCACGAAGGCCCGGCAAAATAGGCCCATGCATTCTGTTCAGCTTCGTCTGATTACGACTGATTATTTTCCGCACTGTGCTAATTCCTATTGAACAAATCCGAACAAGTGGCATCTTCATGAAAAGCCTGTCAATACAGGCTGTTTTTCAGTTCTCATCTGTTCACATCGGTTCGGAGCAATCGAGTGTTTTTTGTTACCTATGTGTTACCTTAAATCTTTGTTTTGATAAGCTGATTTTTCATCATAAACATAATTTACTGATCTCCGGCATAGCCGGCGTTCAGCGCATATGCAATTCTTGCGGAACCTGGCGTCTCACCTTGATTTTGCCCTCATCCTTGCGGGCGGCAGCAAGGTCGTAGGCAAGCTGCATGCGCAACCAAGTTTCTGGCGTACTGCCAAAAGCCTTGGACAACCGGATGGCCATAACCGGACTAATGCCGGACTTGCCGTTGATAATATTGTTGAGAGTCTGCCGGGTAACACCGAGACCTTTTGCTCCTTCAGTAACGGACAACCCCAAGGGCTCAAGGCATGCGCTCCGCACGATGCGTCCAGGATGGGCAGGGTTTTTCATGGGCATGGCTATTTCTCCTTAGTGGTAGTCGATCAGTTCAACATCAAAGACGTCAGTTCCTTCAAAACGAAACATGATGCGCCAGTTAGCTCGTACCGTGACAGACCAAAACCCCTTCAAGTCGCCTTTCAGCGAATGAAGACGGTATCCCGGCAGATTAAGCGCCTGCGGCATAGCGGCTTCATCAAGGACGGTCAAAATCTCCTCAACCGTTTCTGCCAAATCAGGCCGTACTCCGCTTCTATCGTTGTGCTCATAGAGCCGTTTCAGGCCCCGGTGTTTGAAGCTCCTAATCATGGAGCCCTATTGTAAAGCGAGTATTGTCATTTGTCAAGTCGGTCATTTACGCGGCCTTCTAGCGCTCATTTATTGCAGTTCAACTTGCAAGCTTGGACCGATCCACTGCAAATCCCGGAAATAGATCTTCTGAAGGGTGTGGCGCTCGATTACTTGTGTGAAGCCGATTTCCCGACAGTTAATCCATTTTGTTGGATCGGTAAGACGAAAGCCTTGGGGCGCGACTGCTTGCAGTTGTCTTAATCACGGATGGCTGTGCTAATCGCTTTGCACTACATTATCAAATTCCGTTAGAAAAAATCCAACATAGCTCATCCCGAAGCAATCCTCGAAGGCCGTGCCGGGGTCGGCCTGAATAATTACTTGGGTCCTATTGGGAGGTCCAGGCGTCAGACTAAGATACTCAGAATGGGGACTGTCCCCATTGATGGGTTCCGGTGAAGTAGTCAGGCGTTTTTCATATGCAGAGAATTGTTGCCCAGGATAGCTACTGATATCAGGCCTTCTCATTACCTAACCATCATTATTGAGACAAATCTCAATGCGATCGTTCACAGCTCGGCTCAGCCTTTATGCCGATATTTGGTTCTTTTCATGGGAAGCGGCCTATAACCATATCCCGCATATTTGAGCCGTTCAGGCACACAGCTAGCTTATTGGAATCGCCCTTTGGCAGATGGATTATTGTTAATGCATAGATGGATCAGAGGAGTTGCTGGAATTCCTCATGGCTCAGGTCACAATCAAGGAGAATTTTTGCCATAAGACCCGGTCCGATAATTTCACCTGAATGAACAGGAATGACTGTGACACGACCGTCAGGATGCTGGAGGAAATGATGACTGCCTTTAATGCGAACTACTTGAAATCCGGCACCGCGCAGAGCGACGATGATTTCCTTTCCCGTTAGCCTTGGAAGCCGCGTCATAACGCCACGCTGATGGTTTGAACACCGACAAAATCAAGCGGTTCTAAACCGTCCATCTGAGATTCCAGACACAACTCGGCGGCTTCCCGGACCCGGATCATAAGTTCGTCCAGGGAACGGGCTTGCGAATGACAACCCCTTAATTCAGGTATCGTTCCAACATAGTATCCCTCAGCGTCGCGTTCGATGATCACGCTAAAATTCCTGGTCATTTTCCCCTCCAGATACGCATATTGTACCTCGATCATCTCCAAAAGTCTTTTTTCTGTCATTCCTGATGGGCGACAATTACATTGACCGACAATCAATGTAGTTGACGCCGATCAATTCCCTTAAGGGCGGAACCATTACTGCGTGTGTGCCGTTGAAAAAGAAATAACGACACCCTCGTGATTGCCCGCTATTTTGATCTAAGATAGCTACCGAAAACAGGCCTTCCCACAAGTAATCCGCTTTGCGGCTTTTCCCAAAACACCCCTCCAGATGAATATAGAGCCGAATTTATGGAAATGAACAATGAAAGAGTAGAAGAGTCTGAAATAGGAGATGAAGCATGGTCGCATTGCTACGCATGTGTTACCTATTGGCTTTAGGGGATTTTTCTTTGAAGCTGTAAGTTATTTGTTTTCTGGAGCCAGCGGCCGGAGTCGAACCGGCGACCTACTGATTACGAATGATTATTCTCTGCACTGTGCTAATTCCTATTGAACAAATCTGAACAAGTGGCATCCTCCTGGAAAGCCTGTAAATACGGGCTGTTTTTCAGTTCCCATCTGTTCTCACCTGTTCACTGCAATCGAGTGTTTTTTGTTACCTATGTGTTACCTAGAATTATTGTTTTGATAAACTGATCTTTCATCATAAACAGAACTTACTGAGCTCCGGCGAACGCACGGCTTCGTCCGCTGCTTTGGATGCCGTGAGGGTGCAGGAACGGCTGGCGCAGGAGCGCGGTTTTTCTCCCGCAGACGAGATTGAATCTCCTCCAATATTTGAAGTATGCGTTAGTTCTGTTTCTCGAGTTCCGCGCCGTGCTGGCGAAGCCGGACGACTTCCGGATCTTCATCCGCTGCCCGCACGGCTGCCGTCGTGACTGCCCATATGAGCCCGCAGATAATGAGAATGGAAAATTTACGCATGTTCAAAGGGCATCCTTTATTGGTATGGCTATCCGCCGGCACCGACTGCAATCAGCAGTTGGGCTATCACGATTTTCAGGATCGTGGCCGCGGGATAGATCATCGAGTAGCAGATCTCGACACGATCAGACGGGAAGGATCGGTACGCATAGGCAAGAATTGCGGGATTGCCGGTAACGCCGGCCGTGATGCCGAGAAGATCGTCAAATGGGATGCGCATTGCAAAATGACCGATCAGTAGCGGGGTTAGCGCGAGGGCGAACAGGATAAAGGCACCGGCGGCGAGATAGATCAAACCACTGTTCTTAACAACCTCGACAAAAGGAGCGCCCGAACTCATGCCGACCTGGGCCAGGAAAATCGATAGGCCAAAATTCCTGAGCGTGAGGTTGGCCGAAAGCGGCATTACCCATGTGAACTTCCACGTATGGGCCAGCCTTCCGAGAACCAGCGCTACGATGAGTGCCCCCCCGGCAATCCCCACCTTCATCGTGCCCAGCACGGGAACCGGAA
The DNA here is from genome assembly GCA_963718845.1 of uncultured Acidobacteriota bacterium. GTDB lineage: Bacteria > Acidobacteriota > UBA6911 > UBA6911 > UBA6911 > UBA6911. Next base: position 194,313 of record CAVRAD010000008.1, read on the forward strand.
TCGGCAGAATGCCCAGAAGCACCCCCAGCACCATTCCGGTGCCGAGTGAGACATAACTGAATTCGGCCGTTCCCCTGATCGAGTTGCCGAAGAACTTCCGAACAGCTTGAAACGTCTTGCGGTTGGTCAGGAGGCCGACGCGGTCTCCTAATTCCAGCATGAGGCCCGGCGAGATCAGCATCTCGGCGTCGCCTCTCTGTAAGTGGGTGATCGTTGCCACCACACCCTCTGGAAACTTGAGATCCGACACTCGAACGCCCACCAACTGAGGCTTCGACACAAACACATGCAGGTAATCGATCATGCTGCGGTCTCCAAAGATACGACCCGTAGCACGATCGCCAAGCATCTGCTCTACCTCATCGAGTGCTGCACGGTCACTGCATCCCAGCCATAGCACATCGCCCTCGCCGAGAATCAGCCCTGGTTCGGGATGCTTGTTTTCATGGGCGACTCGTACGGCCAGGACTTTTATCCCTTCGGGTATACGAGAAATCAGCTCCCCAAGGGTTCGGCCTATTGCTTCCGACGAGCGGATCGCCACCTCCACTGTCTCCAATCCTGCTCCGGATGCCGCCTCGAGATTCGGTTTGACGAAAAGTTGCATGAAATACAGGCACAGGATCGCGCCAACCAGGCCGAAGGGATACGCCACACTAAAGCCCACCGCCGGATCGCTGTTTTTTGCGGCCTCCATGGCAGCCTGCATAGTCGCCGCATTGGTGCCGGCACCGGCAAAGAGGCCGGCCATCATAGGAGGGGCAACTTTCATTAAGATCATTTCTATCACGGTTACAAGGGAAGCGGCGGCCAGCGCGAGCAAGGAAAGCATATTGTACCGGCGCCCGGTCGCGCCGGTCAGACCTGCGAAGAACTGCTTGCCGAACTGCACGCCCAGGCCATAGAGAAACATCACCAATCCAAGTGTCCCGATCATAGCCGGCGGCTGGCATTTCGAGGCGATGGAGCCAATGAAGAGGCCCGAAAAAATAACTGCACCGACACCGAGAGAAAAACCATTTATGTTAATGCAGCCGATTGCATAGCCGAGAGCTATAACCAGGGACAGGGCCAGAAAAGGTTGCTGGCTAAGAAATGATGCAATTATTTCCATTGTCTACTCCAAGGTATCACTTCCTTGTTGCCTGGGGTCTGATGTGCCATGGAATCCTATTCCGGTGCGGAAGACCCGACGACGGTCGCTCTCGAAATGATAGAGTTTTGCCACCTCAATCCGCTTCGCCAAGAAACTGCAGACGAGGGTTGCTGCGAAGGCTCCGATGAGCGGACCAACCCAATAAATCCACCCTCCCTGCCATTGTCCGGATATGATCGCCGGACCGAGACTGCGGGCGGGATTCGTGCTGGTGCCGGATATCGGCGACTCCGCATACACCATGACGGCATAGAGAAACGGAAAGATCGCCGGGGTAAATGGACGGATTCGCCGGAATCCAAGGAAAACAGCCAACAACGAAACCATGATAAACGTGGTGGTCACTTCGCCCAGCAAAACGGCTTGGATTGTGTAACCCTGACCAGGCAGCGTGGCGCCGAATGCCACGCTCCGGCCCATCGAACCCCAAGCGAGGAGGGGCAGGGCGCCGAGTACCGCACCCGCCAACTGCCCCAAAACATAGCCAATAGCAATTCGTGATTCGAGCTTGCCCATAAGCCAGAATCCCATGGTGACGGCCGGATTGATGTGCGCTCCGCTTTCTTTCCCCACCGGGGAAAGCGCAATCAGCGCGCCCGTGGTTCCGAACAGGAAGCCGGTGATCAGTCGTCGCAATCCTTCGCTGGGCAAAGCGTGCACGACGGGGCTGCCGGCTCCAAACATCAGGATGACCAGCGACAGGCCGACCAACACTAACAAGGCAGTGCCGGCCAGCTCTGATAACACCAGTTGCCAGGGGACAGACCGATTCTTTGAATCATTCATCGTGCGTGAATCCTTTCCCGGTTGTGAGACATAGAGCGGGCCTGGACCGGCCGCCGATATTACACTTCGGCGAACTGAATGACGACTTTGATGTCCTCCGACTGTCGCTCCAAAGCTTTAGCGAAGTCGGCCGGCCGCTCGCGCCGCGTGATGAGACGTGCCAGCCACGATCGGTCCGCTCGCGCCAAAGCTTCTCCTGCCTTGTACCAGTGACGCTTGTTGGCGTTGACACTGCCGAACACAACGTTGTTTTTCAACACCGCCGAAGATGCCACGTCCGCCGTGGCGATTTTGGGCGGCGTGCCGCCGTGCCCGACGCCTGTAAGACAAACAATCCCACTCGCTCCGATGATTGAGATCGAATCGCCGATGATCTGCCCCACTCCGGTGCACTCCATGATGACGTCCGGCTCAAACCCTACATCCGCAACGCTGCAGGAGTGGTAGGTTGCGCCCAGAGCGCGTACGAGCTCTGGCTGAAGCCCGGTTTTCTTCCGTGCGAGGACGTGAACATCCATCCCGAGCTGTATTCCGACGAGGGCACCTAAGAGGCCGATGGGCCCCGCACCGGTCACCAGCGCAGTTTTCGGTTCCCAGAAGGCACGCCGGCCCACCGCGAGGATATGTTCCCACGCCTTCACAACAACTGTCGTGGGCTCCAGTAGTACACCGAGAATCCCCAGTGTCGGATCAACCTTGATTGCATATTCAGGCTCAATCCTCCAGCGCTCGGACATATAACCGTCGATTTGTTTAATGCCGCGCTCGGTGTACTGGCCGTTGCGGCACATGTCCCACTCGCCCACCGCGCAGTTTGGACAGGGAACTGGGTCCGGCCGGCGCACGACGCCTACCACCAGATCACCCCTTTTCAATCCGCTTGCCGGACCCGGGTCGAGCACGCGGCCAAGGGATTCATGACCCAGCACCAGGCGCGTCTTGCCCGGTGGGGCCCAGCCGTACTTGCCCTCCGCAATTTCGACGTCAGTTCCACATACCCCGACGGCGATGTTTTCCACTAGCACCGAGCCGTAACGAGCATCGGGCTCCGGCACATCATCAATCCGTGCACTCCCCTCTCTAAGGGGTTCCACTGTGATTGCCTTCATGTTGCAGCCTCCTTTTTTTCCTGAAACGCGGCCGAAACCAAGGTCGACCGGCTGACCGAAAAGGTCTGGGCAGTCTCATCATTTATGATCTTAAGATGGACTGAACTTCATTAATCCCGCGGGCTGTCCATGCGCGGAACGGTCTGCGCAGCTCCCTGTTCACAGATCGTGGCGCGGCGGGCAAACCAGCGGGCAGCGAGCAACGCCGCAATTGTTTGCATTGGCACCCCGATGGCGACCATAACGATCGCTCGCGGGTCAATATCCTGAACGGCAAACAGCGGCGCGAACGCAGCTCCGAGATTGCGCGTGGCCATCCCGAGGGCCAAGACGCTCTTTTGATCTTGGGGCAGGCCGAAACTGAGCCCATACGATGCCGCAATCGCCACCGAAAAAAACAGAATCTGCGTTCCGAACGCGTAACTCCCCGCTGCGCCGATGAAAGCTTTGCCGTAAACAACCACGCAGAGCACGAGCATGAGGATCGTGTCAATCCCCGTCGCTTTCTTGACGATTGGCTGGAGTCGGGCAGCGACAGTCGCGAAGGAGCGCTGCATCACGATCCCGATCGCCAGGGGCACCATCAAGAAGAACACGAGTGGCTTTGCGATGGTCCAGGCATCGGCGGTAAATCCTTTGACCAGTACCGGGACCGCCAGGGGCATATAAACCACCGTGACCACCGAAGCCAGCAGCATGAAGGCCACCGCGTAAGCCAGGTTCCCGCGCGCCTTTTCCACCATCATCGGTAGAAAAGGCGCGCACGGCACCATTCCCAGCAGAATCATTCCGATGGCATAAGGGGGCTCCAGCGGGATAGCCTTCGTGAGCAACCAGGCCAGGGCCGGACACAGGACAAAACCCCACAGCACGCTGAAGACCACAAAGCGCACATTTCGCAGCCCCCCAAGGGCTTCGCGGAGCGTGAGCCTGAGGCCCATATCCAGCAGGTTGCCTACCATGAAGATTACGAGAGATAGCTTTAGCAGGATTTGAAGTATCTCAGCCACAGTACGCCTCCTGAGGGAATCCTCTCGCGGGCATATTAACCATTGGATACGTATTCATAATCCAGTCTCCTTTTGCGGCAGGATATCCTAAGCCTATCTTTTGCGGAGTGCTTCGAAGAGAATTGATTCACGTTGTCAACTCCGTGTCGGCTCACCGCTCCGGCCGAAAGCCTCGTCGATGATCGTGCGCAACCGGGCGAGCGTTTCAGGTGCCGGCGTCTCAAAGTCCGCCATTTCGTAAACTCGCCCCAGAAACGCATATTTGCTTTCTCCGAAAACGCATGTAGGGCAACAGCTCGTAATCGATGACATTCGGGTATTGCCGG
>CAVRAD010000009.1:0-293228 GCA_963718845.1 uncultured Acidobacteriota bacterium
TTATACCGATAGATTTTTAATAGTCTGCCAAATCGGCCAAATGCTCGCATCCGGATGCCCCGATGATTGCTACAGGTCCAGGCTATGCAAACTTCGGGCACCCGTCCTTGCCGATGTATCGAAATCGGTGCTATCTTACAGTCGAATTTGAGGTTTTGAGCAGGGATTTTAATACACCTATAGCGCAGACGTCGATACCGAGCGTCGTGAGGTCGAACGCTACCGGAATATTCACCCATACGTCCGCAACAGTTTTTCGATAGCTTCAGGACGGGAAAAAAGTCCTGCGGGGGAGAGGAAATTTTCCCATGCGTTCCGGCCTACCTCAAGGCAATTCCAAATATTTGCGCATAGTTCTTCATCCCTGATTCTAAGCATACTATGCGCGATTCCATTCTCCCATGCATCCGTCCTAGCTCGGCCCCATCACCTATCGTTTCAGCATTCTCCGGACCATCCATTGTGAAGGTGAAATGATCCGGTATTTTTAAGGCATTTGCGCCGCGCAGCCGCAGCCATTCAGGAAAAGCACGCGACAACAACTGGAACACAAATTGCATAGAAATCCTCTGCAGCGTTTTGTGAAGGGGAATTCGATCCTGCTTGAGCCTTTGGATGAAGGATAGTTTTGGGGAATTGCCATTTATGACCTCACCCGGCAATGTGCCCAAATCACGGCTATCGAACGAGACCTGGAGTGTGCCTGTGCATCCTCTCTACCTTGTGCCCCGGCAGGGAGGCGATATCGATACGAAAGCTTATGACAGTTTTACACCTGAAGGGAGAGTCTATGATCCTGTCACGACGTGATTTTCTTAACATATGCAAAACCTCGTCCCTGGCGTTGGGATTAAGCGCGCTTGACGTCATCAAATTGGAGGAATTGCTGGCGAATCCGAATGCACCGACAATCCTCTGGCTTCAGGGGAGCGGATGCACCGGATGTACCGTATCCTTTTTAAATTATGTATCACCGGTCAAGCCCGTCGATATCGCAGATTTGCTGATCAACAATGTGAATCTGGCATATCACAATACCGCGATGGCCGCCGTGGCGGACACGGGGATTGAAGTGCTCGATGCTGCCTATGCAAAGGGCGGATATATATTGGCAGTCGAAGGCGGCGTGCCGACCGCGTTTGGCGGCCACGCATGCATAGCCTGGAGCCGAGACGGTCGGGAGGTGACTTTCCTGGACGCCGTGAAGACCTTGGCCGGGCGTGCATCGAGCATTCTCTCCATCGGAACGTGCGCTTCGTGGGGAGGAATTCCAGCCGCTCCTCCGAATCCAACAGCTGTCCGGGGTGGGGACAGTCACAGGCAAGCGCACTTACAACATCGCAGGGTGCCCTCCACATCCGGACTGGATTGTCTGGACTGTAGCCAATCTCCTGCTCGGAACGGTGGGCGAACTCGACGACAAAGGGCGCCCCAAGCGATTGTTCCAGAAGCCTGTTCACGAGAGGTGCCCCAGAAAAGAAAGGGAAAAAGCCCGAATTTACGGCCAAGACGGGCTTTGTCTTAAGGAATTGATGTGCGCGGGCCCGAAAACACGCGCCAACTGCCCCACCATCGGATGGAACAATCATGTGAACTGGTGCGTCGATGCGAATGCTCCTTGCATTGGATGCACTGAACCGTCATACCCAAATTACACGCTGCGCGGAATCGGCGAAAGCAAGATGGAGGCATAACACATGCAATCAATTAGCTACACCACCCAATCAATTACCCTGGATCCCGTCAGTCGGATCGAAGGCCACCTTAAAATCAATGTTACCATCGACACCGTCAACAATCAGCAAGTGGTAGTGGATGCAAAGGCAACCGGGACGTTATTCCGCGGAATCGAAACAATCCTGGCGAATCGCAGTCCACTGGATGCTCCGGACATCACGCAACGCATCTGCGGGGTCTGCCCTGTGTCCCACGCTCTCGCTTCCTCAGCAGCGCTGGAAAATGCCGCCGGCATTACAGTTCCGCATAACGCCCGCGTTCTGCGCAACCTGGTTCTGGGATCAAATTATCTACAATCCCACATCCTCCATTTTTATGTGCTCTCAGCACTCGACTTTGTAGACGGTCCCGCCATGTCGCCATGGCAGCCCTCCTGGAGCGCAGACAAGCGCATCGCGGGTCCGGCCGCTCAAGAGCTGGTTGGTCATTATGTTCAGGCTCTCGAGATACGCCGCAAGTGTCACGAGATGGGCGCCCTTTTTGGCGGCCGCCTTCCCCACCCTCCGGCATTTGTGCCCGGAGGCTTTACAACTTCTATCCGAAGCAACCGCATTGATCGGTTTCAACAATACCTTGCCGAGATTACCGATTTCATCAACGACATTTATCTTCCGGATGTGAATTTACTTAGCGACATTTACCGTGACTATTTCCAGATAGGAGCCGGTTGCCGGAATCTCCTCGCTTATGGCGTGTTCGACCTTGATGATACCGGGAAGACCAAACTTTTACGTCGGGGAGTAGCTCCCAACGGCACCAAAGAAATCCGGCAGCTTAACGTCAACGACATAACCGAAAAGGTTACCTACTCTTGGTATGCAGACTCGAGCGATGGTCTCAACCCGGCAAATGGCGTGACACAGCCAGTATTCCCGAAATCGGAAGCTGCGTATTCCTGGCTGAAGGCGCCACGCTATGCAGATGCGCCCTATGAGGCGGGACCGTTGGCGCGCATGTGGATCAACGGAAGCTATCAAAACGGGATATCTGTAATGGACCGCCATCTGGCCAGAGCGAATGAGGCCGCCAAAGTCGCAGATGCCATGCGCCTTTGGATAAATGAGCTGCAGCCGATTGAGCCGGTGTATCGGCAATTCCCGATGCCTGCAAACGCCACGGGCATCGGCCTGACCGAAGCGCCCAGAGGAGCGCTGGGTCACTCGGCATCAGATCGGTTCTTCGAGAACCGGACGGTATCAGATCATCACGCCTACCTGCTGGAACGCCTCGCCGCGAGATGGCCGCCGCGTTCTCGGGCCTATCGAGCAGGCATTGCTGGGAACTCCAGTCGAGAATCCGGACCAACCGATTGAGATTGTCCGGGTGATTCATTCGTTTGATCCCTGCCTCTCCTGCGCGGTGCACGTAATACATCCTTCAGATAAATCGAGATTTTTTGCGGTTGGCCCGTTTCAGGGATAGCGAGGAAACGTATGACCTATCCATCCGCGACCACAGCGGCAACGCTTCGGCATTCCAGGATTCTGGCCGTCGGTCTGGGAAATTCCATTCTGCGGGACGACGGTGTCGGAGTGCATGCAGTGCGCCGCTTTCAGCAGATAACACCGCGTCCCTGCCTCGCCGTCGAGGTTGGGACGGCGGTGTTCAATGCCGCCCACCTTCTTGAAACAGCCGACAGGATTCTTGCTTTCGATGCGGTGAAGACGGGGGGGAAGCCGGGCTCTGTCTATGTGCTTCGGGCCAAGGATGTATTGGAAGAGGGGGAACATGGCTCCCTGCATGAAATGGGACTCATTCAGGTTCTGCAAACCCTTCATCGCCCTCCGGCTGAGGTCGTGATCATCGGCGCAGAACCGCAGATAATTGATTGGGGACTGGAACTCTCGCCGGTCCTGGATGCTGCTGTCCCTCTGATGGTATCCACGGCACAAAGAGTTATCGAATATTTTAATGCGACTTCCAGCCCCGGAGTGGGAGGCAGCGATGCAACCCAATTGGCCCGATATTTGCCGGAAGCCCGTCTATGCGGGGTAGGAATCTAGATCCCGTCAGGGCTGCAACAGCAACTGGCTACCTTCCCTATTCAACAAAAACGTAATGCAACGCCTGCTTTCGCGGGCTGATGCTCTCCGGCAAATCTCTGCGCGCGATGGTATGTCTATATTCATGAAAAGGAGCAGCTCGATCCGAAAGCCATTTTTGCGACGTGTTTCCGGTATGGAGAGCGTACCGAACGCATTCCCCGCGATTCAGGAGTCGGAACGGGACGATGAGGCTCTTCATGATTTGTCACACGTCATCGAGCGTCAATGCTCTGGGTGTTTTCCCGTCGATGTCATTAAACCCATAATCTCTCGCCGGTTGTGCGGCAAATACCACGTGTCCGGTTCTTTCCATGACGATCGGATCAGCTGCGAGAGCTATGACTGCCCTGCCCAAAAACTGGGGCGATTCGGAAGTACTCAGATCAAACCATGCAGCCGACTGCATCACTTTTTCGGTCCGTACAAGTCCGGGTTAAACAATCCAAGTTTTTGGAATCCGGAATCCGGAATCATGTGGCGCCGAATTTTATGCCCTGAGCTAACGGCAGGTCGGTCGACCAATTGATGGTGTTCGTTTGGCGGCGCATGTAGGCTTTCCAGGCGTCGGAGCCGGACTCGCGCCCGCCGCCGGTTTCTTTTTCGCCGCCGAAAGCGCCGCCGATTTCCGCGCCGGAGGTTCCGATATTGACGTTGGCGATGCCGCAGTCGGAGCCGCGCGGCGACAGGAACTCCTCAGCCTTGAGCAGATTCCCTGTGAATATTGCGCTGGAGAGTCCTTGCGGGACGTCGTTGTGCAGCTTGAGGGCGTCTTCAAAGCGTTCGTATTCGAGGATGTACAGGATTGGGGCGAAGGTTTCCTGCTGCACGATACCGGTTTGCTGTGGCATTCGGATGATAGTGGGTTCAACGAACTGTGCTCCAAGTCTCCGTCAACCGCTGCGCGCCGCAGAGCACCTGGCCGCCGTCTGCTTTAGCCTGTTCGATCGCCTGGAACATGTCTTCTACTGCGTCCGTTGTGACAAGAGGACCCATCAGTGTGGCTGGATCCAGGGGATCCCCGATTCGCACCTGGCCGTAGGCTTGCACAAGTCGGCGAACCAGTTCCTGCGCGATGCTCTTATGGACAATGATGCGCCGGGTGGATGTGCAGCGCTGGCCCGCGGTACCGACTGCTCCAAACACGATTGCACGCGTTGCCAGATCGAGGTTGGCATCTTCTGTTACGATGATGGCGTTGTTGCCGCCCAGTTCCAGGATCGTGCGGCCAAATCTCCGGGCAACGGTTTCAGATACATGTCTTCCAATGAGCGTAGAGCCCGTAAAGGATATCAGGGCTACTCGAGGATCGTTCAGCATGCGATCGCCGATACTGCCGCCGGGCCCGATGACCAGGTTAAAGATTCCGCACAGGTTGTGATCCGCCATCACGCGGTTGGCTATGTGCTGCACGGCAATCGCGCACAGCGGAGTCGGTCCGGCCGGCTTCCACACGACAGGATCGCCGCACACTGCTGCAAGCGCGCTGTTCCAGGACCACACGGCGACAGGAAAATTGAATGCCGTAATCACGCCGATGACGCCCAGCGGATGCCATTGCTCCATCATGCGATGCGCCGGCCGCTCCGAGGCCATCGTCAGCCCGTAGATCTGCCGCGACAATCCGACCGCGAAGTCGCAGATATCGATCATTTCCTGCACTTCGCCGTGTCCTTCCGCGCGAATCTTGCCCATTTCGAGGCTGACGAGGTCGCCCAGAGGTTCTTTCATCTCCCGCAGCGCGTTGCCGAGGTCACGGACGACGGCGCCGCGCTTAGGCGCCGGTGTCAGGCGCCACGCGTCGAAAGCGCGCGCGGCTTCGGCCGCAACGCGTTCGTACGCCTCGGGTCCAGACTGTATCACCGCCGCAATCGGATTGCCTGTAGCCGGATTATAGGAAACCATCCGGCTGCCGTGTGAATCCGCAACCCAGCCATCCGGTCCGTAACAGGCGCCCGGGTTCACATCCTCAATCGAAAGCTTTTTCAGCAGATTTCCTGATCTTGAGATGGATGCCATAGGATCCTCCGGTTTAGAGCTCCAAAAACCGTAACCTATCGGAGACTAGAAAACAATTATGTCCCTTGTGTGTGTTTTACTATAGGATGTGCCTTGAAGAATATCATAGAGACAAACAAACTGTGGCGAAACTACCGGTTGCCGTATCGAGCGATGAGCGGGGAGCATCATTCGGCATGGAATTCAGGCAGCAATGGCCCCTCATTCTGGCATTGTTTCTCATGCAGGTCTTTGCTTTCGGTTTTCCTGCATTTGCTCTGCCTTTTGTATATGCAGGAGCAACGGAGGAATTCGGGTGGACGCGCCAGCAGGCAGTGTTGTTGGCCTCCTACAAGTTTTATGTTGCGGCGGCCGCGGCTTTGGGTGTGGGCCGGCTGCTCGACACACTCAGCCCCAAATATATAGTCGCGATCGCCGCCGTTCTTGGAGCTTTGGGCATGGCCGGCTTTATGCTCGCCGACAACCTGATTCTCTACTATGCGCTGGGAGTAATTCTGGGGCTCAATGGCGCAGGGCTGGCGGTTGCCATTAATGTGATTGCCAGCCGGGCATTCGATAAATCCATCGGAACAATGCTGGGGGTTGTGCTTTCAGGCACCAGCGTCGCCGGCATGCTTCTCCCCATATTCATAGCGCCTCTGATGGGAACAATTGGATGGCGTCCGGCGATGGCTGTCTTAAGCTGTGGCATTTGGCTTGTGTCCTTGCCGGCGTGGTTCCTGGTTTTCCGCCGCGGGAGTCCCATAGATGAGCGATTGCGAAAGGGGAACTTCGGCGCCGTGAAGATCGGCATGTGGGGCCATTTCAAAAAGCTGGCCGGCACACGGGATTTTTGGTTTATATTCGTCGGCGGCTTTCTGGTGATGAGTATCGATCAAGCGCTGATTCAGAATCAGGTGCTATTTCTGCAATCCGAAAAAGGATTGAGCCTGGGAATGGTGGCGTGGGGCGCCTCCCTTTTGGCCGGCGTTGGGATCGGCGCCAAGATCTTATTCGGCTGGACCTTTGACAAGCTGTCAATCCCCGGCATCCTGCTATGCTACCTGCTCCTGGCTTTATCCGTCGGTCTTTCCTTCAGCGTCAACGGTGCGGCTACCATGGTGCTATTCATGACCGTGCGCGGCATCGCTCATGCCGGCATTATTGTTAGCGGGACTGTTCTGCTTAAGCATCACTATGGAACGCAGAATTTGGGAATCAACATGGGGATGTATACGCTCTGCGCCAGTCTGGGATTCGGCTCTCTTCCCCCACTGATGGCGCGCATGGCGGATATCTCAGGAAGCTACTCCGGAGCTTTTGCCATGGGGACGGTGGGAGTACTCATCGCTGCCATGCTTCTCTATCCGGTTAAAGCGAAATTCTGGTCTCGGCATTAAAGTACGGATATATGCGGAGGATTTATGCGAACCTACGTCCCATCGGGGCTGTGTCTGGCATTGATTCTTGTCTTGTCATTTTTCCAGGAGTCATGCATGAAAACGTCGCAAAATGAGAAGCTCAACCCTGCCGGCCAGGCTGTCGATTCGCCCGGCTGGCTGAAAGCGGCCGTAGGCAAGCTTGAGAGCGATATGACTGCGAAATATGGAGAGACGCAGCGCTCCCGGATTCAGACGGGGATTGAAGCAGGTGTCTGAATTCTGGGGCGATGCGGACGGCGATCAAGCGGCTTATGAAGGATTCATTCAAAAGAATTTTGCGGGCGATCAATCCGCGCTGGATACTATGTTTGGCCGCTTTGAATACCTGCTGGAACAATCCATGGGTCATATGGCGGAGATCAGCCGCGAATTCAAGCAGCAAACGGATCTTGATGCCGGACCGGTGCAGCCGTATGACGAAATTTTTGCCGGCTATGATCCTTCAGCGCATCTGACGGACGACTTCTTTAATAACAAGCTGGCTTTCGTCGTTCTGTTGAACTTTCCCCTGACGACACTGGAAGAGAGGCTGGCCGGGGGCGACACGTGGACCCGCCGCCAATGGGCAGAGACCCGCCTTGCCGAATATTTTTCACGCAGAATCCCCGCCAAAGTCAACCTGGCTATAGCGAAAGCCTCTGCGGCATCGGGACAATACATCGCCGAATACAACATCTGGATGCATCACCTGATCGACAATGAGGGCACGCGCCTATTCCCGCCCAAACTGCGGCTGTTGTCGCACTGGAACCTGCGCGATGAAATCAAAGCGAATTACGGCGACGCTCAGGATGGACTGGCCAAGCAGCGCATGATCGCAAAAGTGATGGAGGCCATCGTCACGCAGACGATCCCCGCGGCCGTCATTAATAATCCGCAACTGGACTGGAATCCAGCTACGAATGAAGTCAAACCAACTGCGGCAAAAGATTCTGACTTTACTCCCGGCCAAAGAATCACCGGCAACGCGCCGGAACCGAATACGCGCTATCAGCGCTGGCTTGACATGTACCGGGCTTCGAAGCTTGCCGATCCATATTCGCCGAATGCGCCCACGCTGATTGCCCGGCGCTTCGATGAGGACCGGCAACTGCCGGAAGAACGCGTGCAAAAGATGTTTGAGCAGGTTCTCGCTTCTTCCTTGGTGCCGCGGGTGGCCGCACTGATCCAGAAACGGTTGGGACGGCCTCTTGAACCATTCGACATCTGGTACAACGGATTCAAGCCCAAACTCAGGTACACGCAAGCCGAACTCAACTCCATGGTCGCGAAAAAATATCCCACTGCGAAAGCTTTTGAAAAAGACATACCGGCGTTGCTGATAAAGCTTGGTTTTTCTTCCGAGCGTGCGACGTTCGCGGCTGACAACATCGTCGTGGATCCGGCGCGCGGTTCCGGACACGCGATGGGAGCGGTAATGCGACAGGGAAAGACGCATCTGCGGACACGCGTCGACAAGGAAGGGATGAACTACAAAGGCTTCAATATCGCCGTCCATGAATTGGGGCACAATGTCGAGCAGACTTTTTCATTGAATGCCATCGATCACTATTCGCTAAATGGAGTGCCGAATGCCGCATTTACTGAAGCTTTAGCCTTCGTGTTTCAGGCGCGCGACATGGAATTGCTGGGCCTGCAGTCGCCCGATGCGCAGGCTGAAGCCCTCAAAGCCCTAGACGATTTTTGGGCGACGTTTGAAATTTGCGGAGTCAGCCTTGTGGATATGCGCGCCTGGCACTGGATGTATGAACATCCTCAGGCGACGCCGGAGCAGATGCGGGACGCCGTCCTGCAAATCTCAAAAGATGTCTGGAACAAGTTCTATGCGCCCGTTTTTGGCGCGAAGGACGTTGTGTTGCTGGGCATCTATTCGCACATGATTAACGAGTTTTTATATCTTCCCGACTATCCCCTCGGGCACATGATCGCATTCCAGCTGGAAGAACACATGAAGAAGGCGGGAAAGATCGGACCTGAATTCGAAAGAGTCGCGCGCCTGGGCCGCCTCGCCCCCGATCTGTGGATGAAGAATGCCACAGGAGTGCCTGTGGGGCCCGAAGCGCTTCTTGCGGCAGCGGAACATGCAGTAGCGATTGTTAGGGAGTAACCTGGGCTAGAGATTCCGGAATCCGGAATCAGAGGAGGGCGCATGAAAAAATTGTCGGCTGTCTTTTTGATTGGGATTGTTGTCTTAACGGGTGGTTGCAGCAAGAAGCCGGACTCCGTGTCGGTCCCTGTCGTAACCATCGATCCGCTGGAATTGCGAGTTTTTCAGGCTTTGCCCGAATCGATGCCGTCGGACAAGAATCCGATGACGGATGCCAAAGAGACTCTTGGGCGCATGCTTTATTACGAGCCTCGCTTGTCGAAGGGCCAGGATATTTCATGCAACTCCTGCCATATGCTGGATAAGTATGGCGTGGATTTGCAGCCTACATCCGATGGGCACAAGGGAAAACGGGGAGACCGCAACTCTCCGACCGTCTACAATGCGGCCGGTCACTTTGTTCAATTCTGGGACGGGCGCGCCGCGGATGTCGAGGAACAGGCGAAGGGTCCCGTGATGAATCCGGTTGAAATGGCAATGCCCTCGGAAAAGCGCGTCATTGCCGTGCTGAAATCCATGCCGGAGTATGTTGACTTATTCAAGAAGGCTTTTCCTGAAGACAAAAATCCTATCAACTACGGCAACATGGCCAAGGCGATTGGAGCTTTTGAACGCAAGCTGGTGACGCCTTCCCGCTGGGATAAATTTCTCGGCGGAGATGTCCAGGCGCTTACGAATGATGAAAAAGCGGGCTTCAAAGTGTTTATGGAGGCCGGTTGCCAGTCCTGTCATGCAGGAACGTATCTGGGTGGAAGTTTTTATCAGATTCTCGGATTGGCCAAACCATGGCCGGATACGTCGGATCAGGGTCGAGAGAAAGTGACCAAGAATGCGGCGGACCGAATGATGTTCAAGGTCCCCGGCTTACGCAATATTGCGGAAACGCAGCCCTATTACCACAACGGCAAGGTTGAGACCCTGGAACAGGCGGTTTCGAGGATGGCGGAATATCAGCTGGGGAAAACGCTGAGTCAGGGCCAGGTCGGATCTATTGTTACATGGCTGAAAGCGCTGACCGGCGAAATCCCAACTGAATACGTAAAAATGCCGGTTCTGCCGCCAAGCACCAGCCAAGACGCCAAAGCCGGAATTGGAGTGAAGTGATTTGAGTTTTATTCGGGTCGGGGATTAAGGCACCGCATAGTTTTTGCGCCCAAAGGGCGCTTTCGGAGTGCGGCAGCTTGCTGCCGCTTTTGAGTTCCGAGTTTCCAGTTCCCAGCTAAAGATTGCCGGACAACTGGGAACGTTGAAAAGCGGCAGCGAACAGCCGCCCCTCTCCGAAGGAGCCCTACATGCGCGAAATGCCAAAGCGGAATGGAGAATGAATGGGACAGGATTCAGGAGGTGGTACAGCGCACGGGTACAAGACAATCGTCTACATCATATGCATGGTTGCGGCTCTGGGCGGCCTGTTGTTCGGTCTGGATCAGGGATTCATCGCCAACTCGCTCGAGACTCTCACTCAGCACTACAAGTTCGGCGTTGAAGGAGGCGAGAGCTACTCCGCGATACTCGCGACGGGTGGAATATTCGGTGCGCTGCTTTCGGGGATCTTCGCGAGGTTCCTTGGGCGCAAGAAAAGCCTGGTGCTCGCAGGCTTCATTTTCACTGCAGCATCCGCGTACTCGGCGCTGCTTCCGCCACTTCAAATCTTGTCTGTTTGCCGCTTTGCACTGGGGTTTGGAGTAGGGATCGCGTCCTTCATTGTTCCCCTCTATCTTTCTGAAACGGCACCTGCCGCCATCCGCGGTTCCATGGGAACGCTCTTTCAGCTGATGATCACGATCGGGATCTTCCTGATCGCGGTGAGCAACGTCTTCATCGCGCGCACTTTCGTGGATCCCGCGACAGCACTGCCGCTCATGTTTCTGATGATCACTCTCTTCGCGGCGCTGATGTTTGCCGGCAGTTTCATCCTCCCCGAGAGTCCCCGGTGGCTGATGCTAAAGGGAAGAAGAGATAAGGCTGCCGCGGTACTGCAGAGAACGATGAGCACCCGGGAAGAAATTGACAGGGAGATCGGCGAAATCGAAGAAGCGCTGCACGGCCCGCAGGGAGCCGGGATCGGAATCGTCTTTCGCGGCTACTTCTTCAAGATCCTGGTCGTAGGGATTCTGCTGCAGATGTTCCAGCAACTCGTTGGCATCAACATGATGATCTACTACTCTCCGACCATCTTCGGATATGCGGGGATGAAAGGTCTGCTCGCCATGATGGCGGTTCCGACGGTCAACATGCTCTTCACTTTTCCGGCGATCCACCTGGTTGAGAAATGGGGACGCAAGAAACTGCTCTACGTGGGAGCTGTGGTGATGGTGATTACGATGGTGGCCTCGGGCCTTGCTTTCCAGGCAATCGGCAACATTTCCGATCCCTCGCTCATCAGCGGCACACCGAAAATGGTGCTGCTGGTTTCGACCATCCTCTACATTTTCGGTTTTGCGGTATCGTGGGGTCCGGTGGTGTGGCTGGTCTGCTCCGAGGTCTTCCCGCTCGAGGGGCGTGAGGTCGGCATGACCATCACGACCATGGTCAACTGGACCTTCGCGGGACTGGTGATGGCCAATGCCCTTTCCTTCATGCGCACATTTGGAAATGCATCCATCTTTTATGTGTTCGCCGGGTTCTGCGTAGTGGCAATCTTATTTGTTGCGCTCTTTGTCCCGGAGACGAAAGGAATCACTCTCGAAGAGCTGGAATTCAACCTGAAAAAAGGCGTTCGTCTGCGCAACCTCGGCAATAGGGGATAAAGAAGCTGAGCCGCTGGTGGGGAATTGTCATGCCGGTTCTGGGGCGTGCGGCAGTGAAAATGGATTCCAAATTCCAGATTCCAGATTCCAGATATATACTTGCGTCCAGCAACTGAATATCCGGAATCCGGAATCAGGAATCCGGAATCAGGAATTGACGGGAAGGGAGGAACGCGATGATTGTTGGCATACCAAAGGAATGCTGGGGCGATGAGCGCCGCGTGGCCGTGACGCCTGCTGGAGCTCATTCGCTCTCGGTAGCAGGACTCACTGTCATTGTGCAGACCGATGCGGGTGCGGGCTGCGGCTTTTCGGCGGATTCCTATAGAGAGGCTGGAGCGGGAATCGTTTTCTCGGCCGAAGAGGTTTTTGCCCGGGCAGATCTGATTGTAAAAGTCATGCCTCCCACGGTGCAGGAGTGCGGCTGGATCGGCGACAACAAATTCCTCTTCAGCGCCGTCCACTTGGGCTCTGCCAACCCTGAAATCCATCGACTCCTGAGAGTTCAAAATACCATCGCCGTCGCGATAGAATTGATTGAGGATGCCGAGCACTCTCTCCCCGTGGTAAAAGCGATGAGCGAAATAGCCGGCATGTTGATCCCGCAGATCGCCGGGCGATTTCTCGAAACAACGCATGGCGGGCGTGGAGTATTGCTTGGCGGCATCCCGGGGATCCCTGCCGCGCACATCGTTATTGTAGGCGCGGGAACCGCCGGCACCACGGCTGCGCACTTATTTAACGGCTTCGGCGCCGGGGTCACGGTGATGGATGATGATCTGAAGCGTTTGCGCGCCGTGGATGCCTCTCTGCCCAAAACGATCAATACGGCGCTGGCAACCCCGTACAACTTGGAGCGCTATGTCGCTTCAGCCGACGTTGTGCTGGGTGCCGTGATGGTGCGCGGGCAAAAGACGCCGCACGTCATCACCGAATCCATGGTCCGAAAAATGCGGCCGGGCAGCGTGATTATTGACCTCGCTATTGATCAGGGCGGCTGTGTCGAAACGAGCCGGCCCACCACGCTGTCGGATCCTGTATTTAAGAAACACGGAGTCATTCATTACTGTGTTCCGAATGTCCCTTCTTCCGTCGCCCGCACGGCTTCGCATGCGCTGAATAACGTCGTTGTGCCCTTTGCCGAGGATATAGCCGAAAATGGAAGAGCTTCTTTTCAACGCACTCTTGCCCTGCGCCAGGGCGTGTACTTGTTTTCAGGGCATTGCACGCATGAGGGATTGGCGGGATTGCTGGGTTGCGAATACAGCAACATCGACATGCTTTTGATTCCGGATTCCGGATTCCGGATTCCGGAATGAGGTTGTCGATAATTTGCGAATAGAGTCCGTTAAATTCAGATTGCTGGAATGAGCCTTATAAAACGTGCCTTTTTGCACTGCTTCGAGTATTAGCGTTAAAAGTGAATTATCGGAATCTGGATCGAATCCGGAATCTGGAATCCGGAATCCCGAATCTGAGGATTGAGCATGTCAAGTTCTTTGCTAGAAAAATATCTCAGCAAAAGAAATACGGCCGCGGAAGCTGTCTCCGCTATCCGCAGCGGCGACTGCGTCTACATCCACCCCGGCTGCGCGGAGCCGGAGCAGTTGGTCAAAGCGATGGTTGCACGCGCCGGCGAATTGCGGAATGTGAAAGTCATTCACATTCTAACCAGGGGCATTGCCGATTATGTCCTTCCCGGAATGGCTCAAAGCTTCCGGCATGTGGCGCTTTTCTCGGGCGCGAACGTGCGCGAAGCCATTAACGAAGGTCGCGCCGATATCGTCCCGATCTTTCTGAGCGAAATCGAATCCCTGTTCAGCAACGGCGAACTGCCCATCGATGTGGCTCTTATTCAGGTGTCGCCGCCCGATGAACACGGATTCTGCAGTTTCGGTGTAGGCGTGGATACCACTAAAAGGGCTGCCGAATGCGCCCGAACCGTAATTGCGCAAATCAATCCTAAGATGCCGCGGACTCTCGGGGACTCCTTCATTCATCTGAAGAAAATTCATCACGTCGTCGAGGTTGAGGACGACCTGCTGGAGTTCCCGATGGGAGAGGTCTCCGATACAGCGATGCGCATCGGCCGTTATATCGCCGATCTGATTGAAGACGGATCCACGCTCCAGCTCGGAATCGGCGAAATTCCGGATGCGGTGCTGAATTACCTTTCTGAAAAAAAACACCTCGGCGTCCATTCCGAAATGGTCAGCGACGGAGTCATCGATCTGGTGGAGTCCGGGGTTATAACCAACGAAAAGAAAACACTGCACGCCGGAAAAATTCTGGCCGGATTTGTGCTCGGGACGCAGCGGCTATTTAAATTTATCCACAACAATCCAATTTTTGAATTTCATCCCAGTCACTATGTCAACGATCCCTTTATTATTAGCCAAAACGAGAAACAGGTCTCGATCAATTCGGCCATTGAAGTGGATCTAACGGGGCAGGTGTGTGCGGATTCCATCGGGCACAACTTCTATAGCGGCATCGGAGGACAGGTGGATTTCGTGCGCGGCGCGGCGCGCAGCAAAGGAGGGAAGCCGATCATCGCACTGCGATCAACGGCGCTAAACGATGCTGCCAGCCGGATTGTGCCGCACCTGAAGGAAGGGGCCGGCGTCGTCACATCCCGGGGCGATGTGCATTATGTAGTTACGGAATTCGGTATGGCCTACCTGCACGGGAAAAGCGTCCGGGAAAGATGCCAATCGCTGATAACCATTGCCCATCCGAAGTTTCGCGAAGCGCTCGAGAAACACGCCCGCGAACACAACCTTATCTAAAGATTCCTGATTCCTGATTCCGGATTCCTGAATAAGGCTGTTGATAATGTGCTAATCAAATTTGCTGAATGCAGAGTGCCGTAGTGAGCCTTATAAAATGGGCCTTTTTGTAGAGCTTCCAGTGTTAGCGCTAGAAGCGAATTACTGGAAGCTCAATACGGAATCCGGAATCCGGAATCAGGAATCCGCGCCGTAAGGCGCGGCCTACTTGAGATCCTGCCGGGCTCTCTCCAGCACACGATCCACGCCGGCAAGAGAACCTCTGTGACCGGACGACCAGAGCTGGTCCAGATATTTTTTGGCCGCGGCTGATGTGGATCCTCTCAGAAGATAAGCCTTGGCGAAGTTCAGCATGGCTGGTTCCAACTGGTTTAGCTGCCAGTAAGCAGTTGCCAAGGAAATAGTACGCCTGTTCCATATTTTTATAATACCTGACCGCGTTGTTTAGGTTTTTTACGGCTTCAGCGTAGTTTCTATTCTGATAGGCATTGTTTCCTATTACGCCATAGGCAACCGCGTAGCCCGCATCCACCTTGTTTTTCCATGCCTGAGCGTCCATCTCAGCTGGTTTCTTTGCGGTCGGCAGCGCGTTAAGACACATTTTTGCATATTTCAGGGCCTGAGGAAGGTTCTGGCTTGCAGCGTATCGCTGAGTCATATCGATGAGAACATCGATGTTATTCGGGTCTTGCGCCAGGATCTTTTCTCTCCACTGGTTGTATTTCGCATCGTTCCCCAGTTTCTGATAGGCTCTCGCAATCTCCATGGCAAGAGCGGCGCTGGGCTTTTGCGCATACGCCTTCTCACCATAGGCGGCGAAGCCCTTCATGTTGTTTGTTTCAGCGTAGGCCTCCGTCAGAGCTTTTTCCGTGAAATCATCGCCGGGCGCAACGTCAATGAATTTTTCGCCCATTGCAATGATCTGGTTCCACTTCTTTTCGCTTCTAAGCTCTAAAATGATCTTTTGATATTCGGCGACTACGTTCGGCCTGTAAGCGGTCTTGGGTTTTTCTTTAAGAAAGCTGAAAATCAATTCCGCTTTCTTGGTGGCATCCTTCTCCGCCTGGATGTCCGTCAGCGACTTGTATTCTTCTTCGGTAGGCTCCTGTGCCCATACCTTGACCGGGGCAAGGATCATGCCTGCCATAAACAAAATGCTGAGGAGCGTTTTAGAAATGTAAGAAACCTTTTGGGAAGCCATGTTGAAATCTCCTTTTTATGAGCGAAATTATACCTTTAAGTTGCCTCCGCCCTGTAATTCTGGGCCCTTTTATATCAAAAGCACCGTTCAAGTACAATAAATGAAATTGACGGTATAGTTGTGCATTGTACCCTGCTTTCGTTATGCTTCAACTCATGATACTCAGACAGATACCGCTGGATAAAATTAGTTTCGAGAATCAAGCATTTAGAATCAGTGAGGAACTCGATTCGGAGCCGATACTGAATTCCATGCGTGAAGTTGGTCAGCTGAATCCTTTGATCCTGCTGGATTTACAGCCCCAAATGGCAATTGTGTGCGGATTCCGGCGTATTCATGCCCTGAAACGGCTGGACAGGGCGGAAGTTCTCGCCCGGATCTTTTCCACCGAAGACTATAACACTTCCGCCGCTTTCTTACTGGCGCTGTGGGATAACCTGTCTCACCGGCAGCTGTCTCCGCTTGAAAAAGCGCGCACGCTCTTTAAGCTCAAAGATATGTGCGGCATGTCAAATGAGAAACTCGTGCGCATTTATCTTCCCGCTTTGGGTTTAGCGCCCAACGAAAATGTATTGCAGAGCCATCTGCTGCTCCATGCGCTGCACCCTGATCTCAGGCGTTGTCTGGCGGAAGGCAAGCTGACCCAGTACAGCGTGGAGTTTCTTGCGGAAATGCCGGTGCCGGTGCAGACAAGCATAGCCGCTCTGATGAATGGGATCCGCTGGAGTGCTAGTCTGCAAAAGAAGGCGTTGCAGTTGCTGGATGCGTTGCGCGCTACGGATGACAGCGCGCTCGATGCGCCGCTAAAAAGCCCGCAAGTGCTCGCCATATTGGATGATGCCGGGTTGTCTCCTTTTCAGAAGGGGGATAAAGTATATGAGGTTCTGTATCGTCGGCAGCATCCAAGGCTGTCGCAGGCCGATGACCGGTTCCTTGCCACATAAAAAGAAACTGGCATTGCCTGGCTCTATACAGATCGATGCGCACCCGTTCTTCGAAGAACCGGGATTGCGTGTAGAATTCCATGCATCCGGCATCGATCGTTTCCGCCAGTTGGCCGCCGCCCTTCACGCCGCCGCCCAGTCAACGGCCTTCGAACGATTGTTTGAACTGGACCAATGATTCCGGATTCCGGATTCCGGATTCCGGATTGAGGTTGTCGATGATTTGCTAATAAAATCCGTAAAATGCAGATTGCGGGAGAGAGCTTTATAAAACGTGCCTTTTTGTAATGTTTCGAGGATTAGCGTTAAAAGCGCATTATCCGGAATCCGGAATCCGGAATCCAAAATCCGAAATCTGAAATCTTCGAATCCGAAGGTAATCGTATGATTCCGTACCGCCCGAACTTAATTCTGGTCCACGATCAATCCTGGCAGGATGACACTACGCGCGGGATTCTGGAAAGACTGCCTGGCGTTGAAGTCCGGACCATCCATGACAGGAATATAAGTTCTTATGGCAAAAACTCATTGGTATTGATGCGGTATCCGGGCAGGTTCATCCGGAATTGTCAGGGTTCAGGAGCGGAAATCTGCTGCAACTACTTTGTGGTGAGTTATGCATGGAACTGCCATATGGAGTGCACGTACTGTATTTTACGGTCGTATCTGAACAATGAGGCCCTGGTAGTCTGCACGAATTTTGAGGATTTGCTGTGGGAAGTGGGGGAGACGCTGCGGCAAAATCCAGCCGGCACTTTTAGAATTGGCACCGGCGAATTGGCCGATTCCCTGGCTCTGGACCACATAACCTGCTTTTCCCGCAAAATGGTCCCATTTTTTGCCTCTCTCCCGAATGCAATTCTCGAGCTTAAAACCAAATCTGATCAAATTTCAAATCTGAAGGATTTGGATCACGGAGGCCGCACGGTTATTTCCTGGTCGATGAACTCCAAGCGGATCTGTTGCACCGAGGAGCTTAAAACGGCAACCTTCGAGGAGCGAATTGAGGCCGCTCTCCAATGCCAGAAGTGGGGCTATACGCTGGGGTTTCATTTTGATCCGATTCTCTACTATGAGGGATGGGAAGATGAATACAGGGAGGCGGTCAGGGAGATCTTTTCCATCATCGATCCGGGCACAGTGGCGTGGATCAGCCTGGGCGCTCTTCGCTTCCCGCCGCATTTGAGGGAAATAGTGCGCAGGCAATTTCCCAAATCGAGGGTTCCCTGCGGCGAGTTCGTCCCCGGACATCACGGCAAACTGCGCTATTTCCGCCCCATCCGCGAGGAGATTTACCGCAAAATGAAATCCTGGATCCATGAGGTGGCGCCACGGGTCTTTGTGTACCTGTGCATGGAAAACCGCCTTGTCTGGCAACGGAGCTTCGGCGAAGCGCCCCGCGACACAACCCATTTGTCCGATCAGATGGACCTGCTTGTCCCTTAGCGTTCAGCTTTCAGCTGTCAGAAAAAACTTGGACTTGGACCTGGACCTGGACTTAGTCCTGGACCTGTTTTTCCACCTAAGCAAAAATCACAAAAAACGGCCGGTTTCAAAGAGGTCCAAGACCAAGTCTAGGACTAGGTCCAAGTCCAGGTCCAAGTGGGCGTCGGAGCTGAAGCTCAGAGCCCACATTTTTTGCTGAAAGCTGACAGCTGACAGCTGATAGCTGATGCCTGACAGCTATTTCCCGCAAGGCTAAGAAAAGAAATAATTTCTACAAATATTTATCCTCCAGGAGTCGATAAGAGCATTTGGTGCCTATAAATATGTCAACTATCAGAAAAATCCCCGAGGATTCGCAGCACATTCCCCTTAGTTCTGTGTTGCGCCCCGCCCGTATTTTAGTCGTTGATGATGAGGCGCTGGTTGTGGATATCCTGGCGCGCAAACTGGCAGATCTGGGCTATGCATGCGAGCGCTGCGAGAGTTATCAGGAGACCCTTGCCCTTCTGGTAGAGAGAAAATTTGACCTCCTGCTAGCGGATGTTTCGATGCCCGGAGCGAACGCGTACTCCATATTAAAAGAAGCGTTGCGCATTAGTCCCAATATCGCGGTGATTCTGCTGACGTCGGTTGTTGATATTGAGATGGCAGTGGATTCGCTGAAAGAGGGCGCCTACGACTATATAACCAAACCGTTCAACATTGAGGAAGTATCCATCAGCGTATCCCGTGCTCTCGAGAAACGCCGCCTGCTGCTGGAAAACCAGAATTATCAGCGCACGCTGGAAGAGCGTGTTGCCAGTCGCACACGCCAGTTGCAGGAAGCGCTGGGAGTGCTCGAACACACCTACCATTCCACGCTGGTTGCCCTGAGCAAAGCTTTGGACAGCCGGGATGCCGGCTCCGATGGTCATTCGCTGCGCGTCACGGTATATGCGACGCGGCTTGCACGGCAACTCAGAATGAGCGAATCGGAAATAAAAGCGATTGAACGGGGAGTTTTGCTCCATGATATAGGAAAAATCGGCATTCCCGATGCATTGCTCCGCAAGGAGGACCAATTGAGCCCGGAGGAATCGCTGCTGTTGCAGCGACACCCGGAAGTCGGCTACCGCATCCTTTCCAGTATCAGATTTCTTAAAGGAGCGGCGCAACTGGTATTGCACCATCACGAACGGTATGACGGAAACGGCTATCCGCAACATCTGAAAGGCGCCGAAATAGATAAGGGCGCCCGGGTTTTTGCCATTGCCGATGCGCTGGACGATTTCACATCGAATTACCACTTTCAAACCGCCGTCAGCGTTGAAACTGCGATCCGGAATATTGCCAAAATGTCTGGAGCCCAACTGGACCCCGCCTTTGTAAGCGAATTCCTGAAAATTCCTGCAAACGAATGGGAGGCCGCTCGTCAGGAAATTTCCAAGACCGCGAAACGCACCGATTTTCTTCTCAAGGCATCGGAACGCCAGTAATTTAAGACTGACGTTTGGAATGTAGCTTAACAAGCCTTTCAGCCTTTCCTTCAAATGGTCGGGGCTTCAGTCCCGATCCATATGTTTCTGTCTATATTAAAGATGCGTTTAAGGATGAATATTCTATTGCGATCGGATTGCACTATCGGTAGATTGATTTTAAGGGGAGAATTATTCTCATGTCAGATGTTAAAAAGAAGCAGCCTCGCGGTTTGGTAACGATTAACCTGGAACTGTGCAAAGGCTGCGGTTTTTGTATTGCCTTCTGTCCGGCTGAGGTCCTTGAGTTCTCAGAAGAATTTAACGGCAAAGGATATCACCCGCCGTGTGCCGTAAAGCCTGAAGCTTGCACCGGGTGCGGTTTGTGCGGGTTGTACTGCCCGGACTTTGCCATTTTCGGAATCATCGTTAAAGAAGTTGCCTAAAAGGAGGCCTCTTGAAAGCCGATCCCAAAGGTGTTCTGACCGGAGCGCACTTCCTGGATGGAGATCACGCCTGCTGCGAGGGCGCTATTTCTGCCGGGTGCCGGTTTGTTGCCGGATATCCGATCACTCCGTCTACAGAAGTCGTGGAGAGAATCGCAAGTCGATTCCCCGCTGTCGGAGGGATGTTCATTCAGATGGAAGATGAGATCGCCTCATCCATCGCTATTCAGGGAGCCGTCTGGGGCGGAGCGAAATCAATGACCGTGACGTCCGGTCCCGGATTTTCGCTGATGATGGAACACATCGGCCTGGCTGTTATGCTGGAAACGCCTTGTGTTTTTGTCGATGTTCAGCGAGGCGGACCTTCGACGGGACTTCCCACATTGCCCGCTCAGGCAGATATGATGCAGGCCCGGTGGGGAAGTCATGGGGACTATGAGATCATCGCTCTCTGCCCGAATTCCCCGCAGGAATGCTACGACTTGACTATCCGCGCCTTTAATCTGTCAGAAGAGTATCGCGTGCCCGTCATGATGATGCTGGACGAGTGCGTCGGACACATGACGGAGAAGGTCGTGATCCCGGATGCGGATGCCATCGAATTGACCGAGCGTCGTTATACGACAGCGAAGCCCGGGGAATACCTGCCGTATCAAACCGACGGCAACATCGCGCCCCCGATGGCGAAGGCAGGAGACGGCCATCGGTTCCACGTGACCGGCCTCACGCATGATGAGCGAGGCTACCCGGTTATGAATGCCGATGCCCAGGAAAAAGGCGTGCGCCGGCTGGTAGAAAAAATACGCAGCAACGCGGATAAAATAGCCCTGCTGGAGGAATCCGAAATTGAAGGGGCGGATGTGGTCGTGGTTTCCTACGGCATCACCTCACGGGTGGCTGTGAAGGCAATCGAAATGGCAAAAACCGCCGGGGTTAAAGTCGGCCATCTTCGGCTTATCACGGCCTGGCCATTTGCCGAAACGCGCATTCGCGAACTGGCGTCGCGTGTGAAGGCCTTTGTAATGCCGGAACTCAACTACGGTCAAATGTTTTTTGAACTGCAGCGCGTCGCAGAAGGCAAAGCCAAAACATATCTGATCCCTCACGGCGGAGGAACGGTGCACGATCCCGAAGTTATCTGTCAAAAAATCCTCGAAGCCGCCGGTAAGCAGTCTGAAAAGGAGCCGAAAAGATGAATGCGACGAATCCAATGAGCCAATACCTCAGAATGGATCGTATCCCCCACATATGGTGTTCCGGCTGCGGGCTGGGTACGACGGTGAACTGTTTCGTGCGCGCCATCGAAGGGTGCGATATTCCTTTGGACCAGATCAGCGTGGTGTCGGGAATCGGCTGCACCGGCAGGGTAGCGGGGTATTTGAAGCTGGACAGCTTTCATACCACGCACGGCCGCCCCATCCCTTTCGCTACAGGTCTCAAACTCGCGAACCCAAAACTGAAAGTCGTCGTGTACAGTGGAGACGGCGATCTCTTTGCCATCGGCGGAAACCACTTTATTCATGCAGCCCGCAGGAATATGGACCTGACGGTCATTTGCGTGAACAACTTTACCTATGGAATGACGGGAGGCCAGGTTACGCCGACCACCCCGATGGGCGCCATCGCTTCAACCACGCCATACGGCAACATCGAGGAACCCTTCAATCTTCCTCATCTCGCGGAATCCGCCGGCGCAGTCTATGTCGCACGCTGGACCACGTTCCACGTACGGCAAACCATAAAATCCATGAAGGAAGCGATTCAGAAAAAAGGTTTCAGCTTTGTGGAAATCATCAGTCCGTGTCCGACGCTTTATGGCAGAAGGAACAGACTGGGC
Organism: uncultured Acidobacteriota bacterium; assembly: GCA_963718845.1. Classification (GTDB taxonomy): domain Bacteria; phylum Acidobacteriota; class UBA6911; order UBA6911; family UBA6911; genus UBA6911. The sequence continues at coordinate 22,194 of CAVRAD010000009.1, forward strand.
GATGGACTGGAGATGATGCAATTCTACAAGGAGAACAGCATCATTCAAAACGGCGCCGACACCCGGGAGGTTGGCCTGGGTTTCAAAGGCAAGATTATTTGCGGTAAATTCATCGATCGAGAACGCCCGTCCTACCTTGAGATGTACAACACAAAAATGGCGGAGAGAATGGGGCCTTCCTTCAAGCCCTACGAGGGGGTGCTATGAGCGCAACCGAAATCAAATTCGGAGGATTCGGCGGGCAGGGAGTGATCCTGGCGGGAATCATTATCGGACGAGCCGCCAGCATTTATTACAATAAGTATGCCACGCTTACCCAGAGCTTCGGGCCCGAGGCCCGCGGCAGCGCATGCAGCGCACAGGTGATCGTTTCTAACGAGAAAATTTTATATCCCTACGTTACCAGGCCTGAAATACTTCTGGTCATGTCGCAGGAAGCCTGCAACAAATTTCTGCCGGAAGCGACCGATGACGCCACTATCATCATCGAAGAAGACCTGGTGAAGCCTCAGGGGCTCAAGCCCGGCATGACGCTTTTTGGAATTCCGGCGACACGGCTGGCGGAAGAACTCGGCAGAAAAATGATTCTGAACATTGTGATGGTGGGCTTTTTCACCGCCGTGACGAAGCTCGTCGCATACGAAGCCGCGCGCGAAGCCGTCATTGCTTCCGTGCCCGGCGGCACGGAATCGATAAATTTGAAAGCATTCGAACGCGGCTACCGGTATGGCCTGCTGAATGATTCCGGATTCCTGATTCCTGATTCAAAACTAGCAGTCGTTACGGCACCGAACCATGTCCCCCAAAAAACAGCCAAATTCACCGCCCATCAGGAATCAGGAATCAGGAATTAGGAATCAACCATCCATCCGGAATCCGGAATCCGGAATCCGGAATCATAAAATCTATACCGGCTCTTTCGCCGCCCTTGAGTCTCGTTGGGCCGACGTGATAGTCGAATTGCAGGCCGCCGATCCTCTGCTGGAAATCAACATTCTGGTCGGGTCCAATATCCTGGCATCGTATCTCAAGCGCCGCTTCGCTCAAACAGGGCGCGCCATGGCGAACGTCCGCTTTCACACCTTTCTGGATCTCGCAAGCCGGCTGTCCGCGGTATCCGGCAAAATTCCCGAAAAGCGCAGGCTGCCGAACCTGGGGAATTCAATCCTTTTGGAGGACATCCTGGCAGCGCATACGCCTGCGGTGTACTCACCGCTTGCCGGTTTGCCGGGATTCCGGGCTGCGCTGCTCGATACTCTCCGCGATCTCCGCGATGCCGGAATCGCTCCGCAAGAAATGCTGGATGCCATGGGAACCGATCCTGGTATGAAGGACCGCCGCCGGCATCTCTCCGGTCTGGCGGATCTGTATCGCAGGTTTCGGGAACGCGTCGGCTTCTTTCACGATGTGGATGAAGACTTCCGCTGCGCCATCCTGTACGCGCCTGTTGCGCAAAAGGTGCTCGGGTCGCGCCAATTGCTGGTCTATGGCATTTATGACGCCACGGGACAGCAGTCCCAATTCCTTGAAGCATTGAAAAATGTCTTTGAGATGATCTATTTCATCCCGCGTCCGGATGAATTCATCGGCGAATTTGTGCAGCCGTTCCTGCAAGATCGCGTTCGGGAACTAGGCATCGAATGCGCCCGTCTTCCCGAAAAGCAGCCGGTCTGCAGCCTCGATCATCTGGCGGCCGGCGGTTTCGGCTTAACCCGCCTGCCGGGATCCGGCACCGGAGACAGTCTGCCGCCGGATGGATCTTTTGCGCTTGTTTCCGCGCCCGGGGAGTCTCGATCCGCCGTCGAGGTCGTGCGCGAGATTTTCCGCGCTGTCCGCGACGGGACCATCCGCGGATTTCATGAAGCCGCGGTAATCCTGCGCCAGCCTGAGACCGATATTCCCACCTTGAGCGAAATGTTCCGGCTGCGCGGCGTCCCCTATTTTATCCACGGCGGCAGTCGTTTCGCGGATCGGCCTCTCAGCAAAGCCGTGGTTGCGCTCTGCAATCTGGAATCCAATTCTTACTCGCATGAAGCGGTCCTTACGGCCATGGAACTGGTGGCCGCCGCGCTGCCGGCAGAGTCCGCCGCGGCCTGGGATGTGCAAACCTGGCGGTCCCTGACAAATGACGCCCGCTTTCTGGCGGGCGTCCAATCTTGGGACAAGGGAACGGAAGCGCTCGTCGAACGAGGCGCGCAAGAATCTTAGAAAATCTGAAAGTGCCGGATCGTTCGACTCGGATGATGACGAGACTGGCCGAGGTATCGAGTCCTTTTCCCTCGCTGTAAGGCGCTGGAATCGGCAAAAGCGCTTCGTGCAGGATGGCAGCTCCTGATGCAGGCGTCTTCCGGGTGGCCCGCCGGTCTTTCATGGGAGGGCTGGGCGGACCATATCGACCGTCACTTCGAGCCGTTGCTGGGCGGCTTCCGAAGACTGGCTCTCTTTTTCAAGCGTGCTCGACGAAATAAGAAATTTGGATGTGATAGATAGATTCCGGATTCCGGATTCCGGATTCCGGATTACAGATGCGAACTGCTGATTCGAGATTCGAGATTAGAAATTGAGACCGAGGGAGAGGGAGGGGAGGGGACTGCGGCTGATATCTGCGGAGAGGTTAAGGGGGGCGGTGGGGGAGGCGATTGAAGGGCTGTTCTATGCTGAAGGGCAGTTTCAGCGGAGAGGGGTCAATCTGCTTTCTATGAGCGCGGCGCGCGGGCTGCGATTTCCTCTTGTTATTATCCCCGGACTGGAAGAGGGGCGATTCCCGGCGAAACTGCGGCAGGATCCGCTGCTGCTGGATTCCGAGCGCCGCCGTATTGGAAGGCTTCCCATCAAATCCAGGCGCATGGAAGAAGAGAGGCTTCTGTTTGATATGGCGGCGCGTTCGGCCGAGAAACGCCTGGTGCTGATGACGTCCCGGCTGGACGAAAGCTCCGATCGCGAACGTATCCCCTCGCAATTTTTCCTGCGTGCCGCAGCCGCAATTCGAAAAAGCGTCGTTACCGTCCGCGATCTTGCCGAGGGCAACGTCCCGGGCTTCCGGTCCGTAAGCCTGGACAATCCGGCGCCCATAGCGGACGAAGCGGCCGTCGATGAAGGGGAAATACGGCTCCGGCTCATCGCCGCCGATCGCGATACCGCATATTCGGCGCTCAAAGCACTGGAGCACCTGGATCCGCATCGATTGACGCGGCCGCTGGCCTATGATCAAGCCCGCTGGGTGCGCCGATTGACGTCTTACGATGGATTTCTGACGGATCCTGAACTCATCGCATGGGTCGGCACGCACCCTGTCTGCGGGACAGGTGTCGGCGAGCCGGCTTGGAAGAATATGCAAAGTGTCCCTACTACTTTTACCTTAAGAGAGGGATGGCTCTGGCAGCATGGGAAGAACCGGCGCCGCTGGAGGGGATGGATCCGCTGGAGCGGGGATCGGCCGTCCACGCGATTCTCGAAAACTTTCTTGAAAAATAATTGCGGCGGGAAGATTTCTGCGTTTTATCCGAGGCGGAACTCAGGCGTTCTCTGGATTCACTGGCCGAATGACGCTCTCGAGCAGGCACGACCCGCGGGAATTCCCGATCTCTTGTGGGAGATCGAGCGGGACTCATTCCTGGCGCTGCTCGATCGATGGGTTGTATACGAAAAAGGCAGGGCCGGGGAAGACATGATTCCCGCAGGACTGGAGCGGGTCTTCGGAGAGATTCAGCCTGGCGAGCAGCATCCGGTGTTTCGTTTGCAGGCGGGCAGGCATATATTTGATTTCAGAGGCACAATCGATCGCGTCGATCTCTCGCGCGACGGAAGACATGCGCGCGTCATCGACTACAAGACAGGTTCATTGCCTGATTCCATGCGCGGGAAAGGGCGAACTCCGCTCATGTCGGGGGAGCGGATTCAGATCGTTATATATAGAGGAGCGCTTTCGGTTTTGCCCGAATTCCAGGGCGTGGAAGCGGTGGAGGGCGAATATCTGCATCTGCAGCCCAAAGACGGTCAGGTCGTGCGATGCCGCTTTTCGGATGAAGAGCTGCGTGAGGCGTCCCGGACTCTGCCGGCTATTCTGGAAATCGTCGGCGATGGAATCGAAAGCGGCGCATTTTTTGCGCGGACAAGCGGGACTGTCCGGCCGTCTGGGCATTGCGATTATTGTGCGTATCTGCCTGTCTGCGGAAAGGACCGTGTGCAGCGGGAAGAGCGCAAGGCGAACGATCCCGCCGTGCGCAGATTCAGCCGGATTTTGGAGCCGAGGCCATGACAGATTTGAAGCCTCAGAGACCCGAGGGTGATGGAGAGGCGCGGCGCAGAGCGGTCGAAGAAACGGGCCGGTCCTTTATCGTCGAAGCTTCGGCCGGCACCGGAAAAACGCGCACACTCCTGGACCGGATCCTTCACCTCGTACTGGAAAAGGGGCCAAATGGATCCCCGGTGCCGCTTTCCCGGATCTGCGCAATCACTTTTACCGAAAAGGCCGCGGGGGAAATGAAGGTCCGGCTCCGGCAGTATCTGGAACAGGTTCTGCTGGATGCTGCAGCGTCGGCTGATTATCAGGAGAGAGCCGGCACTGCGCTCGGCGATCTCGAGACGGCATCCATATCCACATTCCATGCCTTCGCGGTTTCTCTTTTGAAAGAAAGACCCATCGAGGCGGGACTCGATCCGCGCTTCACTGCCCTCGATGATATCCGGAGCGAGTTGTTTTTCCGCGAAGTGTGGGAGCCATGGATAAGCCGCGCGCTGACGAAGCGGCATCCTGTCCTGGAGAAAGCACTGAGGAGCGGCTTCAGGTTCCAAAGTCTGATAAGCCTGGCTCGAGAACTGCGACTCCATTGGCTGCATGTCCGGGGACTGGAATGCGATCCGCCACCCTCAGAAGAACAGTTTCAGGCAGAGATTGAAAGCCGCCTCCTGCAAGGGAGGGAATTTTTTCAAAATGTGATCAATCCCGAGGACAAGCTGGCGGACTGCCTTGAAAAGACACTGACCTGGCTGCTGCATCCTTCGGAAGACGGCGGCGAATTGTCGAAACCGGGGAATGCGGGATCTGGAAAGAACTGGAAGGGCGGCAAAGAAACAGTGCAGGCGACGAAACAATTCCTCCTCGAAGTGGTGGAATTCCAGGCTCGTACAAAAACCTTCCGAAACAGCGTCTTTTGCATGAGGTTGTCTGTTGGATCAAAGACGATTTTATGATGCGCGAGTGGGAGAAGCGGAAACAGGATGGCGGCCTGCTCGATTTCGACGATCAATTGCGGCTGGCGCGAGATCTGCTGCGCGAAAACAGGACGGTGCGGCGCGATTTTCAGCAACAGTATCATACGTTGCTGGTGGACGAGTTCCAGGATACGGATCCAATTCAATGGGAAATTGTCCTGCTACTGTCATCCTTGGATATCGAGGAAAAGAATATAGCGAAACTCAAGCCGGAGCCGGGGCGGTTATTTATCGTCGGGGATCCGAAGCAGTCTATCTATCGCTTTCGCAACGCGGACATCGAGACATACCTTGGGATCGTGGAAGCAGGCAGGCTGGAATCTCTCGCGCTCGAGCGCCTGAAGCTGACGACAAATTTCCGCTCGGTCCCTTCCATCCTGAGTTTTGTGGATGCTGCATTTGAAAGTGCCATGAAGCCTGCGGAGGATGCCTGCCGCTACCAGCCGGAGTATCTGGCTTTCGGAAATCATGGATACCGGAAGGCCGAATCGCAGGCACTCGCGGTCCACCTTCTCGGAGATATGAGCGGCGCAAGTGATGAAAGCCGCAGAACCAGGGAAATCGTCGAAAACGAAGCCGGCCGCATCGCCCGGCTTATCCTGGAGATGAACGGTTCTAACGACTGGCATATCCAGGATGCCGGCGAACGAAATGGCGCTGGCTGGCGGGCGCCTCAATATGGAGATATCGCGGTCCTGCTGCCCGTACTCACGCATGCGCATGTGCTGGAGGAAAAATTTCGGGACTTCGGGATCCCCTATGTGCTCGAGGGAGGGAAGTTTTATTACACGCGCAGCGAAGTTTCTTCTGCGATCCTGGTGCTGCGCGCGATAGCGAATCCCAACGACAGCGTCGCTCTCTATGGCTCGCTGCGCTCCGTTTTCTTCGGGCTGTCGGATGAAGACCTGCTGAGAGCGCACATCGACGGATTGCCGCTGGATTATCGGGCAGAAGTGCCGCAAGACTCTCCTCTTTGTCATCCTTGCGAAATTCTGCGCGATCTGCACCGGCAGCGGCATGCGCGGCGAGCCAGTGAAACCTTCGAAATCCTCCTGCAGGAAACTGGCGCGCGCGAAGTGTTGGCTGTGCGCGGATTTCAGTCCCTGGCGAATCTGAACAAGCTGGGGCGCACGTTTCGCGCTCTTCAAAACGACGCAACGTTTTCCCAGGTAGTTGATCTGCTGGGCACGATAGATGAAGAAGGACTGGCCGAAAGCGAGAGCCGATTGATGGAGGAGCGCAGCAACGCCGTCCGGATCATGACGATTCATAAGGCAAAAGGGCTCGATTTTCCGATCGTTTTTGCTGCTGCGTTCGGGTTGGGAAAGGTGTCGCGCAGCAAGAGCGTCCTTGTGGATCGAGCGGTGAATCGGATCTTCGCGCTCAAATCGGTTCAAAGGATTCCGGTTTGCAAACGTCTCGCTGGCAGGAACTCGCGGATGAAGAAAAGAAGCGGGAAAATGCGGAATTGGTCCGGCTTCTGTATGTGGCATTGACCCGCGCGCGCGACCACCTGATCCTGAGCACACATACAGCAGGCAGCCGTAAGCCGGAGGGTTCCGAGTACTTGCGTGCCGGATACGGAGCGGAACTCGACTGAATCCGCTGGATTCTTTTCTGGCGGATTGTTATTCCGGGGCAAACACCCTGGCGCATTTGATTGATGGTGCAAGTCTGGATGCAAAAACCGGAGCTCCTCTAAAGGCGCATTCCCCGACAGTGATGGATTGGGAATCGATTGCTCTGAGGGAATATGGAGGAGTTGCAGGCGCTGCTCGCAAACACTCCCGCTTCGGCATCCCTGAAAGCTGCCGGCCAGGCCGTGGGTGCCACGGATGCGGAGGAGGGCTCCCGGGAGGACCGGATGCCGGAAGCTGCAGCGAACAGGAGCATCCGGCTGGGAGTCGCGTTTCACGAGGCGATGGAGCGGGTCGATCTTTTTGCCGCGAACGGTTTGGCAAACCTCGCCGGGGAAGTCGCAACGCGCCACGGCCTTGATCCGGGAAGCCTTCGGATGCTGGAGGCCATGATGCGGGCCAGCCTGTCTTCGGAATTGTTGCAGCAGGCGCGAGGCTGCCGTTGGCTGCAACAGGAGAGTTTTCCGCGAGCTTCCTTTCGTGCGCCTGCTGGATTCCGCAGTGATCGAGGAAGGGAAAATCGACCTCCTTTTCGAAGGGGAAGAGGGATGGGTGCTGGTGGATTACAAGACGGACTGGGTGTCGGAAAAAGGCGAAGATATTGAAGCATTTTTCCGCAATAAATATGCTGCGCAAATGCGCGCATATGCCGATGCGCTGCGTGCCCGCTCCATCGAGGTCAGCGGCAGCCTACCTGCTCCTCGCCCGCACGGGGACGGCCGATCAGAATGGATCCATCCCCGGTTTTGATTTCGCGCCCATAGGGCACCTTCGGAGTGCGGCAGCTTGCTGCCGCTTTGTTCGTTTACACGTTTCCGGTTCCCCGCTTCGAGGGACAGTATAACCAGGTACCGATTTTCAAGGAGCAAGCGTGTATGAGCGATACAAGCAAACCAAGCGATATCGGAATCGGCGTTCCATCAATCCGGGTGCCAAAGGTTGTTGAGGAATCATTGAACGCTCCTCCGCGACGCGCGGACTTTACGGAACAGGGGATGACGGGAGCACAGATCTTTGCCAACCTCTGCAAAGATGAAGATCTCCCGGCATTATTTTGTGCAGCGGGCAATTACGCTATTGTCGACGAAATCGCCCAGGTTGGAATCCCCTGCTATGGCGGGCGAACCGAAGGAGGGATGTGCGCCGCAGCCGATGGCTTCTGCCGCGTGACGGGCGAGGTCGCCGCATGTTCCGGCACGGAGGGGCCGGGCATCACGCACATGATGATGAACATCGGCAGTGCGCATTTCGCCAACAGCCCGCTCCTGGTGCTTGCCAGTAATTCATTCCTGCGCTCGGAGGACTGTCAGAGCTGGATTCAATTCATACACCAGCAGCCGCTAACCGAAGGCTTGAAAAAATACGGGAAAAGAATAACGGTAGCGAACCGGATTTATGAATATGGCGCGTACGCATTCCGCAGCCTGAAGTCGGGCGTGCCGGATGTCGTGCACCTTGATTTCCCGGCTGAAGTGGCCATGGCACGGTTCCCGGACGCATCGAGTCTCGAACGCGTTTATGGAAGGGAACGATATCGCTCCGAATCACGGGCGCACCCGGGATCCAAAGAAGTCCAGCAGGCGATTGAGATGATCAACAAAGCCGAGCGACCGGTTCTGATTGCGGGACACGGAATATTCGTGCGCAAAGCGTGTGATGTGCTCATGCAGACGGTGGAAAAGCATGAAATGGCGGTAGTCGGATCAGGCCCGGTACGAGGCCACTTTCCCGATGATCACCGGCTCTCGGGGAGTATGTCCAATGAAGCCCTGATGAATGCGGACCTGGTTGTCTTCGTCGGCCAGTATTCCATGCCGCCGGCCGAAGAGTGGACGTTTTCTCCGGGAGTAAAAACGATTCGAGTCCATCCGGAACAGGGCGATTTGGGACGAAACTGGCCGATCGATCTGGGAATCGTCAGTGATGAAAAGGTTTTTATGGAAGCGCTCGCAAACGGCCTTCCGCCCAAAAAACGGGATTCATGGGTGAATGAAATCGCTGCTGCGAGGAGGAAGTGGGAACAGGCTCAGCTTGAACTCCATACCCAATTCCTGAAATACAGCCGCGACACGAACGCCCTCCATCCTTTCGTATTGTGCAAAGAAGTTCACGACTTTCTGTATAAAGGCGAAATAGATCCGAAACAGACTCTTGCGGGATGGGGCGGCCACATGATCGGATACGGCTGTATGCGATGGCTGCGGGCGAATCGGCCCGGGCAAGAGGTCACGGTTGTCTACCAGTTCGGGGCAATGGGGCCCGACCTGGCGATGATGATGGGGCCCGCCGTTGCGGTGCAAAGAGGGATCGGTCCGCATGCCGCGTACCAGGGAGCGCCGGTAGTGGTTGTGACCGGAGACGCCGGCATGGCCTATAGCCTTCTCGAACTGGATACTTTCGTCAAATATAAGCTCCCGGTGATATGCATCGTCTACAATAATGCTTGCTGGGGTACTTACACGATGGCGACTGAAACGCCGCGCGCTATGCACCTGTACATGTTCCAGGAAAATCTCCGCTATGACAAAATCGCGGAGAGCCTGGGGACGCGCGGTGAATATGTGCGGACGCCCGAGGAGCTGCGCGCAGCCTTGAAGCGCAGCTATGATGCGGCCGAGAAACAGGGGTATTCAACCCTGATCAACTGCCACGGGCTTGCGGATTTCAATCAGCCGGTCTTTATCCTCCGGGCTTGGATTTCTCGCCCGAGCCCGGCATAGGTGCCATCAAACACTAGATAGTTTCGCGCCCGCAGGGCGCTTTCGGAGTGCGGCAGCTTGCTGCCGCTTTGAGGCTTCCCGTTCCCCGTTAATATCCTATATATAAAACGGGGAACCGGAAACGCGTAAACGGCCAAAGCGGCAGCAAGCTGCCGCACTCCGAAGGCTTCGCGCGGCCCCTCATAATAAAAGGAGAAAAACGCTATGCGCACTACTCTTGCATCTTTAGGCATCAGCGGCTTTACCTCAGTCGCGCTGCTAATGGGCCTGTTGGCACCCAGAGCCGAGTCTTCCACCGGGCCGATCCCTTTAAAATGTGACCGTGCCTGCATGGAAAACGTGGTGAACCAATACCTGGCAGCACTCGTGGCTCACGATCCCAGGCGCCTGCCGCTCTCTAAGGACGTGATGTATACCGAGAATGCTCAGCGCGTGGAACTGGGCGACGGTTTCTGGAAAACCGTGGAAGGGCGAGGCAACTATACGCAGATTTTCGCCGATCCGGAATTCGGGCAGGCGGCCTTTATGGGCACAATGCGGGAAGCGGGTGCGCTACTGCTAATGAGCGTGCGTTTGCGCATTGAGCTTGGGCGAATTACGGAAATCGAGAGTGTCTACTTCAGACCGGGCGGAGGCGGACCGAACAGCATCGGAGATATGGACAAGTTCAAGCCGGAGGATATCTGGTTCAAATCGATTCCTCCCGCGCAGCAGATGTCCCGCCAGGAGTTGATAGCCGTCGCCGACGGCTACTTCACAGGGCTGCAGAAGAATGATGGCAAGGGTATCAACGGCACGGGAACCTATCCTTTTACTAATGACTGCCACCGAATCGAAAACGGAGCTCCTACCACGAATGTTCCGAAGTCCGCCAACCAACCCGCGGATGCAATCGACCTCTTCTCCATGGATTGCCTGTCCCAGTTTAAGCTGGGCATCTATTTTGTGGTTCAGAATATCCATGGTCGCCGTTTTTTGCTGGTGGATCGCGAGCGCGGCATTGTCTGGGCTCATGCGGTCTTTGATCAGGGCACAGTGAGCAAAGGAACTCTCTCTGACGGCCGACCGTACGAGTTCCCGGGCTTTAACCGGCCTTCCAGCATACTCGTGACGGAAGTGTTCCTGATTGAATATGGGAAAATCCGCCGCGTGCTGGCGGTCGCTCCTTCGGCCTTCTATCATGTGAATTCCCCGTGGCCGGGCAACCTCAGCGGCGACTATCACAGCACCGGAAACAATCGGTACCTGGTTATACTGTCCCTTTTTCCCAGAGGGACAGTATAGCCAGGTACCGATTTTCGAAAATACTATTGACGAATGGGTGGCAGCTCGATATAGTTCACCGCTTTTTGTATGGCTTTATAAAATAGGGAGGAATTTTAGCAATGGCAGAAAAAATTTCAAAAACGGCGCGCGCCAGCCTCGGCGATAAGGGCGAAACCCATGCCCATACATGTCCGCAATGCGGCGCTGCTATGGTGGCAACCAAGGTCATGAAATCTCGGGAGTCATCGGGTGGAATGTTCTGGGTCTGTCCCAAAGACGACCAACGCGTCAAGATCTGACAGATTAAATTTACGATTTACGATTTACGATTATGAATTAATTACAACGTAATCGATTACGACTGACACAAAAAACGTCATTTGTATTGAGACATTCGCAATTCCCCGCCCAATCAGGAATCGGAATTGAGCATCTCGAATCTCGAATTGTTATAGTATCCCCATGTCCGATCCCGAATCAGGAATCCGGAATCCGGAATCTCGGAATCCGCTATAACGCCTATGGCCGTTTTTTGAAGGAGCGGTTTGGCCGCCGCGTATACAAAGTCAGCGTAGATGCCGGATTCAGCTGCCCGAATCGAGACGGAACGGTAGCAGTGGGCGGCTGCATATACTGCAACAACGATTCGTTTCGCCCCCGGACTGCCAACCGATTGAAATCGGTCTCGGAGCAGGTAAGGGAAGGGATTGAATTTTTTCGCAGGCGCAACAACGCGGAAAAATTCATCATCTATTTTCAGCCCTTTACGAATACCCATGCGCCGCTCGAAGAACTCATTCCTCTCTATGAAACGGCTTTGAGCCATCCGGATGTTGTCGGCATCTCCATCGGGACCAGGCCGGATTGCATAGACGAGGATAAACTTGCCTGGCTGGAGAAAGCCGCATCGATTCACTTTGTTACCCTGGAATACGGGCTTCAGTCCGTCTACGACACAACTCTTGCGCGCATCCATCGCGGGCACAATTTCCAGTGCTGGCTGGATGCGATGCAGCGCACGCGCGACCGCGGCATCCGGTTGTGCGCGCATCTGATTCTGGGATTCCCGTGGGAATCGCGGGAGGAGATGCTGCGCGCGGCTGAAGTAATTTCGGACAAGGGTCTGGATTTTTTAAAGCTGCATCATCTTCATGTCGTGCGAGGCACAGAGCTTGAAAATGAATATCGGTCAAAGCCATTTCCGCTGCTTCGGATTGGAGGAATATGCGGACCTTGTCGTGGATTTCCTCGAGCGCTTGAACCCGGAAATCTTGATCGAACGCCTCTTCGGAACTGCTCCGAAGGATCAATTGATCGGGCCGGTGTGGGGAAAAAGCAAAGCGGAAATTCAGCGCACAATTGAGCAGAGGCTCGCAGCCCGCAACACGTGGCAGGGAAAAAACGTTGAACGTTCCAAGTTTCAGGTTCCAGGTTCGAGCATTGTTAGCCGGTGTAACCTGCAACCTGCAACCTGGAACCTGTTTACCGACTGACATAGTAGGAACGGATCCACTGATCGAGGGCTGATTTGGGATCCCGGATCACATCCTCCGTGATTTCGAACTGCTGAACGCCGTCCATCCTTCGGATCAGGTTCAGGCCGTGTTCGTAGTCTTTGAAAATTTCCGCAAAAACATCTTCGAGCGTATCGCCGCTTTCCAGGGCCTTCTGACTCAACATGCGGGCGGCTTCCGGCTGGAGGTGTACCTGGATCCCGTTGCGTTTGGACCATTCTCCGGCAATGGCATTGAAGGCAACAACCATTTCATTCAATCGGTTGGCCGTTGCCACCTCGAGGATTTCTCCCAGCACTTGATCGGGGTGGTCCACGAGCCTCTCGGTCAGTTCAAGGCGCTTGACCGCGGAATGCGGCAGGTTGTATTTGTACTCGCGAAAAGTGCGCTCGCAGACACCCACCAGGCTTCGCGCACCCGTGCGGTCTTCATACGCTTTCTGCGCGATCCGGTAAAGCCCGGGATCGGAGGCGACAAGATCTATGCCATAGGCTTCGAATGCGTTTATATATTGGCGAATGATGGACCCTTCGGAATTCTTCAGGATCTGGAAGAGATCGTCGACGATCAGTTCCTGGCAGCTGACGACCACCGGCAGTCGACCCACGAATTCCCCTTCGAATCCGTATTCAATAAAATCGTTGCTCTTGGCAAACTGAAAATAGTCCTCGTCGCGAGGGACCGATCTGCCCGTGGAGCTGAATCCGATGGCCTTGGCGCCCAGGCGCCTGCGAATGATATCCGCGAGTCCGGTGAATGCGCCGCTGACGATAAACAAGATGTGGCGGGTGTTGATGACCGAGCGGTTGACCTTTCCCTTGGACTGGAATTCCATCGCCGCCTGCAGCTGTGATGTCAGGTCGAAAGGAGTGCGCAGGCTGACTTCTGTTTCTTCCATTAGCTTAAGCAGTCCGCGCTGAACTCCGCCGCCGCTCACATCGCGTCCGAGCATATTCGTTGGCGCGGCAATCTTGTCAATTTCGTCAAGGTAGATGATGCCGTATTCCGCCAGCCGGACATTGCCATCCGCTTTATGAACCAGTTCGCGTACGAGATCTTCCACATCGCCGCCGACATACCCGGTTTCGGAGAACTTGGTTGCATCCGCCTTGACAAAAGGCACCCCGATCAAGTCTGCAATCGTCCGGACCAGATAGGTTTTTCCGACACCGGTCGGGCCGAGCATGATGATGTTTTGCTTGGAATATTCTTTGCAGGCGCTATTTGCCGAACAGCGCTTGATGTGGTTGTAGTGGTCGCAAATGGTTGTTGCCAAAACCTTTTTGGCGGCATCCTGTTTGACGACAAATCGATCGAGATACTTCTTGATGTCCCGAGGAAGGTAGTCAAATTTGAGGTCGAGAGGAGCTTCCTTGGTCTCGGTTCCCTCATCGGCAGTGCGTGCCTGGTCGGGTTCGGCGCCTAAAACACCAAGTTTCACGCCGCCTCCGTATTTCTTGGAGAAAAAATCCTCCATGTCTTTACGCAACTCATCTGGATTTGGCCATTTAGTGGCAGAGCTCTTGGGCAATCAATACCTCCCCGGCGGACCGCAGCATGTCTTTGGGACACTGTGTTACAGCGTTCTTATGTGCTGCCCACGAATAGAGTATGGGTTCGGCTCTCTCAAAAATCAACCAAGCCCAGGAAATAACTTAGCATCAATACATTTTCGCATCTCTTCCATCCGCCGAAAAATCTCGCTATCGTTATCGGCAGCGGTATCGCAATCGCGAATCGAAGCTATCTCCTTTTGAATCTGAAAAGCCGAAATTCGATACGCAATGCACGATACTGATAACGATTCCAAATGCGCGGGGTGATGGAATAGGGATTTGATCTAGCGACGGGCTCGTCGGCGCGCGATGCCGGCTTTTTTTACCAGAGGTTTGGGATGCCGATGAAGAATTTTGGCTGGCTTTGCTGATGGACGAGCCTTAGCCGAGATTTTTTCGCTGTTTTTGGACCAGCGCTTTGTGCTTGGCAGAATGTTCTGCCAAAGCTTTTTTCGTCTCAGGTCTGGCAATTTTAATGCGGGTTCCTGAACTTCTTTTTCAAAAGCTTGCAGCAAAGAGTTGGCGCGCTGGATGACAGCCGGATCTCCCGAGAAGGATTGCGTCACGCGCATGATCCGCGCAAGGTGCGCTTTAACCACTATGTAGAAATCCAGGGCCGGCGCCGACGAATTTTCTCTAAGCATGCGGATCAACGGGGCATACACTTTCAAAATCGCCGGTTCTTCAAGACAAAGCGCCATGCTGAAGCAGCCCATTAAAGATTGATCTTCTTTATTTTCAATGCTTTGATGGCTGGCAGCTCTCTGCCGCCGCGATCAGCGGGAGATACTGATCCTTCTTCAGCTGGTTCCAGAAAGATGGAGGAAGAGCGTTTAAGCTTCGGATCTGCTGCGAGACATCATTGGCCATGGCACTCCAGAGTTCGCGGATGAGCCCGTTCTCGCTAAAGCGATGCTCCAGTTTGAGATACAGCTGAACTGTTTTGTTTTGAAGATCTTTTATGGAACCGTGCAGGTTCATATGACGCTCTCGCTAGCCACAGATTGAGGACCGAAGACTCTGTTAAAGCCTATGGGGAGGAGTCCACAAGGCAAATGTACCAGACTCCATTGGTGCGTGTAAAGCGTCTTATTCGATTCGAGATGCCTTTGATTCCAGATTCCAGATTCCAGATGTCTTGATTCGAGAGTCTTGATTTGAGATTCGAGATTTTTGAATCCAGGTTTCAGGATACAGGTCGAAGAGTGCCATGTGAATCGAATGGAATCCGCGTTAGCGTACTGCCGGTTCAAGGAACTCGATTGTCCGCGCGCTGGCGTCCATGCGCACCGTAACTCCAAGAGGTAATGCCCAATTATTGGCTCCGTGTCCGGCAGGAAAATTTGCCAGAACCGGGATGTTGAGGGAGGCAAAGATATCCCGGAGCGTATCCATGGCGGTGTAGTTGCCTTGAGTGGCTTGGCAATCCACGAAGTCCCCCAGCAAAACGCCCGCCAGGGAGTGGAGTTTATCTGCAAGAAAAAGGTGCGTAATCATGCGGTCGAGTCGATAGGGCGGTTCGCCCTGATCTTCAAGAAAGAGGATTTTGCCTTCTGTCTGGATTTCATAGGGCGTGCCGATACTTGCCGCAATCACAGAAAGGCATCCGCCTGTCAAAACGCCTTCTGCGATACCGGGATTCAGGCTTTCCAATTGCGGGAAACTTAGACTGGGCCTGTATTCAGGCTCAGTCCACAGCGACAGGAGATGTGCCTCCTGGTCTGAAGGCATATCGGCCAACGCCGGAGAGACTGCCATGGGGCCATGAATCGTTACCCATCCGAAACGTTTTTTGAAATACAGGTGCAGCGTGGTCAGGTCGCTGAAGCCCATGAAAATTTTGGGATGATACCTGAGACGTTGCTCCATAAGGAGGGGGATCAGGCGCGAACAGCCATAGCCTCCGCGAAGCGCGATAATCGCTTGTATCGATGGGTCTTCGAAGGAGCGCATGAGTTCTTCCGCGCGCGCGTGGTCGTCTCCGGCCAGATATCCGGATGACTGGAATATCCGCTCGTCAAACCGCACGCGGAACCCCATTCTCTCCAATGCCAGGATCCCGCGGTCCAGGCCGTCACGGTTTTCAATCGGTCCGGCAGGCGCAATCACGGCGATCGTGTCTCCCGTTTTAATTTTTGGCGGTTGAACTGCTGGAATATCCATATCCAATGATACGATAATAAGATGCTTTCCCAGAAACCCTGAAGTTGATTAAGCTGCAACCACTGGAGACTGAGACATGATGAACTACATTTGGCTGACCATAGTAATTCTGGCCATAGTCTTGGGAGGAATCAACGGCAAAATTGAAAATGTGACGAAATCGGCCATTGATGCGGCGAGTAGCTCGGTGACGATAGCCATCGGCCTTATAGGGATCATGGCGCTGTGGCTTGGCATCATGAAAATAGCCGAGGATTCGGGGTTGCTGGCGCTGGCGGCCAAGGCAATTACGCCGATTCTGAAAAAACTCTTTCCTGATGTTCCTGCCGGTCATCCGGCTATGGCAAGCATGACGATGAACATCGCGGCCAATATGCTGGGATTGAGCAACGCGGCCACTCCGATGGGATTGAAGGCAATGGAGGACCTGGAAACGCTCAACACGCACCCCGGTGTGGCGACGAATGCTATGTGCACGTTTCTGACCATCAACACCGCGGGACTTCAGCTGGTTCCCGCGACGGTGATCGGTGTTCTGGCGTCTGCGGGTTCGAAGGATCCGACAGTAATCATTGGAACGACGATTGCAGCGACTTTCACGGCTCTGATTGCGGGCGATCACTGCAGTGAAACTATTGGAGAAACTGCCAGTTTTTTCGGTTGAACGCGAAGGCAAAAGGAAGGCCTTATGATTCAGCACATTATCGGCGCAATTTCCATTTGGGCGATCCCCGTCTTTCTGGTCGTGATTCCGGTGTATGGCGCGGTGAAGGGGGTCAAAGTGTACGAAAGCTTTGTGGAAGGCGCCAAAGGCGGCTTCCAGATGGCGATCCGCATCATCCCTTACCTTGTTGCCATCCTCGTGGCGGTTGGCATGCTCCGCGGAGCCGGCGGCATCGACTTGCTGGCCCGGTGGCTGGACCCGGTGCTTCGAAGCGTAGGATTTCCCGTGGAGATCCTTCCCCTGGCTATTCTGCGGCCGTTGTCCGGAAGCGGTTCTCTTGGAGTAGTGACGGAATTGGTCCAAGTCCACGGTCCGGATTCGTTTATTGGCAGATTGGCAGCTTCGGCTTATGGGAGCACCGAAACCACTTTTTACGTCCTGGCCGTATATTTTGGGGCGGTCGGGATCAAGAAAGCACGGCATGCGGTGATTTCAGGACTCGTTGCGGACGTTGTAAGTCTAATCGCTGCAATATTTATTTGCCGGCTCGTATTCTTATGATTCCGGATTCCGGATTCCGGATTCCGGATTCAGATTAAAGATGCGATCTCGGGTATTCGATCCTCGATTATTGGGCGCATTTAGAAGGATGCCCAAATAGAGCCGCAAGACACGAAATTAATAGTCGAGGCCGTCAATCCGGATCAAAAATCAGGAATCCGGAATCCGGAATCAATAGCATTTATTTCATCGCGCTTTCCGGCGGCTGAGGTATAATACGCCCCTTTTTTAATGGATGGAATGGAGTTATATCAGGAGTAGATTCGCGCGCCCCCTTGTCTTGAATTTACCCACTCAGGAGAATCCAAAACATGATTGCGAAAATTGTTAGTCGTTCAGGGAGAGTCTTCACCCGCGCGTGGGTTTTGATTCTCACGGTGCTCATTTCTCGGCATGCTGGTTCTGCCGGCCGCCGCTGCCCAGGTCCCCGAGCCGGCGCAAACTAGCGGTTTCCCATGAAGGCGGTGGCGAAGCATCGCTGGTGCTCCCGAACCTAGGCCAGGTTCATTTCCACGGGTACAATGCCCGTACGCTTTTGATGGTGGGATTGGGCGTCTGCATTCTGGGCCTTCTTTTTGGCCTGGTCATTTTCACGCAGCTCAAGAACCTTCCGGTTCATAAAGCCATGCGCGAAATCTCAGAGCTCATCTATGAGACCTGCAAGACCTATCTGATTACCCAAGGCAAGTTCATCCTCATCCTGGAGATCTTCATTGGCATCATCATGGTGGTCTACTTTGGATTCCTGCAGCACTTTGCCGCCGAGAAAGTTGCCATTATTTTAATCTTTAGCCTCATAGGCATCGGCGGCAGCTACGGAGTGGCATGGTTCGGAATCCGCATCAACACGTTTGCCAACTCGCGCACGGCGTTTGCCAGCCTCGAAGGAAAGCCTTTCCCCTGCTATGCGATTCCGTTGAAGGCCGGAATGAGCATCGGGATGGCGCTGATCAGCGTCGAGCTGTTCATGATGCTGTGCATTCTGCTGTTCATCCCGGGCGATTATGCCGGTCCATGCTTCATCGGTTTTGCCATCGGCGAGTCTCTGGGCGCCGCTGCGCTGCGCATCGCCGGCGGAATTTTTACCAAAATTGCGGATATCGGTTCGGATCTGATGAAGATCGTCTTCAATATCAAGGAAGACGATGCGCGGAATCCGGGAGTTATCGCGGATTGCACCGGCGATAACGCGGGCGATTCCGTTGGTCCGACGGCGGACGGTTTCGAGACCTACGGCGTCACCGGCGTGGCGCTCATTTCTTTCATTCTTCTGGCGGTTCCCAAGGAAATGATCCAGGTCCAGCTGCTCGTTTGGATTTTCGTCATGCGTATCATGATGATTCTCGCGAGCGGACTGTCTTACTTGATAAATGAAACGATTGCGAAAGTCCGCTATGGAAATGCCGACAAAGATGAACTTTGAGGCGCCGCTCACCTTCCTGGTCTGGCTGACCTCGATTGTCTCGGTGGTCATCACCTATATCGTCTCCTACTTCCTGATTGCAGACCTGGGGGACGGCACCTTGTGGTGGAAGCTTTCTACCGTGATCACGTGCGGTACGCTGGCCGGCGCAATCATTCCCGAACTGGTGAAAGTGTTTACTTCAACGCAATCCCGCCATGTGCGCGAGGTGGTCGCATCCGGACGCGAAGGCGGGAGCATCGCTGGGGATCCTTTCCGGTTTCGTTGCCGGGAATTTCAGTGCTTACTGGCTGGGATTTGCCATCGTAGCCCTCATGTCCGTTGCATATCTGGTCAGCACCATGGGACTGGGTGCTTTGATGCTGGCTCCGGCGGTTTTCGCCTTTGGCCTTGTGGCTTTCGGGTTCCTTGGCATGGGGCCGGTCACCATCGCGGTCGATTCCTATGGGCCTGTGACGGACAACGCCCAGTCGGTATTCGAGCTTTCTCTGATTGAGCAGATCCCGGGCATCAAACAACAAATCAAGAAAGAGAATGGCTTTGACGTCAATTTCGAGAAAGCCAAAGAACTGCTGGAAGAAAATGACGGGGCTGGAAACACTTTCAAAGCAACCGCGAAGCCGGTCTTAATAGGAACAGCCGTGGTCGGAGCTACGACCATGACTTTTTCGATTATTATGATGCTTACCGCCGGTCTGCAGGTGAATCTTGATAAGCTGTCGCTGTTGCATCCTCCGTTCCTTTTGGGGTTGATCACCGGCGGCGCGGTCATTTACTGGTTCACGGGCGCTTCGACGCAAGCGGTGAGCACCGGCGCGTATCGAGCGGTGGAATTTATCAAAGCCAACATCAAACTCGAAGGCGTTGAGAAGGCTTCCGTGAGCGACAGCAAGAAGGTCGTAGAGATCTGCACAAAGTACGCGCAAAAGGGGATGTTCAACATCTTCCTGACGGTTTTCTTCTCGACGCTGGCTTTCGCGTTTGTGGAGCCTTTCTTCTTCATCGGATACCTGATTTCGATCGCTCTCTTCGGATTATTCCAGGCCATCTTCATGGCGAATGCCGGCGCTGCCTGGGATAACGCGAAGAAGATCGTTGAGGTGGAATTGAAGGAGAAGGGAACGCCGCTTCATGCCGCGACTGTTATCGGCGATACGGTCGGGGATCCGTTCAAGGATACGTCTTCCGTTGCGATGAATCCCGTCATTAAATTTACGACCCTGTTTGGAATGCTTGCGGTTGAACTTGCCGTGAGCATGTCAAAGACAGATTCCAACAGCACACTGATTATTGCGGGAGCATTCCTGCTGGTCTCGTTTGTGTTTGTGTATCGATCTTTCTACAGCATGCGCATCCGCTCGGAATCGTAGGATCATTTTAGATTCCGGATTCCGGATTCCGGATTCGAGATTCGAGATGCCTTTGATTCCAGATTCGGGATTCGAGATAATACCTCGGATCTCGGGTCTCATATCCCGAATCAGATCCATTCTCAAATGTTTCTCGTCTAATGGGTGTTGTGACCCACGCGCTCCCCCCCGATCACCTGTATTTTTCTATCTATCTGGAATCAACCGCTAATCCGGAATCCGGAATCCGGAATCAAAGGCTGTTTTGTTTATGGACGCCCCAAAAGCCTGATGATACTATTTTAGTTGGAGCCTGACGCATCCGTCCGGTGTGCGGTCAGGAATCCGGAATCTGGAATCAAAGGCATTCCGTCAGTTTTAATGAAACCATTGTCGACAGAACGCGTCTAATCGGGTGATGATAAATCGGAGTGGATGTGACAAACGGCACGACATGGAAATACCGGATGGACTGATACGTGAGAAAAATGTCTTTGACAGAGTGCGATATTTGACCCTGATGGCGGGAAGCAGAACGACAGAATGCGGATAACTTTTAGAAAATCCTCCGAAAAAAAAACCCAGCCCTCCCTTTTTCATTACATCAAAGAAGAACCGGAATCGAGCATTTGGGAGGACACCGACTGGAGTTTTTTGCGCCATCCGATCCGCTCCTTCAAGCAGGCGGTGAAAGAGCCGCGTACTAAGCCATCGCTGTTTCATTACACCGAGCAAGAGCAGAAGACTCCTTTCAGCTGGAAAGAATTCTTTGGGGATTTCCTGACCGGATTCCGGAATCCGGTTTTCATCCCTTCGGTTTTTTCTAATCCGGAGGGATGGGCGGCGGAGCGATCGCAGGGTCGGACCCGAAAGATGGAATCGGAGATGCTCTCGGTCTTCGCCCACGCCGTTATTATCGGTCTGCTTATGCTGTTAGCGCAGGCGAACGATGACCCGATAGCGAATAATGAAAACATTGTGTTTGTCAATCCTCCAGTCTATACGCCCTATGAAGGGGACGGCCGGGAGGGCGGCGGCGGTGGCGGTGGCGGCAAAAATCAGCCCCTGCCTCCCGCAACGGGAAGGATGCCCGAGCAGGTGCGTGCGCAGATGGTTCCTCCGGATCCCGATAACCCGCAACCCTTAATGCCGGCCACCGACCTTCTCAATGACGTGGCAAGCGTGCAGATGCCGATAGATATCCCCCAGGACATGTCCTTGCCGATTGGCGATATCTCCGCACCTCCCAACTATTCCACGTCCTCGGGGCCAGGCAGCGGCGGCGGCATAGGAACGGGTCGGGGAACCGGTGTCGGGCCGGGAACAGGAGCAGGCGTCGGTCCCGGCAGCGGCGGGGGCATGGGGGGAGGTTCCGGCGGTGGCATCGGCAGCGGTTACGGATCCGGGACCGGGGGAGGATCAATCAAGAATCCGGTAGCCTTGGTTCAGCCCAAGCCTCCTTACACGGAAGAAGCTCGAAAGGCGCGCACTGAAGGGGTAGTTTTGCTGGAGGTGGTTGTTCGCAAGGATGGATCTGCGGACGGTTTCAAGGTCGTCAGGGGACTGGGGTACGGATTGGATGAATCGGCCATCAGCACCATCGCCAACAAGTGGCGTTTCAGGCCCGGAACAGACAAGGGTATGCCAGTGGATGTGCGGATTCTAATCGAGGTCACTTTCCGGCTCTTCTGAGCTTGAGTCTCATTTCCTTGGATTCGGGAGCTTTTTTTCCATGTCAATGACATTGGGGAATAAAAAATATAAGTCGGATATCAATATCACTCCCTATATTGATATTCTTCTGGTGCTGCTGATTATCTTCATGACCGTCACGCCGCTGAAGCAGCATGAGCATCCGGTGCGCGTGCCTCAGCCCGCTCCGGCGAATCAGCCGAAGGAAGTGAAGCCCGATTCCGTCATTGTGGATATTGATCTGGACCGTTCGATCAAATTAAACCAGCAGCCGATCACACTCTCTGAACTCGAAACCACTCTGACGGAGGTTTTTCGCAGGCGCGCCGTCAAGAACCTTTTCATCCGCGGAGATGCCGCTCTGCCGTATGGCGATGTTTTTGTCCTTCTGGATATCGCCAAGCGTTCCGGCGTGGGCGACATCGCTCTGCTCGAGATGAAGAATAAAAACGCCCCCCCGGATGCTTCCAAACCCAAGCCCTAACTCCTTGCACGCATTTCCGTCATCAAAACCGGCAAGTCATGTGGGTCGGGGCTTCAGAGGCTGTCTCAAAACTCGCCCATTGAGCGGGCTTACAGCCCTTTTCCTGTTTGTCGCTAAATTCCTAGGGCTTCGCCCTAGGCTGATATAGCGCGCGCCTTCGGCGCTTAAATTGCTGTAAATTTAGGGTCTTAAAGCGCCGAAGGCGCGATCCATACCAGCCTGGGGCGAAGCCCCAGGAAAAAGTCGTAAAAGAAAATCAAGGGCTGAAGGCCCGCCCAATGCGAGTTTTGAGACAGCCTCTTCAGCCCCGACGCTTTGGAGATATCAATATGGTCGGGAAGTGTCCGGGTTGAGGCCCCGACCCACATGATCTGCGCGGATTTTCTCCTTGGTCTGCAGGATTCCAGAGTAAAATAAGGTCTTATGAAATTGCCGTTTATCCATAAAGCCCCGATAATTTTCATAACGATCGGCCTGATCGTCCTCTCGACCGCCATCCTGAGTTTTTTCAGCTATTACTACACCGTGGGCCGCGAAAACATCGTGGAGACTTCGCTCGTGCAGAGCAATTACAAACTCGCGGCTAACTATATAGACCGGATTGAGAAGGAACTCGTCGATAACGACCTGATCTTGTCGAGAATGGTGGATGTTGACGAGCCTTCGAAATGGCCGGCCATGGTAGAAGCCATCAAGAATGCCGATCTAAATGTGGATCAGGTCTATTTTCTGCGTCCCAACAGCGACTGGCCGCTGTATCCATCCTATTCCTACGACATCAGGAACGAATGGGGAGCCTTCCGGGCCAGTTTCAAAGTGAAAGACCTGGATCTGGATCAACGTGAACTCGATCAGCCCCACCATCTGCACATGGAGAAGGCCAACAAATACTTCTTTGCGACCTATATTTTAAAAGAGACGCGCAAGGGCACCCGCATTCTGGTCTGCTACCAGATGAACGCGGATAAAATAGTGGTATTGCTGGACAGGCTTATGCGCGATCTGCAGGACCGCTTTTATGTCAGCATCGTGGATTATGAGAACAATGGAGTCTACGGCCAGCCCCTCTCCCGATCAAAGTATTATGTGGAAAAAAGGTTTCCCAACACGCTGTACAAATGGTTTCTGCAGATGGTTCCGCGCAATTACACGGAAATCGAACAGCGGGTCACAAATCAACGGCGCACGAACCTGTTTTTCATCATTCTGAGCATGTCTCTGACGTTTTTCAGCCTGGCCATCATTTCCATCGGCTGGCGGCACGACCGGCAACTCCGGCAGCTGAAAGACAATTTTATCGGCAACGTCAGCCATGAATTGAAAACGCCCCTTTCCCTGATACGGATGTTCAGCGAAATCCTTGTGATGGGCAGAGTCAAGGATGAGGATAAAAAGCGTGAGTATTACCAGATCATCTACAACGAAAGCGACCGCATGTCGCGGCTCATCGCGAACCTGCTCGATTTTGCCAGTCTGATCCGCGGTGTCGAACACAAGCATTTCGAAAAAACAAACATCGCGCAGCTTGTGGCTAAAGCGCTGGAAGCCTATCGCCACGAAATTCAGAAGGAAGGCTTCGAGCTGAATCTGGAATCCGATCCCGGGATGCCGGATGGTTTCGCCGATCCCAATGCCATTACGATGGCTTTTATGAACCTATTGGATAATTCCATAAAATATTCGAAAGAGCAGAAACGGATCGACGTGAAGGTCTGGTGTGATACTCAGTTCGTATCCTTGTCCGTGACCGACAAGGGCGTCGGCATCCCCGCATCCGAGCAGCAGAAAATCTTCGAAAAGTTTTACCGCGGCGGCGATCCGTTTGTCCACAAGATCCGCGGCAGCGGAATCGGCCTTTCCATTACCAAACATGTGGCGGAGATGCACGGGGGCGCAGTCCTGGTCGAAAGTGAGCCGGGAAAGGGAAGCACGTTTACGCTGAAAATACCAATTCGGGAAACACTCAATGATTCGAGATTCGAGATTCCAGATTCGAGCATAATAGAATCTTGACTACTAAATCTCGAATTTGGAATCTGGAATCAGGAATCAATATGCTCATGCATAAAATATTAGTTATCGAAGACGAACTGGAAATGGCGCGCGGACTCAAGGATATTCTGGAGTTCGAAGGCTACGAAGTGATCACTGTTGGGACGGGCAAAGAAGGCATTCAGGCCGCGAGCCGCAAAGAGCCGGACTGCATTATCCTCGACCTGATGCTGCCGGACATCAGCGGCTACGAGGTGTGCGAGCAGATCCGGCAGCGGCAAAAAATCCCGATTCTCATGCTGACGGCGAAATCCCAGGATCACGACAAGATCCGGGGATTCAAAGTCGGAGCGGACGATTACCTGACGAAGCCCTTCAGTGTCGGTGAGTTGTCGGCGCGCGTCATGGCGCTTCTGCGGCGCCACAGCCGGTATGCCCAGGACTTCGACACGGTTCGCGTGGGAGACAATATTGTGGACGTGAAACACTTCAGGATCCAGCGCGGCAAAAAGGAGCACTCCATGTCTCACTACGAAGTGGAGCTGTTCAAGCTGCTGTATGCGCACGCCGACCAGCCTGTTACGCGGGACGAGATCCTCGATAAAGTCTGGGGTACCGAAAAATATCCCACAAACCGCACGGTGGACAATTTCATAGTGAAGCTCCGGAAAAAAATAGAAGAAGACTACCGCAATCCGAAACACATTCTCACAATTTACGGCGTAGGATATAAGCTCAGCCCATGACATATATATCAGATTTGCTCGGGACGCTTGCGTTTCGCTCGAGGGCTATTCGCGCCCTGGCGGAGCGCCGGGCGACGGTTGCCGGCGGGATTTGTTTTTCCGTGGGATACCTGCTGTACGCGCTGGTACGGAGTTTGGTGTATGCATCCCTGCCGGAACTGATGTCGCAGCGGTCCGTCTGGATCGGATATTATGCCGGCTTTCAGTTGTTTCAAATCCTTCTCTTTCTTCTGGTAATCTATATTCCCTTCGTCATCATCGCGAGCAATGCCATCGCGGGCGACGGGCTGGGCCTCTCCATTTCAAAACAGGAATACCGGGCGCACGTTTCCGCGCTTTTGCCTCTCTGGGGTGCGCTCTCGCTCTTCGCGGCGCCCCTGCAGTGGTTCGTGCCCCACTTCCTGATTATCGGGATCGTTGAAATTTCCATCGGGATGCTCATCCGTTCTATCCTGGTTATGGCATACACTCTGTGGGCTATCCGGCGGTTGAACTACTTGTCCGCAGTTCAGGCTCTGGGAATGTTTGCGCTTTCCTGGTTCACTTTCCCGGTATATTACCTCCTGACATCCTTTCTGTTCGCCCTGCCGTTTTTTGTTTTGATACCCTTGATTTTTCTGGCTTCTCAATGGTTTCGCGGCTATCACGTCTCCCGTACCAGTGAGCGGGAATACCGGCAGCAACTTCAGGCGCTCACGGCGAATCCGCAGGATGCGGATGCGCAGTATCAGCTTGGCTTGATATACCTTAAGCGCCTGAATTTGGATGCCGCTCGCAGGTATTTCGAAAATGCACTGAAAATCGATCCGGATGATGCCGATTACCACTACTTCCTCGCACGCGCGCACGAGTTGAAAGGGGAGTGGAGTCCGGCATTGGAGCAGTATGAGGAAACGTACCGGCTAAATCCCGAGTATGGCCTCGGCGACATTTTTCGCGAGGTAGGCAAAAGCTATCTGCACACGGGCAATGCCGAGAAGGCTATGGAGTTCCTCAAATTTTTCCTATCCAAACGCGGATCGGATCCGGAGGGGAGGTACTGGCTGGCTGTGGCCCTGCAAAAGATAGGGGATAACGAGCAGATGCGCGCGCAGTTGCATATGATCGCCGAACAGGCCCGCTCAAATCCGCGGTTTTTCCGCAAAGAGAACCGGGAATGGATTTATCGCGCAAGAACGATGATTCGAGATACCAATAATTCCTGATTCCAGATTCCGGATTAAGGACGCGATTTCGGATATTGATGATCCGCTATCGCTGCGGCGGATTTAAATTGAGGGCGTGAGGCCTCAACTTCGAGGTTTTAATTCTGGAATCCGGAATCCGTAATCTGGAATCTGGAATCAAAGGATCTGGAATTTGGAATCTGGAATCATTTTATGTTAGGTTGTGCCTATGCCGGATATACGGAAGAACACGCCAAGTCCGGAATTTCGGCTCCAATGCCGGCCATCGAGTGCTGGGAGAATCAATTTCCGGGCTACGAAATCGAAATAGTCATTCCTGAATATACGGCGATTTGTCCCAAGACCGGTCTGCCGGACTTCGGGACGATTACTGTCAACTATGTGCCGGACGGCTGGTGCCTGGAGCTGAAATCTTTGAAAGAATATGTCAATGCGTATAGGAACCTCGGCATATTCTATGAAAACGCGGTAAACCGCATCCTGCAGGACCTGGTGGCCGCCTGCCAGCCTGTTTCCATGAAAGTCCGCGGAGAATTCACGCCTCGCGGAGGAATTCAAAGCCGCATAGAAGCAAGATATACTCGCCCCTAGACCATGAAATCAATCGAGCTTAAAAGAAGAGTCCGCTGGGCAGACGTCGATGCGTCCGGAAGAATTTACTACGCAAGAATTTTCGACTATGCCGGTGAAGGGGAGTGGGAACTGCTGCACCGTAACGGCATCGTACGGAAAGAACTGGGAAAAATCTACGATTTCCCCCGCGTTCATGCTGAATGCCACTTCAAGAAAATGCTGGAATTGGGCGAGCAGTTTACGCTCCGGCTTTGGCCGGCCAAACTCGGGCGGACTTCCATTCAATACAGCTTTGAAGTCCATCTGGAAGGGGAACCGCACGAAGCAGCAGCCACCGGCAGCGTCACCGTGGTTGTCCTTCGCGATAAAAAGCCCGCCGAAATTCCGCAGCAAATCCGGTCTGCCTTCGCGGATTAGTGATTCCTGATTCCATGATTCCTGATTCCGGATACCTTTGATTCCAGATTCCAGATTCCAGATTCCGGATTAGCGCTTGTGGGCAGTTTTTTGGAGATAGGTGATGAACCCCTTTATTTGGCGGCCGATGGATTCGGTTTGGGAAACCAACCGTGTGCATTCAGTGGCAGATATGTAGTTTAGATCCAAAGCTAAGTACAGTTGTGTCCGCACTTCGGCAGCAGACGCTCGCGCAGAGTAAAGGAACCGGCAAAAAATGGAATTGGTTTGGCTTTCAGATCCCTCTGCAATGTTGCTGGCTATGCTAACCGATGCTCGCCGAATTTGATCGTGCAGGCCATAATCTTTAGAAAATAGAGGGGTGCCTGAAATAGCATAAATACTCCTCACCAGCGCTCTCGCTGAAACCCACACCTCCATATCCTCATACCGTTTAAGCTTACTCACAAATATTTAACCGCCTACTTAAGAATTGAGCGAAACTTTTGTCCGGAATCTGGAATCTGGAATCTGGAATCCGGAATCAAAGGCATCTCGAATCTCGAATTGACGTTGCCAAAGCCAGGGCATAATCTGGATTCTATGATGGAACATGAACACACAAACCGACTGGTGAATGAAACGAGTCCTTATTTGCTGCAGCATGCGCACAATCCGGTGGATTGGTATCCCTGGTGCGAGGAGGCGCTGGTACGGGCGAAAAAAGAAGACACGCCGATCTTTCTGAGTATCGGGTATTCGGCCTGTCACTGGTGCCACGTGATGGCGCATGAGTCTTTCGAAAATGAAGAAATTGCCGCGGTAATGAACAAATACTTCATCTGTATCAAAGTCGACCGCGAAGAGCGGCCCGATCTGGACACAATTTATATGACGGCGGTTCAGATGATGACGGGCAGCGGCGGCTGGCCCATGACGGTGTTTCTGACTCCCGATCAGATCCCCTTCTACTGCGGCACCTATTTCCCTCCCGAAGATCGCCACGGAATGCCCGGTTTCCGGCGCGTTCTTCTGAGCGTTTCCCAGGCGTATCGCGAGCGGAGAGAGTCATTTTATAACAACATCCAGGCCATCGCCACAGACCTGCAAAACTCAAATGCAACGGCGGGCGCTCCGGGCAAGCCCGGCATCTCGCTTCTGGATGAGGCTGCGTCCGGGCTGATCAGGAACTATGATGCGCGCAACGGCGGTTTCGGCGCTGCGCCTAAATTCCCTCCGTCGATGGCCCTGACGTTTCTCCTGCGCACGTTTCTGCGCACGAACGAGAAGAAATTTCTCGAGGTTGTGGACCACACTCTGACGAAAATGGCATGGGGCGGAATGTACGACCAGCTCGGGGGCGGTTTCCATCGATATTCGGTCGATGCCCGGTGGCTGGTGCCTCACTTTGAAAAAATGCTTTATGACAATGCGCTCCTGAGCCGCGTATATCTCGATGCCTATCTGCTGACCCGAAACGACCTCTATCGGAGAGTCGCAGGGGAGACGCTGGATTATGTCGTACGCGAGATGACGTCTCCGGAAGGAGGTTTTTACTCTTCCCAGGACGCCGACAGCGAAGGCAAGGAAGGAATGTTCTTCCTGTGGACTGTCCGGGAAGTGGCAGCCATCCTGGGAGAGGAAACGGCGGAGCCGTTCTGCCGCTATTTCGGGTGCACGCCTGAAGGGAATTTCGAAGGCAAAAACATTCTCCATGTGTGGGAATCCATCGGCGCGATTGCGCAGAGGGGCGCTATTGCCGAGGATCGTTTGCAGGAAATCATTCAGCGCGGCAGGCGCATGCTCTTCCAGGCCAGGGAAGGACGCGTGAAGCCGGGCCGGGATGACAAAATCCTGACGGCGTGGAATGGACTGATGCTGCGCAGCTTCGCCGAAGCCGCCAACGCCCTGGATCGCGAGGATTACCGTCAGGTGGCGGTTCGCAATGCGGAGTTTCTGCTTGCTGAACTTCGGATCGACGGCCGATTGCTTCGCAGCTATAAGGACGGGCAGGCCAGATTCAATGCGTATCTGGAAGATTACGCCTGCCTGATCGACGGCCTGATTTCACTGTATGAGGCGACGTTCCATGCCGGGTGGATCCGGGAAGCCGAGCAGCTGGCCGGCCGGATGATCGAGAAATTCCGGGACCCGCAGGGCGGAGGCTTTTACTTTACTTCCGAGGACCATGAGTCGCTAATTAATCGACCGAAGGAATTCCATGATGCGGCCACTCCTTCCGGAAATTCCGTGGCCGCTTTGGCTCTGCTGCGTCTGTGGAAGCTCACGGGTGAAGCCGGCTGGATGCAGCATGCTGTTTCAGTGTTGGAATCCATGGCGGGCCTTATACCGCAGCATCCGGCGGCGTTTCCGCACCTGCTGTGCGCTCTGGATTTCTATCTCGGCAAGACGAAGGAAATCGCGATTATCGGCAATCCCGGCGAAAAGGAAACGCGCTGTCTGCTGGATGAATTGTTTCATGCGTATCTGCCGAACAAGGTTGTCGCGTGCGGCACAGGCGAAGATCTTTTTCTGCTGCAGCATAAACAGCGGATCGGCGACCAGGCCACAGCCTATGTCTGCGAGAACTTCACTTGCAGGCTGCCTGCGACGACTCCCGGGGATCTGGCCATCAGGCTGAAGGATTAGCGTCCTTTTTCAATTTGCCCTTTTCCTCCCTGGGCCTTTATGTTACTTATGGCTCTGTCTTTTTTGTTTTCTATGAATAAGGAGAACCGGAATGAAAGGTAACGCGGAAATTATTGAGCTGCTGAATGAAGCATTGAGCGATGAATTGACGGCCATCAACCAGTATTTCTTGCATGCGGAAATGTGCGAAAACTGGGGCTATAAAAAGCAATCCGCTGCCTCGAAGAAGCAGGCGATTGACGAAATGAAACATGCCGAAACGCTGATTGAAAGAATTCTTTTTCTTGAAGGCAGGCCGAACTTGAGCAAATACCAAATGCTTAAGATTGGCCAGACCGTTCCGGATATGATCGCAAACGACCTGAGTCTGGAAATGGGCGCGGTTGTTCTGTACAACCGGATCATCGATGCTGCCGTCAAAAAGAACGACCAGGGAACGGCCGATCTGCTCAAGAAGGTACTCAAAGACGAGGAATCCCACGTCGACGGTTTGGAAGAGATGCAGGACAAGATCCGCGACATGGGTGTGCAGATATACCTGAGCGTCCAGGTTTAATCTGTTTGCCAGAGAGAAAATATGTGGGTCGGGGCTTCAGCCCCGGACCCAAACTTGGACCTAGACCTAGCCTTGGACTTGGTCGTGGACCTCTTTAAAGCCAGCAGTTTTTGCAGGTCTTTCTTAGGGAGAAAGCAAGTCCAGCACCATCTCCAGGACTAGGTCCAGGTCCACGTCCAAATCCAAGTTTTTGGCTAGTGCGTTCGTTCTATATTTCCGGGCTGAAGCCCCTACCCACAGGTTTGATTTTTTCGCCGCATGTCTTTTTCTTTCAAACCAGCGCGCGTCGGCTTCCCACCTATTTCTTCTTATCCTTTTTTGTGTAGTAACCCTTTTTGGTGCGTGCCGTGAGGCCCGGCTTTGTGAGTTTTACCTGGACCTTGCGAAACTTGCCGTCGCGCCGCTCGTCGCTGGAATAGTACCCGATGCTGTATTGACTGGCTAATTCCCTGGCCACCTCCGAAAAGGCCGACTCGAGATTGTCCATGCCGTCGAACAAAAGGCCGCCGCTGTTTTCTGCCAGCGATTCGAGATAGCTTTTTCCCCCGCTGTATCCGTAGGATGGATAGCCGGTCCCGGAGCCGACAGTTACGGGGGGGTATGGACTCATAACAATAGGGGGGAGCGACCCGCCTAACACAGATTTTGAGCTCCGTTTATACTGGTCCTGCTCGGTATTGTAATAAACGCAATAGATGGTAGCTCCCGTTTCCTTGGCCAAATCAAGCGTTTCGCCCATGCTCGCGGTATGGCTGCAGGTGTCGTCGCCGTCGCTGAAGATCACGAGCGCCTTGCGCTCCTGGACCGGCTTGAGAACTTCTTCAAGAGCAAGCCAGACAGCCTCATATATAACCGTACAGTCGCCCGTCCTGGTTTTTTTGATGCCGTACTCGTTTTTGTCCCGGTTGATAGTGAAATCCTGCTGGAGTTTGACGTCGTCGGCGAAGGAGAGGACTGCGACCTCATCGTCCGGGTGAAGCTGGTTCACGAAACTGATCGCAGCATTCTGAATTTTGGCAAGCTTAAACTCAGTGCTGCCGCTGGTATCCAGCAGCAGTGCAACTTTGACCGGCTCGTCCGTGGCTGCAAAGCCGGCGATCTCCTGGCGCACACCGTTTTCGAAAATCTGGAAATCGTCTTGCGTGAGATCCGTGATTCGCCTGCCCACCTTATCCGTCACCACCACGGGCAGAGAAACCATATCAACCCTTACCCGGATGGGCTGGTCACCCTTCGGAATCTGCTCTTGAGCGAATCCCGGAAGAAGAAGCAAGGCAATGATGCCGGACAAGCAGAAGATCCTGGTTCGCATTCTGAATTCCCCCACGCCATTATGTAACAATTCTGTCCTTTATTGGAACAAGAAGCCAGAAGACAGAATTCAAGAGCCAGAATAGAATCCCCCGGCCATCTCCTCTCGCACCCGGCCTATACCTTAGATGCCGCCAATCCCGAGACGGATCATTTCAGCCAGACTGATCGGATTCCAGATTCCAGACTCCTATGGCTTCTGGACTCCTGCTTCGGACTCCTGACGGTTCGACATCCTGAATTCTGACTCCTGTCTTCGAGTTTTAGTTTCCTTGAGGAAAAAAATGACTTAGTGCTACTATGGGATCACTTAAAACACTCCATGGAGGTACTCAATGAAAAACTCGATCCGTTTTTTTGTTGGCAGCAGCCTCTTGATACTGGTTGCTTGTTACGGTTGCGGTGTACCAAGTTATGAGACGGAAATGAAAGCGGCGCAGGAGGCCATGGATAGCGCGAAGAGCTTTCATGCCGAAAGCCTTGCGGCTTCGAATTGGAACGAAGCCGTTATAGCGTGGGAGCAGGGACAGGCTGCCGTAAAGGAAGGAAAGTCGGCGAAGACCTTCTTTCTGAGGGCTAAATCCCGGTTTGAAAAAACGGCAGCGATCGCCAAGGACAATGGCGAACGTATGTCCAGAGAAGTTTCCCAGATGCAGACTGCAATCAATGACGGGTTGTCGAAAATAAAGGCCGATCTGGAGAAAGGCCGGATTTCCGCTAAGATTCAAAAGCAAATCAAACCCATGGTGGCGGAAGTGGATCAAGGCATAGAGCCCCTCGCTAAGCTGGTGAGTGACGGGGACTTCCTGAAGGCCAAGACGCTGGCCCGGGATATTCAATCCAAGCTTTACAATGCCAGATTGATTGCCGCCGGCAAAAAGCCTATTTACTAAAATTGCCCGGAAACTTTCCGGGCGTCGAAACGAATGATAGTCAGGCTGCCTAATACTATTCTCTCCGGGCATTCGCTCTTGAGCGGTAGCCCGGCTAAGTGTTAGCATGTAGCCTTTAATGTGGATAATCTATGACTAAAGAACAAGATGAACAGGGTTTTAAAGTTACAGACAAGCGGGGTTTCCAGGAGGATGGCAAAGCTTCGGATGCCTCCTCAGACACGAAAGAAACGCCGGTAGACGCATCTTCTTCCGCGGCGGCAAATACGCCGACAGAGCAGGAATTGCCTCCAAGGCCCCCGATCGATTTCCCCTCCTATCTGCTTTCCTACTACACTCAGGGGCTCGTGCTCCTGGGCGAGGTGCCGAATCCCTATACGAACAAGAAAGAAGAGGACGTGGAGGCTGCCCGGCACACGATCGATATCCTGACGATGCTGGAGCAGAAGACCAAAGGGAACCTCACCAAGGAAGAGCAGCAGCTCCTGGAAACAGTGCTCTATGAGCTCCGCATGAAATTCATGGCCAGGACCGACCGGATAAAATATTAGTGAGTACATATGAAAGTAATTTATCGGCTGGATGACCTGGCCGTGGAATATCCGTCGCCTGTCCTCACGATCGGGAACTTCGACGGAGTGCATCTTGGCCATCAGACTCTCATGCGCGACATCGTAGTCGCGCGCAGCCAGGATCGGCGGCACTCCCGCCGTCGTGACGTTTCACCCGCACCCTCTTCAGGTCCTGGCGCCCAACAACGCGCCGCTCCAGATACAGACACTGGGACAGAAGCTGGCCACGATCGAATCTCTCGGAATTGCGCTGGTTGTAGTGATCCCGTTCGACATGCAACTGGCCCAGATCGAGGCGCGCGACTTTGCTGTCGGGACGCTGTGGGAAAAGCTCCGGCCAAAGGAGATCTATGTGGGACCCAATTTTGCATTTGGACACCGGAGAGCAGGGAAGTTTCAATCTGCTGAAGGAAATCGGGGAGGAAAAGGGTTTCTGGGTCGGCAAAGTGCACCAAGTGCAATTCCGGGGAACCGTGTGTCGAGCACTTCGATCCGGCAGGCGCTGCTTTCCGGGCAAGTCGGGCTGGCCCGGCGTCTCCTGAACCGGCCATTTGAGCTTGAAGGATCTATTGTTCACGGGACGGGGCTGGGAACAAAAATTCAAGTTCCAACGGCGAACCTGAAGACGCTCGAACGAGCTGATCCCGCGCCGCGGCGTCTACGCGACGCTGATCCGGCGTCGATGGATGCAAGTACAGAGGTGTGACGAATATCGGGGTCCGTCCGACTGTAACCGGCGGAGAGGACGCGGCGCTCAGCATTGAAACGCATATCCTCGATTTCCAGAAGAATATTTATGGTAAAGAAGCCGCCCTGGAATTCCTGATCCGGTTGCGCGATGAACGCCGGTTTTCCGGAGTCGACGCGCTTGTGGAACAGATACAGAAAGACATAGGGAATAGCCGGCGCTATTTCCATTATCTCGACCAGAGATTCCGGATGCTTTTGATTCACTGGGATTCCTGAGGCTTGACCGATGCATTCTAGATTCGAGATTCCAGAATGAATCGTGCATGCATCGGAATTGGAATCCGGAATCTCGAATCCGGAATCTGGAATCAAAAGTGGATCCGCCAGTTGATAGGAGATAACGTTGTGGCTATAACGCGCGCGGAAGTGCTGAAGATCGCTGATCTCGCCAGGCTTCATTTCAGCGAAGAAGAGCTGGATGCATTTACCGCTCAGTTCCAGCGGATTCTCGATTATGTCGAGCAGCTCGAGAAGGTGGATGTTGACGGGCATTGAGCCGACCAGCCACGTGTCGCTGACAGCGGATTTTGAAAAGCATATTTTCCGGGAGGATGAAGTCCGGCCTTCGTTGCCTGTCGAAGAAAGCCTGGCCAATGCTCCGGACCCGGGCTCCGGGCATTTTCGTGTGCCCAAAGTTTTGTGATTGCAGAGGAATGATATGGACCTCCGAGACGCGCATGCAATACGCGATGCGGTAAATTCCGGCAAAATATCGGCAAGGGAAGTTGCCGAAGCGGCCCTCAGGCGCATCGAAGAAGTGGACGGCGACCTGGGCGGCTTTCTGACCATGGACTCGTGCGAGCGTCCTCGAACGCGCCGAGGAGGTCGACCGCACTGGTGCGCGAGCACGCGCTCCCGCTGGCCGGCGTTCCGGTCGCGGTCAAAGACAACATCTGCACGCGGAACCTGCGCACAACCTGCGGCTCCAAAATCCTGGAAAACTACATCCCGCCTTACAGCGCGACGGCGATCGAGCGTCTGGAGAACGCCGGCGCCCTCGTGATCGGCAAGACCAATTGCGACGAGTTCGCCATGGGATCCTCGACGGAAAACTCCGCGTTTAAGGTGACACGGAATCCCTATGACCGGGAGCGTGTTTCCGGCGGCAGCAGCGGCGGAAGCGCCGTAGCGGTGGCGGCGGGGATGGCGCCGCTTGGCGTCTGGGATCGGAAACCGGCGGATCCGTCCGTCAGCCGGCCTCGTTCTGCAATGTCGTAGGTCTGAAGCCGACGTACGGCAGGATTTCCCGCTACGGCCTGGTCGCCTACGCGTCGTCTCTGGACTGCATTTCTCCGATTGCCAATAATCCGAGAGACATTGCGCTGCTGCTGACCCACATCGCGGGCAGAGATGAACGCGATTCGACTTCTGCGCCGGTGCCCGTGCCGGATTACCTGGCCGAGCTGGAAAAACCGGTTCGCGGGATGCGGTTGGGGATTCCGAAGGAGTTTTTCGGCGAAGGACTCGATCCGGAAGTCAAATCCATGATCGAAACGGGAATACGGAATGCCGGCTCGCTGGGCTGCGAATTGATCGAAGTGTCGCTGCCTCACACCGAGTATGCGATCGCCGACTACTACATCATCGCGCCCGGCTGAAGCGAGTTCCAATCTGGCCCGCTATGACGGCGTGCGTTACGGGTATCGCGTGTCCGGCTCCGGAAGACCTGCTGGACATGTACAAGCGCACCCGCAGCGAAGGTTTCGGCGACGGAAGTGAAGCGGCGGATCATGATCGGGACGTACGCTCTTTCATCGGGCTACTACGAAGCCTATTACGGTCGTGCGATGCGAGTGCGGACGCTGATCAAGCGCGATTATGACCAGGCGTTTGAAAAAGTGGATGCGCTGCTGAGCCCGGTCAGCCCGACTCCGGCATTCAAGATAGGCGAAAAGATTTCCGATCCGCTTTCCATGTATCTTTCGGACATCTACACGGTCACGGCAAACCTTGCGGGAATTCCTGCGCTCTCCGTTCCATGCGGATTCACACAAAGCGGACTGCCCGTCGGACTTCAGATCCTGGCAAATCAGTTTCAGGAAGGCACCTTGCTCCGATTGGCGGAGTCCTACATCCGGGCCTTTCCAGTAACGGATCCTTACCGGACCATCAAATAATTCGCCGACACAAATAAGATCAGGAGCGCAAGCAGAAGCTTCAGCCACCTGCGACGATACAAAGCGCTGCGTGCGCGCGCCCACATATGTTCCGCAGCACCCGCCCAATCCAAACAGGATGCCGAGCATCCAATCCGGCTGGACCCGCATCCCGGGGAAAAGGGAGCGGCGAACTGGTAAAATCCGGCGCCCGCGACCGATGTGGCAAACGTTCCTATCAAGCGTCGCGCCGGCTATGGTGTATACGGGAAGGTTATAGATGGCGACAAGAAATGGCGCGATGATGGCTCCGCCGCCGATGCCGTATACGCCTCCCAGCACTCCCACCAATAGGGAAAGGCCGAAAATGCTCGGCAGGCTGCAGCCGTAGTGCTGGTTCTGAAAGCGATAGGTCAATGCTGCGCCAGGAGAAACGCACATCTTCCACTCCCTGATGGGTTGCTTTATCGAGGCTATCTGCCCGTTTGCTTTGATGACGTTCCGGCGAATATCCAGGGCAAGGCGAATCCCGATGAAGAGCAGCACAAAGTCCCACGAAAATCTTGAAGTGCCCCGGATCCGGCAGCCAGCGCAGCCGGATCAGGCCGCCGATGACGATTCCCGGCACCGATCCGGCGACGATAATCCATGCCACGGGCCACACCATCCGCTTTTCGCGCAAAAACCCGAAGATGCCGCCCGGAGCGGCAACGATATTGAATATCAGATTAGTGCCGCTCACCGCCGGGCTGACAAAACCGAGCACACTCATCTGAAACGGGAGCAACAGGAAGGCCCCGGAGATACCGACCATCGAAGTGAAAAAGGAGACGCAAAAAGCCACGAGGGGCGGCAGCCAGAGGAGGTGTGAACGCCTGAGATCGGGAAACGTGATTTCCATAAAATCGAAGTCTGCAGCCTGTCTCTAATCCATGTGTTGGAACCTAACCGCCGCCAATCATACCACTATTTACCGCAATTATTTTTCGCTCACTGGCGGAGATAGGCAGTTTAATTGGTATGAGAATCACCGGTCTTAAATCCTGCTCCCTCGTTTTGCTTTTGCTATTCAATATGCAGTCTCTTGTGGACGTTGCGAGAGAGGAAGGAGAAAGGAGGAAACGGCTTGAAGAGCAGGGAATTGAGGCAAGGGTCATAGATGAAAATGCCGCGGGATTGGCTCGCCACGGAAACATCACCACATCCACGGAACCCGCCGCCTCAAGCCCAACTGCCATCGGCCCGATCCGAGTCCTTGAAGGGCCAGGGATCCGTGCGCAGCTATCGGTCTGCGCTGCAAAAACTGGATCGGGCGATACAACAGAATGAAGCGCAGCCTGGCCGCGAAACGCGCCCGCCTGCAAGCCGAAAAGCGGGCGAATTTCAAAAGCGGAAAAGCGTCAAAAGGCGCCGGAGCGGAAAACCCGCAGAGCCGGCTGCAGGCTGAAATTGAGACGCTTCAGATCAAATTGAAACAGCTGCGGGACGAACGCTTCGAGGCTTACGAGGCGGGAAAAGGGCGGGCTTTCTGCCCGGAGAACTGGAGGGCAAAGCCCCTATCCCGTAATTACGAATTACGAATTACGAATGACGAATAAAAACATGCGCTGTGGATGCTCGCTGCACCCGGCAATAGCGGTGTGTTTCAATTCGTCATTCGTCATTCGTCATTCGTAATTCCTCATCGAATTGATTGTACGCTTCCCTGCGTGTTATGCCTCGCTGTTTTGCGACGGACTTGAGAGCCTCATTGCGGGGCAGGCCGGTTTTTCGCATTTCCTCTTCCATGTGCTGGCGCAGGGATTCGGGATATTCTGCAGCAACTGGAGTATTTTCTCCGCGCTCAATGACAAGCGTAATTTCGCCCTTGATGCGGTCACGCGCTTGCAGGAGGTTCAGCAGTTCCGGCAGCGTTCCGTGCAGCAGTTCCTCGTGTATTTTGGTTAATTCCCGCGCCACGGTCGCGCGCCGGGGGCCAAGGATTGCGGCCATATCCTCCAGTGAAGAAAGCAGCCGGTGCGGTGCCTCATATAAAATCAGGGTTACAGGAAGACCGGCTAATTCTTCCAGCCTGCGTTTTCGCAGCGATCCCTTCGACGGGAGGAAGCCCGAGAAGCAAAAGCTGTCGGCGGGCAGACCCGATGCGATGAGCGCGCGCAATCGCGGCCGAGGGGCCGGGTATCGGGACAACCTGGATTCCTTCTCTGCGGCAGGAAGAGACCAGTTCGTACCCGGGATCCGAGACCAGCGGCGTCCCCGAATCGCTGACAAGCGCAATGTTTTTGCCTTCGCGCAGCATCTGGACCAACTGCTGCGCACGGCTTTCCTCGTTGAACTTATGGTAGCTTTGGCTGGGCGTCCGGATGCCGTAGTGAGTCAGCAGTTTGGCGGTGTGGCGCGTGTCCTCGCACGCAATCAGGTCCACTTCCTTCAGGATGCGCAATGCGCGCAACGAAATGTCTTCCAGATTTCCGACCGGAGTCGCTACGAGATAGAGTCATAGTATGGATTCACGATTCGATACGATTTACGATTGACGATTGGAAACAAACAGTAGCGTAGCGGCTGCATACTGATAAACATGTTAAGAGATGCAACGATCAGCATGCGGTGTGTTTTCAATCGTAAATCGTCAATCGTAAATCGTCAATTTATCCCCTCATGGCCTGTAACATTTCGCGCACCGCCCGGTCCATGCCGACCAGCGAGGCACGCGCAATGATATTGTGGCCGATATTCAGTTCCTCGATTTCCGGGATGCTCGAGATCAATCGCACATTCCGGTACGTCAGGCCGTGGCCGGCCAAAATTTTGAGGTCCTGTTTTCTGCCGTGCTCCGAGGCCTGCACGATCCTGGTTAGCTCTCGCTCAATCGCCGGGCCGGCCAGGTCGGGGCTTTTGGGGCAGGCTTCAGAAAAGGCCCGGGTGTTGAGTTCTATCATCGTGGCGCCCAGCTTGACGGCGGCGTCGACCTGCGCGGGATCCGGGTCTATAAAGATGCTTACCTGGATGCCTTTAGCCGAAAGTGCCCGGATAGCGGCTGCAACGGTTTCCATTGCTCCGACCACATCTAAGCCACCTTCAGTTGTAATCTCCGAAGCCTTTTCCGATACAAGTGTGACCTGATCGGGATGCAGGTCTGCCGCAATCCGGACCATCTCGTCAGTCGCGGCCATTTCCACGTTCAACCGCGTCGTCACCGTCTCACGCAGGCGGAGCACATCGCTGTCCTGGATATGCCTCCGGTCGCCGCGCAAATGCACGGTGATGCCGTCCGCGCCTGCAAGTTCGGCCAGAATGGCCGCTGCAACCGGATCTGGCTCCAGCGATCTTCGGGCCTGACGGATGGTCGCAATATGATCGATATTCACGCCCAACTTGGCCATACAACCCCCTTATTGAATGACGAATGACGAATTACGAATTGAAAAATACGCTGGTTTTAATGGTAACAGAATGCATATAAGGACAGCATATTTCATTTCGTCATGGTTACTTGCTCTCCAATCGAATTACATATGAAAACAATGCCTTTATATACATAGCGCAGCCTGCAGAATCAGAGTATGTGTTAATTCGTAATTCGTAATTCGTAATTCGTAATTCGTAAATAGGTGCTCAGTCGTTGCATTCTGTCAATCGTCCTGCGGCGGCCGAGCACCTGCATAACTTCGAATAGGCCGGGCGCGACGCCCTGTCCTGTGAGGCCGACGCGCAGCGCATTGATGAGGAGTCCTGCCTTGACTCCCTGTTTTTCCGCAAAGCTCCGCAGGATGTCTTCTGTCGACTGAAGCGTGAAGGAGTCGTCTGCGGCATATTGTTCCAGGAGCTCTGGAATCAAATCTCTTAGCTTCGGGTCTGCCAGAAATTTGCCGGCGGCTCCCTCTTCGTAGTCGAAATCATCGGTAAAGAAAGATTTGAACGTGCGGCTGAAATCACCCGTCTTTTTTGCGCGTGGCTTTAAAAGCTCGATGGCCGAGTCCATTGCGTCGGGCGAAAGCGGGGCGTTCGCGTCCCACATATTTTGGGACTGCAGCTCTCCGCGGACCATCTCGCGCAAGCTTTCGCGAGGCGCGCTTCGAAAGTACTGGCCGTTGAACCAGTCGAGCTTCTCAAGGCCGAATACTGCGTCGGCTTTTCCCACGCCTTCGAGTGTAAACAGCTCTGTCAATTCCCGGCGGCTGAGGACCTCGCGGTCATCGCCCGGCGACCAGCCAAGCAGAGACAGGAAATTGAAGAATGCGTCGGGCAGGTATCCCATTTCTGCGTAGGCCATTACGGATGTCGCTCCGTGCCGCTTGGAGAGTCGTTGTTTGTCCGGACCCAGGATGAGCGGGAGGTGGGCGAACTCGGGCATCGGCACGCCGGCCGCGCGATAGAGCAGGATCTGTTTCGGCGTATTGGAAATGTGATCGGCGCCGCGAATGACATGGGTAATTCCCATGTCCAGGTCATCCACGACGACTCCCAGGTGATATGTCGGGATACCGTCGGACCGCAATAAAACGAAATCCTCCAGGATCGTGTGGTCGACTTCGATAGCACCGAAGACCTGGTCCTTGAAGGCTGTTTTGCCGGAGAGCACACGGAATCGGATGGCAAACGGTTCACCACTGACCGCGCGGCGGCCGGATTCTTCGGCGCTTAAAGCCGCACAGCCGTGATCGCCCGTTCGCGATGGGTTTTCCTTGTAGTTTTTTTGAGCGCTTCCGTCCTCTGTGCCGCAAAAGCATCGGTAAGCATGGCCGCTTTCGATAAGCCTGGCGGCGAAGTCGCGATAGCGATCGAGGCGCTGCGACTGAAAGTACGGACCGTCGTCCCATGTCAGCCCAAGCCACCGCATGCCCTGCAGGATGCCTTCCACCATCTCGTCCGACGACCGGGCGAAATCGGTGTCCTCAATCCGGAGGATAAATTTCCCGCCGTAATGTCGGGCAAAAAGCCAGTTAAACAAGGCTGTGCGCGCTCCTCCGACGTGGAGATAGCCGGTCGGACTGGGAGCAAAACGAACGCGAACCTGTTCTTGAAAGCGCATGCGTTATCCTCTGCAAACAAACTTAAAAGTTTATCATGCGTCGGGAGTATTCGGCAGTAAAGGATTTTAGGATCATTAGGATCAGAGGATTAAAGGATTAAAGGGGTAAAGGGGTAAAGGGATATGTATGGGCTTATTCCTCTTTCCCTCTGATCCTCTGATCCTTTAATCCTCTGATCCTACAGGCAGGGGGGGCACGTTCATGGTGGATTTTGCGGGATGAATCAGATACTATGAGCAACTAATTTGCGCGACTGGACTGCGGAGAGGTGCTGGAGTGGCCGAACAGGGCTGCCTGCTAAGCAGTTACACTGGCAAAACCGGTGTCGGGGGTTCGAATCCCCCCCTCTCCGCCATGTAGCCTTGTAAGTTATTGAAAACAAAATACTTATATTATACTCAGTCTTTAGGTAACCGGCTCAATAAATTTGCAATAACATATTTCCCGGCAGCCTGGGGATCATAGCGGACTCCATTGCGCAATAGCGATTCAACATCCGAACAAAATCCCCTGTCTTTGAGATGCGCTTCAAGGATTCCAATAAAATCTGCGCGCCTGGCCTTTGTTCCTTCTTGTTTCATATAGTGCTGAAAAGATTCAATTACAGCTGATGGATCGATTGGGCTTTCAGACTTTGTCAGCGCCCAATACAAATCGAACAAATCCCTGCCGCGTCTCCGCTGGAACATTGCCCGCATTTTTGTGCCAAGCATTTCATAAATATCGTAACCCTTGATTTTGGTTTGAATGATTTCGCTGCGGAATGAGAAATTGAATGGGATCTCAACCACGGATCTATGAGGTTTCCGCTCTGTTACGTTGGCTTCAACCACAATATCCAGGGAATGGCTCGGTTCCATGATGGAACGCACGGAGTATGTCATTCGCAAAACTCGCGACGGTTTGACTGTGTTCCGCATTGCCAATGAGATTGTGTCCCACACCGACGCTTTTGGTAGGCCCAGAACATCTGCCAGCACACGTCGAATTGCGCGACGAATGTGCTCCTCTGGACGAGATCCGACTGCTACCAAATCGATGTCCTCGCTATAGCGGGCCGCTGGCGCGAGATGAACTTTGTGCAGGAGCGTCCCGCCACGCATAGCGATTTGAGTACTCAAGAAAGTATCATCGAACAGTGCCGCCATTGTACGGCATAGCAGTAGATCCTGTTCGACCTGGTATTGAGCCGACCAGGGCACAATAGATTGATGAAACAATATATCCTGTCGAGTAATAGGAATCATAATTTCAGTTCATTGGAATTATTGAGTACTCGCCAGCGTTCAACAATTGGAAAGCTTCTGCGTTCGTTTTTGACTGGAGAAAGTGAGACGGCAATCAATTTATCAGGGAGCCAACTATAAACAGCGTCGGCCAGCCTTTTTGCACCCTTGACCTCAAAAATGAAACCAAGCCGTTGAGCAATGGTAGGCGCGTTTTCTGCATTGAGCACACGCTTCAGTTCGCGGGCTCGTAATTTGGGCAACAGAGGTGCGATAGCTTCAGCCGCACGATCAATCCCGCCGATTCGGGTGGCATATTGAACAAGATCAAAGACCGTTGCTTCCGGTGTGCTGATACAAAGCGGCGCTGGAGCTTGAGGCAATTGTCGTGTTGGAGTCTGCTTAATAGTGCTTTTAACAAAAAATTGAACCCGCACCCTACCCACCTTTATTGTTCGGCAGGGACGATCGGTCATCACTTGTGTAACCTGCAATGCTTGCGGATTGGAATCAAACTCACTGGCAGCAGATTGAAGCGCGAGATAGTAAGGACGCCCAAGCCAATCAAAATAATCCTGCAGCCACCAATTTGTCGGAGGCGCACCCATTGTGCGATGCTCAGGACTGATGATCAGGAAAAATGGCTGTCGCGGAGAAACCCTAATTGTCTTTCCGGAAAGCCTTCGCAATTGATTCTTCGCTGCGATTGCCGACAACTCTGACTCCTCCATTAATTCATGAAGCGAAAAAGTAACACGGCCTAAAGCCAGGCGTTTGTTGATAAATGCTTCTGCCGCACCAACGTGTCGATACGATTTGCTTTTGTAGGCTGCTTTATTCATTTATGTATTATACCGTTATACGCTACGTTATGTAAACTAACATTTAACCAAATCTTGCGAAATCCATTTTGGCGTGCAACGCCTCTTGCTTATAGATCGTCAATCCCATAGACGCGGTCTTTTCATTTGAATGCAAATGTGGTTGTTTATGCTGCAATCACGATCGGTGATACCAGTGATACTATTTCTCGTGGAAATAGAGGCATTAAGAGAAACTGTGGAAACTCCAGGAGACTGTAGAATAGCGGCGCAACTAATAGCGAACAAGGAATATCAGCGATAAATTGATGTCTACCAGCAGATCAGTCTGATTGGCTCCAGCCGAATCCCCCCCTCTCCGCCATACTTTTCCTATAAGGAGTTCGAAGAACGCCTTGGCCAGGCAGACGATCAACCGATCTCTTCTGGCTTTGTTGCCCCCCCCCCCGCGCGGGGGGCAACTTGAGAGCCTTAGCTCAGTATCCACGTTAGCACTTTCAGGATTTTGTGAAACCCTCAAAATGCTTACCCTACAATGACAGAACATCCTTTGGCGCCGAAGGATCAAGAGGCCGACCTTCTCCTCTATCCACTCCCTTGTTTGCCGTCGCCACCAGCCTTGTCGCAATCAATGACCTTGGCGGTCTAGGAGCCCGTAGGCGGCCTGAACTGCTTGTTCCATCTTGGCGACCTCTTCGTCTGCAAGAAAATCAAAATGGCTGCTATGTTTGCGGGTTGACAACTGGCCGTGGTTCTGGAGACAGAAGCGAATGAACAAGTCGATTTGCCGGTCAGGCATGTCGACGATGTCTTGGATCGCAGCCTTAGTTCGGTCATAGTTGGCAAGGAAGCTCAGTTCCTCGACCAATTCAGTGTCGATGGTCTTCTCAATGAAGGCAAACAGGGCTTCGACCTGAGCTGTCATGTCGATGTAGCGGTACCACACAGCCGTGTCGTTGTGGATTGTCATTCGGCCGTCCTCATCCAGCGAATATTCCATTAACGGCATGAGCAGCCTGGAAAATGCTTCTAGAGATGCATCGTAGTCCGCTTGGTTCTTCAGCATGGTGGCCGAGACAGGCAACATGACGCCCTCGTCTCGCCAAAAACCTCCGAGCGCCAGGATATTGTGAATCAGAAATCGATGAATTCGCCCATTGCCATCTTCAAAAGGATGCAGAAATACGAATCCATATCCCAC
This sequence comes from uncultured Acidobacteriota bacterium, assembly GCA_963718845.1. Lineage (GTDB taxonomy): Bacteria > Acidobacteriota > UBA6911 > UBA6911 > UBA6911 > UBA6911. The sequence continues at coordinate 66,442 of CAVRAD010000009.1, forward strand.
GACAGCGGCGTGAACGATGGGAGAGACGACGATTGGCCGCGCGGAACCCCTCAATGTGGCGATTCTTACATGCGTAGCGAGCAGTCCATCCATCATGTCCGATAAATCTTCGGGCTTGGGGCAGACGAAGTGAACGTGTTCCTGGCTCGCTTTGACTGTTTCGCCGACATAGTTCTGCGTTTTGCGGTAGTCTTCGGCGGCAAAACGAGGGTCAACAATCCGATTCTGGAGGTAGATCAAGTGAGGCTTATCGCAGAAATCTTCCTTCTCGGCCAATTGCAGTAGCGCAATGAACCGCTCGGTGCGACTGGCGTCCGGCTTGATATGTTCGATCTCGAAGGACGATTTGGTCTCCTTGGTATAGAGGTAGCTTAACGCCCGCTTTATCAGTTGCGGCGGATGGGCGGCCACCACCTGCTGGCACCGTCGCTTGAGATCGGAAGCATCAAATTGGCGAAGCTTTTCAGTGCAACGCACGGTTGGGCAGAATCGGTTGTCTCCTAGAAGATTGTCGTTGATACGCTGACGACGGACTTGTCGAACCGCGGTGGTTGTGTAGTATTCCTCCGGGTCGAGCAGGTCAACATAGCTTCCGCGCGTGAGATCCTTGATGGGCAAGATCTGGCCGGTGATGAATTCATACAGATACCACAATCGCCGGGCGTACTTGCCCATGGGCTTGGACTGGACATAGGCGGTAAACTCTTTGGCGTCCATTGCCCGGAAGATATTCTCCAGGATCGCCAGGTTTGTGCCATCATATTTCAGTGCGAACTCCAGGTTGTCGCCCAGCCCTTCGCCCGACCAATATGTTGGCGGATAGGTCTCACGCGCAACGCTTCCAGTGGAGTCGATACGGTGGAGTCCGCTGTAGGCAACATGGGACTCATGCCAGTTGGGAATGACCTTTAGACCGTACTGCCTTATCAGCGATATATAACCAGCAGGACGAGGGGCGAGGCCCTTCAAATCGTTTGTATCCATATGATTCTCCAATAAAACGTTTACAATACGAGATTATTGTTGATATATAGACAATAATCAATATAAACGTTTACGTGCTCTTATGGACTGGCAATGGACGGGAAACTAACTAAAATGTTTACAAAGCTCATAAAACGATTACAAATAAGCCAGTAGCGTGATTATTGTTTACAGTAACCCCAGAGATTGGATACTCTGTGAGATCTTTCCTTCGGTGGTGCATCGGAGCTGGTCGGAACGAGAACAACCGGGCCGAAGCCTCACGCCAGTATACTCGTGAGCAGGAGGATGCAAAACATCGGTGAAATAAGCTGCATATTGCCGGAATCCGCAATCGAATCCGGCGCCTCCAAATTTCCAATATTTTGGAGGCAAAATCCCGGTTTTGCGAGTATCGTAGACCTTGCGGGACCGGTCAGTGGATTACATAATGGCTGTTATCGAAAATTTTCAGGGCGGGATTCGATACCACGCTGAGCAAAATGCAGCTTATGCGACCTATCCTCCCACAACCCCATAAAGTACGGCCTCTTCAGGCCGGCGCGGGCAGTACTCGCAGGTGGATTCACAGATGGCGCCCATGCTGCCGAATATAAAATCTCTCCGCTCCGATTGTATGTTCCTTTCGAAAACAGCTCCAGCCTCACTGCCATTTTCCGACATTCTGCCCAAGTGTTATCAATTGTTCTCAACGGTGATACCAGTGATACCATTTCTTATGGAAATATAGGTAATTGGAGAAATTGCAGAAACAGTGGGTTACTATAGAGAATTATCGCAAATGACTGATATGATTGAAATAGCTTCCAGGTTATTGAAAGTCGAAGAATTAGCCTCGTTGGTCATTATCGACCCCCCCCCTCTCCGCCACCTCTTTATGGTCCTATGTGTCGAGATGCTCATATTTTCAAATGACCTCCCCACCACTCCAAAATCTAACTTAACATCTGGATCGGTTTAAAGGGGACAGGTCAAGATCCAATAGCAGATATTTTTCCGGAGGATTGAAAGAAACTGCTGGAGCCCATTGCCGGGAAATGGCAGGCATGACGGAGGTGCCGAAGGTTAGAATTATCCCCGCAAGTAGCTACTGTACAGTCATCGACCGCCATTTTGTTTCTTCGGTCCGGTGTAAGGATCGGCGCCGTTCCACTTCCCTCCGCCGGCAAGGACGGTGTAGAGCGCATCGTAATGCATCGTTTCAAAAATCGTGAATTCGTTGAAGGAAATGATATCCCGATCATCCACGTATTGGCGTTCCTTGGGCAATCCCCCAACGGGAGGAATAGCGGCAACATTGCGATTCCATCCGGGAATCCCCGGCCCGAAAACCGTAATGCCCGGTTTGGATCCCCTGCCCAACGATTCCGTGTAAGCGCTTTCCCGATCGTGAACATTGTGGACCTGATGAAATCCCAAGCCTGTAACATAACTGATGCCGACGGGATTTAATCCGAGTTTGTAGTCCATCAGTTCCGAAGCCGCATCGAAATACTCCTGCTCTCCGGAAAGCATCCATTGCAGCAGAGGAGCTGCGGCATATTGCGGCTGGCGCACGTTATGGCCCCATGCTCTTCCGTCAGGATTATTTCCGACAGGGTACACATGGCTGCGTAACTCAGCAACATTGGCATCGGCGGCTTCCTTGATCGCTTTCTTGAAGAAACTGACAACTTCAGGATCGGTCGCGGCTTTCTTTGCTACAATGTAAGAAAGGATATACGCTGGATTGTCAAGCCGGTCGTTGTTGAGCGAATATCCCGGCGTCTCATATAAATTGTCTTTCAGCCCGCCGGCGATTTTGTAGAGCTCCTTGATTTTTTGATGATCCGATTCCTCCTTGTAAAGAAGATATCGCTGGATGTGATAATACAGTCTTTCCGGCGCAGCCATTGCTTTATCGCTAAAACGCAGGGCTTTCTCCGCTCGCTGCGCCAGTTCCTGCGATCGTTTAGCATTGTGCCCCTTCATGATGCGGGCCAGGTGCATGAACAAGCCGGCGCCGGTGCAAGTGGCGCGATCGTCGGTTTTGACCGTACCATATTTCTTGTTATCCTGATCCAGCGGCGCAGCAAAAGGCTCCGGATATCCCTTGGTTTCCGTTCCGAAATGAATGCTGCCGTCTTCATTCTGCAGATACTCCCATGCCAGGCTTCCCCACGCGGCTTCATCAATGATGTCGGGAATACCGTTGTTATAGCCGAGAATATTGTAATGACCGTCAAATTTTCCGGGGACATCGAACTGGCCATCGGTGAAATATTGCGGAAAAGCTTCGTAGATCATCAGATTGATGATCGGATTGGACATATGATAGGCGCGCCGATCGGCATCCCCGGCATCATGGTAGCCGCCATAAACAGCGAGCGCTCGTTCGTCCCCCTTTACCAGAATGTTTGCTTCGCCGATCGGGCCGTCCGTATCGTAAATCAGTGTATGGCAGGGTTTCTTCCGTATATCCGGCTTATTTATTGGACAGCCGCAGCGCTGCAAGTACTGGGCTCGAAAAATCGTGTAGGCAAGTTTTAGGGAAAAGCCGCCGCCCACGCCGAAGGGATAAGAACTTCCATATCCCTTGACGGTGATTTTATATGGACCTCCTTCCGGAACACGAGCCAAGTCTATGCGGTAGCCCTGATCTCCTGAACCTGTATCCCTGCCGATTTCTTCAAGGTTGCCGGTTGTTACAGTTTTTCCGGTATTGATATTCCACACTTCATAAGCCGGCAGCGCTCCATCGATTTTGCCCGCTCCGCCGGTTCCAAGCCATATCGCAAAATTGGCATATCTTCGATTGGTTTTCGCGCTATACGCCGCCTGATTGGTTTTAATGGCTTCGCAGAAAATATCCCTGGCGCGGAAATCCAAATTGTTATCTCCGTAAGGAGTTTCCACCCGGTATCGCTTCCCTTCTTCAAGCTTTGATGTTTTCAGATAAATATGGTGGTCAAAGGGATCGGCCATGGTGGAATATTGATAGAGGCCCGATACCGGTTCTCCGTTGATTTTCCATCGGGAGGTGTCTTCGATACCGACGGCTTTCATGTCGCGCGAGTCGCCTGTGATATAAACCGCCAGTACATTATTGGAAGCGGAGCGGATTTCTTTTAGGGACGGTCGTGCGGTGATGTTCAAGAATCCGTAAAAAAACATGAAGACTGTCAACAGAGGTATTTGTTTAGCCATGGCCCGATCCTGTCCAAGTTCGATGCAGCAATGGTGATATGTCGGCTTCGGAAATGCCTTCCTTGACGATGTATCGAGATCGGCAGGTATCTTACTCCGAAATTGGAGGCTTTAAATAGGGATTATGAATACACCCATAGTGCAGCAGCAGGAATAGCTGTTAAATGCGTTAGTAGCCTGAAACGCTGGAGATCCGTGGATAATGGTAGAGCGGCAGGGCACCTCAGAGACGCGTGTCAAGATGATGCATCTTTGAGGTGCCCTCAGAATTGATTCGGCCGTTAGCTGGCCGTGGCGCGAGCGCCGCACTCACAAGCGCTGCATGTGCAGGAATCGCACTTACAGTCACCCGATTTGCAGCATTCGTCGCCGCCATGCTTCCCGCACTTGCAGCCGTCTGCTTTGTTGCAGCTGCAATTCCCTGTGCAGCAGGCCGCGTTATGCGGACCGCCATCCGCTTTCGCCGCGCAACAGGCAGAAGTGTCTGACGCAGCGGCTGCCGTGGCATTGCCGGCGCTGACGGGCGCGATGGTGGTTGCCGTCATAAAAATGATCCCCGCCAAAACAATAACCAAAGCTAAAACAATAAGTTTTGTATTCTTCATATTTTCTCCAGTCTCATTAAACATAAATCCAGATTCGACTGCCTATCGGGCAAACCGAAAACAATACGGAAATTGAGGCGGAAGAATAAATTAAATCCGCAGGACACGGCAGCGGAGATAGGTGTCCGTTAGATCAATCAACGGATCCCGGGCCGACGATGAAGGGTCTGCAGGCGTGCGCCGCAGACTATAGTTTCCTGACGTGACGGCAATGGAAACCAAAGCAGCGTGCGAACCAGACAGTAGCGCAGGATTTTGGTCCGAGGATCCCATGCATCGGTCGCATTTCAGATTGGATTCCCGGCAGCAGTCATCTGCAGGAGGCAAGGCCGGGGGCGTACAACAGGAGCTTGTTGCCGATGAATCGGGATCAGGAGCCGCATGCGATCCCGCGGCCTCATGGCATTCGGGCGTGCATCCCGTGCAAGGAAGCGCCAATGGCTGCGAGATGAGCAGCGTCATCAGGATCAAAGCGCAAACTGGATGCCGGAGCGACCTCGCTTTCATACTCAAAATACTACTATGTAGTATATTCAGTTGCAACCATTTTTATAGCATTGCCGGCCAATGCGGCGAGAATAATCTTGTTTCGTGGTGTGCTGCTATCCAGGTTTCAAACGCTTAATTCTGATTTCGAATTCCTCATCTCCCACTACTTCCAGGTTGGCTTGCCGCATTTGAAATTTGCGGCGTCGTTCGTGTCGCCGCTCCCCCGTAAATTGCCACCTGTGGATAGGGGCATACCGGCCGAGTCTTGAGAATCTGGCTCTTGGATTGGGGCGTGTCTTGCATGCCTGCCCGCGGTCGAAATTGGTAGCCCTGTTCTGCATAGGTAGTCTTGATGTGATCCGGTGCAACCCCTTCTTCTGCCCATTTCTGCACCGCGCCAAGGGCGTCAAAAGTCCCTGGAAACATAGCCGCACACATGCCGTAGTCCGGAATCATGAATAATCTAAAAAAGTCCTTGGTTTGACTTTCCCCTCCCATAGTTTTGATGACGCCGTCATAGAAGGTTGTGGCTGTCCGCGGCGGGACCCAGGTTTCGTTCCAGCCCTGATACAAAATGAGCTTGCCGCCGCGTTTCTTGAAGGCATTCAGAATATCCAGTCACCCGGCAAAACTGCGCAGTAGTTTTTTGTCCCGCGGGGGTGCCGAACATACCGGGAGTTTGAGGCAAAGCAAAGCCTTGCGGGTCATTTATGTAAACGGCGGAAGAAATTGTTACTTTATCCAGTTTCTGGTTCGCCAGCTTCACGCAAGACTCCTGATCTGCCGCCAGCGCGGATACGGGTGACATCATGATCAAAGCAGGTAAAAGCCATAATAGTAGATGCGGAGCTTTCATGTCGGTGTTTGTGCTCGACGGAAAATATCGCTGCGTGGCGGCGATTCTAGCATTAGGCCGTCGCGATCAAAAACTATTCTGATCCGCGCACCTCCACGGAGTAGAGGGCACGATGCGCGAGGATGTACAACGTGCGGCCGTCTTTTCCTCCAAAAACGATGTTGATCGGGCGCTGGGGTACATCGATGCGCGCGATCTCTTTCCCCTCGGGGTTGTAGACGAAGATCTGTCCGTTCGCAACATAGATGTTGCCGTTCGGACCGACTGCTACACTCTCACCGCCGCGCTCGGCTAGAGGGCGCAGTTCGCTCAGGGTGCCATCGACGCCGACCATTGCGCTATAAGTACGGTCCTCAGACGAGCTGGCGATGTAGATCCGACCGCCCACGGCGGCGTTGAGAAATCCATACGTATCCAGGTTGTCTGAGAATCGCCAGCCTGTGGCATCGGGGGGGCCCTGTTGGACGACAAGTCCGGCCGGCAAAAAGATGCTGCCATCCGGCGAAACGTATTGTTTCTTCTTCGGTGTGGTGACATCCTCCATGAACATCTCGGCCAGTGTTTTATACCGCATTGTGTCGAAATCGAGCTGATTTTTGAATTCGCCATTGTTCCAGTAGTTAGCCGGCAGAATAGCTCGTGCTTTCGAGCGCGGCTGCGTCGCCTGCGGTGTTAGAACGGTAATATCCGATGGGGCGCCGGGACGGAAAGAGTATACGGTTCCCTCGGATCCCCAGGAGGAGAGCACCATCAGGTTGCCTGATCGATCAAACGCCAGGTTTACCGGATCCAACGGATGATCATTTTCGATGATGAGCCCGGCCGTCGGAGACCAGCTGTAGATCCGATTCTTTTGATGTTCGACGAAATAGAGCTTTCCGGAGCCATCCACGGCCGCGCCGGAAATGGAGTGGAACCCTTCTTCCAGTTTCCGGACTTTCGCGCCGGGCGCGAACACCGCAGAGGCGTCGGCGGGCGGAGGAGCGGGCGGGTTCGCAGGTATATCCAGCACGGCAAACTGGCGCTCGCGAACTTCCAGGTGATGCGTTATGTCCTGAATAGAATTCTCGAACGGGAATTTGCTCAAACGCAGGAATGTATGGCAGCCATCCTGGTTGCAGAATCCGATTCCGCTTTCTGCATTAACGAGAACATTCCGGAAGCGAATGTTCTCGGATTTGTAAATACGCACCGCCGCAGGGAAGGGCGCACGCGAACGGGTCACCCGATAACCGTGATAGTTGGCAATGGTGATGTTCTTCGATAAGCTGATCTCCAGCGACACTGCCTCGATGCTTTCGCCGGCTTCGCCCTCTGTCTGCGGCGCGTTAATGTCCCAGTTCTCCACGCGGTCCAGTTTGATCTCGGTGCGGACATGATGTTCGTTGGAGAGCTGATAGACGTGGCCGGGGGTTTTGGTATTGGAGACGTAGAAACCCGCCTGGGCGTAGGTGTTCGGCGTCCAGATGTTGGCGAACGTTCCTCCTCCACCGTCGGTCACCCACAGGCTGGGATACTGCCCGTCCCACCGCTTGCGCAGATCGGTATCCGCAGTGCTGTTATTGTTGTTGGCGCTCCCCGGTCCGCTGCCATGGCCGCCCAGGAACCGCACATCGTTGATCATTGAATCCGTGCCTGCGCGCCAGATCACGCCCGAAGCCCGGGGATTCACACCGCCGGTGAAAAGTCCAATACCGCTCAGGATGTTCGTCCCTCCCGACGGGGCAGAGATCATGGGTCGAGGTGTTCCCACTCCCTCAAAGCCGGGTGTGGCATCCGGAAGATTGAGTTGCGCCATAAGTGGATGCAGCCCGATCATGACAGTATCGGGTTTCAATGTCAGCGTATCGCGGATGATATAGCGGCCGCTCGGGAAATAAAGGACGCGATGCCCGGCAATAGCTTTTTTGATTGCAGCCGTGTCATCGGTGGTGCCGTCTCCAGTAACGCCGAGCGTGCGAACGTTTACCCATTCCTCAGTTGGCGGCAGAGGCCGGATGGCCGGGGGTAGAGGCTCCGGCATTTTATCCAGAGGCAACGCTTTGTAGATCATGTCGACTTTTCCGGTCATCCCCAGGCCTGGAACGATGAGACCGTAGTTGAAAGCCTCGATCCGGTACTGTTTTCCTTTGCCAGCCACTACCTTCCCGCTTTTTCTGAAACGGGCAAATGCCGGTACGTTCTGTAATACGGCGTTCTCCACGCCGACCTCAACAAGCGGGCTGTTCTCATTGCTGATAATGATGGCGGGGCCGGAGATGTTCTCGAAGCGGCAGTCTTTGATCCACAACTGGTCGTAATACTCCGGATCGATTTCAATAGCCGTGGGCGTGTTTCGGAATGTATCGCGTATCAGAGTGATTCCCGCTTCATGTTCGCGAATGGCGGCCTTGCGCTGTCCTTCGAATAGCGAATCGATCAATGTGAACTGCCAGGCAGCGGAAGGCTTGCCTGTCAGTATGCCGTAGGTTCCTCCATAGAAGCGCAGATCCTCGGCCTCATTCCCAATCTCGGTGAGGGCTGCAAGACCGGAACCAATTTGAAAATCCATATGTCGGAGAAAGCAGTGCTGGGCGTAATGCGCGCGGATAGCGACTGCGGCAGGATTGCCCGTGCCTATTTCAAAATCGATATTGCTCATCGCCGAATAGAAGGTGCCCGGATTAGCGTCTCCGATTGCGTCATTCGGCGGCACGGTTCCCGGCGGTGGGAAGGGAACACGGAAGGATCCGGAGAATCCCTGGTTGGGAGGTGCCCCACCACGACCGGGGCCCGCACTGGCGGTGGGAGGCCGAGAGCCTGTGAACATCACCATGAGACCGATGCCTTCCTGATAGCCGGGGGTATTGTCGCTAAGTACGAATACGGGCCGCGCTGGGCCATACCCGTAGATGCGCACTCCTGCCCACACATAGAGGGTGCGTGTCAGCCGGTAGCGACCTGGCGGCACGAACACAATGCCCTCCCAGAGGCTGCTTGCTGCCTGATCGATGGCCTTCTGAATGGCTGCGCTGTCATCGGCTGCACCATCGCCGTGCACGTCAAAAGCGGGGCGCTCCAGGTATACCGCTCTGGAGTCATCAAGCCTTGTAGTCAAAGCGGATGTTTTGGCAAAGATGGATGTGGCGCCGTGCAATGCGATGACCAACAAAAGACACTTTCGGATTGCGGTTTTCATGGCATCAACCTGTCTGTATGCAATCGAGTTGTGGTTGCCGGAAAGCCGGTTGGGCCGGCTCGATTCCTCTGCCCCCGTTAATTTGTTTTCAATCGATTATAGCTTTTTCACCGCGGGATTCACTCTTTCTCATTAGATCACTGATGTTAAAATCTACAACTGAAATATATGGGCCATTATTTCTGGAGTTTTCCAGTATGGATGCAATTTGCGATACGCATTTTGTCAAATCTTGGCGGGTTAGGTGTTCCCAGAACTGAATTACACAGATATATGACTTCTTTAATAGTCTGCGTTTCAAGTTATCACGCGGTTTGTTTAGTTCTATCTTTGTCCGCCAATTGCAGCGCGGCAGCTACTAATGGAGGATGAATAGTGCACTCAATCTATCTTGACTTCAATGCCACCACACCTATCGAAAAGGAGGTGGCTGAAGCAATGGTCCCATATCTATACGAGCATTTCGGAAACCCTTCCAGCAGTCATCCCTATGGCGTTGCCGCCAAACGAGCTATTGAGTCGGCGCGTGCTCAGGTGGCTGCGCTATTGAGGTGCCAACCTGACAGCATCGTTTTTACGAGCGGCGGCACCGAAAGTAATAATGCTGCCATTAAAGGTATTGCCCTGGCGGGACGTGAGCGTGGCAATCATATTATTACCTCGGCGATTGAACACCCAGCAGTCATCGAAGTATGCCGCTGGCTGGAAAATCAGGGCTTTCGGCTGACTATTTTGCCCACAGACTCGAACGGTCTTGTGGATCCCGCTGATCTGGAAAAATCCATCACCGCCGATACTTTTTTAGTAACGGTGATGCATGCCAATAATGAGGTGGGTGCCATTCAGCCCATTGCTGAACTTGCCGCCATAGCCCATCGCAAGGGGGCATTGCTGCACACGGATGCGGCTCAATCGATAGGTAAAATACCGGTCTATATAGATGAATTGGGTGTCGATTTACTGACCATTGCCGGTCACAAACTCTATGCGCCCAAGGGCATTGGCGCGCTATACGTGCGAGAAGGCGTTCGCCTGGAAAAGTTGCTTCATGGAGCTAATCACGAAGCAGGAAGAAGGCCCGGCACTGAAAACGTATTGGAGATTGTCGGCCTGGGTCAAGCCTGCGAGATAGTCCGGCGTGACCTGCTCGGGAATATGGTTCATATGCAAGCTATGCGCGATCGGCTCCACGAAGGTCTCAGGAGCAAACTGGGTCAGGATGCGACCCGCCTGAATGGCCATCCTGAGCTGCGCCTGCCGAACACCCTTAGTCTTGGTTTCCGCGGAGTCGAAGCAAGTACCCTGCTATCGGAGATCGCCGACCAAGTCTCCGCTTCGGCTGGCGCCGCCTGTCATTCTGATGGAGTCAGCATTTCGGCAGTATTAGAGGCCATGAAAGTGCCATTAGAGTGGGCGGTAGGCACGGTTCGTTTTTCAGTAGGACGACATACAACGGGCCAGGAGGTTGATCGAGCCATTCACATTATCGCAGGAGCAGTGCGCAACAGTATTGACGCAAAAGGAGATTAGTAAAGGCAGAATTGAGCGGTCCCATGGCGAGGAATAAACCCGTCAATATGGCGCGCGATCAGGATACACAGGTCGAGGTCCGGGCGGACCTGCTGTTCAGTCCATCAACGACTTGGATTTTTTCAAAACTACAAAATATCTTGCGCAGGGTTTTCTCGTCGAGCCTGCGCATTAGTTGTGCTTCATATTCATCCGCATCCGGATCCTTTTCGGTCTCGTGGAGAATGAGCTTACTCGCCACTGAAGGATCTCGTGTGATCGGTATTGCATTAGTCGTATCATCGATCTTATAGGCAACTCGTCTGTTACGCTCGATCCATCGACAACAGTCATCGTGTGAGCCGACGTATAGAAATACGATATGGCCATCCCTTCGAATAAATACAAGGCGGTACCCGCATCCCAAGTCGTATTTCCCGCAGTACTTAATCCGATATTCTCCGCGGCGGGTAAACCTGAATTGTTTGCGCATGTCCCCTTTTTTTATGCCCGTAATCTGGCGCATTACAGCTTCCGCTTTCGCAGCCGCCATTGAAGCCGTCCCGCCCCTTTGACGAAGATCCTGGATATTTCGGTTAAAAACTGCGCTGCGATGAACAAAAAGGACTTTCCCCTCACCCTCCTTGTTGGCAGTCGACATTTTCCCTCCTCCTGTGCCTGTGATCAAATTCCGGATACCCAAATCAAAGTCATCTTCGGCTAACAACTATTATGCTTTCCCGAGAGCTTTGAGAATGCGGTCCGGCGTGGCTGAGCGTCCGGCCCAACGCCTGTGCAGCCAGCATAAGAATCAATAATATTCATGCCGCCACGAGCACGGTCGGCCCATAACGGTGATTTCGGCATTCCAACTACAAAGTCGGACCGGCCAACAAATTAAGCACCGTCCCCGTTCCCGCTCATGAACTCGTCGTCTTGATCGGGAAACGGGGAAATGAAAACAGAACGCGTTTAAGCCTTTCCCAGTGCCTTAAGCACCTTGTCCGGCGTGGCAGGCGGATCGACCCATTTGCCAATTGCGTTGTAAATAGCGCAGATTATGAGGTGCGTGTTGGCCATGGAATGGCTGATGCCGTTTGCGCCGTAGGTTCCGTTGCCTGCGCGTGTTTCCACTAAATCGGTCTCCAGCTTCGGTACATCCAGCATGCCCGGTTTCTTGTACTCGATCATGTTGGTGTTGAGTTTTACGCCGGTGCTCTTGTCGTAATAATAGTCTTCAAACATCTGACATCCCTGGCTGAAAAACGCCACCTGGTCGAGCTGGCTCTCAAGAGAGATGCGCCTGATTACCTTGCCCGAGTCCACCGCGGCTCCGTACCTCAGGATTTCCACCTGTCCCGTTTCCGTATCAACAGCCACTTCGCAGTATAGAGTATTCAAAGTGTCATACTTGCTGGGCCATAAAGGCGCAGGAGGATGCCCGGCAAATGTCGCGTATACATTTGACGTGAGACTCTTTATCGGTACCCCGGCACTCTTGTCTGATTTGAGTACTATTTTCCCACCCACTATATCCAGCTCCTCCGGCTTTTTCCCCTTCAACGGGTTTGGAGGCATCTTTCGCTGAGGGCCGCCGAAGGCGAATCCTCCACCTGCCGGTTTGTCCGCTTCAGCAATAGCCGCCTCAAAGATACGCTGCCTGAATATATGGCAGCATTCTTTCATAACCCAGCCTGTTGCTACAAGTCCGTCTGCCCCTCCGCTGATAGACACGAACACTGCGTTGGGATCGTAATCAATGTGGATGTCTGTGGCTTCAAGACCGAGCTCTTCCGCGGCAATCATGGCAACGCCTTCAACGGAAAATACACCTGCATGGGGACCTTGTATCGGCATGCGTACTATTCCGTTCCGAAGCTCGAGCACAGCGTGAAAATCACTACCCATTGCATGCCTTGGGCACATCTGGTACCTGAAACCGGCCCCGTGCATCCTGCCGTCAGGCAGTTTCTTGTCGCCGTTTTTATGCCAGCTCCAGTTCATCATTTTCTTTCCGGCTTCAATGCAGGCGTCAAAGCTGGGAACCGGCCTTTCGTCTTTCTGCCCGTCCGGTCCATGAAGGTTCAGCCTGGCAATGTCAATTGGATCTTTGCCCAGTTTTTCGGCTATCATATGGATCGCCATAGTTACCGAGTCCCAGTTGAAGGGACAGAATTGCGAGCTGAAGGGCATAAGACCGCGGTTGCTGTCTACGATATCCATTTTCTGACGTATGTTCAGGCATTTTGTCCCTATATAAGGTCCGTATCCCTGATCGCCAATAGTCCCGAAAAATGAATTGCCCGTAGTGCCGCCGTCGGCGATGGAGAAATCATCGAAAGCCGTAATCAGGCCGTCCTTTTTAAACCCTACCTTCATGCGAATAAAACGCTGCTGGACCATGAAGTCAAATGTGTCCTGACGGGTGTTTACGCAGCGCACGGGTCTTCCAGTCCTCTTTGCAAGGAGCGGGGTTATCTGCTGTGATCTGCGTATCGTCCAGTCGCAGTACTTGCCACCCTGGAAGAGACCTTCCTGTACCGTTTTTTCCGGCGATACGCCGTACAACTGCCCGAGTGCGTTTTTACCTCCGCTGGCGTGCCAGACAGCTCCTTCTACGTGGAGATTGTCGGTTCCCAGGTAAGGATCGTCGAACCACCATGCTACCGATCCGTGAGGATTGGGTGAAGCAGATGCGTAGGTAGGCATGTTCAGGTCGTACTCGATGATGTAATCGGCCTCACTGAATCCTTTTTCCACATCTCCCTGGTTCTGGTTTGAAAAGGAAACGTTCCCTTTTTTCGGAGGATTATTATTGCCTCCCCCCCCGAAGGGGTTGCCGGGGCCGCTTCTATCCTCGGGCCGGATTACCGGAGCGTTGGGGTCTCTTCCTGCTTTGATGTCCACGATAACGGGCAGCATCTCCCATTGCACATCAAGCTGTCTCAAGGCCTCATCGCAGATATCCCCATTTTCCGCGACGACAATGAATCCCACTTCCACATTTTCTTCTTCAGCGACATCTGAAATAAAAGGCTGGGGCGAACCGCCCATGCCGCCGCGCTGGAGTTTTTTCAAATCCTTATCTTTCCAGGTGATGATATCCACGACTCCGGGAACCGCCTTGGCCTTTTCCAAATTGAAACTTTTTATCCTTGCGTGCGCGTGCGGACTGCGCAGGAATTTGGCTTCAAGCATGTTGGGAACGACATAGTCGATTCCGAATTTAGCGATGCCTGAAGCGACCGCCCATGACAGTTTGCCGGGGAGATTGGCCTTCCCGACCACCCTGAAATCTTCTCTTTGTCCGTTAATTCCTGTTAAATCAGCCATAGTAGTTACTGCCTCCTTTTAAAGAAAGTGCCTGCAATTACGATTGCTTATTGCATCTGTCTTCTTTTATCCATCTGAAGCAAAAATGATAATCGATTGCTAAACTAACTTATCTATAATGGATTGAAATCCTGACTGCTCAAGTCCGACTGAAAAGATGTCTATATTTTCAGTTATCTTAAAGGATTCAGATTTTGACTTTGAATCCATAAGCACCATAGTTCCTCCAAGGCGTGGTTTCATGATTTCCACACGGGTTTGAATCTGCCCGATAATTTTCGAGTCCAAGAGGTCTTGCTCCATTACAAATTCTATGCTGAGATCCGGACTGTTGAATGTCCGTTTATGGATATCCGCAAATACGGGTGTTTCTTTCAGATCCTTGACAACAGATAGAAAGATCATTCTGTGATCAAGAACGGAAGAGGAGTCTCCATTGCGATTTCTCAACAGTCTTTGGGTGGGAAGCTCAATCGGAAGATAATACGAATTCACTTCTCTTGCCAAAGGCATCTTAAAAGCTACATAACTGTCCAGTTTCTTTGAATGAAAAATAAATTCCGGGATGCGCTTGGCTGGGTGATGGAATTGGCGTCCGAAGGCAATCTCTCTCATCTCTGTAATAAGAGGTCCATTATCGCCATCGAGAGCAATCCCCAAAAGCTCATCTGGTTCCAGCAGGATGATAAGGGCAAGCGCAGCCCATGCTTCATACCCCATCCGAAACATTGCGGTTGCATCTGCGGCAAGATCGCCTTCCACGATCCACTCAAAGTCATCTTCAGGTATTTTTCCCTGAACCAGCTCGAATAGGCGGTTATAAATCAGGCGCATCATGCCTTCTTTAGGATTGTGAAGAAAGCTGGATAGATCCAGCGGTAATTGGATGTTGCAATTTAGTGTTTTAGATAACTTATTTTCAGATTCTATATAATTTTTCGAGAGAGCATAAACATCAAAAGTGAAGGAACTGCTCCACGATTCAACAATTGCCCTTCGGACGTTATCAAAATATTCATAGAATCTGTCACGCTGATCTTCGGGTATGTGGACTTCATGCCCGCCAATATGGATTTCCGGATTTGATGAGATAAAGGCTTTCAGAATTCCGTTTTTGTGCTTCCACTGTGATTCTAAGGTCATGATAATTATTTCCTGCTGAGATCTCTATTTCGCGCCCTCTAACAGTCCGCAAAACACCATGCGCATATCCTGCTCATCCAGAATAATTGCCTTTTTATCTCACTAAATTCCAACCGCATTGAATTCCTTTCTTTCGCCATTGCCCTCTGCAACATCCGCCATAAAAAAACCTTTCCAAACGCCACGAATTACGCGAAATGAATTCACGCAATTCGTGGCTGATAACCTTTAGACCGTCGCCAGGAGGGCACGTTTGACCAGGGTCTTGGCGATCTGAACTTTGTACTTGGTAGCATTGAGCGGCTTGGCATCTTCAATGGCTGCCGCGCCGGCCGATTCCGCATTGGCTTCATTGATCGGCTTGCCCGCAATCGCCGCTTCGGCCTTGATGGCGCGATACGGTTTCGGGGCAACCGCATTCAAGGCAATCCTAGGAGCTCCACCCCCAACCATCACGGCACAGTTGACGATCGGGAAATCGATCGATTTACGGATGGCGAATTTCAGGAAAGCGCTCTTGGCGCCGGCGGGCGGGGTCGGTACCTGGATTTCGGTGATGAATTCACCGGACGCTAGGACGGTGTTGCCGGGGAATTTGACGTCAAAGAAATTCTCGGCATTGATTTTGCGCGTATTGGTAACGACGGAGGCATTCAATGCGATAAGAGCGGGAGCGACATCGCTGGGATGGACGGCGATGCATTTATTGACGTTGCCGAAGATGGAGTGGTAGCGGTTGTCGCCCATCATGGCGAAGCAGGTGGTGCCGCCCTTGCGGACGCAGGGGAAGCGGTTTTCGGGTTTACGGAAGTACCAGCAGCGGTGGAGTTGAGCGATGTTGCCGCCGATGGTGCCCATGTCGCGGACATGAGGGGTAGCGACGCGGAGAGCAGCCTGAGCCAAAGCGGTGTATTTGTCGTTGATGGCTTTGTTGGCGGCGATATCCGCGAGGCGTGCGATGGCGCCGATTTTGAGGAAACCGGCTTCTTCCTTGATGTAATCGAGAGTAGGGGCGATGGTTTTGATATTAACCAAAGTGTCGGGGTAGGAAGGAAGGATATTGTCCTTGAGGCGACCGATAAGATCGGTACCACCGGCAATAATTTCCGTCTTGCCGCTCAAAAGCGCGGATTTAGCCTCGACCAGAGTCTTCGCATTTGTATGATTGAAAGCTTTCATTCGTATCTCCTCCTATGCCTTTCCCATGACCTGAGCGGTTTCCATGATCGCTGTCGGATGCCGCGGATACGTCCCGCAGCAGCAGATATTTCCAGCCAGAGCTTGCTTGCACTGCTCTTCCGTCGGATTGGGATTCTTGTCCAGCAGGGCCTTAGCGGAAACCACAAAGCCGGGCGTGCAATAGCCGCACTGCATCGCATCCCACTTGCAGTAGGACTGGATCAGGGAGTTCCACTTCTTGTCGGCGGCGATCCCCTCAACCGTCTCGATGACTTTGCCTTCGCATTCAACGGCAAGTGTGGAGCAGGAAAGCACGGCTTTCCCGTCGATGATGACCGTGCAGGACCCGCAGGCTCCTCGGTCGCACATCTGTTTGGCCCCGGTCAGGCCCAGTTTGAACTGGAGCGTGCGCTGAAGCGTCCAGTGGGGCTCAATCAGCACATCGTGGTCCTTCCCGTTGACCCTCAGCCTGGTGGTCACCGGAAGTACGGACCCGGGGTGCGCTGTGCCAAAATGGCTTTTCAGTCCACCATAGGCATTGAAGTCCTTAGCGCAAATGGGGCATCGGAAATTAGTGATCGTTGTCGGCGCAGATTCAACAGCAGCGGCTGCAGCGGCTTCGGGTGTCAGCTTCAAACCGGCCCCCAGGGTGCCTCCGGCTACGGCAACGCCCGCGTTCTTGAGGAAATTCCTTCGGTTGAGTCCGTTTCCTTCTGTATTGGTACTGCATTCATCAGCCATGATTGGACCTCCATTAATGTTCTTGCTCATTAGCGCAAACTTGCGAATTGGCCCGACTGATCCCAGTCGGGGTAGTGTCGAGCATTTGAAATAGCAGACTGGGTACAAGAACCCAGCTCGATTGGAATTAAGGATTTGCTCTGCTAATTGAAATGACGGCGTACCGACGTTATAGAGGGGACACTCAGGTGAATCCTGAAAATAGGCAGATATATAATCTCTTCATCTTAGTGAATTCAGTGTGCCACCAATCTGAGGCCGGATGCAAGTCTTTTCAAAAGAAATAAAAACTTCTTTAATTATTTGGGGGATTGACGTTTGAGGATTGGGGAATCACAATTAGCCAAGATTCTATTTGACAGCCAACCGTGAATTGAGAGGAGAACAATATGAAAACCGGAGCAAGAAACAGCTTTCAGGGGAAAGTTACCTCGATAAAGAGTGACGAAATAATGTCTCTCGTGAAGTTTGAAGTAACGGCTCCTCATGAGATGGCTTCTGTTTTGACAACCGAGTCGGTGAAAGATATGAATCTCAAGGTCGGCGACAAGATAACGCTTATTATCAAAGCCATCCATGTCCTTCCGGTAAAGGAATAATATCGTTGATACAATTGGCGCAGCGGAACTGAAGGTAATCCAGCGTCGTCTGAAATCCTGATCAACAGCTATGGCATGAAAAGCTGCGCCACGATGCTGATGAACTCGCTAAAAGTGATCACTTTGGATTTCTGCCAATAGCTTTTGAAATGCCGTAGGTTGCCTGTCGGTTAGTAGTTGGCGAGAACAGCATCGGGGCATTCCAAGAACTAGTCGTCGCCGAGGAGCTTTTGTCACATCGAGCAGCGCAAAGGGGTGACCGTATTCGCATTGTCCTGTTTAGCTGTCATTTCTCTCGGCTCGCTAGCAGGGTGACCGCTTCTGCGGCCGACAAGAAGCGTTATGTAAGCCATAGACCGTCCGCCCGAGGATTCAAATACTCCCAACACGATCAAGATTGGAATCATGACTATTCTTTCTAATTTCCTTTATTCAAACCAAGGCGTTCAAATGTCAAGTTTAGGCTGATGCGTTATTCTGACATTGACAATTAAAGCTGGCGTAACCTAAATAATCCGGGAGAAAAGCATAATCATTAATTCGCTCAGAACGGAATTAGCTGCAATCCTGTAGCTAATCCGCAGAGGAGGTTTGCGATGAGTAGATCATCGATCACATTCGCTTTGTTTATGGTTCTATCTCGACTTCTTTACGCAGATGATACGAATGATTTTTACAGCAAATCCGCATTCAAAGAGCTGGGCAGGCCTTCTATAGAATTATTGGGGGAGATCGGTTCGCCGGGCGCAATAGATCTGTCAGGCATGCCGTTGTATAGGGTAATCAGCCGGGAAAGCGAATTCAGAAACGGCAAGGCCGAATTCCGTGGCGCATACCGTTACGAGGGCTATTCCTTATTCGATATTTTGAACAACCACTTGCCGCAGAAAAAAAACGCGCAGGAATTCAAGCAGACTTTGGACCTGCTGGTGGCTATAGAAAACAAAGCCGGAGAACGAGTAGTCATCAGCTGGGGCGAAGTCTTTTACCCTGCGGCCGAGAACCGGATTATTATTGCTGTTCGAGCCTCACCGATTATCCCCATACTGACGAAAGAGGAGTGGGCATTGCCCGATCGCCCTCGACTGGTCTGCGGCAATGACCTGTTCAGCGCTAGAAATCTGGATAGCCCCTCGAAGATAACAGTATTTTCAGCCCCGATCTCATCCCCCAAGAAGGACATTAAAGAGCTGTATTCCCCCCAAATCACCCTATTGATGGACGGCAAGAAAGCAGAATTGCCTTCGGTCACAGGGTATGAAAAGCGCACTTATCCCAGCATTTTCTACGGCCGCGGCAAAGGCTTCCAGGGCTATCAGAAATTTTCCGGCTATCTACTAAAGGCGATCATGCAGGAGCATGTCGCAGCAACGCCTGAAATCATGAAATCCGGATACTTTGTTTTATTTAGCATCGATGGCTATCGCATAGCTCTGTCCTACAGCGAATTGTGCAACCGAAATGATCAGGCTGAGTTCCTGCTGATCGACCAGGGTCAGGGGCGGAGCGGCGGGCGTTATTCTGTGTTTCCGGCTGCCGATTTCTTTTCAGACCGCGCAATCAAGGCGGTTCAGGAAATCCACTTTTTGAAATTGAGAGAATAGTGATAATCCGCGGGCGTTTTCAAAAGCCTGCAGCTTGATAAGAATGCAATTCCCAAGACAAAGTTGAACTTTTGATATGAAATTCTAATCGCCTGTGTTAGAGTCTGCGACTGAGGAAAAACATGTTGATTTATATAAGAAAAACTTGAACCCGGCGTTGGTTGCACGGCGTGCAAATGCTGAAGACCGATAGGACCGCGTCATTGCGTCCCCGTCCGGGAAACATACTGCAGGAGATTCTGCCTACCTGTTAGACCTCCCTTGAGGAGACGGCAACGATGCGGTTGCCGCATTCTCAAAGGGAGCGTCCAATGTTCTCCATAATCAATTTGCATCTCTCCCAGGCCCGAAGAGCCTGTTGGATGATTTCTTGCCTATGCTGTGCTTTGCTCACTCCGTTCCTGGCGAAGATAGCGCTGTCCCAGGAAACCTCCATCAGTGTCAGAGGTGAAGTAAAAAGTGAATTATCCCTGTCATTGACTGACCTGAAGGCTCTGCCTCCATTTCTCATTCGGGATGTCCCCGTGATCCCTGAGCGTGTGCGGGACCGCAAGGACGAAGAGCGCGTCAGTCAGACAACCTTCCGGGGCGTCCTGCTGCGCGACGTCCTCTACAAGGCGGGGATGAAATACAAACGGAAATGGGAGCCGGGAACGTTTGTCCGGGTGCGCAACACAGAAGGCAAAGAAGTCCTGTTTTCCTTCGGTGAAATTTTTTACTCCAGCATAGGGCGCAGCGTTCTGATTGCTTACGAACGAGACGAAAGACCGTGCGTGCCGACCTTGGTGGTTGCGACCGATATTCATGACGGCCGCATGATGGCGAACGTTTCCGAAATCACCGCCGTGCGCGTCGAAGTGGAATTGCTCGCCTATGACGACCAGGCAAAGAAAGTAGTGCGCCCTCCCACTACCGAATTCACGCTCTTCGACAAGGCAGGCAAGATGCAGCATGTCATCAAGCCGGCCGATCTCAAGTCGTTGCCCGCCACGCATGTGCCAAACGCGGTCCTGATCGGGGATTGCGAGGGATTTCACGGCATCCATTCGCTGGATGGCGTGCCGCTGTCAGCGCTGCTGAAAAAGTACCTGACCATTCCGGATCCTGCGCCCTACAACCGTTATGTGCTGATATCCAGCGACGACGGCTATTGCGCCACGTTTTCTTTCGGTGAGCTATTCAATTCGCGCCTGGGCGATCAGGTAGTGATCGCCACGGTCAAAGACGGGAAACCGCTGTCGCCCGCGGATGGCTTTGCCATGTCTATCACCGGAGAAGACAGTACCGGCGGCCGGTCCGTCAAACGTATAAAAACAATCGAAGTGCAGTAAACAAATCCATGGCTAGGGAGTTCATATGAAAACAGTGATAAGAATTCATGCATTATTTGTGTCCATTTTCGCCTGTTGTGCATTGACGTATGCGCAACAGCCTGTTGAAGAGGCAAAGAAAAATCCAAGCATCCAATTGTTTGAGGTTGTTGAAGTGACAGCAGAATTGGGACCCCAGGAAAGCCCGACGACCATTTCTGAAATAACGGCCGAACAGCTTCAAGCCCACACTGTAAACAACCTCGGTGAGGCGTTGGAACTGCTGCCGGGCGTCCATTTCCGGGTGGGCCGATCCAAAATTGAAGAGCAGGTAACAGTGCGGGGATTCGAGCAGGAGAAAGTGCTGATCCTCATGGACGGCATCCCCGTCTCGCTCCCCTATGAGGGGCAGATTAACCTGGCGGATATTCCTGTGCAGAACATTGCCAAGATCAAATTGATCAAGGGACTCAGCTCCGTTTTGTACGGCGCGAACGGAATGGGTGGAGTCATCAACATTATAACCAAGCACGGCGAGGAAAAGCCGAGCCTTTCCGCTCAATACGAGGGAAGTCAATATGCAACCCATAACATCCAGGCGGGTCACGGATGGAAAAAGGGACCGTTCAGTTACTATGCGGCGTTCGGCCATCGCGAGAGCAATGGCTATCCACTGGCCCGAACCTTCACTCTCTCTCCGGAAATCCTCAATAACATGGCTTCGTCGCCGGCGAATCCTCCCTCCCTGCCAAACGTTCCGTTCGCACCCGATGAGCATAGCCGTGACAACGGCGACTATTCACGCAATGCATTCACTGTTACTTCAACAGTTGAACTCAACTCGAAAAACACATTGGGCGTGTCCTTTGAGCACTATGACAACGAGTATGGTGTCCCGCCCGCGGCGGTCTATCGCGAACACAAGAAGGGATTCTATTACTTTCCTCGATACTGGCGCTTTTCGGACTGGAACCGCACCATGGTCAACGTGCTCGAGGAAAGCCGAATTTCGGAGAACCTTACAGTAAAATCTCGATTCTTTTACGATAAATACGACAATCTGCTCAGCGCTTACGATGGCCCCAGCTACACCACCCAGGATCGAATCGGTCCTGCCTCGGGGGATTCGCTCTACGACGACCACGACTTGGGAGTGAGCGTATATGCCTATTGGAAGGGGATTCCCAAGAGCGAGTTGCGAGCCGCCTTCAATTTCAGAAGAGATGTTCATGAGAGCACCTTCGCAACTTCTCCAACGGACCGCATGTCTTCCGACACCTGGTCCGTCGGCATTGAGGATGAGATCCAGCTGACGAACAAACTCTCTTTAACGCCGGGCATAAGCTTCGACTTCCTGAATAAGCGCGAGAGGTATCAATCATCCACCGACTTGGATCCGGGCGACGACATCAACTCTATAAGCCCTCAGGTCGGGCTGCGCTACTCTGCCTCAGCCAGGGTAAGCTTGTATGGGTCGGTCGGGCGAAAAATGAGATTCCCGACCATGCGGAATCTTTACGCCGATGGCGTAGTGGGACCCTTGGGCAATCCGGATCTGGAAGAAGAAAGCACCATAAGCGTTGAGGTCGGATCCAGCTTCGATGTGAACGACAAATTTAAACTCGGCGGCTCTTTTTTCTACAACGACATCAAAAACATGATCAGTCTCGACAATCAGATTGGGCGATTTGAGCAGTACCCCGAAGCATCCATCACCGGATTTGAATTGACCGCGAATGGGCGCATTACGGATTCCACGAATGCTTACCTGGCTTACACGTTCCTGAGAGCCCGTGCCGATTCTACGGTCACGATCAACAATCAGTACTGGGCCCCTCTCGTCTATACACCTGAAGAGCTTCCCTATCGTCCTTCTCACCAGATCGATTTGGAGCTAAGGCACAGGTTCCCATTCGGTCTTGACGCAAATCTGAATGGCGCCTATTTCTCCAGTGCGACCTATTACGACCATTATAATCCGGCCAACAATAAGGTATTGCTCGCGACAAAGGGAGAACTGGGCAGCTATTTCCTATTAAACGTAAAGGTCAGCCAGAAGCTTCCTGGTGGATTCAGTATTTACTTCGCTGTTGAGAACCTGCTGAACAAGTATTACGAGACGCTCTACCTATTCCCATCAGCAGGCCGGACGTATCGCGGCGGCCTAAAATTTGACTTGTAGGAATATCTAAAACCGGTCGGGCTGACAGATCCGACAAAGGCAAGCAATATGATGACGCAAAGATAAATGTTGAAGAGCAGCAGAAGGATCGGATCAAGACAGGATTCAGCACAAGCGATACACCCTATCTCGAAACGAAAGGAAAAGAACGAAATGTCTGCGATTGGGCGTTTTCTATCATCCCGTGGGGGAATTATTGCTACAGGGCTTTCAGTGGGCGTGCTCGCTCCCATTTTGGTCAAATATGGCAATCCTGCAAATATGGGTGTTTGTGTCGCGTGTTTCAGCCGCGACATTGCAGGCGCCGTGGGTCTGCATCGCGCCGCTGCCGTTCAATACATACGGCCGGAGATCATCGGGTTTGTATTGGGATCTTTTATTGCTGCCCTGATCTTTCGCGAATTCCGTCCGCGTACCGGGTCAAGTCCGCTCGTAAAATTTCTCCTGGGCGCGCTGTCCATGATTGGCGCTCTTATGTTTCTGGGCTGTCCCTGGCGCGCCTTTTTGCGCCTCAGCGGTGGAGACTGGAATGCTCTCCTGGGAATTCTCGGTCTTGCGGCGGGGGTTGCAGTGGGGATAGTCATGCTGCGCATGGGATTCAGTCTGGGACGATCTCATCCGGCGCCTCAGGCGCTTGGCTGGATAATGCCGGCGCTCATGATCGGGCTGCTGCTTCTGTTGATCTTTGCGCCGCAATTGGGGCGAGATCCCAATGGCAATCCCATCGGACCGATATTTTTCTCGGCAAAAGGCCCGGGCAGCCAACATGCGCTGATAGGGCTCTCTCTTGGTGTTGGTTTGCTTGTCGGCTTTTTAGCTCAACGCAGCCGTTTCTGCACAGTCGGCGCGGTGAGGGATCTGATCCTGCTGAAAAATGTGAACCTTTTCAGCGGAGTGGTCGCGATGGTTCTGGCTGCATTTATAGCGAACCTGGCGCTGGGACAGTTTAAGCCGGGTTTTGCAGGGCAACCAATCGCGCACACAGATGGAGTGTGGAATTTTGCCGGAATGCTTTTATCTGGCCTTGCCTTTGCCCTTGCGGGCGGATGTCCAGGGCGCCAGGTTTTCCTATCCGGCGAAGGGGATGGGGACGCGGCAATCTTTGTCATCGGAATGATCGTCGGCGCCGGCTTCGCTCACAACTTCAATCTGGCGAGTTCCCCCACGGGTCCGAGCCCGTATGGTCCGATTGCCGTGATCGTCGGAATATTTGTATGTGTAGTTCTTGGTCTATCGCTGCGGGAAAAAGCCTCGGCGTAAACCGTATGCCTATGGGTGCGTTACGGCAACGGCTGCTACGGGCTTCCGCGAGGACCGGATTTTGTTTTACTTTTAATATTTTTGCACGAGAGCGCCATGAAGTCTTATCGATTGCATATTCCACCTGACGGCAAAATCATTCTCTCTGTGGCGCCTCGGGTACACCATCCCGACCCTTATGCAAACACGGTAGCTGCTGCAATACGTGTGCGGCGCGGCGACCGGGTTCTTGACATAGGCTGCGGGGCCGGCGGATACGGGCTCTCAACCGCCGTGCGGGGCGCAGGGGAAGTTGTCCTTACCGACATCGAGCCCGCCGCCGTGGATTGTGCTCTCCGGAATGCCGAACGAAATGGAATTCGCCAGGTCGATGGCCGCGTTGGCTCGCTCTTCGCTCCGGTTCGTGGGGAGCGCTTCGACATCATCATCACTACTCTTCCGCAGCTTCCGGCGCCGAGACCAATTCTTGCCGCACGCTACGGAGGGTCCGATGGGCTGATGTACCTGCGGAGGCTCGCCGAAAAAGCGGGTACCTATCTTACGCCCGGCGGTCGGCTGTACATGCTTATTACAGACTGGGCCTGGCCACCGAGGGTTATGCCGCTCTTCAAACAGCGCGGCTTCACCCTGCGCCGCATGGCCCGAATGGAACGTCCTTTCCAGCCTGCCGAGTACGACGCTTTTTCACAGGGCCTCTTCTCCTATCTTGACGGTCGAGCTCAACGGGGGCTGGCTCAGTATCGCCGGAACGGCCCGTGGTGCTATCTTGGAGTGAGCTTTTTTGAGGCAAAAATGAACGGTCATAATTCACGAACCAAGAAAACGCACACTTTGGAATAAAACCGATGATATATCTCGATCATGCAGCAACATCATGGCCCAAACCGCGAGAAGTCATCGAGGCCATGGCTGATTTTCTGGAACAAGCCGGAGGGAATCCTGGGCGTGCGGGCCACCGTTTATCGATAGAAGCGGGACGAATTGTCTGCGATGCGCGCGAAACGCTGGCAGAACTCTTCAACGCTTCCGACCCTTTGCGGATTATCTTTACCGCCAATGCTACCCACGCAATCAATCTATGTCTCTACGGGATTTTACGGCCGGGAGACCATGTCATCACCAGTTCGATGGAACACAATGCCGTGATGAGGCCATTGCGGGATCTTGAGAGCAAAGGAATACATTTGTCCGTTGTTCCCTGCAACAAAAATGGCTCCCTCGATCCTGCCGCCGTTGCTCGGGCGATGCGCCCATCAACGCGTATCGTTGCGGTTACCCACGCCAGCAATGTTACCGGTACAATTCTTCCGATTGCCGAAATCGCCGACACGGCGAACAAATCCGGCGCATTCATGCTTGTCGATGCGGCGCAAACAGCCGGTGTATTGCCCATCGATGTGCAGGCCATGAACATCGATCTTTTGGCATTCACCGGACACAAAGGATTGCAGGGTCCTCAGGGCACCGGCGGGTTGGTGATCGGGAACAGCGTGCGTGTCAATGACATCGAGCCTCTCTGGCGCGGCGGCACCGGGAGCCGTTCTGCATTCGAGATCCAGCCGGAAGAATTGCCTGACAAATTTGAAAGCGGTACCCTGAACGGTCCCGGAATCGCCGGACTGGGCGCAGGCGTTCGGCATATAATGAAGAGGGGCATTGAGGCGATTCGTGCGCAAGAGATGGAGTTGACTCAACAGCTGGTTGACGGGATTAAGATCCTTGATGGCGTTACCGTCCACGGCCCTACCGATGCGGCGCGCCGCACCTCTATTGTTTCTTTCACCGTTGCAGGTCACCGCGTCTCGGAAATCGGGTTGCGCCTCGACGAAGAATTCGGAATACTAAGCCGAGTCGGATTGCACTGTGCACCGGCCGCCCACCGCACAATCGGGACGTTCCCCGAGGGGACGGTGCGGTTAGCCCTGGGATTGCATACGACACAGGAAGAGGTCGCATCGGTAATCGATGCGGCAAAGAAGATTCTTCGCTAACGCGCCATGTCCGAAAATATCGACACCTTTGGTGTAATTTTATTCCACACGAACTCATCCGCGCTGCGCGCCGAAAAAATCCTGCTTAAGGGCGGATTGACGGTTAAATTGATTCCCACTCCACGTGAATTTTCGAGCGACTGCGGCGTTGCGCTGCGATTCGTCTGGAGCGATGAGTCGCACGTGCGTGCCACGCTGAATTCCGCACATGTAGAAATATCCTCCATCCACCTCCTTCTGATTTGAAAAAACAGAGGACGCACAACAATTTCTAGTGTAAGAATAGGGAATGCTCACTGGTTTCTCCGGCACGGACGAAACGCCATGAGAGATCGTGGGATCGAGACTAAAAATAATTGCCACGCAAAGGAGTTTTTTATGCCTGAGGATAAAAAGGCTGAAAACAAAGAAGGCAAAAAGCAGCTTTCGAGACGTGACTTTTTGGTCACGGGAGGTACGGTTGTTGCCGTCGACGCGTTGATTGCAACGACACCCGTAAAGGCAGTGGCCGGCACAGCTGCGCCCGCATCGCCTGCGGCCGCGGGACCGACCTATCCTGCGTCCGGGGGCTATCTGGTTTATGACAGCAAGAAATGCGCCGGCTGCACGACGTGCATGCTCGGCTGTTCGCTGGTTCACTACGGGGTCCAGAATCTCTCGCGGTCGCGCATTCAGATTATGCAGGACTCGTTCGGCAAATTCCCCAACGATGTCAAGATGGCGCCCTGCCGGCAATGCAAAGCTCCCGTCTGTGTCCAGAGTTGCCCTGTCGGTGCCGCCTATGTGGACACGGAAAACGGCAATGTTCGACGGATTGACAGCACGAAATGCATTGGCTGCAAAACCTGCCTGAAGATGTGTCCGCAGCAACCGCACCGGACCGTCTGGGTTAATATCGATGGTAAAGGGAAGTCCTCCAAATGCGATCTGTGCATCGACACTCCCTACTGGAATGAAAAAGGAGGTCCCGGACGGCAAGCAGGCTTGCGTGGAGACCTGCCCGATGATGGCAATCAAATTTGTCACTCAGCCGCCCGATCAGAAAGAGACTGAAGGCTACGACGTGAATCTTCGCAACGATCATTGGCTGAATCTTGGTCTGGTGGACAACAGCACGGTCATACCACCGAAAATGCCCGTGTGGAAAACGGGAGGGGGGGAGTAACTATGACAGGCGGATATACCGGTAAAATACTGCGAGTCAACCTGACCACAAAGACGATCAGCACCATCGATACTGCAAAATATGAGGAGTTCGGCGGCGGCCACGGAATAGGTTCCGCTGTTTTCTTTGATCTGGTCGGCGACCAATTGCCATTTGAGGCCTTCGATCCCCGGAACCTTATCATCATGATGGCATCTCCATTCTCCGGTACATTCATGCCGGGTTCCGGGAGATGCGAAGTGCAAGGCCTTGGGCCGATGCTGTATCCCATTGAATGGTTTGGCCACAGCAACTTCGGTGGACGTTTTACTGCCCAGCTGAAGTTTGCCGGATGGGATGGCATTGTGGTTGAGGGGGCTTCTGACGAGCCCGTATGGATCAACATTGTCAACGACAAGGTTAAGATCGAAAGCGCCAAGGGAATCTGGGGAATGGATACCTGGGACACGCAGGAAGAGATCTCACGGCGCGTCGTGCCCGGTCTGAAATATGGCGAATGGGCGGATCTGGCCGAGAACTGCTATACCACGCAGATACCGGCGGTCGTCTGCTGCGGTCCGGCAGGGAGAAAACAAGAGCCGCCTTGGCTGCCCTGCTCCACGGTCCCGGATCTCAGGCTGCGCTGTGCGGTTTTGGAGGAGTCTTTGGATCCAAAAAGCTAAAAGCGATCAGCGCGATAGGATCCAAGGACGTTCCGATTGCCGATCCCAAAGCATTTATGGATGCCAGGCTCTGGTTCCGCCAGTTCCAGTGGAACGTGGATAATCCTCGAGAAGCCGAGAGGTTTGGCGCCGGCGGACCCTATGCTTTGATCAGCGGCCGGCCCAGCGGCGGAAACACGCTAATAGCCAGATTCCGCTCATTCCGGCGCGCGCAGCCGCGTGTGCTTCTTGTCCCAGAGGATGCCGCATGAGGCTGGCCTCCGGCGACAGCAACGAATCGGTCTGCGGCGGAACTATGGTGATCAGTGTTGAGGGAACCCGAAGTTTACACGTCAGGGCAACGATTTGATGCAAAATACGGTTTGGGCCACTGGCAGCTGATGCCTCTTATGTGCTATGTCAAGAACTCTCTATAAAAGGGAGTTCTGGGAAAAGGGAAGCAGCTCGATACCAATCTGCCGCTGGATCAACCTGGACGTTTGGCTATACAGAGACCCTCCTGAGACAGATCGCTCTACGTGAGGGGATCGGCAATGATTTGGCCGAAGGTTGCGCCAGATTCGCGGAAAAAATCGGGCGGTATAAAGAGGATGTAAACAGCGGCACGCTGCCTTTGGCCTACTGCGGCACTTCGAATCACTATGATCCGGTGATCGAGGCGGAATGGGGTTTTGCATCCATACTCGGAGAGCGCGATCTCATGCTCCATATGATGTCCAACTATCCCATCCACTGGATGGCTTGGTCGGGAGATCCGTACCTCACAGCCGAAGAGTGCGCAAAGCTGTATACCGACGCAATGGAGCCTTACCAGGGAGATCCGTTCATGGTCGATCACAGCGATGGGCCAACCGGGATCTACTCGGATTCCAAGGTCAAACAGGTTGCGTGGATCAAGCACTATGAAAAGTTCTGGGTCGGGGCCGGCGGCTTTTGCGGCTGGCGCTGGCCGATGTGTATCACCAACAATACGGCCGACAGGAGAGGACCAACGCCACGGGCTGAGGAAAAATTCTGGAATGCCGTGACCGGAAAGAATCTCAAATTTGCCGACTACATGGAAATCGGGCACAAGATCTATACCTTGGATCGGTCCATCTGGGTGCTGCAGGGGAGACATCGCAATATGGAAGTGTATCCTGACTATCATCTACGACAAGCCGACCTTGGGTAGCGAAATGACGATGCACATTGACGGCAAGTGGAAATATGACTCGGGCAAGGGCCGCAAGCTGGATCGGTCAAAAGTAGAAGACTTTAAAACGAGGTTCTATAAGTTCGAAGGCTACAATCCCGAAAACGGTTATCCGACGCGCGCGACGCTAGAGAAGATGAATCTCAAGAAAGTCGCGGACACCCTTCAAAGCAAAGGCAAACTCGGCTAAGACCTGATTATTTGATTCAGGTTTACAGGTTACAAGTTCCAGGTTACAGGTTGCAGGAGATAGACATTTATCCTGCAACCTGAACCTGAAACCTGCAACTTGGAAGACCTGCAACCTGCAACCTGTAAACCTGCAACCTGGAACGTGCAACGTGTAAGTCTGCAACCTGTAAACCTGCAACCTGCAAGCAGATTTATCACTTATCGTGAAACAATTTCAGCTCCCTTTCATCTTCTCCATTGACAGGGTTGCCGAGGAGACAAAAGCCTCTTGTTAGTATTGATAATTACAGGAGAGATGTCCCGGATGGAGCCGGCGGCAAGTTCATCAGATGGAGCGCGCATTTTGAGGAGGGAATTGAGATGCGATATAAAATCATGGCTTTGGATTTTGGCACTTGCGTTTGTAATAGGTTCAGTGCCGGTTTTTGCCGCTGATCGCGATCAGGATCGAGGAGAGCACTCAAGGGACGGCCGTGAGGCGATCGACAGTGGGGACAGAAGCTCCCCGAATAGCATGAGCGGTTCTGAAAACAAACAACATGAAAGAGAATGGCGGGACTATCAGAAAGCGCGGAATAAGTCCTATAAAGAGTGGACTAAAGCGAATCGCGAAGAGCAAAAGGACTTCGAGAAGTATCTCCGCGAACGTGAGAAATACATGCGCGAGAATGGGCGCGAGGCAGACAGGCAGTATCGAGAGACGGCTCGCGAGCGTGAGGGAGATCGTTGGGAAGACCAGCGCGAACGCGAGAAGCAATGGCGGGAGTATCTGAGGGCGCGGAATAGGCAGTACAGAGATTATTCCAGGGCCAGTCGCCAGGAACTGGACGATTTCTACAATTATATTCGCGGTCGCGGCTACCGCTATGGAGATCAGTACGGATGGGGCAACGGCAGCGGACCGCGCTATGGAGATCAGTACGGCTGGGGCAACGGCAACGAACCTCGCAATGGGGCGTGCTTCTATACGGATTCGGATTACAGGGGTGAACGCTTCTGCCTCGGCAGCAATGAGAGTGTTAGCTCCGTTGGGGGGCACTACAACGACAGAATTTCATCCATCCGGATCTTTGGCAGGGCTCGCGTCACAGTATACAAGCATACCAACTATGGCGGTTCCCACCGGACCTATCCCTATGATGCGCCGCACCTGGGAGATTTGAATGACGAGATCACAGCTATTGACGTGAGGTAAACCGAGGAGAATAGGCAGCCCAGCAGGCGTTTCATCGCCGGAGGCACTAAAAAACCAGAAAACAAGTGAGTCCGGGACTCAGCCCGGACTTGTCGGAACCAGGATGAATACGTCTCCCCTTTGAGCACACTTGGACGTGGTTTTGGACCATGACGTGGTCGTGGACCTCTTTGAAAGAGGTATATCTGAGCAGACTATAGTGAGGGGGAAAATTTGTCCAAGACCACGTCCAGGTCGAAGTCCAAGGCCAGGTTTTTAGCTGCTGCATACTTGGACAAGATAGGGATTCAGCTGCCGCAGGAAACCTTCAAGCGAACTTTGCACGCTTCTTCCATGTGACGAAATAGATTCCGCAGAAAATACAGGCAATGCCGAGCAGCGTGTGCGCGCCGACGCGTTCGCCCAGCGTCATTGTGCCGATGACTACCGCAACGATAGGTGTAATGAACGACAGCATCGATGTGATTGTGACGGAAAAATACTTGATGAGCCAGTACAGTCCGATAAAGGCCAGAAGCGAGCCGAAGATGCTTAAAAACAATAAAGCGAATAGCGACTCCCCTGTCCACTGCCACCGGGCCTGCGGCTCAACTACGTGGCTGACTAGGGTGAGAGCGACGCCCCCGCAAGATAGTTGAATCGCCACGGTCACCATAGGATCCAGCGACGGCCCTTGAAGTTTCGCGTACACGTTCGCGCATGCCGCGCTTATCGAGCTTCCGATTAGCGCCAGTCCCCCCATGACCATTGCTGCATTTCCCCCGAGGTCATTCTTGAATAGGATGAGAATTCCAATGAAGCTGATGCCGAAACCAACCAACTTTGGAGTCGTCAGTCGCTCCTGTCTAAGTGTGAAGTGCGCGAGGAGCGCGACGAACAGCGGGATTGAGGAATTGAGCACCGCCGAGAGTCCTGACGAAATGAACTGTTCTCCCCAGAATACCCCTGCGTACGGGAATATGATCTGAAGAAAACTGGAATAAAACATGTACTTCCAGGTGAGAATATCCCGCGGCAGTTTTTTCCCCGTTATAAAAAGGATTCCTAAGAGCAGACCTCCTGCGATAAGAAAGCGAACGCCGGCAAAGAGGAAGGGTGAAAAATAATTGAGGCCCACTTTGATGAAATACCAGGTTGAGCCCCAGATTAGACTCAGCGCTCCAAAAATGAAAATTGCTTTGTTCCGCTTCGACATGGTCTCACTGATTTCTCCTCCTGTTCGCGTCGCTGATTTTGGGAGGCTAAGAATTTGCGAGTATATTATATTCCAAGGATTATGTCCGGGCGGATAATTTTCGACGGCCGAGAACGGCGGGAACGATATACGCGGATCGCGTCATTCCGTGTTGTTTTGCCAGCCGGTCTATTGCCCCCATTTGGCTTTTGTGTGCTGTGATATTGAAACGTTCCACTTTTGAAAATGGTGCCTGGTTATACTGTCCCCTTTTCCCTTCCGCGCAAGAGCTATAGGGAACTATAATCAGACCTGGCCTTTTTCTGGCTTGGAACATTGTTTTCTGCGGGAAGCGCTATATTCCCAAACGATGAAATGTTAAACCCTCTTTGACTGCGAACTGGAGCATGATCCTTTTAATTATTCTATATGACAGACCAGAATGAGATTTATCGCGAATTGTTGGATTATTTGTCGGATGGCGTCTACTTTACCGATACAGAGCGCAGGATAGCCTTCTGGAACAAGGGGGCTGAAGCGCTCACCGGTTTTTCGCGCCAGGAGGTTATTGGGCATCGCTGCATGGATAATCTGCTGATGCATGTGGATGATGCGGGAAATGAACTCTGCAAGCATGGTTGCCCGCTCGGCTATACGCTTCAGGATGGGCAGAGGAGGGAGGCGGAAGTATTTCTGCGCCATAAGAATGGCCATCGAGTTCCCGTTCGAGTCCGAGTGATGCCGATGACAAACGATGCGGGGGCTATTATTGGAGCGGTCGAAGTGTTTAGTGATAATTCCGCGAACATGCAAATGGTCCAGCGGCTTGCTCAGATGGAAAAACTGGCTCTGCTGGATTCACTGACCGGGTTGGCGAACCGGCGTTACCTCGAATCTGTTATTCGCTCGCGGTTGGAAGAGCTGCGCCGCAACAACTGGAATTTTGGTATCCTATTTATCGATATCGACAATTTTAAGCATGTGAATGACACCTATGGCCACGGCATGGGCGATCGGGTCCTTCAGATGATCAGCAGAACGCTGAGTGCGAGTTCCCGTTACTTCGACATAATTGGCCGATGGGGAGGCGAGGAATTTATCGCCGTAATTGCCAATGCGGATGAAAAAGAGCTTGTCGAGGTCGGCGAACGCATGAGCTTTCTGGTTAAGCATTCAGTGTTGGGCGCACCGGAATATTTATTTGTGACTTTATCCATTGGAGGCGCGAAGGCGCTTTCCGACGATACTACTGAAAGCCTGGTGCGGCGCGCCGACGTAAAGCTATATCAAGCTAAAACCACAGGGAAAAACCGCGTTTGCGTCTGAACCAATATCCCGGAATCTGATGGGAGCAGAAGGAAAGGAATTATACAATGGGATCAAAATATGAACATGTGTTCGAGCCTATCAGGATCAGAGGCGTTGACTTCAAAAACCGTTTGGAAATGGCACCGCCATCTCCCAACCTCGCCGACCGGGAAGGGAGAGTGACGCCGGAGTTCGTCGATTTTTTCAGACCGATCGCAAAAGGCGGAGTGGCAATTATCCACGTCGGCAATTCCGTGGTCGATATCAAAGAGGCGTGTGACGAGGAGCGTCAGCTCGATCTGGGCAGCGACGCCTGCATCCTTCCGCTCACCCGATTTGTCGAAATGTGCCACGGCTATGGGGCGCTCGCCTCGCTGGAGATCAACCACAACGGAAAGGATTCGGACTTCGATAAGACCGGGAAAGCGGCCTTCAGCGCTTCTTCCTTCATTGCTTCCAGTGAAATCTGGCGCGCACGGATGCACGGCAGGGAACCCATCCCAACAATAGAGATGGATCATGCGAAGATAAAGGAAACTGTCGAAAAGTATGCTGTCGCCGCATACCGCTGCAAGCGGGCCGGCTTCAAAATGTGCATGATCCACGGCGGTCACGGAAACCTGATCTCCCAGTTCGCGAGTCCCCTCTATAATAAGCGCAAGGACGATTACGGCGGTTCCCTCGAAAACAGGGCGCGCTTTGCCATAGAAGTGCTGGACAGAGTCCGCGAGCTTTGCGGCGGGAATTTCGTGATCGAATACCGTATCTCCGCGGACGAAATTCACCCGGACGGAATGCACTTTGATGAGACGCTCAAGTTTATCGAGCTGATTCAGCACAAGATCGACATCCTCCACGTTTCCGCAGGTCTGCACGGCGAATTCCAGTACATGCGCAACTGGTGGCAGAACTATCTGATGGACAGGATGTACAACGTTCATTATGCCGCGGATATCAAAAAGAGGTTTCCGAATCTCCTGGTGTGTACCGTGGGCTCGATCATGAACATCAAGAGCGCCGAGGAGATCCTGGCTTCCGGGCAGGCCGATTTTGTCGCAATGTGCCGCCCGATCCTTGCCGATCCCGAGATGCCGCGCAAGTATGCATTGGGCAGAGAGGAAGATCACCGTCCCTGTATCCGCTGCCAGTACTGCGGTCTACGGTTGATGATCCCCGCGGTCATTAATTGCGCCGTAAATCCATTTCTAGGCAACGAGACCGAGTTCCCGGAAGCCAAGGTTCAGAAGGCTGAGGTTAAGAAAAAGGTCGCAGTCATCGGCGGAGGCCCCGCCGGTATCCAGGCTTTGCAGACGCTGTGCGAGCGCGGGCATGATGTCACGCTTTACGAGATGAGCGATCATCTTGGCGGAAACGTCGTTCCGGGATCCGCACTCCCGTTTAAGCAGGATGTGAAGGATTATCTCGACTACCTGGTGTGTCAGGCGAACAAAGCGCCTGCGCGCATCTTTCTTAATACCGAGGCTACCAAGCCGATGCTGGACGCCGAGCGTTACGACGCGCTCATAATCGCCGTCGGTTCAAAACCAATGGTTCCGCCGCTTCCCGGTATCGCCAAGCCTCATGTCCACTGGGCTCCTGAGGCGGACAGCGGCAAGGTGAAGGTCGGCAGCAGGACGGTGATCGTCGGTGCCGGCGCCGTCGGCATCGAGAGCGCCATAGGACTCAAGCGCGCAGGCAAGGACGTGACCGTCGTTGAAATGGCGCCGGATATGTCGAACCTGAGGGCTTCTGCCGGCGGCGGAAGCACGGAATTGATGGCGTTGGTGCAGGAGCTTGGCATCCCTGTGCACCTCAACTGCAAGCTTGAGGAAGTGACCGACAAAACCGTAGTCTGCCGCGATACGCAAACATCCGAAAGAATCGAATTCCCCGCCGACACAGTGCTCTTAGCCGTCGGGATGATCGCGAGACAGGATGTTGCCGACGCGCTGCGCCGCAGTGCTCCCGAGACGGAAGTTTTTGTGGTTGGCGACGCGTCGGAGGTCGGAACCATAGCCACGGCCGTCATGTCCGCATTCAAAGCCGCTGCATATATTTAAAGGGGCCGGGCAGCCTAAATTGCCAAGGAACTAAGGCGAAAATAGCATGTGCGTCGGGGCTGAAGAGACTGTCTCAAAACTCGCCATTGAGCGGGCCTTACAGCCCTTTTCCTGTTTGTCGCTAAATTCCTAGGGCTTCGCCCTAGGCTGATATAGAGCGCGCCTTTGGCGCTTAAATTGCTGTAAATTTAGGATCTTAAAGCGCCGAAGGCGCGATCCATACCAGCCTGGGGCGAAGCCCCAGGAAAAGTCGTAAAAGAAAATCAAGGGCTGAAGGCCCGCCCAATGCGAGTTTTGAGACAGCCTCTGAAGCCCCGACCCACATGAGTCCCATAATATTTCGCGATCTATCCCAGATTTCTGATAGATTAATTGATAATTATAGAATCAAATGTCCAAAAGGAGCGAGAGCGTGAGTGAATCTCCCGCATCTGCTGTTTCCCAGTTGCTCAAAGACTGGGGACAGGGCGACGAAGACGCATTGGAGAAACTTATTCCGCTTGTTTACGAAGAACTGCGCAAAATGGCGCACTATCAAATGGCCAGGGAAAGGGCCGGACATACGCTGCAAACCACGGCCCTGGTCAACGAAGTGTGTCTTCGTCTTATCGGCGGCGCGGAGATGTCCATGGCAGGACCGGGCTCATTTCATGGCTCTCTCCGCCCAATTGATGCGCCGCGTTCTGGTTGATCACGCGCGCGGCGCGGCCGCGCCAAACGGGGCGGCGCAGTACAAAGCTGTCGCTTGACGAATCTCTTGCCGTTCCGGTCGGCCCGGATGCCGATATCGCGAGGCTGGATGACGCTCTCAACGCGCTGGCCGTCGCTCGATGCCCGGAAAGCAAAGACGGTCGAGCTGCGCTATTTCGGCGGTTTCAGCGTGGAGGAAACCGCCAAGGTGCTGAACGTCTCCGTCCGCACGGTGATGAGCGATTGGAAATTTGCCAAGGTCTGGCTGCTGCGTGAAATGCGGCGCAGCTGAGAAATATGAATCCGGAACGGATGAAGCAGGTCGAGGAGCTTTACCTCAAAGCCTCCGCGCTTTCCGGGAGCCGGCGCGAGGAGTATCTTGCCCAGGCGTGCGCGGGGGACGAGGCACTGCGCCGGGAAGTCGAATCGCTCCTTGGCGCACGAAGCGGCGGCCGGGTCCTTTATGGAATCTCCGGCATTTCAAAAGCAAATGGTGTCGTTGGCCGATGGTGCGAATTCAGTTCCGACGGAGCTGACCGGCCGCATCTTGGCCGGTACCAGGTTCGAGAAAGAATCGGCGCGGGCGGAATGGGAGTCGTGTATCGTGCGCTGGACACGCGCCTCGGGCGCACGTGGCCCTGAAGGTGATGCCGCCGGGATGTAACGGCTGACCCGGACCGCAGGAGCCGCTTTGTGCGCGAGGCAAGGGCGGCGTCGGCGCTCAACCACCGGAATATCATCACCATATTCGACATCGACCGGGTGGATGGCATTGATTTCATCGCCATGGAATACATCGCCGGGCGGACGCTTCAGGATA
The DNA here is from genome assembly GCA_963718845.1 of uncultured Acidobacteriota bacterium. GTDB lineage: Bacteria > Acidobacteriota > UBA6911 > UBA6911 > UBA6911 > UBA6911. Next base: position 103,052 of record CAVRAD010000009.1, read on the forward strand.
TCATCGCCCGCAGAGAAGCTGTCAGTCTGCGGATGCCGTGAATATTGCAGTGCAGATCGTGCAGGCGCTTGTGGCGGCGCACTCGGCCGGAATCGTTCACCGCGATATCAAGCCGGCCAACATCATGATCGCCGGCTTCCCGGCGGTCCGCCCAGGTGAAGATACTGGATTTCGGGTCTGGCCAAATTGTCCGAATCGGCGCCGATCCGGACGAGACGCACTGTCAGAGGAAAGGACGAAGGGTCCATTATCGGCACTGCTGCCTATATGTCTCCCGAGCAGGCCGAGGGGAAACCGGTTGATGCCCGCTCGGATATTTTTTCATTCGGCAGCGTATTGTATGAAATGCTCTCGGGCCGCCGCGCATTTCGCGGGGAATCGAACCTGGCGATCCTCACGGCCGTTTTGCGGGAAATGCCGGAGCCCGTGCCGGGCGTCCCGCCTGAATCTGCAAAATATCATGTCGCGCTGCCTCCAGAAGGATCCCGGCCTCCGGATCCAGAGCGCCGTCGAGCTTAAAGCTCGCACTGGAGGCTTGCCTGCCTTTGTCCATAGCCTCCTCAGTCCGGTCAAAGACGATTGCCGTTCTCCCGTTCACGAATCTCAGCGGAGACAAGGAGAACGAGTACTTCAGCGATGGTCTGACCGAGGAAATGATCAGTGCGCTTACAAGACTGCCGGGATTGCGCGTCACCGCCCGGACTTCCGCGTTTGCCCTGCGCGGCAAAGAATCTGGATGTCCGCGAAATCGGCGCCAGACTCAATGTCGAGCACATTCTCGAGGGGAGCGTGCGCAGCTCAGGCAACCGCGTGCGCGTTACGGCGCAATTAGTCAATGCGGCGGATGGGTACCAGCTTTGGTCCGAGCGATATGATCGCGAGATGCGGGACGTCCTGGATATCCAGGACGAGATCTCACACGCGATCGTGGATACTTCCGGGTACATCTTACCAGAGACATATCCCTTGTCCGGCGCCACACCACAGTCCCGAAGCATATTCGCTGTACCTGCGCGGGCGCCACTACCAGGAGAAGCACACTCCGGAGGGCTACTTCAAGGCCAGGCAATGCTTCGAACAGGCGCTTGCGGCCGATCCAAAATATACATTGGCCTTCCTTGGCCTGGCCGAGTTTTATTGGCAGAACGCATTCTACGGCTTCCGGTATCCAAAGGAGGCGATGGCCGGCGCAAAGGAAGCGGCGGCCCGTGCGCTGGAAATAGACGATGCGCTCCCCGAGGCGCATGCGCAGCTGGGCACGATGCTGGGCATTGCCGACTGCGATTGGCGGGCTGCAGGAGCGGCCTTCCAGCGCGCTTTGGAATTGGATGCGAATTCCCCTTACGTGCTTTTCCGCTATGCAAATTTCTATTTGTGGCCTCAAGGGCGGGCTGAGGAAGCCGCGGCGCTGATCGAGCGCGCGTTGTCGGTCGATCCCTCTGTGGGTGCTGGCCCACTGGGTGCTTGCCTATTATACCTATGCAAGGCAGCAGTATGATCGTGCCATCCATCATCTTCAGGCCGTGATTGAAATGGAACCCACGTTTTATCTGGCCCACTGCGTGCTGGGTCTGGCGTATGCGCACCAGGCAATGCCGCACGAGGCTGTCCACGCACTGGAAAAGGCCTGCGCGCTTTCCGCCGGAAATCCCTTCACCCTCGGTATGCTCGCGTATGGTTTAGGGAAGGCAGGGAGGCCTCAGGAAGCCCGCGCGATCATCGAAAAGCTCAACGCGGATGCGCAGCGTTCCTATGTGCCTGCGAAATCATTGATGTTCGCATGGGCTGGACTCGACGACGCTCAGAACGTGCTGCATTGGGCGGAAAAATCCCTGGATGATCGTGACCCGATGACCATCATGAACTTGATCCAGGAGCCGGTATTGGATTTTGTACGTTCGGACCCTGGGTACAAGGCCCTTCTAATCAAAATCAACCTGCCGTGCTGAAAAGCAGCATCAGGTTTAACAGGGTAACGATGCACCCGATGATCAGAAGTGAGATCTTGAAAACCGGTCCATTGGCTCGGCTCTTCATCACTTTTTTGGACGAAGTAAGATAAATCTGGAGGAAGATGGTGATGGGGAGCTGGATGCTCAGCATCATCTGGGAATAAATCAGCCCTTTGAACGGATCGCGGATGGCGAATATGAGGCCTAGGGCAAAAAGCAAAGAGACTACGACTCCCAGCGCCGAGTGATTATCTTTGATGTGATACGGCTCTCCAAAAATCCCGGAAAAAATCGATCCGGCGGCCATCCCCGAGGTTATGGACGAGGAGATTCCGGAAAAGAGAAGGGCAACGGCAAAAATAACAGGTGCGTAGTTGCCCAGCAGCGGGCGCAGCATTTCATGTGCCTGCTGGAGTTCGGATACCGGAGTGCGGTTCGAAAAAAAGGCCGCCGCGGCCAGCAGGATCATGGCGCTGTTAATGGCCCAGCCGACGATCATCGAAAAAAGCGTATCCAGAAACTCATAATCCAGCTGCCGCTTAATGGTCTTTTCGTCTTCGAGGTTCCACTGTCGGCTTTGAATGATCTCCGAGTGCAGGAATAAATTGTGAGGCATGACTACTGCCCCCAGAACGCTCATGACAATCACCATGGATCCATGGGGTATGGTTGGGACGAGCCAGCTTTGGGCGGCTGTTCCCCAGTCGATGTCTACAAGAGCCAGTTCGTAAATGAACGAGAGCCCGATGATGGAAACAAAGGCGATGATCCATTTTTCGATGGCGCGATAGGAGTTTGTAAACAGCATAATCAGTGCAAACGCTGTTGCGAGGATTGCCCCGATCGGAATCGGGATTTTAAAAAGCATGTTCAGGGCGATCGCGGTACCCAGGATTTCCGCCAGCGACGTGGAAACGGAAGCAAGTACCGCGGTGCTCAACACGCTGCGGGAGATCCATTTCGGCAGATGCTGCGTCGCAGCCTCGGAAAGGCAAAGGCCGGTGGCGATGCCAAGATGGGCCACGTTATGCTGCAGGATCACGAGCATTATGGTCGAGAGGGTGACCATCCACAGCAGCGTATAGCCGTATTGGGCCCCGGCCGCCAGATTGGCTGCCCAGTTGCCCGGATCGATGAATCCCACGGTTACTAGCAGGCCCGGACCGATATATTTCAGGAGATCTGCAATTCCGAACGGCGGCCGATGATCCTTTCGCCGGAGTTCAGCAAACCAATCGAGGAATCTGTTCATATTCAAATCCTAACGTAATCTGACAACGCACTGCCGACCGCCGACTAACGACTCTTAATCCTCACTCCCGTCCTGCCCAACTGATCCCGGTAGAGACCCCTCAAGGATGCAAAGAACTGCTGATAGTCGTCTGTTTTGTAATCCGGGAATGTCCAGGGAAAGGGACGCCATGCCCCGTCCTCAAAATGAAGCGTTACTTCCGCGTAAATACCCTCGGCAATCAGTATGCGGTGAAAATAGTTTTTAGTGGAAGCCAAAATGATTTTGGATTGTTCCAGATAGCCGGGATCGAGGTTGATGGGGCGGCGCACGCTGGAATGCTCCGCTGCAAATTCGGATTCCAGTCTGTTGGTTATGATTTTTGCCCCGGCGATTGCGGAAGGTTCCATGAGTTTTTCAAAGCTGAGAAAATAGCGATAAATAGGGCTCCCCATTTCTTCGTCGTAGTAATGGGTTTTGTCGAAAATATACTGCGGGCTCCGCAAATCCACTGCTCCAAAATGCGCGATCAGACTTTCCTCGGCCGGCGGCATTATTTCAGGAATGGAAGTCAGGACGCCTGTAAAAAACTTAACCGGAAGCGGTGTGCGAATTTCACCCATCATTTATCCCCTAAAGCGTGTCGGATCCGGAATGCCAGCCTCTTCGAATCCCCTGCGCCGCAGGATGCAGGAGTCGCAGTCGCCGCACGCCAATCCTTCAGGCGAAGGATCGTAGCAGCTGTGCGTGAGAGCGAAATCCAAACCCGCGTCAACGCCGGCTCTAATGATCTGGGCCTTGCTCATATGCAGAAGCGGTGCGTGGATATGGTACGTCGCGGTCCCTTCGACTCCGGCTTTGGTCGCCAGGTTGGCAAGGTCCTCAAATGCCTGCAGGAATCCCGGTCTGCAGTCCGGGTATCCGGAATAGTCGACTGCGTTGACTCCGATGAAAATATCCTGTGCCTCGAGAACTTCACACCAGCCGAGAGCGAAACTGAGAAAAATCGTGTTCCGGGCCGGCACATAGGTGATGGGGATTTCCGCAGAAATCCGGCGACTGTCCCTGCCTTTCGGCACTTCCATATCAGCGGTCAGCGCGGAACCGCCGAACACGCGCAGGTCTATTTTGGCAACCATGTGATGGGTAACACCCAGAGACTGTGCGACGCGGGCTGCCGCCTCCAGTTCGCACCGGTGCCGCTGTCCGTAATCGAAGCTCAATGCATAGAGGTCGAATCCCTGCTTCTTTGCCAGCGCCATCATGGTGCTGGAATCCAGCCCTCCGCTGGCCAACGCTACCGCTCGTTTCATAGGTCCCCGAATGCCACAAATTAGCATGAAAAATTACACAACCCAAACAGTCGGAATCGCTATCGGTATCGGAATCGCTGTTGGTTTTTCATGTCGAAGATCGAAATCCGAAAGCCAATACCGATCGCGACTCCTCCAACATTAAACCATTAACCTGTGCACGTTCATCGCCGGATGTTAGAATAATTCATTTTTGGAGAAAAGATGCTTCAAATCAAGAGCCTCGGCAAGGCGTTTCGCGGCGATTGGCTTTTCCGGTCCGTGGATTTTCAAATCAACGAACGGGATCGGATTGGCTTTGTCGGAGACAACGGAACCGGGAAGTCCACGCTCATGAAGATTCTCGCACGTATGATGACGGCGGACGAAGGCGAAGTGATTGGCGCCAAAGATCTGACTTTCGGCTATCTCCCGCAGGATGGGCTTTTCATGCGCGGGCGCACTTTGCTGGAAGAAGTGCTCTCTGTCTTCGAATCGCTGATCCTCATGGAGCGCGAAATCCGGCAGATGGAGCATGATCTTGGAGACATGAAGCATGAAGGGCCCGAACACGAAAAGATGCTCGAGCGCTACTCGGTCCTGTCCCAGCAGTTCCGTTTGAAGGAGGGATACTCTGTTGAAGCGAAAGCGGGGGCTGTGCTGCTGGGATTGGGTTTCGAGCAGAAGGACATGCAGCGTCCCTGCGAAGATTTCAGCGGCGGATGGCAAATGCGTATCGCGCTTGCCAAGCTCCTGCTGCAGCAGCCGAGCCTGCTGCTGCTGGATGAGCCGACAAACCACCTGGACCTGGAAGCGCGGAACTGGCTCGAGGATTATCTGAAGACATATCCGAACGCGCTGGTGCTGGTCTCGCATGACCGGTATTTTCTCGATGCGTCCGTGGAGAGAATCCTGGAGATCCGCAACCGCGCGGTCCATTTTTACCGGGGGAACTATGCGGAATTCCTCCGCCAGCGGGATGAACGGCTGGCGCAGTTGCTGGCGGAACATGAAGCGCAGCAAAAGGAAATCGCCCGCATCAAAGCTTTTGCCGACAAGTTTCGCTACAAGGCCACCAAGGCCGCCCAGGTGCAGAGCCGTCTCAAGGATCTAGAGCGCATGCAGCGGATCGAGATCCCGCCCGAGGCCAAGCCGATCCGGCTTCGGTTCCCGGAAGGCCCGCGCACCGGACGAATTGTCCTTGAGCTTTCCAACGTTACGGCCGGGTATGGCCAGACACCGGTCTTCCGCGATTTAGCCTATATCCTCGAAAAGGGGGAGCGGGTGGCACTGGTGGGGCCGAACGGAACGGGCAAATCGACCCTGATGAAAATTCTGGCCGGCCGCCTGCCGCTGCTGGAGGGGCAGCGCAAGGAAGGGCACAACGTGATCGTTTCCTATTTTTCCCAGGACCAGGACGATCTTCTCGCTTCCACAAAGACGGTTTGGGACGAGGTGTATTCCGTTGCGCCGAACCACATCGTGCCCCAACTGCGCACGCTGCTCGGATGCTTCCTCTTCTCCGGAGACACCATCGAAAAGCCGGTCTCGGTACTGAGCGGCGGGGAGAGAAGCCGGCTCGTACTATGTAAGCTGCTTTTATCTCCCGCGAATTGCCTGCTTCTGGATGAACCTACCAATCACCTGGATATCCGGTCCAAAGATATATTGATGGATTCTCTGCGCGATTACGCGGGTACGCTGGTCTTTGTCAGCCACGACAGGTATTTTCTGGATGGATTGGCAACCAAGGTGCTGGAAGTGGGTAATCAGACGGCGATAACATACCTGGGCAACTATGAGGATTATCTTTTCAAGAAGCAGGAACAAGCCCAGGCTGTTGAACAGGAATCCAAGGCGCAGCCGGCCGCTTCATCGGGGGCAGGCGCGCCAGAGACCGAACAGGGGTTGAGAAAGAAGAAGGTTAATCCTTACAGGATCCGGCAGGTCCAGGAACAAATAGAAAAAGTCGAGGGACAAATACAGCTGTGCGAAACGAGGATTGCTGTCCTGACACAACTTCTGGCAACCGAGGCGCTGTACCGGGATCACCAGCTTTTCCGCACCACCATGGAAGAACATGAACAATTGCAGCGGGAACTCGGCCAATGCATGGCTCAATGGGAGCGTCTGCATTCAGAGCTAGCCCTCATTTCTAACAATTGATTCCAGATTACGGATTCCGGACAATGCTCGTTTGGGGTAACTATTTTTGCAATTCTTGACTAGATGCTGACGATCGTTCCAGATTCCAGATTCCAGATTCCAGATTCCAGATTCCGGACAATGCTCGTTTGGGGTAACAATTCTTGCAATTCTCGACTAGATGCTGAATGGCGTCCTTTGCCGGATACTGCTTTTATTCTGGAATCTGGAATCCGGAATCTGGAATCAGATTAAGGAAATATTCGACCTGCGGCCGTGACCTGTGGTACTCTAATCATTCACCAGCCAGGGTGCAGTACTTAATCAATCGACGAAAAACTCATCGCGCGGGGCAACGGTCAGAACCTCCCGGAAATCAGCCCCCCCGGATGAATCCAAATTAGAATCAGTAAATCCTTGGCTTCCAATGCGGGCAATATACCTCCCACTGTTCAAGCTGTAACCCGCCAGTTCTTTGAGGATGAGAATGTCCAGAAAATACAATCAGCCCGGATATATGCATACTGACCGGGAAAAAAAGCCGAAACCGCCGCCGCGGCCTAAAGGGGCGGGGGGAAGGATCGAAACCAAATTTCACCTGATTACACGCTGCAATAATTGCGCGGCGGAAATTCAGGTCGTGGAACATATCCGTGTCACGGACACGTGCAAGAATTGCGGCACTGATCTGCATACATGCCGAAATTGTCTGAACTTCGACCCGTCAGCGCGCAACGAATGCGTAAAGCCGGTGGAAGTGCGTGTCGCGAATAAAAGCAGCAATAATCCTTGCCCCTTGTTCGAGCCCAAGGTCCTTGTGGAAAAACAGGGAAGCGGCGCTCCGCCGCCCAAGGTAGAAGACAGTCGCCGCCAGGCTTTTCTCGATCTCTTCAAGAAATAGACAGGCTGCTCATTGCACGAATCGTTCTCAAAGCATTTGTGCACTCAGCGGCTGCTTTGCCTGCCCCCAGATTCCGGATTCCAGATTCCGGAATCCGGACATTACTCGTTTGGGGCAACTATTTTTGAAATTCTCGACTAGATTCTGATTTACGTCCTTTCCCGGATACCGTCCTTACTCCGGAATCAGGAATCAGGAATCTGGAATCTAGGCAATCAACTGCGACGTACAGTGAGGGCACCGTTTGGCCGGAATCGGTATGGCAGAGGCGCAAAACGGGCAATCTTTTGTCGTGGGCGCGGCTGCAGCCGGCGCGCGCTTCATTTTGTTCACCATCCGAACCACCAAAAAGATCGCCGCAGCCACGATCAGAAAATCAATAACGGTATTTATGAAAATCCCGTAGTTCAGGGTAGCGGCGCCAGCCGCTTTGGCTGCTGCAATTGTAGGATAGCTCTGTCCGGACAAATTAATGAACATGTTGCTGAAATCCATTTTCCCGAGCAGCAGGCCCAAGGGCGGCATCAGAATATCGGATACAAACGAAGTGATGATTTTACCGAAAGCTACGCCAATGATGATACCGACAGCCATGTCGAGGACGTTGCCCTTCATCACGAATTCTTTGAATTCCTTGAACATAGTATCCTCCGCGATTGTTACAGGTTAGAAATCAAATGCTTGGCCTCAGCATACAGAGTTTTGCAGTATGTTGGCACAATATTACGCAAAAAATTCGAGATTCCGGATTCCGGATTCCGGATTCCTGACTCCTGAATTCTGGCTTCTGAATTCTGATTCCAGACTCCTGGCTCCTGACTTCTATTTCAGCGTTTTCTTGAGTTCTTTACTGTAGAGCTTCAAAAAGTAATCGATGGTTTCGACGCGGAGCTTGATGGAACCGGACGGTTTGTTTTCATCGATATCCTTAAAAGCAAAGTACGGCGTGCCCGAGGTTTCGATGATCTTCTCGATGGTTGTGTAGATAGGTGCGTCGTGCCCGCACTTGAAGTTGGAGAGCTCGACTGCGATCAAGTTGGGGTGGCGGGCGGTAAATTTGGCCGCCCAGAGCTTATTTGCGCTGTTGGCAGAGAAAGTGTGTTTCCAGACATCGCTGACGTCCAAGGCGTGCGGGATGACGCCTTCCCGGAGCTCTTCTCCGAACAGACGTTCCAGCAGGTCCTGGTCGAATGGGAGCGTCGCCTGCGAAAACACCGGATACCCGCGCTTCTGCAGTGCTTCAGGGATGCCCTGGTTGATTCCCGGATCGTGATGATAGGGCCGTCCCAATAAAACGACTCCAACATCTCCTTCTCTTTCCAGGCGGTCCATAATCTCTCGCGCTTTGCGTCTAATCCCGGATTCATAGAGGTCGAGTGCCTCGTACCCTGCCTGGACGGCCCTCCAATTTTCCGCCTTGGACAGCTTCAGCTCGGGGCCCCACGTTTCGAAGAGCTGCCTGGCCAGCAGTTGAGGCTTGGCGAGATCCAGCAATGGATTGAGATAAACCACGCCATTCTGGGCAAACAGATCTGTTTCCTTTGTGAAGGCCGCTCTCACGACTTCCGGAGTAAGGGCGGTTGTGGGGCAGGCATTGCTTGCGCGTATGTTCACCAACGGCGAGCGCAGGGTGTCGAGCATAGGAAAGAAAATATAGTCGATCCGTGTGCGCTTGTGTTTTTCAAACAGGAGGTTGTGTATGTGCGCCAGTCCGAGTTTGGAGGGGTAGCAGGGATCGATGGCGCCGCGTTTGGATCCCACGCGGAACATTTCTTCGCTGGAGAAATCCGAATATACGACATTCCCGGCCGGAATTCCCAGGCTCTCAAAGTAGACATTGAAGAGCGGGGCATACACGAACATACCCAGGACTCGCGGCATGCCGATACGGATCTTTCCCCTTTTCTCTAGTATTATCCTGCGGCGCATGTTCCAGGCTGCAGGAGCCGGGATTTTCTCGGACAAGTGCACTTTCCATACTTCTCTGCCGGCATATTCCATGAGGTTTGGATTTGCGTCGCGTGCCGCATCCAGCTCTTTCTGAATTCCCTTCATCGCGCCCACATCTTCAACGCTCCCTTTTTCGCAGGTCGCCACAATGAGTCGCCTTTTGCCATCGCCATTTCCCGTGCCGATATCTATGAACGTGCGGAGGCAGTGGTTCTTGCAGAAATGACAGCGCGTCTCTTCGCCCACGGTGGTCCGGTACTGGATATGCCGTACGGCATCCAGCCCGATGAAAGTGGTCTGCCTGCCTTGCTGCCACAGCGTCATGGCCTCGAACGCGCAGCCGATCGCGCCCGCTTCTCCGGCGTGTTTGTGGACGATGATTTCAGGCGTCCTGCCGGATCCCTCGAACCGCTTCTGGATGAAATCTACCTGAGCTTTCACGGCCGCGAGATTGTTTTGGGTGCCGCCCTGGAGTATGAATCGGGTTCCGAGTTCAGGCAGGTTGGGAATCTTGGCGATATACAGCCAGACATTTTTGGGAAGGACGGCTGCGAGGCCGGCGAGGATTTCATTCGGATGCCATCCCTGGCTCTGGAAGCTTGCGATATCGGACTGCAGAAATACCGCACACCCGTATGGGAAAATGGGCATTTCGCGGGCAGTGAATGCGACGTCGGCGAATTGCTCCACTCTGAAGCCGAATCCCTCGGAAATGGCCTGTAGAAAGTAGCCGTTGCCCGCTGAACACTGGGTGTTGAGCTTGAAATCCTTGACCCTGCCGTCTTTCAGGATGATCAACTTGATGTCTTGTCCGCCGACATCCACGATGGCGTCCGGAGCCTCGTAATAATGCAAGGCGGATTTCGCATGCGCAACAGTTTCGACCAGGGCTACATCCGCGCAGATGACATCCCTCAGGGTGTCTTTCGCGTATCCGGTTGTCGCTGCTCCCAGCACTTCGATCGTGGCGCCCTGAGATTCAACCTGGCTGCGCAGAGCATCGAGGATCTCGATGGTGTCTTCGATAGGATTGCCCTTGGATAACTGATAGGCCCTGGCGAGGACTTCGCTCTCTACGGACAGGAGCACAGCTTTGGTTGAGGTTGAGCCTCCGTCGATGCCGATAAAGCCGCGCGCGACGTCGCCAGGATTAAATTTGGGAGGCTTGAAAGGAGGCGGCGCGTAGTTTTTTAGAAAAACCTCCACTTCCTCCTGGGACGCGACCAGGGCGGGCATTCCAGACCCGCCTTTGCCACGGGATCCGGAACGGCCGACCAGCAGGTTCTCCAGTTCAGTTTTTCCGAGATATCTGCCTGTTTCGAGGGTCTCTTCCTTTCCGAAAGTGGCGGCGCCCAGTGCGCCATAGTACTCTGCATCCCTGGGAGCCCGAACCAGGTCCTCTACTCGCGATCCTTGCGGAATCCTCACTCCACGTTCTTCCCAGAGCAGCGCAACGTTACGCTGGAATGCTTCGCGCATGCCGGGGATAAAGGCGTTCGGCCCGCCCAACAGAAGCACCTGCGGGAGCAGGGTGTGCCCCCGTGCCAGCGATTTCAGGTTCTGCAGTACGAAGGCATCAAAAAGAGACGCCATCAATTCATCCGCGGGGATCCCCTGTTTCTGGAGCCCGTTGATATCGGTTTCGGCAAATACGCCGCACTTGCCTGCGACAGGATGCAGGCGAATTCCGTTATAGTGGAGTTCGCAGAGGTTTTCGAGCGGGACGCCGAGCTTCATGCTGATCTTGTCGATCACCGCTCCTGTGCCGCCGGCGCACTTGTCATTCATGGAGAGAGTTTTCTTGATGCGGCCGGTTTCGGGATCCCTGTTCAGGATGACGATTTTGGCGTCCTGCCCGCCTATCTCCACGAAAGATGCGGCTTCGGGGCAGTTCTGCTCCACCGTGAGCGATGTTGCCAGGACCTCCTGTATATACTTCGCTCCGATCAGGCTCGCCAGCCTGTTCCCGCCGGAACCGGTCATGAACACATGGCAGTTGTCAGGGGAGATGCCGGCTTCCACTTCCATGCGCCGCAGGAAATCCAACAGCGTTTCCACCTGCCGCGTTTCATGCCGGCGATAATCTTTCCACAGAATTTCGCCATTCTCCGCATCTTCGACAATCGCTTTCACTGTTGTGGAGCCTACATCAATGCCGATGCGAAATCTTGGAGCCGTCACTGCAATCTCCTCTAACTAAAGATTCCAGATTTCAGATTCCAGATTCCTGATAGGAAGTAAATCAGGAATCTGGAATTTGGAATCAGGAATCAAACTATGCTTGGCGGCCGGCCATCAGGTCGCTCACATGGAATACGAAATTGGCGGCAACTCCGGCTACGCCCGGCTTGTGGGGGATACGATACAGCGGTCGTCTCAGTTCAGAGTGCTGCTCCGCAAAAGCGCGAATGTCGTCGATGCGCGTGCCGGTCTGAGCCAGCGCCTGCTGTAATTCCACCTTTGCTTTTGTTTTTGCTTCGCCCAGCGCCATTTGCACGCGGCTGTGCGCTTGGACTTCTCCTTCGCCGGAGGTTTCGAGGGGGAGGTAGATCATGTCCCTGAACTTGCTGATGACCGCGGATTGCACCCCATCGGACTGGGATGAAGGCAGGCAGCCAAAGGGTTTCAGGCTCAAGACCATGTGGCAGAGCTTATTGGTGTGATAATAAATATTTTTGCCCACTTCGAGATACCCCTCGCCGCCGCGGGCCAGGGGTTGATAGAAAGGATCCGCCAGATGAGCGAGCTTCTCCTGCGAGACCAGTGTGTGCGCCGTTGAGCCGAGCGACCGGATGACCTGGTTGTACAGGCGGGAATACAAGTGCTCTCCGAACGCAAGCAGGGCGCGCTTCTTTTGAAATCCAAGTTCATTCCGGAAACGCTGACGCAAATTCCAGCGCGTCGGGCTCTGTGCATTTTGAATCCATGCCGCGCTGGGGATACAATTGCATCCTCGCATGAGCCAGGAGGTAGGCAATCCATGTCCCGATCGCTTCCGGCTGGACCTGCGCCCCTTCGTGCTCCAGGAAGTCGAACATTTGATAATTGCCGCTGCTCTCGGTCGTTTGCGCCCAGAACTCGCCTATGATTTTGACCACGGGTTTGAGCCGCGTGCGGTCTATGGCGATGCCGTCGATCCGTTTGCGGCACCGTGCCAGGACATCCTGGAACTCGTTCCCGCGCAGATGCTGCCTCATTTTGTAGAGGCAGTTCAGGAGCTGGCGCAAAAAATCCCTCGTCTCCAAAGAGGAAGCAACCCAGCCCGGCACCTTGTCCATCACACTGGGTGCCTTATATTCGCGCAGGTGATCGCAAAGATCGCGAACGCAAAGATCCATGACCCGGTTTGTTTCGCCGGGATTCACCTCATACGCCCGGATGCCGTGCGTCAAGTCATTGAGCACGTCGCCCAGGAACAGGACTTTGAGCATGCCCATTCCGAAGTCGATGGAATATTTCAGTCCCGGAGCATCCGACTTTTGCCAAATGCCGTCATCCATCTGAAAACGAATGACTCGGAATCCGTCAAATCCTGCGTTCTGCAGCGCGAGGCGATACTCGGCCGCATACGCGCCGAAACGGCAGGGTCCGCAGGAGCCCGCAGTGAAATACAGATAGTTGTCAATGATGTCCTTCCGCGACATGCCTCCGGCTTGGAGGGTGCGCAGGTATTGGATCAACGCCCCTGATGTGAAGTAGGCGGGACTGCATTGACCGTTGTTGCCGAATTCCTTGCCAAGGAGAAAAGCCGCCTGGTCCGGCGCAGGCAGGAGTTCACAGCGATGGCCGCTGCCCTGAAAGACAGCCCGAATGAACTCCTCATGTTTGTTGGTAAGACCCCCAATGAGGATTGTGACATTGTTGCGCTCTTCGGCCGTAAAGGGCCTTTCCCCGGGGCGCCGGTACTGCTTGACCTTTTTGATACTTGACAGCTCGGGTTCCATCACATCTTCCTAATTCGATCATAACAGCAACAGCACAGATTTTACCTGCCTCGAGCGCTATGTGCAAAATTGATTTAGGAAGACATTTGATTCCAGATTCCAAATTCCAGATTCCAGAGCATGGTGATAACTCCGCGTATTTTGTCTCCAATCAGGAATCAGGAATCAGGAATTTCGAATCTGGAATCTCGAATCTCGAATCCGGAATGCAAGATACAAACAATATTTCGTAAGCCTGGCAGTGCTTTTTATCCGGAATCCGGAATCTCGGAATCTGCGAATCCGGAATCATTCTGATTCCGATCCTCGCGACCGGATGGCGTGTTTGCGCATGAGGGCCTGGAAATTCGGCCTCTGGATATTTACTTCCAGCGCTGCTCTGGTGACGTTCCAGTCATTTCTTTGCAGCGCGTCCAGGACAAACTCCCGCTCCAGTTCGCTGATCGCCTGTTCCCGCAGTTTCTTCTTAAGAGCCAGGAATTCCGCATTATTCTGCGGCACGGGATACGACTCCGGCAGCCCGCCTCTGGTGACTGCCATCGGGAGATGATGCGGCTCAATCGCTGTGCCATCGCAGGAAATGACGGCCCGTTCGATCGTGCTTTCCAGCTGGCGCACATTTCCCGGCCAATCGTACTGTTCGAGCAGCTTGAGAGCGGCATCGGATATTGTCGTGACCTTTTTCCCGCCGTTCGCCTGCATTTTTGCCAGCAGGTGATAGGCCAGCACGGAAATGTCCTCCCGGCGCTCTCTTAGCGGAGGCAGGTAGATCGGATACACATAGAGCCGGTAGTATAAATCTTCCCGAAAGGTTCCTTCTGCCACCATCTTTTCGAGATCGCGGTTTGTGGCGAAAACCAGCCGGATGTCGACATGTTTCGTTTCAGTCCCGCCCACCGGCAGGAATTCTCTCTCCTGGATAAAGCGCAGCAGTTTGCCCTGGATTTCCAGGTTTATGTTGCAGATTTCGTCCAGGAAAACCGTCCCCTGGTCTGCGGCTTCAAATATTCCTTCTTTGTTTGCGACCGCACCGGTGAATGCGCCCTTGACGTGGCCGAACAGTTCGCTTTCCAGGAGTTCAACGGATAGAGTCCCGCAATCAACGGCGCAGAAGCGGTGTTCGTTTCTCGGGCTGAATGTGTGGATGCGCGTGCGCGACCAGTTCCTTGCCGGTTCCGGTCTCGCCCACGATCAACACGGTGCTCGATGTGGGCGCGACTTTGCGGATCATCCGGAATATTTCCTGTATTTTCGGGCTTTTCCCGACAATGCCGCAGAACGAGGGGAGCGTCTCCCCTTGCGTGATGGCGCGGGTCTCGACCAGATTCTGCTTTTCTCTCCCACGCCTTTTTTGCCACTGCCGCCATTTCGTCCGGGGTGAAGGGTTTGGGGAGATAGTCAAACGCGCCGAGCTTCATGGTTTCGACAGCGGAAGAGATGGTGGCATAGCCGGTGATCACAACGGGGATGGTATCCGGGAAGCGGGTGCGCATAGTTTCCAGCAGCTCCATCCCGCCCATATCCGCCATTTTCAGATCGGTGAAGAGAATGTCGAAGGGCTCCTGTTCGAGAACGGTCAAGGCCTGTTTGCCGGAGTAGGCGACCTTTACGCGAGTATCCTTCGCGGGACAGAATTTTTTCGCAAGCTCTGCAGATGGTGGGTTCATCGTCGACAATAAGCGCTTTAGGTGCATCCATATTATTCATCAATCGCTGCAACATCCGTTGAGAGAGTGACCACTATCGTTGTTCCACGGCCGGGAGCGCTTTCCACTTTTAGCGATCCCTTGTGACGCTCCATTATTCCATAAGCGATGGCGAGTCCCAATCCTGTTCCGGTTTTTTTTGTGGTGAAGAAGGGTTCGAACATCTTGTTCTGGATTTCATCGGGTATTCCCGGACCGGTATCCGAAATCCGCAGCACCACGTGTTTTGATTTGGATTCGAAGGATGACCGGACCCTGATGATCCCTCCCTGGGGCATGGCGTCTGCCGCGTTCAGGATGATGTTCAGGACGACCTGGCGTATCTGGTCCGCATCCGCGAGCACAGGGGGGATCCCGGGATCCAACTCGGTTTCAAGGCGAATGTTCTGGAACGACGCCTGATTCCGGACGAGCGCAATGATATCCTCCGCCAATTTGTTCAGATCCAGGTTCTGCTTCTGAGGCTTTGTCTGGCGTGCGAAATCCAGGAGGCCCTTGACAATTTTCCGGCAGCGCAGCGTTTCATCGACGATAGCCTGAAGATCCTCACGGCGAGGATCTTCGGGCGGCAAGTCCGACAGCATCAGGCTGCTGTTTGTCAGCACGCATGTGAGCGGATTATTGATTTCATGCGCCACTCCTGCCGCCAGTTTGCCGACCCCTGCCAGTTTCTCCGATTGAATGAGGTGGGCCTGCATGGCTTTAAGTTCGGTTGTCCTCTGTTCCACTTTGCGCTCCAGGGTTTCGGCCCATTCTCGCAGTTCCTGGTGTGCGCGCACAAGCTCCGATACCATGGTATTGAAGTTATTTGCCAGGAAACCGATCTCGTCATCCGAGGATATTTCAACTTTTTGCGAATAATCGCCTTCGGTAATTTTTTTCGCGGCATCCGCCATGCCGTGAATCGGCCTGGATATCTTATCTGCGATCTTCATGGCCACGATGCTGATCAGACACATGGCAAGCAGAGTGATTCCAAGATAGACATACAGGTTTTTCCAGAGGATGTCCTTGTAGGGCCTCTCCAGAGTGCCCACATAGAGGATCCCAATGGTGTTTCCACTCAAATTGCGGATAGGCTCATAGGCTGAAATATACCAGTCGTTTACAACAAAGGCCCGGCCGCGCCAGGTGTCGCTACGCTTCAGGACTGCGTCGGCCACTTCGGCGGATATCCTGGTAGTGATCGCGCGGCTGCCATCGGCATTCCGGACGTTGGTTGAAATGCGCACATCATCCTGAAAAATTGTTGCCGTGCCTACCTGCTGGCCCTTGTAGGATTCTTCCTTGAATACCGTTGTCCGGATTTTGTCCACGATTCCATAATTACGGTTCAGCAACACCCCGCCGATGAGCACTCCTACGAACCGTCCATGGCCGTAAAGACGGGCGCCGCACCCTTCATCATCATGCCCGCGGTGATTTTGCGTTTTTTCTGAAGGCCCCGCCATTGGGGTGGGCGTGATATCCATCAAAGCCTGATCCGCCAGCGTCCGCGACTCCTTCAGGAGTTCATCGCGTTGAACGATGTCCGTGCTGGAAACGGGAGATCTCTTTTGCAGCACGTATTGCACAAATGAATCTCGGCGCTGGTCGTCTCCGACGAGCGCCGGATTGCAGGTTCTATAAAAGACCTTTCCCGAAGCATCAGTCAGCGTCAGGATGTCCAGCCGCTCGGCATTGCGGATTCTTTCCATCTCCGCAACCAGGCCGGCGGGATCGTTCCTTTCGAGAGCTCCATACACGATCATCCGGGTCGCATGGATTCGCAGCGAGTCCTTGAGCCGTTCTGTGTAGTTGTTATAGATCTCTTTGGCCGATTCGAGATCCGAAGTGACGCGGACCTGGGCCTGGTCGTAGATCTGCGCGCGGATCATCAGCACGCCGGCTGCGGCGGTAACCAGAGAAGGGATGAGAATAGCGACGGTAAAGCTTTTTATCAGCCGCGCTTTGATGCTGGACTCGGATTGCCTTTCATGATGATTCCTGATTCCGTGATTCGGATTCCTGATTCCGGATTTCTAGATTCCAGATTCCAGAACTAATGTCGAATCTGCGAATCTCGGAATCTGGAATCATCTTCCAGGATGATATCGACTGCTTCTTTCAGGCCGCGTTCTGCCGCTTCCGTTAAGGACTCGCCGAAGGTGAGCACGTCTTCCGCCTGGATGCCGATAACGGAGATTTCTTCAGGCATCGGCAGGCCAGCCGGCGGCCCAATTCCAGAGCGGTGGGCAAGTCGATATCATGCACCGAGCGCAGCCGCAGGGAGGTGTGAAGATCGCCGGCGTCGATCTGAACAACGGTGCCGGGTTCCAGCCCATCGAATTGGATGGAATCCACCAGAATAATCCGTTTCCAGCCGGCCATCAGTTCCATAAGGGAAAAGCCGCCGACTTCGGTCTCCACGATATCCACATTCGAGCCCGGACAGGCCTTCGTCCAGGCAACGCCGCACTTCCCGGACGGCGTAGATTCCGACGCCGTCATCGGTAAGTATGGAGTTGCCTAGGCCGATGATGCGAGTTGCTCATGAAGATGCGTTTGTCCGTCCGGCCCTCGCGGTGAATCACGTCGCCATCGGCGTTAATCACATCGATGATCAACGGCATCTCGCCGGGGAGCGAGTGCGTGGCGCAGGAGAAACAGGGGTCGTACAGCCGGAACGCCATCTCCACCATGTTCAGCAGGCCCTGTCCGACCTCTTTGCCGGGCTGGATCAGCTTCTGGGCCGCGCGCTTGATGGACATTGAGATCGGAGCGTTGTTGTTGGTCGTGCCGACGATGAGGTTGGCTTTGGTCACGAGCCCGTTTTTGTCGGTCTGGTAATGGTGCGTGAGAATGCCGCGCATCGCTTCCACGATCCCCACCCCCTCTTCGGGCGTCGCCGTGGGCAGGGTCCGGATGTTGGGTGAAGCTACCTCGGGATCCTGCGCCAGCTCCAGCAGCCTTTCGGCCGAATACAACAGTTCGATCAGCCGCGCCCAGTGCGTGGCCAGAAGCTTCTTGACCGGCTTGCCGCCCAGCGTGCTGTACATCTTTTCATACTCTTCCTGGGCCAGCGGCGTCGCCATGCCATCCGCGGCGTTCAGCCGGGAGAGCGGCGTTGCCATATAGACGCCCGAATCCGGGCCGTCGACGAAGCCCTTCCACCCGATCTTTTTCAGGATATGGGAATTTCAGATAGCTGTACGTCTCAACCCGCTCGGAAATGTAGTCGAGGTATTCGTGGTCCTTGTACCGGAATACTTCTTTGCCCTTTTGATCCACAACCCGGTGATCGCCGTGATAGAAATTCACGCAATTCTTCTCGTCCACGGTCCCGATCCAGTAGCTGTCCATCTCGAAAGTATCGGAGAGGATGATGTCGAGATAGGCTTTGTTTTTGAGCACGATATCTTCGAAGAGCTTCAGGGAGAATCTGGAGAACTCGACGCAGGATTTTGCCTTTTCGATGATCTCCTTGCGCTGCTCTTCGGTGATTCCCTTGGAAACTCCTCCGGGAAGCGTCCACACGGGGTGCGTGGACCTGCCGCCGACCATGATCTGGATGTCCTGCGCGATGGCGCGGTGCTTTGAGGACTTCGCCTGCTACCGGGATGCCCACTTTTTCGACGATCCCCAGGATGTTGCGCTTCGCGGGATCGGAATCCGGCCCCAGGACGAAGTCCGGGGCTGCGAGGGCATAGAAGTGCGCGATATGGCTGTGAACGAAAGCAGCGCGAATTGTACAGCTCCCGGAGTTTTTTTGCTGCCGGGAGGAGGATCGACCTTATACACTGCATCTGCGGCCTTACCCGAGGCCAGGTGGTGTGCGGCCGGTCAAACACCGCAGATCCGCGAAACCACGCGCGGAACCTCCTCTATCGGCATCCCTTCGACGAATTTCTCGAATCCGCGCAGTTCGGGAACCTGGAAGTAGCAGTTGGCCACGCTTCCGTCATCTGCGAGAAAGATGTCAATTTTTCCGTGTCCCTCAAGCCTGGTGATGGGATCAATCGAAATGCGTTTCATAGTACCTTCCTTGTAATGAGTGATGCTGGGATCCCGAACCGGTTGAAGCTCCGAAGCGGATCGGGAATTTGGTCGATGATTCGTTGCACCTCGGCTTCTTCTTTGGCCTCAATGACCGACGCGATGGCGGATATTGCTTTGGCGCCCTGGTCCAGGACATCCGGCCGGAGCGCCGTAGCAGCCGCGGCAGGGGACGCCGGATAGCTGGCAGCGCGTATCGCATCCGCCTCGGGTGACAGGGCCCAGGCACAGGAAGCCCTGTTCCAGGAAGCAGGTGTCCGGATCGGGCTGCGCGGTCGCGATCCGTTTGAAGTCGGTGATCTTCTTTTCCTTCTTCTTGCGCGGGCACTCGTCGCACTGCGTTTTTTCGGAGGCTCCGACGACGGAGCCCTTGGGCGGGAGCTGGCCGCTGACGATCGCCAGCACGACATTCCAGATCTGCTTGGGTGTCGGAGGGCATCCGGGCACGTAATAGTCGACGTCCACTACCTGGTCCAGAGTTTTGACCGTGTCGTAGAACTCCGGAATAGTTAGTTCTCCTTCCGGCACCGCGAATTTTGTCTGCGGCTCACGTCTCTTCGGGATTCACGGTGGACGGGGTTTCGTGGTAGACGCGACTGAAAATCTCCTCGCGCGTGAACAGGTTCGCCAGGCCGGGGATTCCGCCGATGTGGGCGCAGGACCCGAATGCCACCAGCACTTTTGATTTGGCCCGCAAAAGCTGTGCCAGGTGCTCATTTTCCGAGTTGCGCACCGCTCCGTGGAACAGGGTCACATCGATGTGCCCATCCGGCATCGCCTCGACATCGCTGTACTTGAAATCCGTTGCGATCGGCCAGAAAACGATATCCGCCGCTGCGGCAAGATCGAGGATCTTCTCGTGTATATCGAGGATGGCGACGTCGCATCCTCCGCAGGCGGCCGCCCAATATGATGCCAGCTTAAGTTTTGCCATCCGATCCCTCCGCTTTCTAAGTCTGAACTCGAGTGTTCCAGGCTTTAGCTTCCAGGTCTGGGGACCTGCGACTCTGGAACTTTGCTCTGAATGCCGCTGGAGATTTCTTCTTGGCTCCGCGGCTTGATTTTTGTCGGCCCCAGTTTCCGCACGTCTTCGGTGATCCCATTGACGACCTGGGCCCAGCGGTCGCCTTCTCCAGCCGACACCCACTCCAGCCGGAACCGCTCCGGCTCGATGCCATAGTCGGCCAGCATCCGTTTGAGCAGGGCCATGCGGCGAATGGTCTTGTAATTTCCTTCGATATAATGGCAGTCGCCCGGGTGGCAGCCGGCCACCAGCACGCCGTCCGCGCCGTCGGCAAATGCCTTCAGGATGAAGGTGGGATCGACTCTGCCGGAGCACATCACCCGCACCACCCGGACATTGGGCGCGTATTTGATGCGGGACGTGCCGGCCAGATCCGCGCCGGTATAGGAACACCAGTTGCAGAGAATTCCAACAATTTTAGGCTCGAACGTCATACAGCACTCCTTCTATTTCGGAGAACAACTGTTCATCGGTGAAGTGCCGCGCAATAATGGCCGCTGCTCGGGCATGCCGCCGCGCAGGTGCCGCATCCTTTGCACAGCACATCGTTGATGACGGTAACTTTTTTCTCCTCGTCGAAGCTGATGGCGGTCAGCGAGCACAGAGTGTTGCAGATCCGGCAGCCGGCGCATTTTTCCGCATCCACGATGCTGGTGGCGGACTCGACCTCGATTTCCCCTCTGGAGATCAGCGACTGGACGGCGGAAGCGGCGGCTCCAGCCTGCGCGACCGTGTCCGGGATGTCTTTCGGGCCCTGGCATGTTCCCGCGATGAAGATGCCGTCGGTCGCGGTGGAGACCGGCGCGAGTTTGGGATGCCTTTCCGTGAAGAATCCGCCGCCGCAGCTGATGTTGAAAGTGTGCGCGACATCCTGTGGCATCGGCTCGCCGGCTCCAGGCCCGTGTCGCCAGAATCGACCATGTCCACGCGGGATGCGGCGCACCTGGCCGATCAGGGTGTCTTCCACCCGGACGATCAGTTTGCCGACCTCCTTGTTCATTGAACGGGAAATCGGTGATCGATGCCGCGCGGCCGCGGATGAAGCGGACTTCTTCCTCGAGCAGCCGGTGGTAGAACTCCTCGTAGCCCTTCCCGAAGCAGCGCATGTCGATGTAGAAGTTGTAAACATCCGCCCCGGTCTTTTCCTTGATCAGGTGCGCGAATTTCAGCGCGTACATGCAGCAGACGCGGGAGCAGTACTTGTTGTGGCGCTCGTCCCGGCTTCCGACGCAGTGGATGATGCCGACGCTCTTCGGCGCCTGGCCGTTCGCTCATCAGGATCTGGCCGCCGGTGGGACCCGAGGCGCTGTTCATCTTTTCGAACTCAAGGCCGGTCATCACGTTCTTGTACTTGCCGTAGCCATATTCCGGGATCTGCGTGGCGATCGAACTGCTTGAATCCGGTCGCCAGGATGACGGCGCCGACTTCGATCGTCTTCGACACGGTCCTGCTGCGCGTGGTCGATCGCTTTGACTTCGCAGACCTTTTCGCAGACCTTGCATCCGCCGGTCTTGAAGTGAATGCAGGATTCCCGATCGATCACCGGCTGGTGCGGCACGGCCTGCATGAAGGGGATGTGGATCGGGGTCAGCGGGCCGAGCGGGAGGGCTTCGCGCACCAGCGCCTCGTCGTTTTCGATCTTGATCGCGCCGGTCGGGCAGACATAGGCGCAGGACCCGCAGGCGATGCACTTGTCCGAGGTCTCGCCGTATGCGGTCGAGACTTCGCGCGTGGCGCCGCGGTTGAAGAACCCGAGCACGTTGGCGCCGACGACGTCCGAGCAGACGCGCACGCACAGTCCGCACAGGATGCAGTCGTCGTCGCCGCGGCCGAACCGGGGTTCCGTGATGCCGTATTCCGCCGCCAGGTCTTCGATGACTTTGACGTGGCCGCACCGCGCCATCATCCATTCGAGGATCAGCTTCCGGTCGCGCCGGACCCGGGCCGAATTCGGTCAGGATTTCGATGCCGTTGGTCGCCGGGTAGTTGCACGCCGTGACCATGCGGATGCGTTTGCCCGACCGCACCTCGACGGTGCAGATGCGGCACACGCCGTAGGGCTCCAGCAGCGGGTGATGGCACAGAGTCGGGATCTTGATCCCAAGCTTCTGCGCGATATTGAGGATCGGGGTCCGGTCCTCGGCTTCGGTTTCAATCCCGTTGATTTTTACTTTGATAGTTTTCATGCTGCGTAGCTCCTGGGAACCTTGCGGATCGCCTCGCGTTTGCAGGCCTCGATGCATGCGCCGCATTTGACGCACTTGGCTTTGTCCAGCGTGTGCGTTTTCTTCACTTCGCCTGAGATCGCTTGCTACCGAGCAGCCCCGTGACGCAGGCATGGCAGCCGTCGCATTTTTCCGGGTCGATCGTGTACTCGATCAGTTCTTTGCAGACGCCGCCCGGGACAACGATGGTCTTTGATGTGCGCGTCGTACTCGTCTTTGAAGTAGCGGAGGGTTGAAAGAACCGGATTGGGCGCCGAGGTGCCGAGGGCGCACAGGCAGCAGTCCTGCATCACCTCGGCCGATTTCCTGGAGCAGTTCGATGTCGCCGGGGACGCCTTTTCCCTGGGTGATTCTGTCGAGCGACATCCAGAGACGTCCTGCAGGCCCTTCGCGGCACGGGCGTGCACTTGCCGCACGATTCTTCGGTCAGGAACGCGATGAAGTAGCGGGCGACGTCCACCATGCAGGTCTGATCGTCCATGACGATCATCCCGCCCGAACCCATCATCGATCCCGCTTCCGTCAGGCTGTCGAAATCGACCGGCATATCGAGATGCGTTTCGGGCAGGCAGCCGCCGGAAGGTCCGCCGGTCTGCACCGCCTTGAATTTCCGTCCGTCGGGGATGCCTCCGCCGATATCGAAGATGATCTCGCGCAGCGAAATCCCCATGGGGACTTCGATCAGGCCGGTGTTGTTGATTTTGCCGACCATGCGAGAAAACCTTGGTCCCGCTGCTGCCGTTCCAGGGATTGTCGGCGACGTTGCCGGTGCCCATCGAGCTGAACCACTGCGCCCCGCGGTTGATGATCAGCGGCACATTCGCCCAGGTCTCCACGTTGTTGAGGTTGGTCGGGCGGTTTTTATAGCCATACTCAACGGTGTGGATGTACTTGGCCCGGGGTTCGCCGACGTTCCCTTCCAGCGAAGCCATGAGGGCCGTGGATTCGCCGCACACGAAGGCCCCGGCGCCCTGGACGATTTCGATGTCGAAATCCATGCCGCTGCCGAGGATGTCCTTGCCCAGAAGTCCGTAGTCGCGCGCCTGGTCGATCGCTTTCAGCAGGCGTTCCCGCGCGATGGGGTATTCGTGCCGGATGTACACGAAGCCTTCCTTGCATCCGATGGCGCGCGCGCCGATGATCATTCCTTCGAGCACGGAGTGCGGATCGCTTTCGATGATGCTCC
Organism: uncultured Acidobacteriota bacterium; assembly: GCA_963718845.1. Classification (GTDB taxonomy): domain Bacteria; phylum Acidobacteriota; class UBA6911; order UBA6911; family UBA6911; genus UBA6911. The sequence goes on from CAVRAD010000009.1 coordinate 126,644, forward strand.
GGTCCATGAATGCTCCCGGATCGCCTTCGTCGGCGTTGCAGACGATCACGGGTTCCACTCCGCGGTGCTGGGCGGCATGCCGGCAGGTTTCCCATTTCACGCCGGCAGGGAATCCGCCGCCGCCGCGGCCCCGCAGGCCGGATCTCTTGATCTCCGAAAGGATCTGTTCCGGCGTCATCTGGAACAGAGCCTTTTCCAGCGCCGTATAGCCGTCGACCGCGATGTAGTCGTCGATCTTTTCCGGATCGATGACGCCGCGGTTGCGGAGAACCACCAGCTTCTGCTTTGCGAAGAAGGGGATCTCTTTCAACGCGGGGATCGGCCCCTTTTCCGCCGGAGGCGTGTACATCAGCTTCTTGACGGGCCTGCCCTTAACCAGGTGTTCTTCGACCAGACTGGCGGCGTCCTTCGCCTGGACACCGCAGTAGAAGATCCCGTCGGGCTGCACGATCACGATGGGGCCTTCAGCGCAGAACCCCTGGCAGCCGGTCCTGATCACCTGCACTTCCTGGGCGAGACCTTTTTTGTAAATTTCATTTTCCAGAGCCGTCGCTGTTGCGTAAGAATTGCCGGAAACGCATCCGGTTCCTGCGCAAACCAACACATTGGTGCGGAATGCCATGATATTCATACCTCCCAGCCGGCGGTTTAGCCGGTAGTTTCACAGCCACTTGCAAGCGCGTAATCGGTTACAATCTTGCCCCCGAGAACATGGTCTTTGAGAATCCTCACAATCGCTTCAGGTTTCAGATCCACATATTTCACGGGGGATTGACCGGCTATTTCCACGGTCGCCATCGGCTCCCGGCTGCACAGTCCCGCGCAGCCCGAGGTGGTGACGATGACATCGGTTACCTTCTGGTTTTCGATCTCCTTCAGCAGGGCGCCCATAACATCCCGCGCGCCTGCGGAAATCCCGCAGGTGCCCATGTGCACGGTCACTTTGGCCCGTGCCTCTCCGGACCGCAGGGTCAAAGTGCGCTTTGCGTCCTCACGTATCTTTTTCAAGTCATCAATGGACAGTCTGGGCATTTTCTGCCTCCTTTGGCTTCTCCGGAGTTTTGGCTGGTATTGCTTGACCATCTTCGGCACGGAGGCTATTTTCACCTTTCCGTGCACATCCGTTCCTACCGTGATCACGGGCGCCAGGCCGCAGCAGCCGACACAGTTCACCGTATCCAGGCCGAACAGTTCGTCCGGTGTGGTCTCGCCCTTCTTGATCTTCAGTTCGCGCTCCAGCGCATCCACCAGCAGCGGTCCGCCCTGGATATTGCAGGCTGTGCCGTTGCAGACGCGAATTGGATGGCGACCGACGGGCTTGAGGCTGAAAGCCTTGAAGAAGGTCGCGATGGCCAGGACGGATGTCAGCGGGATCATTCACTCCGGCGGCCACCGCCTCGAGCACTTCGCGAGGCAGGTAGCAATATGCCTCCTGGCAATCGAGCAGAATGGCAATCATGCGCTCGCGTTTTGCGCCGTGCTGTTTCGAGGATGTCGTTTACTCTTGAAACATCCACCATAGTATTCCTCCCGCTTCTTACTTTTCCTTTTGTGAGGACGGCTCTCCAGAGCCGTCCGGACGAAATCTGCGCATTTACAGTCCGGACGGCTCTGGAGAGCTGTCCTCACAAAATCAATCCCGCTTCGCCTCTTCGTGATTGCTTCCCGCAAAATCGCCAGCCCTATAGGCAATGTCAGATCAATTTCGGCCGCACGAAAATCGCCGGAATCCAGCTCAAAAATCCGATCGTTGACGCGATGACGGAAGCGGATGTTTTTATCCGGCTGTCCGGCGACGAGAACCATGAGAGTCGTTTCGATATCGCCCAGCGGCGCTCTGTCCAATATGCCTGTGCTGGAAGGTTGCGCGAATCGTTGTGCCCTGTCCCGGCTTGGAGTCGATCGTGAGCGCTCCTCCGGCAGCTTTGGCTGCGGCGGCCAGCAGCGGCAATCCCATCCCAACCTTGCGCGTGGTCCTCGTCGTAAAGAACGGGTCCGTTACTTTTGCCAGCGGTGTCCGCATCCATGCCGCGCCCGTTATCGCGGACACGACAAGACCATGGCATCTCCAGGCAGGTCCTCCCATATCTCGATTTCAATTGCGCCGGCGCCGGCTTCCAGGCTGTTCTGCGCGATATCCAGGATGTGCAATGCGAGATCTTCCATCGGCCTTCCTCCGCCGAGGATTGTCCTGCCGCCTTCCCCGGTCAACGCGCGCCGCAATTCCGCCAGCGTGGCTTCTTTCATCAGCACGAATGTCGCCGCCCGTGCGACGTCTTTGGGCTCGTGGGCATCGGAAGCGCAGAGAATCGGATATTCTCCTTTTGGAGCGAACGACGCGCGCGCCCGAGGAAGCGAGCGTTCGCTGCGAAACCTCGATCGCATCCAGAGGCAGGCCCGGGGGAATAAATCCCAGCTGGCCGATGATGCCGAATCCCTCTCTGTCGACGTGAGAGGCGATGGCCAGGCCGTCGACGTCGTGGATGGCGGCGACCACTCGGTCCAGGTTCAGCGTGGTCGCGCCCGAGAGCAGGTGCTCCTCGAAACCCAGGACTTCGCCGGATTCGTTGGCGATCACCTGCATGCCGAATGCGCTTTCGTCGTTTCGCCCGGGCAGCGATCGGTACACCTTGGATTGAAGCTCCATCGCGGCGGCGATGTTGGGCAGCAGTCCCAGGATGTGCACTTCCTCCGAACTGGTGATCTCCATCCCCGGGATTACTGCCAATCCGGCAGCATTTCCGGCGCGCTGCACCGCCGCGGCGTTTTCGGCGGAGTTGTGGTCGCACACAGCTATGGAATCCAGGCCCGCCCGGATCGCGGCATCCACGATGGCAGACGGATGCATGTCCAACTCAGCGCATGGGGACAGGCAGGTATGGATGTGTGTGTCGACCATAAACACCTTCAGACTGTCCTCCTTCCGCGAACACCCTGGGCAAAAAGAATCCCGATGGCGTCAAAAGCCTGCAGGGGGGTGGAGATGATCGGGATGCCGATTTCGTCTGCGCGAGCGACCGTGTCCGGTTCCGGCTGTCTACCGTTGACCAGAACAATCGCGGCCAGATTGTTGAGCTGGGCGACGGCCACGATGTTCACGTGCTTTTGCATGGTGACCCAGATATCGCCTTCGCGGCTGTTTCCCATCACGTCCGAGAGCAGGTCGGACGCATAGCCCCCCTGGATTTCCCGGTCCACTGCGGAGCTTCCAGCCATCACTGTGCCTTCGATACTTTGTGCGGCTTCGGCGACGTTCATGGTTGTCCTCCGACTGCGTGTCTTTGAGTTCTAACAAGGCCGGCAAGCTGCTCGATCCGGTTTTCGAGCTCCCGCGCCAGAAGAAAACGCACAATTCCTTGTCCGCGTCGCCGAGCACGACATCCTCGGCAAATGCCCGGCAGGAGGGGGCGCCGCATGCGCCGCAATCGATCCGGGGCAATTCACCCAGTATCCTGTCCCGTTCCTTCATTTTGAGGATGGCTCTGGAGATGTCCGCGTCCAGCGGCCGCAGCGGCCGGCCGGTAAGATACTCGTCCATCAGGAATTCCTTTTTCCTGTACGCTAATTCCACTTCGTGACGGTCCACCATGCATCCGGCCGGCAGGTTCTGCTGAAGCTTGATCGCTTTGCCGCGCGCCAGGTAGGGATTTTCGACGGTGAGACATCCTCCGACGCAGCCTTCGGGACACGCATGGCATTCGATATAGCGGTATTTGCGCAGCCGACCTTTTTCGATGTCATCCAGTATGCGCATCACGTTGGGCAGTCCCGCTACAGACAGCGTGTTTTCTGCCGGCAGCGACCGCGGGAATCTGCCCAAGAAAGGCCCAATCCAGACCCGAGGCGGACTCGACCGGGTCGATTTTGTATTCGGTTTCCTGGACTCTCGAAACGGCGGCCGCCAGGGTCTGGAACAGATCGCAGATCGAGACTGCCGCGTCGAGATGGGACCGCTGCATGCCGGGGTGCTCCAGAATCGCGACAATCTTGGCCGGGCAGGGAGTGATATACACGGCTCCGATTTTTTCCAGCGGCAGTCCGGTTTCTTTCGACAGGCGGAGCTTCGCGGCTCGCGCGGAAATTTCTCTGGGGGCCAGCACGGGCAGGAGTTGATCGACCAGTTCCGGGTATTTCACCTGCAGCAGCCGCACCACGGTCGGGCAGAAGGAGGAAATCAGAGGATATTGTCCCCGGTATTCGTTCATGAAAATCTCCGTTGCGAGGGTGACGGCGTCGCACGCGGGCGAGACGCTTTCGACATCGTCGAAGCCGCACTGTTTCAGGGCGGTAAAGATCATGCCGGGGAAAACTTCCGAATCGAACTGGGCGTAGAGCGCGGGGGAGGGAATAGCCACCTTGCATTCGAATTTGGAGAGGTCGGCCATCTGGTCGGTCAGCGGGACGATGGCAGCCCGCGGACAAACCCGGATGCATTCGCCGCAGTCGATGCACCGGTCGGCGAGCTTCACGGCTCGCTCATTGCGAATGCGGACCGCGGCGGTCGGGCAGACGCGCATGCAGGACATGCATCCGTCGCATCGTTCCACGTCAAATCGCAATGAGTGATGATATTGAGCAACCATTTTCAAGCCTTATGACCGTTTGTTTCACCCGGATATGAAGCCGGGTGCCCCGACCCACTTCCGAACTGATATTGAATTCATCCGCGTTTCTTCGAATGTTCGGCAACCCCATCCCGGCTCCGAATCCCATTTCTCTCATCTCCGGAGTGGCCGTCGAGTAGCCTTCCTGCATTGCCAGATTGATGTCCGGGATGCCCGGGCCCCTCGTCTTCGATGCGAAGCGTGATGTCTTCGCTGCTGACGTTGAGCCGGACTTTCCGCGCGTGGCATACATGACGAGATTCATCTCCGCCTCATACGAAACGATGGCGACGCGTCGCACCACCGCGGGATGAACGCCGAGGCGCTTGAGCGTATCCTTGATTTGAGTAGAAACTTTTCCCGCATTTGCAAAATCTCTGCCCAAAACGCTATAGGTACTTTCAAGTGCCTCCGCCATCATTTGCTCTCTGAAAGTGCCATGTAAATCCGGCCGGCGGCTTCAAACATTTTGAACGGCGTGCCGAGAACCGGGATCTTTGATTCTCTCGCCAGGGAGAGGATGTCTTCGCCGGGTTTCTTGCCGCGCACAAAAACCACTCCGCATAGGTCCGCCACAATGGCCGTTCGTGATCACCTGTGTGCTGACAAGACCGGTGAGAAGAAGCGTTCCCGTTTTGCTTGTAGCCAGGACATCACTCAGCAGGTCCGCAGCTCCCACCGCAGCGACTTCTACCGAGAGGTCGTCGCCGTTGAGCACTTCGGCTCCAGGAGGTCCCGGATGTCGGCAAGTGTGAGTTGCTTCAGACCTGTCATTGAACCGGACATTTTCACCTTCGCTAGTGTGCGGGGACCTTGTGAAATCCATTGCCCCTGTTATGGCTTGCTTCTGCTGCCTTTGTGCGGCCGATAACCAGATTGCCCTTGCGGATAACCCTGGCTGCCGGAATTTTTCTGGCCGGGCAGGATTCCCAGCAGAGCCCGCAGCCGGTGCATTTGGTGTGATCGACATACGTGGCGTTGTGCCGGACCTTCACCCGGAAGTTGCCGACGAATCCTTCGACCTCTTCCACTTCGCTGGAGGACATCAGCTTGATGTTCGGGTGCTTTCCGACCTGGACCATCTTGGGCGTCAGGATGCACGCGGCGCAGTCCAGCGTGGGAAAGGTTTTGTCGAACACGGCCATGTGCCCGCCGATCGAAGGCTGCTTTTCGACCAGATATACGGTGCGGCCCGCATCGGCGATATCGAGCGCGGCCTGGATTCCGGCGATGCCGGCGCCCACGACCAGAGCCGCGGGATTCACCGGGACGGTCTTGTGGGGCAGCGACTGACAGGTTGGCCGCCTTGGCTACCGCACCGGCAAGGAGCGCTTTGGCTTTTTCGGTCGCCGCGTTGGGATCGACCGTCACCCAGGAGCAGTGCTCCCGGATATTCGCCATCTGGAACAGGTAGCGGTTCACGTTCGCCCTCTCGCAGGCCCCGCGGAACGTGGGTTCATGCATGAGCGGCGAACAGGAGGCAACGACGACCCGGTCGAGACCGAGGTTTTTGATGTCGTCCTCGATGAGGATCTGGCCGGGATCGGAACACATGAATTTGTATTCCCGGGCTATGACTACTCCGGGCAGTTTCTTGGCAAATTCCGTTACTTCCGCAACATCCACTTTGCCGGAGATATTCGTGCCGCAATGGCACACATAGACGCCGATCTTGGTACTCATGCGATCTCCTTATGCGTATTTGGCCGTGACTTCCGTCGCCGGGACGATGCAGTCATTCAATCCCAGGCCTTTCGAATCCAGTCCGAAGGCAACGCCCATCAATTGAGTGAAATACACAATTGGAAGATTGAAATTCGTGCCGTAGGTCTTGTTAATGGCTGATTGAAACGCATCCAGGTTCATTTGACATAGCGGGCATGTTACCGCAATGCATTGCGCGTCGTACTGCTGGGCGCAGAGAAGGAGATTGCGGCAGAGGCGAAGCGCGACGTCCTTGCGTATTCCCATCAGCGAACCGCCGCAGCACACCGTCTTCATCGGATAGTAGGTCGGAGTTGCGCCGAGCGCTACAAGCAGCTTGTCCATCATGGTCGGATTGTCCGCGTCGTCTTCGATGCCGTAGGGCCGGGCGATCTGGCAGCCGTAATAGGGCGCCACGCGCAGCCCTGTAAGCGGATGCTTCACGAGCGATTTGATGCGATCGAGCCCGACATCTTCCACGACTGTCTGAAGGAAGTGCTTTGTAACGATGCCTCCTTCATAGCTCAAGCCCGCCTCGGCGAGAGCCGTATTTACTTTGCTCTTAATTTCCGGGAATTCGGCCAGGTAGGTTTCCGTTTTGCGCAGGTTGGTGTAGCAGGCGCTGCAGGCGGTGACCAGCGTATCGCCTATTTTCTTCGCCTGGCACAGGTTGCGCGCGCTCAGGCTGAAGGAGAGGGCTTCGTTTACGCTCATGTAGGCGGTGGCGCCGCAGCAGTTCCAGTCTTCGAGTTCTACCAGTTCGATCCCCAGCGCCTTGGCAACGCGCGGCCACCGATTCTTGGTACGGCCTTCCGGTTGCTTCCAGAGAGCATCCCGGGTAGTAGGCGTAGCGCATCATTCACCTCCCAATTCTTTGGCTTTGGCAACAATTTTCCGAAGTCCCTCGATGTCGCGAACCTTTTTCCCGAATAGGGGAAGGCGGTTGTGAGTAATCAAGCCCGAGTCCGACAGGCGCAAGGGACATTCCACTCAATGGGCTTTGTCGACAATCATGACTTTAAGCATCAACGAAGTCTCGTGGTTGCGCCCCTTTTTGTTGACAATGTCGAAGAATGCCCTCGATAAGGCGGCTGCATTCTTGCTGCGCTTCCTGTTTTCCCGCATGGCCATTCTTTTGAGCATGTACATGATGTCCGTGATCTTGATCTCCTGAGGGCAGCGGTGCATGCATTGATAGCAGGAAGCGCAGGTCCAGATGGTGGTGCTGTCCAGCACCTTGTCCCGCATCCCCGCCCGGATCATGGCAAAGATCTGCCGCGGCGTTTCCTCCATTGCCCATGAGACCGGGCAGGATCCGCTGCAGGTCCCGCACTGGATGCAATCCTTGATCTTTTCTCCGCCTGGGATGCGATAGATCTCGTCAAGGAAATTCAAATCCATGGCCTGTTCATAAATAACCGTCTGCTGCACTCCATTCATGAAGAGCCTCCGGTGCCCGGCGCAATCTCACGGAATCCTAAGGGATGCTGTGCATCGCGGGCTAAACGACGTATACCTGTTTTCCTCGATTTAATATCAAAAGATAAAATTCCCGAGGGCAGCCTTACCCTCCCATCGGGTCCTCCATCTTCATGGTCTGAACTGTAGCGTGAACAAATTACCTTATTGAGCGCGATTATAGGACACGGGTTGTCCTACTGAGTATGTTTTATATGCACTTAACCGGCCATATTTTGTGAATTCGTGGAATAAAAATATAAAGTCAAATAATACAAGGATATAACAGGAGTATATTTATTCTATTTGAAATATTGCATGAAAAAGTCGGCGTGAAAAATCCCAAATTGTGGTTGAATGAACCAATTATGCGGGTCAAATAACCCAACATGCAGGTCGCCGTGCCTGGTTATAGTGTCCCTTCAGTAAGATTCCTGATGCCAGATTCCAGATTTGGAAACACTACTGTCCGGTTAAGGATTTGCGCTGATTTGGTTTGTTTAGCGCATCCATTTTTCTGGCCGATAGGGATTCCAGTTTTTTCGCGAAGCATGAAATCCGGCCCGTGGTAGTATAGTCAGCCGCAATAGAATTTTGACAATCTGGTCCGAAATGATTGGAGTGGTGCCACAGGTTTTCAGCGAAGGACGCTTCATGTTCAGTCTTCCGCCTATTCTCCCGGACTTATAATGGATCTAAATTACATACTGGGCGTTTTTACGGCAATCTTTTGCGGAGTTTGCATGCAAACCGGCATCATTCTCCAAAAGAAGGCAGTGAACGACATGCCCACAGCCGACAAAACGCAAAGGTTCCTGGCGGCGCTTCTTAAAAACCCTCGATGGCTGGGAGGCCTCGCACTGGAATATGGCGTGGGCACCTGTGCATTCATGATCGCACAGAGCCTGATCGGTCCGGCCCTGGTTCCCGGGCTTATGGCCTCGGGCTTGATTGTTCTGGCAATTGGTTCGGTCAAGATAATTGGAGAAGCACTCAACCTATCGGAATATATTGGGATTGCCCTGCTGATGGCTGGAATCTTGTTGCTCGGTCTAAGTGAGCTTGAAATAAACGTGGATGTCGTCCGGGATCGTCTGGCGGATTCAAACACTGCTTTACGAATTGCCATCCTTAGCATAAGCCTCTTCTTGTTATGGGGCTGGACCCATTTTCAGTCGCTCAAGCTTGCACGACGAAAGGGCATTCTCATGGCCTTTTCGAACGGATTTCCATTCGCAATCTCCAATTTCTGGATCAGTCCGCTCATAGCTGTGTTCGCAGTTGTCATGACCGGCAATGGCAATTGGCGGCAGACCGGGCTGTTTGTGTTGGCCAGCGTTATTCTTGTGGGATGCAATGTTCTTGGCATCAGGCAGACCAACGAGGCATTCAAGTATGCCCAGGCAAGCAATGTCATCCCGGTACAGCAGCTGTCAGTGCAGATTACGCCCATCTTGTTTTACTTTTACGTCTATGCCCTAAAGCCCTCGAAGACTATTTCCGCCGTGTTTATCCTTGTAGCCGTTGCACTGATTATCCTTGCGGCGTTCCTTCTGGGCAGAAGGCAGTCGGAGCTTGAAAAGATAAAGTAAATCTCTGCACCATCGATTTATTCATTCGTAAATCGTCATTCGACGGTGACACTTTTTGCGAGGTTGCGCGGTTGGTCGACATCGCATCCGCGCAGCACGGCGATGTGGTAGGCCAAAAGCTGCAGGGGAACGATCATCAGTATCGGGAGCAGGCAATCGGCGATTTCCGGTATGCGGATGACGTGTTTAGATAGCCCGGCAATGCGGTCATCGTCCTCGCTTGCCAGGGCAACGATGATCCCTTCCCGCGCGCGCACTTCTTCGATGTTGCTGATCATTTTTTCGTAGCGCAGCACGGATTTGGGATTTCGTTTATCTCTGGCGGCCAGTGTGATGACGGGGAGGTTCTGGTCGATCAGGGCGTTGGGCCCGTGCTTCATTTCCCCGGCCGGATATCCTTCGGCGTGGATGTAGGAAATTTCTTTCAGCTTCAGCGCGCCCTCGAGTGCGATCGGATAATGAATGCCGCGTCCCAGGTACAGGGCGTTATTGCATCGGAGCAGCCTCCGGGCGATTTCCTCGTAGGTAGAGGTCTGATCCAGCATCTGTTCGATGCAATGCGGCACGCGAGCCAGTTCAGCGAGCAGCGGCTCCATCTGTTCCTGCGGGATTTGATTTCGTGCTCGAGCCAGGTACAGCGCTACCAGGACGAGAACGGCAATCTGGCTGGTGAAAGCTTTTGTGGAAGCGACCCCGATCTCCGGCCCGCTGCGCGTGTACAGGTTTCCATCGCTTTCCCGGGAAAGCATGCTCCCGACGACATTGCAGATCGACAGGATCCTGGCGTGTTTTGCCTTTGCTTCACGGACCGCGGCCAGCGTGTCTGCCGTCTCGCCGGATTGACTGATAGCGATGACAAGGGAATTGGCGTTGACCAGCGGATTGCGATAGCGGAATTCCGAACCATAGTCGATTTCTACCGGTATGCGCGCGAAATCCTCGATTAAGAATTTGCCGACCAGAGCCGCGTGCCAGGAAGTCCCGCAGGCCACAATGTGGATCCGCTCGATTTTACTGAGCACATCTTCGGGGATGTTTGCCTCCTCGAGCAGGACCTCTCCGGAGTCCAGGGAAACACGGCCTGCGATAGTTTCCCGCAAACTGCGAGGCTGCTCATAAATTTCCTTGAGCATGAAGTGAGGAAAGCCGCCCTTTTCGGCCATTTCCGAACTCCACTGAACTTCCTGCGGCGTGAATCCGATCTCGTGTCCGTGGAAATCCTGGATGACGACTCCCCCGGGCGAAAGAATGGCTATTTCGCCGTCCTTCATAAAATACATAGTGCGGGTATGCTCCAGCAGCGCTGGAACGTCGGATGCCACAAAGTACTCGGTATCGCCCAACCCCACGATGAGCGGCGGGCCGTTGCGGGCAGCTAAAATCGTTCCCGGGCAGTCGGCCGAAATAATGCAAACAGCAAGACTGCCGCGCAGCTGTTCTATTGCGGCGCACGCCGCTTCGGGGAATGTCCTTCCCGGCAACATCGACTCCACGAGGTGCGCAATAACCTCGGTATCGGTCTCGGTAACGAACCGGTGGTTGCTTTCCTGCAGCCTGGTTTTCAGCTCGAGATAGTTTTCGATGATTCCATTGTGCACAACGACGATCCGGCCCGTGCAGTCGCGGTGCGGGTGCGCATTTTCTTCCGTCGGGCGGCCGTGGGTTGCCCAGCGCGTATGGCCAATTCCATAGTCTCCATCCAACGGTTCGGATTCGAGGGAACGCACAAGATTCGTCAGCTTGCCTGAGGTCCGCCGGATCAAAACCTGGCGATCGCGCACGACCGCGATTCCTGCAGAATCATATCCGCGATATTCCAGCTTGCGCAGCCCATTGATAATGACGGAAACAACGGACTTTGAACCCACATATCCGACAATCCCACACATAGATCACCCTCGATTCATCGACTCAGTTTCCAGGGCTCCGAGTGACTTGCCCTGCCGCGCCTTCCAAAAGAAGACTTGCCCGGGCATTGCTAAACCATATTTGTGTTACAATCCCCGCCGGCGCTCCAAGTCGTGCCAAGATTATAGATTACGTGAGCAAACGGGGCAACTGTCAGTGAATTATCGACGCCAGTTGCCGAGGCTCCCTATCCTTTATCGGATAATTGCGGTGAAACATGGAAATAAAAAACATCCGGCTGTCTGTTCCCGAAAACTGCAATATCATCGTGGGTCAGAGTCATTTTATCAAAACGGTTGAAGATCTCTACGAGGCGATCACCACCGGGTGCGCGCACTGCAAATTCGGGATCGCTTTCTGCGAAGCTTCCGGGCCTTGCCTGATCCGGGTTGAAGGCAACGACGAGGAGCTGATAAGGGTTTCTGCCGAAAACGCCATAATCCTGGGCGCCGGTCACGCGTTTGTCATTCTGCTCAAAGACGCATTTCCAATCAACGTGCTCAACGCGATCAAAGGCTGCTCCGAGGTCTGCCATGTTTTTTGCGCCACCGCCAATCCGCTGGAAGCGATCGTGGCCGAAACGGATCAGGGTCGCGGCATCCTGGGAGTGATTGATGGGTTCTCGCCCAAGGGAATCGAAACCGAGGGAGACGCAAAAACAAGGAGAGAATTCCTGCGGAAAATCGGATACAAAAGATAAACCGGAAACGGTTTATTCGGGAGAATCGATGAGCGCCAAAAACAATGAGCTGTCTCCGCAATGTCTGCGCTGGACTTGTGATCCTTCTGTTTTTTCATTCAAGACGACGGCAGAGATACCTCCGCTTCAAGGCATCGTGGAGCAGGAGCGCCCGATCCGGGCTATTCGCTTCGGCCTCGATATAACCTCTCCTGGTTTCAACATTTATGTGAGTGGCCTGACAGGGACCGGGAAAACGACAGTTATCAAGACCTTCCTCGAGGAAATCGCCGCGAAAATGCCTTGCCCGGATGACTGGTGTTACGTCTACAATTTCCGGGATCCCTATTGCCCCACGATACTGAATCTGCCGGCCGGGCGGGCTAAAGGTCTCAAGGCTGAGATGGATGAGCTTGTCCGCCACTTTAAGACCGCTATTCCCAAGGCTTTCGAGTCCAAAGAATACGAAGAGAGCGTAACCCAGCTTCATCGCGAGAATCAGGTACAGCAGCAGCTCCTTCTGGAAAAGCTTTCAGAAAAAGCGCGCGCGGAACAATTCGAGATCGAAATTTCGAAAGTAGGCGTTTCTCTGCTGCCTATGATCGACGGAAAACCGATGACCGCCGACCAGTATGAAGCGCTGGATCCGGAGGCCAAAAAGCAGATTGATGTCCGCAGGTCCGGACTTGACCCGGAGATTCAGTCGTTTCTCCGGCAGGTGCGCGATGCGAACAAAGACAGCCGCGATCGAGTCAACGAAATGCACCGGCGCGTCGGACTCTATGTCGTAGGTGTCCGGATTGACGGGATCAAAGAGCAACACCCCGGATTTCCGCAGATAACGTCCTATCTGGACGATGTTCAAGAATACATACTCTCTCACCTGGAGGATTTCACCGAAGATTCTGCGAAACAGGATTCATCCGGCTTGTCTCAGCTCCGATTGGATGCGCCGATCGATCCTTTTGCCAAGTACACTGTCAATATCGTGGTAGACAACACGGATCTCAAGGGAGCTCCGGTAATCATTGAAACCAATCCTACGTATTACAACTTGTTTGGACGCGTGGAACGGCGCGCGCAGTTCGGCACGCTTTCAGGCGATTTCACTCTTATCCGCGCCGGTTCTTACGCCAAAGCGAATGGTGGATTTCTCGTTGTCAATGCGCACGATGTTCTCCTGAACGCCGGCGTTTGGGAAACTCTGAAGCGCACGGTGAAAAACAAGGAGGTGTGGATCGAGGACATGACCGAGCAGCTGGGACTTGTCGCGGTTGCGGGCATGCGGCCGAATCCTATCCCCGCCAACGTGAAGGTCATCATGATCGGCCACCAGATGATTTACCACGAGCTGTATAGCCTGGACGAAGATTTCCGCAAAATTTTCAAAGTGAAAGCAGACTTCGACTCTGAAATGGCCAGGGATGCGCGCGCCTTCGTGGACTATGCCTCCTTCATCAGCTCGCGCTGCCACGACGAGGGCCTGCTGCACTTCGCCCCGTCAGGAGTGGCGGAAGTGATCGAATACGGCTCATGGCTGGTAGACAATCAGCAGAAGCTGTCGGCCCGCTTCAGCGATATCGCCGACATCGTTCGAGAAGCGAATTACTGGGCGCGCAACGCCGGTGAACCCATTATTTCCGCCGCGCATGTGAGGCGCGCGATTGAAGAAAAATACTACCGGTCCAGCCTGATCGAAGAACGGATCCGGGAGATGATCACCGATGGAACGATTCTCGTGGATGTAGCCGGAGAGGCGGTGGGACAAGTAAACGGATTGGCGGTAATGGACCTGGGAGATATCCGCTTTGGCAGGCCTTCCCGCATCACCGCGAAGACCTTTATGGGCAAGAGCGGTGTCATCGACATAGAACGCGAATCCAAGATGAGCGGGAAGATTTATGACAAGGGAGTGCTTATTTTGAGCGGCTATCTCGGTTCCAGATTCGCGCAGGAACGGCCCCTGTCTGTCGCCGCCAGCCTCTGTTTCGAACAATCGTACGACGGGATCGACGGAGACAGCGCTTCCTCGACGGAGCTCTATGCGCTGCTTTCAAGCCTGTCAAAAATTCCCATTAAACAGGGGATTGCCGTAACAGGATCCGTCAACCAGAACGGCCAAGTTCAGCCCATCGGAGGCGTAAACCAGAAGATCGAAGGGTTTTTCGACGTGTGCAAAGCGCAGGGTTTAACCGGCACGCAGGGCGTGATGATCCCCGGTCAGAACGCGAAAAACCTGATGCTGCGCCACGATGTCGTGGATGCCGTAGCGGCCGGTACCTTTCACATTTATGCCGTCAGCACCATCGATGAGGGAATAGAAGTTTTGACCGGTATTCCTGCGGGTGAAAAGACCGATCAAAATGCCTTCCCGGAAGGCACTGTAAATTATCGTGTCGAACAGCGTTTGAAGGAATTTGCCGAAGCTCTCCGCACGTTCGGCCGGGAAGAGGAAGCAAGGATTAAAGGATTAAAGGATTAAAGGATTAAAGAGGATTAGAGGATCAAAGGATTAAAGGGGTAGAGGGATATTGGTGGCTGTAACCTGCATCCGGTCCCTTTAATCCTCTAATCCTTTAATCCTCTAATCCTAAGCTACAGGGGAGCGGGAGATTTATATGATAAGCGTGGAAGAGGCCCTGGAGATTTTGCAGTCAAACCTGCCTGAGCGCAAAGTGGAGTGTGTCCCGTTTCAGGAATCGCTGGGACGTGTCATAGCTGAAAATCTCGCGGCCACAAGCGATATACCGCCCTTTTACCGGTCTTCTATGGACGGCTATGCCGTACTGGCTGCCGATGTGGAAAATCCGCCCGTGGAGCTCAGGATTGCCGGAGAAAGCCGGGCCGGAGGCGGAATCCCCGGGACTCTGAAATCCGGCGAAGCCATTGCCACCATGACGGGCGCTCCTGTCCCTGAAGGGGCAGATGCTGTCCAGGTGATTGAGCAATGCGAAATCATCGACGGCGGGCGGAAAGTCAGGATCTTGAAGCCGGTCAAGGCTCATGAAAATATTGCTCCACGCGGATCCGAAGCGAAATCCGGAAACGTTGTCCTGGCAGCGGGGCATCGAGTAGGGCCCGCGGAAATCGCCGTTATGGCGACGTTCGGATACGGCGAGGTCAAAGTTTACGGAAAGCCCGCAGTAGCGATTTTTGCGACCGGCGATGAACTGGTCGAGTTCGATCAGATGCCTCAGCCTGATCAAATCCGAAATTCCAATGCCTATTGTTTGGCCAGCCAATTGCGGCTCATGGGCTTGGAACCCGACTATCTTGGAATCGTGAGAGACGACCGGGAAGAGCTGCGGCAAAAGATGCTGGCGGGCCTCGAGCGGGATGTCCTGATCATTACCGGCGGAGTCTCCATGGGGGAATATGATTTCGTTCGGGATGTTTTTCAGGATCTGGAACTTGAAATTCTGTTCAGCAAGGTCGCCATCAAACCCGGCAAACCCACGGTGTTTGCCCGCCGAGGAAACAAACTTGTTTTCGGGTTGCCGGGAAATCCCATATCCGCTTTGATTACATTCGAGTGCTTTGTCCGTCCCGTGCTGGGCCGGCTTTGCGGCGCGGCAAATCCGGAATTGCCCAGGATGAAAGGCGAATTGCTGGCCGACATGAGACAGTCTCCGGGACGAACTGCCTTCCTGCCTGCATGGGTGACCTGGCAGGACGATGGATGGAAAGTGGATCCGCTGCGGTGGAAGAGCTCGGCGGACATCGTCGGATTCACAGGTGCGAATGCAACGTTCATCTTTCCCAAGAACCGTGATCTTTTAAGCCGGGGAGAGATTGTGGAAATAATGCTGCTGCCTGACTTCTTTGTCCGGCAGCGCTAACCGGAATTACGAATTACGAATGACGAATTACGATTGGAATCATCCTCCATCAATAATTCGTAATTCGTCATTCGTCATTCGAATTCGTAATTCGTAATCTCTTATATGAGTATAAAAAAACAGACACGAGTTGACACATGTGGATTCGAAGGGGCGGGCGCGGATGGTGGATGTTACGGAGAAGTCCGTTACTTCGCGGCGCGCCGTGGCGGAGTCTTTTGTCCGGCTTTCCCGCAAGACGCTGTCTCTGCTTCGCGGCGGCGCACTGCCTAAAGGAAATGCATTGGAAACAGCGCGACTTGCTGGCATCCTGGCAGCCAAGCGGACGCCGGACCTCATTCCCCTGTGCCACCCGCTTCTTCTGACGCATGTGGACGTGGAGGCGGAACCGCGTGGCAACGGCGTGCGGTTTCTCGCCAGCGTCTCCTGCGCCGGAACTACTGGCGTGGAGATGGAAGCGCTGACGGCTGCATCCGTAGCCGCGCTGACTCTTTACGATATGGTCAAAGCCGTGGAGAAAGGGGCCACGATCGAAAGGGTGCAGCTGCTGGAAAAAAGCGGCGGCAAGAGCGGCCTCTACCGACGTACTCGGACGGGACACTAGTGTCCCGTCCCGGAAGTCTCTGGTACACTGAACATGCGATCCTAGAGCGCGAGAGGAATTATGCCCATATTTGAATACTACTGCCGGAAATGCAAACGGAAGATGAGCTTCCTGGTTTTGTCGCCTTCCTCATTCAAGCCCGCCTGCAAATTCTGCCGGGGGGAAGATATCGAGCAGCTTTATTCACGGTTTGCCATGCCAAAATCAGAGGAGAGCAGGCTGGAGTCCCTGGCGGATCCGTCGAGTTTTTCAGGTCTGGACGAGAACGATCCCGGGAGCGTCGCCCGCTGGATGAAAAAAATGGGCAAGGAAATGGGTGAGGATTTTGCCGGAGAAGATATCGACCAGCTTGCGGACGAAGCTGCCCGCGAGGCTGCCGGCGAGGGAGAAACAGGCGATTCGGGCGGCGGCTCTTCAGACGATCTGTAGCCGGGCCGCTGAGCGGCCGGTTACAAGTTAACAGGTTTACAGGTTGCAGGATAAAACCTGGAATTTGTAACCTGGAACTTGAAACTTGGAACCGAAGATCCGGAGAATAGCGGTTAAGAGATCAATCCATGATTGAAGAAATTGAAGCACTGGCCGGACGCTATCCGGACATTCCCATCGAAGCGGTTTTCAAAGAAGACCTGCTGCGGCGGGGAATGGCCTGGACTGCGGAAGCCCTCGAGATCGCCGCGCATTTTAAGCGGAAGGCCTACTTCATCTTTTCTTTTGACATGATCCCGATATCCGGGATGGAAAGGAAAGAGCACTCGAAAGCTCCGGAAGAAGTCCGTCTGGCGGGCGGCCCCTATAATTTCCAGCCCGTGATCGTGTCAGTTCGCCTGAATCCCGCTTCGCCGTATTGCGTCGTATCCGAAGAAGGTTCGCTCGTCCTGAAGATGGATGGACAGGCCGTAGCCGAAGTGCAGCTTCAGAAATCTCCGGAGTATTACGGGAGAACGCTTGCGAGCGGCAAGCCGATTACGGACATCGCGCCCGCAATCGAATGGGGATATCTCCTGTATCTGACAGCATTCCGCCTTTGCCAGTATTTCGGGGCCCAGGAGGAGTGCCAGTTCTGCGACATCAATGAAAACTATCGCCAGCAGAAAAAATCCGGCAGACCCTATACTCCGGTGAAATCCGTGGAAGAAATCGTCGAAGCCATGGAGATCATTGCCTCCGCCGATAGCGACAGCAGAGCCTATACCGTAACCGGCGGGAGCATTACGGGGACACTGGACGGGATGTCCGAGATCGATTTTTACATCCGTTATCCGGAAGCGATAGAAAAACGTTGGCCCGGCCGCTGGATCAGCAAGGTGGTCGTGCAGGCGCTCCCTAAGGATGAAGTGCAGAGGCTGAGGGACGTCGGCGTTCAGATCTATCATCCTAATTTTGAGATATGGGATAAACGCCTCTTTGAGCTCTATTGTCCGGGCAAATCCAGATACGTCGGCCGCGAAGAATGGATCCGGCGGATATTGGATGCGGCTGCGGTGTTCGGGCCGGACCATGTGATTCCCAATTTCGTAGCGGGAGTGGAGATGGCTTTGCCTGCCGGATTTCTTGACGTCGACGAGGCGATCGCATCGACTACGGAGGGTCTCGAATTTTTCATGAGTCATGGCGTATCTCCCAGGTTTACAACCTGGTGTCCGGAACCTATGAGCGTTCTGGGAAAGAATCAGCCGGGAGCGCCGCTGGAATACCACGTCCGGCTGCTCCGAGCGTATCGCGATACGCGGGCAAAATATCGGCTTCCGCCTCCCGCCGGGTATGGCGAGCCCGGACTTGGGAAAGCGGTTTTTTCCGTCTCTTCGTTTATGGATGTCCTTCCGCCTCTTAGATAGAAATGCCTGAAATGCCCGAAGTCGAAACCATAGCGCGCAGACTCCGCAAGAGAATTGTCGGTAAGAGCATTTCTCATGTCCGTCTTTCAGGATTTTCTCTCCGCAGACCGCTGGATGGCGGGTTTGAGGACAATCTTCGGGGTCGAACCATACGGCGCATAATGCGGCGCGGAAAATACCTCGTCGTCGCGCTCGATCCGAGTGCATTTTGGCTGATCCATCTGGGAATGAGCGGAAGAATTTTGTATCATGCCCGTCCGGAAGCCGGAGACAAACATACACACGTCACGGTCAGGTTTTCCGATTTCACGGAGCTGGAGTATCGCGATCCGCGCCGGTTTGGACTCATGGCTGTGTATGACGTGCCGCGGCTGAGCATGATTCCGGAAATCAGAGCGCTGGGAAGAGATCCATTGAACTCTGGTTTCAATGGCAGCTGGCTTGAATTGCAGTTGAAGAAGAGCCGGCAGGAAATAAAGCCTTTTCTTCTGGATCAACGGAAGGTTGCCGGGCTTGGAAATATTTATGTTTGCGAATCCCTGTTCCTGGCGCAGATTCACCCGCAGCGCCGCTGCGGAACGATCACCGGAGGCGAAACGGCGCGGCTTGCGGACGCCATACGCGAAGTCCTGCGGAACTCGATCCGACGCCACGGGACCAGCTTTTCGGATTTTGTGGATTCCGACGGGAACCCTGGAGAAAACCAAAACCATTTAATGGTATTTCAAAGAGACGGGCAGGAGTGCATCCGGTGCAGGACGCCGATAGGGAGATTCCTGCAGGGAAACCGCAGTACGTTTTATTGCTGTATTTGCCAGCGGAAAAAAGGAGATTAACGATGGCTGAATCGTATCGAAGATGCTCGCATTGCAAAGGAACGGGGAAATGCCGCGCCTGTCACGGGGAGGGCCGGTTGGCGCTGCAAAAGGGAAAAGTGTGCACTTTCTGCCAGCCGTACGGCAGCGGGAAATGCCAGAACTGCAAAGGCCTTGGTGGTTACGATGCAGCCGGCAATCCGGCACCCAAACCTGAGAATTAGGAATGACGAATTACGAATTACGAATGACGATTTGAAACATACATTGTGGATAGAGGTTAATCCTTCGCTGCAATGTATTTTTTCATTCGTAATTCGTAATTCGTAATTCGTAATTTTGCTATGTTTCTAGCTATTGACATTGGAAACACAAACGTCACCCTCGGTATCTATGAGGGAGAAGTTCTAGGTCCGCGCTGGCGTCTTGCCACGGGACACGACAGGACGCAGGACGAGTATGGCACTTTGATGCTGGGCCTTTTTCGCCGTGCGAAAATTTCCGCCCGGGATGTGCGCGCGATCGCGATGGCTTCTGTGGTACCGCCTTTGACCGGAACATTTGTAGAAGTCTGCCGTCAATTTCTCCGCCTGGAACCGCTGGTAGTCGATGGGACATGCCGTACCGGCGTCCGCATCCGATGCGATGATCCGAGCCAGGTGGGTGCCGACAGGATTGTGGATGTGGCGGCGGGGTACAAGCTTTACGGAGGGCCCGCCTGCATTATCGATTTTGGCACGGCGACTACCTTCGATGCGGTTTCCCCGGAGGGAGACTATCTCGGTGGCGCCATTGCTCCCGGGATCGGGATTGCATCTCAAGCGCTGTTTGAACACACCGCAAAATTGCCCAAAGTAGACCTTCGATGGCCGCCCTCTGCGATAGGAAGAAATACCATGCATTCATTGCAGTCGGGGCTCATGTTCGGTTATGTGGGACTCGTCGAGGGTGTTGTATCCCGGTTCCAGAAAGAACTGGGACCCGGCACCCGGGTGATTGCAACCGGCGGTCTGGCGGAGGTTATAGCAAAAGAAACAAAAGTTATTTCCATTCTCGCACCATGGCTGACGCTTGACGGACTGCGCATCATCCACGACCTTAATTCCTGATTCCAGATTCCGGATTCCAGATTCTGGATTCCGAAATTATTGTGCTAACCATGACTGATTTATCTGACGATAGTAAGTAATTATGCAGACTCTCGTTTGTTCTTCCAGCTGGCTGGCTGCCGCTCTGTCGGCGGACGCGCTGATTGTATCTCTGTCTGCTTCTGCCGAGCAATTCACCGGTTATTCTGCCCAGGAACTTGTCGGCAGGCCGATTACCCAGATCCTGGCCGACCATTCGGCTTTTGAAATGCCGCAAATCCTGAATGCCGCAAAAGAGTGGGGCAATTGGGAAGGCGAACTCATACATCGCACCCGGAGCGGGCGATCCCTGGAAGCGCGCGGCGCAGTGACGTCGCTGGCAGGCAAGGGAAACTTGCCTGCTGGATTTCTACTGGTATCAAACCTGAATAGAACTCCGTCGATGAATGCGTGTGATAGTGCGGTTGTGGCCGATATTTCGGCCAGCCTGAGAGGGTTTGTCCATGACCTGAACAATCCTCTAGCTGTGATCATGGGATTTGCTCAACTGCTGGAATTGAACTCCGACTGCAACGGTAAGGTTCAAGCCGATATCAAAAAAATTTCTGAAGAGCTGAAGAATGTAGTCCGCATTGTCGAGAGATTGCACGGGTACGCAATCTCTCTGGATGATAAGCCTAAGAGTTTGATTCCAGATTCAGGAATTCTGACTCCTGAATTCTGACTCCTGAATTCTGTCTTTTAGTAATAGGACTGCCGCGCAACCTCGTCTAAAGATTTTGAATTGATGCGAATCTTCCCCGCCTTTTCCAGCTCTTCGTAAATTCTGCGGATGTAATCCTGGAAATAAATATCCTGGCTCGATTTGAGCAGCTTCGCTTTCAATTCCGCCTTTCCCTGCTGGAATGCTGTTTCATCAAACGGGGAACGGGATTTAACCTGAAGCACAGCGGCATTCTCCGACAGCGGCACAGGAGAACTCACGCCTCCCTGCGGCAAATCGAAGGCGACCCTGTTGAAGGGGGTATTCGCGCCGATCTCGGCGTCCGGCGTCCCGGAGATATTAAAGGGCTGGCTAGCTTTGGTGCTCAAGCCCATCTCTTTTGCGGCCTTTTCCAGACTGCCTTGCGTGCGTGCAGTGTCTGATAGCTTTTTCGCGGCCGCCTGCATCAGCTCTGTCGCTTTGGCGTCGATGTAATCTTTCTCGATTTGGCTCTGGAATTGAGCGAAATCCCCGGGCTTGGGCATCTGCACCTCGATTAGTTTGGGGATGGCAAGACCCAGCGGGTGTTCCACTGGTTTTCCGATGGCATTGATTTCCTTAAGGGCGAAGACTTCGTCTCTCAGGGCTTGAGAGCCGAAGAGATCGAAAGAACTGTCATCCTTGGTGAAGAGGGGCGTTTCTTTGACTTCCGCTGCTATCCCCAGATTGTTGGCAGCCAGGTTGAGATTCTTGTTCTTCTGCAAAAGCTGCACAGCCGCTGCGGCCTTTTCTTTTGCCAGATCCTGTGCCTTTCTGCTTTGAACGGCCATCATCAGTTGAGGGCGGCTCGCTTCGAAAACAGGCGTTTCATGCCGCATGGCCTGAATGATGTGGTACCCGTACTGCGTACGCACTAGTCCGGAGGTTTCGCCGACCTTCAACGCGAAAGCGGCATCCTCAAACTCCTTGACCATCTGGCCGCGCTGGAAAGGCCCGAGATATCCTCCCTGTGCCGCGCTGCCCGTATCCTGGGAATATTGTTTGGCGAGAGCTGCAAAATTCCCGCCGCTTTTCAGCTTTTTAAGGACCTCCTCGGCTTTCGCTTTAGCCTCGGCGTCTTTGGATTCATCGCCGACCTGGAGCAATATATGGGCCGCTTCCACCGTTTCCGCGTGCGGCTTCTTATTCCATTCCTCAAGAATTTCCTGATCGGTCACTTTGATGCCGGGAAGCATTTGTGCGACCGGGATCAGCAGATATTGCGCCTTGCGTTTCTCTTTTATCTGGTAAGAGGCTTTGTGATCTTCGAAATATGCGCGCAGATCCGCTTCGACCGGTTTCACGCGCGCTTTAAAATCCTGCTTTTTAAGGATGGCGTAATACACTTCGGCCTGCTCATTGGAGCGGGAAAATTCCTGCCGCAGTTCCTTGTCGCTCACGTCAATGGAATCCGTGATGACCGCCCGAAACTTGCTGATAAGCTGGGATTGGCGCAGATCTTTTTCGAAATTTTCGACGGAGAGATCGTTTGCCGCGAGAAGATCCTTGTACCGATCGATCCCGATAAACTTGCCCTGATCCTGGAAATACGGATACGCTTCAATGGTGCGGCTGACCTCATTCGGCGTGACGTCTGATGCCGAGTCGTTGGGCGGCCATCTCGACCAGCTTGGAGGTTATCATTTCATTCAGCACCTGCTGAGGGACTCCCATAGCCTTGAGGGTTTCGGGATCGGTTTTGTTTTTGCCCCCGTTACTGTAACTCTTTACGGTTCTGTGATATTCGAGGGCAAAATCCGCGATCGTGATGGATTGGCCATCGACCGTAGCTGCGGAATTATCCGTTGTGACATTCTGCATGTCGAAGCCGGGCACAAAAAAGAGAAGCATGCCCAAGGCCAAGCTGAAGATTACAAACCATAGAATTACTTTTAGCCGCTTTTTACGGCGCATTAAATCCAGCATAGGAAGATGCTGCCTCCATTCAGTGGAATAAAAAACGTGATTATAGCATACGATTCCAAATTACGGATTCCAGATTCCTGATTCCTGATTGAAGATTGCATGCAGCGATTAGGGAGAATCCTGAAATATTAGCAATTTACCAAGAACGACACCCAGATCCCGATGTAGTTTGCTGAATCTGGAATCTGGAATCTGGATGGAAGACCTCATGCGACGATCAGAGAGAATCCTGAAATATGAGCAATTTACCAAGAGCGACACCCGGATCCGGATGTAGCTCTTGTCCGGAATCTCGAATCCGGAATCCGGAATTATTTAATACCCAACTCAAGCCTTTCCGATGAGATTTAGGAGCGCACGGTCTTCCTGTGTTGATGTGCGTTTATTCTCAAATGCTTTCGCTGTTTTTTGAGGCATTGCGGCAATTCTCAAAATCGAGAGCCCTGGTTTATTCAGCGGCATGAATATGGATCGCAGCCTGAGTGATTTTTTGCGTCATCCCGCCAAAAAAGGGTGGAATGGCATATTTATTGTTGCGGGCATATGTGTGCTGTCCGCAGCGGCCCTTGTCAGTCTGATTCTTTATCGCTCAAATAGCAGTCTGGATATGACGCGCGCGGAAGCAAAGGCCAAGGGTCCCGTAGCGGAACTGGTTTCGGCAACGGGAATGGTATTAACAGGTAAACCCGGCCGGGCTGAATGGAATCAGATAGCGGTCGGCGCGCGCCTGATGGAAGGAGACCTGATCCAGACGGATAAATCCGGCGGAGCCGGCATCCGATATTCCAACGGCAATACCGTTACCATTCAGGAGAATACCGTTTTGACGGTTCGAAGTGCCGGAGATGGCAGCATGGAAATCGGCGTGCCTTCGGCGGAAAATACTCCGCCTTCCTCCGGCTCTGGGCAGGAGCATGAGTCTTCCTCTCCGACGGCAGCGGAAGATAGAGCTGCCGTCGCCGCTTTCAATAAGGCGAGAGCTGGCGAGCCGGGTCCCTTCATACGATTAGACCGCATCGTGCCGTTTGGCAGGAGCCTGGAGCTGGTGGGGAACGTCGAAGCGGGGAGCAGATTGTCTGTAAACAATGAAAGCGTGGACGTGACCGGGGATGGATCATTTAAGCACTTCACAAATCCTTTCTCCTGTTTCCGTGGGGAAGGCCAATCTTGTGATGAAGGTGACGGACCTTGCAGGGCGCACGCGTGTTGTTGCGGCCATTCACGACTTTAATTCACGCGGCGGGGATAATTAGAATGGTCGAACACGCAAAAATCGGCATCCTATACCGAGATCGACCCCCTCAGTTCTTTCTGGATGCGACTCCGGAAAGAATGCCCTGGACATTTGAATCCTTTCAGGAAAGCACCATCTTGGACGGTCCTTTGGTGCCGGCGAAGGATTATCTGGCCATCTTCTATTCGATGGACAGTGACGATCCCGAAATCCAGCGCCACATCTCCAACATGTTCCCGGGCGCCAGCCTGGTTGGCTACAGGGATTCCGGACAAATTTCCGGCCGGGACCCTTTCCAAGAGTGAAGACGGCCAGCTGGTTGTGCATTTGCCGATGCCCTCCTACTTGGGCCGGCATCTGTTCGAAGACTTTGCCGCAATCAAAGCGCAAAGAAATGAGCTCCTATCGGTTCAGCGGCGAGCGGATGAAATCCAGGATTTTTTTGAAGCGTTTATGGATACAGTCGAATATTCCTCGAATATTACAGACCGCAAGCTGGGCATGAGTCTTCTGATCAACAGGATCCTGTCGCACGTACAGGCCGAAGAATGCATCCTCTATCTGTTTGGTGAAGGGGGTGCGGCGTTGCAGCGTGCCTTCAGCACAGGGAATATCAAGAACTTTGATCTTTTCGAGCAGCGTGCGAACAGCGCGATCGTGGAGAAAGCTTTAAGAACAGGCGCGCCCTATCTGAACAACAGCTATTCATTTGAGCTGAGAGTGCCTTTCAGCAAGGAAAGCGTCTTTATCCGGTCCATTCTCTGCTATCCCCTCATGCGCCGGGGCGAAAGGATTGGGGTCATTGAACTCATCAACAAAGCCGATGGCGCATTCACCCGGGAAGACCAGTCGCTGGTCGAAATGATGCTCAATCCGCTCGCAATAGCGGTGCGAAGCGTAAATTTTTTTGAAGAAGCCGAGCGTCTCACCATAACTGACGATTTGACAAAGCTTTACAACTATCGTTATCTGATGCGATACCTCGAGGCTGATGTAAAACGTTGCTTACGCTACAAGAAAAAAGTATCTTTGCTGTTTATAGATGTTGATGGATTCAAGCGGATCAACGATACTTTCGGACATCTCGTGGGAAGCCAGGCTCTGGCTGAAATAGGGCAGGTTTTCAAAAGAATTGTCCGTGAAACTGACGTAGTCGGAAGATATGGAGGAGACGAGTTTGTGATTGTTCTGCCGGAAACTCCTTTGAGCGGGGCGATGGTAATTGCCGAGCGGATCCGAAAGAAAGTGGAAGAGTGCGAGTTTATAGCTCAAAATCTGAGCATACGCCTTACCGTAAGCCTCGGGGTCGCAAATTGCCCAAAGCACACACTCACTGCAGAAGGCCTGATTAAAAAGGCGGACGCAGCCATGTACCGGGCGAAGGAGCTTTCCAAGAACAGCATCAAAGTCGCCGTCTAGCAATTATGAATTTTAGATCGTTTTTCGGTTTTTTTTCCAGTGATCTGGCCATCGATCTCGGAACTGCCAATACCCTTGTGTATGCGAAGGGGCGCGGGATAGTGGTCAATGAGCCTTCCATTGTTGCTCTCGACAGAAACAGCAAGAAGGTGCTCGCCGTGGGGCACGCGGCCAAAGAGATGCTCGGACGGACTCCCGCCGACATCATTGCCGTAAAGCCGATGAAGGATGGCGTGATCGCCGATTTTGACGTCACCGAAGTGATGTTGAAGTACTTCATCAAAGCAGGCGCACAGCCGCAACCACCTTCTTAGCCCCCGTATCGTTATCGGCATTCCTTCGGAAATTACTCAGGTTGAAAAGCGGGCAGTGCAGGAGTCCGCTCTGCGCGCGAAGGCCAGCGAAGTATATCTGGTGGAGCAGGCGATCGTCGCAGCCATAGGTGCCGGAATGCCCATTACGGAGGCGTGCGGCAACATGATTGTGGACATAGGCGGAGGCACTACGGATATCGCGGTGATTTCGCTCTCCGGCATTGTCTACAGCCGCTCCGTGAGGGTCGCGGGCAATGAGATGGATGAGGCGATCATCCAGTACATCAAACGGAAGCACAACCTGCTTATCGGTGAGCGCACGGCGGAGACGATTAAAATCCAGCTGGGTTCCGCCGGACCTCTCGACCGGCCGGCCACGATGGAAATCAAAGGCCGCAACCTGATTGAAGGCGTGCCAAAGACGATCAGCGTTACCGACGAAGAAATCCGGGAAGCGCTCAGCGACAGCATCGCGATTATCATCAATGCCATCAAAGTGGCGCTGGAGCGCACGCCCCCCGAACTGTCGGCGGACATCATGGACCGCGGAATTGTTTTGACGGGTGGCGGCGCGCTGCTAAAGCGTTTCGACAAAAGGCTGTCTCAGGAAACCGGCCTTCCCGTTTTCGTTGCGGAAAATCCTCTTTCTTCCGTCGTTCTGGGAACAAGCAAAATGCTGACCGATCTAAAGCTGTTCCGGAGAATCTGTGTCCAGTGAATTGACGGCGAGTGCAAATAAGGAACGGGCCGTTTTGGTGCTGATGCCGCTGCTTGTTCTGCATCTCGCCCTGCTTTCGATTCAAATAGAAAGCTCTTCCGGTACATTGCTTTTTAAAACCTGGACGCTTGCCGTGCAGGCCCCGCTCCTTTCTCTTTCTTCGAATATAACGGGCGGGATCGGGCGCGTGTGGCACAATTACATCTGGACGGTGGGAGCCCGGGCCGAAAATGAACAGTTGCTGCAGACGGTGCACAAGCTCCTGCTGATAAATAACTCCTATGCACAATCGCAAAAAGAAAATGAACGATTGCGCCAGCTGCTTTCGCTGAACGATCGCCTGGAATTCCGATCGGTCGGCGCCCGGGTTGTCGCCCGAACCCCGGGTTTTCTGTCCAATCTGGTTTATATCGACCGCGGTTCGGAAGAAGGGGTGCACACCGATGCTGCCGTGCTTTCCGGTGACGGCATTATAGGCAGGGTGATCCTTGTCACGAAACATCAGTCCCAGGTGCAGTTGATCTCGAATCCGGATGCATCCATCGGCGCGCTGTTGGAGCAAACACGGACTCCGGGAGTACTGCGGGGATCAGGCGATGCTTTGCTGGAAATGGCGTATGTCGGCAACGCGGAGCCGGTGAAAGTCGGGGATATTGTCGTAAGCTCGGGACTGGAAGGGATTTATCCCAAAGGCCTGCCCATCGGAAAAGTTGTTGACTCACGCAAAGGCAAGGGTGTATTCCGTTTCATAAAGGTTGAGCCTCGGGTTGACCTGATTCGGGTTGAAGAGGTATCCGTGCTGCTCAATGAACGCAAGTCTTTGGAGGGAGTGACCGGGCAGTAATCCATATTACTTTCGGCCCTCAATCCGGATGCTATGAAGTATTTATTCCTGGCTCTGTCGTCCTTTCTGGCGATCATTGCGCAGATGATTGCAGGGGACAACTTTTTCCTGTTTAACTTTCTTGACCTGTCGCTGATCCTTATTGCCTATTGGGCAATTTACCGGAGCAGGATTCAGGCGCTTTTCGTCGGCGCATTGACCGGACTGCTTCTGGATGCCGCGCTGGGCTGGCCGCTCGGATATAATGGATTCGGCAGGACTCTGGCTGCATTCATGATCGGGCAGTGCTGGAAAAGGTTCAACACGATGGAGCAGCCCTGGGTGAGGTTCACGATTATTGCGGCCTCTTCCTGCCTGAGCTCGCTGAGCGTTTTTATCTTGTTCTGGCTCCTGCAGCGATCCATGAACCGGATCTTCCTGGGGGCTTCCGTTTTGCAGGCATTCATTACGGCGGCCGTTGCGGTTATTGTGTTCGCTGCTTTCGAAACCTACAAGAGAAGTCAAACGAACAAAGTGCACTGAGCGAGATGTGGCCCTGCAGCAGGAATCCAACCGGCAACTGATCCAGCAACGGCTGAATTTATTCCGCCTTCCTGTCGCATTGATCTTTCTGATCCTTGCGGCACGTCTATGGCAGCTGCAGATCATTCAAGGCTCCGAATACGGGCTTCGGGCGGAACGCAACCGGATTCGCACAATCCAGCTGGTTGCTCCTCGCGGCACCATAGCCGATCGCAACAATACTCCGCTGGTCGAAAACCGGCCCTCCTTTAACGTTGTGCTGTACCGCGAGTGGATGGAGAACCGGGAAAACACCGCCCGGTTCATCACGGATAAACTTGGTGTCACGCGGGAAGATCTGGAAGCGCGTCTGCGCCGCGGCAAAAATACCGGCCTCTATCATCCCATCGTTCTGAAGGAAGACGTTGGAATGGCGGACATCTCGGTCATTGAAGCGCACAAGCGCGATCATCCGGAAGTCCAGCTGAGTACCGAGCCGCGCAGGTTGTATCATTACGGCAGACTTGCCGCGCATCTGCTGGGGTATGTCGGTGAGATTTCGGAAAAGGAACTGGCTTCAAATATGTTTCCCGGCTCGGTGTCCGGTTCCCAGATCGGGCAGAGCGGCGTGGAAAGAACGTACAACAGGATTCTGTTCGGCAAAGATGGGTCGCGCCAGGTTCTGGTCAACAGCATGGGGCAGGAAGTCGGCCGTCTGGAGGAAATAGATTCTGTTATAGGCGGCGAGATTCAGCTGACGCTGGACCTGGATCTTCAGTCTGTTGCCGAAAAAGCCCTGGAAGATAAAGTCGGAGCGATCGTTGCCATGGATCCGCGCAACGGTGAAATCCTTGCGATGGCGAGCGCCCCCTCCTTCGATCCCAACGATTTTTCGACGCGCATATCCGAGGAAAAATGGGCGGAGCTGATCGATCACCCGGACCGGCCGATGCAGAACCGGGCTATCCAGAACAGCTATTCACCCGGTTCCATATTCAAGCTGATCATGGCGGACGCAGGTCTTGAAGAGGGCCTGCTTGAGGATAATCCGGCGGTGACCTGCAAGGGGGCGGCCAATTATTATGGCCGGACATTCCACTGCTGCGCAAAAGGATGGACATGGACCGCTTCGTCTGGAGCAGGCAATCGCTAAATCGTGCAACATCTTTTTCTATGAGTTGGGCCGGAGGCTCGGGATTTCCAAAATTGCGGAGCACGCACAGGCTTTGGGCTTGGGTTTGCAGACTGGCATCGATCTGCCGGGCGAGCGCGCGGGAGTCATGCCCAGCCCGGAATGGAAAATGAAAGCGCGCCGGTCCAAATGGTATGCAGGGGAGACGATATCCGTTTCGATCGGGCAGGGCGCTGTGAGCACGACGCCGATGCAGATGCTTCGCGCCGTGAGCGCCCTGGCAACCGATGGCTTGCTCACGACTCCGCATGTGCTGTTGCGCGCAGAAGGCAGCCGCGGAAAATAGTCTGAAATGGCCTGGGCGTCGGATTCCCATCGGCTCAGAGAATGCGCGCCGGATACGGCAGGGAATGTGGGAGAGCGTCAATAACTATGGGACGGGGCATAATGCCGCAATCCCCGGGCTGGATATTTGCGGAAAAACCGGCACCGTCCAGGTAATCAGCAATGAAGGGAAACGGCAATCAGGCGAAGACTTTGAAGACCATTCCTGGTTCGCAGGCTTTGCCAGCAGAGATAATCCAGAAATAGCGCTGGTCGTTTTCCTCGAACATGGAGGGAAAGGAGGCGTCGCGGCGGCTCCACTTGCCAGGCAGATTTTTGGCGCATATTACGATAAAAAGAAAAACAAAACGGCCATCGGCGACCTGTCACGGAATGCGGGCCGACGGCGGCCAGTCACGGCTTTCCCATGATTAAAATAGACCAGAGGCTTTTGCTCAGTTTTGATTGGCTGCTGTTCCTGGCTATCCTCGTGCTGTCCTGTGCCGGGGTTGCCGCAATCTGGAGCACTACGGATGGAACAAGCCTGAACTCCTATTTTGGCAAGCAGGTGATTTATTTGTGCTGCGGACTTGCAGCCTTCGCCGTGCTGCTGTTCTTTGACTATCACTTTTTCTCCGATTTCATAACGTTCATCTACCTGGCGGGATTGGCGGTTCTCGGACTGGTGTTGATTATCGGGCGATCCATTCACAGCAATAAAAGCTGGATAGACATCGGATTCTTCTCGTTCCAGCCTTCGGAGCTCATGAAGATCCTGGTGATTATTGCCCTGGCGAAATATTATTCGGAATTGGATTCGGAATACCTCGGATTCAGAGAATATTTGACGGGAGGATTGATCGTTTTTGTGCCGGCGCTCCTGGTCGTATTCCAGGGAGACCTGGGCACGGCGGTCACCTTCTTCCCGGTTTATGCGGTGCTTACCTGTCTTGCCGGAATACGACGCAAGCATTTCGTGTTCATGCTCATTGTCGTTGCCGTTGCGCTCCCGCTGGCCTGGTTCCTGCTCAGGGGATATCAGCAGGGCCGGATTGAAAACGTGTTCAATCCCGCAAGTGATCCGCATCGCATGGGCTATCAGACTATACAATCAGAGATCGCAATCGGCTCGGGCAAGTTTCTGGGAAAGGGATTTAAGCAGGGGTCGCAGGGACACCTCGGGTTTTTGCCTGCGCGGCACACCGATTTTGTTTTTGCCGTTCTGTCTGAAGAGAAGGGTTTTGCGGGGAGCATCACTATCCTGGGCCTTTTCTTCTTGGTCTCTGCGCGACTTTTTCGCACAGCTCGCGAGGCAAAAGATAAAATCGGCTCTCTCCTCGTAGTCGGCGTTCTGGCGCTTTTGCTTTTCCATGTGCTGATCAATGTGGGCATGGTCGTGGGATTGCTCCCGATCGCCGGGATCCCGCTTCCTTTCGTTAGCGCCGGGGGGTCGTCTCTGATTTCTTTCTACATGGCGATGAGCTTGTGCATGAATGTTAGAATGAGGCGGTATGTGAATTAGCCTTGCGGCGGTTAACACGTTAGCAAGTTACAAGTTACAGGTTACAGGTTGGCAGGATGAGCATGCAGCTTTTAACCTGTAACCTGCCGCAGGGACAACCTTTGCTTGCATTCGGCTTCCATCCAAATTACCATTATCTATTCAGGCCGAATGAGGCCATACAGAATTTATAAGTTCGCAATCATGAAGTCAGCTCATAAAGAGCTGCATGATTTATAACATTGACCGATCGCGAATCGATATATTGAGTGACGGATATAAGATCAGGTTTGGTTTCGGGATTTTAATACCAACTATGACGCGCAGCGTCAGAATACAAGTATATGCCGTGCCGTGCGCAATTAAAAAAGTGTGTGCCCCGGTTCTGTTGACGATGTTTGGCGCATGCATCATAGTCCCTTCCCGAATGAAGCGGGTTTGATGGCTGTAATTTGATTGTTTGCCGTGCATCCATCCAGGATGGTAGTCCCCGAGACCCATTCGGCATTCCGCCCGCACAACTGCCCGTCCCTATCTTTCGCGCCCGTGTCCAAAATAACCGGAGCATCTAAATGATTAAAGAAATGATTGTTTCCAGCACAGCTTTGGAAACAAAGGTCGCTATTTTAGAAGACGACCAACTGGCCGAGCTTTATATAGAACGGAATCGAAGCCGCGGCATACTCGCCAACACCTATAAAGGAAAAGTGACCAAAGTCCTTCCGGGGATGCAGTCTGCTTTTGTCAACATCGGCCTTGAAAAGGACGCCTTTCTCTACGTCTCCGATTTTGTCGAAGAAAATGAGGATTGCGACCCGGTAATCACTGCGGCCGAAGAGCAGGTGGACGCGGCCATCGCGGAGGTGGAGACACAGGAGCGGCCTCAACGACGCGAGCGGAAAGGGGATAAAAGCCGCTGGCGGGAGAGGCGAGAACGGGCGGATGCGTCCCGCACGCAAGCCGCACCATCCGAAGCCGGCGGAGAAGCGCAGGTCTCACAGTTGGAGCACTGGAATATCAGCGCCGAAACCGAACGGGAAGTGGAATCTCGTCTGGAATCGGATGTGCTCTATGCGCCATCTGATATACCGGAGCCCCTGCCCTCCGTTTCCAGCCATGCCGGCGGGTGAATTCTCAGAGACGAACTCCCCGGCGCCGGTGCCGGCCGCAGATGAGATAGGGATGGATGCCGCGAGCAGTGCCCGAAATCCGCCCGGACGCGGAGATCCAGGAGACTTTTTCCGATAATCCGTCGCATGATTCCGCCGCGATCCGGGATGAAGGTAAAACGCTGCCTTTCAGCGCAGACCAGGATAATTCCCAGCCAGGATTCGCCCGCCGTCGGGGCGCGGCCACGAGGCGCAAGCGCTATACTACAGCACGCAACACCCCCCGGCCCGAGCGTCAGTCCATCGATGACATGCTTCAGGAAGGCCAGGAAGTCCTCGTTCAGGTTGCCAAAGAGCCGATCGCGAAAAAAGGAGCGCGGGTTACCAGCCACATCGCGCTGCCCGGCCGCTACCTTGTATACATGCCGACGGTAGACCACATCGGCGTCTCCCGCAAAATCGGTACGGATGCCGAACGCGTCCGGCTGAAGGAAATCATTCTGAGACACCGGGACCGCTTTCCCGGCGGAGTGATTGTGAGAACGGCTGCGGAAGAGCACAGCGAGCAGGATCTGGTCAACGACCTCACTTTCCTGACGCGGATTTGGGAAGATATGCGTTCCCGCGCGGAGAAAGTTTCCGCGCCTGCCCTCATTCATGCGGAAATGAACCTCGTCCAGAGGCTGCTAAGGGATCAGTTCTCGTTCGAGTTTGCGGCCATACGCGTTGACGACGAAATGGAATATCAGAGAATCGTGGAGTTCGTGGACAAGATTTTCCCGAACCTTGTGCACCGGGTCAAACTCTACACGAAGGAAAACTACATTTTTGACGAATTCGGGATCACTCCTGAAATCGATAAGCTGCTGCAGCCGAAAATCTGGCTGAAATCCGGCGGCTATATCGTAATCAATCAAACAGAGGCCCTCGTCAGCATCGATATCAATACCGGCAAGTTTGTCGGCCGCGGAAACAGTCTCGAGGAAACCATCACGCGCACCAATCTCGAGGCCGTCAATGAGATCGTTCGACAGATCCGGCTCCGGGATCTTGGAGGCATCATCGTCATCGATTTTATCGATATGGATGAACGGAAAAATCGCAAGCGCGTGATGGAAGCGCTGTCCGAAGAGATCGCCAGGGACAAGTCCCCCAGCAAAATTCTCGAATTCAATGAGTTCGGCTTGGTTGCGATAACGCGCAAGAGAGTGAAGCAATCGCTGGAGCGCGCGCTGTGCCAGCCATGCCCCTACTGCACCGGTTCCGGCATGGTGAAATCCATTTCAACGACCTGCTACGGCATCTTTCACGAAATAGAAAAAATGAGGAATGACATGGACGATCGCTCGGAGCTGATGATCCGCGTGCATCCCGATGTGGCGCGGGCATTGCGCGAATCCGAGTCGATGGTGGTTGAGGAGATCCGTCACATGTTAAAAAGAGACGTGGTCATAAAATCCGATCCGACTCTTCACATCGAGCATTACAACATCGTGTCGTAATCCCTGATTCCGGATTCCAGATTCCAGATTCTCGATTCCAGATTTCAGTCTGGAATCTGGAATTTGGAATCCGGAATCGTTTGCGGTCGTAGCTGCTTCTTGCTTTTTCGCCTCATCCCAGAGCGCGTCCATTTCGGCGAGAGAGGCATCCTTCAGTTCACGCCCCTGTTTTTTGATCGCGGATTCAATGTGCCGGAAACGACGGTCGAACTTCCGGTTGCTGCGGCTCAGAGCCGTTTCAGGATCGATGCCAAGGAACCGGGCGATGTTTACTGCCACAAAAAGCAGGTCGCCGATTTCATCGGCAACTTTTTGAGTGTCTTTCTGCGCATGCGCCTCCAGAAGCTCGGAGGTTTCCTCTTTTAATTTTAGGAGGATGTCGTCCAGTTGCGACCAGTCGAAACCGACCCGGGAAGCCTTCGCTGTCATTTGATACGCCCGATGCAATGCCGGCAGTTTCGACGGGATGCCGTCCAGGAGGGATCTTTCGGCATCCGGATGCGAAGAAGAGGGGACCCCTTTTTCCGCGGCTTTGATATCTTCCCAGTTCTTTAAAACATCCCCCGCTGTTTTCAAGTCGGCGTTCGCGAAGATATGGGGATGCCTGCGCACCATTTTTTCATGCGAACGATCGATGACATCGGCCAGGTCAAATTCATTCTTCTCCCTGGAAATCTGGGCGTGAAAGACGACCTGAAACAGCAGGTCGCCCAATTCATCCTTCAGTTCCGCCGGATCTCTGGAATCGAGCGCATCGAGCACTTCGTATGCTTCTTCGATCAGCATGGGCTTCAGCGTCTCCCGCGTCTGCTCCCTGTCCCAGGGACATCCATTTGTCGCCTCGCAGCTGTCGACAAGACCTTCCAGCTTTCCGATATCCGCGTATTTCTTGTCCATAGGTATTCCTCATTTACGAATTACGAATGACGAATTATGCAAGGAAACAACCTTCTGATTGCGGTTGCTTCCTTGCCTAGGGGGTATGCTTCCATTCGTCAATCGTAACTCGTCATTCGTAATTCATTTATCCGATGACCTGGTTCAGGGCGTGAAGCACTTCTTGGGCGTCTGATACCTGCATTCCCGAAAAGACCGGCAGACAGATATGTCTTGCGCACAGATCTTCGGAGATCGGGAGCGGGCCCGTGCCGTATTTTTCAAATACGGGCTGCTTATGCAGTGGTTCTTCGTAGACTTCGCCTGCCAGTGAAACCCCATATTGTTCACGCAGCAGGGTCTTCAGCTCCTTGCGGTCTCGCTTTTCTTTCAGCACGGCGATGTATTTATAGTAATTGCAGATTCCGTCCGGAGGAACCGGCAGTGCAACCAGGTTTCTGAATCCTTGCAGGCCGCGGTCATAAACGGCGGCAATCGCTCTCCGATCCGCGATCATTCCGGGCAGGCGCTCCAGGTGCCTGAGCCCTATGATGGCGTGAGGTTCGGACATGCGCCAGTTGTAGCCCATGCGCACGTGCGCATTCACGGTAAAGCTGGCCTTTCCCTGGTCGCGATAAATCCGGGATTCCTCCGCTATTTTGTCGTCGTTTGTCACGATCATGCCGCCCTCGGCGGATGTCATGACCTTCGTTGGATAGAAGCTGAAGGAGCTGGCGATGCCGAAGGCGCCTGCTTTTGTGGATCGCAGCGAAGACCCGTGCGCATGGGCGGCATCTTCGACAAGCCAGAGGCCTTTTCTGTTTGCCAGTTCCACCAGGGCGGGCATTTGTGCTGAAACAATGCCCCCGATGTGCACAACGATCACGCCGGCCGTATTCGGCGTGAGGCTTTTTTCCACAACATCGGGCCGCACGGAAAATGATTCGGGATCCATGTCCAGCAAAACAGGATTTCCGCCGGCATGCACAACAGCAGCCGCCGTTGCGAAAAAGGTGTTGGTCGGAACGAGCACGTCCCGTCCTTCAATTCCGAGAGACCGCAAAATGATTTCCAGGGCGCTGGTTCCGCTGTTCACGGCAATGGCATGGCGCACTCCGCAGAGAAGGGCGAATTTCTCCTCGAATTCCTTGCCGTATTTGCCGAGCGTCAACTGGCCGCTGGCCAGCACTTCCTGAATTCGATCCGCAATCCATACTCTGTCTTCCGGAAAAAACTGTATTTTTGCTGCAGGAACCGGGGCCATAGGATTGATCCTTTCTATCCGGACTAGCTGTTGCCTCCGGCGCGGGCGATTGGTGGTACACCGATAATTACCAGGACGATTCCCACCCCGCGGACGTTTTGTTAAAGATCGCTGAATGCGATCGTTTTTAGGCTTTTTGCGTTCAAGGCATGCATCAGCGCTTCACTCGTGAGGGCCTGAAGTTCATCTTCGTGCCTGTAGCCGGGCATGGTGCTGTCGATTTCCGCACAGCGGCTCACCGCCGGATGAAAGCAAAGCTCGGTTGCTCCATCGGGGAGATGCCGCACAAGGCGAAGTGCCAAATCCAATGTCATTGCCCCGCTATCATTCATTCCGAAGAGAAAATCGTTATGGCGCACGTTCGCCCGGCGCATCATTCCCTTCATGAGATGTAGCCACGGGAAAAGAAATATCCACGATGCGAATCTCGATCCGAGCGACGTTTTTGCCGCCCGCCAAGACCGCAAAGGCGGTTCGTTGGGCAGCCGGATCGCCTTCAGTCCATAATCCCTGCCGACTTTCAATATCAGTCGCAGCACCGTCGGATGCAGGTGCATATGGTTGTGCGCATTGACGTGATCCAGCACGAATCCTGTTTTATGAAATGCGTCAAACTGCGCGCGTATCTCCGCCTCGATCTGCTTTCGGATGCCCGGGTAAAAGAAAAATTTAAAGCCCGCCCGTGTGAGATGGGTCGGGAACGATCCGGATGCATCCACTAGATCCGGTATCCTCTGCGGAGGCAGAACGGAAATTCCTTCCACCAGCGTTAAATGCAGCCCCACTTTGAGGGAAGGATGCTTCCTGGCCCGCTCTGCGGCATCCCCGGCAAACTTCGCTCCTACCATAAGACTTGCGGTTGTCAGGACACCCTTTTGATGCGCTTCTTCGATCGCTTCATTGACCGGCAAGGCCAGGCCGAAATCATCTCCGGTAATTATGATTCTTTTCAATGCACCTTTCGCGCTACGGAGTGGTGACGGCCAAAACGCATGAAACCGCATGGGCCGATCCGCCAATGGCCGGAATCAGAAATAGCCACTCCAATGTGCGCCGCACGACGCTTGCCATCTGTTGTGCGCGCCTCCACTAATCAATCCGCTCTATGTCTGATCTTGAAACCCAGAGCTGCAAATGTTGCTGCTAAGTTTATATGTGCTTTGTCCAAATCCACAATGAAATGACGAAACTCCGGCCGCAAAGGATGTCGGGTGCGCAGGCGCTCGAAGCTCTCGGCGGCCTTTTCTGGAGGAGCACTCTCCAGGGCCCTCAGGTCGGCGTCATCCTTCCGGATGTCGAAAGCTTGCAGAAGCACGGATAAAACGCTTTCCTGCGGTCCTGTTTCCGAGGCCGGATGCAGAACTCGAGCTTCGGGATAAACGGGATCCATGGGTTGCGCCGGGCGCCTTTCAAGAAAATCACAAAGCGCCTTGCGCGTCATTTCCGTGGCTCGAATTTTCCCATCCAAAGCATTACCGGCAATGTGAGGCGTTCCAATATCGACGAGTTCCAAAAGAGAATAGTCGATTCGAGGCTCTTCTTCCCAGACGTCAAGAACGGCTCCCTCAATTCTGCCCTCCCGAAGGGCTGCCTTTACCTCCCGGCTGTCGAAAACAGTCCCTCGAGATGAATTGATGAGGAATTGTCTTGGCGAAAGAAAGTCTAGGAACCGGCGGTTTACCATATGCCAGGTCGGATAGGGTCCCTTAAAGACGAGAGGCACATGAAAACTTAAAATATCCGAGTTCATGACATCGTCCAGGCGTTGGTATTGGGCGTCTCCCGTCGAATCGCGGAGCGGAGGATCGCATAGCAGAACTTTCATCCCCAGGGCGCGAGCCTTCTGCGCGACGCGGGAGCCTACGTTACCCACGCCCACGACTGCCAGCGATTTGTCTTTGAGAATCCAGCGCTTGCGGGACGCTATGATATGCAGCGCCGTCGCGATGTATTCTGAAACGGAGTTGGCATTGCATCCTGCGGCGTAGGAGAAATGGATCCCGCGGGCTTGCAGGTAAGCCTGATCGATATGATCTGTCCCGGCGCTGGCCGCGGCTACAAACCGGACCGAACTGCCTTCCAGCAGGGCAGCATTCACGGTCGTAACGGTGCGAACAACCAGGATGTCCGCGTCCCTGATGTCGGCCGGCTTGAGTCCTTTGGCCGAATAGGGCCGAATTCTGCCAAGCTCCGAAAACGCTTCTTCCCAGTCTGGTATTGCTTCATCTACTGCAATAATCATCTAATCCCCAAAGAATCCATATATTGCAGGCATTTATATGC
Source organism: uncultured Acidobacteriota bacterium (assembly GCA_963718845.1). Lineage (GTDB taxonomy): Bacteria > Acidobacteriota > UBA6911 > UBA6911 > UBA6911 > UBA6911. The sequence goes on from CAVRAD010000009.1 coordinate 164,462, forward strand.
AAAATCAAATCCGTTTTGTGCTGCCGCAGATATGCGTCCGATGGCACCCATTTCTTGGGATACCGATTTATCTAAAACTGGGTTATGATGAGAACTATGGATTGGTTTAAAAAAGAGAAAAGTCCGATCGCAAACACCAAAGAAGAGGATAAGACGGTAAAGACGGAGGGTCTTTTCAAGAAGTGCGACAATTGTCGCGCCTTCATTTGGAAAAAAGACCTGGATGCGAACTCGAAGGTTTGTCCCAAATGCGCGTTTCACTTCCGTATCAACTCGAAAGAACGGCTTGAGATGCTGTTTGACGATCATGCGTATCAAATGCTCGACCAGCAGCTGATTTCAACCGATCCCCTGAATTTCGTCGACCGCGAACCCTATCTTAAGAGGACTTGAGACTGCCAGGAACGCAACGGGATTGAACGATGCCCTGGTGAATGCCACCGGCAAGATCGGCGGCCGCCCCGTCCAGATTTCTGCCATGGAATATGCCTTTATTGGCGGCTCGATGGGCTCGGTTGTCGGTGAGATGATCACGCTGGCCGTTGAAAGATCCACGAAAGAGAAAGTGCCCCTCATCATTGTGTCCGCGTCCGGGGGGGCCCGCATGCACGAAGGGACGCTTTCGCTTATGCAAATGGGCAAAGTGAGCGCCGCACTGGCGTATCTGGATGAAGCGCGTGTCCCCTTCATTTCGATCCTGACGGACCCCACGACGGGGGGCGTCACCGCGAGTTATGCGATGCTGGGAGATTTGAACATCGCAGAACCCGGAGCTTTGATCGGCTTTGCGGGACCGCGGGTTATTGAGCAGACCATTCGCCAGAAACTCCCCAAGGGATTTCAGCGCTCCGAATTCCTTCTTGAGCATGGGATGCTGGATGCGATCGTGGACCGGCGGGAAATGCGCGAGTATCTCATTAATGCCTTGAATTTCTTCATGAAGTGAAAAAAAAGTCTGAAGTATTTAGTCTTTAGTCGGCAGTCGTACCGATAATCGTCGTCAGTTGGCAGGTCGAACAAGCGGCCTTTCAGGCAATCGGACATGAAACCAGAAACAAGCGGGCCCGGCTCCAACCTGGCCAACCTGAAAAACTGTAGCGATGTGACTACTGACTGCGACTACTGACTACCGACTTTCCTCCATCCACCGCTCAAGATCTGCTTCACTCAAAATCTCGACGCCGAGTTTCTTCGCCTTATCCAGTTTGCTGCCGGGATTGCTTCCGGCGACCACATAGTCGGTATTTTTCGAGACGACGGATGTTGTTTTGCCGCCAAGCCGGCGGATGAGATCTTCCATTTCGGATCGGCTGTGGTGTGACCAGCGTCCCCGTGACCACGAAGGTTTTGCCCTCGAACTTGGAGCTGCTTGCGGATTTCTGGCGCGCGACTTCCTCGGACAGCTTTACACCGCACCGCTTAAGGTTTTGGACGATTTCGGTTCCTGCGCGGCTTTGAAAAAAACTCCACGCGCTTTCGGCTCCTATCGGACCGACTCCCGGGATTTGAGCCAAACGCTCTTCCGGGGCAGAGGTTAAGGTGTCGATAGTTGCAAATTCCTCTGCCAGCAGCCTTGCGTTTCGCTCCCCTATGTGACGGATGCTGAGCGATGTCAGTACTCGAGTCAGTCCACGATCCTTGCTGGCATGGATTGCAGGCCAGGATTTTTTCTGCGGATTTTTCGCCCATTCGATCCAGGTTGGAGAGTTGCTCTGCAGTGAGGGAATAGAGATCCGTCAATGAGTTCACGATGCCTTTATCCACTAGTTGGTCAATCAATGCCGGGCCCAGTCCTTCGATATCCATTGCCCGCCTGGAGGCGAAGAAATGGAGACGTTCTTTAAGCTGTGCAGGGCACGAAGGATTCAGACACCGGATGAATACACCGCCCTCATCCCGGCCTACTTCGCCTTGGCAAACGGGACATCCCGTCGGGAACTGAAAAGGCTTTTCCTCCCCAGACCGTTTCTCAAGCTCTACGCGCACCACGTGAGGGATTATTTTGCCGGCTTTTTCCACAATCACATGATCGCCAATGCGAACATCCTTCCGGACGATTTCATCTGCGTTATGCAAGCTGACTCTCGACACTTTCGTGCCCGCGATTTCGACGGTGCTGAGCTCTGCCACTGGCGTCAGGGTGCCTGTTTTGCCGACCTGCACGCGTATATCCACAATCTGCGTGGTCGATTGCCATAGCTCCACCTTGTAGGCAATGACCCAGCGCGGTGATTTGCTGGTTGCGCCCAGGAGCTCGCGCTGGCGAATACTGTTTGCTTTGATAACCAGTCCATCGGTCTCATAATCGAGCGCATCGCGCGCCTCAAGTATTTCTCTGCAGTAGTCCAGGGCTTCATCGATGTTCTGCATCACCCGGCTGTGCGGCACGACAGGAATGCCGAATCCGCGCATTTTATTGAGGAACTCGTCGTGCGTTGCCAGGCTCAGTCCGCTTAATTGCCCTTCGCTGTGCGCGAAAAACCGCAGGATGCGCCGAGAACTCTGGCGCGGATCCAGCAGCTTGAGGCTTCCGGCGGCGGCGTTCCGGCAATTGGCGAAAATCCGCTCCCCGCGCTCCGCCTGCAGTTTATTCAAGCGCGACAGCTCCGTGTTCGTCATGTACACTTCTCCGCGAACCTCAAGAACTTCCGGGATTTCTTCTTTGGATGCCAGCAGCCGGAGCGGGATATCCCGGACAGTGCGCAGGTTGTGGGTAATGTCATCTCCCCGGGCGCCGTCCCCGCGGGTCAGCCCGAGCGCAAAGCGGCCCTGTTCATACAGCAACGAAGCAGAGATGCCATCAATTTTGTGCTCCACTACGTACGAAGGCTTTTCCTCTTCAAGCCAGCGTTGAATACGAGCGTCGAATTCGCGCACTTCCTCTTCGTTGTAGGTATTTTCAATTGAAAGCATGGGGATGCGGTGCGCAACCTGGCGGAATCCCTCGATCGGCTGCCCGCCGACTCTTTGTGTGGGGCTGTCGGGTGTGATCAGTTCCGGATATTGTCTTTCGAGATCCTGGAGCTCCTTCATGAGCCGGTCAAATTCGAGATCGCTGATCTCCGGTTCGTCCTCGATATAATATCTGTAGTTGTGGCGCTCGATTGTATTTCGCAGCGCTTCGATCCGATTCTCTATAGAGTCGCTCATGATTGCCCCTTAAATATTTCAGGGATGCGGTAAAGCGCGCGAAAAGGCGTCGGCCTGCCGGTATTCTTCAATCCCTTTTTCTCCAGTTTCCAGATAGAATACATTAATTTGCTGTCAAGAAGCATACCAGCGATATTAGAATGATCCGGGCAGACGCCAAGAGATAAATATGGGAAATCAGAACCAACAACCGCGGCCGGAAACCGATAGGATCGCGTTCGACCTAGAACGTTTTTCAGGCCTGAGCTCCGAAATGGTCGCGCTGCTGGAGACGCTTGCCCAGGATATCAATCGATCTGCGCAGGAGCTCCAGGATATCCGGGCCGCAGTGGATGCCGGGAAGAAGGAGCTTGCCGCGCTGCGCGAAAGCGAGAGGGAAGTGTCGGTCTTGAAGCTGCAACTCGAGGATCTCCGCCTGCAGAAAGAAAGCCTCGAAAACCTCATCGCGGATCAGCGGAATGCCTGGGAGGAAGAAAAAACAAAACAGGACTTGGAAGAAAGGGAACGTGAGGAGAATCTCAAAACCCTGCGACAGAGGGAAGAGGAAGAGTATCGGCTGATGCGGGAAAACGAGCAGATGCAAGCCCGGCAGAAATTTGAAGAAGAGCTGGAGACGATGCGACAGAAAAGCGCGGAAACCCGGACTGCAGGGGAAACGGATATTCTCGCAAGGGAATCGGCGCTCAAAAAAAAGGAGCAGGAGTTGAGCCGGCTCATGCAGGAACTGGAAAAGTTTTTGTCCGGGCTTGCCGGCCGGAAAGGGACTGCGGCAGCGGATCCGGGTGTATCGGGTCCGGATTCGAGATTCGAGATTCGAGATGCGAGATTGCAGATCTATTGATCCTGCACGCATTTGCGTTATCATAAACCGGCACATCCTATAGGCCTGGGCTTCAGCCCCAGCCTATATTTTAATCTCGAATCTCGAATATCGAATCTCGAATCGCTGCTTATGCCTTGACAGGCCTTAACTTGGACGATTAAGATTGCGAGTGATTTCGCAGAGGATTATTTTGACAATGATCGCCGATATTTTTTATACCGCCCGATGACAAAAATAACCAACGATATCGAAGTAATCATAAGCAGCGCCCTGGAAAACCTCGATCTTATCCAAGCCCTTACGGATTGCATTACGCATTACATGAGTTTTGATGAGGATTCCGCGCACTGGATCGGGATGTCGGTGCGCGAATCGGTTACGAATGCGATCCAGCACGGAAACAAGCTGGATCTGGGCAAAAAAGTCGATATTCGCTTTGAAGTCAGGACGGACAAACTATCCATTTCCGTCAGGGATCAGGGCAATGGATTCAATGTCGAAGAAGTGCCGAATCCGCTGGATGCCGAAAACCTGCTGAAGCCGAGCGGTCGCGGGATATTTTATATCCGCACCTTCATGGATGAGGTCGAATTCCGGCCTCTTTCCCAGGGGGGAATGGAAGTGTATATGGTGAAGAAGGTTTCTTCAAAACATCAAGGAGAGTTGCTATGAAGATCGAAATGCGCACTATTGGGGACGTCCGAATACTGGATTGCAGCGGCAAAATCACGCTGGGAGAGGGCACGATGACCGTGCGCAATACAGTGCTGGATATCTTAAAAGATGGCGGAAAGAAGATAATTGTGAACCTGGCGGATGTGAACTATATCGACAGCTCGGGGATCGGCGAACTGGTGAGAACGTACATCACGGTTTCCGGCGGCGGCGGTCAGTTGAAGCTGTTGAACCTGACAAAGAAGATCCAGGAATTGCTGCAGATCACAAAGCTGCTGACGGTTTTCCAGGTGTTTGACAGCGAATCCGCGGCTCTGGCCAGCTTTTCCTAAGACGGGATCACCGAAAGATGCGGTGGATGTCGATGATCTTCGAGAGATCGTTGAATACGACAAAGCCCATCAGGAGAATGAGGAAAACAAAACCGACCTGAACGATCCTTTCCTTGAGATTAAGGCTGAGATCCCTGCCAATCAGCCCTTCGATCAGGAGAAGCAAAATTACCCCTCCATCCAGAATCGGGATTGGGAGCAAGTTAAACACGCCGAGCTGAAGGCTTACCAGCCCCAAAAATCCAAAGAAAACGCGAGCGCTGCCTGTGCGGGCGGCGCTCCCGGATATCCGGGCGATCTCTATCGGGCCGGATAGCGTCCGCACGGATGCGGATCCCTTGATAATCCTGCCGATTATTTTGAACGTCAAAGAAGACAGCTCGTAGTTTCGCCGGATAGACTGCGTAATGGCGCCGATGATACCGAACTTCTGCAGGTCGGACGGATAGTCGTGCTACGAATCCGATAATGACGCGCCCCTTCTCTTCGATCGGCGTGATATTGAGATGCAGGATACTGCTGTCCTTGTCCGACGGATGATTCCCAGATCTGATCCTTTGAAGGTTCCGCATTTGGCCTGCGGATTTTGAAGCGCAGCGGAATGCCTTTGCTTTCCGAGATGATGTTCAATATCCCGTTATAGCCTGTCGCTGTGCCATGCTTTCCTGTGACGGAGAGTATCTCGTCTCCTGCTTTCAATCCGGCTTTCTGTGCCGGGGAACCTTCGTCCACCGCAAACACGATCGCCCGGGGCAGCGAGTATCTGAAACCCAGCAGGCCAGGGTCAATCGGATCTTTTGATGCAGGCGCTTCAAAATGGAGCTGCAAATTCTGATTATTGCGCAGGACCTCGACATTCAAAGCGTCCCTGGGAGCTGTCCCCAGCGCAACCTCCAGATCTTCCCACGTCATGATTTGATTGCCGTGTACGCTGACGATCTGGTCCCCGGTTTGCAGTCCCGCTCGTTTTGCGATGGAATCTGCCGCAACCGGTCCTACGATTGCCGCCTCTTTCGGATACCTGGCAACATAGACCCCCTCGATATAAGAAAAAGTCAAAATGAACACTGCCAGGAGGATGTTCATGCAGGGGCCGGCAACTGCGACCAGAAACCGGTGCCATTTCGGATGAGACAGGAATTCGTCCGGAGACCCTTGGCGTTCATCGTCGTACGTCTCGCCGGCCATTTTCACATAGCCGCCTATTGGGAACGGGCTTAGACGATACTCCGTTCCGCCGCGAGTGAATCCCAGGAGTTTGGGGCCAAATCCCAGGGAAAATACGAGGACCCGGATTTTCAGGAGCTTCGCCATGGCAAAGTGGCCAAACTCATGAATCGTGATTGTAATGCCCAGCACCACTACAAAAGCCAGAATTGTAGTTATCAATGCAAAATCCCTCCGCCCTTCTCCCATATGATGCCCTAAATATGGGAAAGGCTCAACCACCGATACAATCGATTCGGATTCCAGATTCAGATTCGAGATTCCAGGTTCCAGATTCGAGATTCCGAAGGTTCCAGATTCCAGATTCCAGGTTCCAGATTCCAGATTCCAGTTCCAGATTCCAGATTCGAGATTCCAGATTCCAGCAGTTCGAGATTGGCAGATTTCGAATCTGTTCATTGGGTTGTTATATCCGCAATCGAAATTTGATTTAGCTCCCCGCTACCATAACTCCACTGCAGAACTTGAGGCGCATCAATATCCGAAATTACGTTTTTCTCTGGAATCCGGAATCTGGAATCCGGAATCAAATGGAGATCGCCTGCCTCGGGGACTGGCAATAGACTCTGGCTTCCTCTCTGGCCCAGGCGTCGGCGGTCAGAACGGTTTCCAGATCGGTTGCCTCTTTGGGCGAGTGCGCGTCCAGCACCGACTCGATGATTTGCGGGATCTCCTGATAGGCAATCCCGCCATTTAGAAACGCCTCTACGGCCACTTCGTTGGCTGCATTGAGCACGGCCGGCGCGGTGCCCCCGGTCCGCAGCGCTCGATATGCCAGGCTCAGGCAGGGGAACTTTTCCTGGTCAGGCTTGAAGAACTCAAGCTTGGGCAATTGATAAATATCCAGAGAGGGAAGAGGCGAATTCCACCGTTCGGGGTACGTCAGGGCATATTGGATGGCGATCCGCATGTCCGTCAATCCCAGCTGCGCCAGGACAGAACCGTCGACAAACTCGACCATGGAGTGGACAACGCTCTGAGGATGCACGACAACGTGGATTTCTGTCGGCTGCCACTTCAAACAGCCGGGACGCTTCGATCACCTCGAGCCCCTTATTCATCAACGTGGCGGAATCGATCGTTATTTTTCTGCCCATACTCCATGTCGGATGGTTGAGTGCCTGGTCGAGCGTTACCGACGACATTTTCTCCCTGGGAGTTTCCCGGAAAGGCCCTCCGGATGCCGTCAGGATCAGGCGCGCCACCTCTTTGTGCCGCCCGCCCCTCAAACACTGGTGGATCGCGTTGTGCTCGCTGTCCACCGGTAAGATCTCGACATTCCTCTCTCGCGATTTGCGCATCATCAGCTCGCCCGCGACCACCATTGTTTCCTTGTTTGCGAGCGCGATGCTCTTTCCCCGTTCCAGCGCACGGTAGGTAGGCACAAGACCTGCTGCGCCGGAGATCGCGGAGAGAACCATTGAGGACTCGGGATGGCAGGAAACCTCGATGTGTCCTTCCATCCCGTAGACGAAACGCGTGCGCGCCATGGGATAGCCGCGCTGCCGCAGTAGACTCTGCAGTTCGGCAGAGACGTGTTCGTCTCCGCTGGAGGCGATTTCCGGGCGCACTTCTTCGATCTGCTGCGCCAGAAGCGTAACGTTTTTGCCTCCGGTCAGACCCACGACTCGGAATTCTTTTGGAAAGCTGGAAGTAACTCTGAGGGTGTTTGTGCCGATGGATCCGGTGGAACCGAGAATGGAGATTGTTTTCATCAATGCCAACCTAAAGAGCGATCATTGTAGCACTAATATTCGCAAGGCAGCTAATAAAGCTGGAGCAGGTAGCAATAGAGCACAGGGAGGGCAAACAGCAAGCTGTCCATGCGGTCGAGCGCTCCGCCATGTCCCGGAATAAGATGGGAGCTGTCTTTTATCTCCGCCGCTCTCTTCAGCAATGATTCCGCGAGATCACCGAGCTGGCCGAATACACCGAGCAGCAACGAAACGATGATTACATGAACCATCGGAAGGTCCGGCAAAAGAAGATGCTGGGCCGCAGCTGCAATTCCGACGCCTCCCAGTAGTCCCGCGACGGCGCCTTCATAGGTTTTTTTAGGGCTCAGAACCGGAGCCAGGAGACGTTTTCCGAACGATTTCCCCGCGAGCAGCGCAAACGTATCACCGGCCCATATCACCACCAGCAGAAGCAGAATCCATTGCATGCCGATTCTAGGGCCAAAATCATAGCGCACAGGGATCGCAGGGTAGAGGCACAGCACAAAGTAGAATATTCCCAGCACTTCTGCCATGAGCGACAACGCGCGCTCCCGGACCGTGCTCTTCCGCCAGAGCGCCGACAGAAACGCGGCGATCAGCACAAGGGCGAGAAGTGTGACAGCAGGAAACCGGCCCTGGCGCAACGCGATCAGCAATCCCCAGAACGCCAAGAGCCCGAACAGCGGCTGGACACGAATTCCCATTGCGCGCATCAGTCCAAAATACTCATATAGACATGCTGTTCCGATGAGCCCGATGCCGATCAGAAAAAATATCGGAGGCGCGTAGACCACGATGAGTATCGCAAGGGGTATCAGTACAAGTGCGGAAATTATTCGGCGTCATAGGGCTTCAATCCGGCTAATTGTTAGCTGATTGCCGACTAAACTCCGCCGTACCGCCTGTCTCGCTGCTGGTATTCAAGGATAGCCTCGAGCAGATGCTTGCGGCGAAAATCCGGCCAGTACGTTGGAGTGATGTAGATCTCGGAATAGGCGATTTGCCACAGCAGAAAATTGCTGATGCGCATTTCGCCGCTGGTTCGAATCAGCAGGTCCGGATCCGGGATGCCGGAGGTATATAAAAATTGCGAAATTACTTCCTCGCTGACCGCAGGCTGGTTCCCGTTTTGTTTGAATTCACGCAGGATCCGGTTGAAAGTATCGACGATCTCCGCGCGGCCGCTGTAATTCAGTGCGACGTTGAGAAGCATGCCCGTATTGTTTTTGGTCGCACTCATGGCCTGCTGCAATTCCGCGCGCACGGATTCATCGAGCTCCTGAATTCTCCCGATCGCCTGGAACCGGATATTGCGCTTGTGTATGCGGTTCAGCTCCAGCCGGATGTATTCTTTCAACAACCTCATGAGGGTGCGGACTTCGCTGCGCGGTCTCTTCCAGTTTTCAACTGAAAAGGCGTAAAGCGTGAGCGCTTCCAGTCCGAGCTCGGCCGAGCTGTTCACTATTTCGCGCACGGATTCAATTCCGGCACGATGCCCAGCAACCCGGGGGAGTTTGCGCAACCCAGCCCAGCGGCCGTTTCCGTCCATAATTACCGCTATATGTTTGGGCAGGAGTTTCCTGTCGATCTTTTGTAAAAGATCGGCTTCCTGACTCCCGGGCTCGGCGAAGCCCTCCAGTTCCATACAGATAGCCTCCAGCCCGCTATGATATCAGAATTCTCCGGGCGCTCCGTATTTTACTTTCAGGAGGACCAGGCCATGCGAAGGGGCTGTGAATCCGGCCAGTCTCCGGTCCCGCTTTAAAAAAAGGTCTTCAAAATCTTTCAGGCTTATGGATCCTCTTCCGACATCCAGTAAAGTCCCCGCCATGTTACGGACCATGTGATGGAGGAAACCGTTTCCCTCTACTGTCAAATGTAGGCGATGCCCTCGCTTCTGCAGTTTGCAGCGGAAGATCCGTCGGATTGTGCTGGAGGCGGACGTGTTGGTCTTCGCAAAACTGGCGAAATCGTGCTCTCCCTGAAACAGACGGGCTGCCCTGGCGATTTTCGCCAGGTCGACGGGAAGCGGGTAATGGAAATATTCGCGGATCCGATGGGGGGGCAGGATTGGGCCCAGATACATCTGGTATCGATATATTTTTGAAGTGGCGTCCTTCCGGGCGTGGAAATTCAGAGGGGCCAGGCGCGCGGACAAAACACGGATATCCCTGGGCAGCAAGCTGTTCAAAGCCCGCACCATCTGTCCGGGGGCTATCCGCGATCCGGTGAAAAAATTGGCCACTAGCCCGCGGGCGTGAGTCCCCGCGTCCGTTCTCCCGCTGCCCGTCGGGATTACCCTCTCACCGGTGATTCTGGCGATTGCATCAGAAAGCAATCCCTGAACAGTCTGGGAATCGTTCTGGATCTGCCACCCGTGATAGGCCGTCCCGTCGAAAGCAAGAATCAGCCGGATATTCCTTTTAACACTCTGGCAGACTCCTAGCGACTGCCGGGTTTGATTGCCTTGCTTCCTGTCTTGCATAATGGGCACTCTTCGGGCGAAAAAGCAGGGACATCCAGTACGGCCAGGGCCACTCGGGGCACTCCCAGATCTGTTCTTCCGCCGCTGCGGTCGATCAGGGATCCGGCGGCCAGAACAACGGCTCCTGCCTTGAGAACAACCTCCATAGTTTCCTTTGTCGAACCTCCTGTCGTGACGACATCCTCCACGACAAAGGCTTTTTCGCCCGGCTCGATCCGGAATCCACGACGCAGCGTAAGCATTCCGTCCTGGCGCTCCGCGAAGAGGCCGCGTACGCCGAGCGCACGCGCCACCTCATGGGCTACGAGAATGCCTCCCAGTGCGGGAGCGATCACCAGATCGGGTTGGTTCCCCAGGGCGCGCAGACGGGCTGCCAGCGCGGCGCCTAGCGCCTCGGCCTGTCGCGGATTTTGAAGCACTAGAGCACATTGCAGATACCGGTCGCTGTGCAGGCCGGATGTAAGCCGGAAATGACCTTCCAGTAAGGCCTCCGACTGTTTGAACATTTTTATTACTTCGTCTTGAGTCATATCAGTCCCTTTGATTCCGGATTCCGGATTCCAGAATCCAGATTACAGACTGTAGAATAGGGATATTTATCTGGAATCTGGAATTTGGAATCCGGAATCGATTGAATTCAAGTCCGTCTTCTAACGTTTTCATAATCTTGTTCACAAGATCCTGTTCGATAACGCGAACTATGATAAAATGAAATTTTTCGTTGGCAAAGGAGTCATTTTATGTCGGGTCACTCAAAGTGGAGTTCTATTAAGCACAAGAAAGCGGCAACGGATTCCAAACGGGGCCGGATATTTACACGTTTAATCAAAGAAATGACGGCTGCGGCACGGAATGGCGGCGGCGATCCTGATATGAACCCACGGTTGCGCCTCGCAATCAACACCGCGAAGGCAAGCAATATGCCTGCCGAGAATATCAAACGGGCCGTCATGCGCGGCACGGGAGAGCTCCCCGGCGTTTCCTACGAGGATGTGAATTACGAAGCCTATGGACCCGGAGGCGTGGCTATCATCATGCGCGGTCTTACAGACAATAAGAACCGCACCGTAGCGGAGCTGAGACACGCCCTTTCCAAGGGTGGCGGGAACCTTGGCGAGACAGGATGCGTCGGCTGGATGTTCGATAGAAAAGGATACTTCGTAGTCGAGAAATCGGCGGCAGATGAAGAGAAGCTGTTCGAGCTTGTGCTTGGTGCAGGCGCGGACGATATGCGCGAAGATGGAAGTAACTTCGAAATCCTGACGGCTCCGGAAAATTTCGAAGCTGTGCGAGCGGCATTGGAATCGGCCGGCATCGGCACGGTCGCAGCCGAGATTTCGATGATTCCTCAGAACTACGTCAAGCTGGAAGGCAAGAATGCGCAGACCATGCTTAATCTCATGGAAGTTCTGGAAGACCATGAGGACATCCAGAATGTCTGGGCGAATTTCGACATCGACGAATCGGAGTTAAAGGACTAAGCCTCCTAAGGCAGCCGGTAATGCGGATACTGGGTATTGACCCCGGAAGTGGAACCACCGGTTACGGTATCATCGAAACCGATGGCTCTCAGCACACGGCTGTCCTGTACGGCGCTATTAAAACGAATCCACGACAACCCTTCCACGAACGCCTTCTCAAGATCCACACGGATCTGTGCGCTATCGTTGCGCGCGAGAAGGTGGACATCATGGCGATCGAGGAGGTGTTTCACGCCACCAACGTGCAGTCGGCTCTCCGCCTGGGCCATGCCAGGGGGATTGCTCTGCTGGTTGCCGCGCAGCAGAGAATCGGTGTCTTCGAATACTCACCCCTGGAAATCAAAAGCGCCGTTGTCGGATATGGCCGGGCGGAAAAAACGCAGGTACAAATCATGGTCCGTCTTCTCCTCAACCTTTCACAAATCCCCACGCCGGATGACGCCGCCGACGCGCTAGCCGTAGCCATATGCCACGCCAACAAAATGACGAATTACGAATGACGAATTAACAAATACTTGTTTGTTCGGGCAAAGAGCCGGAACAAATGCGAGAGGATACATCGAGACTGCCTATGATTAGTCAGCAGCCCATACCTGGCAGTATGTTTTCATTCGTAATTCGCAATTCGTCATTCGTAATTAGGTTACGACGATTCCCGCATAAGCCACCACCTGTTCATAGTCGCCACTGGCTTCGCCCGAATTGGTGTAGCGGATCAAATGGCCGGAAACGGCTCCCGCATCGCGGCACGCGGTGAGGACCGCGACGGCAGGGGCAAAGCCGCACATAGTGATGTCCTTATCCAATACAACTTCGTAGAGCCCCGCGGGATCTAGCGCCAGGATGCGGTCGATGGCGAATTGGTCCTGCCTGGCCGCATCCTCCTTCGATTCGTAGTGCGTCATGTCGGAGCTTGCAACAAGCAGCACGGGTTCTTTCAGCGAGCCGATGACTCTTGCCATGGCATGCCCGAGATCTTTAAGGATGGAGAAGTCTATTTGCCGGATGCAGATGGCGCAGAAAGTAAATTCCGGCTGCAGTATTTGAAGGAAAGGAATTTGGACCTCTAAAGAGTGTTCATACCGGTGCGCTGCGGCATCCTCCTCGAGTTCGGGGCACTCTGCCATCAGTTCCCGGTTCATCTCCGCGTCGATGGATGCGGTGCCCAGCGGCGTCTCCCACGTGCCTGCCGGCGCAAGTGCGAAGCGATGCGCCTCTGCCTGAATGATTAGGGCCCAAAAGGATGATTCGGCGGGGCAGGCGCACGGATGAAAAAACTTCGCCCGTCACCGCGCCCGAGTAGATATATCCCGCGTGTGGAACGACGACGGCTTTGGCGTCCAGCAATACCTCGGGTTTGCGGATGAATGACGCGATGGTCTCGCGCAACTCATCCGGATCATCCGGATAAAATCTGCCCTCGACCGTTGCCTCTCGTTTCATTGGTCCTTCCTAGAAAAAACATGTGGGTCGGGGCTTCAGAGTCTGTCTTCTCCACTGGAAACTATAGTTTAGTTCGGCAGAGATCAAGATCTCGTGGACAGCTCTCCGACGCGTGGGAGATTCTGTATGGTCGCGAAGTGCCGGGGCTGAAGCCCCGACCCACAGTTGTCTTCTTTTTACCTTACGCTACGACGCAGTGCTGCTGCTGAATATGCGCCGCAAATTCGTCGTAGAATTTCCGGATATAGCTTTCTATCGGCATGGCCGCCGCGTCAGAAAGCGGGCAAATAGTCAGTGCCTTCATGTTAGCGCAGATGTCCAGCAGAAGCTCCAGGTCGCCGTTGCGGCCGTTCCCGTTCTCCAGCCTGATCAGGATCCGGTGCATCCATTCTGTTCCTTCCCGGCATTGCGTGCACTGGCCGCAGGACTCCTCGGCGTAGAATTGAGAAATTCGCATGGCCGCTTTCACCATGCAGGTGGAGTCGTCCATCACGATAACGCCTGCAGATCCCAGCATGCTCCCGGCTTTTGCGATGGAGTCAAAGTCCAGCGAAACGTCTATCTGGTCCGGTGTCAGGACCGGGACGGAGGATCCTCCCGGAACAACCGCCTTGAGCCTGCGATCGTCGCGTATCCCGCCGCAGTGATCATAAATCAGCTCACGCAACGAAATACCCATCGGCAGCTCATAGACTCCCCGCTTCTTAACGTGACCGCTGACGCCAAACAGGCGCGTCCCTGCGTTGCGCTCCACCCCGATCGACGCAAACCACTCCGCGCCGTTGTTGATAATGTGGGAAATGTTCGCCAGGGTTTCCACATTGTTGATGACCGTCGGCGAACCGTACAGTCCGACGACGGCGGGGAACGGAGGCTTCAGGCGCGGGTGCCCGCGTTTTCCCTCGATGGATTCCAGCAGCGCCGTTTCTTCTCCGCAGATGTATGCGCCCGCTCCGCGGTGAACCATCAGATCGAGATCGAATCCCGAACCCAAAATGTTTTTGCCCAGATACCCCTTCTCATAGGCTTCCTGGATCGCCCTGTTCAGGACTTCCGCACCATAGGCAAACTCCCCGCGAATGTAAATGAAAGCCTGATGGCATCCGAGCGCATAGGCGGAGATGATCACACCTTCCAGTAATTGATGCGGATCCTTTTCGATGATCAAGCGGTCTTTGAAAGTTCCCGGCTCGCTTTCGTCGGCATTGACGCAGAGATAAACGGGCTTGCCCGTACCCTTGGGCACGAATCCCCATTTCATCCCCGTGGGAAAACCCGCGCCGCCGCGGCCGCGCAAGCCGGACATCTTTACAATATCGATGATTTCTGCGGGCTGGTGCTCCCTAAGGGCTTTGGCTACAGCTTTGTATCCACCCAGCGATTCGTAGACGCCGATTCGCTGAAGGTCCGCCACATGCATGTTTTTCGTCAGTATCTTTGTCGACATGGGAAAACACTCATCCTTTGTCAGTTGCCACTATACTACCACAGGATACCGGGTGTCGTGAATCAGTAGGATTAAAGGATTAAAGGATTAAGGGATTAAGGGATTAAGGGATAAAGGGATTAAAGGATTAAAGGATTAAGGGATTAAAGGATTAAGGGTGTAAAGGGTTAAAGAGGTAAAGAGATGGGGAGCCAGAAGCAAGAATCCAGAAGCTGGACTCCCGAATCTGGAATCTCGAATCTCGAATCTGGAATCTGGAATCTGGAATCTCGAATCTGGAATCTGGAATCCGGAATCCGGAATCCGGAATCTCGAATCGGAATCATGCTAGGCGGCCAACGCGGACCTGAGCGGGACGGAGCAGCTGGCCGTTCATGCAGTATCCGGATTGGACTTCTTCCACGACTACGCCATCACTGTCGGCGTCTTTGACTTTGACCGTCCCGACGGCTTGCTCCAGGTTGGGATCGAATGGCTGGTTCAAGGCGGGAATGGCTTCCACGCCCATTGCCTGGAGCTTGGAGCGAAAGAGGTTCGCGGTCATCTGCACGCCTTCGAGCAGATGCTCTACGGTTCCTGCCTGCGAGGCGGAATCCAGCGCGCGCTGCAGGTTGTCCATGACATCTAAGAAACGGAAGAATAATTTTCTGCTTCTCCAGCGCAAGCTTGCGTTCGAAATCACTTTCAAGCCTGGCTTTGGTGCGACTTATCTCTGCGTCGATCTGCTGCTTCTTTTCCTGAAACTTGCGTTCGGTCTCCGCCATTCGTCCCATCAGTTCTTCTACGTAGGAAGGGTATCGGGGTTTTTCTTCTGCGAGAGTTTTTTTGTCGATGGCCTCCAGATTCACAAACTGCCTTTTGTCGGTGACATTAAAATTCACGATGTCCGTTTCTTCGTCTTGTATTTCCTGATTCGCCATTGCCGATTTCCTTAAGAATGATTTGAGATTCGAGATTTATGAGTTCGGTTTGAATTATCTGTCTCCCGCGAGGAGCCGCTCGATGCGCTTCTGCGTGGGTGGGTGCGTGCTGAAGAGGTTCATCAGAGACCTGCCGGAGAACGGATGCATGATGAACATGTGCGCCGTGGCGGGAGACGCTTCCATAGGGATGCGCTTGGAGTAGTTTTCCAGCTTTTGAAGCGCAGATGCCAGGCCGCGGGGATTGCCCGCCGTTTCCGCGGCGCTTGCATCTGCCTGATATTCGCGGGTTCGCGAAATCCACATCTGTATCAGCATGGCTGCGATGGGTGCCACAATGATCGTCACTAATCCCCCCAGCCCGCCTCCCCCTTCGTCGTCGCGATCCCGTCCGCCTCCAAAGATAGCCGCAAAACGCGCCATGTTGGCGACCCACATGATGATGCCGGCCAGTGTGGCTGCGACGCTGCTGATCAGTATGTCCCTGTTCTTCACGTGCGCGATTTCATGAGCCAGGACGCCAGTGATTTCTTCTTCGTTCAAAAGCCGCCGCGCGCCTTCCGTGATGGCAACCGAAGCATGCTGCGGATTGCGTCCCGTGGCAAAAGCATTCGGTGATTCATCGGGGATGATGTAAACCTTCGGCATCGGGATGCCATTGCGAGTGCAGAGGAAATCCAGGATGCGGTAAATCTGCGGCGCCTGTTCCCGCTCCACCGGCTGGGCGTGGTACATGCGCAGCGCAATCTTGTCGGAGAAGAAATAGCTCGCAAAATTCATCACGATCGACATGACCAGCGCGATCGTGAGCCCCTGTTGCCCCCAGAAGCTGCCGATGAACAAAATGATTCCGGTCAGCAAACCGAGTAGCAAGACAGTTTTTAAGTTGTTCGCCATATCCGTTCTCAATAAGTTAAAACCTAATCATAGCAGCCTAATTGATGATTGACGATTTACGATTGAAGGACCCCGATGCTTAGTTTCCATGAGTAATTCGTCATTCGTAATTCGTAATTTAGCTATGCTGCTTCCCAAATACTAATTCTCCGCTCTGCGTGTCGAGGCCCAAATGAATTGAATCTCCGGGGCTGACGTCTCCATTCAGGAGCAGCATGGCCAGTCGGTCCTGAATCTTTTTTTGGATGAGGCGCTTGAGCGGTCTGGCACCGTACACCGGGTCATACCCTTCGCGGGCGATTTGTTCAACGGCCGCGGGCTGAGACGGTCAGCGAGAGTTCTTTCTGTGCCAAAATCTTTTCCAGCTGCTTGAGCTGCAATTCAACGATGCCTTTGATCAGATCCTGCGTCAGGCGGTGGAACACGATCACGTCGTCGATCCGGTTGAGGAACTCCGGCCGGAACGTGCTGCGCAGAGCCTCCATGAGCTGGGGCATTGCTTTGTCCATGTCTCCGGAGGATGTCGCTGATTGCCTGGCTGCCGATATTGGATGTCATGATGATCACGGTGTTTTTAAAATCAACCGTGCGGCCTTTCCCGTCTGTGAGCCGTCCGTCGTCCAGGATCTGGAGCATGATGTTGAAGACATCCGGATGGGCTTTTTCGATCTCGTCAAACAACAGAACGGCATAGGGCCGGCGACGGATAGCCTCCGTCAGATACCCGCCCTCTTCGTATCCGACATAGCCCGGGGGCGCGCCGATCAGGCGCGCCACCGAATGTTTCTCCATGTACTCCGACATGTCGATACGCACCATGGCGTGTTCATCATCGAAAAGGAACTCGGCCAGGGCTTTTGCAAGCTCGGTTTTCCCGACACCGGTGGGGCCGAGAAATATGAACGATCCCATAGGCCGCCGGGCATCCTGCAAGCCTGCCCTTGCGCGTCTGATCGCATTCGATACGGCAGCCAGCGCATCATCCTGTCCCAGTACGCGCTGGCGCAGGCGATCTTCCATGTGAACCAGTTTCTGAATCTCTCCTTCCAGCATCTTGCGTGACCGGGATCCCGGTCCACTTGGCCACGACTTCGGCAATATCTTCCTCGTCCACTTCTTCCTTCAGGAATTTTTTGCTCGATTGCAGCTGTGTCAGCCTGTCGTTCTGCTGGGAGAGTTCTTTCTCCAGCTGCACGAGGGTGCCGTAGCGCAGTTCCGCGGCCTTGCCCAGGTCCCCGAGGCGCTCGGCATTCTGTTCCTGAGCTTTGACGTTTTCGATCTTTTCTTTGACGGCTCGGATCGAGCCGATAATTTCGCGCTCCTGCTGCCAGTGCAGCTTCATCCCGCGCTTTTTTCCTGCAACTCGGCCAACTCGGCATTCAGAGCGTCCAGCCTGTCCAGCGACGCCTTGTCGGTTTCCTTGGAGAGTGCCTGGCGCTCTATTTCCAGCTGCGTGACCCTCCGCTCGACCTCGTCGATTTCAACCGGCATGCTGTCGATTTCGATGCGCAGTCGCGACGCCGCTTCATCCATCAGATCGACGGCTTTGTCCGGCAGAAAACGGTCGGCGATGTAGCGGTGGGACAGAACTGCCGCCGCGACAATGGCGGAGTCGGTGATGCGCACTCCGTGATGCACTTCGTATTTTTCCTTCAGTCCGCGCAGGATGGCGATGGTGTCTTCCACGGAAGGCTCGCCGACAAATACGGGCTGGAACCGGCGCTCCAGCGCTGCGTCTTTTTCGATGTGCTTCTTGTATTCGTTGAGCGTGGTAGCGCCGATGCAGCGCAATTCCCCGCGGGCAAGGGCCGGCTTGAGCATATTGGAGGCATCGATCGCTCCCTCGGCGGCTCC
This sequence comes from uncultured Acidobacteriota bacterium, assembly GCA_963718845.1. Classification (GTDB taxonomy): domain Bacteria; phylum Acidobacteriota; class UBA6911; order UBA6911; family UBA6911; genus UBA6911. Next base: position 182,914 of record CAVRAD010000009.1, read on the forward strand.
TGCGCCGACCAGCGTGTGAAGCTCGTCAATGAAGAGGACAATCTGCTCCGGCCGACTCCTCGATTTCCCGGAGAACCGCTTTCAGCCGGTCTTCGAATTCGCCGCGGTATTTGGCTCCGGCCAGCATCCCGCCAAGATCCAGCGCGACCATCTGCTTCTTTTTAAGAGTCTCGGGAACGTCCCCGGCGACGATGCGTTGCGCCAGTCCTTCCACGATAGCTGTTTTGCCTACACCCGGTTCTCCGATCAATACGGGATTGTTCTTGGTTCTGCGCGACAGGACTTGAATAACCCGCCGGATTTCGTCGTCCCGTCCAATCACAGGGTCCAGTTTGCCGCGACGGGCCAGGTCCGTGAGATCACGCGCATATCGCTTTAGTGCCTGGTATTTCTCTTCAGCATTCGGGTCGGTCACCCGCTGGCCGCCCCTGATCGAAGCAAGGGCTTTGAGGATGTTGTCTTTGCTTGCCCCCTGCCTGCGCAGGAGTTCGCCCGCCAAGCCGTCCGCAGCGGCGAGAGCCAGCAGAAGGTGCTCGGTCGAGACATATTCATCTTTAAACTGGTCGGCCTCTTTCTCAGCCTGCGAGAAAACCGCATCCAGCCTTTGTGAAAAAGAGAGCTGTCTCCCATCGACTTTGGGTTGCGAGGAGAAATGCCGGTCGAGTTCGGAGCGCATCGAATCGATCGACACTCCAAGCTTTTTCAGCAGGGGAGCAACAATGCCGTCCTCCTGCCAGGCCAGCGCTTCGAGCAAATGCTCGGGCTCAAGCTGCGCGCTTTTCAGGGTTTCCGCCCTCCGCTGGGCTACCTGTAACGCTTCCTGAGCCTTCAGGGTGAATTTATCTAACCGCATAGTATGCGAACCTCACTAATATTATTTAGTCCGCTCACTACATAATATCTTAGTGGGTTATTGTCAAACTTAACAATTCCAGATTCCAGATTCCGGATAAAAACGCAATTTCTGATGTTGACGATCCTCAAGCTCTGCGGCGGAGTAATGGTAACGGGGAGCTAAATCAAATGTAGATTGCGGATATAACGACCCAATGAACAGCTTCGAAATTTGCCAATCTGGAATCTCGAATCCGGAATCCGGAATCTCGAATCAAAGGCATCCGGAATTACATTATTGCCGTCGGCGGTGCCGGTTCGTCGGGCTTTCCGGCATTTGCCAGGGGCACGCGGATCATGACCAGGAACAGGATGAAGAATGCGATCAGCATGCCGATCCAGTGGGGCGATTTGAGCAGAACAGGCGTTTGACCTTGCCAGATGGCTGCAATCGCTAAGCCGCACAGGGCTTCGCCGGCGATCAGGCCGGAGGAGGTAAGTATCCCTGCGTTTTCGACGCGGGCTTTCTGGGCCTCATTCAATCCCCTCCGATCACGCAGCTTATCGGTGATCGCGCGGATGATGCCGCCGATGAAAATGGCGAAAGTGGTGTTAAGGGGCAGGTACATTCCGACGGCAAACAGCATAGGGCTGCGGACTTTGACCAGGATCAAAGAAAAGCCCATGAGTATTCCGACGACTACAAGCGGCCAAGCCATGCTTCCGCCTACGATGCCCTGGGCGAGCATAGCCATCAATCCGGCCTGTGGTGCCGACAACTCCGGGCTGCCGAAATGATACGCCCTGTCGAGAGCCATGATGGGAAAGAACAGGATCAGCGATGCGACAATGATGCCGAGAATATCGCCGATTTGCATTCTGGATGGAGTTCCGCCGAGGATGTGGCCGACTTTCAAATCCTGCAGCATTTCGCCGGCGACCGCGGATGAGACGCACACTATCGCAGCCACTCCAAGCACTGCAGCCACACCGCTGACTCCGCCGACACCCATGCCAACCATTAGCAGGGCAGCCACGACCAGGGTACACAGTGTGAGTCCTGAGACCGGATTGTTGGACGAGCCGATCATGCCGACGAGATTACCGGATACTGCCGCAAAAAAGAATCCGAGGATCAGCATGACGAGGGCGGCGGTGATGGCGCCCGCCCAGATTGTGGATCCGGCTAAAGTGCCGGCGCCGGCGATGAAATAATAATAGAGGCCGATCATCGCCAGGAACACCACTGCGATGCTGAGAAATACCGCCTTTGTGTTCAAATCGCGTTCCGTTCGGTCTGCCGCTTTGTGGGTTTCAGCCGATTTTCTGAGATCGCTGAGGGCGCGCGCCATTCCAACGCCGAGCTGCTTGCGCATGCGGAAAAGGGTATAGCCGGCGCCGACCAGCATGCCGCCGACGGCGATGGGGCGGACGATGGAAAAATAAACCGCGCCCGCGAGCGTGTCCCATCCGACTTTGCCTTGCTGCAGAGATCCCTGCAGTTGCGGCCCCAGCAGGTATGTGAGCAGCGGAACCATCAAGCCCCAGGCGAGGACGCCGCCCGCGAAGTTCAATGCGGCCAGGCTAGGGCCGATGATGTAGCCGACACCCAGGTATGCAGGGCTGACCGCCGGTGAACTGAACGTACTTACGCCCCCGGTTGTCAGGTTTGCGACATTGGGATTTGTGCTGGTGCGCAGCAGGATGTTTTTGCCGAGCGCTCCGATATTCACCGTAAACGTCTTTACATATTCAAAAACGTTCAATTGCGCGAGCGCATATAGCAGCGCGCCGAATCCCATATTGGCAAACAGGATTTTGGCCGCCTTCGCGCTTTGTTGTCCGGCCTTATGAATCTCCGCGGCAGCCACTGATTCCGGGAAGGGAAGCTCCGTATCTTCGACCATGACGCGCCGTAGCAAAGTGACAAAGAGTATGCCAAGCAGCCCTCCGATCACCATGAGCGCGACCGATTGCCAGTAGTGTTCCATCCCGAGGCCCGGCCAGAGACCCGCAAGGACAAAGGCCGGTATCGTAAAACAGGCGCCGGCGGCAACGGATTCCCCGATGGACCCGATCGTGCGGGCCATGTTTTCTTCCAGCAGCGATCCTCTCATGAGCCGCAGCAGCGCCATGCTGAGGACCGCGGCTGGATAGGTCGCGGCAATCGTCATGCCTGCTTTGAGCCCAAGATAGGCGTTTGCGGCGCCCAGGATCCCGGTCAGAAGCAGCCCTAGGATCACGGCTCTGAAAGTGAACTCGCTCATCTTCACATCTGCCGGCACATAGGGTCGGAATTTCGGTTTCTCATCGGCATTCTGCATGGAAAGCCCTCCTTGGATGAAACCACACGATCGATGGGGACAGGATACAAGAATCCCGATGCGCGACACAAGCAGGAAGGCAAAATACGTACCTGGTTATAGTGTCCCCCAAACTAAGAATCTGGAATCTGAATCCGGAATCACACTAATGAATGCCGCAGGTCCCGTCTTTGCAGGTCACGGGTGCGGGCATCCTGATGGGTTTTGCGTCAAAACAAATTCCCTTCTTTGGAATCCACTTGTCGATGGACACGGTCTGTGTGTAGGTGAAATCCGTTGTCGTGAACATCGGATTCCATTCCCCCCCACTACAACGAGGTTAATCGCCATCGCCCTCATCGGGAAAGGGCCTGCGGGTTTTTTGATCCGGTCAAGAAGCCACTGGCGGAACTCTTCCTTAGTTTTAAAGTTTTCCAGTCTTTTGAGATTTTTGGCTGTCAGCGGATCCAATATAAATGTTCCACCGGGAATCATAGACTGCATGCCATTTAGCGCATCTGACATTCTATCCGCCATCTGGCCCGCAGCGCCCATTCCCAGGTGATTGATATTCCAGCCCCGGAAAAGGCTTACCGTGCTTTCCTCCGGCTTGAAGCCTTTTTCTACGTGCAAAGGCGCCCAGGGGGACTCTTCTTCGTTTTCTCCGGCGAACATGTTGTTATAGTTCGTAACGTTTCCGAAAGTAGCGGTGAAATTTTCGTTGATTTTGGCGTTGCCGAAATTGAAGCTCATGAGCGTGTACGCCCTTCCGATAACGGAATTGGCGAAATTAAAAGGACTGAATGCCCCGGCCCCGCAGTTGATGGCTATCTGTTTTCGTATCGGCCCGTTCACAATCACCATCCTTCCGAATGAAGTGGTCGAGCTGGGCATGGACGGCTCCTGGCTGGCCGCCAGGGCAAGGATCACGGGGAAGTGTTCGGGCCTCGCGCCTGCCATGACTGCATTCACGGCCACCTTTTCAACCGTGTATTCATATCTTTCCTCATGGGTTGTGACGGACATTCTGCCGACAACCTCATCCGGGGGATGGTCTGTGCCAGCCAGCATCTCCGCGACTTTTTCTTCCGTGGGAAGCTCTATAGGCATGCCATCGGTCCACCCATTCTCGATGAACATCCGCTTATAGTTTTCTGCTGTATCCTTCTTTAGCAGCCGCGGCCTTGTGGGTCTTTTAATTACTTTGGGATTTTTTTCGTCATCGGTCAGAGGCTGGGTAAGGGCATCCACCATTTCCTGCATCAGCGGCCTGCCCGTTACCGGATCATTGCCATCGACATAGCCGCGCAATACTTCCTTTGACATCCATCCCACCGGGTAGGGCGGATAGGCATAGCGAAGGGGCATCCCGTGACTATCGGAATCCCGGAATACGTAATTGGCAAACTTGGCTGTTACTACCGCGCATGTGGGTACGCGGTGCGTGTGTTCCAGCGTTCTGCTGAATTCGGCGATACTCGCCGAACAGCCGTCTCAACCGCCTACCCCGACGATAGCGGCATCGCCTCTTTCCGCAATTTCCGCCCATAGGGCGGGATCGTCCGTGAATATCATGCCTTGCGTGCTGCGGGATTCGATCTTCACGGCAGGCATATTGCGCACAAACCATTCCGCCGCTTGATCCATGAAATCCTTGGCTCCATGGAAGCCCGTTTCAACCAGGTAGACAACCTTTCCCTCCAGGCTGTTCAGGCGGAGGGCCATTAACTGTCCTTCCATGGATGACAGGTCCTGGGTCGGCTGGCGATAGGGATCCAAAACCACGCCGGTATTTTTTGAAGTGGGATCGGATACCCGTCCGAATATTCCGGATGGCTGGCCTACCGGGTCCAAAACATTTTCAAAAATAATGTTTTCCGCCATATCAATTCTCCTTGCGCAGACCATTAAGACTCTGCTGTCATCATAAGCCAGGCAATCAGTCCATCCCGTGGGTCGGGGCTTCAGAGGCTGTCTCAAAACTCGCATTGGGCGGGCCTTCAGCCCTTGATTTTCTTTTACGACTTTTTCCTGGGGCTTCGCCCCAGGCTGGTATGGATCGCGCCTTCGGCGCTTTAAGATCCTAAATTTACAGCAATTTAAGCGCCGAAGGCGCGCGCTATATCAGCCTAGGGCGAAGCCCTAGGAATTTAGCGACAACCAGGAAAAGGGCTGTAAGCCCGCTCAATGGGCGAGTTTTGAGACAGCCTCTTCAGCCCCGACCCACTTGTTCTTGTCCACAATAGCCGAAACGACAGCTCTCTATTATCTTTTACACTGAATAGGGGGCGGCTGTCAGCCCTCAAAAGATATTGGCTTCGAGGGCTTCTGCAATCTGCAGCGCCAAACTTTCCCACACGCTCCGTGATGCATCATGCTGCGGACTTTTTCTTAAATCTGGAGAGAGACTCGGAAAGAAGCAGTTTGATCAGAGCTTGATAGGGTATGTCGGTTTCTGAACTAATCGCCTTTAGTTCGTTCAATAACGGAGAGGGTAACCGGATTGAAATAACCTGCGTTGGCGGAACTGCCGGCAACTTCAGCCCAAGGTCTTCAAGCTTCAACGGCTTGGATGGATCGATCATACCGGTCGTTTCGACGGCGTCATAGTCGCTGATAGCGCGTCGTGGTTTTTGTTTACCGCTCGACTTTTTCCTCTTCATAAATCTGCCGTTCCTTTCGTGATGCAGCTCTCGCTGTAATGACTCGAACCCGGGCTCCCCTGGCTGTGAACCCAATCATCAGCACGCGATTCTCGAGACTCCTTCCATAGAGAATGTAGCGGGCTTCGCGGGAAGTGGAGTGCTTGCCATCTTGGTACAGTTTATATCCGGGATCGTAAAATGCGCTTTCAGCCTCTAACCGGCCCACACCATGCTTGACCTCGTTTTTCTGGATGTTCCATTGATCCCAATCGAACTCGATGAGCTTGGTCACGAGAGCAGAATAGCACCCTAAATCTGTAGTGTCAAACACTACAGAACCTAGGTGTGAACCGGGCAGGGAACGATTCGCCAGGGATGGACCTTTATGCTTTCCAGTGTCCTCCGGGTTCGGTCGTTGGATACATAGCAGAGCAGATGATCGGGAATCGCCCCATACACTTCCATAAAGATCTCCACGGTACTTGGAGATGTGAAAATTACGGCCGAAAAATAAGAAAGATCCAACGGCGCCGGCTTTCTTTCGACCATCAGCGGTTGGTGTACAACCTGTTCCGGGACTTTAACGATGCTCGGATCGATGCCGGTGAACAGCGCTTTATTTTCAACATGCGCACACGCCGTCACGCTGCCGATAACCAGCAGAACAGGCGCAGGCACCACAATGCCAGCCATTTTCTCCAACGTGCTCGAAACGCACGTTTCATTCCAGGCCCCGGCATTGTTCACCAGAGCGACCGGCGTTTGAGGCGGGACTCCTTCCCGAATCAGGTTGGCGGAGATTTCTTTGAGTTTGGAGGCGGCCATGTAGTAGACAATCGTCTCTTTTTCAGCCAATCGCGTTTGGCCGCCTTCGACCCCGTGAGCAGACAAAAAGGTGGCTGAATTGGAGACCTGCCGTTGGGTTAATGAAAAACGCCCCGCGGCGGCCGCGGCCGATGCGGCGGTGATCCCCGGCACTGTTTCCACGGGGATGTACCGGCGGCGCAGGAATTCCAACTCCTCTCCCGCGCGCCCGAATATCGAAGGATCGCCGCCCTTGAGTCGCACCACGGTTTGACCCTCAAGGGCTGAATGATATAGTTTCTCGTTAATGGCGTCCTGCTTGTGCGACGCGCGACCCTTCCGCTTGCCGACATATACGCATTCCCCTCCGCAAAGAGACAGCAGGCTTTCATCCACCAGATCGTCGCAATAGATCACGTTGGCCTTTGCCATCACTCGCTGCGCGCGCAGCGTAAGTAAATCCGCCGCGCCCGGCCCGGCGCCCACCAGCCAAACCTTGCCGTAGGTTCTGCGCACATCAAGGCGGGAAAACAGCCCCCGCAAGTCCGCGCGATCGGCGCGGCAAACGACGGCGAGCTTCCCCTTAAGAGGATGCGTGGCAAAAGGGAGCGTTTCGGCCGCACACGATTCAATATCATCTAGCCTATTGATCAAAGCGGCCAGCGCCAGTTCCTCGCGCATGGGATACGGCAGGCTGCTCGCCTCATGGAGAGCGATGTCCGCTTTGCTCCGATACAGGAGATCGTCCGGGGCTTCAGCCACATCCGAGACAATCCAATCGTACGCGATGCCGTCCACACTCTCCATTAGCTCGCACACTTGAGTGCGAGCCAGGAGAGTGTCGCGGGCGGCCACTGTTAGTCTATTTGTTATTTTTGTTGTTTCTTTTGTTTGCACTTTCGGGTTCACTCTTGAATTGCTCCGCGATCCGGTTGCGCCAGGCTACCGATCGTTTCACATCTTGCGCGTTTGAACTCACCGCGACGGACATGGAGTCGCTTTTATAGATGGCTGCGGAAATAAAATCGCAGAATTCCGGATCGTCCGCCACGCATACCAGGATATGCCGCCGTTTGGCATCCGCGGCGATTTTCCGGTTGATATCCCTGTCGTCCGTGCAGGCGTAGACCATCCGTGCTTCTTCCAGCACGCCTTCTTCGTAAGGATTCTCGATCAGGGTCACAGGCAGGGCATGAATCGACCGCCGGATCTCCGGCGCGCACACGACGATGTTGCGGGTGTACAGCAGGAGCGTTTTCAGCTTCTGCTCCGCGGCTTTTCCGCCCCCCACCACGACAATTCTGGCGTTTTCAATATTCAGGCAGATGGGAAGGAAATTCATATATGGAACTCCGGAAGAATTTCTTCTTTCCTAAGCGCATTCTCCGTTTGCCGGGAAGCTTCGTCCGGGCTGTTCGCCGTCACCTCGAGGTCCGTTCCCTCATCCCCCGGCGCGCCGGAATTCACGCGCACCGTGAGTATTTCCTGCGGCAAAACCAGTTCGCGCAGCGTTTCCAGCTCATGCCGGTCGGTATCTGGCATAGCGGTGATAAAAATGGTGCCGCTGTCCGTCATGATGCGGGCGAGTTCGCCCAGCCTCCGGATGGTCTCATCCCGCCGGTCAAAATCATCGGCCACATCCAGGACGATTCCTTTATCCATATTTGAAACGCCCAGATAGTAGGCAGAGAATCCCGCTTCGAACAACCGCTTCTCCAGGGCTTTCCCCGCCGCCCGGACGAACTCGTCGGAGGGGCCGGTCAGCAATACGAACTTCGATTTGTGGCCATTGCGCGCCTCCCGCGTGGCAATCGAGACCGATCCTCTTTCCCAGGAGGCCTCCCGCTCTGCCACGTGTTCCCTCACGATGGACGGTTCCACGGAGAGGGTTTCGAGTACGATGCCCCCTCCCGCAATTTCGTAATTGTCGACGATGACAAAGCGCCCTGTTCCCTCAATCTGCGCGCTTAGATCGAAGGCCAGCGGCTTCAACGTCTCCAGCACACACTCGCCCACGTCGTGCCGCTCCAGTTCGCTTTTTCCCTTTTCAGCCGTTAAGTCGGAGGCGTCCAATACACGGCGGACTTCGGTAAGGTAGACGGGCACCCGGGCCGCGGCGAGTTTTAGTTTGTATCTTTTTCCGGGGATCATGGGCGCTTTTCCCAGCCAGAAAATATGGACTCGGAGCCGCGAGCCCACCAGCGCCAGAGGTTCCCCGTCCTTGCACATGATCTCCCCCGGCCGGATGTAAAGCTCTTCAGCAAGCGTGAAGCCGATAGCCTGGCCCGCCGATGCACGGGCACCGGACGGTTTATTGAAAGACTCGATGGATTTGATCGCGGATTTCTTTCCGGAAGGGAAAAAAACCACGGCATCGTCCACCATTATCGAACCGGTTTCCACGGTTCCGGCCAGGATGCGGCGTTCATCCCCTTCTTCGGTAAACTTGTACACATCCTGCAAGGCGAATCGAAAGGGCTGATCCTCTTTTCCGGCTTCCTTGGTGAAAGAATCCAGATAATCCAGTACCGTCAATCCTTTATACCAATTCTCTTTTTGAATTAAATTCACTCCGTCCCGAGCTGCGATGGGCACAAATCCAAGCGGATGTAATCCGATCTCTCCCAGGAAATCCGAATACTCCCGGCGGATGCGGTCAAAAACAGACATATCGAAATGGACCAGATCCATCTTGTTCACCAGCACTACCAACTGCCGGATCCCCAACATGGAGAGCAGATACCCGTGGCGACGGGAGTTTTCCCGCACGCCTTCCTTGGCATCGATGACCAGGAGCGCCGCTTCAGCCCGCGCCGCGCCCGTCACCATGTTTTTAAGAAATTCGATATGACCCGGGGCGTCAATGATAATGTAATCGCGTTTGGCGGATTTAAAAAAGCAGCGCGCCGTATCGATTGTGATGCCCTGAGCCTGCTCATCCTTGAGGGCATCCAGAAGAAAGGCGTACTCAAAAGGCCGGGCATTCCGTTCGCACGTTGCCTGGACCTGCGCGAGCTTTCCCTGCGGCAGCGATCCCGTATCGGCCAAAAGCCGTCCGATGACCGTGCTCTTCCCGTGGTCCACATGGCCCACTACCACAATGTTCATTTGTTCCCGCATCAGAGGGTCCTTCCGCGTAAATTATGGCGCGACACCGCGCCCGGAGGGCGCTTTCGGAGATGTGCGGCTGTTCGCTGCCGCTTTGGAGTCCCGAGTTCAGAGTCTCCAGTTCCCAGTTGAAGAATGCCGGACAACTGGAAACTCAAAACTGGAAACTGGGAACCATAAAAAGCGGCAGCGAACAGCCGCACATCTCCGAAAGCTTCGCCTACATGTATCCTTCCCGTCGGAGTGTTTCCAGCCCTCCGCCGTCTTCCTTGTCCTGCGCGCGGCCCGAGCGTTCGGCTATGTTGGCGAACTTGCCCGTGCGCAACTCCTCGATGATTTCCTGCACGGTACGGGCGTCGGACTCCACCGGCTGCGTGCAGGGGTAACAGCCCAGGGATCGGTAGCGCCGGCCGTTCCCCTGGTTGAAATAAAGGGGCACAACGCCGATACTCTCCCTTTCGATATACTCCCAAATGTTCAGCTCCGTCCAATCCAGGAGAGGATGCACGCGCACGTGAGTCCCGGGCGCAAAATCCGTCTTATACTGGTTCCATAATTCCGGAGGCTGATCGCCAACGTCCCATTCGTTGTCCTTGTCCCGCGAGGAGAAATACCGCTCCTTGGAGCGGCTGCCTTCTTCGTCCGCGCGCGCGCCGACAATGACGCCTGTGTAGGGCTCCTTATTGGGATCCGTGACATAACGGCCCAAAGCATGGTCCATGCGGTAGCGCGTCCATTCGCCCGAGAGCGTGCGTTTGAGTGCTTCACTCTTCAGATTGCGGCAGCATGTGATACGGTCGGCTTTCCCGTCCGGGAACGTTTCCTTGCTGCTCAGGGCAGCTGCGTTTTCCCCATACACCATGTTCAGTTTCCACTCCCTGGCCATCCGGTCGCGGTACGCGATCATTTCCGGTATTTTGAAATGCGTATCGATATGGACCAGGGGGAATGGCACATGACCAAAGAAGGCCCGCCGGGCGAGCCAGAGAAGGACGGTACTGTCCTTCCCGATGGACCAGAGCATACAGAGGCTCTTAAATTCCCGGTATGCCTCCCTGAGAATGTACATGCTCCTGGCTTCCAGCCTGTCGAGCGTATCCATAGCTATCCTTTTCGCGGGCGGTTGTGCAGGCCGCATTCCTTATGTTCCGGTTTTTCCCACCACCATCGTCCGGCGCGCAGATCCTCTCCCTGAGCCACCGCCCGTGTGCAAGGAGCACAGCCGATGCTGCGGAATTCTTTGTCATGCAGCGCGTTATACGGAATTTGATGCTCCCGGATATAGGTCCAGACCTGATCTTCCGTCCAGTCATACAACGGGCAGATTTTATAGAGCCCCTGTGCGTCGTCCCACTCAATCGGTCCCGTCTCAGTGCGCGTGACGGATTGACCCGTGCGGAGTCCGGTGATCCAGGCTTCTAAACCGCGCAGCGCACGCGCGAGTGGCCTCGTTTTGCGGACTTCACAGCAGGACTTCCGTTTCTCCACGCTTTCATAAAAAAGATTCGGGCCATCCGTTTCGATAAGGCGGGCCAGTTCGCCGGCGTCCGGTGCGTACACCTCGCAGCGGATCGAATAGCGCTTCAGCGTGGCTTGCATCACGTCGTACGTCTCCTGGAACAGGCGTCCGGTATCCAAAGTGAAGAGTCGCGCCGGTTTGCCGATGCCGGCCCATAGATGAGTCAACACCTGATCTTCGGCCCCGAAGCTCGTAGCCAGCGAGACGCGCGGTCCGAATTTTTCGGTCGTCCATTTCAGGATGGCCGCGGCGTCCAGCCCCTGCAACTCATTGCCATACTCATTGCGTGGGTTCATATCTGGAAATCTCCCGGCAGTGGTTTGCGTCCGAACGAAATTTTGTTCCACAACCGTTCGTGAGCGTAGTAGAGAGCGACTTTCGTAAACAACTCCACGAATCCGATAGACAAGGCCCAGCGGATTTGTCCGGTAATCAGATACGAAATGAGAATGGTGTCCACCGTACCCGTCACCCGCCACGAGATTGCTTTGGCCAGGCTGCGATAATGTTTGTCCGCCATCAGTGTTTCTCGATCAACACGTACCAATGGTTGCCTTCCATAGTTTGCTCCAGCACCTTGTGCCCCTCACTTTGGATGGAGCGCGGAACATTATGAATGGGAGCGCCGTCATCCAAAAGTACCGCGAGGTGCTGTCCGGCTTTCATTGTGTCCAGAACGATTTTGGCTTTTACGAAATTCATAGGACATGTCACGCCGCGCAAATCCTTGAAGACGACTTCCATCGGCTCGACCGGCACTTCCGGCGCAGCCGCTTCCGACTTGAAATGGAAACTGTCATCCATGCTCTGGTAGAGCGAAACCACCGCAGCCAGGAAATCGTGCGCCTCTACAGCGTGCGCCTGCAATGCGGCGAAATCCCGGGAGCGGGCCGCTTGCAGAAGCGGGAGAAACCGTGCTTCTGCCAGTCCTGTGTTTACAAAATGCTCCTGGAATAAATAAAACACGCTGGATTCCCCATGCGGCTCCGCGCCGCGCGTGATGAGCAGGGCTCGGGCTGAAGAGAGGACCGCCTGATAGACAAGTGCCTCGCGGTTCCCGGCGGCGTTGTTGCTTTCCAGTGCCAAGCAGCTCTCCCGGGCTTTTTTGAGATCGAAATCAATCAAGTCATAAAGTCCGGCCGAGCATTCGCCCTGCCCGCGATTCGCAATGGAAAATGGTTCCGCCGCGCCCCAGTCCGTATAAAAGCGGGGATCCGTCTCAAAATCGGGCGCCTCTCCATATTTGCGGCACAAAGCCCGCAAATCCTCTCCACCCTCCGTCTCCAGAAACTCTCGAAATTTGCCGAAGCGGGATTTCTTGTTCAAATAGGATTCGATAAATTCCCGGATAAAGGCGGGAAGATGACGGGCTGCCACTTCACCGGCCTTTTTCGCCAGCGCGACTTTTCTGTCCCTTGCTCGTCCCCCGGCCACCACGACATAGGCAGGATAGACGCGCCCCCCCTTGTGTGCGGCCCTCCCGTAAAATCCCAGGTCAGCCGTCCAATGGTTGCCGCAGCTATTAGGACAGCCGGAGAGGTTCATTTGAAAATCCCCCAGGTCATCCAACGGCAGATTCGCCTGTGTAATATTCTCAGTGATGGCAGCCATCGCTGGACGCGGCAGGCAGATGCCCAGCTTGCAGGTGGAGGCGCCCGTGCAGACGACCGCCCGCCCAAGGAAGGGGGCCGAACCGATCAGCTCATTCCAGCCCTTCAATCGCGCATAGACGTTGCCCAGATGGGATTCCGGAATGTGGCGCAAGAGGAGATTCTGTTCTCGAGTGCAGCGCAGGACATCCGGCCCGAACGGTTCCAGGAAATCTGCCAGGCCGATCGCCTGGTCTGCCGGCAGATTGCCGTGCGGCACGGGGAAAAGAACTTGCCGGAAACCGGGGCGCCGGTGCGGAAGGACATAGCGTCGCTTCCATCTCTCAAATTCTTCGCCATCCTCTGGTACCGGCAGCGGCAGCACTTCTGACGGCTCCGGGGCCACGGACTTCCACTCCAGAGGGGCTGGATTAGTTGCGCGCACTTCCGCCCAAAAGAATCGATACTGCTCCAGAAACGCTTGTTCCCCCATGTCTTCCCAGAGAAAGCGCAATCGGTTCCGATGCTTGTTGCGGCGGTTCCCATGCCGGTTGAAAAGACGCTTGACCGCTTCCGCCGCGACATAAACCTCCTCGGCCGGCAAAAACTCATGGACGAGTTGTCCGGGGGCGGGTTTGGCTCCGAGACCTCCGGCCAGATATACGATGAATCCCGGCCGATCATCTTTGCGAGTTGCCACGAAGCCGACATCCTGGAAGGCCGCCAGTTCGGTGTCGGCTTCCGTATTGGAAAAAGAAATTTTGAATTTGCGTGGCAGCAGCCACGAGTTAGCCTCGGCCAAAAGGCGGCTTGTGAGGGCAAACACATAAGGAGATATGTCAAAAGGTTCTCCTGGATCCGCTCCCGCGGATGGCGAAGCCGTAATGTTGCGCACCGTGTTGCCGCCGCCTCCTCGCGTCGCCAGACCCGCATCCTTGAGCGTGCGCATGATTGGGATGATGTTCTGCAACAGGATGTCGTGCAGCTGCAGCTCCTGCCGGGTAGTGATATGAAGCGTGGCGGCGCCAAATTTCTGTGCTAATTGGGCGGCCGTGCGCAATTGTCGAGGAGTAACCGCGCCGCCGGGACAGCGCATGCGCATCATGTAGGTGTGGCATTTTCGCTGCTCGTAAACGCCGAAAGGCACGCGGTGAGATTTGAGTTCCTCAAGCTTCATGCGTCCCGAAATGGCATCCTGAATCTTTTTTCCCAGCTCCGCCATTTCCATTTCCAATTGCTGAGGCAAATTGTAAAACACGATTTCCCCCATTATCTTTTGTCGTTACGATTGCATGCCGCAGGAGCTTCGTCTTTCAGTTCCGTAATGACCGGATGTGTCCCGCAAACGGGGCATTCCGGATTCCGTTTGAGCGGAATCTTACGGAAATCCATCGAAAGAGCATCGAAGGTCAATAGAGAGTCCGTTAAAAGGCTCCCGGCGCCGATCGCAAATTTTAAAGCTTCTGCCGCCTGGATGGTGCCGAGCATTCCCGCGACTGCGCCTAACACGCCGGCCTCGGAACACGTGGGAACAACGCCCTGCGGCGGCGGCGCCTGAAATATGCAGCGGTAGCACGCCGACTTTCCCGGCAGAATGGTCATCGTCTGGCCGCTGAACATCAGGATCCCGCCGTGGGAATAGGGTCGTCCGGCTAACACGCAGGCGTCGTTAATCAAAAACTTTGCGGCGAAGTTGTCCGTGCCGTCGATAGCGAAATCATATTGCTCGATGAGCGGAAGGATGTTTTCGGCGCGCACGAATTCCGGATGCAGGCGCACGTGAACGTCCGGGTTAATGCGCTTGACCTTGTCCTCTGCGGAAAGGACTTTGGCTTTGCCTACATCCTCGGAGAAATGAATGACCTGACGCTGCAGGTTGGATAGTTCCACCGTATCGCCGTCGGCGATGCCGAGCGTTCCCACACCGGCGGCTGCCAGATAGAGCGCTGCCGGCGCACCCAGGCCGCCTGCGCCGATAATAAGAATTTTGGCGTTCCACAGCCGGCGTTGTCCTTCTACGCCCACGTCCTTTAAAAGAATGTGGCGGCTGTAGCGCTCCATGCGTTCTTCCGTAAATTCCATCACTATTCCTCAGAAATGAGGGCTAACCTTTCAGAAAGCCGGGAAGGCTGCTGTAGCGCTCGCCTGAATCCGGAAAAATAAGGACGATACAGGAAGACTGGACCTCCGGATGAGTCTTGAGATATTGGGCCGTCCCCGCCGACACTGCGCCGGAAGAGAGACCGGCCAGAATTCCTTCGCGGCGGATCAACTCGCGGGTGAAAGTGAACGCCATTTCATTGGTGACCTTGACGATGGCATCGATGCATTTCCTATCCAGAACGGACGGCACGAATCCTGCGCCAATGCCTTGAATTACGTGGGCGCCGCAGGCGGCGCCGCTCAAAACCGCCGACGCCGCCGGCTCCACCGCAATCATTTGGACCGAGGGCTTCCGCGCTTTTAGTTTTCGTCCCACGCCCGTAAGCGTGCCTCCGGTTCCAATGCCGCACACCACAATGTCCACTTTGCCGTCCGTATCCGCCCAGATTTCCTCGGCCGTGGTCTCTTCGTGAACGGCAGGATTGGCGGGATTGTCGAACTGGCTGACCAGGAAGGCTCCCTGGGTCTTCCGCTTAATTTCGAGCGCCCGGTCTATTGCCCCTCTCATGCCAAGGTGCGCGGGGGTCAATTCCAGCTGAACCCCGAACAGTTTCAGAAGATTCCGCCGTTCTACGCTCATGGAATCGGGCATGGTAATGATCAACGGATATCCGCGCGCCGCCGCGATGAATGCCAGTGCGATGCCGGTATTGCCGCTGGTGGCTTCAATTATAGTCGCCCCTGGCGTAAGAAGGCCGCGACGTTCCGCATCCTCAATCATGGATATGGCCGGCCGATCCTTTACGGATGAGCACGGATTGAACTGCTCCAGTTTGGCCGCAATAAGATTGGAGCCCGAGTCGATGATTTTGTTCAGCCGCACCAGCGGAGTGTGGCCGATCAGCTTTGTAATATCTTCTGCTATGCGCACGGATGTTTCTCCTATATATGGAACACGATTTGACGATCGAACTTTTCCTGCCGCTGTAATACCTCCGACAGCGGTACATCAAGCGCCTTGCGGATTTGTTCCTCCGCCTGTCGATAGATCTCCTTCACTGCGTCGTCGGTCGGGTGGCTTTGGGAGAATTCCAGTGGGCCTTCAAGAGCTTCCAGGAGGGCTAGGAGTGTTATTTCGGTGGGAGGATGCGCGAGGGCATATCCCCCGTTTTTCCCTCGCACTGCGCGAACCAGTCCTGCATGAATGAGGCGGTTCAACAACTGCTCCAGATATTGCTGCGAAATATCGTGTCGGCCGGCAATGTCTTTAACTTGGAGCAGACCGCCGCCATAGTGGCGAGCCATTTCCATAAGCGCCGACAGGCTATAGCGTGTTTTCGTCGTCAAAGCAAACATAATATCACCTTGTTGATTAACAAGGTCAAGTTATATAGTGTCGACGAATTTGTGTCAAGAATTTTGTATGGATCTCTCCAAAACATGGGAGTCGGGGCTGAAGAGGCTGTCTCAAAACTCGCATTGGGCGGGCCTTCAGCCCTTGATTTCCTTTTGCTACCTTTTCCTGGGGCTTCGCCCCAGGCTGGTATGGATCGCGCCTTCGGCGCTTTAAACCCCTAATTATACAGTATCTTAAGCGCCGAAGGCGCTCTATATCAGCCTAGGGCGAAGCCCTAGGAATCTAGTGACAAACAGAAAAAGGGCTGTAAGCCCGCTCAATGGGCGAGTTTTGAGACAGTCTCTGAAGCCCCGACCCACAGGAAGAAGCTTTATAGGGACGCTGCCTGCATAGATGGGAATTAAATACCCGATCAGGGAAAATTGCCTTCGAAATCTAGATGGATAAAAAAGGGGATTGATGGCTGCGAATTTTCTCAAATATGCACCGATCGCTATACAATCTGCGTGGGTCTGCAGTGGACAATGAACCCTCCAATCAAACTGGCCCGAACGTTGCATAGCAAGAGTCGTGTTTGTTTTTTTTGAGCAACAACCCCGTGTCCAAGGATGGTTTCAATGACCCTGGCAACCCCGTTGGCTTACTACATGCATCCCCCCGAACTGAACGGCCAAAGCCCTGCCTCGACTTTGTTTGAAAGCATGGAACAACGTTTCGGAGACACATGCGCTCCAATCTCTGTAAAAAGAAATAGTGTGATTTGCGGTCAGGGAACGAGGATTTCCTGCTTATATCTGATTAAACAGGGAGAAATCCTGCTGACCCGGGTATCGGCGGACGGTCGCGAGACGTTGATCTCCGTCCTTGGTCCCGGGGATTTCTTCGGCGAAAGTGCGCTGCTCGGCGGCACCTCCGTAACCTTCAGCGCCAGGACCACAAAGCGGTCCATGCTATTGATGCTTCCCGAGCGAAAGTTCAAGCTCCTGCTGGAAGATCCCTGGGCTTGCCGCATATTGCTGGAAACCACCGCGCGACGCTGCGATGACGCCTGGACACAGATGGAGCTTCTCGGCTGCACGCATGCCAGGGATAAGGTTCGCTCGGGATTAATGTGGCTATCCGGGAGATTTGGGGTGGAGACTCAGGACGGAGTCCGCATCGATCTTAATCAGACCCAACTCGCACGAATGGTCGGTTGCGCCCGCGAAACTCTCAGCCGCGAGGTGAGCGAACTGAGACGGCTACGCACCATCAAGGTGCATCAAAGCAACGGTCGAAAATCGTTCTTCGTTGTAAAGCCCGAAGAGCTCTGCTAGCCGGCCACGTTTTGTCAGTACCAATGTCTGGCCGCCAATTGATGCGAATTTTGACGCCAGATATCATTCCCTGCAATTAACAAACGCCATCTATTGCTGCAAGTAAATTGCCTGAACGGTCTCGCCAGCCACGTATCTATGCGCTGAGTTGTAGCGCTCGCCGAAATCCCCTCATGTGCATGCAGCAGGACTGGAGGATTTAGAGAGGAAGGCTTACTGTGATATATTATTACTTTTCTCAGGAGATAATCAGGCTGTGACACTCGACATAAAGAATACTCTTAATCTGCCAAAGACATCCTTCAGCATGAAGGCGAATCTGCCACAGCGCGAACCGGAAATGCTGCGGCACTGGGACAAGATTGATGTGTACGCCAGGATCCGCAAAGCCCGCGCCGGATCTCCCGGGTATGTCCTTCATGACGGTCCTCCCTACGCCAACGGCGCCATTCACATGGGCACCGCCATGAACAAGATCATCAAGGACATAATCGTAAAATCGCGCTCGATGATGGGCTTCGACGCTCCGTACGTCCCCGGATGGGACTGCCACGGGCTCCCCATCGAAATCAAAGTCGAGGAACAGCTGGGGCCGAAAAAGGCGCAGATGAGCAAAGTGGCCATCCGCCGCGAGTGCCGCAAATACGCCGAGAAATTTATCGAAGTGCAGCGCCAGGGATTCAAGCGCCTGGAAGTATTCGGCGAGTGGGCCAATCCCTACCTGACCATGAACTATCAGTACGAAGCGGATATCGCCCGCGCTCTGGGCGAATTTGTGGACAAGGGTCTGGTATATAAAGGGCTCAAGCCGGTTCACTGGTGCTTCTCCTGCAAAACCGCGCTGGCTGAAGCCGAAGTGGAATATGAAGACCACACAAGTCCGTCGATCTACGTCGCGTTTCCCGTCGAGTCGGATCTGTCCGATATCGACCCGAATCTCTCCGGCAAAGACTGGTCGGTCGTTATCTGGACCACGACCCCGTGGACGCTGCCCGCCAATCTCGCAATCGCTTTCCACCCGGAGTATCAGTACTCCGCCGTGCGCGTGAACGGCAAAGGCTACATCATTGCCACGGAATTGCTCAAAACCGTTTCCGAAAAACTCGGATGGAGTGAACCCCGGGAAGTGGCCCGGTTCCAGGGCAAGGCGCTTGAAAGGCGCAAGGCGCGCCATCCCTTTATCGATCGGGAATCGCTATGCGTATTGGGAAATTATGTGACGCTCGATGCCGGCACCGGTTGTGTGCATACGGCTCCCGGACACGGCTACGACGACTATGTCACGGGCGTCCACTACGGGCTCGATGTTTTCTGCCCCGTCGATGATGCCGGCAAGTTCCCGAGCAGTGTGGAACGGTTTGCAGGATTGGAGGTTTTTGAGGCCAATCCGAAGATTGTGAACTACATGCGCGAAACCGGCGTCCTGCTATATACGGAAGATTTCAGCCACACCTATCCTCACTGCTGGCGTTGCCATAAGCCGGTGATCTTCCGCGCAACCCCGCAATGGTTCATCGCCCTGGATAAAAACAATTTCCGGCAAAACGCGCTGGAAGCGATCCAAAAGGTACGTTGGATCCCCTCCTGGGGCGAAGAGCGCATCGGCAATATGGTGCGCGAACGGCCCGACTGGTGCATTTCGCGCCAGCGCGCGTGGGGAGTGCCGATCGTCGCGTTTTACTGCAAAGCCTGCGACCAGGTCCTGCTGCGCAAAGACATTATCGATCACGTCGCCTCCATCTTTGCGAAGGAGGGAGCGGATGCATGGTATGCCCATACTCCGGCGGAGCTGCTGCCGCAGGGGACGGTCTGCGCCCAGTGCGGAGAAAACGATTTCCGGCAGGAGTTCGATATCCTTGATGTCTGGTTTGATTCCGGCAGCAGCCATCTCGCAACCTTGGGTGCCCGCCCGGATCTCCCCTGGCCGGCCGACCTCTATATCGAGGGCGGAGATCAGTACCGCGGCTGGTTTCAGAGTTCGCTGCTGATCGCAGTGGCCTTGCGCGGCGCGGCGCCCTATCGCGCCGCCATCACGCACGGCTGGACCCTGGATGAAAAAGGCCGGGCGATGTCCAAATCGAAAGGGATCGGCATCGATCCGAACGATCTTGTCAAAGCCAGGGGCGCGGAAATCGCGCGCCTCCTTGTGAGCTCCGTAAGCTACGTCGAAGATGTGCGCATATTCGACGAACTGCTCGACCGGCTCGGCGAAGCGTATAGGAAAATCCGCAACACGTGCCGGTTTATGCTGGGCAACCTGAGCAATCAGCAGGATGCCAAACATCCGCACTTCAATCCTGAAACCGATCGCGTGCCCTATGACCAGATGCTCGAAATCGACCGCTGGGCGCTGGCGCGGAAAGGAACGCTCATCCAGAAGTGCCTCAAGGGCTACGAGGACTACCAGTTCCATCAGGTCTACAGTGCCCTGTACAATTTCTGCACTGTCGACATGTCGGCTTTCTATCTCGATATCCTGAAAGACCGGCTCTACACTTCCGCGACGCATTCCCTGGCACGGCGCTCGGCGCAGACGGCGCTCTGGGAAATCCTCGACGCCTTCACGCGCCTCATCGCCCCGATCCTGTCGTTTACCAGCGAAGAGGTGTATCACGCCATGTACGAAGGCTGCCCGCCGGAGACCCGGTCCGCTTCCGTGCACGAACTGCTCTTCCCGAAGTATGACGATGATGCAGGATGCCGAGTACCTCCTGGCGGAATGGGAAAAGCTGCGGACTGTGCGCGAGTCGGTCCTGAAATCCCTGGAGGAAGTCCGGCAAAGCGGAACCATCGGCAACTCGCTCGAGGCCAAGATAGTGATCCGCGCTTCCGGCGAAACCGCCGCGCTTCTGCGGCGCCATGAAAACGATCTGAGATTTATTTTTATCGTCTCCCAGGTTGCCGTCGAGGAGTCTTCGGGGGCAGAGGAAAGCCTGCAAATTGAGGTTTTAAAGGCGGCGGGATCAAAGTGCGAACGGTGCTGGAACTACTCCGTCGAAATCGGCAAAGACAGCGACTGGCCGACGCTTTGCGAGCGCTGCATACCAGCCATAAACGAAATTGACGAATTGACGAATGACGAATACGATTGACGAATGACTCCAATCGTAATCGTAATTCGTAAATCGTAAATCGTAAATTGTGACAATTTAATGATAAAAAACAGATATTACTTTGTTGCCTTCATCATTCTCCTTGTCGATTACCTGACAAAATGGGTTGTGCGGGTGAGGCTGGATCCGATTCAGTCCGTCGAAATCATACCGGGATATCTGCGACTGTCATACTGGCAGAATTCGGGTGTGGCGTTCGGGTTATTCGATGCGGTCGCGTCCGTTTGGAAACCTTACATTTTGGCTGCGCTGGCAGTCGTGGCCGTCGTGGCCATTGTCGTCTACGGCGCGCATATGCCGCCGGAACGCAAACTCCTGCGGGCCTCGCTCGCCGTCATCATAGGCGGAATTCTCGGCAACTTCGTGGACCGCATCGTGCGCGGATACGTCATCGATTTTATTGACTTTCACATCTACGACACTTTTCACTGGCCGACTTTTAATGTGGCGGATTCGGCCATTACCATCGGCATTGCGCTGCTCCTGATCGACACCGTCAAGAATCCGGCGGTAAATCCTGCTGCAAAGGAAGATGCGGAGACCGTGAGCGGTCGAGAATAATGGAGATTGGGAAACGCAGAATTCAGGAGCCAGAATTCAGGAGCCAGAATGCGATCGCTGTTTCATGCCGGATCCTGGGCAGTCTTGCTCCTTTTCGTCTCCGTGTTCTTTCTGATGATCGCCACACCGATTCCTTCTCTGTCGACCTGGAGGCGGTGGCGGCGGGATTGCAGCAGCGATACGCATCCGCAGTAACCATGAGCGGGAGTTTTCAGCAGACGTATCGCGCTCCCGGAATTGAGCAGATCGAATCGGGAGTTTTCCGGATGAAGCGTCCCGGCCTTATGCGCTGGGAGTATCGCCTGCCTGAGGCAAAACTGTTTGTCGCCGATGGACGAGAAGCCTTCCTCTACGTTCCATCGGATCGCCAGGTCACGATCCAGTCTTTCAGTGCCTCGGATATGCGCGGCACGCCGCTGGAATTTTTGCTGGGCGGCATGGATATCCGTAAGAGCTTTGTCGTTTCATGGGAAAACAATTTCAGGCCGACAGGGGAACCGACTCTGCTGATCCGGTTGACGCCCCGCAGCGGCCAAAGCGAATATGAATTCCTGGTCCTGGCGATTGATCCGAAGATCTATGAACTCCGCCGCATCACCATGCACGAACACGGAGGCAACACCTCGGAATTCCGTCTGTCGAACCTGACGGCGAATGCAAAGATAGACAACAAAGAATTCCAGTTTAAGCCGCCGAAGGGAACAGAAGTCATGCGCCTGGAAGAGGGAAAATAGATTCCAGATTCCAGATTCCAAATTCCAGACTGAACAAACGAATCCGGAATTCGGAATCGGAATCCGGAATCCGGAATCAAATATCATGTTGAATATTGGTGAATGTGCCGAACTTGGAGAGACCGTCGCGCGGGAGGCCGGGCGTATTCTGCTTGAGAGTTTCCGGACGGATTTTGCCGTAGAGCACAAGGGCACGGTGAATCTAGTGACGGAAGTGGATCTGGCGGCAGAGGAATGGATCGTCTCGCGGATCCGCAAAGCTTTTCCGTCCCATTCTATTCTTGCCGAAGAGAAGCACAGCAGTGCGCCCGCGGGAGATATTCGCTGGGTCATTGATCCGCTGGATGGGACAACGAATTATGCCCACGGATACCCGACATTCGGCGTATCGATCGGGCTCGAAGTGGGCGGGGAACTGGAGTGGGGCGCGTGTATTCGATCCCGTCAGGGACGAACTATACACGGCGCGCAGAGGAGGCGGTTCCTTCTGCAATGGTGTGCCGCTGCATGTTTCAAAAGTTGCCGTGCTCGATGCCAGTCTACTTGCGACCGGGTTCCCGTACGACATCCGGACCGACAGCCAGACCAATCTTGAAAATTTTTGCGCTTTCGCCCTGCGGACGCAGGGACTGCGGCGCAGCGGATCGGCAGCGCTGGATTTCTGCAGCGTCGCTGCCGGTCGTCTTGACGGCTTTTGGGAACTCAAGCTTAATCCCTGGGATTGTGCCGCAGGATATCTGATGGTGCGCGAGGCTGGCGGAATGGTGACGAATTTCCGCGGCCAGCCCGGCTCCATCTATGACCGCGAAGTCGTGGCCTCCAACAAGCCTCATTCACGGGGAAATATTGGCGGTATTGGAAACTACAAGTAAACGGATTCCAGATACGTCTGATTCCGGATTCCGGATTCCGGACTAAGCAAACTGGAATCAGGAATCAGGAATCTGGAAATCAGGAATTGAGGGTTTATGCGACTAAGAGATAAGATCAGCGAAGATTTAATCGCGGCTATGAAGGCCAGGGAAGCGGAGCGTCTGAGCGTCCTGCGGATGATGAAAGCGGCCGTGAGGAACAAGGAAATCGATGGGCGCCAGGAATTGGACGACGCGCAGGCTGTTCAAGTGCTTCTTGGCTTGATAAAGCAGCGGAAGGACTCCATCGAGCAGTTCACCAAAGGAGGCCGTCTCGAACTGGCCAACAAGGAAGCGGCCGAAATCAAGGTGATCGAGGAGTACCTGCCTTCAGCCGTTACCGATGAGGAAATTGCGTCTGCCGTCGATGCGGTCATTGCGGAGATGGGCGCGGCTTCGATCAAGGATATGGGAAAAGTCATGAAGGCCTGCATGGCGCGATTCGTCGGCCGCCCGGTGGATGGCCTAAAAGTCAGCGAATTGGTAAAAGCAAAACTCAACTGAATTACGAATTACGAGTTGACGAATTACGAATTGCAGAATACATCGCTGCAAGGGCATTTAACCGATGTAAGGGCTTTCACTGCTTGTCTTATCCAAGACCGGGACGTATGTTTCAATTAGTAATTCGTCATAAGCGATTTTCGAGGTGTCATATCCAAGATCGGGATGTATGTTTCAATTCGTCATTCGTAATTCGTCATTCGTAATTTAGTTTATGGTGTTGGAAAAGATTGAGCATCTGCCGGCTGAGCCAGGCGTTTATCTCTACAAAGACTCCCAGGGCAAAATTATTTATATAGGGAAGGCGCGTTCGCTGCGCAGCCGGGTGCGCTCCTATTTCCAGGAAAGTCGACCGCTGGATCCCAAAACGCAGCGACTGGTTGCGGAAGCTGCCGACCTCGAGTACATCGTAACCGACAGCGAAGTGGAAGCCCTGATCCTCGAATCGACCCTGGTCAAGAAGCACCAGCCGCGATACAACATCCATCTCAAGGATGACAAGAGCTTTCCCTATTTGAAGCTTACGGTTAACGAACCGTATCCGCGCATTTTCATCACGCGCCGCATCAGGAAAGACGGCGCTCTGTATTTCGGGCCGTTTTTGCCGGCCGGCAATGCGCGCCGGACAATCAAGCTCATCAATAAATATTTCAGACTGCGCGCCTGCAACCTGGAAATCGACGGCAAGGCGGTGCGTCCATGTCTCGACTATCAGATGAAGCGCTGCCTGGGCCCGTGCGTGGACGGGCTCTGCACCAAAGAAGAATACGACCGCGCGGTTGAGGACGTGAAACTGCTTCTGTCGGGCAGGACCGAGGATCTCGTCCACCGTCTTGAGGCCCGCATGAATGAGGCGGCGGAAAGGATGCACTACGAAGCTGCCGCCATGTACCGGGATTGGACCGCGATGGTGCGCGACATGTCGGAGCGCCAGAAAATGGCGCTGGAGGGCCAGGACGACTGCGACCTGTTCGGCTATTACCAGGAAGGCTCGCAGCTCGCTATGGAAGTGTTTGTCATGCGCGGCGGCCGGATGGTCGGGCGGCGCGAGTTCTATTGGGAAGATATGATTACGCTCGATCCGGGCGAGTTCTTTTCCCAGGCGCTTAATCAGTATTATTTGCAGGATACGTTTACACCGAAAGAGATCTATATCCCGGCTGATATCGAGGATGCCGAAGTGCTCGAATCCTGGCTGTCGGAACGCAAGGGCAGCAGGGTCACCATTAGATCCCCGCGACGGGGATTGAAGTCGGAGATGCTGGACCTTGTGATGCGCAATGCGCATTTGTCGTTCGACACGCGCTTCCGCATCCTAAAGGCCAGAGGAGAAGAATTGCTAAAACCTTTGCAGGAGGTTCTGGGACTGGAATCTCTGCCCCGGCGCATCGAGACATTCGACATTTCCCATGTGCAGGGGACCGATACGGTAGCCAGCATGGTCGTGTGCGTCAACGGCGAGATGAAACGGAACGGCTATCGCAAGTTCAAGATAGAGAGCGTGAAGGGGCCCGATGATTTTGCCGCCATGCGCGAAGTCGTGCACCGGCACTACGAAAATGTTCTGGAGGAGGATGAGGCGAATTTGCCCGATCTTGTGGTCATTGATGGGGGCAAGGGCCAGCTGTCGGCTGCGATATCGGCGCTTGATGACCTTGGTCTGGAGAATCAGGCCGTGGCGGCCATCGCAAAAAAAGAAGAGATTCTTTTCGTAAAAGGGAAAGAAGACCATCCCATAGAACTGCCGAAAGACTCGCCGGTTCTGCATTTGATCCAGATGATGCGGGACGAAGCGCATCGTTTTGCCGTGGCATACCACCGCAAACGTCGGGAATTGCGCGACTTCGATTCGGAGTTGATGGATGTCCCGGGGATAGGGGAAGTGCGGAAGAAGGTCCTGCTGCGCGCTTTCGGAAGCCTGGACCGCGTCAAGAAGGCCGCATTTGATGAGCTTGCGCCCTATGTGGGACCCAAGGCCGCCTCCCAGATCGTTGAGTACTTTGCAAACCGGGGCGGGGAGAAGGATTAGAGGAATAGAGGATCAAAGGGGTAAAGGGGTAAAGGGGTAAAGAGGGAAAGGGTACCGTGTCCTGGGAACGCCGCCGTCTCGGCGGCTCTTTGTCGAAAAAGCCGAACAAAGGCCAATATTGCACTATTTTGTTTGGAAATTGCGATTGCCAGCAGCCGGCTGGTGGGACGGAGTTCCCAGGACGGTATTAAGGCAAAAAGCATGCACCATTAGGGCATTCTCGCCGGCATTTCTGTCAGGAGAGCTGAATTTTTATGGTTTTTTCTGCTAAATCTCGCTCACGCGCCGGCCGATCTGAAAGACATGCTTACACTATTACTGCTGTTTGCGATGAAAGTGGCAATTCCGAGTGAATTGGCCTGTGTCGGATCCATTCAGGAAGGCACGCTGCCTCTGGATACGTACGTTGCAGCTGTGGAGATGGAAGGTATCGCGACCCTGGCGGTTGAGGGGCAGGTCCTTTATCTCAACGGTCCCAAGGTGTCCGCTCTAAAAGCAGGAACAATTCAACGCGTGGTGCGTCCCGAAGGGAAAGTTCGCGATCCATTGACGGGCAATGGAGTGGGGTATTATTACAGGGATATCGGAACGATAAAAATTGTTGCGGTGGAACAGAATCAGGCAACGGCGCGGGTTCTTGCCTCTTGCCAGGGAATGCTTAAGGGCGACCTGGTGTTGCCCTATGCCCCGAAGCCGGAAGTGGAATTCGGAGGGGAACTGTCCTCCGACACAACCGTGCTTCCGCAGCATGGCCTTGCCAGTTCTATCCTGCTTGGTAAGGATGATTTGCGCGAATTGGCTTCGGGGAGCATTTGCTTTCTCGGCCTCGGAGCGCAGGATGGAGTGAAGGCTGGAGACCGGTTCATCGTCTTCCGTCCCTACCCTGACTTCAATTCAAAAGACATGGCTGCCGTCGGGACTAATTTCGATGCGAGCTATTCGACGATGAGCACCTGGTCCTATCGCTTTAATCTGAAATGCTTCTTCATGAGCGAAAGCTTCCGCCACAAATATTGGGAGATATCGTTGTTGTGGAGACCGGGGATAGAACTTCGACGGGCAAGGTCGTCAACAGCCTGTCGGAAATACACATCGGTGACCTTATCGTAAAAAAATAATTGGTGTCAGGTTAGAATGCCCCCAATTTCAAATCAAAATATTGGACGGACCATTTTTTAGGGAATTGGGGGCATTCTAACCTGACACCAATTTGCTTTGCTAGATCACGCTGAAATCGGAAACGATAGATTTGTCTCCCAGCACCGTTCCGGGCCTCAGACGCGCTCCTTCTCCGATGTGGCATTGCCTTCCGACAATAGCCCTTTCAATCCGTGCATTCGGCAGGATCCGTGTGCCGCTCCAAATAACGGAATCCTTGATCAAAGCACCCTCCTCGATGCGGCAGCCTTCACCCAGGACAGAGTTTTCGATAGCCACGCCCGGCTTTATGACACATTTTCCGTCAAGAATGGAGACGGTGTCGATGGAAACTTGCTGTTTTTCCCAATTATTGGGAGTGCAGGATTTCTGAGGATAGGCAGGCATTTTAGAACGGCCTGAGATAACTCCGAAGCTTGCCTCCAGGTATTTCTGCGGATTGCCAATGTCCTGCCAGTAGCCATGCGTGAGGTATGCGTAGATTGGGGCTCCTTCTTGAGCCATCGCGGGGAAGACATCACGCTCGAAGCTCTGAGCTCCTTCCGCGGGTATGCGGTTAAAAATGGAGCGCTCCAAAATGTAAATTCCGGCGTTGATCGTATCGCCCGTCACTTCGTCTTCCGGTGGTTTTTCGGTAAAACGTATAACCCGGCCGTCCTCTGCCGCTTCTACGAGGCCATAGCCGATGGGATTCATTACCCTCGCAGTGACGATGGTCGCTTCAGCCTTTTTCTCGCGGTGATACCGCAGAACGTCGAGCAAGTCGGTATCTGTGAGGATGTCTCCGTTCAGGACAATGGTCGTATCGTCGATCAGGTTTTCGGAAGTCTTGAAAGCGCCCGCTGTGCCGCGCGGAAGATCTTCGTGCGTATAGCGCATGGTAACGCCATACTTCATCCCATCGCCGAAGATATCTGTGATCTTGCGCGGCTGATACGAAAGGCTGAGGATGATCTCGGTAATTTCGGCCCGCTTTATGCGATCGATCTGAAAAAACAGGAACGGAATGTTAGCGAGCGGCACGATGGGTTTCGGCGTATGCAGAACGAGAGGCCGCAGCCTTGCTCCTTTTCCTCCCGCAAGTATGAGAGCTTTAATCACGATGCCTCCATCAGTCAAATATAATACCATGATTCCAGACATCCAGAATCCGGAATCAGGAATCCGGAATCATTTTAGATTCTATCATTCAGTATTTATGATTATGTGATACCCTACTAATAGTTATGAACCTGCCAAACAGCCTTACACTTGCCCGAATCTTTCTGGTACCAATCGTCGTGGCTATGCTGCTGACCAAGGAAATCCGAACGTGGGCTTTTTGGGGCGCCAGCCTTTTCCTGGCGGCCGCGTTGACCGACATGCTGGATGGGTATCTGGCCCGGCGCAGAAAGCAGGTCACGACTTTGGGGCGACTCCTGGACCCGATAGCAGACAAGCTGCTGATCTCGTCGGCGCTGGTTTCTCTCGTTCAGCTGAAGATCGCGCCGGCATGGATGGTCGTTATTATTCTCGGCAGGGAATTTGCGGTAAGCGGGCTGCGCAGCATCGCTGCTCACGAAGGATTTACCATCAATGTATCGACGCTGGGCAAAGGCAAAATGGTTACCCAGGTTGCCGCAGTCGTAGGCCTGATTTTGGGGCAAAAGTATGGCGGATGGGTACAATACACCGCAAAGATGCTTCTATGGGCGGTCGTGTTTTTTGCCCTGATCTCGATGGTGCAATACTTCCGTGAATTTTGGTCTAAGCTGGACAGCAGTATCAAATACCGCGAACGCCGCCGCCAGAAGTTCCTGATGCGGCGACAGCGACGGGCAGCCGAGCGCCGCGAATTGGGACGCTTGCGGGAAATGGAGCGCATGCGCAAGCAGGAATTAGAGCCTCCGACTCCGAGTTAACGAAACTTGCGAACAGGGGGAGATGAATGCTCGATACCGACAAAGCTGAGCTCCTGAAACTGGCAAGAACAACACTTGAAACCTACCTCGCGAACGGAAAAATCCCCTCTCATCAAACTTCCAGTGAGGCGTTGTCGGAGCAAAAGGGAGCCTTTGTTTCCTTGCACCAGGGAGACGAACTGCGCGGCTGCATCGGCATACTGGTCGCAGACCAGGAACTCTTCAAGATTGTGCAGCACTGCGTCCTGAGCGCCGCGCTGGAGGATACGCGCTTCATCTCCGTGGCACGGGATGAAGTGGACAGCCTGAGCATAGAGATTTCCGTCCTGACCCCATTTCGCCGCATCCAAGATATCCATGAAATTGAAGTGGGGAAGCACGGACTCTACATAGTCCGCGGAGAATACCGCGGATTGCTGCTGCCGCAGGTCGCAACCCAGTATCGCTGGGATCGACTAACATTTCTCAAACATACGTGCCTGAAATCCGGCCTGCCGGAATCCGCCTGGCGCGACCCTCAGACGGCAATTTACACTTTCGAAGCCGAAGTTTTTTCGGACGGCTCCATTTCCAACTCAAATTAAGCCGCCCTATTGCGATTGTCGATATCGGAATCGGTATCGCTATCGGTATCGATCATCGCAATCGGTCATCGGCCTTTGCCAATGATCGAAAACCGATCCCGATACCGATCCCGACTTCCTTTGGATGTTGCGCAGTAGCGTGATATATCTACATGCATGAAACGTGGCGGATTTAGGTTGATGCGGATTGGCGGGATCGAGGTGATCGTTGATTACTCATGGCTTGTTATTCTTGCGGTCTTTGCCATTGTGGGGGGATACTTCCCGCAGGCGCGCCCGAGCTATGCCGCGTCGCAATACTGGACTATGGGCGCGGCCGCAGCGGTGCTGTTCTTCCTCTCGATCCTGATCCACGAACTCGCTCATTCCTACGTCGCCATAAAGCATGGTGTCAAGGTTACAAGCATCCGGCTGCTGATATTTGGAGGATTGGCGCAAGCCACGTCGGAACCCAAAACCGGCAAGCACGAATTCCTGATAGCACTTTCCGGTCCCGCTGCGAGCATGGTTCTGGGAATGTTCTTCCTGATCGCGTATGCATCTTTTTATATGACTAACCCGATGCATCCGGCGGCCCGAGTGGCGGAATTTCTAGCCTGGGCGAATATTCTTCTGGCCGGCCTCAACCTGATTCCCGGATTTCCATTCGATGGAGGCCGCATTTTGCGCGCTTTTCTGTGGGATCGCTGGGACGATATGGCTCGTGCGACAAAGGTCGTCAGCCAGATCGGGAACGGGTGCGCGCTATTTCTGATCATCTTCGGAATCCTGCAGTTCCTGGCAACCCAAAGCCTTGGCCTGGGCATGCTGTTTGTTTTCCTGGGGTTGTTCATGAGGCATTCGGCGGCAGGCAGTTATCAGACGGTAATGCTGCGCCGCACATTGACCGGCGTGCAGGTGAAGCAGGTGATGGACGAGAATGTCGTGTCGGTGGATTGGCTGGCTTCCGTCAGCGATTTCGTCCAGGATTACATCTATAAGCACAAGCTTACGGATTTCCCGGTTTTCAACCGCGATGAATTCGTCGGGATGGTTTCACTGGAAGGGGTTAAAACGATTTCCAAAGAGTTATGGGGCTTCAAACAGGTGCGCGACATCCTGACGCCGGTCGAAATGGTGCCCTTTTTATTGCCTGCCGATGATGCCGCCGAAGCGCTTTCCAGGATGCTCGCTGGCGATTTGGAGCAGATGGCGGTTATGGAGGATGGCCACTTCCTGGGAATCGTCTCCCGGCGTGATATCATGAATCTGTTTAAAATCAAATCCGATCTTGGAGTTGCATGACAACGCATCCATTATAAAACTCAGGGCGCCGCACAAGATACTGAACGGCGTACCGACCGTTCCCTGGAGGGTACCATGATACGCTCCATATTAATTGCCTTAGCTGAATCCCCCTACGATGCAGGCGCCAAGAATGTCGCTTTCTGGCTCGCCAAGAAAGAGGGCAGCCACCTCCACGCGCTTGCGGTTGTCGATCTCACAGCCTTTGAAGTGCCAGTGCTGAGCGGCCCGGACAGCTTTATGCCTTCAGTGCTGTCCCCTCCTTTAAGCGAAAGCCAGTCTTTGATGAATGATCTGATGGCGGATGCCAAGAAGCGGCTGGATTTGTTCGCCGGGCAGTGCGCGGCAAGGGGCATCCCGGTATTTACAGAAGCGAAGACGGGCATTCCGGGAGAAGTCATCAGCCAGACGGCAGTAGCCCACGATATTGTGATCGTTTCGCGGACCGGCTACAGCCGCATTGCCAGCGCGCAGGAAACCGTGGATGCATGGATTGCCCCGGCGGTGCGGAGATCGGTCCGGCCTGTCCTGGTAGCAGGCACGGAATTCAAGGAAGGGAACGATGTTCGCAACATTCTCGTCGCGTATGACGGCAGCGCACACGCAGCACGCGCGCTACTCGCGGTTGCCGAGCTAGCCGCCCGTCCGGGAGTCCAGTGCAGCCTGGTCACAGTGGCGCAGTCGGAGGATCTAGGCAGGGAAGTGCTGGACCCGGCGGAAGCCTTTCTCTCGCACCATGGTGTGGGTGCCAAAAAGCAAATCATCATCAATGACAGACCTTCGGATGTCATCTGTGAACTGGCGTCGTCGGGCGGATTCGATATTGTAGTTATTGGTGCCTACGGGCATAGCCCGATACGCGAGGCGCTGTTCGGCAGCACAACGGAGCGGATCCTTTCCCACTGCGCGGCGAACGTTATCCTGCAATCCTGAAACCCGGGATGATGCGGAAAAACGAGAAGTTTGAAAATTGAGTGAAATGAAATCCGCTCGCACGAAACATTAGGAGTATAGGCTCCATCGTCCCGGCGGCGGGTGAAATCCAACCTCCAACCTCCGACAACCTCAACAACAAAGCCGCCGGGCGGAGCCACATTCTTTCCCTTCATTGCAAAAAGATGTCTTCTCAACAAATGTGAGTCGGCGCTAAAGCCCAGAGCCTGTCCAAATACAAGGCAGCCAATAACGTGGACGTGGACTTGGGCCTGGACGTGGTCCTGGACCCGCTTTTCTCCACAAGAAAAATTCATAAAAACCACTGGCTTTAAAGAGGTCCACGACCAAGTCCAGGACTAGGTCCACGTCCAGGTCCAAGCGTGTTGGTCGGGCTTCAAGCCCGGATCCACTTGTTTTTCAAGGTAACCCGCTATTACCCCGATGATGCCGAACTCTCCGGCTTTTCAGGTAAAGATTTCTTCGTCTCCTCCGATTTTTTGCCCCGGCTTGGCTTCATTTGTCTCAGGCTGGATGCCGCCTCTGGTCCGTATCCGTACTTGGCGAGCGCTTCCGCGAGCTTCTTGCGCCCGCGATGAAGACGGTTGATCACATTTTGATAGCGGACAGGATGCAGCTCTTCCGTAATTTCCTTCGCATTGAGGCCTGCGATCATTAGCTCCAGCGCCTGGCGCTGGTAGGGAGGAATTTGAGTCAGTGCTTCATCTACGATACCCTTCAGCTCTTCATGGAATAATTTCCCTTCCGGTGATGCGGCGGAATCGACTGCCGGGCGGGAGAGGTCTTCTCCTCAAGCGGCGCATGCCGCTGCGACTTGCGATAATAGTTGCCTACCTTCCGCCGCAGAATCCCCATGCTCCATACAAGGGGACCCTTTTCCAGTTCCGCTCCGGGATGCTTCGAAATCATCGTGAGCAGCGTTTCCTGTACAAGGTCCTCGACATCGCTGGAGTTCATGATTCGGATTGAGGTGAGCTTCTTCAGTACGATGCGGATTGCCTCAATTTCATCATCCGTCCGTTCGAAGCGCCCAGGTTTGAACGCATAGGGTTCGCGAGACGAACCGTCCGAGATAAAAGAGGATGGGTATTCTATATACAAATAGGCGG
This sequence comes from uncultured Acidobacteriota bacterium, assembly GCA_963718845.1. Lineage (GTDB taxonomy): Bacteria > Acidobacteriota > UBA6911 > UBA6911 > UBA6911 > UBA6911. Next base: position 215,334 of record CAVRAD010000009.1, read on the forward strand.
GATTGCGCACGGGTGGCCCTCCAAATTCAAATGCTGAAATTGATTTGAATTCGAGGGCACTATTGGGGGCAATCAGAAGCTAAAGGGTGCAGCTACTTTCTGTCAAGCATTTTTTGGCTTAGTTCCAAAATTGGGAACGGACCCTATTCAATTTGCATCGCCCCCGCCGCGGGCGTCGGGGGCATAGTAGCCGGGGCGGGCGGAGATATCTGCGCCCTTCTCCTTCACCGCTACCGTGATCTTTCTGTAGCTGCCGTCCTTGATCGCATTGCTCGAGATATAGCCGAGAGTGTATTGGTTGCGCAGTTCCTCGTCGACCTCGGCGTAAATATTATTCAGCTGGCCGAAGGTATTGGGGTACAACACGCGGCCGCCCGTTTCATAGGCCAGCTTGCGCAGGACGAGATCCGCTTGCACAAAGACTTCGTTCGGAATGCCGCCGTAATAGGATCCTTTACTCGACGATATGTAAAGCTGGCGAATGGCTTCCGTTTTGCTGACAACGTAAATGGCAGCCTCCGAGTGGACCGCCGCCTGCAGCGCGTTTTCATACGACACGGCGCTCTCGTTGTCCATGCCGTCGCTCATGATGATTATGGCTTTTTTTTCTTTAATGCCTTTGAAAACGTCGTTGCTGACGACATAGATAGCGTCCCACAGCTTCGTATTGCCTTTGCAGTAAATAGAAGTCAGGACCGAATCGATCCGGTCGGTCTTCCGTCCCCAGTCCATCTTTAACTTGATCTCGGTATTAAAGCTGATCAACGCAAACTTGTCTTCCGGCTTGAGGTGTTCGACAAACCTCTTCGTCGCATACTTGATCGTGCCCCATTCCGAGACCACGCTGCCGCTGGCATCCAGCACAAGGGCTATGCGCGTCGGGAGTCCTTCCTGCGCAAAAAAGACTATTTCCTGCGGTTCCCCGTCTTCGAAGACCCGGAAGTCGTTCTGCGAAAGGCCCTTTATAAAGCCTCCTTCGGGACGCCGGACTGTCACCGGCACATCGATCGTGTTTACTTCCACGCGGATCTTATAGCCTTCCTGATCCTTGCCCGCTGTATTGGACTGATCGGACTGCTGCCGTCCCCACAAAAACATCGCTGTGAGTGCAGTGCAGCTCAATAGCAGCAATACCATGTTTAATTTTCTTCTCATCCTTACGCTCTTTCCGCGGGACAGGGCCCGGACTAGCCCGCATTTCTCACGGGCTTTCTACTGCGGCGGCGGATCCGGGCATGTCTACTGCGTGGCGCTCCGTCGGGCTCCTCGACGTACTGTGGAGTACGTCTGCGGGGCCCTCGGTCGCGCGCCTTGTATCCACGCCCGTCTGCGCCGCCTCGCTACAAAAGCCCGTGAGAAATGAGGGCTAGCGCTTTGCCAAAGCAGCCGGAAGCTTCTCGTAGATACCGCCAAATCCGCCATTGGACAAAATAACGATCAAGTCTCCTGAGCGGCCTTCTTCGCACACTTTCTGTATTATACCGTCCACATTTCCAAGATTCCAGGCGGCGCATCCCATGCGGCGCAGGTCCTCGACCAGTTGTGCTTCGTTCAAACGCTCCTTTTCAGGCACTTTCTCCGGCTTGAAAAGGTCCGGAATCGCCACGCAGTCCGCCAGTCCGAGCGCTTCCGCCATTTCTCTCTGGAAAACGTTGCGACGGCTGGTTGCGGAGCGCGGTTCATAAATAGCCCAGATGCGTTTCGGGCGAAACGTGTCCCGCAAGGTCTGCAGGGTCTCACGGACCGCCGTAGGGTGATGCGCAAAATCTTCGTAAATTCGAATCCCGTCGATCTCGGACCTCAACTGCAGTCGCCGCCGCACGCCTGAAAACGTTTCCAGCCCCTCGCGGATTGTCTCCTCCGAAACGCCCAGATGATTCAGTGTCGCGATAGCCGCCAGTGCGTTTCGGACATTGTAGTGTCCCAAGACGCCCAGGCGCATACGCCCAAAAAGCTTCTTGCGATACACGACATCGAAGCATAAGCGGTTGTCTTCGAGCGCAATCCGGTGCGCGCTCCAGTCGTTCTCCGCGTGTGTGCCAAAGGTCTCTTTCCGGCACAGGCCGTTCGCGCTGACTTCCAGGGCCGCGGGACTGTCCGCTCCGATCGCCAGGTAGCCGTTCCGGGGTATGAGATTGACCAGGCGCCGGAATTGAAGCTTGATCGCGTCCAGGTCCGCGTAGATGTCCGCATGATCGAACTCGACGTTGCCGATGACTGCCAGGTACGGGAGGTAGTGGAGAAACTTCGGGCCCTTATCGAAAAACGCCGAATCGTATTCGTCCCCTTCGACCACAAAATGAGCGCCGCCTTCCATCCCGTAGCTTGACCGGAAATTTTCCGCAATGCCTCCAATCAGGAAATTCGGCCGGAGGCCGGCTGCCTGTAATCCCCAGGATATCATCGAGGTCGTGGTTGTTTTTCCGTGTGTCCCCGTTACAACTATGGGCATTTTGTCGCGGAGAAAAAATGTTTTGAGCGTTTCCGGGAAAGACAGGAACGGAATCCTGCAATCCAGAACGTGCTCGATCTCAGGATTCCCGCGCGACAGGGCGTTCCCCACCACGACAAGATCGGGCGCAGGCTGCAGGTTCTTAGCGGAGTACCCCTGATACACCGGGATTCGTTTTTCAGCCAGGAAATCGCTCATCGGGGGATAGACCCCCTCATCCGATCCCGTCACTTCGAAGCCGCTGGTTTGCAGCATGGCGGCAAGCGACGCCATGCCGGTGCCGCAAATTCCAATCAGGTGAATTTTGTGAATCGCATCGGTCCGCATAATGGGGAAATGTATCAGAATGTGACGCCTCAATAGCGCTGATAATCATGAAAATGAATGGTTTCTTTGATGGTGACTCTGCGAATGCGATCGCCCGGGGCGAGCCTGTCTGCAACCTGGATCCCGCTGAGAACATGCCCGAAACATGTGTTTATGCCGTCCAGGTAAGGCTGAGGCGCCAGGGCAATGAAAAATTTTCCGGCATCCGAACCTCCCGCGGCAAGCGCCATCCCGATACTGCCGCGTTCGAATGGCCGCATATTCACTTCGCTTCGTATCGTACGGCTCAGCCCCGGCCATTCCATGGGATTGCTGCCCTCGATCACCTCAAACGGAGCGGTTTTTGTAAACTCCGTATCGTCGTAAACTCCTCTTTTGGCCATCGCCACGAAACGCTCTGCCGTGACCGGGGCGTCTTCGCGAAAGAGCTCGATTTCGATCGTTCCCCGGGTCGTTTCTATTTGCGCGATCGTGCTGTTCTTCCGATATGCCGCGAGCGCATAGGAGACGGCATCGGTGATGGAATCGGCTCCCGGTTCCGGCTCCCCCGATGCTTTCATGCCGCAGGGCGAAAGCGATGCCGCGTCCGGATGCGGAGCGTTATTTGCCGGCTGAGGGCTGGATGCTCCGGATTGCAGGCGCATGCGCGCCTCCAAAGCGCGCCGCTGAATTTCGCGATCGCGGACGCCGGCCAGGCGTTCCAGGAACGGGATTGCCGCCGGATCTCCCAGACGTGACAAAGCCGTGATTGCAGCGCTCAGATACGCATTCTCGAAGGCGGATCCGCTGTAGGAGAAATGCTCCAGCCGACGGACGATGTCGACCGCTTCCGCGCGGGACCCGGTTTTCCCCAGCGCCTCAATCGCGCGCATGCGCACCGTAATGGAAGAATCGTTGAGGAGACGGAACAATTCAAACTGCGCGCGCGGATCTGGAACCGAACACCGCAGATCGAGAAGCGCCCTGTCTTCTATTTCGCCTAGTGCGAATGCAGATGCGGCGCGAACCTCCGCATCTCCCGTATGAAGCGCGCCATACAAAAGCGGCAGTGCCCGGGGGTCGGCAATGCGGCCAAGGGCGACTGCGCACCAGCGGCGGACTTCAGGGTCGCGGTTTCCCGTAAGGTTGTCCTTGAAGAACCCATCCTCTCCAATCGCTCGCAGGTCCTCGCGCTTCAGGATTTCAGCGAAGGACTGAATTTTCTGAAGTGCCTTGCGCTCCTTGTAGCGGCCACAGGCGATGAGTGGAAGCAGCAGCAGAATGAGGATCAGTAATTGAAATTGACGATTGACGATTGACGATTGACGATTGAAAAAGCGCTGATCTGCAAACGGCATATAAGAGATTCCCTTCCAGATGGTGGATATTTTTAAATCGTCAATCGTCAATTATTTATACTTCAGGCCGGTTATTTCGTACGCAACCTGCTTCGGATTCCAATAATATTCCACGGATTCGATCCCGATGGTGAACGACCGCTTTTCCAAAGGCTCCATCGGCTTCTTTTGGAATCCGGTCCCGGGACGCAGGGCAAAAGCGGTGCGTTCTTTGGAAAGCTTTCCCCACATGTCAAAAAGCGTGATGTGCAGTTCCAACGCCTCAAGCTTGCGGCTTCCGTCGTTGACGATAAAGCCCGATATCATTGCGATGCGGGCGTTCGAAAAACTGACCCCAAGCGTGGCCTTTACCCCCTCGATTCGAATTCTGTTTTTGTAATATTCGAAATCGGTGTTGCCCGGCCGCAACAGGCCGGGGACCGTGACGGAGGCGCTGCCGGTTTGAGGCGGCATGTTGCGCTGATGGCGGACATACAAAAAGATCGCGCCCAGCAGAACGATGCAAACTCCAAGGGCAACAAGCAGTTTGACTAAAGGAAACGTCTTTTGCGGTTCCGATGTGAACTCAACCATTGTGATAACCTTTGGTCGCGCCCATCTTTCCAGAGATCTCCACCGTGAAATCCCGGGAAAGATGCAGGCCAGGTGAATACGGAAAAATACAATTATAGCAGATCCTGAAAAAGCCCGAGCGCAAAGGCTGCGGCGCCATTGCATATTTCCCCGACCCGGCTGTGGTCCGTTGCGTCCTGGAGCCTTGAAGGTTAATATGATAGCTTTCAGTTCATAGGGATAACCATGAGACAGACCAACATGCGCCATCTATCGATTTTGACAGCGACGTTTCTTTTGTGTTCCATTACGGCGTTTTCTCAGCAACCCAGGCCGTTGCCGGAATTGACCTCGAAAAGGCTTTTAAACGACCTGCAAATCACGGTCGCGCCGACTCCGTATCTGGGCAGCAATATGGCTATAGGGCTGCTAGTCCGGTATGGAGCCTATTTTGACCCGGCCGGGAAAGGCGGAGTGGCGAGCTTTCTTTCGCGCATGTTCCTGAAAGCCGCCATAGACAAGACGGCCAAAGATATCCAGGATGAACTGGCTTATCTTGAAGCCAGCATCGACATCCGTTGCGATTGGGATGGGTTCCGCTTTATTTTGCGGGGGCCGAGTGCGAAATTCGAGCGGTGCCTGCTCCTGCTCTATCAGGTGGTGGGAGAAGCGGAGTTCAGCGACGCGGATTTTGCCGCAGTGAAGCAGTCCGTTCTGGAGGACATGCAGAAATCTTCAGACCCGCGGCGGCGCATTCACGCGCAATTTGAAAACGTGTTGTTCAGCGGGACGAGTCATGGGAGGCCCCTGGAAGGCACTCCGAAGAGCCTTGCGGCCATTACGGCGGGGGATGTCCGCTTTTTTTATCGCAAATTCATGTCGCCCAATCAGGCTTCGTTGATCGTCGTGGGCGATGTTTCCGCGCCGGAAGTGCTTCAGCGCGCTTCGCGGATATGGGGGGTATGGGTCCGCAACGACGTGATCCCTTTCACTTTTATGCAGCCGCGCAAGCCCGCCGGACGGCAGATGTATATGGAAGATGACCCGGCTTCTCCTGCAGCGCAGTTTATTATGGGAAATCTGTTCCCTCCCAGGGAGGATCCTGCCTATGCAAATGCGCTGCTGGCCGCGAGCATTTTCCAGGAACGCCTGACGAAAGCGCTGCCGACTTCTCTGCTGACGGTAGGCAGCGCGGGCAGGCGTATGGCAAGCCCCTTTTATGTTCAGGGGCAGGCGGCTGCCGACCAGGTGATTGAGCAGCTTCTCAAGATCGAGAGCGTGGCCGAGGAAATGAAGCTTTCCCTTGTTACGAAAGAAGAATTGGATGCTGCCCGGAATAAGGTGATGGAAGAGTTTAACCGCGAACTGGGATCCGCCGAGGGATTATGCGGCATTATGCTGGAGGCCGAACTATATCAACTGGGCAGCAACTATGCTTCGATGTATCCGGACCTGCTCCGCCGCGGTGACGCCGATGCAATCAAACAAGCTGCGAAAAATATTCTTTTCCCGGATGGAGAAGTACTTCTGATACGCGGTCCCGCGGTCGTACTAAAGCCTGTGCTCAGCCCGCTCGGCACGCTACGGTCGCAGATACCTGAATTTTGATTCCAGATTCCGGATCTCTGACTGTGTATTTCTTAGAGGCTGATTGTTGGATATTGGTGTGTTTTTTTTCTATATTGATCTGCCCATGGCAGGATTCGGAGTGAGGACGGCTGAAGGCTGAACAGGAGGCAACGATGAGAGTTGTAATCACGGGTGGAGCCGGATTCCTGGGAAGCCATTTATGCGACCGTCTGTTGGATGCGGGAAACGAGGTGATCTGCCTTGACAACCTTTCGACTGGAAGCGTGGACAACATTGCGCACTTGCTGGGACATGAACGTTTTCGCTTCTATAACCACGACGTTACAGAATACATCTTTATCGGACAACCCGTGGACGCCGTCCTGCATTTTGCCTCCCCGGCCAGCCCGCGCGATTATCTGGAGATGCCGATACAGACTCTGAAGGTCGGGGCTCTCGGCACGCACAAAACCATCGGCCTGGCAAAACACGCAAAGGCTCGATTCCTGATGGCGAGCACTTCGGAAACATACGGGGATCCTCTTGTGAATCCGCAACCGGAGAGCTATTGGGGCAACGTGAATCCCATTGGCAGCCGGGGCGTCTACGACGAAGCGAAGCGCTTCGCGGAAGCACTGGTGATGGCCTATCACCGGTATCATGGCGTTGATACGCGCATTGCGCGCATCTTCAATACCTATGGGCCACGCATGCGTCCTCACGACGGCCGCGTGGTGTCGAACTTCATCGTGCAGGCGCTCCAGGGCGAGCCGTTGACTGTCTACGGCAGTGGTGAGCAAACGCGCAGCTTTTGTTTCGTGGAGGATGAAGTCGAGGGACTGGTCCGACTTCTGATGGCGCCGAACGCCGAAGATGTTCATCTGCCCGTGAACATCGGCAATCCGCATGAATTGACGGTGCTTGGAATTGCCGAAAAAATCATCGAGCTCAGTGGTTCGAAGAGCAGAATACTATTTGAGCCCTTGCCTGAAGACGATCCCAAAGTCCGCCGCCCCGATATTTCCCGCGCGAACCAACTGCTCGGCTGGAGCCCCAAAATATCTTTGGACGAAGGTCTGCAGCACACCATCGACTACTTTCGCTTAAAGCTCAAGAATACAGAATAATCAGAGTACGGAATGCCTCATAGTTTTTTGGGGGCGAAGCCTTCGGAGTGCGTCAGCAAGCTCTGAACCTTATACGCATCTCCGGCATCCTAAACCAGCAAATCATGTGGGTCGGGGCTTCAGCCCCGACGCTTTGGAGATGTCAAGCATGGTCGGAAAGTGTCGGGGCTGAAGCCCCGACCCACATGTTCTTGTTTACAATGAGCAAGATGCGTATAAGGTTCAGAGCAATCTGTCTCTGAAGGCGCCCTATGGGCGCAATAACTATGCGGCATTAGGCGCCGCGCCGCCCGCTACAAAAGCCCGTGAGAAATGTGGGCTAGTGTGTGGTCTGGGCCGTTTTATTCTGTGATATGATCCATCCCCGGAGGCGATGCATGAACGTACCGTTATTGGATCTGCAAGCTCAATATGCGACGATTAAAGACAAAGTACGGGCGGCTGTTGATGAAGTATTGGGGAGCCAGCACTTCGTGTTGGGGGCGCAGGTTTCCGCCCTGGAAGAGGAAATCGCAAAACTATGCGAGGTCCCGTTTGCCGTAGGCGTCGCGTCCGGCACCGACGCTCTGCTGCTGTCCCTCAAAGCTCTTGGCGTGGGACCCGGCGATTCCGTCGTGACTGTGCCGTTCACCTTTTTTGCGACGGCAGGCACCGTCGTCAATCTCGGCGCCCGACCGATATTCGTGGATATCGAGCCGGCAGGATTCGAGATGGACCCGGAAAAACTATCGTCGTTCCTCGCCCGGGAATGCACTTTCAACCCGGCCGAAAAGAAAATGGTGCACAAGGCTTCCGGCACAATCGTTAAAGCGATCGTGCCCGTGCATCTCTACGGCCAGTGCGCGGATATGGATGAGATCCTGGAAGTCGCGCGGCGCTACGGCCTCCCGGTTGTCGAAGATGCCTGCCAGGCAATCGGCGCGACATACAAGAGCCGCAAGGCCGGAGCCATGGGCGATCTCGGCTGTTTCAGCTTCTTTCCTTCTAAAAATCTTGGCGGAGCCGGGGATGGCGGGATGGTTGTCACCTCGAATCCTCAGCTGGCCGAGCGTGTGCGGTTGCTCCGTACACACGGCGCGCATCCCAAATATTTTCATGCCATCGTTGGATTCAACAGCCGCCTGGATGAGCTTCAGGCTGCCATCCTGCGCGTGAAGCTCCCCTATCTGCAGGCGTGGTCCGACGCCCGTTGTGAAAATGCGCTGAAATATATCAGGGATTTTGCGGCAGCGGACCTGCTCTCCTGTGTGACTCCTCCGGTGGTGCTTTCAAGCCGGACTCACATTTATCACCAGTTTGTCATTCGCTGCCGGAAGCGCGATGCGCTGCTGCAATTCCTAAAAGCCGCAGGCGTCGGCACGGAGATTTATTACCCCGTGTCCATGCACGAACAGGAATGCTTCCGCTACCTGGGCTACGCTGCCGCGGACATGCCTCATTCGTATGCCGCATCGAAAGAAACTCTGGCATTGCCCATATATCCCGAGCTTTCGGATGAGCAACGGGGGCATGTTGTGAAGTCGATCGCCGAGTTTTTCGGGAAGTAACTTGCTTCTATCCGACTGAAAAATCGGGGTCGGGTATAGAGTTTTGAAGCTGCAAAACAATTCCGATAGCGATACCGATTCCGAAAACCCGGAGTGATGGTTCTTAATTAGTGAGAAGGAGTTGGATGGCGACATACATACTGGGTATTAATGCCTATCACGCGGATGCATCCGCGGTGCTGCTGAAAGATGGCGGGATCGTGGCTGCGGTCGAAGAAGAACGTCTGAGTCGCGTGAAGCATGCCGCGGGTTTCCCGGCGCTGGCCATACAATATTGTCTGCAGCGGGCCGGAATACAAATCCAGGACGTCGCCCATATCGGGATTGCGCAAATCCCGAATGCGCACCTGATAAACGATATTACGTTCGTCCTTCATAATCGCCTGATGTTTTCCCACCAGGGACTGGACCGCTTGCGCAGCGTGGAGCGAATCCGCAATATAAAAACAGTGCTTTCCGATCTGCTGCATGTCCCTGAATCCGATTTGGCCATGGCGTTTCACAACCTGGAGCATCATGTCGCCCATATGGCCAGCGCATTCCTGGTTTCGCCCTTTCAGCAGTCGGCGATCCTTTCAATTGATGGCTTCGGTGATTTTTGCAGCACGATGCAGGGCTTTGGTTCAGGTTCTCAGATTGAGAAACTCGGCTCCGTCCTGTTCCCGCATTCGCTGGGGCTTTTTTACACCTCTGTGTCCCAATATCTTGGATTCGAAAAGTATGGCGATGAAGGGAAAGTAATGGGACTGGCACCGTATGGCGAGCCGGACTATATCGGCAAAATGCTGGAAATCGCGCAGCCGGCAGATCCGGGAGCTTTTGAATTGAATCTCGACTATTTCACGCACCATCTCCACGGTGTTGAAATGAGCTGGGATGAAGGGGCTCCCCACATCGGGCGGATTTATTCCGATAAGTTTTGCGATGCATTCGGCCCGCCGCGGCAGCCGAATACCGAAATCACGGATCACCATCGAAACATTGCGGCTTCGCTGCAAAAATGCCTCGAGTTCCATTTGTTCCGCATCCTCAACGATCTGCATCAACGCACGGGTTCCACCAATCTCTGCGTAGCGGGCGGTGTGGCGTATAACAGCGTGGCGAATGGTCTGATTCAGAAAAACACGCCGTTCCGCGAATGCTTTATACAGCCTGCGGCCGGCGACAGCGGGACCGCGCTCGGAGTGGCCTTTCACGTCTGGAATACTCTGCTCGGACATCCGCGCGAGTACGTAATGCAGCATGCGTATCTCGGGCCGGAGAGCAGCGAAGCCGAAATGGCACAGGCGCTGCATTCTTTTGGCGCATCCTATCAGCGGTATGACGATATCGAAGAAAGGGCTGCCGATCTTCTCGCGTCAGGAAAGATCGTCGGGTGGTTCCAGGACAGGATGGAATTCGGGCCGCGTGCCCTCGGGAACCGGAGCATACTCGCAGATCCAAGACAGGAAGAAATCAAAGATACTTTGAACCGGCGCATCAAGCATCGGGAAAGCTTCAGGCCCTTTGCCCCTTCCGTGCTGGAAGAGTATGTGGATGCGTATTTCGAGGACGCCTTCGCATCGCCTTTCATGCAGATGGTATTCAAAGTGCGGCCGGAACAGCGGGCCAAAATTCCGGCTATCAGGCATGTCGATCAAACCGGTCGCGTTCAATCCGTGTCCAAATCGGTCAACCCAAAGTTCTGGAGACTGATTGAGGCATTCCGGCAGCGCACCGGGATCCCGCTTCTGCTTAACACTTCGTTTAACGAAAGCGAGCCCATCGTCTGTTCGCCGCAGGATGCGCTGCACTGCTTTGCCACTACGAAGATGGATGCTCTGGTGCTGGGAAACTTCCTGCTTTTGCGCTAGTTCGTTCGGACAGGACGGAGTGGCTACTTCTTGCGGAACTCTGCAAGGAATTCATTCGGGTATTTGCCGATGATCCTGTTCAAGAGCTTGATGGTTTGCGGTTTCAGGGGAATCATAGGGCCGTCGCTCAGCAGAGCAGTGATGGGCTTCAGCGTGCTGTCGTCGACCTGTAAAGCCTGAACTTCGACCATGATCATAGGACCGCACCGGCGCAGATGGGTGCGAAAGTATTCAATGCCATCCTGAATTGTCCCGTTGATCAAGGCCGCCGCATCCGCAGGTTGCTGGTGGCTGCATGGGTTGAAGTTGCAGTAACAGCGCGGATATGTTTCCAGTATCTGCCGCAGCGGCAGGTTGCATTGGTTGTGCTGCACCCACTTTCCGAGCAGCTTCACGCGGTTTAAAAACCGCTTGTCCATGTACTGCAGTCCGGAGAGCAGGTCCAGATTGCGCAAGGACACCGGATCGATCTTGATGTCATCTTTCTTCAAGCCGCTCATGATGTGCAGCGCATCTTCGTGGAGCAGGTAATAGGCCTCAGAGTAGAGCTTTTTGAACTGCGAAAACTTTTCATCAAATTCGCGGCGTGCGCGGTCTTCCAGGAAACAGTGCGACTCGTCGATCGATTGCAGCAGGGATTCCCGGATACGATCGATTTCTTCGCGGCCAAGCGGGAACGCCGTCATTACGTAGTCGCGGACCGGCACAAACGACGGCAGCCATTCCAAGAGCTCTGCCAGGCTTTCCAGCCCGCGCTTCCAGCGCAACAGCGTATCCTTGTTCCATCCAAAATTGCGCCCCAGATGATCCATGGCTTCCCAAAATGAGGATTCTCCTGCGCACAGGCTGTCGAAGGCAGGTTTCAGAGCCGCCAGGGGGCCTTCGATAAACCTGATTTCTCTGCTGAAACGCGTGGTCCTGAAGGATTCCGGGAAATCGGGCCGCTTTCTGGAAAGCCCTTCGGCTGAATGGCGCCACCAATCAATCATTCCGAACTGGACATATTCAGGGCTTTGGTCTCTGATCTCGGGATGGCCTGTTACAAGAACCGCCCATTGGAGAGCGCGGCTTTGATCGGCAGTTTCTGTGGTCGAGGAGTTGGCCGGCAGGCCGGTACCCGGGGGAGATAGATTGGGGCTAGCTAGACTCGGGATTGTCCACGGATCGCCGGTTTTCATAACAAGTCATTTCATCGAGTGCTGGGTTCTTTCTGAGCACCAGGTTCTTTCTTGTTATCGGCGCCAGATGGCGTTTCTTTAGAAGGGGTTGCGTAGATGCTTGCGGGTGCGCCGCGGCCGACGGCCTGCTCGTAATTATTCCCGTAGCATTTCAATAGGGGTTCTGTTCCTTTGACAAAGTATTCCATCTCCTGCTGCAGGCAATGATCTGTCGCCAGCAGGCCGGTGGTCGGATCGATTTCCACTTCCAGGATCTCTTCGGGTATAGCAAAAGCCTCGCCTCTCAAGGGCCGGAGGGAGACGGCTTTTTTCATGAAGTCCGCCCATATGGGCAGCGCGGATTGGGATCCGGATAGATTCAATTCGCGGTTGTCGTCGAATCCCACCCAGACGATGCAAAGAAGGTCGGGAGTATAGCCGGCAAACCATCCGTCATGCGATGTTCCCGTCTTGCCCGCAGCCGGCAGGGTGAATCCGCGTTCGCGAGCGCCGTACCCGGTTCCATGATCGATGACCGATTGAAGCAGGGACGTTACTAGAAAGGCGATCTGGGGTGTGAGGACCTGCCTGGTTTTCGGTTGTGCCATAAAAATCGGATTGGCATTGCTGTCGTACACCGCAAGCGTTGCCGTCAAATCGGACAACAAGCCTCCATTCGCAAACGCGGTGTAGGCCCGCACCATTTCGAGGGGGGTAATTTCGAAGCTGCCGATCGCCATGGCAGGGTAAGGTTTTATCTTTTCATTCAGCCCAAGTCTTTGAGCCAGTTCGGCAACCTTGTTGAAACCGACCTTCTCGGCGAGCTTTATGGTGGCGATATTCAGCGATTTGGTAATCGCCTGGCGCATCGTGACCTGGCCCGAGGTATTCCTCTTTGAAATTTTTGGGCTCATATTCAAGGTCGTCGAATGTGAATTGCGTAGGCTGATCGAGCACTGTCGAGGCGGCCGTCAGCGGAGTCGTGCTGTGGTAGGCCGTCTCCAGCGCCGTCGCGTATACAAACGGTTTGAAAATGCTGCCCGGCTGGCGTTTTGACTGGGTGATGCGGTTGAACTGGCTGGCGCCGTAACTTCTCCCGCCGATCATGGCGAGGATGTGTCCGTTTTTCGGATCGACTGCAATCAGGCTGGCCTGGACGGTGCCCGGCGGAATCGGCTGCTTGCGCTTGGCAAAATTGGCGTCCAGTTCATTCATCCCGGACTGAATCGACTCGAAGGCCGCCTGCTGAAGGTCCGTGTTGAGAGATGTGTGGACTTTCAACTTGGAGTGAGCCAGCGATGCGTCGCCATACTTTTCCAGCAGCATGTTCTGGACGTAATCCACGAAATAGGGGGCATCCGAATAATTCAGGAAGGAAGCCGGTTTGACAATCAGCGGCTTGGCTTTGGCTGCGTCGCGCTCCTTTTCGGAGATCATGTCGTAATCCGCCATCTGGTCCAGCACAAGGTTGCGCCGCACCATGGCGCGGTCCTTATAGCGCAGCGGCGTGTGCCGGTTGGGTGCGGTAATCATCCCGGCTATCGTCGCAGCTTCTTCGAGCGTGAGATCTCTGACGTTTTTATCGAAAAATGCATCCGCCGCTTTGCCGAAACCCACGATGCTGAAGGAGCCCGCCTGGCCAAGGTACACTTCGTTGCTGTAAAGCTCGAAAATTTCAGTTTTTGATAGCCGCTGTTCCAGCAGGATCGACATGTATGCATCCGCAAACTTGCGACGCCAGGTGCGCTCGGGAGTCAGGAAATAGTTTTTCACGAACTGCTGCGTCAGTGTGCTGGCGCCCTGAGCGGTATCCCCTTCGCGGATGTCCACGATTAGAGCCTGAATGATGCGAATGGGATCGATTCCTCTGTGGCTGAAAAACCGTCTGTCTTCCGCGGCGAGCACGGCGTTGATCAATACCTGGGGCATTTCCTGATAGGACACGTACCGGCGCTTTTCGCGACTCTTGTCAATTGCGTTGCTGAGCAATTCCGGTTTCAGCGAAAACTGAGTTAGTTCTGTCTGGCTTGCGGGATCTTTAATAGAGTGAATGGTATTTCCTGCGCATTTGATTTCCGCTGTCCGGCTGGCGTCACTCGGAACGGAACCTTCGTTGTGGATTAGCAGCGTATCGGCTTTGCCGACCTGGTAATAGGAAGCCCCGGCGCTATTTTCCTCATACCCCAGCCGGCGGATTCTCGATACGAGTTCGGAACAACCGATGCGTTTCCCCGGATAGAGAACTGTGGGAGCGGAAAAAATCTTTGTCTCAGCCATCTGGTTGCGCCGGCCAAGTTTCATTTCGATGGTTCCATCGAAAATGTAGTAATAGCGTATTAAAAATACGGCGGCCGCAATCACGGGGATGAGGATCAGTATTAAAAGGATTTTAATAAATAGGGATCGTCTGGAAGGCGAGGGTTTTTTTCGCATTAGGACGTTTTATTTTTAGTTGGGGCATACCGTGTCCACATATTCAAAACGAATTATCATAGCAGCATTCCCCGAACCCCAAATAAAGAGGCTTCAGAATACAATCATACTGAGCCGACAGCCGACAGCTGATAGCTTTTAGAGGGCAATCAGCCTGCCGGTTTCCTCGACTTCGTAACCGCCCAGGGCAAGCACCTGCTCGATGAATGCGGAAGAACGTATGATTTCGAGCAGGAGGCGTATGCGCTCGTCTTTTAGCAAGTCTGCAGGGAGGACCAGGTCATAGCGTTCGCGCGCAACCGGAATGAAGTCGAGATTTAATGCCTGAGCCGCCGCCATAATGCCCATGCCGACATCCGCTCTGCCCGAAGCAACGGCCATGGCCACGCTCATGTGCGTATATTCCTCGCTTCGATATCCGGCGATGGAGGCAGAATGCATTCCCGCCCGCTCCAGTTCATAATCCAGCAAAATGCGAGTGCCGGATCCTGCCTGGCGATTAATGAGCGCGACCTCGGGGCGGGTCAAGGTCGGAAATTCCCTGAATGCCTTTGGGATTGCTCTTGGCGATCATAAGTCCCTGCCAGCGGTGGACAAGGGTTATGAGAGTAACGGGCGTGCTCTTGATATAGCGTGGAATGTAGGAACAGTTGTACTCGCCGGTTCGCGTGTCGAGAAGATGCGAGCCGGCAAAGTGTGCAATCCCTCTTTCAATGGCAAGCAAGCCACCCATGCTGCCGACGTTGCTGGATGAAATCGTTATTCGGCCTTCGGAGCGTTCCTTGATGCAGCTTGCCAGCAGATCGACGGTGAGGTCATGGGAGCCGATCGCGAGCAACCTGTGGTGGAGCGCTTTTTCGGAAGTGAGAAGCTCGACCGTCGCCTTCTCCCCTTCGGAGTAACCGCTGACTTCCGGTGCTATCCGCAGAATTCCGTCCGCGCGCACAAGAGACGTCATCATGCCGGCGCCGCCTGCAAGCGGGATCGCGATCACGCGCTCCCCGACTTTCCCGAGAATGACGCGGACATGCTCTTCAAGGCCGGGCTTGGAAGGCAGCTTCCTGCCCAGGAACGCTTCGATCTTTTCCGGTTCCGGAGTTTGTAGCCCCTGGATCTTATAAAGCAGCGGCCGAACGAATTCGCGGAATGAAACGACTGCGGATACCGGGTAGCCCGGAACTCCCACGACTGGACGGTCCTGCACCGCCGCGAGCAGGGTCGGTTTGCCGGGCATTACCGTCACTCCGTGGACCAGCAGCTCTCCCAATTGGGACAAAGCCTTGGGTGTAAAATCCTCCGATCCGGCAGAGGATCCGGCGATAGTGAGGATGACGTCATATCCTGCCGCGATACCGTCGGTGATCGCCTCCTTGACCTTTTCAAGATCATCAGGGACCGTCTTTGCCAGCGTGCTTTCAGCTCCGCATTCAGAAACCATGGAAGACAGGACTTGGCCATTGACCTCAAGAATTGTGCCGGGTTGAATCGGATCCCGGACCTCTTCGGGCGGCACGATTTCGTCGCCGGTGGGAATGATGAGCACGCGCGGTTTCCGAAAAACCGGGACGGAGAGAATGCCCGCTGCCAGCAAAGCTCCCTGATCGTAGGAACGGATCCGGTGGTACGCAGGAAGAAGAATCTCGCCCTTTACGATGTCTTCTCCCGTCTTCCGAACGTTCTGCCAGGGATAGACGGATTCCCGTATTTCGCACCTGTCGTTTTCCAGCTCTACTTTTTCGATCATGACCACGGAATCGGTTCCGTCGGGGAGCGGATCTCCCGTGTTGACGGGAATGGCTTCGGTCCCAGCGGACAGAAATACCGGCGATTCCGGGAATGCGGAAAAGGTGGAGACGGCACGGACGGCCATTCCATCAACAGCCGCCGCATTATATGCGGGGACAGATCTTGCCGCTTTCACGGGACTTACCAGCAGGCGGCCAAGCGCCTGGCGCACTGCGACGGTCTCCGGTTGCATGAGAAAACTTGCGAATCGGGAGAAAAAAATCTCCTGTGCTTCTGCAAGGGGCTTCAAATTTCGATACGTCTGTCGTTTTGGCATTAGTCTTCGTATTCCTGAAACATTCTAATACTGGATAACCTGCACAACCTCTCCGCCGGACAATCCTTCTGCGTTCACAGGAATCATAACAATTCCGTTGGCTTTGACCATCGTGGAAATCATTCCCGATTTTCCAAAAATGGGATGGGCCGTAGCCACGCCGTGCGCATCTTCTTCGATTCGTACCCGGACATATTCCTCCAGCCCGATCGTGGAATGGATCGAAGTGGCAAGGCTTGCGCGTGTCCGCTGTCCGACGGGGCCCTTTTCCAAACTGCCGCCCTGAAGATAAAGCAGGAAAGGAGCCAGGAAAACCTGCGCCACGATCAGCGCGGAGACCGGGTGCCCCGGCAATCCGATGATCGGTTTGCCCCGTTGACTTGCAAGCAGCGTGGGTTTTCCCGGGCGTATCGCCACGCCGTGCGCAAGGACTTCGACGCCCGAAAGACCGGAAACGGCGTCGACCATCAGATCCCGTGTGCCAACCGAGCTGCCGCCGGAAAGAACGACAACGTCCGCTAGTGCCAGCCCGCTGCGGAGGGCTTCTGCCAGCATGTCGGCATTGTCGGGAACGATGTCCAGAACGATAGGCTCCGCGCCGCAAGCTCGAACAAGACCGGAAATGGCATGGCTGTTCGCGTCGCGGATTTGTCCCAGGCCGGGTTTGCGGTCGATCGGGACGACTTCATCGCCTGAGGAAATAACGGCGACTCGCGGCTTTCGGTAGGCCGCAACCTCTGTGATGCCCAGGGCTGCGAGGAATCCCAGCTCTTGCGCGCGCAGTTTTTTGCCCTTCGGGAGCAGGATTTCTCCTGATTTCGCATCCTCTCCTTTTTCGAGAACGTTGGTCCTGACGGTCACAGGCCGGGTCACTTCGATGTTGCCGGCGCCTGCCTGGTTTGTGTATTCCACCATGACTACGGCGTCGGCACCCCGTGGCAGAAAGCCTCCAGTCGGAATCGGCGCGGCTTGTCCTGCAAGAATTTCAAACTCAGGCAGCGTTCCCATCGTAACGGCAGCGACAACTGCCAGAAAGGCAGGGATTGAATCGGAAGCGCCGAAGGTGTCCTCCGCTCGCACTGCGTAACCATCGACAGTGGAGCGCGCCCCTTCGGGCAGATCTTCGCCTGCGAGGATGTCTTCGGACAGGATTCTGTCCAGCGAAGCATCCAACGAAACGGACTCAGCGGAAAGCCTGGAAAAACGGCCCAGCAGTTGAACCAGTTGATCCGCAGTGATCACGTGCAGAAACTCAGCCAATCCCCCCCCCTATCGAATTACGAATTACGAATGACGAATGACGAATTATTTGTATCCGGCATTATCCGGATCGTAGCCGCTTCATGCAAAGGTATGTTTCAATTCGTCATTTGTCATTCGTAACTCGTCTCGTAATTCAGTTCCCTATTGTTCGGAATAATCAGAATGCAACGGTTTCATGCAAAAGTATGTTTCAATTCGTCATTCGTCATTCGTAACTCGTACATTCGTAATTCAGTTCCTGTATTGTCCTGAATAATCAGAATGCAACGGTTTCATGCAAAAGTATGTTTCAATTCGTCATTCGTCATGCGTCATTCGTAATTCAGTTCCTGTATTGTCCTGAATGATCAGAATGCAACGGTTTCATGCAAAAGTATGTTTCAATTCGTCATTCGTCATGCGTCATTCGTAATTCAGTTCCTGTATTGTCCTGAATGATCAGAATGCAACGGTTTCATGCAAAAGTATGTTTCAATTGTCATTCGTCATGCGTCATTCGTAATTCAGAATTCCCTTTGTCCGGTGAATGATCAGAATGCAACGGTTTCATGCGAAAAGTATGTTTCAATTCGTCATTCGTCATGCGTCATTCGTAATTCAGTTCCCTATTGTCCTGAATAATAGAATGCAACGGTTTCATGCAAACGTCATGCTCAATTCGTCCTCCATTATCGAATTACGAATTACGAATTACGAATTACGAATTACGAATTACGAATTACGAATGACGAATGCTCACGAATTACGAATTAATTGTTTCCGGCATTATCCGGATGCAACCGCTTCATGCAAAAGTATGTTTCAATTCGTAATTCGTCATTCAGTTACGCTATTTCCGGCAGGCAAAACGATGTTTCCAGCTGCTTACCACAATGGGAACATCTCCAGTCAATGTTGAGCTTCTGGCATTTAACGCCTTTTTCCGTCGACCAGCCCATATCCCAACTCCCTCCGCATTCCGGACACGTGCGAGAAACGACCAGCCTTATCGTCAATGACTGATGGATGCGCGAGGGGTATGGAATCCTGACCGGTCGAATCTCAAGATCGGCTATCCGCGCCTCCCGCAACTCATCCAGGAGAGAACGGAAAAATTTTACGGAATCCCTGGCCTTCCTGTTCGCCAGTTTTTTCCCTGCAGCCGTATGCATGTTTAGCGGAAGGCATGCCGCATAGGTCAGTTCTTTGCTCAGATAGCCGATGACTGCCGAGCGGAGTGTATGGCCGCGCAGCGTGGCTTTGGTAAAAAAACTGGCGACTCCCATGGCGCCGAACTTGGAGAGGAAGTCGGCGTCGTGGAGGATTGCCCCGACGCGATTCCTCCGGTTTTTTTCGTTGTACAGCGCTTGTACGCCAGACAGCACCTTGCGGATATCGGAGACTTTCATCCCGAACTGACGGAGAAGAGGCTCGGCAATGCGCGCGGACTCTTCTTCTTCGATCGTCCCGTCGCTGTGATAGTGTCCCTCGGCGAACTTGCCGGCATCATGAAAAAGAGCCGCAACCACCGGGATCATGGGATCCATTCCCTCTGCCTGTGCCAGTCGGTTGGCGATTGAGGCGACGTGCAAGGTGTGTTCCCACAAAAAGCTCTCCTGTGAGTCGCTGCCTTCATACGCATTTTCGGAGTCCCTGAAGACCTGGTGGACTTTTTCCAGGAGCCCGGGGAAGCGGGATTTGATCTCTGCGAAAGAAAAGGTTCCTTTGTCGGTCATAGAGGCGGCATTATCCCGCGTGTGCCGCAGGAGCGTCAAGAGGGGATGCGATGGGTATGCTACGGCGTGCCTTAGTCGGGTATTCGGTAAAGGATGGGAATTTCGTTGTTTTCGGGACAAGGAGTCAGGAGCCAGAAGTTGGGAGTCAGAATTGAATCCAGAATCCAGCCGAATAATCCGCTGTAACTTTTTGGAGTTTTGATATAAAAGCAACGGGATTGAGAACCAAACAGGGCACAGAATCATAGTAAATAGAACAAAAGGAGGATCCTCCATGAAACGAGCGCTTTTTATTCTTATATGGCTGTGTGCTTTGGTTATGCCTCTCATCGCACAACAGCCGCCGATCATCGATCGCGAGCTTTTTTCGGCGACCCCGAAATAACCAATGCTCAGATATCGCCCGACGGAAAGTACATCGCCTTTATCAAGCCATGGAACAGCACGCGGAATATCTGGGTAAAAAAAACCGAGGAGCCGTTTGACAAGGCCAAATTGGTAAGTGTCGATACGAAGAGGCCAATCCCAGGATACATGTGGAGCCGCGACGGCAAATACATTCTCTTCGTCCAGGATAAAGCGGGCGATGAGAATTATAACGTTTTTGCCGTCAATCCATCCGATGCTCCCCCTCCAGGCGAAGCAGCACCTTCTGCCCGGAATATCACGCCAGTGTCGGGTGTGCGCGCTACGCTCTATGCCGTCCCACGGTCGGAGCCTGATGCTCTTTATGTGGGACTGAATGACCGCGATAAAGCCTGGCACGATCTCTATAAAATTAAAATCTCTACGGGAGAGCGGACACTCCTCAGGCAGAATAAAGATCGCATTACGGGCTGGATTTTCGACAACAAAGACCAACTCCGCCTAGCGACGCGTTCTACCGATGCGGGAGACACAGAGATCCTTCGCGTCGATTCGGGAGAATTGAAGAAGATCTATGCATGCAGCGTTTTCGAGTCGTGCGATCCCAAGGTTTTCAGCAAAGATGACCAACATGTCTACATCGCGACCAATCATGGGAATAACGTGGATCTCGTGGGGCTAGAGTTGCTCGATCCGCAGACGGGAGCGACTCAAGTTTTTGAATCCGATCCACTGAAGCGGATGGATTTGGGGGGTGTTCTGGTATCGGAACTGAACCATGAGCTGCTTGCTACCGCGTATGCTGACGACAGAGTTCGGCTTTACTGGAAAGATAAATCCTATGAAGCCGATTATAAACTTCTCCAGAAGAAACTGGGTGATAAACAAATCGAATTCGGTTCACATACCGATGATGAGCGCCTCTGGCTGATCGGCGCTTCCAGCGACACAGAGCCGGGCGAGACGTACCTGTTCGATCGCCGGACCAAACAGTTGACGCTGCAATACCGCATTCGCGAAAGACTTGAGCGGAAATATCTGGCATCGATGCAGCCGATCCGATTCAAGTCATCCGATGGTATGGAGATTCCTGCGTACTTGACCCTCCCAAAAGGTTTAGCGCATAAAAATCTGCCTGCAATCCTTGTGCCCCATGGCGGGCCATGGGCGCGTGACAGTTGGGGATATAACGAACTTGTCCAGTTTCTTGCCAACCGGGGCTATGCCATTCTGCAACCCAATTTCCGCGGATCGACCGGTTACGGTAAAAAATTCTTAAACGCCGGAAATCTGCAGTGGGGCGAGAAAATGCAGGACGATATTACCTGGGGGGCCAGATATCTCACAGAGAAAGGCATCGCCGACCCGAAGCGCATCGGGATTATGGGCGGATCCTATGGAGGCTATGCAGCGCTTGCAGGCGTGACCTTCACACCAGACGTATATGCTGCCGCTGTGGCCTACGTCGCGCCATCCAACCTTATTACGCTGATGGAGTCTATTCCTCCATACTGGGAACCGGTTCGCATCATGTTTTATAAACGCATGGGTGATCCGAACACCCCTCAGGGGAAGGCACAATTGGAACGTCAGTCTCCGCTGAACTCTGCCGCAAAGATCAAAACGCCCCTCCTGGTTGTTCAAGGAGCCAACGATCCTCGAGTCAATAAACGCGAATCCGATCAGATCGTCATTGCGTTACGCGACCGGAAATTTCCGGTTGAGTATATTGTGGCCCCCGATGAAGGGCACGGCTTTGCGCGGCCGGTGAACGACATGGCGATGTATACGGCTGCAGAAAAGTTCCTTGCCAAACACCTGGGCGCACGTTATCAGGCGGGAGGGACGCCGGAAGTGATGACCCATCTCAAAGAAATCACGGTGGATCCGGCCACGGTCGTTATATCCAAGCGATGAAGGCAAAACAGGAGAAAAGGAAATTGGATGTAGATTAGGGCTGACAAAGAGATGCGATTGAGTCTCTTATGTTTCTCTTAAATCCCCGAAAGTATTTTCAAGGGCGATGCAGGCAGACTGCGCCGCCCGTTCAGGGCGTACATATTTTCGCTCCCAACCCAGGGCTCTGAGATGCAGCCGCTTTGAGGCTGTCTCTTGTCTGACTCCTGTCTTCTGACTCCTGAATTCTGGCTTCTGACTCCTGTCTTCCAATGGTTTTTGTGGCAAAAAAGCGACAATCCGACTATATTGAGTGCGGACAGGCCCTGTTGAGTCGCAAGGGGCGGATGGTGTTTGGTAGGAAAGTACTTATATCGAAATATTGGAAATGGAAGCAACATTCAGTGCGAGGGATTGCCAATGGCTAAATTATTAAGAATCAATTTGTCGGCTTTGAGCGCAACGACCGAGGATGTTCCGGAAGCGTATCGGAAATTCGGGGGCAGGGGGTTGACGGCGTGCATTATAGATCGTGAAGTGCCTCCGACCTGCGATCCCTTGGGCGCCGAAAACAAGCTTATCTGGGCGCCGGGGCTGATGGGCGGGACCACCGCTCCATGCAGCGGCAGGCTTTCGGTGGGAGCCAAAAGCCCGATGACCAAGGGAATCAAAGAATCGAATACGGGCGGAGCCATGGGCCAGAAATTGGCCAGGCTGGGATTCAAAGCGGTGATTTTTGAAGGGAAAGCAAAAGAACCGACCACGGTCAAAATAGATAAGTCGGGCGTGAGTTTCTGCTCCTCCGCTCCTCTTGCCGGTCTCGGATGCTATGAAATTATCGAAAAGCTGAGAAGCGAATATGGCGAAAATGCCTGCTTTGGCTGTATCGGGCCGGCCGGCGATATGGGTCTTACGGCTGCATCGATCATGTTTACCACTCCCGATTTTCACATCCGGGTTGCCGCCCGAGGCGGATTGGGCGCCGTCATGGGCTCCAAAAACATGAAGGCCGTGGTCGTCGATGATGCCGGATCCAATCTTCTGGAAATAAAGGATCCGCAAAAGCTGAAAGGAAAACGTCTCTGCTATGACCAAAGGCGTTCTCGGGAACGCACTTCCTCGAAGGATTGAGACATCTGGGCACGCCGCAGATCGTCATGATCACGCAGACCGCCGGCGCTTTGCCCACCAAGAACTTCACCATGGGACAGTTCGACAAAGCGGAGAGCCTCTCCGGCGAGTACATGGAGGAGTTGCTTAAGAAGCGGGCGAACGCGGAAACGGTGCACGCCTGCATGAAGGGCTGCATAATCAGCTGCTCCAATATCTATACGGATGAGAACGGCAAGTTTATTGTTGCCAGCATCGAGTACGAAACCATTGCATTGATCGGATCGAACTGCCTCATCGGGGACCTCGACATGGTTGCTCGCATCAACCGCGCCTGCAACGATGCCGGCGTGGACACCATGGATGTAGGGTCCGCGCTCGCCGTCGCGATGGAGGGCGGATTGCTGCCGTGGGGAGACGCGGAAGGAGCTCTCAAGCTGGTGCAGGAGATCAATGTCGGAACGGAAAACGGCCGGATGATTGGCAGCGGAGCGAAAGTAACCGGTGAAAAGCTGGGAGTGAAGCGGATTCCGCACGTCAAAGGTCAGGCCCTGTCGGCCTATGATCCGAGAATCCTCAAGGGAACGGGCGTGACATTTGCCACGTCCCCTCAGGGCGCCGACCACACGGCCGGAATTGTGTTGCCCGGACCGCATCATCCTCAATACAGCCCGGTCGAACCCACCGGACAGGCGCCGGAATCGCGGTTCATGCAGCAATGGATGGCTGCCATCGATACGCTCGGCTACTGCATGATGATCGGCATGACGTTTATGGAGGAGAAGGCCCAAAAACATCTTGACCTCAATATGATCGGGGGCTTATCTGCGGTCACCGGCGAGACGTATCCGGAAACGTACGTCACGGATCTGGGCGCCGCGGTTCTCGAAATCGAGAGAAGGTTCAACAAAGCCGCGGGATTGACGGAAAAAGACGACCGTCTGCCGAAATTCTTTACGGAAGAAAAGTTCGGACCGGGTCAGTTTGTTTTTGATGTATCCACGGAAGAAATAGACAGCGTCCACAAATAGTAACGCTGACGCACCGCACATGGAGTCCCGGGGAAGCCCGGGACTCCAGCCTTTCACGATTCCAGTATTTTCCCAGCCTCCAGCCGGACAATCCGCTTTGTTAAGGATGATACAAAGCTCGTATCGTGTGTCGCGATGACGATCGTGGTGCCGCGCGTTTCGGCGGCTTTGCCCAGCAGATCCCGCAGCGTCGGCCTGGATGCCTCGTCCAGGGAATTGGTGGGTTCATCCAGCAGAATAATCGGAGTTTCCAGCACCAATGCGCGAGCCAGTACGGCACGCTGCGCCTCGCCGCCCGACAGCTTTCGGCTCAGCTTATCCGCCACCGTCGTGAGATTCGTTTCTTCGAGGATAGCCTGGACTCGACGCCGGATCTCTTGCGCATGAAGTCCTGCCGCGTGCAACCCGTACGCTATATTGTTCCGGACAGTAGTGGAAAACAGGACCGGCTTCTGATGCACCAGGGTTACTTTTTTGCGCGCATCCCTGTCACAGCTGCGCACGGTTTCCGTTCCATGCAGGAGCACGCTTCCGGAAACCGGCTGGAGAAGAAGAGCCAGTATGGAGAGCAGCGTGGTTTTGCCGCAGCCGTTGGGTCCGACAATGGCACAGATCTGGCCGGATGGGATGTCCAGTCGCGGAATGTCCAGCACGATCCTTCCGTCATAGGAGTGCACCAGCGAGCGGATGCTGTATGCAGGCGCATGCTCATGAAGATTTTCTCCCGATCAGCCGCGCGGCGATGTTGACGCCAAAAGCCGCTAAAATCAAAATGATTCCCAGCGCCAATCCCAGGGCGAATTCGCCTCTGCTGGTCTGAAGGGATATGGCTGTCGTGATCGTCCGCGTATAGCCCAGAATATTTCCGCCAAGGATCAGGGATATCCCGACTTCCCCAATAACGCGGCCGAAGCCTGTGATGCACGCCACCAACAGCGCAGCGTGTGCCTCCGAGGCGATCGTCATAGTCGTTCTGAATCTGCCGGCGCCCAGGGTCAGGGCGGTCTCGCGCACGACCGGATTTACCATTGAGACGGCACTGCACGCCAGCGACGCGATGAGCGGGATGATCAGCACTGTCTGGCCGATGACGATCGCGGCCGGTGAAAATAAAAGCTGAAACCTGCCCAATGGCCCCTGGCTGAACAGCAGCGTATAGACAAAAAGCCCGACCACCACGGTGGGGATTGCGAGCGTGGTATTCAGTATGTCTTCAGCAAGCTTTTTGAAGCGGAATTGCGAAGATGCCAGCGCGATGCCCGCGGGGATGCCGATCAGCGATGCGAGCACCGTACTGCTCAAAGAAAACCGCAGCGACGCAAATACGATCGTCGTCACTTCCGCATCTGCCGAAAGGATCAGGCGGATCGCTTCTTTAAATGCGAATCCCAGGTCATTCACGCAGTTACTTTCCGTGGATGTACGCAGGCTTGAACAGCTGATGCCCGCCTACCGTATAGCTGCCGATGAGTTTCTGACCTTCATCGGAACAGAGCCAGTCGATCAGCTGCCGCGAAAGATCGGACTTTACCGACGGAAAACGTTTGGGATTGACCTGTATCAACGAGTAATAGTTGATCAGATCCGGGTCTCCTTCCACGAGCACTTTCAGCTTCAATTGGCTCATGCGCGTGAGATACGTGGCCCTATCGCAAATCGTATACCCATTCTTTTCGTTCGCCATGGTCAATACCGCACCCATGCCCTGGCCAATGTCCAGATACCACGATCCGGCCGGAGCAATCCCCGCTTTTTTCCAGAAGAAATTTTTCCTTCTGGTGCGTTCCGGATGCGTCGCCCCGCGAAACAAAAGGCGCGCCGGATTCCTGAATTTTGGCAAATGCGCGGGATGCGTCTTTCGTCCCCATGATTCCGGCGGGATCTCGAAGCGGGACCCAGGATCACAAAGTCATTCACCATGAAGGTCTTCCGATTAATCCCGAATCCGTCGCCCACGAATTTTTCTTCGGAGGCCGGGTCGTGGACCAGTACCATGTCGACATCACCGTTGGATGCAAGCTTTAATGCCTGCCCGCTCCCAACGGCGATTACATCCGCTTTGCAGCCGCATTTCTTTTCGAAATAAGACATCAGGTAGGGCATAAGACCCGAATCCTGAACCGATGTCGTAGTCGCCAGGCGCAGCCGTTCCTGGGCTTGCAACGGCACAAGAATAAGCGGAATGATCACCAGGAAAGCGGGTGCTACAAGTTTCCATTTCATAGGTAATTCTCCAAAATTGCAAATGCCGTCAGGCGGCTCCTAAGCCCTCTCGTAGACAATCTTGCCCGTGTCCCGTGTTTCGTAGCCGCCCATTTTCCGCTATATGGGATTTGAATTCTTCGAGCCCAGGACTTCGCGCAGGGCTTTGACGGCGCCTGTCGCATAGTTTTCGGTGGGGATGACCAGGTCAAATCGTTCGGTGGCAAGCGGAATAAAATCCAGGTCCAGCATTCTGGCCGCGGCAAGAATGCCGATTCCCACATCGGCAGATCCGCTGAAAACCTCCAGCGCCACGTCCATGTGCGTGAGGGCAATCCTCGCGTAGCCCGGGATTTCCGCAGGATCAATCTCAAGCTCCTTCAGCCGGTAGTCCAAAAGGACGCGCGTCCCGGAGCCTTCCTGCCGGTTGACGAAGGTCAACGCTTTGTTGGCCAGGTGTGTGAGCGTTTTTATTCCCAAAGGATTTCCCTTTTTGACAATCAATCCCTGTTCGCGGTGCGCCAGATTCAGCAGCACGATTTTTAAATTTGAAAAATGCTTTTTGATAAAGGAGCTGTTGTATTCGCCGGTTTCCAGGTCCAGTAGATGGGAAGCGGCTATATGGCAGTTGCCTTTTTGCAGAGCGATCAATCCTGCAAGGCTTCCCACGTTCGATATGGAGATCGTATAGCGGGGATGCTGAACGGCCGTATTCTTGGCAAGGAGCTCCAAGGCGAGGTCATTGCTGCCGGCTATCACCACCTGGTTTTCCGGAGCACTTCTCTGGGTGGAGATGTTGACGCTCTCCCGGGCGCTTGCCATGACCCATTCGTCGATCACATTCTTTGGAAAAAGCCATTTGCCGGTGATTCGTGTGGCGGGTATCTTCTTCTCTTTGATCAGCCGGTAAACCTGCTTTTCGTTGATGCTGAGGTACTCCGCAACCTCTTTTGTGGTGAGCATCTCTTTCATAATCTGCCTGGCCCCCATTACAAATACAAATATGACTTATTGCGACAAATAATAACCACCAGCAACAATCTGTCAACAGTATTGTAGGATAGGGCCTGGATCGGCGCAAATCCAATAAATGATGCAAATCCTCCTGCCGCAGCCCCATCACGTCCCTATCGGAATCGCTATCGCTATCCCGACCCACATGTTTATTTCTTCACTGCATGTCCTTTGTAGCAGTGGGTTGCGTCGCAATCGCGATCGATCATCGCAATCGGTCATCGGTTTTGCTTGTGATCGAAAACCGATATAGATACCGATGAGGGAGCATGGGGAAATATCGAGAAAAGCGTGGATATTCTTTTGCCTTGGCGCTATTTTAACACGATGAAAAATAGGTTGTTGCTGCTGATTCTTGTCTTCCTGCTGGCAGGGAATACCTCGTTTGCCGCTGAATCCTCCAGTCACGGCGATCCGATAGCGCACGTGCTTATCATCTTGATTGCGATTTTGGCCGCAGCCAAAGTGGGCGGCGCCGTTGTAGAGCGTTTTGGCATGCCGGCGGTGCTTGGTGAACTCATCGGCGGAATTATCCTGGGAAACCTCGTACTGGTGAATCCCGCCTGGAGCTTTTTGGAGCCTTTGCGCATCACTCCCGTTGAGACGTACTGGGCGATTGCGGTGGACAGCCTGGCTCGCATCGGCGTGATTATTCTGCTATTTGAAGTCGGGCTGGAGTCGAGCCTTAAAGTGATGATGAAGGTAGGCGGCTCTTCCATGCTGGTCGCCGTAATGGGAGTTATCGCGCCATTCTTCCTGGGGTATTGGGCGAGCTGGCTTTTCATCGATCGTCTTCCGGCGGGGCTTGCGGGGCACGTCTCTGCCGGATTCAGCACTCACTATATCCATCTGTTTATCGGCGCCGTGCTTTGTGCCACGAGCGTGGGAATTACGGCGCGCGTATTCAAGGACCTTGGAAAGCTTCAGATGAAGGAGGCCCAGATCGTTCTGGGCGCGGCCGTCATCGACGATGTCCTGGGATTGATCGTTCTGGCTGTGGTTTCCGGAATCGTCTCCGCCGCGGAATTCGGCCAGCCTCTCGCACTTGGCGCCGTGATCCGCCTGGTTCTGGTGGCGCTGCTTTTCCTGGGCGGGACTTTGTTTGCCGGCTCATTTCTTGTCCCGCGGATAATGAAGCAATTGTCCAGGCTGCGCACGAGCGGCATGATGCTTATTTCCGCATTGGGTTGTTGTTTTGCCCTGGCATATCTTGCCGATCTTACCGGATTGGCCCCGATTGTCGGCGCATTTGCTGCCGGCCTGCTGCTGGAGACGGTTCATTTCCGCGGATTCAACGAGGACATCCCGATTGAAAAGCTGATCAAGCCCGTCTCCACTTTTCTTGTCCCGATCTTTTTTGTGGTGATGGGGATTCAGGTGCGGCTTGAATCCTTTGCCAACATACCTGTGCTCGGACTGGCTGCCGCCCTGACTGTAGCCGCTATTGCAGGGAAGCAGATTTGTGGATTCGGGGTATTGGAAAAGAACCTGGATCGCCTCAGCATCGGCGTGGCCATGATTCCAAGAGGGGAAGTCGGCCTCATTTTTGCCAGCATCGGCAAGAATATGAAAGTGGTCGACGATTCAACCTTCTCGGCAATCGTCATCATGATTATCGTAACAACCCTGATCACGCCGCCGATCCTCAAGCTGACGCTCGCGCGAAGCCAAAAGAAAATAGCCACCCATTGATTCCTGATTCCGAATTCCAGATTCCAAATTAACTAAAGCTTTTTGTTCGCTACCCAAAATCCGGAATCCAAAATCC
Organism: uncultured Acidobacteriota bacterium; assembly: GCA_963718845.1. GTDB lineage: Bacteria > Acidobacteriota > UBA6911 > UBA6911 > UBA6911 > UBA6911. Next base: position 244,115 of record CAVRAD010000009.1, read on the forward strand.
GGAATCCGGAATCCGGAATCCGGAATCCGGAATCGGAATCGGAATCAACCTGCTGTCCCGATTTCTTCTAATACCAGGTTAGGCCGTTGCCGAAGCTTTGCGCAGCGAACGACGGAGTTCGTGCAGTTGGCGGCGTATTGCTTTCAGCCCGGCGTGATCGTGCGCCTCAAGCGCGGCATCGCGTTTACCCTTTAGCTCTTTCATGTGCGCTTTGATCTCAATCTTGCCGCGACCGGCGACTTTGCTCTTATGGCGCGTGTGCGTGTCGATATTGAGAGAAGTGCAGATTGCTGTGAGGAGATGCTCTTTGTTCAGCTGCGTATAGCCCTTAACCGCTTCATTTTCGATTCCGGCAGCGATTTCCCTCAACTCTGCCACCGTCAAACCCTTCAATTGATCGAATGTGTATTGCATAATTGAAATTCTCCTTCCCGATCAGCGTACTCACTGGTTTCCATGGCAATGCACGGCTTTGAACGTGATTATAGGATATTCTTTTTCAGGCCGGGAGAAAATTCTTCTCTGTGGTATTCTTTTAAGGAGCAAGGCTGAGCGGCCCTGCCGGAGGGTTTGAAGGATTTGAAGTTTTGAGAATCCCTTGGGATTGACTCTCCCGGAATCTTGAATCCGGAATCTGGAATCAGTTCCCTTTTAAATTATCTGGAAAGTTTATGAAAAAGCTATTGCTGATGTTTTCTCTCGTGATGGTGTTTGCTCCTCTTTCCAGCGGCCAGGACGAGGAAAAGATTCAAAGATTGTTCCAGGAAGCCATCCAGGCTATGGGTGGAGATGCCTACCTGAATGTGATCGATATGGTTTCTGAGGGACAGACTTTTTCGTTTAGCTATGAAGGGGGCTCGTCGCTCCCGGTCAAGTTTACGGACTATACCAAATTTCCCGATAAAAGCCGTTTTGAATTAGGGAACAGGAAGAAAGAGCTTGAAATCACTGTCTTTGATCTCGGGAAAAATGAAGGGTGGATCCTGGAAGGACAGAAGGAAACTCGCGACGCCAAGCCCGGTGAGATGGATAGTTTTAAAAATTCGGTGAAGCACAGCATCGATATGATATTTCGCTTCCGGTACAAGGATCCGGGAACCAGACTGTTCTATTTGGGCGCAGGCGAAGGAAAAGACGTAACGCTTGAAATAGTCAAGCTGGTGGATCCGGAGAACGATGATGTGCTTCTATACTTCGACCGCATATCCAAGCTGCCTGCGAAGATCGAATATCGCGACATCAACGACCGGGGTGTTCGCCAGCAGCATGTCAGAGAGTTCAGCCAGTGGTTCATGAAACAGGGAGTGAATACGCCTCTGCGTATGGACGGGTACCTCAACGGCCGGCGCTTGTCGCAGCATTTCCTGCTCAAGGTTACGTACAACAATAATTTGCCGGACAGTTTTTTCTCAAAACCCGTTCCTCTTAAGTGATTTTGCGCGATGGAAATCTACGATATCTCCCGGACGCTGTGTCGGGGAATTGCCGTTTGGCCGGGCGATCCGGAATTCCACAGTCGCCGGGTGATGCGCATTCGTGAAGGAGCCTCCTCCAACGTCTCGGCTGTCGACCTGTGCGTGCATACGGGGACCCATGTCGACGCCCCACTTCACCTGGATGACTCGCGGATACGATATTGCAGATGCCCCGCTGGCTCGGTTTATCGGTTCCGCCCGGGTTCTTGCGGTCCCTGTGGCGAAATCCATCCGTGCTTCCGACCTTTCGGGTCTGGACTGGACCAACGTGGAGCGAGTGCTTTTCAAGACCCGCAGCAGCAGCCTGCCGGAGCAGCGCTTCGATGAGAATTACGTTTATATCGAGAAGGATGCTGCCGCTTTCCTGGTGCGAAAGGGGATACTGCTTGTCGGCACCGATGCCCCTTCAGTGGACGATTTCGCCGAGCACGGATCTTCCGTCCCACCGTATACTGCTGCAACACGGGATTGTGATTCTGGAAGGCGCGCGGCTGCAGCATGTCCCGCCGGGGGACTATGAGCTGATATGCCTGCCCCTAAAACTCGCAGGAATGGATGGTTCTCCGGTCCGCGCCATCCTGCGAAAATAAGACACAGATTGCACAGATTGCACAGACAAGATTGCACAGAACTCATAAAATGCAGCAATGATTTGCGAAATCCGTGCAATCTGTCTGTGCAATCCGTGTAATCTGTGTCTGCTTTTATATCGCTTTGGCCTGCACGGGTTCCAGCTCCAACGCTGTGCAGATCTGATGATGATCCTTGAGCCGGGCGATCTGGTCGACGAGAGCCGTGTGGATTGCATGTCCGGCCCGTTCGGCGTAGAGGTGTCCGATAATGGGATATCCGATGAGGGAAATGTCTCCGAGCAGATCCAGGAGTTTATGGCGCACAAACTCGTTGGGAAATCGAAGATGATTGTTGACGATTCCCGAGGAGTCGAGAACGACCGCGTTTTCGAGAGATCCGCCCCGGATGAGGCCTAAGCCCTTGAGATATTCGATGTCCGATACGAAGCCGAAAGTGCGCGCCATCGCTATTTCCCGGCAATACGATTCGGGCGTCAGCTCCATTTCGATCTTCTGATGGCCGATTGCGCTGTGCTCGAATTCGATGATGTACGTGGCTCTGGGAATGCTGTCGGGATACACGCCGGCGACCTTATTGTCGTGACGCACTTCGATCGGTTTTCGGATCACGAGGTATTTGCGCAAAGCGTTCTGTTCCGCGATCCCTGTCCTGCAAATTTCCTCGGTAAAACTCCTGCTGCTTCCGTCCAGGATCGGGACTTCCATAGAATCGATGTCCAGATAAACGTTGTCGATCCCCAGGCCGTATAGTGTCGAAAGGAGATGCTCGACCGTGGAGATCATGACCCCTTTTTTCATCAGCGTGGTCGCATAGCTGACCTTGGCCACGTGCGTGCGAATGGCCTCGATTTCGAAGTTCTTCAGATCGGTGCGGCGGAAGCGGATTCCCGTTTCGGGAGGGGCCGGTACCAGCGTTAACTGGACAGGATAGCCTGTGTGCAGGCCGATCCCTTCAAAGTGAATCGCTTGTTTCAGCGTTCTCTGGTGTAGGAACATACGCATCCGCCTGTCCTAAATAAGCCACGGCTTGCCAACTAAATGGATATCATTTGTAAGATAGCAAATTTGGGGCCATTGGAAGCGGTTCATGTTGGAATGCTGTAAGTAGTTGATATATAAACTATTGTAATAATGCAGGGCCTCAAGCCGAAATCGACAACCGCCGGCTTTGTTGCAGAATAGACACAGTTTTACTGCAGGCGGGACAAACTACTGGATCATGCGTGGTACCGTGCGGTTTTAGACGTATTCGCTATCAGTACCGATACGAGAGACTCACGAAGAAATTCCTTCCCGGTTCGAAAACACGCGCGCCGGAACGGAACGGGTCCCGCTGATAGGAAAGATGTTCGATATATTGCCTGCCAAAGATATTGTTCAATCCCAACCTGAGTGAGGCGCGTTTATAGTTCAGGCCGCCTTTAATATTGGCGATTCCGTATCCCGGAGTGCGCTGTTCTCCCAATGTTGAGTCCACATTCGTTTGTGCTCCCGTGAACAGTGCCTCAATTTCGCCGAAAAGCTTTCCGATGTCGTAGCGCATCGTTGTCCTTGAGCGCATCGGGGGTATTTCGGCGAGGTCGGAATCCAGAATTCCTAATTGCGGCACGATATCTCGGATGCCCCGAACGTAGGAAAGGTCGCTGGAAAAGAACAGCTGGCGCGAGAGAAGGTATGAAACGAGAAATTCGCCGCCGTAAAATTTGGCATTTACATTCTGATAGGAACGCGCATTTTTGTTCATCACACCCGCAACCATGTTCGCTTTTGCCTGCGGGACCACCGTGACGAAATCATTGATGTAGTTTAAGTAGAGATTCGATTCCAGCAGGAGGCCTTCGTGGCGGAAAGAAAGGACTCCGTCGAACCCGGTATTTCGGCTTGGCGTCAACTCAGGATTTCCCACCCAGTCAGACCCCATTCTTTTCAGAGCAAAATAACGCTCCCTGGCATCCGGCACCCGGACGGTGTGTCCGACACCGCCACTGACCTGAATTCCCATGGGCGCTTTGAAGCTGAGGCGGACGTTGCCGGAGGGATAGTTATTGGTTTTGGAGGTCAATCGTGTGGAGTGATAGGCATAGTACAGATTTGTGTTTGCCTTGGAATCATCCGCCGCAGTCGTGACGGTGTCCACCCGGCCGCCGAAACTGACTTTAATCCGGTCCGAGAGGGACCTGGCGTATTCGGAATAGATGCCGAAGCTATCCGTGCTCACGTCCGGGATGGAATACTGGGGCGCATAACCGCTTCCCGCCATGCGGGTCGTTCCGTCCCATTCGCGGTGATAGGCTTCGAGGCCCACCTTGACGTTGTTGAGCATCGTTTCTATTTTTCCGCCGAGCGCCTGCGTCCCTGCAAGCGTTCCCATCGAGTATTCCTGCAAAAGGTTCATCGAAGACGTCCGATACTGGTCCGTCATCCAGTGGTCCACTTGTGTAAAATATCCTTGTATCCGCAAGGAACGCACGAATCCCGAAAGATCATTGATCTGATAGCCGGCGTTGACTCGGTCCGTATTGTCATATGCGGCATCCATCTGCAGATAGGGATACAGGACATGATCCGCTTCCTGATGGGCGTAGGACAATTGCGCGACGTGTCCTGCGAATGGATTGACGGATACGGTGCCCCAAGCCGACCCGACTCTGAACGCATCGCTATCCACGGCATCCGAGCGGTAATTCAGGCCTTCCGTAAATTGTTTTCCCGAGCCATCCGTATAGGGAGACGAGAGGCGGTATGAATAGCCGCCAAGAATAGAGAAGGCATTCCCGCCATACGACACCGTCGCCGAAGGGTTGATGTAGCCATAGGAACCCGCAGAGAAATTTCCGGCGGCATGCAATCCCTGTTCGGCCTTTTTGGTTACGATATTCACGACCCCTCCGAGGCTGCCCTGGTTATTGATGTCGAAGGGGCCTTTTGCTATTTCAATTCGATCCACCTCTGCAAAGTCGACGTGGAAAGACGGCGGATCCATATGATTGGGACACGCTCCGTAGATCCTCTGCCCGTCGATCAAAACATTCAGGTCATCGCTAGGAAATCCCCGGAGCACTAGGTCGCTCGCAATCCCGCCTCTCCTGACTTTTGAAATCGCGGCTTCGTGGGTGAGCGCTTCACCGACATCCCGGGCGGAACTTTCACGAGTTTCCGAGGCCTCCATGCTGTTTTTGGGCGTTAAGCCCGTGACTGTGATGATCTCACGGACCGTGGCCACCTTGAGTTCAAAATCAACGACCTTGCTGGCTCCGGAAGGAATGGCGAGACTAGCCAGATTATACGGTTCGAAGCCGGACAGTTCTGCAATAAGCTGGTAACTTCCCGCTTCCAGTTCCGGCACGCGATACATCCCGGTGGAATTGCTGACTACCTGGGCGACTTCTTCCTTTCCCTCCATCCGGGCTGTGACCAGGGCTCCCGGCAACCTGGCTCCATCCGGTCCGGTGATGACTCCCGTAATAGAGGCGGAACGCGGCGCTGCGCCGGCAGCTACTGCACACAAAGCTATACACACTATGACGGCGATGTATACATGACGCCTTCGCATAAACAGACCTCCTGATGTTTTCGAATAGACTCTAAGGAAAACTCAGCTGCTTCTATAGATAGGTCTGCTATTTAGGCGGCGGCGAAGGTTTGGTGGGGTAGCGCGTTGTCTCGAGCTCAGGTTTATGGGAGATCCAGCCGATCGGATTGAGAGAAGGCAAACGATACTCAGTCTCCGGGGCGGTGGCCAGAGTTGTAACGAGCACCGGATTCACACCCGATTCATCGGCCGAAGCTCTTCCTGTACAAGCATCACTGTGCTTGTGCACACAATGATGGACTCCGTGCTCGTCAACATAGCATAGAGCTGTGCAGCAGGTCTTTGTGTCGCACCCTTCCGTTACGACAGCGGCATTTGCGCTGATGAGCAGAAATGCGACCGGTAAGGGGAGGGCGGATGTCTGCATAAGCAGGGTCAGGCTAAGCAGAAAGGATAGGAACGGGGCAGGCCGCAGGCCGGGCAGACCTCTGGGGTGCGCCAATCGCAACTTCGATTGGAACGAGGATGAGCGGATTTGGATAGCGGGCACTACCAGCGCTGACGATTTTTCAAATGCGCGCCGGATATGTGCCATTGCCCTAAACATTCCGTTTCCTTGCGAAACAAGGCTGCGAAAAGTCTGCCTCGGATTTCGCAGATCTTTGAAATCTATTCCGTCGAGACCTGATTTGCTAAAGGCTTAAGGCTCATTTGTAGACCAATTCGAATCTAAACACAATCAGGGCGTTTCCTAAGACGTTCAGAAATCGCAGCGCGAAAAGCTGGAGCAACTGCGGAAAATTATCGCAGCTATCGCTCCTGACGTCGTGGAACGCATCAGCTATGGAATTCCATATTATGGCTACAAGGGGCAGTTGCCATATTTTCGCCTGTGCAAAACTCATATAGGTCTATATGTGCCCCCTCCTGTCATCGCGGAACACAGGCGCGAGTTGATGGGATATGAGACTGCGGAAGCGACCGTGCGTTTTCCTCTCGATAAAAAGCTTCTAGTCGGACTCATTCGAATGCTGATCAAGGCACGGAAGAAGAAAAACGAAACCGGTAGACCCTAAGAGCAGCACAATCTCCAGTTGACCTGGCCCGATGAAGAGCCCCGTTAAGCTTGCGCGGTGGGCGGGTTTTATGGTAAGTATCTTCAGCTAATTTATTGGGCGGATTAATGAACTGCGAAACAAGACTTCAGATTAGAAATTGGCTTTGGTGGTGTGCGACCACGGTTGTCCGGGTCGGTTGGCCGCCAGTCCCCTGAACAAAAAACTTATAGGGGTGAGGAAGCCGTGAGCGACTCGAGACGTTCACGGCTTTTTTGTTTTTTATTGGTTCCGAGATAACACCATGATTCAGCCATCGTTAGACGAAGTAAAAGCAATTGCCGAGAAGGGATCCATTATTCCTGTCTGCAAGGATATTCTCGGAGATATTCTCACTCCTGCCGCCGCATTCTTGCGCGTCGCCCACGGCCGCCGCAGAGTCTTTCTCCTGGAGAGCGTTGAAGGGGGCGAGCGACTGGCGCGGTATTCCTTCATCGGCTGGGATCCCTTTGTGGTGGTGCGCGGGAAGGGGAATTCCGTATCGATTGAGCGCCAGGGCGAGACTGTCTGCGAGGAAGCGCGAGGATTCGACAAGCTCCGGCAGATATCCGGCAGCTTCAAGCCGGTGCCGATACCGGATCTGCCTCCATTCCTCGGCGGCGGTGTCGGGTATTTCGCCTACGATATCGTCCGCCAGTTTGAAAAACTTCCATCGGCAGCCGAGGATGATTTGGGATTGGATGATTACCAGGTGATGTATTTTTCCACCATCCTCGCTTTCGATCACCTGCAGCATCGAATTCACATCATCACCAATATCTTCAACGAACACGGGGTGAAAGGCATTGAAGCCAGGTACCAGGACGCTTTGCTGCGCATCGAGCAGATCGAAAAACGCCTGACGAGTCCCCTCTCGCTGCCTTCGCCGGTTCCCCAGACGTCGATTCCGGAACCGGAGTCCAACGTGAGCGAGGCTCAGTATTACGCCAATATCGAAACAGCCAAATCTCATATTCTAGGCGGGCGATATTTTCCAGGTTGTATTATCGCAGCGCTTCGCGATGCAGATTAGTTGCGATCCCTTCGACATCTATCGGGCGCTGCGCTTCATCAATCCCTCTCCGTATATGTTTTTTCTGCGGATCGACAATCTGCATCTCGTAGGCGCTTCTCCGGAGATGCTGGTCAAGGTGCGCGACGGGCGCGTCGAATACGGGCCGATCGCCGGCACGCGCCCGCGCGGCAGAACGCCGGAAGAAGACGCGCAACTCGGTCGGGAACTGCTGGCCGACGAGAAGGAGCGGGCGGAACACATCATGCTGGTGGACTTGGGGCGGAACGACCTGGGCCGCGTCTGCGATTTCGGAACCGTCAAGGTGACCGATCTCATGCGCATCGAAAAGTACAGCCACGTGATGCATCTCGTCAGCAGCGTCGAAGGCGTGCTGCGCAAAGATCTCGATTGCTTTCACGCGCTGGAATCCTGTCTCCCGGCCGGCACCGTGTCGGGGGCACCTAAGGTTCGCGCTATGGAAATTATCGAGGCGCTGGAGCCCCGTCGCAGAGGCGTTTATGGCGGAGCCGTAGGCTATGTCGATTTCTCCGGGAATCTCGACACCTGTATCGCCCTGCGCACGCTTGTCATCAAGGATGGTGTTGCCTATATTCAGGCGGGAGGTGGAATCGTCGCCGATTCCCAGCCCCAAAAGGAACGAGAAGAATCGATTAACAAGGCCAGCGCACTGATTCGCGCCGTCAAATTTGCGCATGAAGGCCTAAAATGAATTACGAATTACGAATTACGAATGACGAATTAAAACATACAGTCTTTGAAGGGGTAACCTGGCTGCCAAAAAGTAACAGCTATTAGTCCATTATTTTTCAATTCGTCATTCGTCATTCGTCATTTGGTTGGGGGGGTAAATGATTCTGGTTATTGATAATTATGATTCGTTTACGTTCAACCTGGTGCAATACCTGGGATCCATGGGGCAGGAGCTGAAGGTTTTTCGCAACGATGCCATTACGCTGGATGAGATTGAACGGCTGGCGCCGGAACGCATCGTCATTTCTCCCGGACCGGGCCGCCCGGAAAATTCCGGCATCATCATCCAGGTGATCGGGGAATTTTCCGGCAGAATACCAATCCTGGGCGTATGCCTGGGGCATCAGGCGATTGGCGCCGCCTTTGGCGGAGACGTCGTTTCAGCGCCGCAGATCATGCACGGAAAGACCAGTGAAATATTCCATGACGGCCGGACGATTTTCAAAGATCTGGCGTCGCCGTTTCGCGCGACGCGCTACCACTCCCTGGTGGTGTCGCCCTTAAACCTGCCGGACTGTCTGGAGATATCCGCGAAAACCGCCGATGGCGTCATTATGGGACTCCGTCATCGCGAACTGACTGTCGAGGGTGTGCAGTTTCATCCGGAGTCCATCCTGACGGATGTGGGAATGAAGCTGATTGCAAATTTTGTGAATTTAGGAACGACGGTGCAATAAAAAAAGATCGGATTTTGATATGCTGAAGACCCCAAGCGATTATCGGTTGCCCGCAGCCCTGAAGGATACGATCCTTGAAAAGATCATGCATGCCAAGGTGCGTGAACTCAAAGCAGCAATGAGCAAGTTTCCTGCCGGTTCCCTTGAAGAAGCGCTGGACCGGGCGCCGGAAATTCGTCCATTCAAAAAGGCGCTGGCGTCGCATGCGCCGGCCATTATTGCCGAAATTAAAAGAGCGTCTCCCTCGGCGGGAGTGATCCGGGAAGACTTCGATCCCGTGACGATCGCGGAGGAATACCGGAAATCCGGCGCAGCGGCGATTTCCGTTATTACGGAAGTGCATCACTTCCACGGCAGCCTGGAAATACTGGCGCGCCTGCGCTGGAACGTCAAAATTCCTTTGCTGCGCAAGGATTTCATCGTCGATCCCTATCAGCTCCTCGAGGCGCGTCACGCGGGAGCGGATGCGGTACTGCTGATTGTCGCGCTCCTGGACACGGCTGCGCTGAAAAGCCTGCGCATGGAAGCGGAACGGTTGGGGATGGAGGCGCTGGTCGAAGTGCATAATGAATCAGAGCTGCAGTGTGCCCTGGATTCCGGCGCCACCCTGATCGGCGTCAATAGCCGCAACCTGCGCACTTTTGAGGTTTCTCTCGACATCTCTTTCGATCTTGCGCGCAGGATGCCCAAAAATGTGCTGGCAGTGGCGGAAAGCGGCATCCGCACATCCGATGATTTGCGCAGGCTTGCCGACGCCGGCTATCGGGGATTCCTCATAGGGGAGCATTTTATGCGCGCTCCGTCCCCTGGGGCGGCGCTGGCGGAGATGATTCGAAGATTCCAGATTCCTAGATTCCGAGATGAAAAACCACATGCAGACTGGGTGTCGTTTTTAGAAAATTGCTAATTTGTCAGAGAGTATCTTCAATTCTGATCTCATGAGTGTTGTTAGTCTCGAATCTGGAATCTCGGAATCTCGGAATCAAGGTGCCCCTATGAAGGTTAAAGTTTGCGGCATAACTAACTATGACGATGCCGCCATGGCCCTTGATGAGGGCGTGGATGCGCTGGGATTCAATTTTTTTTCGCGCAGCCCGAGATACATGCGTCCGGAAGATGCCCGGTCGATTATTCGGCGCATTCCGCCGCTTGTGGTCACGGTTGGACTTTTCGTAAATGTGGATGAGCCGGATCAGGTTTCCATGGCGGCACGCGCAGCCGGGGTCCAGGTCCTGCAGCTCCATGGCGATGAGACTCCGGAGTACTGCCGGGCGTTGGCGGACTGGACATTGATCAAGGCGGTACGCATAGGCGAAAACGGCATTCCATCCGGTCTCGAAGAATATCCCGTGCAGGCATTTTTGTTGGATGCCAGGGACGACGTTCTTTTCGGCGGGACAGGAAAATCATTTGACTGGAGTCTTGCGCGGGAGATGCAGTGCATCCGTCCCATCATATTGGCGGGAGGGCTCCGGCCCGACAATGTGAGGGAAGCGATCCGGGTGGTGGCGCCGTATGGCGTGGATGTCTGCAGCGGCGTCGAATGCGCGCCCGGGAAAAAAGATGCCGCCAGGTTAAGGCAATTTATGGATGAGGTGAGAAATGTCGACAGTGTGCTTCACCGGCCCTGATGAACGTGGGCGTTATGGTTCCTACGGGGGACGATTCGTCCCCGAGACGTTGATGGGGCCTCTCCAGGAGCTCGAAGATGCGTATCGCGCGGCGGCCCAAGATCCGCGCTTCCATGCGGAGTTGAACGATCTGCTGCGGAATTACGTGGGCCGCCCGACGCCGCTTTCGCCGGCGCGGCGCATCGCTTCTCACATAGGCAAAGGACGCATCTATCTCAAGCGCGAAGACCTGACTCACACGGGCGCGCACAAGATCAACAACGCGATCGGCCAGATCCTGCTTGCCCGGCGCATGGGCAAAACGCGTATCATCGCCGAAACCGGGGCGGGGCAGCACGGAGTGGCGACCGCGACGGCGGCGGCTCTTTTCGGCATGGAATGCGAGATTTATATGGGAACGGAGGATATGCGCCGCCAGTCCCTGAACGTTTTCCGGATGCGTTTGCTGGGCGCGAAGGTCAGGCCGGTGGACTCAGGCAGCTGCACGCTCAAGGATGCCATCAACGAAGCGATGCGGGATTGGGTGACCAACGTGGCCAATACCCATTACCTGCTGGGATCGGTCCTGGGAGCTCATCCGTATCCGTGGATCGTGCGCGATTTTCAATCCATCATCGGCAGGGAAGCGCGCGCTCAAATCCTCGAGGCCGAAGGGCGCCTGCCGGATCTGCTCATCGCCTGCGTAGGCGGAGGGAGCAATGCGATCGGGCTCTTCCACGATTTTTTGCGCGAGCCGGACATTCGCATGATAGGCGTGGAAGCGGGAGGCAGAGGAACGGCTTTGGGCGAACATGCCGCCCGTTTCAGCGGCGGCCGGACAGGCGTTTTGCAGGGAACCTACAGTTATGTTCTGCAGGACGAGAATGGACAGGTTGCGGGTACCCATTCCGTTTCAGCCGGGCTGGACTACCCCGCGGTAGGTCCCGAGCATTCTTGTCTGCATGATCAGGGCCGCGTGCAATATACCTCCATCACGGATGACCTTGCGCTGGAGGCATTCCAGCTCCTGAGCCGAAAAGAAGGAATCATTCCGGCGCTGGAAAGCGCGCATGCGATCGCGGAACTGATCCGCATGGCTCCGGAACTGGAAAAGGACACGCTCGTTATCGTGAACCTTTCGGGCCGCGGCGATAAGGATGTGAATCAGGTGGCCGAATTACTTGCAGCCGATAGTCGTTAGTCGAGTCGGCATGAAAGCTTATGGTTGTCACTGCCGACTGCCGACTTTTTTCCTTTTTCCAAAGAAGGAACATGTGAGATGGAGCGACGAATTGGAAAGAAGTTTCGGGAACTCGAAACCCGCGGAGCGAAGGCATTCATTCCATTTATCATGGCGGGCGATCCCGATCTGGAAACCACTATCCGGCTGGTGCCGGAACTGGAGCGAGCCGGTTCTCACATTATTGAATTGGGAATACCATTCTCTGATCCTGTGGCCGATGGGCCTGTAATTCAGCGCGCCGGCTCCCGGGCGCTGCTTCACCGGTACAGGATGTCCGACTATTTGCAGGCGGTTGAAAGCATCCGCAAAAAGACGGATGTGCCGCTGCTGCTTTTCAGCTATTTCAATCCCATACTCCAGTATGGGCTGGAAAAGTTGTCTCGCGATGCGCGCGCGGCGGGAGTGGATGGCATCCTGGTGACCGATATCATTCCGGAAGAGGGTGAACAGTACTGCGCTTGCATGGAAGCGAACGAACTGGATTGCATTTTCCTGGCGGCTCCCACCAGCAGTGAGCAGCGGATTGCCAAAATAGCAAAATGCTCCCGCGGTTTTGTCTATGTCGTTTCGAGGACCGGCGTCACGGGAGTGCAGCAGGAGCTTTCCGCTTCGGTGCTTCCCACGGTGGAGCGCGTGCGCAGGTTCACGCAGCTTCCGGTGGCCGTCGGTTTTGGCATTTCTCGGCCGGAGCAGGTTCAGGCTATATGGGAGATTTCGGATGCTGCCGTCGTCGGGAGCGCCATTGTCGCAGAGATGGAAAAGGCCGGTAGTCTGCAAGAAATCTGCGCCCAAATCGGCCAGTTCTGCCGCTGGCTTACCGGCACCCCCTCCTAGCTTCGGTGCCAATCCCTCATATCCCAATAGTATTCCACCAGATGGAATTACGGTGACAGTCACCATAACCTCGAATTACCACCAGGTGGAACTCCGGTAACAGGTTCTAGAACCTTGAATTGCCGTGGGATGGGACCCCAGTTATTGTCTCTATAATAATTTCGAGGTTATGGCGCCTGTCACCGAAATTGGTATAAAATGTGGCCCATTGTTGATTGTTGGATGTCGGAAGGAGCAGGCTGTTGTTTGCGATTGAATTTGAACCGGTGGGGCGGCGCGGCGAGGGTACAGGAGAACAGTCTTTGCTGGACTGCGCGCGCCAGTTGAATGTGGATCTCGTGAGTATCTGCGGTGGCGGCGGCATTTGCGGCCGCTGCAAAGTCCAGGTGATTTCCGGAGACGTTTCCGAACAGAGGGAAGAAAAAAAGTCGCAATTGACGGAAAAAGAACTGGCTCAAGAGTATCGCCTTGCCTGCAGGACTTATCCGAGAAGCGATGTCACAATTTACGTTCCTCCCGAATCGTTGACGGCGCCGCAGCGCACGCAAGTGGAGGGACTGAATCTCGAGGTCGAGCCGGAACCACTGATCCGCTGCCTGGATGTTCATTTGAATCCGCCTTCGCTAGGATCCCCGGAATCGGACGACCAGAGTTTGTGGGCAGCGCTCGCGGCGCAGCATGGTGTTTCTGCCGGAAGCATCGATTTGAAAGTGCAGCAAACGCTGTCGCCGCAGTTGCGCAAAGCGAACTGGCATGTGCGCGTCGGGATGCGCGGCAACGAAATAGTAGCGCTGGCCACTCCTGCCGCGCGCTGGCTCGGTATTGCCGCGGACATCGGTACTACCAAGATAGCCGTCTACCTTGTGGATCTGGAAAGCGGAAAAACTCTTGCCGCCAAGGGTTTTATGAATCCGCAAATATCCTATGGGGAAGACGTCGTCACGCGCATTGCTGCTGCCGGAAAATCCCAGGAAAATGCCAGGAAGCTGCAGGCGCTGCTGGTGGATGCGCTGAATGAAGCGGCGGGGGCGCTCTGCTCCGAAATTCAGGCGGAACTCTCTGATATTGCCGATACCGTTATAGTGGGCAACACGGCCATCCACCATTTGTTTTTGCGGCTCCCCGTGCAGCAGTTGGGGATGTCGCCCTATGTGCCGGCGGTCCGATCGGCAGTCGACATCAAAGCGCGGGACATCGGATTGCAAATCGCGCCGGGGGCGTATGTGCATTTGCTTCCCAATGTAGCCGGCTATGTGGGCGCGGATCATGTCGCCATGCTCCTGGCCACGCAGATTTCGGAATCCCCGGATGTCGTACTCGCCATCGATATCGGCACCAATACGGAAATCTGTCTGAATTGCCGCGGCCGGTTGACGAGCGTCTCCTGCGCGTCCGGCCCGGCATTCGAGGGCGCTCATATCAAATATCGGTATGCGCGCCGCGCCCGGTGCGATTGAGCACGTTCGATTGTCCGGCGGCAAACTCGACATCCAGACGATCGGGGGCGAATCCCCGGTGGGCATTTGCGGCTCAGGCTTATTGGATGCGGTCGCGCAGATGCGGCGGAATAATGTGCTGGAAAGCACGGGACGCATGGTGCCGCATCCATTGGTGCGCAACCGCAACGGGATCAATGAATTTGTACTGGTGGAACGCGCGGACAATGAGGCGATTACCGTTTCGCAAAAAGACGTGCGGGAACTGCAATTGGCAAAGGCTGCCATTCGTTTGGGCATCCGTGCGCTGGTGGAAGCGGCGGGTTTGACGGAAGATGCAATTGACCAGGTTATCCTGGCCGGCGCTTTTGGAACGTATATCGATGTGGAAAGCGCCATCGAAATCGGCATGCTGCCCGCCTTGCCGCCGGACCGGTTCAGACAGGTCGGCAACGCCGCAGGAACGGGCGCGCGCCTCGCCCTTACCTCGCGCAGCCAGCGCGCGCTGGCTCAAGAGATTGCCTTGCGCGACGGTTACATCGAATTGGGACGCATACCGGAATTTCGTCACAAGTTTGCGGAAGCAAGCGCGCTGTCGCGGTCGCTCACAAAGGCTTAGAACGAGCTGCTTATTTTACCGACTCAGAGGGAGCGGAATTATGCAGAAGAACTGGGCGGAAATGACGCGTGAACAGAAGCGTGAAGAACGAATGAAAAACTGGCTTGCCGGCACCGGTATTCGTTTCAGGGATGCCAGGGCGGAAAGAATGTACAAAGAGCGCGCAATGCGCCAGAAGAAAGTCATGATGTGTGAAATCCCCGACCGCGTCCCGGTGCAAATGCCGTCGGGCAATTTCCCGGCCTATTACTCCGGCTACAACCTGAAGAGAGTCATGAATGATTACGAGGCACTGGAACAGTCCTGGCTCAAGTTCATGGAAGATTTTTATGACGACATGGATAACTTTATGGGCCCGGGCCTGGTGCACTCCGCGCCGGTGATGGAGATCATCGACTATAAATCCTATAAATGGCCGGGGCATGGATTGGGCGATGATGTCAACTCGTTCCAGTTCGTGGAAGAAGCTATTATGGAAGCCAGTGAATACGATGCTCTGATCGAGGATCCCTCGGACTTTTCTTTCAGAGTGCTCATGCCCCGCACCGTAGGCACGCTGAAGCCCCTGGAAAATTTCCCGGCTCTCAATACGCTGCTTTTCCTGTCTCTGATGGTTGCCTATCCTTTTGCCGACCCGAATATGCGGGCGGCTTTCCAGTCGCTGATCAAGGCCGGAGAAGAGATGGAGAAGTGGCAGAAGCATGTGATGAAGGTCAATCAAACTGCTTTGGAGGCCGGTTTCCCGCCGGCTCTTGGCAGCCTGGCCATCGCTCCCTTTGACATCATTGCGGATTTTCTGAGGGGGACGAAGGGCGCGATCCTGGATATGTATCGTTGCCCGGACAAAATGATGGAAGCGGTCGACCGGCTTACGGGACTCACGATTAAACGGATACTTTCGAGTGTCAGCGCGACGGGCGGATTCACCGTGAGTTTCCCGCTGCACAAAGGCGACGATACTTTCATGTCACGGAAGCAGTTTGAAAAGTTCTATTGGCCTTCCCTCAAGAAAGTCATCGACGCCTGTATCGATGAGGGGATTTCCGTGCATTTGTTTGCCGAAGGCCGCTACAACGATCGTCTGGAATATATTGGAGACTTCCCGAAAGGCTGGGTGACATGGCAATTCGACCAGACGGATATGGCCAATGCCAAAAAGATTGTGGGCAATACGTGCTGCATCGTCGGCAATGTGCCCGCCTCGATTGTTATTACAGGAACCGCGAAAGAAGTAAAGGAATGCTGCCGCAAGCTGATTGAGATCTGCGCGCCCGGCGGCGGCTACATCCTGTCCGGCGGCGCCATGGCCACGGAGGCCACGGCGGAGAATCTGCGCGCCTTTATGGAAGCCGCAAAGGAATACGGGACTTACTGAGACGATGGGGTGAGCCTTGAGCCCGGATTACTTGCATTCGGAAGAATGATAGGTTTGGTTTACTTCGATACGCGGAGCATCGAAACAAGCTTTGTCCACCAGACCTTCCGGTGCGAAGCCGGTTGAATCCCCGATTTCTCCCACCCAGAGTTCAACCTCCACGGGATAGTTGGAGACGGTCATCGGCTGGATTTTTTTGCGGTGAACGTCTTCAAGTTTTTCCGCATGGTCTGCTACCAGATAGCCCGTGGCTTGGCCCAGGTCTCCGATGAGGTCTCCCTGCCGCGCGTACGCTTTTGATCCATCCTTAAACTTCCATAGAAACATGGCCGCTTTGTCCGGAAACGCGTTAGCGGTCGTATGTGTCCACGTGGAAGCCCATCCGAAATCCGCAGTGCCTGTGTCGTGCAATACGAAATAGGTTTTCTCGGAGTGAATACAATCCTGCGAATATTCGCTGAGATTGCGCAGCTGCGAGAATCCGAAAGGACTTGCCGTACTCAGCAAAACTGCCAGGAAGGCCATTGAAAAGATGTGGCGCATGAAATGTCCTCCATAATCGCTCCTTGAAATATACCTTAGCTTGATATATTCGGGAAGCTTCTACTGCAGGGGAGAGTCTGGCCAGTATGGGCGGTCTATTGATTTCGGATTCCGGATTCCGGATAAAAACCATTGCCAGGGTTACACTATTTTGTTTGCCTTCTCTAATCACGCCGTTCTAGCCTGAAAATCCGGAATTCAGAATTCGGAATCCGGAATCATTTACACTCTTCCGCCGGAGAGGGAATTGAGGAAATCGCCGTTGGTCTTAGCCTTGGAGAGCTTGTCCAGCAGCAGTTCCATGCTCTCCGTGACCGAGAGCGGAGTCAGCACCTTGCGCAGGATCCAGATGCGGCTCAGATCGGACTGAGGTATCAGCAGTTCTTCTTTCCGGGTCCCTGACTTGTTGATGTCGATGGCAGGGAAGACGCGCCGGTCGACGAGTTTCCTGTCCAGGTGCAGCTCCATATTGCCCGTGCCCTTGAATTCCTCGAAGATGACATCATCCATGCGGCTGCCGGTGTCGATCAGCGCGGTCGCGATGATCGTCAGGCTTCCGCCTTCTTCGATATTCCTCGCGGCGCCGAAGAACCGTTTCGGCCGCTGCAGGGCATTGCTGTCCACGCCGCCGGAGAGGACTTTGCCGCTCGGCGGCACGATCGTGTTGTAGGCGCGGGCCAGTCGCGTGATGCTGTCCAGCAGGATTACGACATCCCGCTTGTGTTCCACGAAGCGTTTCGCTTTCTCCAGCACCATCTCTGCGACCTGGACGTGACGCGACGCGGGCTCATCGAACGTGGAGCTGACTGACTTCGCCTTTTACCGAGCGCTGCATGTCGGTCACTTCTTCGGGGCGTTCATCGATCAGCAGCACAATGAGGACGACTTCGGGATGGTTCTTTGAAATGGCGTTCGCGATGGATTGCAGCAGCATCGTTTTGCCGGTCCGCGGCGGAGAGACGATCAGTCCGCGCTGCCCTTTGCCGATGGGCGCGAGCATGTCCATGACTCTTCCGGAAAGATTGTCCGGCACCGTTTCCAGCTTCAAATGCTCATGAGGGTAAAGAGGCGTCAGGTTGTCGAAGAAGATCTTGTCCTTGGCTGCGTCAGGATGCTCGAAATTTACCGCCTCGACCTTGATCAGGGCAAAATAGCGCTCTCCTTCCTTCGGAGGGCGGATCTGGCCGGAAACGGTATCGCCAGTCCGCAGGTCGAATTTCCGGATCTGAGAAGGCGAGACGTAAATATCATCCGGTCCGGGCAGGTAGTTGTAATCAGGAGCCCGGAGGAATCCAAATCCCTCAGGCAGGCGTTTCCAGAACGCCTTCTGAAAAGATCAGCCCGCTCTGTTCGGTCTGCGCTTTCAGGATCTCGAATATCAGTTCCTGCTTGCGCATCCCGGTGTATCCCGGAACGTTCAGGTCTTTGGCGACCTGGGTCAGCGCGGAGATATTCATTTCCTTCAGCTCAAGGATATTCAGATGGCCGTTTTCACGGCCGTTATTGACTCGACCTTGCGTCGTTTCAGGCATGTGCTACTCACTCCGGAGGGAGAATAGGGTGGGTTCTAATGGTTACTTTCTCGCGGATTCAATGGCTGCGGTTGCCTGCAGCACCCGTTTCCAGATCTCTTTGCATCCTGCCCCGGTCTCAGCCGAGGACATCACCACAGATTGACCCCCCAACGAATTGGAGATAATGCGCGTTGAAGCGCCCCTTTGATTATTCGAAAGCTTGTCGGACTTGGTTGCAACCACCATGTGCGGCATATTCAATTGTGCCAGCCATTCGGACAGGCGGAGATCCAAGTCCGTCGGAGGCATCCTGGAATCAACCAGCTGGACGACCAGCGCGATTGTCGAACGATTTTGAAAATATTGCTCAATAAACGCCTTCCATCGCTGCATGGCCGCTTTAGCTGCTTTGGCGTAGCCAAAACCGGGCAAATCGACGAAGAAGAAAGCTTCGTTAATGCGATAAAAATTGATGGTTTGAGTTTTCCCGGGCGTGGAGCTTGTCCGGGCCAACTTCGCCTTGCCGACAAGCCGGTTAATCAGGCTGGATTTGCCGACATTGGACCGGCCTGCAAACACAACTTCAGGAATTCCCTCGCGCGGGAAATCGACTTCCGATACAGCGCTGATAACAAATTCGGTTTGAGTCACTGGGAGTCGTGAGGAATTAGGTTCAGTGCGCAACGTTCTCATTCGGACGCGCGCCATTGATGTCCGGCATCTGGGGCACCTGGGTGGAAACCGGGTGTCTCTCCAGGGCTATCCGCAGCACTTCATCCATCGTTTCCACCAGGGTCACACTCATGACATCCAGAATATCTTTCGGGAGGTCCTGGAGGTCCTTCTCATTATCCTTCGGGAGAATGATATTCTTGATTCCGGCGCGGTGCGCTGCCAGGAGTTTTTCTTTGACGCCGCCGATCGGGAGGACCTTGCCGCGCAACGTGATCTCGCCGGTCATCGCTACATCTTTGCGCACCGGGATCTTGGTCAGTGCCGACACGATGGTGGTCGCCATCGTAATTCCGGCTGAAGGTCCGTCTTTGGGTATGGCTCCTTCCGGGATATGAATATGCAGGTCCATTTTCCGGTGGAAATCCCGGCCGATGCCGTATTCGGCGGCCCGGCTGCGAACGAAGGTCATCGCCGCCCGCGCCGATTCCTGCATGACTTCGCCCAGTTTCCCGGTCAGAGTCAGCTGGCCTCTGCCCTCCATCAGGGTCGCTTCGGTCTGCAGCACTTCACCGCCGACCTCCGTCCAGGCAAGGCCGGTCGTCAGGCCAATCTGGTTGTTTTCGCTGATCCCCTGCACGCGGAATTTCGGCCGGCCCAGCAGTTTTTCAATTTCTTCCCGGTTTATCGAGCTGCTTTTAACCTCCGCGGTCACGATCCTCTTGGCGGTTTTTCGGCAAACGTTGGCGATTTCGCGCTCCAGATTGCGCACGCCGGACTCGCGGGTGTATTTTCGGATAAGTTCCAGCAGTGCCTCATCCGCGAACTGGATCTGCTTCGTGACTGAGCCCGTTGGCTTCCATCTGCTTCCGGACCAGGAATCGCTTGGCGATTTCGAGCTTCTCATTTTCGGTATAGCCCGAGAGCTGGATGACTTCCATGCGGTCCTGCAGAGCCCGCGGTATCGTGTGCAGTACGTTCGCCGTCGCGATGAACATCACCATCGAAAGGTCGAACTCGGTATCGAGGTAATGATCCACGAACATGTGGTTCTGTTCCGGATCGAGCACTTCCAGCAGGGCAGCCGACGGATCGCCGCGGAAATCCATGCTCATCTTGTCGACTTCATCGAGCATGAAGACCGGATTGCGCGTGCCTGATTTTTTCATGTACTGGATGATCTGGCCGGGCAACGCGCCGATATAAGTCCTTCGATGGCCGCGGATCTCCGCCTCGTCCCGGACTCCGCCGAGCGACAGGCGAACGAACTTCCTGCCCGTCGCGCGCGCGATGGATTTTCCCAGCGAAGTTTTCCCCACTCCCGGAGGGCCGACAAAGCAGAGAATCGTTCCCTGCGGCTTCTTGACCAGGCTGCGCACGGCCAGAAATTCGAGGATGCGGTCCTTGATCTTGTCCAGACCGTAGTGGTCTTCTTCGAGCACCTTCTTGGACCAGTTGATGTCGCGGATTTCTTTCGATTTCTTGTTCCAGGGCATGGCCAGGAGCCAGTCGAGATAGGTCCGCGAAACGGTCGACTCGGCCGACATCGGCGGCATCATCTCCAGGCGCTGGATTTCCTTCATCGCCTTTTCGTGAGCGTCCTTCGGCATCTTGGCCGCTTCAACCTGCTTTTTCAGGTCGTCGAGCTCGCTCTTTTCATCTTTGCGACCCAGTTCCTTCTGGATCGCCTTCATTTTCTCGTTCAGGTAGTACTCTTTCTGAGCCCGCTCCATCTGCCGTTTGACGCGGCCCTGAATGTTGCGGTCTACCTTGATCTTTTCCATCTCGACTTCGATGATCTCGTTGATCTTCTCGATCCGCTCCGCGAGATCCACCATTTCCAGCAGCTGCTGCTTTTCCTCGATGCTGATCGGCAGGTTGGCGCAGATGTTGTCCGCCAGCTTGGACGGCTCCAGCGTTTTCATGGCGTTCAGGATCGCGTCGTAGTTGACATGATGGCTGAGCTTCGAAAACTGCTCGAATACCGGTCTGCAGCCGCTTGATCAGCAGGCTGGTGCGGGCGCTGGAAGCGGAGGTTTCATCAAGCAGTTCCACGTCGGCGACGAAGAATCCCGGGTCGTTGGAATAGCGGATCGCGCGGACGCGCTGGACTCCTTCGACCAGAACCTTGATGTTGCCGTCGGAAAGCTTGACGCTCTGGACGATATTGGCGACGGTGCCGACGCGCATAGATGTCCGATGCCTTCGGTTCGTCGACCGAGGCGTCCATCTGCGTTGCCAGAAAAACCCGCTTGGATCCCTCCAGAGCGAATTCCAGTGCGCGTACGGAAGACGGCCGCCCGATCACGAACGGGATCATCATGTGTGGAAAAACCACCACATCCCGGATCGGGATCATCGGGAGGCGTTCAGTTTTTTTTGAGGGAGTTTCATTTATCATGCGTAAAGTTAACCGGCCTTTTCCAACAGCGCGAAAACAATGTCCTTATTCTCGACCATCTCGCGCGTTATCATAAATTCTTTGACCTTCTTCTGCGATGGCAGCTGGTACATCACATCCAACATAAGATCTTCGAGGATGATCTTCAATCCCCGAGCGCCCATCTTGCGCTCCAGCGCAAGGCTGGCAACCGCGCTGATCGCGTCATCGGTGAACTTCAGTTTGACGTTCTCAAACTCGAACAGCTTCTGGTACTGGCGCACCAGAGCGTTTTTGGGTTTTGTGAGAATTTCGACCAGGGCCGCATGGTCCAATTCCGAAAGGGATCCGACGACCGGCAGCCTGCCGACAAATTCGGGTATCAGGCCGTATTTGATGAGATCTCTGGGTTCGCATGCTTCCAGGATGTTGGCCGGCTGATCTTTTTGGGGCCCTTTAATACCTTGGCCGTTTTATCGCCGACCAGGAAGCCCATGGCTCTTTTTGCCGATTCGGCGTTCGATGATCTTCTCCAGGCCGACAAACGCGCCGCCGCAAATAAATAGGATGTTGGTGGTGTCGATCTGGATGAATTCCTGGTGCGGGTGCTTGCGGCCTCCCTGAGGCGGCACGTTGGCTACCGTGCCCTCCAGGATCTTGAGCAGCGCCTGCTGCACGCCTTCGCCCGAAACGTCGCGCGTGATCGAGGGATTTTCGTCCTTGCGCGCGATCTTGTCGATTTCGTCGATGTAGACGATCCCCTGCTGGCATTTTTCCTTGTCCCCGCCCGCGTTCTGCAGCAGCTTGAGGATGATGTTTTCGACATCCTCACCCACATAGCCCGCTTCGGTCAGCGTCGTGGCGTCCACGATGGCAAATGGTACGGAAAGCATTTTGGCCAGAGTCTGCGCCAGAAGCGTCTTCCCTGTGCCCGTTGGGCCGATCAGCAGCACGTTGCTCTTCTGCAGTTCGAGGTCGCCGCGCTTCTTGCTGAATTTCGAGGCGCTTGTAGTGGTTGTAGACGGCAACGGCCAGCTTTTTCTTGGTCGTTTCCTGCCCGATCACGTACAGATCGAGGAATTCCTTTATTTCCTGCGGCTTGGGAAGCTTTTCTCCGATCGGCGAAGTCACTACGTCATCGGCGATGATCTCATTGCAGACATCGACGCACTCGTCGCAGATGTAGACGGTGGGGCCGGCTATGAGCTTTTTAACGTCATTCTGGCTCTTGGAGCAGAATGAGCATCTTAAGATATCATCGCTTTCGTCGTCTTTTCTCAAAGGAGTCCTCCAGGATACAGATCAGGCTTCCCTATTCTTTTCTGGAGATCACTTGATCCACGATGCCGTATTCTTTGGCTTGGCTCGCGGTCATGATGTAATCGCGCTCGACATCTTTCTCGATTCTTTCCATCGGCTGGCCGGTATGCTTGGCCAGAATCCGATTCATGGATTCGCGCAGTCTGAGAATTTCTTTGGCGTGAATGTCGATGTCCGTGGCCTGGCCTGCCAGACCGCTCATCGATGGCTGATGGATCAGAATTCTGGAGTTTGGTAGGGCAAAGCGCTTTCCCGGAGTGCCCGCTGACAAGCAATAACGCTCCCATGCTGGCCGCCTGGCCGATGCAGATGGTCGAGACATCCGGCCGGATGTATTGCATGGTGTCGTAGATTGCCATGCCCGCCGAAATGGACCCGCCGGGCGAGTTGATGTAAAGATGAGATGTCCTTTTCGGGATCTTCAGCTTCCAGGAACAGGAGTTGCGCGGTTACGACATTCGCGACATTGTCATCGATCGGAGTTCCCAGGAAGATGATATTGTCTTTCAGGAGACGGGAATAGATGTCATAATGCCCGCTCGCCTCTATTGGTCTGCTCGACCACCATAGGTATTAGTGCCAATGCTTGTTACCCCTCGGTTATATTAGCATTGCGATAGATGAAATCAAGCGCCTTGTTCTGGCGCAAATGCTCCCTCAAAGCTCTGAATTCGTTCCTCTTTCTCGAGTTGAGCCCGCAGGGCGGCTGCGGGTTTGCCCGCGCTTTCCGCGATTTTCTGCAACTCGGAATCGACCTCGTCGTCCGTTACTTCGATGCTTTCCTGACGGGCGATCGCATCGAGGAAAAGCGACCGGCGAACCGCCTGCTCCGCGCGAGGCCGTTCCTCTTCGAATATCTTTTTCCAGTCGATAGAGGCTTGATTTATATCAATCCCCTGATACGCCAGGTTGCTGGCGACTCTATGCGCGTGCGCTTCGAGTTCGTCGTTCACCAGACACTCCGGAACTTCAACCGTTTGACCCTGCACAATGGAATCCAGCAGCGTCTCCCTGGCCTTCTTTTCGGCAACCTGCTTCGCCTGCGTTACCAAATCATTGCGAACCTTGTCTCGAAGGGCATCCAGACTCTCGGCGCCCATGTCTTTGGCGAATTCATCGTTCGGTTCTGCCAGCTGTTTCTCTTTAATGTCTTTTACTAGAACAGTATAGCTGACTTTTTTGCCTGCGAATCTCTTCCGGTGATAATCGGCGGGGTAACTGACTTCAAAAGTCCTGGTTTCGCCGGCCCGGGCTCCGCGCAGATTTTCGGAAAACTCAGTATTTGTCTGAGGATGGCCCACGATCAGCGTGACTTCTTCCTCATGCATGGGTTTGACGCGAGTCTTCAAATTGCCCGTCCACGGTAAGCGTCAGATACAGGCCATCACGAGCTTCCCCATCCACCGGGACGAATTGAGCGCTGTTGTCGCGGAGAGTGTCGATTGCCTTGTTTACATCATCCTCGGTGACTGTCGACGAAGGCAAAGTGACTGAAACGCCTTTGTAATCTTTGACTTCCAGCGGAGGGAGCACCTCAAAAGATACGGTGAATTTCAAAGGAGCCCCGGGCGCGTTGTTTACCTCTTTGACTTGAGGCTGGGACAGCGGCTTGAAATTGTGCTCCGCGATTGCGTCCTTCCAGCAGCGCTCGATGATGTTCTGGGTTGCGTCCTTCAGCAAGCTCGCTCCCATAGCGCTGCCGTACGACGCTCATCGGCACCTTGCCAGGCCGGAAACCGGGCACTTTGATGGTGCGGGTATATTCCCGGGCGATTTTGTCCACTTCATCGTTCACTTCTTGTGCCGGAATTTCGACCGCAAGGTTTCTTTTGCAGCTGGATTCTTCAATGATTTCGACTGTCAACTTTGTTTCACCTGTTGTCTGCTGTTTTTGGATAATTTTGGCGAATCCCGTGATCCGCTGTTACCTGCCCCCACTTCTTACGGGCCAGCCATCTCTATGGTGCGAAAGGGGGGAGTTGAACCCCCACCCCTTGCGGGACTGGATCCTAAGTCCAGCGCGTCTGCCAATTCCGCCACTTTCGCAGCTGTCCCACCTGTAAATCGCATTTCCGGGTATCTGTTTCAACCTGCAGCCGGAGAGGCAAAAGCTATGGCGAGTCTTCCAATCAAATCGAGTCAAACTGGGAATTTAACAAAGCCGCTCCGCTCTGTCAATGACAGTAAAAACATGAATTACGAATTACGAATGACGAATTACGAATTGAAACATACAGTGTTTGAAGGTGTAACCTGGCGGCTAAAAAGCAACAGCTATTAGTCCAGTATTTTTTAATTCGTAATTAAATCGTCATTCGTAATTCCGCTGGGGCTGTTATGGTAAAATGACACTCCTGAATAGAAAGGGTCTCAATGAAGCTGGGAGTGATTGACTATATCGATTGTGCGCATTATCTTCCGGGCCATGACAAATGCGGCTCCTTACACGGTCATACCTACAAGATCGAAGTTGTCATCGAAGGCGAAAACAAATCGGGCATGATCCTGGACTTCTCCGAACTGAAGAAGTCCATCAAAGAGGGATTGAGCTATTTTGACCACAAAACCCTGAACGATTTCCTCGAGTATCCGTCAGTCGAGAACATCTGCGAGAGCATCAAGCGTAAGCTGAGCGAGTCTATCCATTTCCCGTTCACGCTCCGGGTTTGGGAAGGCCATGGGAAGTGGGTGGAATTGTAGCGGAATTACGAATTACGAATTAAAACATACCGGGCTAATAGTTGTTACTTTTTAGCAGCTATGGTACCCCTTCAAGCACTGTATATTTCAATTCGTCATTCGTAACTCGTAATTCGTCATTTTGTCAGGGTTGGGTAGACGCTGGGATTGAACAGAAAGCGCGCCAGCCGCTCATCTGTCGCCAAAAGATCCGACACGACGGCCTGAGCTTTGCCCGGTTCCGCTGCAACAAACCATCCATATTCGCGATCGAGCGCCTCCGCCAGTTTCTTCATGGACGTCATGGTCGGCAGCTTCTTCTGCGTTGGTACGAGAGGCCTGATTGTCAAATAATAGGCGAATTGTGAAAATACATCCGGGAACCGCGCTCCGACTTCATCCATTTTGCCGGACTTCGTGAAACGAAAGGGCACCGGTCCGGCTTTGGCCGGTAGGAAGTCGATCATCATGCGTATCCCGGTTTTTGTCGCGGAAATCTCTCCCATAGCCGACCATTTCACCGATAGACGGGCCGCGACCCAGGTCGCTGTCTCCTGGGTAAATGTGCGCGTTACTCCGGCCGCTTCAATTGCGAGCGGCATGGTTTCCCAGAGAGGCGTGACGATCAGATCCTGGGCATTCTGGATCGTTTGCCCCATCAGGATGGGACCCGCCATGGCTGTCCAGCTAAGATCCTGCTTCCCAGCTGGCACATTAAACGGAAGTAGGGTGATCCGGACTTCCGAAACGGGCGTCGCTTTAGCTTTGCTCTTTTTAAAAAAACAAGCTGATTGAAAGAACGATAGCAACAAAGCGGAGGCTGTGATCAGTAGCAATCCGCCACGCACACGAGATTGCACCCGGCGGCTAAAAAATTTTCGCACACAATTCAGCATTTTCCCAACTCCCACCATGTTTTGAGTTACGCACTATGATTATCACAACTCTCCGGAGGGCGCAATTAGCCATCGGTTGTTAGCTGTCAGCGATCAGCTGTCAGCTGTTAGAAAAAAACTCAAATTGAGTGAAATAATTTATCGAGTCGCGAAACAGTACGGGTGGGAAGGTGAGTGCCCATGACCTGTCTTCACACGCATTCAGATGAATCGGGGTCGGCGCTGCTCCTGGCGCTGTTTGCTCTGACGCTTCTTTCGCTCCTGGGATTCTTTATGTCGCTGAGCGCCACAACCGGTGTAGAGATCAGCGATAATTATGAAAGCCATGTGCAGGCGACCTATGCGGCTCTGGCAGGTCTGAATCACGCCCGTGTGCTCTTTCGCGGCCTGGATCTCAACGATCTTCTGAAGGGACCGGACGGCGTCTATGACGCAGGCGCATCCTATATGTCCAAAGCAAGAAGCTTCGAATTCCGCAATCCGGCGCCTTTATTGACTGCGCTGACTCTGGACATTATCGATCCCTCTTCGGATGTTGCCGGAATCCCCGATGATGGATGGATCAGTACAGGTTTTTATAACGGTGTTCGCGGAGTCGATCTCATTCCCGGATCGGGGATCGTCCAAACGGCGCAAAATCCAAACGGGTCCGGGACCATCCCTATATCCCGCTACTTCGTCAAAGTCAGCGACAACAACGGGGAGGCATCTGAAATCGCCGGAGATGCGGCCAATAACCCGTTTGTCGATGGGGATGGAATTGTGATCGTGCGCGCGCTGGGGACGGCAAAAACCATATCGGGTACCACGGGATTAACTCTTCGGCGCAACTCCGTGGCCTTATTCGAGGCGCGCTTCAAGCGTTTTTCCACGTGGGACCTCGGTCCTGCCCTGGCGGTACTTGGTCCTGAGACCAGTGCGGAGTTCAGCGGCTCCGTTGAAATCTCCGGAGGTTCGTTTCCCGGCATTGGCACGATCGATACTGCATCCGGGGATCTAATATTTCTCGATCAAATCATTCGTGCCGCGGCCGGGGCAGGCGAAAGAATCACAGGCGGGGCTGAGCCAATTCCGTCCGTCCGGGATATCACGGGTCAAGTCTGCTCAACCGCCGATCAGCGTTTGCTGATGAATCCTGGTTACTTGTGGGATTTTATTCATACTCGGGCCCGGGAAATGGCGGATAATTTTTACGAAGGAAACCAGTCCTGGCTGGAAGGACGCGCCCCCAGTTTGGGCGCCTTCAATCCCTCCAAGTCCTGGAGTGATCCGGAGCAGGACCCCAAAATCACAGTTGTGCAGGGTGATCTGCAAATAAGCGGCGGACTCTCAGGCGGCGGACTGCTCATCGTGACAGGAAATTTTTCATACTCCGGAGCGTTTGCCTTCAGTGGCCTGGTGATCGTGGCCGGATCGGGCAGACTGATTGCCGCGGGTTCGGGTTCGGGAATTGAAGGAGGTGTGCTGGTCGCAAATCTGATAAACGCCGGCGGAGAGATAGTTTTCGGTCCCCCCAGCCTATCGCTTGGCGGGAACAGCCGGATTGTGTCAAACAAGGAAAATGTGCGGATGGCAATCGGGTTGATCCCGGTTGCACAAATCAGCTTCCGGGAAATTGCGGGCTCTGATCCGTGAGGAATCCGCGCGCTTCAGGCGCTCTTGCAGCTTGAGCAGCTTGAAGAACTGCAGGAAGAGCACCCGGAGGACATCGAATGCGTCGCTCCGTCGCTGGAGCGGGAAACACCGCTGAAACTCGAAAAGAGCTTCTCGATTTCCTGTGACTGACAATCGGGACAGGCAATTCCGTTTTCAGACGACGCTCCAAACACAAGTTTTTCAAATTCGCTTTCGCACTTCTGACATCGATACTCAAATATAGGCATAGTTACCTCTAATCATCGCTCCAACGAAATGATCGTAACATAGCAAATAGTCGTTAGTCGATAGTCGGCAGTCGGCAGTCGGCAGGGAATTGTCGATTGTGGCGTCTTCCCCAAAACGAAAATTCTGCAAATTTTGTTTTGTGGGTCGGGGCTTCAGAGGCTGTCTCAAAACTCGCATTGGGCGGGCCTTCAGCCCTTGATTTTCTTTTACGACTTTTTCCTGGGGCTTCGCCCCAGGCTGGTATGGATCGCGCCTTCGGCGCTTTAAGATCCTAAATTTACAGCAATTTAAGCGCCGAAGGCGCGCGCTATATCAGCCTAGGGCGAAGCCCTAGGAATTTAGCGACAACCAGGAAAAGGGCTGTAAGCCCGCTCAATGGGCGAGTTTTGAGACAGCCTCTTCAGCCCCGACCCACAGAGGAATAGTTGTCGCAGGATTCGGCTGTTCACTGCCGACTAACGACTGCCGACTACTACGATGCTTGCGGATTGATGGATCGCCTGATGACCTGGTCCGGCAACTCATTGATGTCGTCGGTCCGCGGCGGGAAATATTGCGCCAGGGCCTTGCCGCAGCTTTCGATTGCCGCGCAGATGCCGCCCCGCGCATCCCCTCTTTTTATTCCGAGGATGATCAGGTCGCGGACCTTCTTCCAGTGCTCGTCTCCCATTTTCTGATGAATCCCGCGGTCCCCGATGACAACGACCTCCCTTTCAAAAAGCGAGAGATAAATCTCCACTCCATTGGACTCCCGTGTCCGATAGAGACCGCTGGCATAAAACTGCATGAGAGCCGCTTCGCGGACGCGCGCGTCCATTTCCTGTTTGGAAACGATCCATCTCCGCCAGGGCAGACGGGGGAGCAGCGCATAGAAGAGCGCAAAGGAAAGCACTTCCGTCCAGAGAAGGACGGTGGTTGTATGCGCTACAGGAATCATCAAATACACGGCCGCCGCGACAGCCATCCCGATGATCGCGCCCTGGAGCGTAGCGTGGTCATAGTTCGCCGAAGCTTCGGCGGCGGCAAAAACGATCTCTCCCGAGGTCGTGGCCTCCGCTTGTTTGACGGCCGCTTCGATTGCCTTGTGATCTTCTTCACTCAGTAATTTCATAATTACGCTCAAAGAATTTTTGGCTTTCCTACCAGTTGCCGGAACTTCCGCCGCCGCCGAATCCTCCGCCGCCGCCTGAGAAACCACCGAAGCCTCCGCCGCCGAATCCTCCTCCACGGGAACCCCCGCCACCGAAGCCGCCGCCGATGAATGGGCCGATAAATCCTCCCGGTCCGCCGCCTGATTTCGCTCCGGCGTGAACGATTGCTCCCAAAACGGTTCCCACCAACCCCCCCGCAATTCCTCCGAACAGGAGCAGAGGCAGGCTGTGGCTGATGAGTGTGTAGGGAAGAAGAGCTCCTGCGCCTGCGCCGATGATGCCACCGCCCCATTTCCCCGTGGCGCTCAGCACCCACAGGAGCGGAAACAGCATGACAATCAGAAGGTTAAAAATGCCTCCCGATTTTCGAACCTTCCGTTTTTCGGCCTGTGGCGCGGCCTGGTATGTGCCCCGCACGGTTTGGGCAATTCCTGTCAGGCCGGCATCAATGCCGCCGTAGAAGTCACTCTCTCTGAATCGCGGGGACATGTCGTTGCGAATGATCTGAGAGCTGCGGGCATCGGTCAGTACAGACTCAAGCCCGTATCCGACTTCGATGCGGATTTTGCGATCCTTCAATGAAACAAAAAGCAGAGCTCCGTTGTCATGTGCCTTCTGTCCCAGTTTCCACGCTTCTACTACGCGCATGGAATAATCCTCGAGGGACTCCCCTTCGAGACTGGGAATGATGAGAACGGCAACCTGCGTGGAATCGGTGCTCTCGAGTTCGCGGAGCTTGGAATCCAGGACGGACACCTCTTCGGCCGTCAGCACGCCGGCGAGGTCCGTTACCCGTTCCTTGAGCTGCGGAACATCCAATGCTGAAGCCCCGGCGCACGGCAGCAGGAGCAATAGCAAAAATGCGAATCGATGCAATCGATGCATTGTCATCCTACTTGGTGAAATCAACAGTCGGTGCCTTATCGCTTCCCGGAGCTGACTGGAAAAATGGCCTTTGAGCGAAACCGAACATGCGCGCAAAGAGATTGGTCGGGAACTGCATGATCTTCGTGTTGTACTGCTGCGCGGCCTCGTTGAAGCGTTTGCGCTCGACGGCAATGCGGTTTTCCGTGCCCTCCAGCTGGCTTTGCAGTTCAAGGAAATTCTGATTCGCTTTCAGTTCCGGATAGTTTTCGGCGACTGCCAGCAAGCGGGATAGCGCGCCCGTCAGTCCGGATTGAGCCTGCTGGAATTTTTGAAATTCCGCGGGATTATTCAGCATTTCCGGGGTGATCTTTATAGAGCCAACCTGGGATCGTGACTCGGCTACGGATTCAAAGACTTCTTTTTCGTGCGATGCGTATCCCTTGACCGTTGCCACGAGGTTGGGAATCAGATCGGTGCGCCGCTGGTAGACGTTTTCCACCTGAGCCCACGCCGTATCCACGGATACCTTCAAGGTGACCATGCTGTTGTACGTTCCCCACGCGGAGAATCCCAACATGACAACCGCGATTATGATGATTGCCAGACAACCCAGCCCTATCGCCAATCCCTTTTTCATAGTGTCCTCCCATACAGTTTGGATTATATAGTACGCCAGCCTTGGGCAAATTGTTCAATCTTTCGTGAATACGGAAGACAGGAGTCAGAAGCCAGGATCAGAAAAGGATTAAAGGATTAAAGGATTAAAGGATTAGAGGATCAGAGGATTAAAGGATTAGAGGATTAAAGGGAAGGTATGTATTGATTCTCCAGTGCCTGCCTTTCAAAGGCCGGCCTAAACTTACGGCTTCGCGGCTTCCCTCTTTCCTCTAATCCTTTATTCCTTTAATCCTATAATCCTGCCCGCTGTCTTCCCCAAACCCGACAAACACAGGTTCCGGCTGCAGTTCCACTCCAAATGCCTGCTGCACGCTACCCTGAATCATCTGCATCAGCTCAAGCATATCGCGGGCGGTCGCGCCGCCCCGGTTGACCAGCGCCAGCGCATGCTTATTGGAGATGCCTGCGTTTTTGTGCGTGTACCCTTTGTGAAAACCGGCATGCTCGATAAACCAGGCGGCCGGCAGTTTCTCTTTCCCCGGCCCGGCGGCAAAGCGCGGAATGCTCTCGGATGCGTTCAGGAGTCCGCTGGCGCGCGCCTCCGCTTCCAGGACGGAAACGGAGTTCTGATCCAGGATGAGATTCTTGAAAAAAGATCCGGCACTTCTGCAGTCGGGATCGTTCTCACTCAGGACCATGGATTTGGCCCTTCGGATTTCGATAACGGCTGCACGGACTTCGCTGAGTT
The DNA here is from genome assembly GCA_963718845.1 of uncultured Acidobacteriota bacterium. Lineage (GTDB taxonomy): Bacteria > Acidobacteriota > UBA6911 > UBA6911 > UBA6911 > UBA6911. The sequence goes on from CAVRAD010000009.1 coordinate 275,661, forward strand.
TGGGCGGCTGAGCGGAATGGCCGGCGAATCGCTGTTGAAGATTGGCGTAGAGCAGGCGCGGTTTCCCGTCGGTGCGCAGGGCAAAATCCACGCGCACGATGACATAGCGGTCTTTGTGCGTCGTATTGAAAATGCTGGAGCGGTAGGCGAACCGACAATCGGCGGTGCCTACGTCCACGAGTTTGAGAGCATCCCGGTCCAGGGCGCGGACTTGGGTGATGACTCCCTGGACGTCTTCGCCGTGGGCTCCTATGTTCTGCACCGGAGCGCCGCCGACGGTTCCCGGGATCCCGCTGAGGCATTCGATGCCCGTAAGGTCCCGGGCGACGCAGTACCGCACGAACGCGTCCCACTCGACTCCCGCCGCCGCTGAAATTCTTCCGCGTTCCGCGTCAAGAGCATCGATACCCGGAAGCTCGATTTTAATTACCAGTCCGGGAAAGCCGGAATCGGAGACAAGAATATTGCTTCCGCCGCCTAAAATAAAAACGGGACAGCTGCGCGCCCGCGCGAACTCCAGTGCGTCGAGTATCTGCTCTTCAGTTCTTGCACGAAGCAAAAAGCGGGCAGGACCGCCGATGGCCAGCGTAGTAAAGGGCGCGAGAGGCACATTTTCCAGTATGGGTAGAGCGGCGTTGGATGCGTTCATATTTCCGGAATGAAAATAGCATAGTAGGGGAGAGCGCGAAACAGAAAGGATTAAAGGATTAAAGGATCAAAGGGGCAAAGGGAAACCTCGGGGTCAGGGTCGGAATCGGTATCGGGGTCGAAAATAAGAAAGATAAAATCCGACCCCGACTCCGATCCCGACTCCGTTTGATTGAGGCCGAGAACGCATGAAAAGTGTCAAATGTACGCAAGGACGTGAAGCCTGATAGCTGACGGCTGACAGCTGAAAGCTGAAGAAAAACCCCACTTGCCTGCTGTCGTATTTTCGTATATTGTCGAGGCCTTTATCTGCAGATTTCTAAGGATAAAACGATGGCTGAAAGTGCACCGCTGTCTTCGGCCAAAGCGCCGCGGTATGGATTTATCGACCTGCTCAGGGGTTTTGCCCTGGTCGTGATGGTCGAGACCCACGTCATGAACGCGTATCTGCCGCTCGCATTGAAAAAAGGTTCGGAATTCTTCTTCTGGCTCGCATTCACGAACGGCCTGGTTGCGCCGACATTCCTCTTTGCCACGGGCTTCTCCATCGTACTGCAGGGCAACAGTCAGTGGGAGAACTGGCTTCACTTCCGCCCGTCTTTTTGGCGGCAGATGCGCCGGCTGGGATTCATTACGCTGGTGGCCTATTACAGCCATCTGCAGGGTTTTCGCTGGAGCCGCTACCTAGCGGAGTGGAACGACTACAATTTCTGGGCCCGGTCGCTGAAGGTAGACGTCCTGCAGTGCATTGTGGTGTCACTGCTTGTAGTCATGGCGCTTATTTTTATTGTGCGCAAAAAGAGCCTGCTTCCATGGGCAGCGCTTCTGCTGGCGGTTGCCGTTGCCCTCGTTACTCCGTGGATGTGGGCTCAGGATTTCAGAAGCCGGCTTCCTATATCCCTGGCGCTGTTTCTGAATCCTCACGGAACTTCGCTTTTCCCGATTTTCCCCTGGATCATTTTTGTTTTCGGGGGCAGCAGCATCTGCTGTTTTTTCTTAGATCGGCGGAGAAACTTCGGGCTGCCGCGTTCATGCGGAATATTGCGGGGCTTGGTGTGCTGCTGATCGCTTGCGGGCTTCTTCTGCGCAGTGCGCCGTACACGCTTCCGGGATATGTAAATTTCTACACGACAAGTCCGCTATATGTGATGATCCGAATCGGGTGCGTCCTGATCTTTTGTTTCCTCCTGTATAAACTGGAAGCCGGAGGCAAGTGGATCCCCAGGCTGATTCAGGCGGCGGGACAGGAATCTCTGCTGGTGTATGGCGTTCATCTCTGGATCATTTTCGGTCTTCTTCGCGGAAGCGTTCTGGCTCCGTTCCTTGGGCAGCAGATGGGTTATGCCGGCTGCTTTGCGTTGAGCATTGCCATCATTGTGTTGATGCTCTATCTGGCGAAGTACTATCACATTCTGAAAAAGAATTACCCCGACCGCGTCAGGCAGGCCCAAGTCGTCATCGTCATCGCCATGATCTTCATCTTCTTCCTGCGCTAATCGGTACCTGGTTATACTGTCCCTTTTTCCCGTCGAAGGGACAGTATAACCAGGTACCAAGGGACAGTATAACCAGGTACCGATTTCCTCCGCTTGACGGATTTCGGAAAGGGAAGTATCATGTGGTCTCATAGGTGACCACATGAAGAGACGCCCAATCAAAAACCGGGAGATCGGCATCCGCGAGCTTAAGGCTCGAGCATCGGAATTGGTTCGAGCCGTGAACGAGGAGCGCGCACGCTATGTAATCACCCGACGCGGCAAACCTGCGGCACTCATCATTCCCATCGATGCAGTGCCGCCTGAAAGATCCGGAGATCAGGTTTGGGATCGGCTGGTTCATATGGGGAATGAGCTGAGCAAGGATTGGGAAAGCAATAAAAGCGCGGTTGAAATACTTGCAGAGATTCGCCGATGAATGCACCTGTTACAATCGATGCCAGTGTTTTTGTCAGCGCTTTCATGCCGATAGAACCGGCGCACCGGGCAAGTTACAGGTTTATGCTCCGCGTACGCGAGCAATCTATCCCCATCATCGTCCCACTCCTTGTCCTGCCTGAAATATCCGCAGCCCTCGCACGCGGGCAGGGCAAGCCGGAAGCCGCAAAGGCTTTCGTCCGGGAGTTGAAAAACCTGCCCAATCTTACCTTCGTGGATTTGGATGTAAGTGTCGCCGATCTTGCGGTCGACATCGCGGCGAACAATCGACTGCGCGGCAGCGATGCAGTCTATGGCGCGGTGGCACTGCGATTCGGAACCGAATTGATCACGTTGGATAAAGAGCAACTGAATCGCCTGGCAAAATTAATCACCGTTCATACGCCGTGACCTGCGGCCGCTTGCCTGCAAATTATAATTTAAGAAAGCAATAAACCTGAATTGCGAAGTTCATTTTAAACAAGAACATGTGGGTCGGGGCTGAAGAGTCTGTCTCATAACCTGCTCATTGAGCGGGCCTTCAGCCCTTGATTTTCTTTTGCGACCTTTTCCTGGGGCGTTGCCCCAGGCTGGTATGGATCGCGCCTTCGGCGCTTTAAGCCCATAATTATACAGTATCTTAAGCGCCGAAGGCGCGCTCTATACCAGCCTAGGGCGAAGCCCTAGGAATTTAGCGACAGACAGGGAAAGGGCTGTAAGCCCGGTCAATGGGCGAGTTATGAGACAGACTCTTCAGCCCCGACCCACATGATTTGCTTGTTTATCATGATGGAACTGCGTGTAAGAGGCAGAGCTTGCTGCCGCTTTTTTCGATACTAGGAGAGGTTTCGAAGTAGTGCGCGCGCTTCCTGTAGATCGTAAGTCTGAAGGCCTTCTGAGAACCATTCGGTGATTTGCTTCAATCGTGTGTGGGCTTCCGGCTGATTGTTCCGTTTATTCAGCAGGATCGCCAGGCTGGTAGTAGCGCGCAGTTCCAGGGATTTCGCCTTTTGATTCCGGGCGATTTCTATCGCCTGTTCGAAACAGGCACTAATTTCGTTGAACCGCGACTCATTCCATTTGCCGTTTCCCTCCGGCAGGATTTGCCGGAACAGAAGCTCTCCCTTGAGCCGATACAACTCCGCATCATAATGATTTATCCCATTGCTGCAAGCCGTCTCAAGCGCTTTGGTAAGGGCTGCCAGACCTTCCCTGATGCGGCCCATATCCAAGGATAGGTCGGCTAACATGAAGAGATGCAGGGATGTAAGATTTGAAGGCCCCAAGGCATGTAACGACGTCAGAACTTGCTTCATTTGTTCCAATCCGTTGTGCTTCTGGCCAAGCTTCGGTGTAACACCTGCCGATCAGAACGCCTTCTATGCCAGCCTGGCAAATAACAATGTCAAATTTATGATCTCAGGACATGATCACCTGTATAACCGGGCATTAGATAAGAGCCCCGACGGCAATTCACAGGTTATGCAAATCATTACCCAAGGCTTAAGCACAAAATTTTATACCCCCACTCGATTGGATGACTTTGGATATGACGGCGTCGCCCCCAACCAAACGGCTGTTAAACTGAGAGAGACGCAGATTTCTCAGGAAGTTAACAACTTCGGCTACTACATCTATACTGTCGATGGCCCCCGCGTGACAGTTGATTACTATTCTGATTCTGTTGGTCACTTCGTAGATGGGGATGGCTATCCCGATGGCACTGGATCACTTAAAGTACCCGACTTTAATTTTGTCAAAAATGACACCTGGGGCTACAGCCTTAATGGTAAGCAGTTCCTGGTTGAACAGGGTGATGCATATACGGCTGTAGCAGATAGCTTTGCCGCAACTACAGCGAGCATCCTCGGTGGCACAAATAACAGCACATCTACGGATCTCACTCCTGTTGCCTACGGTACTGATGGCACGACGCTGGTTAGTGGGCCCCGTCCGCTGAATAAGGCCGTCAATACAGGCTGGACAGAAAAGCCCAAGCAAAAATGCAAGAATGGAAACCCGCTGTATAGTGATATCTTGAGTTTGTGGGGAATGGCGGAATTCGGCAAAGAACAGACGGATGTATATGTTCTTTCAATGAAATATAAGTTTACAAATCTGTTTGAGGCTCTCAAAGCTGCGGTTGGTGCTTTGAGCGGCAGGGCTGGGATTGCCGCTTTAAATGCAAAAGGGGATTGGGTCAACGCTGTAAATCTAAATATGGGCGGTAGCAAGAAAAAATTCGTGATTGGTCCCTACAACTCGAAGTATGGACTGGGCACCTACGGCTTCGATTTGAAGACCGGGCAAGTTTGGGCGGTCATCAATTACAATGCTGATTTTGTCCTTACTGATTTTGCAGGGAAATAGACCGAACCATAGAAGCAAGGGCTGTCGACAGCCCTGCTTCATGTAGCGTAATGATTAGGAAAGCCCTGAAGAGCGGAAGCGCATATCTCTCGTTTCTTCAGGGCTCTTTTTTTTGCTGCTCACTGGCGACTGCCGACGAACAACTGTCGACTATCTGCTGCTTTTCGCTATAATTGGCGGGTATGAGAACTATTCCAGCTGCCGCTGCATTGCTACTATATCTGTTCCTTAACGTCTCCGCACAGACTCCTGACTCTGTTGTTTCTGTTCGAACGATTGGACCTGCGGAATCGATGAAGGTGGGACAACCGTCGATTATCAGTGTCGAACTCTCGATAGCAACGCCGTATCACATTAATTCCGATCGGCCGCTAGAAGATTATCTTATTCCGACGAGTCTGGAACTTGAGCCTATTGCCGGCGTGGCGTTCGGGAAAATTGTCTTTCCTGCGGCTCCGGTGAAGAAGCTCCCGTTTTCGGATTCGCCGATGGCGGTGTATGAAGGGATAATCAGGATCGCGGTTGAGATCACGCCGGACGCGAGCCTCCAAGAAAAAGATATTGTCCTGAAGGGCAAGGTCCGCTATCAGGCGTGCGACGATAGCACCTGTCTGCCTCCCGTGCGAAAACCATTTAGTCTTGCGCTGTCGTTTCCAGGCGCCTTCGCAGTCGCCACCGCAGGCGCCGCTCCTCAGAAGTCTCCTGCTTCGGCGCCCAATGGCTTTGGCGATCGAGGCATTTTCGTTACGCTGCTCCTGGTATTTCTCGGTGGCCTAGCTTTGAATCTTACGCCGTGCGTTTACCCGATGATCCCCATCACGATTTCCTATTTTGGCGGGCAATCGCAAGGCAAGAAGGGAAGTCTCGTTGCACACGCGTGCCTGTATGTGATCGGCATGGCGGTGACATATTCCGTACTTGGAGTCTTTGCGGCAATGACAGGGAGTCTTTTCGGTACTGCGCTTCAATATCCGCCCGTGCTTATCGGAATCGCTCTCGTTATGGTCCTCCTCGCGCTGAGCATGTTCGACGTCTATGAATTCCGGATGCCGGCGTTTCTGAACCGTCTCGCCGGCGGTTCGCAAAAGGGCTTTGCCGGGTCTTTTCTTATGGGATTGACCGTCGGAATTGTGGCTGCGCCTTGCATTGGGCCCTTTGTCCTCGGCCTGCTGACTTACGTAGGCAACAAAGGCAGCGCGTTCCTGGGATTCGTGCTCTTCTTCGTTCTCGCGATTGGCATGGGTGTCCCTTTTATCGTGCTGGGAGTTTTTTCGGGGAGCATTAAAAAGCTGCCGCGCTCCGGCGCGTGGATGGTCTGGGTCCGGAAAGTCTTTGGCTTCATCCTGCTGGCTATGGCGATCTATTTCCTGGAGCCGCTCTTCCCGGGTCCGCTGGCGTATCGTCTGACGATGGCGCTGATTCTGCTCCTGGCTGGGATTTATCTGGCATGGATCGATCGCGCAGAAAGCACGAGTAAAGCGTTTCCGCTGGTGCGTAACATCGTGGGCATCCTGTTTTTTGCTCTTGCGCTTTACGCTGCGGTGACAGGCGTCGAGAATTTTTTGCGGAACGCATCTACAGGAACGGTCGCATCCAGAGCCACAAACGCGATCCAGTGGTTTCCTTATTCGCAAGCGATGCTGGATCAGGCCGCGCGCGAAGGAAAACCCGTTTTTATCGATTTCTATGCCGACTGGTGTGTGCCCTGCAAGGAAATGGATGTGCAGACATTTGCGACTCCCGATGTCGCGACCCGGTCCAGAGACTTTGTGATGCTGAAGGTGGATCTCACCTCCACCGAGGACCCGAAAGCGGGAGATTTGAGGGATAAGTACCAAGTGAAGGGCGTGCCTACATTCGTTTTTTTGCGGCCGACCGGCCAGGAAATTTCCGATCTTCGCGGCACCGGTTTTGAATCGAAGGATGTTTTCCTGGGAAAGATGAACCGGGCTCTTCGGCTGAGCGGGCAGCGAAATGGGATATAAATAGCTTATTTTAGCGCCTGGGAAAGCCGCCGTCTCGGCTAATGCCGGATGGTTTCTGGGGAGCTTTCGGAGTGCGGCAGCTTGCTGCCGCTTTTCCAAACACTCAAAGCGGCAGCAAGCTGCCGCACTCCGAAGGCTCCCTCTGGGCGCGGTGTTGATGTATAAACAATGCGGTATTAGGCGAGACGCCGATCCCAGGAATCTCAACCGTTAGACGGCATCTGAAGCCCATACCCACTTGTCGTGTTAAGACCGGAAGGAGATATTCATTGTCGTACATTATGCCGAAACTTGTGAAGCGCGTTAGTCCCAAACAAACCGATATTACCTGGAACGATGGGCATTTCGGATCGTACCCGTCCTGGTATTTGAGGGAAAACTGCATGTGCGCCGAGTGCGTCGAGGAGTTTACGGGCAAACGGAAAATCGGCCATGGAAACATCCCTTCGACCATCGAGCGCATCGACGTCTCTCCGGTGGGAAATTATGCTCTCAATTTTTCCTGGAGCGACGGCCACCAAACCGGCATTTATGATTTCGACTATCTGCGCAAACTCTGCCCGTGTTCCCAGTGTCTTCCCGGCGGATTGACGGAGCCTCCGGAAACAGTGCCAAATCCAGGTTCCTTTGAAGTGTGACCGGGGCGCGCCGCCTCTTCAGCAGCCTTTTTCAGCCACATTTCGCGCGTCATTAGCTTCGCTTTTTTTTAAGCGGAAACGTTGCTTTTTGCAAATTGACATTGTATAGTCGACCCAGACTCGAACATTTACAAAAAAATGATGTGTAGGGTCATAAAAGTCTGGAGGTGGGGGGTATCTCCACGTTTGGTTTCGACTCCCTTTGGGTTTCGAATGGAACGAAAACAGACATCTTTTGAATGCCTGCGCGCCGCGCAGGATTTTGAGTAAAAAGTAAATTAAGAAGAGGAAAGAATGAGCAAAGAACAAGGTGTTGTGAAGTGGTTCAATAATGAAAAAGGCTACGGTTTTATCCGGCGCGAGTCTGGGGATGATGTTTTCGTGCACCATTCCGCAATTCAAGCCAGTGGTTTCAAATCCTTGAACGAAGGCGACCAGGTTGAATTCAACGTCGCCAAAGGGCCGAAGGGATACCAGGCCCAGGATGTTGTGAAACTATAGGCACTTACCCAAGGGAGGTTCTGGTTCTCAGCCGGGACCTCCATTTTTTTTGCCAGTAGCGCTGCAGTTTAGTTTTCTGAAACACTGCCAAGCCGATAAGAAAAGTGTGCCCTCCGTCCTAATAAACTATTTCACAGCAAAAAAAGTGGGTTCGGGCTAAAGCCCGGACATATTGGCACCAGGATTAATCCTTCTCCTCTTTTGGCACACTTGGACCTGGTCTTGGACCTAGACGTGGTCGTGGACATCTTTGAAGCGGACATTTCTGGGCGAACCATATTGAGGGGAAAATATTGGTCCAGGACCACGTCCAGGTCCAAGTCCAAGTCCAGGTTTGTTGCTGCTTTGCATTTGGACAAGCCTGGGCTTAAGCCCGCACCCAATTGTTGGCGGCCTTATCGGGATTTAACTTCTACGGACTTGAGCAGCCAGCCGCCCGGGTCGAGCTCGATCGACAAAGGTTTTGACGGCAAGGGGATCCGGTGTGTTTGCTCCGCGCCGGCGAGGCGCAGCGTACGCACCTCTTTGCCCGTTTCCGTTTCAAACGCGATATCCGCCGTCATGTCGAAAAGACCGGTGGCCTGCTGCTGGCGTACGGTTATTTCCGCTTCGCCGGCCTGCTGGTTCCAATGCCAAGACAGGCTATATTCCGGCCAGCCTGGCTGCGTGAGCCACTGTTTGAAGAAAGCATCCAGCGAATTTCCGCTGACCGCTTCCATCGCCTTCTGAAAATCCGCGCTGCTCGCGTTTCCGCCCGCATACAGGCTGTAATAGCGGCGAATCCCTCTGAAAAAACTGGCATCGCCCAGCATACGGCGCAGCATGTGGAGAATCCACGCCCCTTTTTGATACGTTGCCGGATTCAGCTTTTGCATCAAGTCGGTCTGAGCGGGATCGATGACCGGTTGCGAATGTGCAAGTTTCGAGTGGATCAGATTTTTTTCGTGATCGGCCATGATCTGTTTCAAGGATCCGGGGCCATCCGTATGCTCATAAAACAGCGCTTCGAAATACGTCGCAAATCCTTCGCTGAGCCAGAGCTGATCCCAGTCGGACGCCGTAACCGAATCGCCGAACCATTGGTGCGCGATTTCGTGAGGCAGAGGAAACTCGGATGTCGGCGTTTCCTGAAACAACGACTCCTGGTAGAAGATCACGCTTGAATTCTCCATCCCGCCGAAACTAATCGTGGCCTGGACCTGTGCGAGCTTTTCATAGGGATAGGGACCAATCAGCGAACTGAAATATTTCATAACTGAATGCGTCCGACTAAACTTCCGGGCTGCGGCACCGGAATCTTCCGGATAGGAATACCAGGCGATCGGCACGCCGTTCACGCGCGGCCCGCGCGCGACGGAAAATTCAGCGGCGCCGATTACGATGCAATAGGTCGGGATAGGTTTTTGCTCGATCCAGCGCGTGCGTTTGCGCCCGTCCGGCAGAAGACGGGTTTGAACCAGCGCGCCGTTAGACACGACGTCATATTTTTGCGGAGCCGTCACCGTAACCTGCACCGTCGCTTTATCGGAGGGGTGATCAATGGATGGGAACCAGTAGTGCGCAGAATCGGGCCAGTTCTCGACAAAAAATACCCTGCGGCCATATTTGTTTCTGCCGATCATCAGTCCTTGCTCAGGCTTGCCGTGGTAGCGCACGGCAATTATAACGACTTCGCCCCGCGCATATTTTCGCCCGAAATCAAACGACAGGCTGCCGTCGCGCAGCGAGAAACTTCGCGGAACTCCCTGTACCTGCAGACTGTTCACCTGCATGCCCGCGAAGTCGAGCCTCATGCCCGAAACGCCATCGTCCCGCATGCGCACATGGATCCTGGTGGTTCCCTCGATGGCATCCGACGTGTCGGTCAGCGCCAGGCCAATGTCGTAGTGGACGATATCGACCCCCGGCTGACGCAGATACGTGTCCGCATAACTGCAGACGGTTGCCACCAGGAAACAGATTCCGGAAATGAATAATCGCATCGCTTTATACTTTTATCACTTTTTGAGCCTTTGAGTCTTAGAGTCTTGGAGTTAAATTACAGGATTGAGGAACGCAATATGAAAAATGCGCAAATTCCCAAAAGACCGTACCGCGACGATATCCAGCTTTCGATTATCGGCCTCGGTGGCATGCTCCTCGTAGACATGGAGCAGAGCAGCGTCGATAAAATTGTCTCCGAAGCGCTGCAACGGGGAATCAATTATTTTGACGTGGCCCCTTTCTATGGCGACGGCGAGGCCGAGCAGAAAATGGGCATTGCGCTCGAATCCCATAGAAACAAGGTTTTTCTCGCATGCAAAACCATGGAGCGGTCGGCGAAAGGCGCGCAAATCGAGTTGGAGCAGTCGCTGCGCCGGCTGCGCACGGATCATTTCGACCTGTATCAGTTTCATACCGTGACCGGCCTGGACGAAGTAGATGAAATATTTGCCCCCGGCGGCGCCATGGAAACCTTCCTGCGTGCCCGTAAACAGGGGAAGATCCGCTACATAGGTTTCTCGGCTCATTCGGTAGCAAGCAGCCCTCGCCATGCTGGCCCGGTTTCAATTCGATTCCATTCTGTTCCCGGTCAATTTCATTTGCTATGCGCGCGGCAATTTCGGACCTCAAGTGATGGCCAAAGCTAAGGAGATGGGTGTTGCGCGCTTGGCCATCAAAGCCATGGCGCATGGTCCCTGGCGAAAATCGGATACGCGAGAATATCCCAATTGCTGGTATCGCCCGATTACGGATAAGGTCCTGGCGAAACAGGCGCTGCGTTTCACTCTTTCGGAGGGCGTGACGGCCGCCATGCCTCCCGGCGACGAACGCCTCTTCCGCATGGCGCTGGAACTCGCCCACGATCTCCCGCCCCTCACCGAATTAGAGCGAGAGACGCTGTTAGCCAGTACGAAGGGGTTACGGCCATTAATGAAAGAATGATTCCAGATTCCGGATTCCGGATTCCGGATTCCGGAGAAACAAGTGATTCGAGATTCAAGATTCCTGATTCCAAATTCCAGACTAAAACGAAGTGATTCGAGATGGCAGACAAAATATCGCAACCCTGACAGTGGTTTTTATCCGGAATCCGGAATCCGGAATGGAGTTCTCATGACTACTATCGACAAGCTCCAATTTATAGCAGATGAACGAAGCCGGTTAGAGGCGGAAGGTTTATTGGTGAGGGTGCGGACGATTGAGTCCGCGCAGGGAGCGTGGATCACCGTGGACAACAGGAAGGTGTTGAACCTCTGTTCGAATAATTATCTCGGATTTGCCAACCATCCCCGGCTCCGACAGGCGGCGCAGCAGGCGATTGAACAGTTCGGCGTCGGACCTGCCGCCGTGCGGTCGATAGCGGGAACCACGACATTGCACACGGAGCTTGAAAAGAAACTTGCGCGCTTCAAGCGGGTCGAAGCGACAATCTCGTTTCAATCGGGTTTTAATTCGAATATCGCCACGATCCCGGCGCTGGTTGGGAAAGACGATCTGATTTTTTCCGATGAACTGAACCACGCGTCGATCATTGATGGGTGCCGCCTTTCGGGAGCGCCGATCATACGGTATGAGCACTGCACGCCGGCGTCGCTCGAGCAGAAGCTGAAAGAGCATTATCCGGCTGGAACCGCAAAGCGCGCACTGATCATCACGGACGGCGTTTTTTCCATGGATGGAGATATCGCGCCGCTTCCGGCCCTGGTTGAACTTGCGGAAAGATACAATGCGATGATTATGGTGGACGATGCGCACGGCGAAGGAGTTTTGGGGGAAGGCGGGCGCGGCGCCGTCGATCATTTTCACATGCACGGACGCGTCGACGTGGAGATCGGCACGCTTTCAAAAGCCTTTGGCGTCGTCGGAGGTTTTGTAGCAGGGAAGAAGATCATTATCGAGCATTTAAGGCAGAAGGGGAGGCCGTTCCTGTTTTCGAGCGCGCTCACGCCTGCCGACGTTGCGGCCTGCAGCGCTGCCGTCGATATCCTGGAATCCTCCGGCGACCTGGTAGAGAAGCTGTGGAGCAACACGCGCTATTTCAAAAAGAGAATGCGGGAAGCCGGTTTCGATACCGGCAAGAGCGAAACGCCGATCACGCCCATCATGCTGGGCGACGTCAAAATCGCGCAGGAATTCAGCCGGCGGCTGTTTGAAAACAATGTCTTCGCCATGGCCATCGGTTTTCCCACCGTCCCGATGGGAAAGGCGCGCATTCGAGTCATGATCTCCGCCACGCACTCCGAGCAGGACCTCGACTACGGCATTAACAAGTTCCTTGCTGTCGCAAGCGAATTATCAATGATTCCAGATTCCAAATTCCAGATTCCAGACTAAAACGGCGTATTTCGAGATGGCAGGCAAAATATCGCAACCCTGTCAGTAGCTTTTATCCGGAATCCGGAATCCGGAATCCGGAATCAATCCAACGCCACCCAAACCGACTTAACTTGCGTGTATAAGTCGATCCCATGTCGGCCGAGTTCGCGGCCGAAGCCGGATTGTTTATATCCTCCGAATGGAGCCTCTGCCGAGAGTGAGCCATACGCGTTGATCCAGATAGTGCCTGCCTGTATTCGCCGGGCCAGCGTGTGCGCTTTCCCTATGTCGCGCGTCCAGATTCCTGCAGCAAGACCATAAATGGTGGAGTTGGCTTTTTCGACGAGCTCATCCATATCCTCGAAGGTAAGCACGGCAAGCACGGGTCCGAAAATTTCTTCCTGTGCGATACGCATGGAAGCATCCACGGCATCGAAGATCGTTGGTTTTACGAAGCAGCCGCAATCCCCGACGCGTCCGCCTTCCAGAACGGCGCGTGCCCCTTCTTCCTTGCCGATTCGCACATACTCGAGAACGCGTTCCATTTGAGCTTTTGAGACGAGCGCTCCCAGGCGCGTTTTCGGATCGAGCGGATCGCCGGGAGTGAGTTTGCGCGCCTTGTCGAGAAGTTTGTCCATGACAAGGTCATGAATGCTTTTCTCGACAAACAGCCGGGAACCCGCGTTGCAGACTTCGCCTTTGCCGTAGAAGATGCCGTTGAATGCGCCCTTCACGGCTGCGTCGAGGTCCGCGTCCGCAAATAGGATGTTGGGTGATTTGCCGCCCAGTTCGAGCGACACTTTTTTGAGGGTGTCGGCGGAGGTTCGCACAATTTCTTTTCCGACAGCGGTGCTCCCGGTGAAAGAAATTTTGTCGACGCCCGGGTGGGTCACCAGGGCGCGCCCGGCGGTTTCGCCGAAGCCGGGAACGACATTGACGACGCCGTCGGGGAAGCCGGCTTCCTGGCAGAGTTGTCCCAGCAGGAGGCCGGTGAGCGGCGTTTCTTCGGCGATTTTTAATACCGCCGTATTGCCGCAAGCCAGGGCCGGCGCCAGTTTCCACGCGACCATGAGCAGAGGGAAGTTCCAGGGCGTGATGATGCCGCAAACGCCATAAGGTTCGCGCAGGGTGTAATTCAGATAGTTTCCGGGGACAGGAATCGTTTCGCCTTCGATCTTAGTGCACCAGCCGGCGTAGTAGTAAAAGGTCTCGGCGGCCATGGGCACATCCACGTTCCGCGACTCGAAGAGGGGCTTGCCGTTGTCCATGGTTTCGGTGATGGCCAGTTCATCGGCGTGTTGCATAATTAGATCGCCCAGCTTCCATAGCAGTTTGGATCGATCCCGAGCCGCCAGGGAGTGCCAGTTCTTTTTGTTGAAGGCAGCGCGTGCCGCTTTCACGGCAGCGTCGATGTCGGGCGCATCCGCCTCGGCTACCTGTGCGAGCACTTCTTCGGTCGCCGGATTGATGGAGGGGAAGGTCTTTCCCGACAATGCGTCCTGAAATTTGCCGCCAATCAAAAGCTGAGTCGGTCCGCCCATAGTGTCTCCTTATAGCAAATATGATAAAACAAGTAGCTGCGCATTCCCGCCCTGAAATCCGCACGAATTGTGGAAAGTCCGGGCCAGCATGCTTGGACATAATAATACAATTGGGGGCTCATCAGAAGGTGACGAAGAAACACATGTCAGGTCAAAAACACAGGTCAAAAACAATCTTCACAACAGCGCCCGGCCGTGCTAACCTCATGGGCGTCTTTCTGCAAATGTGCAAAGAGTGGGCCGTTAGCTCAATTGGCAGAGCAACTGACTCTTAATCAGTAGGTTGAAGGTTCGATTCCTTCACGGCTCACCATAGAAAACAAAAGACTTACGGGAAATAAAGAAAATCCCTAAAAAGCCAATAGGTAACACATAGGTAGCAAACGCGCCGGGGTTTCATCTCCCGTTCCAGCTCCTTCCTCGCTTTATTAATTCCTTGCTCAATTCTTCATTTGTTCCGCGATATGGTTGAAAATTTCCCAATATATGTGTCTTTTAGAGAGAGCAGTCCAGACGTGCCTCAGATTCCTCCAAGATTGGCTCTCTCGCTTTGCGCAGAACTTTATGCAGGGAAATTCTGAAAACTGCTTTCAGGCTATCTCTCCATCCACTCGAGTCCTACTCCCCCCCCTCTTATCCATCCCCCAAAGCATCTGTTACAACGCTACAACCCATGACTGGAGCGGGTTTAACTGGGAATTCGATCCGCTACAAAAATTTATGGGGAACGCTACATAGGATTGTAAGAAGCTACATCAGAATTGCGTTGTAGATGCGTGGTGGATGCAAGACAGGAAGTATAGCGGGAGAATCCATCGGCAAAATTATCCAGTTCATATCCTCTTCAGCCAGCCCTAACCGACCTTTTCATGTGGCGCTATAGCGCAGCGCTGCCACCGTAGCACACATGCCACCGAGGCACGTGCGTGCCATAGTGCCGTTCTGCTCTCCTGCCACGCAAATCCTATGCCCTCGTCGCAAATCGCACGCATAGATAGGAACCAAAAACTTCCCGGCTAATTTGCCAAAATGCTGTTTTTTAAGCCCTGCTCTAAAAGCCCGATCGCCCCAAAAATCGGGTCGAACTGCGCATAGATGTTCTGTTGAAATCGCCGTAGCCGCGCCCTCACCATGAGTTGACTGAGTAGCGGGCTTATTTTCCTGCCCCTGGGAGAAACCCCATCGGAAGCCTGGAGCACATCGGATATGGTTAGGTCCAGCCGCTCCAATTCGGTCACATACTCTTCATCCAGGCGAGGCATAACGACATGATGCGGTTTGAACCCCTCCCGAAATTTTAGAGCCTGGTCGCTTGCGTCATAGTCCGGCAGGTAATCTCCGTCCTTGAGATTCTTGACAACGACATAGGTCACACGATTTCGCAACGATGACGCCCAGTTGAAGAAAGACTGGACACTATCAGGCGAGCTGGTTATTGCCGCAATACATACAAATCTGAAATTCAGGGGCAGAAGCTCGTCAAAGGGGACGTCAAGCCACCAATCAAGCACTTCTCTTCCAGTGCCGGCCTTCATATCTGCAAAAATCAGGGAATTGCCATTCAGAGCGCTATTGACCAGGACATCATGGGATGACGTTTTCCTGACCTGAACTGGAATAGCTTCAGGAAAGAACCGGGAAAGTGTCCGGTTTTCGTCGTCGAGATCCAGGAGCAGAGGATCGAAACCATGCTCCCGTAGATAAGTGATTAGAAACCGCGCAGCAGTAGATTTGCCGGTTCCGCCCTTGGCCCCGGCCGTAAACAGAATTGTCGACATCAGTGTCCCTCCTCCTCCAGTTTTTTGCGGCGTGCCGCGGCAACTTCAGGCGGCAGCCGAGTCAGGTTATAGCGTTCGCTGTACTTGAAATCCCATTCGGGCTTTGGTTGTTGCGGTTCAGCTTTGGATGCGGCCGCAGGCGGGGGTGTAGTCTTTTTACCTTCTTTGTCCCGCTTGAAGAAATACACCTTCCGACCCTTGGCTCTTACTTTGACGAATTTGCCGATGGCGGCTCTTTGAATGTTGAGACCATGTTTTTCCCGGAGAAGCTCGGCGATCCGCGCATAGGAGACGGGCGGCTTTTGGCTCCTCAGAGCGACGATCTCAACCTGGTACGGAATCAAACATGACTGAAATGGCTTGCCTGGCATCGGATCCTCCACGGTTGATTGATGATAGATAATTTGAAAGTGGAGACGTGTATCCGCCTTGTCTCCATTGTGTATCCACTTTTCCCTGATTTTTCCCATGGAGTGGAGACAGAGAAGAGACAAAGCGGAGACAAGTATCCGCTCCGTCTCCGCTCAGGAAAATCTCGAAAAAATCCTTCGAGGTATTGCGTCTGGGATTGGTATGGGTCCAATCCCAGAATTTCCATCACTCCCCTCGTGCCTATACAGATAAACCTATGAAGGGGAGACCAAAGGTGGAGATAGGAAAATGGTGCTGAGCGGGCGGGCGTTGATGTGGTGCAGGGCGCATATGGACTCGGATGCGTCCTATACTGGAGCAACTTAGCGGAGACGACTATCACGGATATCAAATCACCAAATCAATTTCTCAATTTATAAAAGGTCATAAAAGGCTTCGGCGCTTTGAAAAAACACTCCACGTCTGCTCTCCAAAACTAGTCCACCCAGCCATCGGCTAAACGGCTGATATACCAATTTCAAGGTGACGATGAGTCACCATGCCGGACGCTAAGAAGAAACCCTGTCGTATTTGTCGTCGTTGGTTCCGCCCAGATGTTCGGGTGGGACCCGCCAGCACACCTGTAATCGGCCGGAATGCCAGATCGCTCGCCGCAAAAGAACCCAGGCAAACTGGTGTGCCCGCAATCCTGATTACTTCACTGCCTGGCGAATCCAGGCGCGTGATGGAGGAGAAAGCACGCCTGAACCATTACGGCTGCCGAGTGCGCTTGCGAGCCTCCCTTGGGATATAGCGCAGGCAGAACTCGGGCCCAAAGGGGCGGATTTTGTCGGGATAATGGGGGCACTACTGCTGCGGACTGCGAAAGACCAGTTCAAGGGACAAATTATTGATAAGTATGAAGATCCAGGGACACTTCCCCCTGATCCCGCGAAAGACCAGTTCATAGCTCAACTTATTGATTCTGCCTGATATCCAGGGACACTTGCCCGAACGGCTGCAAAAGACCAGATCCGCCTTTCGATAAAGTTCGCCGATCAGAAAGGGGCCAAGAAAGAAGAAAGTCATGGATCTGGAGTTTCACCAACTTGATTTGCGATACGAGGGACTTCGGGTGCGCAGGCCAACCCGAGAACGGCGTCTGTTGGCGTCTCTCGCCGAACGCGGGCAGCAAGTTCCCATCGTTGTCATTGCTCTGACTGCAGAACCCAACCGATACCTTGTCATCGACGGCTACAAGAGGGTCCGCGCTTTGCAGCGCCTCGGTTGCGACACGATACGGGCAACGGTTTGGGACATGAACGAGACCGAAGCGTTGATTTTGGACCGGTCCCAGCGTACGTCCGAAGGAGAGACAGCGATCGAGCAAGGATGGTTGTTGTCGGAGCTGCACAAAAGCTTCGGACTCAGTCTGGACGATCTTGCCCTGCGCTTCGATCGCAGTTCGTCCTGGGTTTCCCGACGGCTGGCGTTAGTGCAGCAACTTCCCGAATCGGTGCAACAGCATGTCCGGGGTGGAAAGA
>CAVRAD010000010.1:0-480721 GCA_963718845.1 uncultured Acidobacteriota bacterium
TGCATTGAGCAGCCTATTTTTTTCTGTCCGAGTTGCCATTGGCGCAGTAGTCGCCTCCCCAGAGGAGGTGTTCCCAGTGAATGCACAAAAACATCGCATGAGTGCCAAAGGTCATCGGCAAAATCTTTGCGCATCAACTTTGCGATGCGTTCTCGTAGGGTGTGGCCGGCAAAATATTTTCCTTTCCGGCCGATGAACCACTGGCCAGAAGGCGAACCGCTTTCGAGAAATTTTGGACGGACATAGGTCGTATATTTGTAGTTGAGTGTCATTGCTCGAACTTTGAGGGATTTTTCGATTTCCAAGTTGGTTTGGGATGCAATGGCAGCTCCAAAAATCAATTTTTCAACGTCATTGGCTGACAGCTACAAATCTCGTCGATTGGGCATTGCTTGAGGACGCTTAAAATGAAAAGTAGGTAATCCCTGAGCAATGTGGCTTTTTGGTCTCTGCTCGGGGATATAACGGCCAAGCGATGCTCGAATTTGCGCACCAAGGTCATCAGTTCATCTGGTCGTGCATGATTGCGGCGAGACAAAACAGAGTCGATTACCTTGCTTTCGCTTACTTCCAGCCGGTGACGAACTGCTTTCTTCGACACATTTCGACCTTCGTCTCTCAAACTTTCGATTGCGTGGCTAACGTCGCTGGTCGTGATGTGCTTATTGTGCCGAGCTAACTCAGCATCAAGAGTGTCTGTAAGCCAAGACGGGTTGGCGGCAGATGTCGGGATAAATGTTGCCTTTGTGACGCCAGCTGCCTTCGCGATACCCAGAAACCGGTCTGGCCACTGTTCCATCAGCCAATAGGCGCCAGCAACAATCTTCCTGCGCTGAGAACTGGCTAACCCCTCTATAAGTTCTGGTCCCGTTCTTGGCTGTCTCGGCCCGTCGTCAAACTTCGAGGGAATTAGATGCAATACCGGTTGCCCAGAACGACGGGAGCAAAAGTTGGGAAAGTACCCACAGCCCATCAAAAAATGCAGGGAGGGTTGGAATGCTTGGGAACTCTTGGGCTACTTCATTCTTGGAGAGCATTTCCCACAAATGTTGTGACACTGACCTATTCTTACTCGGCTTGACCGGTGCGCTTCTTAGGTCGAATTGGCAGTGAGGGCAGTCGGTTAAGCTACGCCACGGTTTTTGTTTTGCCAACGACTTAACTACGGCCGGCCAAATGAACTGGTCACATTGAGGGCATCTATCAAGTAGGCGTGATTGGTGAACAGGACATTCGGTGAGGAACGCATAGCGCCAGTGCGCGCGAAAATATGCTTGTCCATCGGCACTAAGACATTCAGGACAAAACATGGGTCCGGATTCTGAGTGCTGGCCGAGCATCAATATCCATCGTTACGCGGGGTAAGCACATCCCTGATTTGGAACTGCGCCAATCGAGCTTCTAGGCTGAGGTCAGAGATAGCTTTTGGGTCAATACGGCATTGGTCACTTAACCATTGTTGTTCGTCCAGATTTGGGAGGCGGTCAGGGTCTGCAAAGGACCGATTGCCACTAGGTGCGGGGAATCGCCAAAAGCCATTCGCGAATCCTGTCCGTTGCCTCCAAGAGGAGATAGATTCATCGTGGAATGGGCGAGGTCTGAGTAGGAACATCTGGCACCTTATCAAGAGTGTAAATGCACGTTTTCACGTCATCAGCTCGGACGCCGATCCCCTCCCAGCCCCGTTTGTCATTTAAGCGAAAAATTGGCACGGTTCCGGCAAAAATACCTTCGATAAACGTGGGCCAGTTTGAGCACCATCGTTTGCAGTTTGTTTTTGCTGGCGCGACCTTGGCCAAGGAGATCAGGCAACGCTCTTCGCTCGAATCGTCGGCAATGAGTACCTCAATTGAATTGATGAATGCGTCGATATTCGACCGAAAAAAGCGAGGACTGCGTGGTTTGCACGGTAGAAAATCGGCTTTGAGCTTACCAATACTGGAGAGGCCTCGAACGCTCATAGGTGAGCAACCTATGATTTCGGCGGCGCGCTTGAGACTCACTGTCTCGTTTAACCATTGATTGAGTTTGTCAAACTCAGCTTTGCTGACCCAAAAGGTTGGCCCCTTCGGCCCGTTACGGATTTCTGTGGCCGTGAAATACGAAGAATTGAACAGCGCGGTAGTAGCGGCTGCATCCAGCTTCGCAAGTTTTCTGACTTGGCTAAGTGAGACTAGGGGTTACACTAGTTTCACTAACGGGCCGTGAGTTTCCTTTCGGTAGCCGACAAGCTTGTGCTTCAGCTTGAGGAAGACAGGATGTTCGCTGCTATCTAGGATGCCTAGCAATTGGCCTAGTCGCTCTGAATCTATCAACGCATCGGATGCCAAAACGCTATCGGCCAACGAATTTGGCCAAGGCGAAATCAAGGCTTTAATGATTGGCCAATCCTCTAACCAAATCCACGGTTGATACCTTGTGCTGGATTTCTCGTTTCCGGAAACAAAATCGACGATAGCCCTGAGCGCCTTCGCAGCCCCGACCTCCTGTCTTAAGACAAGTTCTTCGGCCAGGAACCACGAAGCACCCTCACGCCACGGGGTAAGTAGGGATTCGAACAAATCCGGAGCTATCCACTTTTATTGTCGGCAAATTTGCTAGAGCTTGGCCACAGTCACAGTGGAAGGAACGTTTCCGAAGGTAGGTCAGTGGTTGGTTGCATGAGGTGCAATGGTCCAGCAGAAAGATTTGGTGTTCTTCACACCGCAGTGAAAGGCAGAAATCAAAATAGATTGGTGTCTCATTGCCTTGCCGCAGGCAACGAGGGCAGATTCGGCTTCTGCTCCAAAGGCGGCGGCGAACTAACTCCAGACTAGCGGTAGTGCGATTAACTGGGGGGGCAACGGTACCCAAATCGATACCACGTAGGAATTGGGCCAAAGCGTCTGTTGATTTGCACTTAAAACTGACCGGGATCTGCACTGAATCGATAGCGATGCAGACCAGTCCACCTTCACAGGTCAGGGCAAAATCCTTTCAACATTATCTGCAAAACATTTCTTTACACACAAAATGCCTTATGATATTAATATGATATCACAATGATACCACATTAAAAGCGAGAGGAAAAACGATGACCACCGAAAGAGATTCATGGAGCAAGGAAAAGGCCGTTCAAGCCAGCAACGGCTGGCTGATGCTTGTGCTGTTTATTCTGCTTCTCATTGGGGATATTGCGCTGTTTTCCTATTGCGCCGTCCAGGGCGGCGAAGGGAATCCGCAGGTCCTGTTAACTGTCTTCTCTGTCGTCATGGTGCCTGGTACTCATTTTTCTCATGACGGGATTATTCACGCTTCAGCCGAATCAAGCCCGCGTGCTGGTATTGTTCGGGAAATACTGCGGGACCGTGCGCAACAGCGGCTTTCACTGGGCGAATCCCCTCTATTCCAGATGGTCCCGGGGGTCGGAGGTGCAGGAGGCTGGCAGAAATGGCAATCAACGTGGAGGCGCCAAGTCCGGGACGCAGCACAAAGGAGCCTCGCCCGCAACAAGATTTCACTGCGTGCGACGAACCATCAATGGGCAAAAGCTTAAAGTCAACGACAAGCGCGGCAACCCGATCGAGATCGCCGCAGTTATTGTCTGGCGCGTCCAGGACACGGCGCAGGCGGTGTTCGACGTGGATGATTACGAATTGTATGTCGAGACTCAAAGCGAGTCGGCGTTGAGGCATCTGGCGAGCCAGTATTCCTATGACCATGGGGAAGAAAATGAAATTACTCTGCGGAGCAACGCGGACGAAGTCTCTGCAGGACTGAAGTCGCAATTGGAGGAGCGTCTGAGCCGCGCAGGAGTAGCGGTAGAAGAAGCCCGGCTGACCCATCTTGCCTATGCTCCGGAGATAGCCCAGGCGATGCTGCGCCGGCAACAGGCGGAAGCCGTCATTGCCGCCCGTCAGAAGATTGTCCAGGGAGCGGTCAGCATGGTGGACATGGCGTTGAAAGCTCTTGCAGAGAAAAACGTGGTGCAGCTGGATGACGAGCGGAAGGCGGCCATGGTCAGCAATTTGATGGTTGTGCTATGCGGCGAATCCGAAGTGCACCCCGTGGTCAATGCAGGTACGCTGTACTCTTAATCCGGATTCAGGGTAATGGATAGCAGAAAATCGTTTCTCCTGAGAATTGATCCGGAGCTTTGGGCCGAGATAGAGTCCTGGGCTGCCGCGGAATTGCGCAGCGTGAACGGCCAGATCGAATATCTGCTCCGACAGGCGGTGCTCAAGCGGAAAGGAACTCTCTCTCGCAAAAGCTCCGGAGAAGACAATGCCGCAGAATCCGGGAAAAAGTAAAGAGAGAGCGGAGAATCTTCTGTCAAGAAAAGATCTCGGAAATGGGATTATACTGATGTCAGCCCATGGCTGTGGCTCAAATTATGAAACGACTCCAGATTCATCCCGCAAATCCGCAAATCCGACTTTTGAAATCTGCGATCGATAGCCTGAAGGAGGGCGGCCTCCTCGTTTACCCGACGGATTCCGTTTATGGGCTGGGATGCGATCTGCTCAATAAAAACGCCGTTGAGAAGATATATCGGATCAAAGGGAACGACAAGCGCAAGCTGCTCAGCTTCATCTGCCGCGACCTGAAGAATATCTCGGAATATGCTTATGTCTCCAATGCCGCCTATAAAATCATGCGGCGTCTGCTTCCGGGGCCCTATACTTTTATTCTCAATGCCACAAAGCAAGTCCCCAAAATTCTGCTGGAGAAGAGAACCACGGTCGGTATTCGCGTGCCGGACAACGCGGTCTGCCAGGCCCTGCTAACCGAATTCGGGCGGCCGGTCATAAGCACGAGCGCATGCCTGCCCGATCAGGAATTTCTCAGTGACACGGAGCAGATCGCGGCGACCTTCGAGAATTTAGCAGATATTTTCCTGGATTCGGGGCCCGGCGGGCTGGAACCATCCACGATCATCGACTTTACCCAGGAAGAGCCTGTAATAGTCCGGCAAGGCAAGGGTAAAATATAACGGCACGCTGAAAGCCGACGGCTGACAGCCGACTTAGATTCGTCCCAGCAATTGATACCACACATACCCCAGGTATTCATGGCAGGCCCATTGAAGCCTGGGAAGATTTTCCGATGAGACATATCCCCGGTTTTCGATATATCTGGAGAATTCATCCGCTATGGTTGTGTTCGCCGGGTGATTCTGTAAGGTCCAAATGTAGGCAGGAGCGGGGACCGGATTCATCTGAAGCTTTTTAGCCACAGCCACGGCTCGCCTTAGATCGCAGGCTGAAGCGACCAGAATAAAAGAACTGGACCCGATCAGCTTCTTGACCTCGAGGAGATTCTGATATGTGTCCTTCGAGTTCCCTTCTACGATCACATCTTGCTCGGGCACACCCATCTGCCGAAGAAAATCGGCCATCGAAGCCGCCACCGCTCTTTCTCCGCTCCTTACCACTCCTCCGGAGAGTATCAGCTTGGTTTCAGAATCAAGCCGATACAGTCTGAGTCCTTCAGACATGTTGGCAATCGTCTGCTCCGAAACATTGCTGGTTATCGGGAATCCCGGATGCTCCTCGGCATAACCGGCAAGAACCACGATTCGATCGATTTTCGGAAGCCGGGGGAATACAAGCAGGGGTTGAAATTGCTTCTCCAGGTTCCACACCAGATAGTGCGCGAGGGGCGTAAACACAAAAATGAGGAATAGCAGCGCTCCGCAGGTCAGAATCCGGCGGCCGGCGCGTAAATGATTTCTCATAGGGCTCAAAACGACGCCTGCGAACAGAAGAATGCTGAGTATTCCTAGCGGAGAAAAAATGATTTCAAGAAGCCGTTTAGTGAATTCCATCGGATCCGCCGCCGCATTAGAAATACGAAATGTGGATTCATTTGTTTTGAGAGTAGCATATCGCGCGCAACGCCGCCATGCTTCTTTGGTTTAGGGAACAGCCGGTTGAGGATTTGAAAAGCGAAACTGAGCTCAGCGGGCAATTCCGATAAGAGTCAGCACAAGAAAAGCGGACTGGTTCTGGCTGTCCATGATTTGGCGGACTGCGGTGCCGTAGGACCGGGCCTGTCCTTCAGGCGCGTAATTGGGAATGCTGATCTTATTGGGATTATGGACCAGCTGAACATTCGCCTGTACTCTGGCCAATTCCATTGTCTCGCTTTTCCCCAGGTCCTTTGTCGAGGCGCTCAGCACATCCTGAAGCTCCTCTCTCTTGTATGGCATGCTGATCGACTGAAGCGAATGGGATGCCATCTTTTCGAGCTCAGGATTCGGAAGCATCAACCCGGCACCGTCCTGACGCAGGGCATCGATCCGGCTAATCAGCGTTTCCTGCACACTCTCCGGCCGGTATTCCTCTCGCGGAGCGGCAAAAATCTCGGTGATATACAGCATCCGGCTTAACGGATCCGGACAGTGTGCTATGCCGATGCCCACCCGGGTAACATCGTTTGCCAAAATATTGTTGTCGTGCTCAGGGCTTTCTATCAAAGCGCGCTGCGCCATGCCAATCGTGGGAGCGCTTGCAACGTTTTCCCGCGCAACTTCAAGCGGATAGCCCGCCCTGGTGATTCTGGACCGGAGATCGCCCCATGGCAGTGTATGGCTGATAAAACCCTGTTGCGCCATGCCGACGGAGTGCTCGCGCGCGATCTGAGTAAGTGCTTCATCCAGAACTAATTCCGGCAGCCCGCTGAGGATCCTGTGCTGATTGGTGAGCCGCAGCATTTCCTGCTCCAGATCCGCATGATAGCTGGAACTCTTTATATTTAATTGATTTAGCGTTTCCGTGGCGCAGCATTCCTGCGCCACGGCAGGTTTATAGGGAGCGAGCAGGATAAGTCCGCCAAGTAATAGATAATACGTCGGTTGCACACTCCATGCCCTGAATCGCATGCACCAATCCTTTGTTTGCTGTCTCGATATTTCTTATCGACAGGAGTTCATAAAGGATTGTGACCAAATGCACAATTTTTGAAATTTTTCTATTCAGGCGTACTCAATTAACCGATATGGGAGTACATGAAATGTGCTATATTTACTGCCCCATTCTCAAGCAAGCTTGGAAGAGGGCGATCCTGAGCCGGAGGCCTTGGCGAGGAGTGTATAGGTAGAAGCGTATGTACGTTCGAAAAAGGATTGGGAGAAGACGAAGTTTTTACCGAAAGCACAGAGTATCGATTTTCATCCTGGCGTGCATAGGAACGGGCCTGCTTGCTTTTGCCCTGGCAAAAGTAATGAGAAAGCCTTACGCAACTGCCGCACTTCTCGGAACCCGGATAACGTCGGACAGACCCGAACTCATTCCAAATTACAAACCTCCTCAAAACGAACGGATCGTCTATCGTTATTCGGTTATCCCCGGAGGAGTGCGCAGTCGAGAAGAGCTTGCCGCCAGCATTACCTCTGATCCGGTCGTCGCAAAGCATTTTGCTGATTTCGCAGTCCATCGGGCAAGCATCGTTAGATCGGAAGAAGCGCAGTTGGTGCATGTATCGTATCGCATCCACAACAACGTCTTTTGGACGGCAAAAACCGTCAAAATTCCCAAGGGCGAAACGCTGATAACCGACGGCCAAAGCTCTGCACGAACCCGGTGTGGTAACAAAGTCTCCGTTTTGCCGCAGGAACCGCTTTCACCAGAGGAACCCCCGATTGAGACTTTTGAAATTCCAATCATAGCAGGCGTAGAACCGCCGCCGCTGGACCTGGCGAAGTTGCCGGAACCGGCACTGGAGCTGAGACCGAATTTACCCATGACGCCCTATATTGGAACCCGCCCGCCGCGAATCCTGCCCTACTATTACCGGCCGCTGTTCAGCTTGAACACTCCGGGCCTCGATGTGCCGGAACCGGGCACACTAAGCTTAATGTTCATCGGCCTGGCCGGATTCGTTGTAGTCAGGATCATGCGGAAAAAGTGATTACTGTGCTGGCCGGGATTCGGGACGTCACTATAAACGCAATCCGATCCAATTCATCGCGGGTAAGAGGAGAAACGTAAGCTTCCGCAGGATCGCGGGCAACTGTATGAATTTGTATGTTTTTGATTTTCCCGCCCGCCCCGATCAATCCGTTGAGCTTGTCGCAGAATGCCTTGATCTCCTCATCGGGAGGTGCGGCGCCGTTTATCCTGGACCATAGGGATTGAATGACCAGCGGCCGGACGCGCGCGGCATCGAGAATATTTTCAAGAATCCTGGCCAGGGGCAAGTGGGCCCGGTTGACGAGGCGGAAATACTCTTCCGTGCCGGCATCCAGCTTGGCCCATATCTCGCCATGGTTTTCATCCAACACATCCAGAGCAGCCCGGACAGATTGTTTATCGAAGAACGCGGCGTTTGTTATCAAAACAAGTTTGGCCAAATGCAGTCCGAAACGCTGCCTTGCGCCGGCTGCAATTCGTATTACCTCCTCAAAACGCCGGAACATCGTCGGCTCGCCGTCGCCGGAGAACGCGATATCCCGGACGCCGCGCTCCGCCGGATTCAGCGCATTGAAAGGCGGATCGTCGTACAAAGATCCATCTTTCTCTGCCCGCAGGATCCGGTCGAGTTCCCCGGCAAGTTTCTCCAGGTTTACTTTCTGCATAGCCGGCGGAATCCTGCGGTTCACCTGGCAGTAGATACAATCGAAATTGCATATCTTAGCGGGATTCAGGTTCAACCCGATGGAAACCCCCCGGCTTCTTCGGGAAATGACCGCGTACACATAGCGGTTCATCTTCCATCTCCGCTCATGGTGGCGCCACGCGGCTGTCATTCTGTCCGGAGTCCTGTTCCCTATCCGATCCATCCTGTATCCTCGCCAGCTGAGATTATATTGAATTTTCCGCCATCAGGGATTGCCTTTATTGTCAGCTAATTTCCGTTGACACAAAATGACACGCCCTGTTAGGCTTAAGGTATTATTCCGCAGAGGCGCGGAAATGGAAACAGAGGACGGGGTCGAGCATGCGCTCTCCAGTTTTAATAAGCGAAGATTTTTGATCCTCGAGGAAATGTACTGCCCGTCATCGTAGGAATCGTACTCATTGTAAATATTGGCATCCTTACCGGAATTGCCCGGTTTGGGTGATGGCGGCAAAACTGGCTAGTTCAGGGCCGTCACCCAAACCGGGCTGACGGCCTTTTTTTTTCTAATTTCGCCAAGCGCAGGAGGCAGATATATGACCGATGTCAGCTCGCAGGCTTCAAAATCCGAGAGCTCGAAGGGCACGCGCACACTCTCGATTCTCGTGGAGAACCGTTTCGGCGTTCTTTCCAGGATCGCGGGGCTTTTCAGCGCGCGCGGCTATAACATTGAAAACCTCACGGTGGCCGGCAGTTCAGATCCGGGGCTTTCAAGAATCACGATGGTGGTGCGCTGCGAATCGCTCCTCGCCCAGCAGATATTGAAACAGGTCGACAAGCTTCCCGATACGGTCGAGGCAAGCGACTTGACGGACACCAATTGCGTCGAGCGGGAGCTGATTCTGGTGCGGGTACGGGCTCCGGAGGGAAAAAGAACTACGCTTTTGACTGAAGCGGAGATATTCCGCGCTCGCGTTGTCACGGCGACTCCCGAGAATTATGTTTTCGAAGTTACCGGGAGATTCCGGCAAAGTCGAGGCGTTTCTCGATGTCGTCCGCCCATACGGGATTGATGAAATGGTGCGCACCGGGAAAGTCGCACTGCATCGAAATCTCGTCCGCGAAATCATACGAAAGCGGCGAAACCGCCTCGCCTGCAGCCAGATAAACAGTTATTGGAAAGGGATATATACGATGAATGCACAACTCCAGTAACAAGCGCCATCCACTTGCCGGCAAACGCATGTCTGGCGCAGAGATGATCATCCAGGTTCTGGCGCAGGAAGGGGTCGACACTGTTTTTGGTTATACCGGCGGAGCGATTCTCCCCACCTTCGATGCGATCTTTCGATACAACGTCGAACACGAATCGGACAAAAACGAGCAAATTCAGCTGATAGTGCCCGCAAACGAACAGGGCGCAGGATTCATGGCGGCGGGATATGCCAGAGCGAGCGGAAAGGTCGGCGTATTCATTGTCACCTCGGGTCCGGCGGCCACTAACAGCGTAACGCCTATTCGCGACAGCATGGCCGATTCCGTTCCAGTCGTGCTGATCTGCGGCCAGGTTGCCCGCAACTCCATCGGCACGGACGCTTTCCAGGAAGCGCCGGTCTTTAATCTCATGAGCTCCTGCGCCAAGCATGTGTTTCTCGTGGAAGAGCCGGAAGATCTCGAAAGCACCGTGCGCGCGGCATTCGAAATCGCCCGGAGCGGCCGCCCCGGTCCCGTGGTCATCGACGTTCCCAAAGACGTCCAAAATTGGGAGGGCACGTTCAAGGGCGAAGGCATGTTCCATTTCCGCGGCTATGAAAACCGCATGAAAGCCCTGTCCCAGGCTCGATTGACGGAGCAGGAATGCGCGGATTTCTTCGATCTGCTGCAGCGATGCGAGAGCCCGCTTATTTGCGCCGGCGGCGGAATCATATGCGGAGATGCGGCGGAACAGCTGCGGGAGTTTTCCCGCAGGTTCCAGATCCCGGTTGTCACGACACTGATGGGCATTGGTTCAGTGGACACGACGGACAAGCTTTCGCTGCACATGCTCGGCATGCACGGCATGGCATATGCCAATTATGCAGTCATGGATTGCGACTTTCTGATTACGGTGGGGGCGCGCTTCGACGATCGCGTGGCAGGAAAAGTTCAGGAATTCGCGCCCAAGGCGCGATATTTCGCACACATGGATATCGACGCCGCGGAAATCGGCAAAGTCAAATCCGTAACGTGGTTCCACGTGGGCTCCGCCAGGGAAGCTTTGAGCCATCTCATTCAGGGAAGCAGGGGGTTCTGCAAGGATTTCTCAAAGTGGCTGGACCACGTGGACGGATCTCAAAAAGAATCATGTCCGCAATTACGACCGCGAGAGCAAAGCGATTCAGCCGCCCTACGTGATCGAATGCCTGAACGAAATCACACAGGGAGACGCCATCATCTGCACGGGCGTGGGCCAGCATCAAATGTGGGCCGCACAATACCTGGAAGTTAAACATCCGCGGTCCTTCCTGACATCCGGTTCGATGGGCACTATGGGATTTGGCCTGCCTGCCGCTATCGGGGCCCAGATGGCTTGCCCTGACCAGCTGGTGATCGATATCGACGGAGACGGCAGTATGCGGATGAATCTCGGCGAACTGGAGACCGCAACCACCTACAACCTGCCGATCAAAGTACTGGTGCTCAATAACCGTGGAGACGGGATGGTGCGCCAATGGCAGAAAATATACTTTCGGGAACCGTTTTTCCGGTTCAGACAAGTCTTTGCGGCAGAAAGATTTCGTAAAAACGGCCGAAGCGGACGGATTTGAATTCGCCGCGCGCCTGACCGACAAGACCCTGTTAAAGGAAACATTGAACGAGTTCTTGCGCTTTAAAGGCCCCGCCTTCCTGGAGGTCATGATTGATCCGGATGCCTGCGTCTATCCAATGGTGGGACCCGGCATGGGCTACAAAGAAATGATTACCGGAGATTATATTGCTGGGCCGCAATTCCGCCGAGAACTGATGCCGGAAGTTCGTCAAAATTAACAGATTCTTTTTAAGCTGACAACTCCCGGCATGCATCGCCGGCATAACAACAAATCATTGAAAGGAAAACTATGGCACAGGTTACATTCAAGGGAAATCCGATCCATACCGCCGGTTCTCTGCCAGGAGTCGGCTCCGCTGCTCCCGATTTCACAGTTATCAAGACAGACCTTACCCCCATTTCACTGGGTGAATTAAAGGGCAAAAAGATGGTCCTGAACATTTTCCCGAGCATCGACACCCCCGTTTGCGCTAATTCGGTGAGACGATTCAATGCGGAAGCCTCAAAGCTGGCCAATACCGTGGTCTTGTGCATTTCGAAGGACCTGCCATTTGCTCAAAAGCGGTTTTGCGCGGCAGAGGGATTGGAGAATGTCATCCCTGCTTCAGAATACCGCGATTCAAGCTTCAGCAGCGCTTACGGGGTAATGCGATCGTGGACGGCCCTCTGCAGGGATTGTTCTCCAGGGCGATCGTGGTGGTAGATGAAAAAGGTGCGGTTGCATATACTGAACAGGTGCCCGAAATTGCTCAGGAGCCGGATTACGAAAAAGCCCTTGCGGCGCTAAAATAAATCCCGGTAAATCCGATGCGGAAGTCGGCGCAACCCCTGCGTTTCATGAAGATTGAGCTGAAACAGAAAAGATCTTGCCCCTGCCGCCGGGAAATGGGGCTAACTAATTGCCTCGAATCTGCCGATAATTTAGTCGTGAGAAGTGACAGAAGAGAAAATGACAGAGAGCTTTGCGCGGACCTGGTAAAGGTGCAGTGGAAGCCTGAATTCGGGCCCTCCCGCAGCGAGTGGGCTATCCTGGAAGATATTTGCGCATCCGGCGCGTGCCTCGAAATCGAGGAGCCGATTGCGCTCGATACCCTGTATCTCTGCAATTTAAGAGCGAACACTGCCAAGCCCGCATAAAATATTGCAAATTTGAAAAAACAAACTACCTCCTCGGAGTCGAGTTTGAGCAGGGATATCGCTGGTCCCGCCGCAGATTCAAACCCGAACATTTGATCCAATTTCGCCTGCGCCAGGTGCGCCAGAGCCGCTAAGACATAAATTCCTGATTCCTAATTCCTGATTCCGGATTCAGATCTGCGCCAATACTAAATTCCGGATATTGACACTTATCTGAATAGCCGGGTCCTCCAAAGACAGAACTCCCATTTTCAGTTTTCTCCGCTTTAATCCATCGGAGGTCGGGGTCGCTATCGGAATCAGAATTGCGATTCTTAACGTTTTGGTTTTGCGGACCCACGATATTTCAGATCGCTGAAACTTGAACCTGAAACCTGCATCCTGTACCATGTAGCCGATTGGCAAAGAAACGTTTGTCTGATTTGGGAGAAATTGCTATGCTAGGATTTCTATAAAAACAGCTACGCCGAGGTTTCATTATGGTTCGAAAATCTGGATGGATGATAATCCTGATCATAACTGTCTTTGGCTTGGCCGGCATCCGTGCATCCTATCGATGTCTCTTTCGGGTCAGGCTCTGGGAGGGTCGGCAAACTCACCGATACAAATTGAGGTGTTTTCTGACTTCCAATGCTCTGCCTGCCGCGAATTCTACCTCGGCACCGTGCGGCAGATTTTGCAGGAATATTCCAGCAAAGATAAAGTTCGCATCATTTACCATGAATATCCGTTAACGCAGATTCACAAGTATTCACGGAATGCGGCCCGTTATTCGGAAGCAGCGGCACGGCTTGGAGTGAAGCAGCTGCTTGCGGTCATGGATGCCCTTTATATGGACCAGGCAATATGGTCTCAGGACGGCAAGATCGATGCCTCGATCTCCAAAGCCCTCTCCCTTACAGATTTTCAGAAACTGAAAAAAATCATGCAGGATTCAAGCATCGACCTGGCCATCGAGAGAGAAATTGATCTGGGGAACAAGAGTCAGATAAAATCCACGCCGACGATATTTATCCGCTATACGGGCAAGCAGCAGAAAGTGGAAGGGCTTGTAACGTACATTGTCCTGAAACAATTTATTGACGCCATCATCAAATGACAATAGCAATAAAAATACTGCACTGGCTTTGCCGCCTGATTCTTGCCGGGGTTTTCATCTATAGCGGGTATGTAAAGGTTCAGGAGACGCTTCAATTCGCGGTCGCAATTTCGGGCTACAAGATGGTGCCGGAAAACCTGATCTACCCGATGGCAAAGTACCTGCCCTGGGTTGAAATGCTCCTGGGCCTGGCAATTCTTATTGGCTGGAAGATCCGTTATTTTTCCGCAGCAACGGCCGCGCTGCTGTTTTTCTTTATCGCAGTTCTTGCGATTACAATTTCCCGTGGCATCGAAGCAAACTGCGGTTGCTTTAACCTCGATGAGAAGATTTCACCACTGACCATACTTAGGGACAGCCTGTTTCTGATCCCCGCGTTATATCTGGTGCTTGAGCCTCAATTGACAAAGCGGTGGCGGAGGCCATCCACGTCCGTATAGTGTAGATTTCTCACAGGATTTTTAGCCGTGCCGCACAAGCAAAATCTGAGTGCTTGAGCCAGGCTAGCTCGTAAACAAACCCATACATAATGCGGGCGGATTTCCCCACACACCGACTCAAGACAGGCGACTGATCCGTGCTATGCCTGACTCAATTGTCCGCCGGCGGAGCGGGTGGCTTGGACCGTTCAGGCCCGGAATCGGATGCAACCCGTTCAACCTCAATAGAACAATCCTTGAGCAGCGCAACCAAAGCGCCTATTGCTGCGAGGATCGGAGCGACCAGCGTTCCCACCACGCCGGCCGCCAGGGGAAACTCCGCAACAATTCTATTTTCCTGCTTGATGACTATCCGTCGGGCATTCCCTTCGTGGATAATCTGCTTCAGCGTATCCAGTAATTCGATTCCCTGAAGCTTAATCGTTTCCCAAACAGTCCGTTCCGGCACAGGTTTTTCCCCCATATGGCATTGAAGAGCTTCTGGATCACAATGTGTCAGCGCTGTTTCGGACTTTTCAGTTTACTTTTTGGATGCGCGCGCCTTCTTAGCAGATCGGCGTTTGACAGGCTCCCAGCGCTTCCGGATATTCTCACGCCCCATGTCCCGCAGCCTCCGGGCTCCCTTGGCGAGGCCTAGCCGATGTCCCTTGAACACAACCGACGACACCTTGCGTCCAAGAATCCCGGCAATTTCGGAATTGCTGTGTGTTCGATAGAGCCTTTTTAATAGCGCCACTTCTTCTTTTGTCCATCGAGGCCGCACCTGGGGCCTCTTTGATTTGGTTTTATTTTTTTCTCTGGGCAAAGTCAAAACTCCTTGAAAAAGTATTCAGCTAATCTATTAGTAGGAACTAGCCTAGCTTTTTCGCAACTGTATTTCAATGCAGAAATTAGGTAAACTCAAAATTTTATAGGTCTTCGGATTCAGACGCCCCGGGTTTCTTTCAGCTCGAGCATCTGCCCATCTGAATATGAATTTGCGGCGCAACTGGAATGCTATGAACATCCGGGAATTCAGGCGCTACCTGCTTCGCTGGTATCGCACATGCCACCGATCCCTTCCGTGGCGAGAGGATCCGACTCCTTACCGGGTTTGGATATCCGAGATCATGCTGCAACAGACCCAGGCAAAAACGGTAATTCCCTACTACAATCGCTTTCTCGAGCGCTTCCCGAGTATAGAATCCTTGGCCAGGGCTGCTGAGCACGAGGTTCTGGAGCTATGGTCGGGTCTCGGATATTACAGCAGGGCCCGAAACATTCATCGCGCGGCAAGGCTCATACTCGAAAGACACGGGGAGTTTCCCAGGGATCTTGCGGCAATCCGCGCTCTGCCCGGAATCGGGCGCTACACGGCCGGAGCGGTTTGTTCTCTTGCTTTCCACCAGGCTCAGCCCGTCGTGGACGGAAACGTCCGGCGCGTTATTACCAGGCTGGAGGGAATACGAATCAGTGCGCCTGAAAAATTATTTTGGGACCGCATGTCCGAATGGATTCCCGAGAAACAGCCTTCCGATTTTAATCAGGCCATGATGGAATTGGGCGCGCTGGTCTGCATCCCATCGCGTCCGCTCTGTTCCGAATGTCCGGTTGAACGGCTCTGCGAAGCACGAAGACTCCGCATTCAAGACATAATTCCGGCCGCGCGCGCAAGGCGCGCGGTCCAACAGACCGAAGCGGCAATTCTGATTCTGGAAAACAAACGCCGCCTTCTCTTAACCTCTCTCCATACGTTTTCCGTCATTCCCGGCGAATGGGGACTTCCCTGCAGCCAGGTTTTGCGCGGGGAATCCTCTAAAGACGCAGCGGACGCACTGAGCCTGAAAATCTTTGGCCGCCCGGTGCCGTTGATACTCTGCGCCAAAATCGGCCACAGCATTACAAATCATCGAATAACAGCCTATGGATTCTTTTGCAGGGGAGACCTTCGCGTCCTGAGATTGCGGAGAATGAAAGGCTTCCGTTGGGCAACTCTCGCGGAGTGCGGCCGGTTGCTGACATCTTCACTCTTTCACAAAGCTCTTATGAAATACCGGGCAATGGGCGCGGAAGAGTAGGTCGTCATTCTTTATATCTACTGCCGCGGCGGGGGAGGGAAATCACGTCTGCGCTGAGGCCGCCTTCTTGTGTTTTCAAACTCTTTTTTCCAGGCTGCAAATTTCTTCTTTTGCTCATCATTCAAAATCGAATAAATCTTGCGGTCCATTTCGGATAAAATCCCCTGGATTTTTGCATCCTGTTCCATATGGAAAGCATCCGCATTTTTGCGGAACTCCGTCATCCGCCTTCTATATTCCGCAACCGTCTCTTTAAACTGAACATCCTGTTCAGGAGTCAACTGGAGTATCTGTTTAAAGTTCGGAGGTTGCGGCCGTGACATAGGACCGTCCTTCATTGCGCCGTCTCTAAAATCCGGAGGTCTCCTGCTTATATCCGGAGATCTTTTAAGCCAGAGATAGGATCCGGCGGATCCGGCCAAACATCCCAAAAGGAATACTGAAATCAAAACCACTAGTGCTCGCGGACGATCCCTCATTGCGAATTTCCTTCCTGCTGCAGCCATATACCAAGCGCGCTCTCGCTGCTAACCCGCGAAAGGCTTGCTTCAGAATTGATGGATTCGGCCTCATCCATTAATTTCTCATACTCCGCATACGCGGAGACTTGGCCATTGCCGGGCAGCAGCCATAAGAAAGAAAACAGAACCAGCATTAAAGACAGCGCAACCAGGACAGGCCCGGGACGCATCCAGGACACGACAAGAGCATCCCAGGATCGGCCCTTTAGAAAAGCCTTCCTGGCGATTTGATCCGCTATATCCAGCGGCTTCATTTCTTCATGCTTTAGAACGTAAGCCAGGCCATTGAGCAGAGCCATTTTCGTCCGGCAATTTTCGCAGACCGGCAAATGGGATTGGAATTCATTCTGCCCTGCTGCTCCCAGTTCTCCATCACGGTATTTGTCGAATAACTCACAGGTGCGCATATGTCTTATTTTCGCTCCTTTTCCTTTAAGCCCGAACAATAGGCGCGAAATTTTTTCTGAAGCTCGGATCGGGCTCTTGATACGCGCACGCGCGCAGCCACTTCGGTAGTTCCCAACGCGTTCGCGACTTCTTCGTAGTTCTTTTCCTCCACTTCCCTCAGAACAAAAGCTGCCCGGTATTTGGGATTCAAACCATCCAGTAATGCTTGCGCTATTTTGGTATACCCCTCGCTGCTTTCCATCCTGGCCGAGTCCAAATCACTATCTCGAGAGAGATTGTTTAGCAAACGTCGCTGGTCATACTCCGTGAGTTCCGACCAAAGCTGAAGCTTTCGACCCCTCCGCTTACGAAGCTGGTCGATGCAGTAGTTTGTAGTGATGCGGAGTATCCAGGGTCCGAAAGGGTATTTGAGGTCGAATTTATGCAAGGCCGTATAGGCACGTAGAAAAACCTCCTGGACCGCATCTTCGTTTTCAGAGGAATTGCCGAGAATCCGGTATACCGTCCCCCAAACTGCCGCCTGGTATCTGCGCACCAGACTCGGCAAATGACCGTTCATCCCCTTTGAGCGTGTTTTCGATCAGAGTACCATCTGCCGAATTTTTCATGCTCATTAACCAGTTACGGACAAGAAACTAATTGTTACAGGATTCTAGAAGTGAATATGGAGGTGTTCTTTTACGATGCGCCTTACGCCGGCCTGGATGCTTTCCCAGCGGGCTGAACCGTTTTTCTTGAGTATGATGACCTTCGAGTCAATTGTAACCTCTTCAATCCCCGGCAATGCGAACAAATCGCGCACTAATCCATCATCTGTCGCCGGGATCTCAAGCCTGCTTCGGTACCGCAGGGTTCTTTCAGAGAGTTTGGTGTCCAGATAAAACAAGCCTATATCAGATCCGGAGCCTACGGCCTCCGACACGACGCCTACCACGTCCCCTTCGGATTGTTCCTGATTCCGAGTGCCGTAGTGGCGAAAGACAAAAGTAACCAGAACTCCAAGGGCTACAATAAGTACCAAAAAGAACAGCAGGTTGGTTAATTCGTATCCCTTCAGGCTTTTTCCGGACCGGGATTTTGCCAAATCCTCCTCCATTATAGGTGAGCGATATGCTTCGCCGTCTATTGCTGGAATCTCCAACCTACTCGTAGCGGAGACACTCGATCGGGTCCAGATTCGACGCCTGGACCGCAGGATAGATGCCAAATATCAACCCGATGACAGAACTCACTCCAAAGGAAAGCCCGATGGATCCCATAGTGATGATAGTGCTCCAGCCGGAAAATACGGCAACCGCCCTGGATATGCCATAGCCCAGGCCAACCCCTATGAGTCCTCCTGCAAGGCTGATCGCGATCGCTTCCGCCATGAACTGCATCCGGATGTCGCGCTTCTTTGCGCCGATGGCGCGGCGCAACCCGATTTCGTTGGTCCTTTCCAGAACCGAAGCCAGCATGATGTTCATGATCCCGATCCCGCCCACCAGCAGCGAGATGCTCGCGATAGCGCCCATCACGACATTGAAGATGCCCTGTGTTCTCTGGTTCTGTTCGAGCAGCTTTTCGGGCACCACAATCGAATAGTCATCGACATACCGGTGCATGACCGACACCAGGTTATTGATGGTCGAGGATTGTTCCGTAATATTGGCGCCGTCGGCGATCTTCACGACGATTTCGTTGAGTTCATTTTCAACGGCTTCGGTGTCGAATTTCTTGATAGCCGTTGTGATGGGAATATAAATATCGTTATTGGGATTCTGGACTTTTACGCCTTCGAATTCCTGCTTTTCCGATGAAGAATCAGCCAGGACTCCGACCACAGTCAGCCAGACATCATTGACCTTAATCTGCTGGTTCAGGACATCGCCAAACCCGAACAGCTTCTGTTTTGCGACAATCCCGAGCACGCAGACCTGCGCGTTCGATTCCTCATCCGCCGGAAGAAAGAAAGCCCCCTGCAGCAGCTTTAAATTCTGGATTGTTGAGTAGGTGCTGCTCACGCCCATAACCCTGCTGTCGCTGCGGGCTTTATCGGAATTGACCTGGTAGGTTTTGACCAGCCTGGACGCCGAAATCAGGGGTTTTGGTTTCAGGACCGTTTCAAGCGCCTCCACATCCCGCATGCTGACACCCAGAGACTCGGTCCGGATCTGTTTCAACTCTTCCTCTTTGAATTCCTTGGCCTGAATAATGATATTCCGAATGCCAAAGTTCTCGATGATTTTGAGACTCTCGCTTTCAGCTCCGGCGCCGATTGAAAGCATTGCGATAACAGCGCCGACACCGAAGATCATTCCAAGCATGGTCAGAAACGACCGCAGCTTGTGCCTCCCCAGGTTCACCAAGGCGCCTATCATTGTTTCAGTCGATATCATATAGAATCAGGCCTCGTATTCTGAAATATTGCGCGTTAGCGCTTAAACACTCCCGTCGACATATAAATGTATCTGCCGTCAGCGCGCCGGCTAATATGGTCGCCCGCCGCCGCCTCGCATCATCCTCATCATGCCGCCCGGCGGCATGCCTCCTGGGGCCCGGCCTTGCGCTGTCGATCCCTTGCTGAAATCCGGGAGATAAAGTTTGCGCGTCTCGAAAGGATTGGTGAGAGCGATCAGTTCGCCATCTTCCACGCCGCCAAGAATGATGGCTTCCCCATGGGAGCTAAGTCCGGTTTGCACGGTTTTTGCCACAAACTTGTTGCCCTTTTTCACATAAACAAGGCTGTCCTTTTCCTTTTCCCGGTACGTTACGGCACCCGAAGGCACTACGAAACAGGATTCATAGTTTTGCAGAACAACATCCCCCTGCAGATTCATGCCGGGCCGTATGCGCTTGAGGTCTCTTCCTGCATCCGAAATAGCCACATCGCAGGTAAAGTAGCGAAGCACCGAGTTCCGCTCCAGCGCGGCTGCCACAGAAGAAACCGAGCGGATCGTGCCGTGATATTGCTTATCCGGGATCGCATCCAGTTTGATTATTACCGGCTGGCCCTTTGCAAGGTTGCCCCCGTCTCTTTCGAGCACATAGATGCGCGCCTGGAGGACATCCAGGTTTATTATTTCCACCACTACCTGACCCGGGTAGGACTGATTTCCGACCTTGGGGTCTTCCCTGTGGTCTCTTCGATATAATACAAGCCCTCCGACAGGAGCTTGCAGTTCAAGAGAATTTAGCGTTTCCTTGAGCAAGCTCACCTGTGACTGTGCCTTGTTTCTTTCAATAGTCAAAATCTGCTGGTCGGATCGGGCGATGCGCTGTTGCGTTTTTGCCTTGCTCTTCAGGAATTCAATACGCTCCTTGTTGTAATGGGCGTCCGCCTGGGCCGTGATGATATCCCATTTGGAGAATATGGATTCATCCTGGGGCATCACGGTCATAGCGTAATTGTAATCTTCTTCCGCATCCGTCCGGTCGATAGTCAGCGTCTTGTCGTCGGTGATCTGCTGCTGTGTTTTAATCTTGGTATTTTCCTGATTCGAAGTCAGCGTGTTCGTTTGCTTTTCGAGATTCAGTTTTGCATCGGTGCTATCAAAGCGAATTACCGGATCTCCGGCTTTAACAAAGCTCCCTTCGGGTATTAGCCAGGCGATAGTCAAGCTTCCCGAGGAAGTACTGGGCGTCGGCACATCCGTCGTTTCAAGCCCGACAATTTCACCGGTCGACGGGACGCTGAGAGAAAACGGCTGTTTCGTCAGCTTTGCAACAGGGATCGGGTTCTCCTCGGAAGCCGCCAGAACTTTCGAGATGCGCGTGGAGAGATTGCTGCGATATTGAAAAAGCAGCACTCCGGCCACAACCAGTAAAACTAAGGCTGCAATCCGCCCCAGGTTCTTCATCGAATTGCCCTTTTGGGTATTGGATTCTTCGCCGGCGTATTTCATAACTCACCTCATTTTTAGACTTTGGGTCTCGCCCGAATTTTTTCTTTGGCATTCAGTCCGGATTCCACGACAGCGGTCATACCATCATTCGTGCGCAATTGGATTTCACGCCAGTCAAATGTTTTAGTTTCCGGCCGCCACACTTGAACAAAGGACCGTCCGTCCCGCTCCTGAATGCTCGACAGCGGTATGACCGCGACTTGCTTGTATTCGCCAACCCGTATCTGCGCCTTTAAATTCATGCCGGGGCGCAGCATTTTTGTGTCGGCATTCTCAATTTCAACATACACATCATTCACCTTCTGCGGCCGATCGAAGGTGGCCTGTTTTAAAATGGTGCCGATGGTTGTTACCTTGCCGCCAAAAGACCGGCCCTGAACCGCATCCACGGTAATGTTGGCGTCCTGCCCCACTTTAACCTTTCCGGAATCGATCTCATCAATCTGGATCTTGGCACGGATGCTGGACAGATCCGGGATTTCCATCACTGCATTCATGGGAGAAATGTTGCTGCCGATTTCGGTTGCTTCATTGTTCCAGTTCCTCTTGTAAATCACTACTCCTGACACCGGGGCCCGAATGGTGTAGGAGTCCATCGCATCCATGAGATCATCCATACGGCGTCGGTAATGGCTCTCGTTGCTGCGCGAGATCTGGAGATCCAATTGCCCGCTTTCCGTCTGGTATTTGACCTTCTTCTCGAGAAAGTCAACTTTGATTTTAGCGGCATCGCGCTGAATTCGGATTTTCTCGATTTCTATCCCGCTGATCAAATCGACCTGGGAGCTCAGCTTCACTTCCAGCTTCTCGAGATCCGACTTGGCTTGCTCCAGTGAAAGCTTCAGGTTCTTGAGCTGAATATCCGAATCGGACCGCTTCTTTTGCCTTTCTTCCTGGACACTCTGGAAGTTGGCCGTTTCATCCCTCAGGCGCGACGCAATATCTGAAGTATCGAGTTCCATCAGGAAATCCCCCTCGGATACCGCCGTCCCCTCATCCACCATGCGCATCAGCTTGAAACGTCTTTGATTGCGGACCATGGGGGGACCGATAGTTACGCTGCGGGTAGCTTCGAGAGTGCCGGTAGCGCTGATAATTACCGGGAAGTCGACGCGCTGGACATGTGATCAAATCCTTGTCGCTGATGTTTGCGGAGACATTGCGGGAATAGTAAATCCAGTAGGCGCCCGCCGCGATAATTGCAACCAGGACAATTATAGTAATCCATTTTCGGGATGTCATTTTGTAACCTCCGCAAGACGCTGCATTGGAAGCAGCGGCTCTCCTATGGAAACGCCTGAAATTGCCTGAACCATGCGGTCTCCGACAGCTCCAATCGAAACGATCTGGGTGCTGGCTTTCTTGGAATCAGCTCCCTTTTTCAGGACAAAATATCTTCCCTGTGAAT
This sequence comes from uncultured Acidobacteriota bacterium, assembly GCA_963718845.1. Lineage (GTDB taxonomy): Bacteria > Acidobacteriota > UBA6911 > UBA6911 > UBA6911 > UBA6911. The sequence goes on from CAVRAD010000010.1 coordinate 22,302, forward strand.
CGGTACCCAGATATTCGCGGGGGATAACCGGCGTTTCCTTCGCCAGAACCGTCGGGATCCTGACATGCGCCGTCATTCCAGGCTTCATCATCGCAGCGTCAACCTTATCGAGCTGAACAACTGTCTGGAAGACTTTTTTGGCAGTAGCAAAGTTCTTTCGGCTTGCGACACTGGTCACCGAAGACACTCTCCCGCTCACACTGTAACCGGGAAGAGCGTCAAAAGTGACGGTGCCGCGCATATCAACTTTCAGAGAGCTGTACTCCGTATCAAAGACATAGCCCACAACTTGCATGCTGGAAAGGTCGGGAAGGTTGGCAACCGGCATCCCCTGAAAGAGGCTGTCTCCGGGCTGGATCTTGCGGTTGCTCGTCCAGTTGTCTCCGTAGATCAGGATTCCATCCTGGGGAGCGTCGATCTTTAAAAGCTGCATGTCGCTTTCAATTTTCTTCAGGTCGATTTCAGCCTGGGACCGTCTGATCTCCACCAGCGCCATCTGCGAAGCGTAGCTTTTTTCGAAATTGTCCAGTTGTTCCTTGGATTTCTGCAGAGACAATTTCGATTTAGTCACGTTCAGCTGATATTTCTGATACGTATTCCCCGGAAGCAGATCCTTGCTGATCTTGCCATACAGTTCGTCCTGCTTCAACTGGCCTTCCGCCTGAGCGACAGAACTCAGCAGATCGCAACGTTGAGCCTCCAGATCCGCCTTTTTTTTCTCAATACTCAGTTTCGCTTCATCCAGAGTTCGCTCGGCTTCGGACTTATTGCTTAAAAGCGAAGCATCGTCAAATTCGATGATGCGTTCTCCCTTTTTAACGAAGGATCCCTCCGGCGCCATCATGGAGACGGTATTGGAAGAGCTGCTGCGAATATTGGGAGCATTAATTTCGATCGATCGCTCGGCTTTCAATTCTCCCGTGAGGACGATCTCTTTTATGATCTGGCCTGTAGTCACCTTGTATTCCGCAGGCTTGCTCGAAACCAGGCTGGCGTTTGAGGCGGGGAGAGGAGATGAAGCTTTAGTGCTGGTTAATCCGGGGTTCTGGGCTGATGCCGGCTGAAGGCACCACGCCAATGCGATCAGGAGGCCAACAATCGTCAGGCTCGTGACCAAAGGCTTGAATCCGGGAAGTCGTTTTTTTTTCATGCGCATAATGCTGATCTCGAATTGTTTATGTAATTGTGAGTCGATTCCATCCGACAGTTTTTTATTTTTGGGCTTTGACCCATGCGGTCCAGGCCTCTTCTATCTTTTCGAAATCCGATCCAAGCACATCGGGCTTGCTGAGATACTCTCTGGTTTCCTTGCCCTCCTGCGCCTGTTTGATAAGCTCTTTGACTTTGTCGATTCCTATCTTTTCAAGGAGAAAGGAAAAGAGGGTAAGGGCCTGTCCATCAAAAATCGTTCGGTCCTGTTCATCCTTGGACATTTGTCTTTGCTGTCCACCGCGTTGGCCGCGCTGTCCGCCCTCGCCGCCAAAGCCGCCGGGGAAACCACCCTGGCCACCGCCGGGGAAACCACCCTGGCCACCTCCGGTAAAACCGCCCTGCTTCTGCCGCCTCCGGGAAAACCGCCCTGGCCGCCGCCGGCTAAACCCGCCCATGCTTCGGCCGCCCCGGGGAAGCCACCCTGGCCGCCGCCCGGCATACCGCCACCGGAACGGCCCCCGCCACCGCCGCCATTTTGGCCGGATGACGAGGCCACAAATGGGCGAGCCATGGAGAGGACGTCCTCAATCGGAAATGTCTGGTCCATATTCTGCTTGAGATAGGAAAAAGCCGTATTCACACCGCTCGCATAGGAGGCAATGCCAATATCCAGCCAGTCCGGAAGAGGACTTTTCCCCATGTCATCCAGACGCGATGATCTGTATTGAAGCTCCTTGTTCAACAGGGTCTGAATGACCGCGTACGCTATTTGCTGGGTAACCGCAGAGACCATTTGCCTCTCCGCATTAGCCATCATCTCCGGCTGCATTTTCTGCATCCGGTCCCGGATTTCCGCTGGAACGTCGTCGCCCATTTGCGATTTTATCCTCGCCAGCATTGCCTGGGCTCTCACTTCGGGAGTCTCGGCCGTCAGGCTCCAGCTATACCCCGACCTGAGCACCTTGGGCTCATACACCGCATCCTTCTGTACCTGCGTTGAACATATAAATATGGCACCCTTAGGCAGGTTTGCCCCAAACAGTTGCCTGAGTTTTGCTATCGCTTCACCTGCCGGTTTCTCATAAGGGGCGATTGCCTGTCGGCTGGATGCAAAGAAATCGATATCCGGCACAACATTCCTGAATGCTGTAAAGCTTTTAAAAGAAGCAGTCTGCTGGGCGTTTGCCAAGCTTACGCTGAAGGCGGTTGCGAGAACTAAAGCGGCAATGATAGGTCGTCGAATCATGGCGGGGTACCCTATCTCCTAAAAATAAGTTCTGCATTGGCCATCCGGTCTATCGATTCAGGGTATTACTGGATACAGCCAATTGTCAGATTCCTTCAAAACCCTTTACGCAGTTTAATTACGTTCAGTCAATGGCACTTGTTACATTCTTAATGTATTGATTCAAGCCAGTTTTGCCGGCGAATGCTTCCGCTGCATTTCTCAAAAGGCCAAATAAGGCAGCACTTTAAACTCACCGGTCTGCAATCCAGGGATTTGATGCATCAGACGGAGAATCTTTGAATGGAGGCGCCGAGCGGATTCGAACCGCTGCATCGAGGTTTTGCAGACCTCTCCCTTAGCCACTTGGGTACGACGCCCCGGTAAAGCCAAAGCATTACGCCATTGTATTGGATAGGGTCCGGCAGCGCAACTATTCAGTCGCTCAGTCGGCAGTCGGCAGTCGAGTCCAGTCGGCAGTCGATAGGCAATAATCGTTATTACAGCTGCGTTTCAATAAAAGAATGCATGCTGACGCCGCCCAACACGACTACCGACTAAGCTGAAAGCCGATAGCGATAGCTGAGCTGCCGACTGCCTTGTCACGGTAAATGGATTGCTGCATAGTATTCATACGAGGCCGTTATGAATAGAAAAACGATCCTGGCTTTTTCTCTCCTTGCCCTGCTGCCTGCGGTTTTGCCGGTAGCGGGAAAGGAAAGCGGGCCGTGGAGAGATAGATTTCTCCAGGTCGGCGATATTAAGATCCACTATCTGGAAGCGGGCGCCGGGGACCGGACGCTTGTTTTTGTGCCCGGCTGGATGACGGCCGCAGAAGTCTGGAAAGAGCAGATTCCCTATTTCTCATCCAGGGGATTCCGGGTCATCGCCGTAGATCCGCGCAGTCAGGGAGAAACGACAAGAACGGAATTAGGGAATACATACCAGCAGCAGGCCGCGGACCTGCACGCATTTCTCCAGAACCTCAAGATAGAGCGCTGCTATCTCGTCGGTTGGGCTGCCGGAGTAACGACGCTCCTGGAATACCTCTCCAGCCCTGAAACTCTCGCACCGGAAAAAGTCGTTTTCGTGGAAGGCGGCCCGGCAATGGTCAAACTGGAGGATTACCCCGGATCCGTAACTCCGCAGCAGGCCCGCAAGCTCCTGCTGTCGTTTCAGGAAGACCGCACCAAAGCAATGGATCAGTATCTGCGCGGCTTATTTAAAACCCGTCAGCCGGAGATCTTGTATAAAGAGCTATTAGAAAGTAATCAGAAAACTCCTACCGGAGCTGCAGTCTCTCTTTATTTCGATCTTTTTACGGGAGATAGAAGATCCGCTTTAAGGCACGTGGCCGTTCCCAGCCTTATCGTAACCACATCCGAAAACCGGGCAATTGGAGAATACATGAAAGCCCGGATCTCCCGATGCGACCTGCAAATCATCGAAGATGCGGGCGCGGCGTTCATCCTGGAAAAACCGCAGGCATTTAATCAGATCCTCGAGTCTTTTCTGGGAGCGCATTAGTACTCTTGTGCGGATTTACGCTTCACGGTTCCCTTGGAAGTTAAATAGAAGGGCAACGCAATCGCTTCCTCCATTTTCTTCCGATAGCCTTTGACCGGCCACTCCAATTCACAAAAGTGATCCAGAATCCGTCCGCGGACTCTAGGGCGCGACTCCCCTTCCAGGAAAACCTGGATCAGCTTTTCGCGGATCGTCTCATCGCCGTTTCGTGCCAGGTAATCGATCGCCGCAATGCAAACGTCATCGTCCTCATCTTCAAGAGAGCAGACAACCGTTGCGGCAACGAGAGGAAACGCATCGTCGGGGAGATGGCCGATAAACACCGCTTTGGCCTCGGGCCAGCGCGTATATCCCATGGAAAGATTGGTTAAAAGATCTGTTAGGGATTTGTGGAACTCTTCCTGCGGCAAAATTTCTCTCAAAGCCCGCACAGGGTAGGTCACGTCAGGTTCCACACGCAGATAATTTAGGATTGACTGGACGGCAACATTTCCCATTTGCGCGAGCAGCTTTACGGCATACTGCTTTTCTTCAAGGTCCATGCTGGCCTGTGGAGTCTGGACTGTGAACCTGCGCAGAAGCGCTGCCGCAGCTTCAGGCGTTTGCCATGACGCAAGCCGCTCCATGGCGCCGACGCGCGTGGCCGCTTCGCCATGCATTTGGGTGATCTGCTTGAGTGCCTTTTTAATCTGCCGCCCGGATGGCTCGGTTGGAGCAGAAAATATTTTGCGAAAGAACTCCATAATTTGGCTTTTCAGTCCCGGTATCCTCTATTTTTCGGTTTGCCCGGGCCCTTCTTCTCCCGATGGATTGTAAACATTTTACATATTACATCAAGTTCTTGCTGTAGCGAGGAGCCATTGCATCATATAATAGACCGCTATGGAAGAACGTGACCTGTTTAACGAGAAGGATGAAACGGTGGCTGCCACAATCTACTGCCCAAAATGCCGGACTTCGCTGGAGTATCCGATCAAGTGGCGCCGCCGGACAAAAAAAGCTTCTATCCCCCCGGGCGCCAATGAACAGGATCGCGCGCGATTTGCCAAGGCGCGCAACTACCGGATCCGCCTCGACGACAAGCTGCGCTGCAAAAATCCGCGCTGCGGCAAGACGATCGAGATCTCTACCCTGCAAACGGTTGTTTTCGATTAGTTCCTGTCCCCGTGATCTTATATTCATGGACAAAGTCGGCTAGAGCTTTGACCGAATCTTCCGGCGTCGACAGATGGATCCCATGTCCAAGATTAAATATGTGCCCCTGCCTGCCTCCGGCTTCTTCGAGCACGTCTGCCGCCTTCTGTTTCAGAACCGGCAACGGAGCTAATAGAGCTGCAGGATCCAGATTGCCCTGAACACCAGCCCCTGTATCAACGCATCGCCAGGCAGAATCAAGCGAAACGCGCCAGTCAACGCCAATGATGTCGCCGCCGGCTTCGGCAAGAAGGTGCAGCAAACCTGCCGTCCCCGTTCCGAAGTGGATGGAGGGAATGCCTTCCTTCCGCAATTCCTGAAAGATCTTCCGGGTGTGCGGCAGAACGAAATCCCTGTAGTCAGAAGGGCTGAGGCAGCCAACCCACGAATCGAAAAGCTGCACAACCTGTGCTCCCGCCCTGACTTGAGCCTTCAAGAATGCCAGGATGGTTTGGCTGAATTTATCCATCAGGAGATCCCATGCTCCACGGTCTGTGTGCATCAGGTTCTTCGTCAGAAGATAGTTGGATGAAGATCCGCCTTCGATGGCATAGCCTGCAAGGGTAAACGGCGCGCCGGCAAACCCTATCAGCGGTATCTTCCCGTCGATTTCAGACCGTACAAGCTTCAGGGCCTTCATCACATATGCCAGATCCGTTTCAGGATCGGCTATCCGAAGCGCCTCGACATCCTCCGCGGTTCGGACCGGATTATGAATGACAGGACCGGGCGCAAACTCAAAGCCGATTCCCATGGCTTCCAGCGGCAAAAGTATATCCGCAAAAATAATGGCGGCATCCACAGCAAAGGCGTGAACCGGCTGAAGAGTGATCTCGGCGGCAAGCTCCGGATTTTTGAACATTTCCATCAAACTGAATTTTTCGCGGATATCCCGGTATGCCTTCATATACCGGCCCGCCTGGCGCATAAACCATACGGGAGTGCAATCGACTCTTTCCAATCGGCATGCTTTGATAAATCTATCGCTTCGACTCATGACATCATTTCCCTGTCCGGATTGGCCGCCACCAAATTGTGAAATCCTTGCAGCACACCGGGGAATTATCCTGTTATTCATGCGGCAAGGTCAAGGCACCATAATCATCATTTCTCACCGCCTGTCTATGCCGGACTTTGCCAGCGCTGCTTGAAATTTCAGGACCATTCGCTGGAGCGTCCTTAAAGATTCAAGCAGGCTGGGATAGCGCAGCTCTTCTAATTCTATCGTGTAATATTCCGGGTAGATAAAGCGATGAACGCGCCGGGCGATGCTTTGAGCATAGGTATAAATCTGCTCTGCTTTTTCCGTCAGAAGCTTGTTTTCGGCATACGGACCAGCTGCCAGCTGAGCGGATCCTCTTTCCCATTTTGCAGAGCCAGGGATCGCCTGCGCCAATCCCGAAGATAATTTCCCGATGTTCTTCTCCAGGTTTCTGGCGTGGGCCAGGCATATCGCCAGAGCTTTAGACCTGATATCGGATGGGATACCGGAATCAAGCGCCACGCGGGCCAGAGCAAATAAGTCCAGGGCATAATGCTCCATCTTCCGGTTCTGGCTCAGCGTTTGCTCCGCGTAAATCAGCATCCTCTGCTTCAATAACTCATCAAGCTGGGGAGCGATATCGTGTGATTTGCTCCTCATCATCAACGGACAATTGCGACACACGATCTCCAAGGTTGGAACGCAATTCATCGTTATGCCAAAGACTCGGGGGCGGATTGTCCCCGTTCTCCGCTTCTTCTTCCCGGGGACGGTTTATATATAACTCAACGGGATAAAGCTTGCGCAGGGATGCAAAGAGTGCCTGAAATTTCAGATAGTTCTTATCGCTTTCAATCCTGCTCCAGATCTTCACCCCGCTTTCATCAAAAACGAAGGCTGCATCCACATCCTGGCAAAGACCGACTTCATGAAAACGCAGCCATGCTTCCTGCAGTTTTCGCGGCGTGCCTTTGTGAGGTATATCATCGTACAGAGCTCCGGTAGTATCCGTTGCGGCGCCCACGCCGGCAAAACAGGTTGCAGCCAGGATTAATGTCAAAACCGTTCGATGCATGGTGTCTCTGTTTGTCGGGATTAAACCATATTCCGTATTAAAATTACCATATATCCGCAATCATCGGGGTCGGGGTCGAGTATGATGAAATCACAGGATGTCTCATTAAAAAGCCGAGTCCGATACCGACCCCGATAGTTTGGATTAGTGGCTACTATTATCATGCATGCCGGTACATAATTCATTTTGTATACTGTATCCGGGAGGGACGGATGGAATCTCGCAGAATGTTAGTGCAACAGGCCATAATCGGGCCAATGATGAATTTTGTGTATCTGATCGGATGCGTCGAATCGAGAGAGGCCGCGGTCGTGGATCCCGCATGGGATGCGAATGAAATACTCAATTTAGCCCGGGGTGCCGACCTCAATATCAGGCACATACTGGTCACACATGGCCACCCGGATCACACCAATGCGCTGGAATCGCTGCTGGATGCCACGAACGCCAGAGTTTATATCCACTCGGATGAAGTGGACTACATGCGGGAGGTGGCTCGAAGTTTTGGGATGGCAACGGACTTTTTAACGAGTCGGGCTGGCAACTTCCAAACGGTTTCGGATGGGGAAAAAATCCAAATGGGAAAGCTTATGGTTCAATGCCTGCACACACCGGGGCACAGTCCGGGATCCCAGTGTTTCCTCATCGAAAACAGCCTCTTCTCGGGAGACACGCTGTTTGTCGATGCGTGCGGGCGCGTGGACATGCCCGGCGGAGATCCCCGGAAAATGTGGTGGAGCCTGAATCACACCCTGCGTGCGCTGGATGACAGCACGATTATTTACCCGGGGCATGATTACGGAGGCAGCCCCACTTCAACCATCGGCGAACAAAAACAGGCTAACCCTTATATGCGGTACGATTCGGTGCAGCAGTTTATTCAGGATATGGGCTAAATAATTTCGGTGACAGTCACCATAACCTCGAAATTACGCACAGGCGGAACCGTATTTCACCTGTCGGCTATTTCGAGGTTATGGTGACTGTCACCGAAATTATTAATAGGCTTTGGCGAAATAGGCTCTTTCCTGCGCAGGCTTTCCGCAGTAAATGCAATTCCCGTTTTCTTTGGACTGTTCAATGGGAATGCATCGTAACGTCGCCTTCGTATCTTCCTTGATGCTTTTTTCGCAGTGCGCGCTGCCGCACCAGAATGAATAGGCAAAGCCCTTCTCCACTGCAGTCTGGAATTCTCGATACTCTTTGGGATCAGCGGTGTTTGCCTCGCGGAAATTGAGAGCCCGGTCGTAAAGCGCTTTTTGAATAGTATTGAGCGTTTGCGTCACCGCCTCCGTGATGCCTGACTGCGGAACGAATGACTTTCCTTCCCTGCCGGGCTTGTCGCGGCGCGCCAGCACGACCGTATTCTTCTGCACATCCTTGGGACCGATTTCGATCCGCAGCGGCACGCCGCGCATCTCCCAGTCATTGAATTTAAATCCCGGACTGCTGCCTTCCCGCTCGTCCAGGATTACGCGAACATTCGAAGCCACAAGCTCCGCCTTGATCGTGCGCGCCGCCTGCATGACCAGCGCCTTTTCCTCATCGCTTTTGTATATAGGAACGATGACAGCTTGGTGCGGCGCCAGGCGCGGAGGCAAAATCAATCCCTGGTCATCCCCGTGCACCATAATGATCGCGCCGATGAATCGTGTGGATAAGCCCCACGACGTCGTCCAGCAGTGCTGGAGAACGCCGTTCTTATCGAGGTAACGGATTTCAAATGCCTTCGCGAAATTCTGTCCAAGATTATGCGAGGTTCCGGACTGCAGCGCTTTCCCGTCCCCCATCATCGCTTCAATAGAATAGGTCCGATCGGCCCCGGCAAACCGCTCGGAATCGGATTTCAATCCGGGCATCACAGGGATCGCAGCATCATTGACAGCAAATTTGGCATAAATGTCAAGCATCTGCCTTGTTTCGGCTTCTGCCTCTTCAAGTGTGGCATGGGCCGTATGCCCCTCCTGCCAGTAAAACTCCGTGGTCCGCAGGAAAAGTTTGGTGCGCATCTCCCAACGAACCACACTGTTCCATTGATTTATCAGGAGAGGCAAGTCCCTGTAGGACTGTATCCACTTGGCGAAAGAATGCCCGATAATTGTCTCGGAGGTTGGACGGACCACTAAAGGCTCCTCCAGCTCCTCGCCTCCACCATGAGTAACCACCGCGAGCTCCGGAGAGAAGCCGGCCACGTGGGATTTTTCTTTATCTATAAAACTGCGCGGAATCAGAAGAGGGAAGGCCGCATTCAAATGCCCGGTGGCTTTGAAACTTCGATCGAGCGATTGCTGAATGTTCTCCCACAGCGCCCACCCGTAAGGCCGCACAATCATGCAGCCGCGCACCGGCGCGTAGTCCGCGAGCTCCGCACGGAGCACCAGTTCGTTATACCATTCCGAAAAGTCTTCCGACCTAGAGGGGAGTTTGAGATCCGACATGGTTTTATTTGCCTCTCACTTGGAATTGATTCCAGATTCCGGATTCCGGATTGCATTTCGTCTAGAATCTGGAATTTGGAATCAATTGTATCTATGCCCGTCTTTGCCACCTCGCTACGAAATCCCCTGAGAAATGCGGGCTAAAGGTTGAAAGCGTATAGAACCCTCTTCTCTCTGTCAACTGGGTTGCAGGTTGCAGGTTGCAGGTTCCAGGTTGCAGGTTGCAGGTTCCAGGTTGCAGGTTCCAGGTTGCAGGTTGCAGGTTGCAGGTTCCAGTGCAGGTTCATTGCAGTCATATCCAGGTTGCAGGTTCGCTTGCAGGTTGCAGGTTGCAGGTTGCAGGTTCAAAATTTGGACTTTCGTCTTAAATCCGGAATCCGGAATCCGGAATCCGGAATCTGAAATGTGAAGATGCTGATTGGTTTCTGCCGATAAGAGTGTGTCGGTCAAAAGATTTTGTCGGGAGGAACCGATCTTGAATAGCGGTGGAAATTCCAGGAAACGCTGGTTGAAGGCCGAATTGCATGCGCACTGCAGTCTGGATCCCGACGACTCCAGGATCTGCCGATACACTCCCGAGCAGTTGATCGCCAGAGCGGCCACGCTCGGCTACGAGATTCTTGGGATCACGTGCCACAATCTTGATATCTGGACGAAAAGGCTTGCAGAATACGCCGGAGATCTGGGCATCACGCTGATTCCCGGCATGGAGGTCACCGCCGAAAAAACACGCCATGTGCTTGTCTACAATTTCAACACATGTCCTGAAGATCTCAACACGCTGAAAAAAATCGGCGCACGCGCGGGCAAAGATACGCTTGTGATTGCCCCGCATGCGTTTTTCCCGGAACGCAGCTGCCTCCGGGGACTTCTGCCAAAAAATCTGGATGTTTTTGATGCCATCGAGTATTCGGGATTTCAGGTCCGGGGATTAAACTATAATCGCCGCAGTGTCCAGCTCGCCAGGGAAACCGGAAAACCGCTTGTGGGCAAGCGGAGATATTCATTTCCTCTGGCAACTGGGAAGAACATATACGTGGGTGTATTCGGAACCTGACGTGCAATCTGTGCTGAGCGCCATTAAGCGGGGTTTCGTGAGGATTGAAGTGTCCCCGCTGTCCTGGTTTGAGGCTGCGACATGGTGGGCCACCGTCACTTGGAGAAAGGCAGCTCCGGCAGAATCCCGCGGCGTTAAATAAAATCAAAAATGGAAGAAGCTTTGGAACCGCGCAGTAGAGCGTGAAGCCGTAACGCATCCATATCGGTCAGCAGCGCAAGGAAATTGCATACTGCACGCGCCGCTTCCATTTGCCCGCCTCCCAGACACTCTTCGATAATAGGCCGATAATACCGGGGAAACAGGACGGCACTTCGTTTTTCCAGAACCTCCTCCATGAGGAGCTGGAAAAGGTCCCGGAGAATTTCCCTGCCCTTGGTGCTCATGGCTGCGACCCTGGGATCCGTAATCACGGCTTCCCAGATAACGGATTTGCAGAGTACGGAGAGAATCCGGGATTCATCGGGGACTATCAGGCGCCAGGAGAAATCGGCACGGCGACTGCCGCGTGCAGGGTTCTACGGAGACGGAGGTAATCAGGTCGTTGAGGATATTCCGCATCGCCGATTTCCGGTATGCGCGTTCATCACCCTGTTCGGACGGCTTGATCCGCCGCTCCAGATCCAGCAGGCGCGCGCGGAATTCCGAGAGCGTCAGTTCCGGAACTGCCTCCTCCTTGCGCGTCTCTTCGTAATGCGCGAGGACACGCCGCGCGAACCGCGCATCCTCCAGATCTCCCGGATGCAGGAATTGCGCCTGCAGCGCATCTTCCACATCATGAATCGAATAGGCGCAATCGTCCGCCCAGTCCAGTATCTGGCAGGCGATGGAGGTTATGGGCAGCCGGCGCCTCGGCCTGGTCTGCGATGCGAGGATCGCGCCTCCCTGCTCGAGCGCCCATTTGGCTGCAGGGAGATCGGAAGCGAAAATGAATTTATCGTTCCCGATTTCCTGCGCATACGGATATTTCAGCACTCCGGCCAGCGTCGCCCGCGTCAGGTTCAGTCCGGGATACAACGGGGATTTGGGCTCTGCGGCAACCAGTATGTGAAACGTCTGCGCGTTGCCTTCGAATCGAAGCAGGCTTTTCCCTTTCAGCCGTCCTTTGCGGCTGACTTCCTGCATGCAGTCGTCCAGCGTCTGCTCGCCTGCGTGCCCGAAAGGCGGATGGCCCAAATCATGTGCGAGCGCCGCCGCCTCGGCCAATTCCGGAGAGAGGCAGCGCTCTAGCTGAGGTTGTTCAAAAAGCAGATTATAGGCGATGGCGCGCGCGATCTGCGAAACCTCCAGGCTGTGTGTCAGGCGCGTGCGATAAAAATCCGCTTGCCCGATGCCGAAAATCTGCGTTTTTCCCTGGAGCCTTCGGAATGCGGAGCTGTGCAGAATCCGGTCCCGATCTCTCTCCGTGGCCAGACGATGGTCTTTGGGAGAGGCCGGACTCTCCTCGTATCGGCGTTGCAATAAAAAGTCGTCCATGGCGTTTCGTTGCTCTTCGAAGCCTTGAGCCTCGGTGTGAACTCAAGAATTAAACAAAAGATGCTTTAAAACTTGTGTATTCCCGTGAGCTCCTTTTTCAGGTATTCGAATGCCTCATACGGATCATCCGAAACATGAATCAAATCCAAATCCTCACGGGAAATCGTTCCCCAGCGAATCATCGCATCGAAATTCAGGACCTCTTTCCAGTACTCAGAACCATAAACGATAACCGGCACTCTGTGGTGCGTCTTTTTTGTCTGCACCAACGTCAGGACTTCGAACGCTTCGTCCATCGTCCCAAAGCCGCCAGGGAAAATCACCAGCGCCCTTGCCAGGTAAACAAACCAGAATTTTCTCATGAAGAAATAGTGGAAATCGAACGCCAGCTCTTCTGAGACATACGGATTGATTTTTTGTTCCATCGGGAGACTTATGGAAAATCCTATCGACTGGCCGCCTGCTTCGCTGGCACCCCGATTCGCGGCTTCCATTATCCCCGGCCCCCCGCCCGAGCAGATCATCAGCCGCTTCAATCCTCCGTCCAGCGTCTTCGCCCAGTCGACAATCAACTGTGCCAGGGTCGATGCCTCTTCGTAATAGCGCGATAAATGGACCGCCCGTTTAGCCCGGCCGATGTCATCCTCCGTCGGCTTGTTCCCCGCCGATCCCGATTGGAAAAGCCGCTGCAGCTCTTCAAGCCGCTCGCACTCTCTTCACGGGGAAGAATCCTGGCCGAGCCGAAAAATACAACCGTGTCCTTGACGCGCTGCAATGCAAGGCGGCTTGCGGGCTCCAGATATTCGCTCAGGACCCTGACAATGCGGCCATCATCGCCGAGCAGGAAATCCGGATTCTGATACGCTTTAGGCGGGTATTTTCGACTGCTTGTCATCCAGCTTTTCTCCAGAACGATGATTAAAAGAATGCCACATTAAGCATAAAAGCCTGTATGCAAAAAGACAACGGGTAGGAAGCCTATCTATCGGATATCTGTGCGTGATGATTGACCAATACGGAGCTTTGCCCAGGCCAGGGTTCGTTTCGATGGCGCGGGTGATATATCTCTTGGCGATCTCCACTGCGTCAACAAGATTCCGTCCCTTTGCCAGTTCCGCAGTAATGCAGGCGGAATAGGTGCAGCCCGTTCCATGGGTGTGCGCCGTGGGAATGCGGGGCGACCGGTATGTCACAATGTCTCCTCTCCAATACAGGATGTCGATTGCATCCCCTTCGAGATGTCCGCCCTTGATCAGCACAGCTTGCGCTCCGAGCGCGGCGATTCTTGCCGCCGCTTCCTTCATCGTTGCAAGATCGCATACCGCCATGCGGGCCAGTTCCCCGGCTTCGTGCAGATTGGGCGTGACAAGAAAAGCCTTCGGCAGCAAAAGATCCGCAAAGGCAGCTCGAGCCTGCTCCGTCATAAGCGGTTGACCGTGCTTGCTGATCATCACGGGATCAACCACGAGCGGAAATTTGAAATCCTGCGCCTTTTCAGCTACAAGACGGACAATCTCAAGATTGCCGAGCGCTCCCGTTTTTGCCGCTGCGGGCGGAATGTCTTCCAGTACTGCTTCCAGCTGAGCGGCAACGATATTCGCCGAAAGGATTTCCACGGCGCTCACTTTTTGTGTGTTTTGCACCGTCAGCAGAGTGATAACACTCTCGCCATAGACTCCCCTCTGGTGAAATGTTTTCAGGTCCGCCTGGATTCCCGCTCCTCCGGATGGATCCGACCCTGCAATAGTCAAAGCAACAAAAGTCTCTCCATAAGCTTATGACGCCGATTCCCATAGTAATATCACATAAGGACTGTTGTATGTGGATACAACCCGCAGAAAACATGGAGACAAATTTTGATTTCCAGTATAGACGCCTAAGGAGTTGTCGGTATCTATCCGGGCGTATCAACTGCTCCAATAGATGCCATCGCCCAAAGGGAGGTTTGTGGTCATGAATGCCATTTCCACCAGAAAAACGAGTTACGAGACCGGCCAGAGACATTGAAGTCTGCAGAGAGGTGGATGTGCTTGTTGTGGGAGGCGGGCCGGGGGAATCGGTTCCGCCCTGGCGGCTGCTCGCAGCGGCGCGGATACCATGCTCGTCGAAAGGTATGGCCACCTGGGAGGCATGGCTACCGGCGGACTGGTCACCATTATTCCGAACCTGAGTAACATAAACGGTGAGCAGCAGATAGCCGGCATCTGCCAGGAACTGGTGGACAGATTGGATGCGCGGGGAGCGACCGATTATCCGAAAAAGGAAGACTGGGGTTCCACGGACGAGACGTTGGTCAAACACTATATCGATTCGAATCTCGCCTGGTTCTACATTCGCGAGGATTTGAATATCGGCAAGAAGAGAGTGCTGTACACCGCTTTGGTGGATCCCGAAATATTGAAGTGCGAACTGAACAACATGATGGAAGAAGCCGGAGTGAAACTCTATCTCCATTCCTGGGGGACGCGCCCCATCGTGGAGGGCAATACGGTCAAAGGCGCTTCATCGAAAACAAGTCGGGAAGACAGGCGATCCTGGCAAAAGTAGTGATCGATTGCACCGGCGACGGGGACTTTCTGCAGCCGGCCGGAGCCGAATGCGATACCAGGATGGTGCCGGGCCTCAGGATTGCCGCGTTCGCCTTTCCTTTCTGGATCGGCAACATCAACATGTAAAAAGTTGAAAAATTAGATCGTCACATCCGGATAAATACGCCGAACTGATGCAGGATCTGGGGAAGCAAGGCGGCGCCGCGTTCTATCTGAAAGACCTCGTGAAATGTCACGACGGGGTTGTCTGGTTCCATCCTTTTTTCCCCTCTTTGAATCAGGCGGACATTAACGAGATCAACCGCGTCGAGCTCAAGGCCGGAAAAAGATGCTCCTCTCCTATCAATTTTACCGGAAAAACGTACCCGGCTTCGAAAACAGCTATATCGCGCTCAGTTCCCCTCAGCTCGCACTCAAGGCGGCCAGCGTGTCGTCGGCGAGATGCTTGACCCAAAAAGATATAACATCCGACGAAATATTCGGCGATACCATCGCGGTGTTTCCGGATAACGACAACGGGGAGATTTCGGCCAGACACCCGAATGTTTACATTCCTTATCGTTTGCGCCGAAAAGAGTTGACGGCCTGCTCGTCGCATGCCGCGCGTTTTCCTCCGAATATCGATTTAACGAATATTTCAACCTTATCCCCCATTGTATCGCCATGGGACAGGCGGCAGGCACAGCCGCAGCCCTGGCCGTCCAATCGGGGGTCCAGCCCAGAGCGATTTATCGCATGCGCTGCAGAAGCAGCTGCTACGCCAGGGAGTAATTTTACCTGCTAAAAGAAAAAAAATGCGCCTTAGCTAAAACTAAGCACGGCAGATGTTTCGTTATCGAACACTTCAAAAACCGTCAACAGCTTCGTAATCGTGAGCACTTCGCGGAAGCTCTCCCGTCAGCCCCAGAAGCTTCAGCTTGGCACCGTTGTTGCCGGCGGTTACAAAGGCACCCACGAAGTCGCCAACACCTGCACTGTCGATATAGGTGACGCCGGATAAGTTGAGGAGGATCTTTTTGGCACCGCCCTGCAGAGCATCTTTTACGGTGTTCCGCATCGACATTGTACTTTCTCCCAACGTAATTTTGCCGCTGCAGTCCAAAATGCAGACATCTCTGATCGTGCGTGTATCGATCTTCATAGCGAATCTCCTTATGTTAATAAATCTTTATCACAGTGGCTTTCCACTTCTTCATCTTCGGCGCGATTCTCCGTGAGCGCCGCGAAACTATTATTCTGCCAGGCATTATCCCTTACGGCGATAAATCGGGAAATCTCCGCAGGAGTCATGATCAGACCTCCTATCAATGGAGATATTTTCATAAGCATACCAATAATTTGGGTGACAGTCACCATAACCTCGCAATTGCGGCAAGGGAAGCCTGATTATGCGCCAGGAGTCTGTCCGAGTCATAGAAGGGGTAATGGGGACGTCCCTGGAATTGGTTTGCAATCCCTTCCGAAAATTCAACTATTTTGTGTACATAAAGCCATTATCCTACTACTTTGTTCCTTTTGGCCCTGTAATATCTGATGGCTAAGGAGTCTGTCCGAGCAATAGAAGGGGCCGCGTTCCTGGCCTGGCGGGGGCAGATGCAAGGCGGCGCGACGCAGGCGATGTCGGTGCACATCGTCGAGGAGCGCCAACGAAGCAGATGTCCCCGTCCCAGGCCGGAACCCGAAGGGCGCATGGGGGTTGCACGACGATCGCTGCGTTGCTCGTCGTCAACGATGTGCAACGACATCGCCTCCTCCTCGCGCCTTGCGCTCGCCCGTGCAAGCCCCATGCGCGCGACCCCTCCTATTACTCGGACAGACTCCTAGGGTCGAAATTGGAAACGTGTCCTGTGCGTGCCATGCTTGTATGAGAGAGGTGGAAAGAGCAGGTCAGGGGACGCAATCTGGTTCCTGCCCAAAACAACGGGAAATTGAACACTACCCATAACGCCGCAACGGATGGATTAAAGGGGACAAGATGACAAAACGCCGCATATTTCCGGTTCTGTTGCTTTCCGCTGGTCTTCTATGCGGCGCCCAAAATCTCGCGCCGGATTCTTTGGGCGATCTAGCGCAATTGAAGCAGGCGTCCAATCCTGCCCGGCTCGAGGCTCTGCAGAAGATACTGCGGGAGCGCGGGATCCCGTATGAACTTCAGCTATTCGAATCCAAGGCAAGCCCGCATGGCCGCACAAAGGGCACGAATCTGATAGTCACTTTTGGAAAGGGCCCGCGGGAGATTACGCTGGGAGCTCATTACGACGCGCTGGAGTTGCCGGGCGGAGGCATGGTGGACGGCATGATCGACAACGGCGCCGCTGCAATTATCCTCGTGCGAGTGGCTGACGCCCTGAAGAACCGGGATTTGCGCCATCGTGTGCGGATAGTTCTCTTCGATATGGAGGAGATCGGGCTGGTCGGTTCTCAGGCTTATGTGGCTGCGCACAAATCCGACATCGATGCCGCGATTATCCTGGATATTGCCGGTTTGGGAAAAGATGCTTTGATCTATGGATTCGGAAAGGCTGCCGGGACAGACCGCGTCAAAGAATCACTCCTGCTGTCCTGCGCTCAGCAGCTCCTCACATGCATAGATTCCGCAAATTATCCTACCGGCGACGATCGCAGCTTTAAGAATGCAAACATCCCGGTCGTCACATTCGCCATGGGGCCACGCCTGATCCTGTATCAGTTCTGGCTAACGTTGAACGGCGGAGAAAACTCAGGACTGGAAAAGGGATTTTTGTCGCCCGTCTTCTCGGTCATTCATTCGCCCGAAGACAATATCGGCAAAATTGATCCCGTCGCACTCGATCTGGAATATAAGCTCGTGCTCAATACCGTGCTGAAACTGGACGCAGCTCCGGAATAGTGGCCGTTAAAGCCACAGGAACCCTATGCGGGCCAAGGATTGGGCAAAAAAACGGGGGATTAGAGCGATTGCGCCCATCCCCCGTTGAGTTTTCTGATTTCCCCAGCCGGTTTCGCTATTTAATGAACAGCATCTCCTGATACGTCGGCAGCGGCCAGAATTCATCGGACACAACACCTTCCAATTTATCTACCACTTCGCGCGCTTTTGCCATCGCAGGAACGAGGCGGTCGCGCGCATGCTTTGGCGTGATCGAGGGTTGATCCTTCCACGTGACTTCCCAGCGCCGCCGGCCAGGGGTTGTTAATTGCCTTTTCCAATTCCTGGACCAAATCACTGAGTTCGTCCAGTACGGCAGTACAGGGCGACTTGCCCAATTGCTTGAGCGCCAGCGCGGTCGAGGCCAGTTCGCGCTGGTATTTAATGGCCGCCGGGAAGATGGTTGTCTTGGCAATCTCCCAGGTGAGTCTGGATTCCACCGCGACATCTTTTACATACCGCTCCAGGTAGATTTCACAGCGGCTCTCCATTTCCCGCGGGGGGAGAGCACGTTGAATTTTTCCATGAGAGCGATGTTCTTTCGGAGCCACCAGGGCCGGCAGAGCGTCCACCGTGTTGCTCAAGTTCGGCAGCCCGCGCTTTACAGCTTCCTTTGTGCCACGCTTCGATATAGTTGTCGCCGTTGTATATGATCGAGCTGTGATCCTTCATGATCTGCTGCAGCACATCCTGAACCGCGCTGTTCAGTTTCTTCAGGATTGCCCGCGGTCTTCTTTTCCAATTGCGTGGCGATGTAGTCCAGCGAATCCGCCATAATTGTATTCAACGCAACCAGCGGACCGGCAACCGACTGGTTCGGAGCCGACGGCGCGGAACTCGAATTGTTGCCGGTGAAGGCGAACGGGCTGGTGCGGTTGCGGTCGCCCGCGTCCTTGGGAAGGGCGGTAACGTATCAACCCCATTCGGGAGCCCGGCTTGCTTCGCCGTGCCCGTGCCGCCCGTGCCGATGTTTTCGAAAATCTCCGTGAGCTGGTCGCCAAGGAAGATCGACAGGGTCGCCGGGGGAGCCTCGTTCGCGCCGAGCCGATGATCGTTGCCGGCGTGCGCCACCGATGCCCGCAGCAGGTCGGCATTCAGATGCACCGCGCGGATCACCGCGGCACAAAACGCCAGGAACTGCATATTGCTGTGAGGCGTGTCGCCGGGTTCCAGGAGGTTCGCCGTCCTCGTGCCAGAGACCAATTCAGGTGCTTGCCGGACCCGTTGATGCCGGCGAACGGTTTCTCATGCAGGAGGCAAGTCATACCGTATTTTTCCGCCACGCGTTGAAGCGTCGTCATCGTCAGATACTGGTGGTCCGTTGCCACGTTCGCGTTTTCATACACAGGCGCGAGTTCGTACTGGGCCGGAGCCACTTCGTTGTGGCGCGTTTTGACCGGAACGCCCGGCTTGTAGAATTCGCGCTCGGTCTCGAGCATGAAGGCCAGCACGCGTTCCGGAATCGCCCCAAAATATTGGTCTTCCAGTTCCTGGCCTTTGGGCGGTTTTGCTCCGAAAAGCGTGCGGCCGGCGTTGATCAGATCGGGCCGGGCGAAGAAGAAGTTGCGGTCGATCAGAAAATACTCCTGTTGGCATCCTGCAGTCGAAAACACAGAGTCCCGGATCGGCATCGCCGAAGAGCTTCAGGATGCGTTGCGCCATCGCATTGAGCGCCTGCATGGACCGGAGCAGGGGGACTTTCTTGTCGAGAGCCTCTCCAGTCCAGGAGCAAAAAGCGGTGGGAATGCAGAGCGTGGTGCCGTTCGGATTTTCCAGAATGATACGCAGGGCTGGTTACGTCCCACGCCGTGTATCCGCGTGCTTCAAAAGTTGCCCGCAGTCCGCCAGACGGGAAACTGGAAGCGTCCGGTTCTCCCTGAATTAGCTGCTTGGCCGAGAATTCAGGCATACTCGCCTTTGCCGTCCGGTTCGAGAAAACTGTCGTGCTTTTCTGCGGTCTGTCGGTCAGAGGATAGAATACGTGGGCATAGTGCGTGGCGCCCTTCTCGATCGCCCAGTCGCGCATGGCCACGGCCACCGCGTCCGCCACCGAAATATCCAGCTTTTCACCGTTATCGATGGTGCGGCGCATGGCCTTGTACACCAGACTTTCGGCAACCGCTCTCTCATCACAGAGTCGCTGAAAACGTTCACCCCAAACAGATCCTTGGATGGCGTTTCAGAAAAATTCAGCGGCTTTTCAATCGGCTTGTAGTTTGTCACGGCTGCAACCGCGTTCATTCGCGAGGTACTCATCAGTTTGATTCCCTTTCATCCGAATTTAGTTTTGCCTGCGCCTGATTCCCGCCACGCGGGCAAATGAAGAAATATTCAATATACTCCTTCACAATCCCATTCTTATGCAATATCAATGCCGAAAAAGGCTCATCTTCATTTAAGCCGTCATAAGTATCCGTTTCAATAACTTAGAAAGAATTATGAGAAGAACACGGCGCCGACCATTTCTACATTATTGTATATTATTAAGGGTTTTTGCTACATATATGTGGATAATAGAAAACCAGGCCACAGTCCGCGATCGGGAGCTAGCAACCCGAAATCCGGATTAAACTCTGCAGTCCCGCGAAAGCTGGCGCACGGTCTTTCCGAATTGGCGCGCGCCGCCGCTTTCAGTCTTCAGCCTTCAGCTGTCAGTTTTAGCTGACCGCTGAAAGCCGACAGCTACTCCGTATCCATGCCCCAACCCTTGAACATGTCTTTATAAAAATCCGGCAGAGGGAAATCCGTCTGCATGAACATCTGGTGATCGCGATAGGAGAACGCACCGTGCTCGTTTTGTTTCAATCCCGCCATCATTGCCGGCATCCTGGTTTGCGGCACGGAGAACATCAGGTCCCCTTCTTCGGTGAGCGCCCGCTGATATTCACCGGGATCGGGGATGACAACCCAGTATTCGCCGGTTTTCATGGGATTTACCACAGACCAGCCGCAGGAGGGAGGAAAGAAATGACCTTTAACCAGCGGGACGTCCTGCGTTTTCATCGACAGGAGCAATCCTCGAACCTGCGCGGGTTTTGCATAGAGTATCACCACATCAGGGATGAAACTGGCGTTCTTCAAAGGGGCCGAGACGATGCCAATATACTTCCCATGCTCGAAGCACTCGTACGGGTGCGTCCATTTATCGACAGATTCCGGCCTTTTGACCAATCCGTAGGCCATGACAGCGGTCGGGCACCAGTTGTCTTCTTTCAACATGGCCACGGTTGTCCCTTCCCGCCGCGATAGAGCAAAAGCCTGGCACTGCGCGAGATGACATTTGCGATCCTTCTTTGGCCGGATGGCTTCCTTGGGGATTTCAGATTCCCTTTCCAGCATCTTAATGGCAATGGGAGAAGTGCGCAGCATCAGGAATCTTTCCAGTTCTTCCCCGTATTTGTTGAATTCAGCTAACGTTGACATAGGCTTCGCCTCCTGTTGGCCTTGTGCCGGCTCTGTTTTAACTGCGGACATTGCATAGCCGGAAGCTTCAAGTGCGGCAGCTCCCAGACCCAATTCCAACACCTCTCGTCGGGATAATTTGTCTTTCATAAGAACATCCTTTCGTATGCAAGAAACAACGCGCCCTTTTATTTTAGCAGATAAGCAATCAGCGGAGTCAGGGTCAACGGGCTCAGGATCGTTGTGAGGACGACCACGCCGCTTACCAGTGTTTTGTCCAGATCATACTGCACAGCAAGAACGGTGGTCACCACGGCCGCGGGCATGGAGGCCTGGAGAACGGCTGCCTGGAGCGACGCTCCTGTCAAACCCATCCAGTGCGCTACAAGCAGCCCGATCAGCGGCGATACGACAAGCTGCAGGAATGCCGATGCGCCGATCAGGGCCATGCGATCCCGGGGCCAGGAACGAGTTTCTGCGATCTGAAGGCCCAATAGAACCAGCATCAGCGGAATGGACGCATCGCCAAGCATGGTGACCGAGCGCTCCAGAAACAGAGGGACCTGCCAATTCATCTGGCGCACCAACCCGGCTGCAATCAGACCATAGACAGCGGGAACCATTAGCATTTGCCGCAGCGCCTGTCCGGCCGAAAGCTTTCCCATCGATGCAATCAGGACCCCCAGCGTATACACCACAATAGTCCCGAACACGAAGCAAACCAGGGCGCGCGCCAGCGCCTCCTCGCCAAAGGCAAACTTGGTCGCGGCAAGGCCGTAATTGCCGCTGTTGACAAACATCGAAGCCACCACCATGCTCGCGATCAAATGCCGGTCCGCTTTCAACGATCTGCCGAACAGATATGCCAATCCCCCGATGATGAGGCTCATCGCGAAAGTGAAGAGAGCAAGCTTCCCCAACTCGCCTCCGGAGATCTTCACGCGCTCCAGAGATACAAAAACCAGGCACGGACTGAAGACGTAGAAAGCCAGACGGGAAGTCGTCTTGATGTCCGGATGCAGAGTCCGGCCCAGCACGAAGCCTGTCGCGGCGCACAGCAGGACCGGCAAGAGGTTATTGACAAAAACATCCCGGATAATGGCGAATTGCATCGTAACAGCTCTTACTTCTCCTCAAATTCCCCGGTCTTTTTGTTCTTTCGAACGCTGTTCCATTGGAAATACCGCCCGTTCATCGCAACGTACACGCCCGGCGCCAGGCTTTGAGCGAATGCAAGAGCGCTGCCCAGATTAAACAGACCGTCCGAACTGCCGAATTTAAACGGGATCATGGCCCCTGTCAGGACGATCGTTTTTTGTATCGCGCCCTCTCCCAGCACGCGCGCCGTCTCCTCCATGGTATCGGTGCCGTGTGTTATGACGACATTGTCTTCTTTGCACTTGAGGCAGTTGTCCAGGATGATCTTCCGGTCTGAATCGGTCATCTCGAGGCTGTCGATCATCATTAACGTCCTGATGTCTACCGTTACCTTGCATCTGCCCAATTCGAGCATTTCATGCAGATGCGTATCCCGGAAATAGAGCTTGCCCTCCAGCTCATCGTATTCCTTGTCGAATGTCCCGCCGGTTACAAAGATGCGTACAATCATTTTTTCCCTACATATCCGAATTAAGACATTTCATAGTGTGAAGCGAAGCCGGGAATGATACCAAACCGGCTGTCGCCTTCGGGCTTGCCGGAAAAATAGCTGTCGCCGTAGCCAAAATCCGTGATGAGGCCTGGATGAATTTTTGCGTGGCAGGTGATGCAGGCCGATGTCCGGACTGCCAGCGCCGGTTCGAATTCGGAAATGGCCGCGTTTATCACCGGTTGCTTTGACGGCAGACGGATCCGGAGAATTGGCCGAAGAGGGATCGTTCTTAAAACCGGCAAAAACCAAAACCATCAGGCTGAAAAAACAGATCAGCATCATAGGAAAACGGCCCTTGGGCTTCAATAGTTTGTGAAACTTCATACGATCCTCTCATCCCTCCCCGTGCTTTTCCTATATACTCTTTCATTTCCGGCCAATTGCCGATTTGAGCACGATAGCATATGTTACAGAAATATTACCCTCATTACCGCAGCCTGTTGAAGCTGGCGGTTCCTCTGGTTCTGACGCAGGCGGGACAGATGACTGTCCAGCTGGTCGACACTGCCATGGTGGGCCATGTCGGCACGGCCGAGCTGGCTGCAGCGTCCTTTGCCAATAGCATCTATATCGTGATCATGCTGTTTGGACTGGGGGTGTTCCTGGGCGTAACCCCGCTGGTTTCGCATGCGCGTGGCGCAAACGACGATCGGCAGGTGGCCGTCCTTATGAAAAACGGGTTCGCGCTCTCAGGATTGCTGCTCGTAGGAATCACGGCAATTGCATGGTCGCTGACCTGGCTGATGCCTTACATGGGGCAAAGCGATGAGGTGCTTCGCTTATCCATTCCCTATTATCGCACTCTGGCCATTTCGACTATCCCATTCCTTCTCTTCACGCTGCTGAAACAGATCGGCGAAGGATTGAGCAACACGGTTATGGCTATGGCAGCGACCATAACGGCGAATCTGATCAATGTGGTTTTGAATTATGGGCTCATTTTCGGCAAGCTGGGATTCCCAAAACTAGGCCTGCTGGGAGCAGGCTACGCCACGCTCATCTCGCGAATCACCATGCCGCTGCTGCTGTATGCCGGATTCATAGCCCTCAAGCCCATACGACATTACTTCTCGCTGATGCGCACGGCTAAGGCGACCCTCCATGATGTCAAAAAGATCTTCAGCGTTGGATTGCCCATCGCGACACAGTTGATACTCGAGGTTCTGGCCTTTTCCTTCAGCGCCGTCATGATGGGTTGGCTGGGCGACGTTCCGCTGGCTTCGCACCAGGTGGCACTGGGATTGGCCACATTCACATTCATGGTCGCCAACGGCGTGGCCATGGCAACAACCATTCGCGTGAGCTTCCAGCTGGGCACGCGCGATTTTGAAAGCATGGAGCGCGTTTGCTATTCAGCCGTGCACCTGGTTCTCGGTTACATGGGAATGTGCGGGCTGGGATTTTTTTTGCTGCGGCGCCAGCTGCCGCATATCTTCAGCTGGCGATACGCGCGTCATCCATCAAACCGGCTTTGCTGCTGATGATCGCGGCGCTGGTTCCAGCTGTTCGACGGACTGCAGATCGTTTGCCTGGGCATCCTGCGGGGCTTCGCCGATGTGGAAGCTCCCGATGCTCATTTCAGGATTCTCTTACGTAGGCGTTGGAGTGCCTGTCAGCTACCTGTGCGCCTTCACTCTGAATATGGGGCCCGAAGGGTATCTGGGTACGGTTTCCTGGCGGGGTTAATCGCGGCAGGGACGCTGCTGACACTGGGGATCAGAAAGAAAATCCGCGAATTGGACG
Source organism: uncultured Acidobacteriota bacterium (assembly GCA_963718845.1). Lineage (GTDB taxonomy): Bacteria > Acidobacteriota > UBA6911 > UBA6911 > UBA6911 > UBA6911. The sequence goes on from CAVRAD010000010.1 coordinate 46,681, forward strand.
ACCGGGGTCAGGTCTGGAAAATTCGATTTTTAAGACGTTGATTACAGGTGAAAAGAGCGAAACTGAATTTTCCAGACCTGACCCCATTTTATTTTACTGGGGGGGGGCGTCGAGGCCCCACTTTTTAAAATATTCCTCATAGAAAGGAGGCTGCTTGAAGTTCGATTGCACCGAATAACTGAAGCGTCTGAATCCCATGCCTGACTTCTCAAAAATGATAGATCCCCCTCCATCAGCTCCGCCGAGTCTTCTTCGTCGGGACGGTGATAATCATCTCGTCATCCTGAGCGTCGGCGCGCTCGTAATCGCCGGGATCCGGCACGGTTACTTCGCATTCCCCGTTCAAAAGCGCAAGGCACGACCGAGTGCACGCAGGAACCGATCGGATCGATGGTCGAGGTCACCTGCGTCCCATTGAGGTATCTCAGGCTGAAGAGCAGATGCCTCAACTGCGCCGTGTTGGAATAAATCATCGTGAGATCCGGGACGAAATTCGCCGTCTTCAGCGGCCCCACTACCATCCCGGCGTACTTCCCGACCGGCAGGCGCGTCATCTCGCGGGCATGCTTGGCGGCCGCTTCTTTGTTTGCGATGAAAAAGGAATTCGTGAATCCGCTCCAGGTAATCCTGCGGCGTCGCCACAAGCCCGTAGGAAATAATCGGCTCGAAACACCAATGATCTTCTAGAAACATGGCCAGCGTCGTCCCCTGGCGGCGGGCGACCCCGAAAACCTGGCACATGGCATAGTGCTCGCCCTTTTCTTTCTTGGGCCGGACGGCTCCTCTGGGAATCTCCGATTCGCTCTTAAGCAGCTTTATCGCGATGGGATATGTCTTTAAGACCAGCATCTTCTCGAGATCCGTCCCATACGTATTAAATGTAGCCAGCGATATTTCCGTCTGTTCCATGGTTTGCGGCTTCCCTTTCTGGGCTGCGTCGACAAGCGTGTTGGAGGCGGCCACGAGCGTGCCGGCGACGGCGGCCTCTTTAATAAAATGCCTCCGCGTAATCCCCTGTTTGTATTCCTCTTCTTGACTTCACGAGATTTCCCCCTTAGAATGTTACACCCTATCAAAAACTTTTATATCGAGCGGAAAGAACAACTGTTTTCACAACAATCCCTCGTTGCTTCCGCTCTCTCCTCGCTTCACTTGTCTGAATTTAGCAACGCAAGGAAGTCCATTCCCGTCATCTTGCCCGAAATAAAAAACGCGGGCGCCGTCACCGCCGATAATCTATGCGCCACATTTGCCGCGGACATTTTCGTCAGATCTTCAAGCGTACCGAATTTCAGAGCCTCTCCGGGACACGTTGCCACGCAGGAGGGCAGTTTGCCCTGACCCAGTCTTTCAAGGCACAAATCGCATTTTTGCATGACTCCTGCCTTGCCGTATTGAGGAATATGGAAAGGACACGCTTTTGCGCAGGACCGGCAGCCAACGCATTTGCGCCGGTTCACTACGACAATTCCATCTTCGGTTCGCTTGGAGATGGCCTTCTCAGGACAGATTTGGACACACGCGGCGCTTTTCACAATGCATGCAGGAATAGGAAATGGTCTGATTGGCAACTTTCGGAAATCGCCCGCCGCCAGACATCCAGGACTCTTCTCCATCTTATTCCCGGTTCGACGCCGTTCCATGATTTGCACGCCACTTCGCAGGCGTGGCATTGAACGCATCGGTCTGTGTCGATATAAAAGCCGTATTGTTTCGCCATTCGCCTTCTCCATTCGACCGTCATGCCTTCTTCACCTGCACAAGCGTCTGACTGGACATCGCGGTGACCACAGGATCGAAAGCCTTTTTGATCATCGACGCTGTACATGCTGTTGCTGTTGGCGCCGCCTTCGAGCAGCGGAAAGCCGGGCAACTGCAGTTCCTCACACCCTTGCCACCAGCCGTGCAGCGCCATAACGGTATCAGGCCGGATGCCGGGATTCACCTGTGCCTTGATCTTCATGTTCCCGTGCGGCGACTCCACGATCACCCAGTCGCCGTCCTTAATCCCGCGCGGTCTGGCGGCGTCCGGATGCATCTGAAGCGTCGGGTAAGGAAGCACTTCGCGCAGATAGGGCACGTTGCGGAGCCAGCCGGCGTTGTAGACCTTGGATGTATGGAAATCGGAAAAGAGTGAGCGGATATTGTTTCAGCAGATCCGGCGTGCCGGTCGGGCTCTCCGGCGGCTCCACCCAAACCGGCAGCGGATTCGAATCCGTTCTCTTCAAAGGTCGTGTTGTAGATAGCCACTTTGCCTTGAGGCAAGGTAGGGCGCTTTGGAGAATCGCGTGCTGGGCCGGCCAAAGATCTTGGGAGTACTTTTCGTATTCCATTGGATTCGAGGGAAAGACAATGCCCGTCGGCTTCTCCGCGTAATCCCTCCATGGTCAAGTCCCAGCGGTCGGAGCTGGTCGTTCATGCATTCCGTGAGGCTGCCGTTCCAGAAGTCCTTCCCGTACCCCATGCGTCACGCCCAGATCGATCCAGAACTCGTAGTCGGACTTATAATTCCCCGAGACGGCTCGATGACTTTGTTGCGCGCCATGATCCAGTTGCCCGCTGGATCTCAAAGGGATGATCGGTTTCGTACATGGTGGCGACCGGAATCACTATGTCCGCATAATGCATCTCGGCCGTGCGCATCACGTCGACGACCACATAAAAATCCAGCTTCTTCAGCGCTTCGAGGACGTTCTTCACGCCACGGGTGCTGACCGTCGGCTGCGTTCCGGGAGCGATGATGGTCCGGACCGGATACGGCTTTCCGGTGAGGACGCTGTCGAAAATCCGGTAATACGCCGAGGAAGTGCCCTCGGTCCAGGGTTGAAAAGGCTTTGGAAACTCCGGCCCGATCAGCTTGTCGACCCATTCCTGCGTGTAGCGCTCCCTCAGATGCACGCTTTTGGGCATTGGCATCGCCGGGCCGCCCGGCATAGAAAATATCGCCGCCGGGCTTGTCGAGATTTCCCGGTGATCGCCATCAGGATCGCGATGGAGCGGACGGCGTTGTTGGAGGAAGGTGCGTGTTCCAGCCCGTTGCCATGATCGATGCACGCCGGCTTGGTGGTGGCATAGGTGCGGGCCAGCTCGACGATTTGCTTGGCCGAGGAAGTCCGGTGATCGGCTGCCGCCCACTGCAGGCGTGAAATTTCTGGACGATGCGCTCGCCAAGCTTGTCAAAGCCGTATGTCCACTGCTGCAACGAACTTTGCATCGTAGAGCTTTTCGTTGATGATGACGTGCAGCATGGCCAGCGCCAGCGCGGCGTCGGTCCCGGGGCGGATTGGAATCCAGAGATCGGAAAGCGCCACATCCGGCTCCATGGTCGGCTTGATGGAGATGATCTTCGCGCCCCGCTCTTTGGCGTCGAGGATTTGCTTCAGATTGCCGCGCGTGCTTCCGGAATAGACGGGCTGCTTGCCCCAGATCAGTATCAGATTGCTGCGGGGGATATCCGGGACCGGCGCGGCCCCCAGCGTGTAGGTGAACGCAAAAGCCTTCTGCATGGCGCAAATACCGCTGTGGCCATAGTTCGGGCTGCCGTGAGCGATCAGGAACCTGTACAGGTACTCGCTATAGGAGCGGCGCGCCGGCGAAAGAATGGCCAGCGATTCCGGGTCCGTACTTCTGCTTTCTGTTCCTTCAGCTTTGCGGCAATCAGGTCCAGCGCCTGATCCCAGGAGATGCGCTCGAATTTGCCTTCGCCCTTTTTGCCCGATCCGTTTGGAGCGGATATTTCAGCCGTTGTGGAGAATACACCCACTGCGGCGCGGCATGGGCTTTAGCGCAAATCCGGCCTTCGTTCAGCGGCGACTCCCTCATGCCCTCGACCCGGGTAAAGCGGCCGTCCTTCACGAAGGCATAGATCCCGCACCCTAGTCCGGGGCCGCACATGGCGCAAAAGGTTGGAATCGCCCTTTCCCCCACGGTGCCTGTTTCCGCTTGCGCCAGGTCTTTCAGCATCAAAAACCCCCGCCCCCATTGCTCCAACCGATTTCAGGACCGTACGTCTTGAGACCAGAAGCTCTGTCGCCTTCCTGATCCATGCTGCCTCCTTGGCCTCGCCTCGCAAATCGCTTTCAGGGTGTCCTTTCTCATTATTGTACAAACTTCGGTTCAATCTAAGGGATTTCGATGGCAGCAGAAACTTGCTCCGCGGAAAGCACGCGATCGACCTCGGCAGCGATCTTTTCGGCGACTGCCGATACCGCATCTTTATCGGCTTTTGATGCGCCGCGAGCGGATCGGTTGCAATCAGCGGCAGTGGTCCCCAGAATTTCCGAGACTACCAGCGCGCCGCTTACAGGCCCGCTGTGCTTTTGGGCGCCCCACTTCGCGCACTGTTTAGTGCATCCGTCGATCGTGATGGTCGGATGCGTTTTCGCAAAATTCCGCTCACCCTCCTCGCCCGCAAGAAACAGCGGCAGGCAGAGAGTCACGGTTTTGCCGGGGCGCAGCGATTCCAGGACGCGCCGCGTTGCAAAGACGCGCGATGGTTCCCTCGGGGATCGCTTCGCCGCTGCAGGAGATGATTCCCGCTTTTATGATTTCTGTGCTCATCGGATTTCCTCCTCCCCTATACGTAAGCAGGCCCGCCGTGGCTTCGGCGACCGTCGCGGCAATTTCCCCCGCAATCACCGTAGCCTTCCTCCGTTAATTCGGTTGGGCTGCCTGGTTTGGCACCGTGGTGGTCCTTCAAGTAATCCCGCTGTAACCTGGACTAATTTTGCGGGATTTCCTCCTGGGTGTCTCCTACATTCTTTTCCGCGCAGGCCTTGGGACAACCGTCGTATCGTGATGCAGTGTCGGGACTGCACCGCCTCAAGCGCTTCAGCATCTCCCTTCACTAGCAGCGCCAGACACATCGTATCGGTCAGTTCCGGTAAAACCCCAACCCTGTAACCAGATAGGTCGACTCACGAGTCAATAAGCCGTGCACTTTGCCGATGCCGCTGCACGGAATAATGAGCACGGATTTTGCTTTTGTTTCGTCATCTTCACAAACCCTCCTTCTGATCTTAAAGAATCGGGCTCGGGGTCGGAATCGGTATCGGAGTTGAAAATAAAAGCATTAAAACAACAACGGGATTTACTGATTTCAAATCCCGACCCCGATTCCGACGCCGACCCCGAAGATAAACATTTCACGTTAAGGACATTGAATAATTCCCTGCGCCCACAGGCAGGCACCGCAGGTTGGAAAGGGATTGCCCAGGCAATCCTTTTCATTCTCCCATAAGAAAGTACAGCCCCCGCAGTAAGTACAGGGGAGCGAACTCAAATGCCTGTACGCGTCTCGAAAACTCTATATATTCAGGCTTATTCCGCACAACTCTTCCACAGTATGCTCGTTTATATTTCCGATTGCATATCGCCGGTGGTTGCGCTCCGTCCCTTCAAAATAGCTCTTGTGGCTGTGGAGCAGCGGGATACAGGGGCTGAGGCTCCCTTCCCAGTTTATGGCTATCGCGCCGTTCTCGATAAACGGGCAGTAATCATTCCCTTCCCAGAGATGGCTGCGGGGACGAGGCTGATACTGTGGCGCGCCTGCATGGATAGATAGAGAGACTTTTTTGTGTCTTCATCGATATCCAGCTTGGGCAGTTCAAGCTTGAATATAGAGGACCGATAGGCCATATCGCTTAGAGAGCGCGTGTACAAAATTTCCTTAGTCATCTCCTCCGTGTAAGGAAGGACATTGCTTACCAGACAACGCGAGCGGCTCCCAATTCGGTGGCCAGGGTTAAAAGCTGAGGCAATTCATGGATATTCCGCTTCATCGCCACGAATACAATTCCGATCTCCGGTTTTATCTGGTACGCGGACGTGGAGAGAGGTGAGGGAGCCGTCCAGCAAGAATTACGAAAAGCCCGAATATTCGCCAGCACTTCAGGCAGCAAGGCACCCAGGCGAACATCTCCGTAGCTTTCCGGAGTCGCCCCATCCAGTGAAACCCATAGCATATCCAGGCCCGCATCGATCAGTCGTTTCGACAGGCTTTTTGTCAGGAGAGTGCCGTTGGTGATCATTTCGAGCAGACGAGCCGAGCGCTTTCGCCTGAGTCACCATGTCCAGGATATCCGGGTGTGAGAGCGGTTCTCCCAACGCTCCCAGGAAGACAGTGGGGAGGAGAAATACGCTTCAATCCTTCAATAATCCGCGCGAACGTCTCGCGGCTCATCTGGCCCAGCGGCTCATCCCACGAATTGCGCATGCAGGTGCGGCAATCCAGGTTACAGCGGTTGGTGGGTTCGACATAAACCTTCTTCAGATGCGTAACGGGCAGACGAAGGCGCGGTCCCTTTGCCGTTTCATCCACATGAACCGTCGCACCCGGCTTCAGCCCGTACTGGCGGCTGAATTCCGGGGAAAAAGACAACCGGCCATTCTCGTCTACCTGCGCATGAAATTTATTCATCTCGCTGTCCTATAAATCTCTACTTTTCGGTATCGGGGTCGGAATCGGCATCGGGGTCGAATTTGAAAATATCTCATATTGCTATGTTTCGATTCCGATTTCCGACCCCGATACCGACCCCGACCCCAAAATTTGCATGATTCGCGCGGTCGCGGGGATGAGCCTTTCTAAATTACGGACACTGAATGATGCCCTGAGCCCAGAGGCACCCGCCACATGCAGGGAAAGGACTGCCGATGCAATCTTCTTCATTCGCCTCGAAAAAATCGCAACCTCCGCACTGCGTGCAGGGTGAAAAGTAAATTCCGCAGTCGCCTGCGAAAGGCGAGATACTCCGGTTTGTTCCAGATCTCTTCGATGGATTGTTCCAGCACATTCCCGACCGTATGGCGCTTGAGTGATCTTTCGTACCTGTACAAATAGGTCTTGTGGTTGTGCAGCAGCGCAAGACAAGGACTTACCTCTCCATCCCATCGAATCGCCAGCGCCCCTTTCTCAATAAATGGGCAGCGATTGTTTCTTTCTCCCAGACTGCCGCCTGCGATGCTCATGGAATGGTCACTGCGCATCGCATGATAGAACGCTTCACGCGTCGCCGGATTGATATCGATCTTGGGGAGGTCCATGGAACCGAACCAGGGTGAGGTTGTATAGGCAGCATCGTTCAAAGAACGCGAGTATAAAATCTCGTCCTGCATATCCGGCGTGTAAGGGAGCACGTTGGTCACCATGAAGTTGAGCGCACCCGAACGGCTGGCCAGACGAAAAACAGCGGGCAGATCCGCAATATTGCGTTTCATCGCGACGAATACAATCCCGAGCTGCGGCCTGTGAAATATATCCAGAGACACTCCATAATGCCTGGTCCAGCGAGCGTGGCGGAAATCGGCAAGATTGTCGAGGATTTTGGGCAATGCGGCTCCCAGACGCACGTCCTTGTAGCTTTCGGGCGTGGCCCCGTCTAGAGAAACCCATAGGGCGTCGAGACCGGCATCGACCAACTGCAGCGACAGCGATTTATCGAGGAGCGTCCCGTTCGTGATCAGCTCTACGGACGAGCCATTGGCCTTGGCCTGGCGCACCATTTCCACAATATTCGGATGAGACAACGGTTCACCCAACCCGCCGAACAGAATATTGGGCGAGACGGAAGATGGCGCAATCCGTTGATAATGCGCGCAAAAGCAACGGGCGTCATTTCTCCCAGCGGTTCATCCCAGCTGTTTCGTATGCAGGTCACGCACTGGAGATTGCAGCGATTGGTCGGCTCAATATAGACTTTCGCCAGGTGCGTCACAGCCCGGCGAAGATGCAGGCTATTGGAGCGGGGATCGATGCGGATTCTGCCGCCGGGGCCGAAACCGTACTGTTTCGCTATCTCGGCAGGCAGAATGAGCCGTCCCGCTTCGTCAAAGTCTCCTTCAAACTCTTCCATCATCTATGAACACTCTTATCGTTGATAGCTTCAGAATCCCATGAGGTTTTTAACAGCGAGAGCAGGCTGGCTACGGCCAAAACTGCGATCGCCACATAGGTGAGCATTCGGCCCGCCGGGTAAAGCAATCCGCTCCACAAAACCTTTTTGGAAGATCCTAAATTCCTTGAAATGAAGGAAACGGCCGCGATATTTGTTGCCAAAGGACAAGGACTGATTGAAGTCAGAATTCCAAGCCAGAAAGCGGAGAAGATGTCCAGGTAAAAGCCTTGCATCAATTTTCCTTGCTAGCCTTTGGCCAGATAACCCCGAACCTCTCTGCGCACGTAATTGAGAAAGGCATCCTTGCGTCCCGTCAATTGCCATACCACTTTCAGATTCGTCCACTCCGTTTGTTTTCCGTTGACCATGTTCACCAGAATGAGCGATTTGGAAACCAGCTTGTAGTCCTGCATAAAATGCCGGTTTTCCGGGTTCTCATAATTGACAATCCGCATTTCCAGGGCGCCGTTTTTCAGTTCCTCAGGAAAACCTTTCTCGATCGCTTCCTTTGAATACTGCTCGATCTTTATACAGGTGCTGCAGCGGGTGTTGGTATGGAAATAGTAGGCGATTACTTTATGTCCGCCAGTCTGCGGCGCGGGTGTTGGTTGGGCGACTGCGCTCAAAGTCGGAACTATGATGGCTGCGGCCAATCCGAGAATCAACAGGCAGCCCAAGAAGGTTTTTTTGATCATTGTATTCTCCCCGGTTGGTGTTTTTTGGAGTGCGCAAGCTTGCATGCGCTTTTGCAGCGATAAGATACGATGGAACCAAAGCTGCAGCCAGTTGCCACACTCCGAATCGCCAATTTTTGCATACACCTTGAGCATAGCATGAAAATGAATAGCAGCCATGCCTCTGCCTACATGTGCTTGGCTAAACATATGATTCCATGTCAATTCGGCTCGCGGTCGATTATTAAATATGCCTTGACTACATTCGTTAAACCGGATATATGAATACAGAATAAGGAGATTCCGGTGAGAGAAACCGCCCGGTTCTTTAAAGCCCTTGCCGATGATGCGCGGCTTTGCGGTCGCAAGCACAGACACCGGCCATCAAAGCAAGGGCGGCGGCTTCGAATGCCGCGATTAATCCGCAGGCATCCAGAAAAGGTCGCTGTCGGGCAGTCCGACGGTAACGCCGGGCCGCCCGTCGGTCAGGCCGAAGTGCTCCGCTGTGCGCCGATTCATATGGAGCTCCAAAACGAGGTCCGAGGCGGCATGATGGAATTGAATGAGCCATCTCGGGCCAAAGTCAAGCAGGCGAATGCTGCCGGTCAGCAGGTGTTCGTTGGACTTGGGCGGGTGTTCGGCATCGCGCAAAACCACATGCTCTGCCAGGATGCCCACTAAAACGCGGGCTTTTGGCAAGGTCGGCTTGTTGCCGGCAGGAAGGCGCGCTGCAAAACCCAAAGCAGGACATTCGATCGTCAAACGTCCGCTCTCATTCCCGGTAACGATGCCATCCCACAGATTGTTCACGCCGAGAAAGTGCGCGACGTTCCGGGTGGCGGGCCGGCGATAGACCGTGATTTTGTCCCCGGCTTGTTGAATGCATCCGTCCATAAGCACGCTGATCCGGTTGGCCAGAAAATAGGCTTCTGTGAGATCGTGTGTGACCAGCAATACCGTGAGCCGTTGTTGCTGCTGAAGCTCCCGCATCAGCCACCACAGTTCGCGCCGCAGGGATTGATTCAGCGAGGTAAAAGGCTCATCCAGCAATACCAGGCGGGGCTGGCTGGTCAGCGCACGCACGAGGGCGACACGCTGTCGCTCGCCGCCCGAGAGCGTATGGGGCAAACGCGGCAGAAGCGGACCGATGCCGGTTGCCTCTATCAGCTTGTCCATCAGCGGCTTGAATTTCGCGACAGGCAGACCTCGTGCCCGCGCGCTGTAGGTCACATTGTCGCGCACCGTCAGATGGGGAAACAGTCCTATCTGTTGCGGCAGGTATCCCAATCCCCGGCATTCGATGGGTTCATGCGTGATATCCGCCCCATCGAGCCGGATACGGCCTTGCTGGGCGGCAAAATGCCCAGCACGGCGTTGAGCAGCGTAGACTTCCCGGATCCGGACGGGCCAAGCACGGCGTGGCATTCGCCTTCTGCCACCATCAGGTCGATATTCCGCAGCCGGAAACCGCCGGCCGATGCGCTGAGAGATTCCACTTCAAGCATGTGCGACCTTCCCCAGCAACCAGCGGGACAGCGACAGCGCCCCGAGTCCCGTAGCGACGAGCACCAGGATCAACGCCACCGTTCCCTCGATATCAGCGCCGGCCAGGCGCATGAAAATGGCGATAGGCAGTGTTTCCGTGCGCATCGCCATCGTGCCGGCAACCATAATGGTCGCGCCAAATTCACCGAGCGCTTTTGCCCAAGCCAGGATAAATGCCGCCAGAAGCCCCCGGCGTGCCAGCGGCAGCGTCACCGTGAAAAACGCCCGGCGTGGCGTGGCCCCCAACGAACGGGCGACTGTTTCCAACTCGAGCGGCACTTCATCAAATGATGTTTTCAAAAGACGAACGGCAACGCCCAAAATCGTTATAAATTGGGCAAGCACTACGCCGGCAAACGTAAAAACAAACCGTACGCCATGCGCCTGGATCCATTCGCCGAGCGGATTGTTGAAGAAGATCAAGAGAATCGCTCCCAGCGCCGCCGGGGATACGATGATGGGAAATTCCAGAATGGTATCTACCACTTCCCGGCCGCGAAACCGGTAGCGAGATAACGCATATGCCGCCGGCACTGCCAGCAGAATTGCCAGAAATGCCGCAACTGTCGCCCCGATCAGCGAAAGCTGAATCGAGAACAGCGTCCGCACCGAGGTCAACATCCCATGAAGCGTTGACAACTTCAGGAACCAGCCCAGCGAAATGATCAGCCCGCCATACAACGCCAGGACCAGAAGGGCGGCGATGATTGTCGTGCGACGCAGATTCATAGGCAACGGCCCTCTTCCTTACTTCTTGATCCACTCCGGCGGCACCGTATATTCCCCACCCACGGGCTTGGAAGCGCCCAGCCACGCCTTCGCCTCTTCCGCCGTAGCAAAGTAATTGTGACGGGCAAAAATCTCCCGGCCTTCGGGGCCGGCCAGAAAATCGATAAATCGCCGGGCAGCTGCATTATTCTTCGTAAACTTTGATACTGCAATCGGGATGTAGCCGATGCGCCGAACTTGCGTGGCCGGCAACCGGACTGTTTCGATGCGCGCCGGATCCCAATGCTCGAAAACGCTCCAGCCGATCACCGCATCCGCCATTTTCAAAGATATCGCAGTGGCGGTTTTCTCGCACGATTCCGTATAATTGATCAGGTTGCGCTGGAAGGCCGCCTTTTCGGCAGCCGTAAATTCCTTCTCCAGGATCTCGACCGCATAGGCACCGACACAGACTGTTTCGGGATCGCCTATGGCCACATGGAGACCGGGCGCGTCAGGTCGCGCAGCGTACGGATGCCAAGCGGATTGCCCTTTGCCACATTAATGGCGGAAATCAGATATACAATCGTTTTTTCCGAGTCGGCAAAAACATCGCCGGCGCGCTTCGCTTTCTCCATGTAATCGGATGATCCCGGAAAATAGATGTCTCCCTGTTTGGCAAGTTTCATTTGCGCAAGCACCGAGCCGGAGCCGCCAAACACCAAATCGACCTTTACGCCGGTCTTCTGCTCGTAAAGTTTTGCCGCCTCCTCCGTGGGGGGCTTAGAGGCTGCGCCGGCAAATACCAACAAACTTTCGGCGGAGCGTGCCGGCGCACCGCTCAGGCAACCTACGAGAGCGAAGGCCAGGATTTTCTTGATGGTTGAATGCATGGCGTCTGGCTCCCAAAAAAGATACACACAGGAATGATGATATTTATACACGACAGTGTTATTTATAAACAAGCATTTTTATGTGGGCAAGGAATCCTGCGGGCGGCACGCTTGCTATCGCAAAGCTATGGGGGAAGCAATTCTTTTGGAGTTGCGCGCTGCAGATCGGGGTCGGGGTCGATATCGGGGTCGAAATAGATTAGTTCCTGTTTGCTGTGACGTTCATAACAGCCGATTCCGATACCGACCCCGACCCCGAATGTCGTGTCAGGTTTGAAACAGCTTCTGAAGCCCCAACCCCATGATTTGCCGGTTTATGATGACGGAAATGCGTGTAAGGAGCCGTTTTCCTACTTCGCTCTCTTGGCGATTATTTCCGGCGTTGGTGCGGCACCACCACCGCCTGCGCCACCCGCCATCCCGCCTGCGACTTCACGGGTAAACCGGATTTCTTCGCCGGAGACCTTGCCTTTCCACACAATTTTCATTTCGTTTTCGCCGAACTTGCGCACAAGATGAAAAGAAATTTCATCGCCATTGATCTTGCCGTCCTTAATATCCGCCGGACCGGCCTGAGGATTGTCCACTGTCCCCGTTAAAGCTGTTCCATCCACTTTGAAATTCAGTGTAATGTCGACGTTCCCCTGGTCGCCGGGAGCGGGTGCAATCCACTTGCCGGTTACATCGGCGGCCCACGCGGACCCCATAAGAACTGCCAGGACTATTACAGCAAAATAAATGATCTTGCTTTTCATAGGCTCTCTCCTTTTTTCATGCCACATTCCTATTAACGAAGATACTTTGATTCCAATTTCAGTTTCGCGATTGAATCTTTTTATCATAATTCGAAATCATAATGCTTTCGGATATTTCTTTCCCGGGCTCTTTCCCTTTTCTGTCAAGCCCATTATGACCCAAGATACCGGACAGCGGGGAATTCCACCTTTCCGACACGAACTCCCGCGCATGTATGGCCGGATGATCAAAGACCGCGGCTTCTGAGCTCTTTTTCCGAAAAGCCAAAATAGTGTCCGATTTCGTGAATGACCGTTTTTGCGATCTGCTCTTCCATCTCACTCCGGTTGTTGAAGGCTGTTTGAAGCTGTCTTGGTAGAGCTCAATGCGGGTGGGTTCCATTTGAATATTAAACGTGGAACGCCTGTTGTATGGCACGCCGGTAAAAATCCCGAACAGCAAGCGGCCTTTGTATTGATCCCGAAGCACACTCGGCACTTTCTCTCTGGCCAGCACCTGAATTTCTTCCCTTGTTAATATCTCCCTGAATCTTTTGGGGACTTTGTTCAGGGCTTTTTCAATGGCTTCTTCAAATTCGCTTAGTTCCATGGATTCAGTGGCCCGATGAAAATTCGTGCAACCGGCAAGTGTCCAAAATCCCACCGGCCGATAGGCATTTCTATAGTCTCGCATCGGGGCCGTATCTCCAAATTCCATTTTTTCTTCAAAAATTGGAGATACGGCCCCGGGCGATATGAGTTAGTTTATAGAGATAAGGCCACTATGAAATTTTTCGAGTTCTCCGGCAAAACCGGGAGGCTTGATCGGCCTATAACCGCTCTGATAGGTGCAGAGCAAAAACTGGGAGCACGTGCATGAAAAAAAAAGACTTTGATACTCGGCATTCTTCTTCTTATTGTGGGAGCCTTCAGTTTTGCCTCCGCGGCGGAGAAATGCGATCGGGCATGCCTGGTTGCCATGATGGATCAATATCTCGCGGCTGTGGTAAAGCACAACCCGGCCGGAGTGCCAATCGCAAGCGATGTGAAACTCGTAGAAAATCTCAATTCTATTCCCATAGGCAAGGGACTATGGGAAACCGCCACCGGCGGCCCGACTGAATTCAAGATTTATGTTGCCGATCCCGTTGCCGGACAAATCGGATTTATGGGAGTGATGCAGGATAAAGGCAAGCCCGTACTTCTTGGCGCACGCTTGAAACGGGCAAACGGCAAAATCTACGAGATTGAAGCCATTGGATATGTGGCGAAACATGGAATCAAGAATGGCTGGGAATAGGCCATGCAGAGCGAGTATTGTAGCCCGAAACTGGACCCGCGCGATCAGAGTCCGGCCGATTTCCTTGAATGTGCCCGCCGGAATTCATTGTCGCCGCGAAATGCGCGGCGCTGGCTCGCGCTGGTAATCGGAAGGGGGGAGTGCGGTCTGGCGGAGTGCGGCCGCCGGGGCATTCTGCCGCGGCGGTTTATTGAAAAGACTCGCGAGCTTCCGCGGTTGCGTCTGGAAAAGCAACTCGTCTCCGAAGCTTCGAAGTTCCAGAAGCTTGTCTTTCGTACTGCCGACGAACTGGCTGTTGAATGCGTCTTGATCCCATTGCACCGATCCGGTGCTGTTTCAATTTGTCTTTCTTCCCAGATCGGCTGCGTCATGCGCTGCAGCTATTGCTCAACGGGAAGGATGAGCGCGCAAAGAGATTTACAGACGTGGGAGATAATCGATCAATTCATTCAGGCGCGCGCAATCGTTCACCGGGCGGGGGCGCGCGTCACGGGTGCCGTTTTTATGGGAATGGGGGAGCCATTCTTGAACTATGATCGTGCGCTGGCGGCCGCCAAACTACTGAGTTTCCCCATCGAAGCAGCAATCAGCGCCAAGGCGATTACCATCAGCACCGTGGGCCTTGTCCCGCAGATTGAGAAATTCACCCTCGAAGATCGCCATTTTCGCCTTTCGATCAGCCTGGGAGCCGCGACGGACGAGAAGCGAAAACTGCTGTTGCCGATAGCTTCTCGCACGCCCATCGCCGAAATTATGAAGCGGCAAGACGGCATGCCCAGGTGCAGGCATACGAGAGTGATGTTGTCGTACGTGTGTATCAGCGGAGTGAATGTTTCAGAGGACGATGCCCGCGCGCTCGGGGATCTGATCAGCGATACTCCAGTCCGGCTCGATCTGATTGATGTCGATGATCAAACCGGCCGTTATCTTCCGCCCACGGCCGACGAACTGAACAGATTTCGTGATGCCTTGAGGCGCTATGTCAGACAGCCGGTAGTCAGGAGATACTCGGGCGGCTCGGATATCGGGGCGGCGTGCGGAGCCTTGGGCGGCAATCAAAATCGCCCTGATCCGCGTCTGACCGGACATCGGGGGACGTCCCTGATTTCCCATGATCCCGTGGTATATTGGTCAACGCGGATTGAGATTTCAGAGGCTGAACGATTCGCGTCAAGTCCGCATAAAGGAGGCATGAGTGAATAGAGCAACCTGGCGCATCAAGCTGGGTTTTGGCCTTGCGGCCGCGACTGCGTTCGTGCTGCTTGCAAACCTGATGGTGTTCGGTATGCCGAAGGAAACGACCTTTTGGGTGATGCACAGCCTCGCAATGATGCCAATTGAGATCCTTGTCGTGACGCTCATCTTGAACCAACTGCTGGAAGGGCGAGCCCGGCAGGAGATGCTCCACAAACTCAATATGGTGATTGGCGCTTTCTTCAGCGAGGTAGGCTCTGATCTACTGCGACGCATTACAGCCTTCGATGCCGACGTTGAAGTTCGCGAAAACTTCTTTGTTAATGATGACTGGGACGACAGCAGTTTCGCCAAGGCGAAGGCGGTCGCAGGAGCCTACGACTATACGGTGGATGCTGCGCGTGGCGACCTGGCGGGGCTGCGGGATTTCCTCGTCTCCAAGCGCGACTTCCTGCTGCGGCTGCTTGAAAACCCGAACCTGCTCGAACACGCTTCGTTTACCGACGCGCTGTGGGCCGTCTTTCACGTCGCCGAAGAGCTCGAGAATCGGTCGAATTTGAGCGCCCTTTCCGCGGCTGATCTCGCGCACCTCTCCCACGATCTTAAGCGCGCCTACGCCGCCCTTGCGGGCGAGTGGCTCGACTACATCCGGCACCTCAAGTTCACATACCCCTATCTGTACTCGCTCGCCGTGCGGCTCAATCCGCTCGATCCGAATGCCAGAGCGGAGATATGAACATTAACGTAGAGGCTTCCTTTTCTTACTTTCTGTCTTTCATTGCCGCAACAAGAGCAAGTGCAAGCTGCTCTGTGCCGTCGTTGGCTTTGGTCTTTAGCGCCATATATGGACAGATGCCGGATGTAATAATAAGCCCGTCACTCACAACACCGGTCCCGGCAAAGGCTGCACCCTCAAAATAAGGACTTTTCTCTTCAAAGGCATAGGCATATTTTTTTCCCTTCAATAGGCCCGCTTTTGCCAGAGTCCAAAGTGACCCCGTTTGTGCGGCGACCGGCTTGCCGGCGGAAATGGCTCCCTTGACCAGGGCTAGCGCCTCCGGGGATACCTCCGGCGGAGCGGGGTAGGATGGCACGGCCAAGCAGGGCAGGATGAATCCGGCATAATCAGCTACATTCGCCTCGGCCAGCTTGATATCTGCCTTCACGGTGGTGGATCCCGCAGAAAAAGATGAACCATCGAGCGTGGCGATAATGACCTTATAGCCGGACTTTTCCAGTGAAACCTTCATGACGCCGACTTCCTTCTTGAGCATATACTCCAAATCATCGGAGGATTGGGCATTGCGCATGAAGAGAAGCACTTTGGGAGTGTTCTGCGCATATGTAACCATATATGTACACAACATTATCGCGATCAAAGCCATTGCGCTCAAAAGCCGTTTCATAGCATGCCCCCTTTTGAAAAATGGTGTAGATGGCTTCGCCTGAATCCATAGAAGAAATATAGGACGATGCCGACGATAAGCCAGATACCGAAACGCACCCAGGTGATCCATGGAAGGCCCAGCATCAGATAGAAACAGGAAAGAATTCCGAGAATCGGGACTAGCGGCACCAACGGAGTGCGGAACGCCCTCGGCCGCCCGGGATCCCGTTTGCGCAGGATCAAGATGCCCATGCATACGAGGATGAAGGCAAACAACGTTCCGATATTCGTCAGGTCCACCATCTCGTCGATGCTCGCAAACATGGATGTGATCCCGACGGCAGCGCCGGTCAGAATGGTGGTCACGTAGGGAGTTCGATACTTAGGATGGACTTTGGCAAAACTCCGGGGGAGCAGCCCGTCCCGCGCCATCGAGAAGAAGATCCGCGGTTGGCCAAGCTGGAAAACGAGGAGCACCGCCGTATGCGCAACAACGGAGCCGAATGCGATAATGCCGACGAACAGATCACCCCATCGTGGGATCCGGGCATATTGGAGTGCTAGTGTCAGCGGCTCCGCTTGCTGCGTGGCAAGCACACGAACGAGAGACGAATAGGGGATAATGCCCGTGAAAACCGCTGCGACAATAATATAGATGATCGTACAGACGATCAGCGATCCGATAATGCCGATCGGGAGGTCGCGCTTCGGATTGCGGACCTCCTCGGCAGCCGTCGACACCGCATCAAATCCGATATACGCGAAAAAGACGATGGCGGCCCCGGCCTGGATCCCCGCCCAGCCGTTCGGGGCGAACGGTGTCCAGTTTGCCGGTTTGACATACTGAATGCCGATGAAGACGAAGAATAGCAGAACGACCAGTTTGATGAGAACCATGACCGTGTTGGTGCGAGCGCTCTCGCGTATACCGAGAACCAGCACGATCGTGATTAACGCAACGATGCCGATGGAAAGCAGGTTAAAGACGATCGGCACACCAAACAGATGCGGGGCATTCTCCAAAAGGCCGGGGATTTTCCGCGCCGTTCTGAAGTCTGTGGAAATCCAGTCGGGAATGATCAAACCGAATCCGGCGACGAAAGTCTTGAAATAGTTGGCCCAGCTGATGGCAACCGCGACATTGCCGACCGCATATTCGATGATCAGATCCCACCCGATGATCCAGGCAACGAGCTCACCGAGTGTCGCGTAGGAATAGGTATAGGCGCTTCCGGAAATGGGGACCATAGCGGCGAATTCCGCGTAACAGAGCGCGGCGAATCCACAGCCAATCCCCGTGATGATGAAAGATACAATCAACGCGGGGCCGGCGCCGGGTCGCGCAAGATCGCCGGCAGCAGCGGTCCCGATAGTCGCAAAGATGCCGGCTCCTATAATCGCGCCGATCCCCAGCATCACAACATCAAACGCTCCCAGCGCCCGCTTCAGCTGGCGCTCGGGAGCCTCGCTCTCATGCAGAATTGCATCGAGACTCTTGGTTCGGAAGAGTTGCATGGACATAGCGTACAGTCGGAATATTCCCGGGCTCTATCTCACCTTGAGCTTCAAGGTAGCAATGATGCCGATAAGGCAAACGGGAATCATCCAGTACCCCGCTGTAGCCCATCCCTGCGCTTCCTGAATTCGGGCAAATAGCGATGGCCCGATATACATCCCAATATTCTGGCCCACCGCTGCCACCGACATGCCGATTCCGATCAGCTGCGGCTTCCTTGCCACTTCCGGGACTGCCGCGAGAAGAATAGGCGCAATGGGACCGCCGACGATTCCAAATACAATCATATACATCGGGATCATCCATCCGGTAACCGTAAAGGGCACCGCGAACGTCAATGTCATCAGAATATAGGGAATGAGAATCATAATTTTGCGCTTCCCTAATCTGTCCGATATGCGGCCGCCGGCAGGCCCGGAGAAGATAGAAGCCATCATAATGAATGCTGTGACAAAAGATGCGTTCATGAGAACGCCTTTATCGAATATCAGGGAATAGCCGCGTTCCTTTTCCAGAAATGTTGGAAGGAAGGAACACATAGCCATGACAACCAGGTTATAGCATCCGAACGCAATGCTGATCATCCAGAAGTTGCTATTAGCCATGCCTTTCAACAGACTGGGCGACTCCTCCTGTGCGGCGGCAGCCGGTGCTGGAGCGTCATACATTTCTTCTTTTTTGGGCATCCGAAACAGGACAGCGAACAGGATGAAAGCGAATGCCGAAAAACCGGCTCCTACCCACCATACGGCAGTCCAGCCGTAAGCTACTGCCAGGGAGGGAGCGAAAAGGAGGGTGGCGACGTTTCCAATTCCTACGCTGCTTGCCCATATCCCCGTCGCCAAGGCGCGCTTTTGCGCCGGAAACCATATGCTTATGGCCAATGGCGCCGCCACCATAATCAGCCCCATTCCCACTCCTTCGACAAACCGGCCGAAAAACAGCATTTGTGATGTTTTGGCTAGCGCGCCCAGGCAGGATCCGACCGCTACGGATCCGACTGCAACCAGCCCGGTCAGTTTAATTCCGTATCTCTTCAGGATAAAGCCTGCCGGAATCGCGAGAACAAATCCCATGATCGAGAAGATAGACATCAAATCGCCCGAGCCGCTCATGCTCAGGTTGAATGCCTTTTGTATCGTGGTCATCACGGGCGGCAATTTAAACAAATTCAGCGGTGCGGCCAAAGTGGCCATATATAATGCAAACAGGACTACCCAGGCATATCCGGGCGTCTTTGCGGATGTTTTTGACATCGTAGCGGCTTGCGGACTCATCAGGCTCTCCTCTAAATTGGGTATTTCAAATGTGAATGCACCTGTTCGGCATTCTCCGGAGTCAATTGTCATTCATTGATGGATCGGGTGCTGAGGCGATCATAGTCCAAAGCCGGGCTTTTGCCATAGCAAAATGTCACCCAAACCGACAGGTCAAACACGCTGCATTTTTATCCGGCAACCTGTAATCCGCAACGCGACTGTCATGGATGTGCCGTCTAATTAGGTTGCTTATGGCTGGCAATAGGCTTACAGTTCTACGCTTTTTGTTTGCTGTGCAAGCGACCCTTCAGGGTCCGCATTAATTGTAGTAAGGAGAAAGAAGTGCCCATGAAAAAGCTATTGATTGTTACTGTTATTGCGCTATGCGCGCTGTCAGCTTCTGTTGGAATGACTCAGGACTCAAATCTGGCGGCTACCACCAAAGACTCTGCCCTCAATGCCGGTTCCATGCAACAATTTATCCGTACCGTAAGACTGGACGGCATCACACTCAGCTTCGTACTGCTCAACAACAAGACCGTAGATTTCCTGTTTTCGGGAGACAGCAAGTACTCGATTCGCGCTCAGGCAAATATGGCGACGATGTTTTTTGTTCAGGGTATTGCTGAAAAGGACCTTGCGTTCGATCCTCAGTTTGAGGTCATACAGGACGGCAAGACCTTTCCGGGTGAAGCTGTCAACCTGAAGAACCTCACGGCAGGCCCAATGGCTAAAGGAACCCGAATCTCGGGATTGGTCCAGTTGAGCCAGAAAGTTAACGTTATGCAGCCTTTTACAATCAAGGGCGCAAAAAACGCTTCCGCAGAATTCAGACTCTCCAAGGATGCCATCAAGCTTCTGGAAAACTGATCCGAATGTTTGGCCAAGGTCGTTTATATTTCAGAAAATCTTGGCAAATGAGCTAAAATCGTAGTGCGATATCCACCCGGCTGGTAAGTGCCGGTATGGACGGCATCTTTGTTGTTTTGAGGTGAGCCTGTGCGAATAAAAGCGATGTGGATCTGCGCAATAGTTCTATTATTGAGTTTCGGGCTTGTCAGCTGCAAAAGCGGCTCCAAGGTGACAAAGGTGACGGCTGATACTGCAGCCATTGTAAACAATAAAGAGATCAAGCTGGCCGAAGTGGAAAAGGTCTTTCAAAACAGGGTCAAACAATCCAATCAAACTCCGTCTCCGGAAGAGGCCCAGTCGCTCCGCCTGGATATTCTCCGTCAGCTGATCAATGACGAGATCTTGATGCAGCAGGCTGCCAAGGATGGCCTGGAAGCGACTGAAGCCGAGATTCAAACGAAGCTCACTGCTTTCAAGAAGAATTTCACGGAAGAGCGCCTTCAACAGTCTCTCAAAGAGCAAGGGCTGACGGCGGACGATATCCGTGAGGAAATAAGGAAAAACTCAACCATTGAGAAACTCTACAACAAGGCGATGACCTTAAGGGTCAGTGTTTCCGACGCGGAAATCAACGATTTCTTCAACAAGAATAAACAAAGTTACAACCTGCCCGAAACCTGGCACATCAGCCACATTTTGATCACACCCAAGAGCGATAAAGCTCAGGTGGAAGGCAATACCAGGGGATTTGATGCCAAGGCCATTCAAGAGGCGGAAGATCGAGTGTTGCGTGTGCTGAAGCGGGTGCTTGGCGGCGAGGATTTTCGAGTGGTGGCACGCGATAATTCGGATGATGCCAGATTCGCGCCATCCGGCGGTGACCTGGGATTGCTTTCCGCACAACAAATGGAACAGCAGCTTGGGCTGGTTTTTCGCCAGGCCGTGCAGAGCTTGAAGCCGGGCGAAATTTTTGCCAAGCCGATAGTGACACAATATGGTTTTCATATTGTAAAGCTGCTTGAAAAACCCCCGGCGGGCCAGCGTGATTTATCCGACGCTAAAGTGATGGCCAACGTTCGCCAGAACATCCTTGGCCGACGCGAAAGCCTGCTGAAAACGGCTTATCTGGAAAAGATCCGTTATGAAGCGAGTGTGCAAAACGTTCTGGCGGAAAGGATTCTTGGCGAAATGGGCAAAACAGCCCAGCCCGCAGTCAAGAAATAGCAGGAGGTTATACAGATAGCAGCGCAGTTAATTTTATTTACGCTGGAGGTGGAATGTATGAAATCTAAAGCGGTTTGCATTCTGGTTGTTATTCTGATTGCCGCGTTCGCCGCATCCTTTGGATGGGCGGCCGATGAAGCAAAGATTGTCGTGATGAATCCGCGCGGGATTCAGCCCGAAATACGCAAGATTCCAATGGCAACGCGTCCGGCAACACTGGACGGCAAGACGGTTTATATCGTGGATACCAAATATCCGAACACGAAGCCGTTTGTTGCGGAGCTTTTCGCCGCGCTACAAGCAAAATATCCCAAGACGACATGGGTATTGCGGGACAAGTTCGCGGGTTACATGGATGATGACCCGAATCTGTGGAAGGAAATCAAAGCGAAGGGTGCGGGAGCTATCGTTTTGGTAGGGCATTGAAGCAGCTGCTCGCCGGCGGTCGTCGGCCATGCAGTGACCTTGGAAAGAATGGGCATTCCCGCAGTTCCGATGATCACGATGCGGTTCCAGGAACTCGTGACAACGATTTCCTATAAAAAGGGAATCCCGAATATGCGGATTACCTATACGCCGCACCCCATCACAGACAGGCCGGCAGATCTGTGCCGGAAATATGTCGCCGGCAATGACCCGATCACGGGCAAGCCGATGTTGGATGCAGATTTATGCAAGTTTGACCAGGCCGCTTTCGGCAGAAGACAGCAAAGCGGGATTTCTCAAAAGAGATCCGCGGCCAAGGCTGCTGGAGCCCGACACCCCCGATAAGCTCATGGAGTATTTCCATGCACAGGGTTATACGGATGGGAATCCGATCATTCTTCCCACCGAGCAGAAGGTCGCGGAAATGCTGAAGGCCACGAGCCGCAAGCCGGACGAATGGGTAGGCCAGATGCGCCCATCGCCTCCGCATGAAGCCTGGTATTACACGGTCGAGATGGTTGCGGTGAATGCGGTCATGGCCGGCGCAAAGCCTGAATATTTCCCGACGATCCTGGCTATTGCATCCAAGGGGCTTACCTCGATGTTCAGCTCCACCTCATCGTTCGCCAGAATGGTCGTGGTGAACGGTCCCGTGGTCAAAGAAATCGGCATGAACACCAGTATCGGAGCGTTGGGTCCGAACAACCGAGCCAACTCTTCCATCGGCCGATGCTGGACGTTGATATCGAAAAACCTGGGCGGATCGGGGAAACCCGGAGAGACGTACCTGGGCAGCCAGGGGAACTCAGCTGAACTACAACAATCTCTGTTTCCCGGAAACGGAAGAAGGACTGCCGGCCGGATGGAATCCGCTGCATGTGCAGAAGGGGTTCAAGAAATCCGACAGCGTTGTGAGTCTGTTCAGCGGGTGGAGTTTCAGTGATATCGCATGGTATTCCCCACTGCCGCAGCATGAAGTGATCCGTGGATGGCTGGAGCATTTCTTCTCTTTCGGCACGGGGCAGGCCACGCTGGTACTCGACCCGATTGTGGCGGCTGATGTGGCAGCGAATGGATATCCGACCAAGGAAGCCTTTACGAAATTCCTGGCCGAAAAGACCGGGACGCCGGGCTGGTTGTACTGGTCGCAACATGAGAGAGAACTGAAGCAGGCGAAGGAGGGAGTGGAACCCTACGCCGGCTGGTACAAACAGGGACAGGGAGCGGTGATCCCCGTTTCCCGCTATACCAGAGGCGGCGGTGTCACAAGGAATACGGCCTTCATGGCATCCAAAGACACCAATGAACCCACGACCTCAATCGAGATTGTCGTCACCGGCGGAGGAACGAATACTTTCTGGTCCGGCGGGGATTTCGGTTATGCGGGCAGCGCTTCCGTGGATCAATGGAGATAGGAGGAGAGATCAAATGAAAAACAGATTTGCAGTGTTTATTATCGCCCTGTTGGTATTCAATGATCGACAGTAGTCTCTCCACCCTGCAATAGCGCAGGACAATTCTCCAAGAAATCCGGCGCCCATAGGTTCGCCGGTAAGATCGATGATTGAACTCGGATCTGTCTACACGAACATCTATGACATCTCCATCACTGTCCTTGAAACGGTGCGCGGCAAGGAAGCGATGGAGCGTTTGAAGACGGCCAGTCCTGACACCAAGATGCCGGCGGAAGGTTTTGACTATGTCCTGGCCCGGGTCAAATTTGATTTCCGGGGAAGATATGTCAGCGATAATCTGCCCTTTACTCTTGGGAATGAGCCGCTTCAATGGGTTGCATTGTCGGGATCGGACCTGACGGAGTATGACCATGTTTCGGTATCGGCTCCCAAGCCCGCATTGGCCGGCAGTGTAAAGCCGGGCGGCTCCATGGAAGGCTGGGTTGCGTTTGCTGTAAAACAAAATGACAGCAAACCGATCATGGTATTTGATCCGGACACCGGCGGCGCCACCGGGCGCGGAAAGACGGTGTTCTTCAAGCTTTATTAATTGATTCCGGATTCCAGATTCCGGATTGCAGATTAAATGCAATTTGGAATCTGGAATCAGGAATTTGGAATCGAAAATCTAGGCCTCCCATTTATAGCGGCCCTTCTTCTTCGCTTTCAGTTTCTCCACCTCGCACTTGAAGCACAGCCCGCCATGGCAGCTTATCGTCCCGCCACACTCCGGACACCGCCATTTATCCTCTTCACTTTTTAAAAACTGCTCCATTCCCTGCTCTCTAATTGAATCGAGATTTTCAATCATGCTCATGTGATAGTTCGTACGGTAGCGCTTGTCCAGACGCTTCAATCTCCGGCATGGATACTCCGTGCACTCGTAGCAATACTGTACGAGTCCGTTCCCCAGCCGTTCGCAACTCTTCTTCATGAAAGCGCAGTTCTTCCCTCGCGGTCGGCACCCCGCGCAGTAACTCCTCATGATTCCCTGTTTTTTCAGGTCATAGTTCCGTGCCAGAAAGGCAGAGCATACTGCGCAGTTCATCCCGCATGGTGCGATGAGTGTCGTTTCCATTTTCATCTTAATCAATTCAGACCCTTATGAGGAAATCACCAGCAATCATGTGCGGGATAGATCGTCCATAGACTGGTCATGCCAACGCGACAAGGCAAAAACAGCGGCGATTGCTCCGATCAAGGCTAACGCCATGTCCCACTGAGTGTCCCAGACATCGCCCTGGCTGCCGAGAAAAGCGTCCGCTTTCGTTCCCGTCCAGACGGCTGCCTGCCATTCAATCAATTCATATACAGCACTGATCGCCAGGCAAATACAGACGACAATAAAATTCAGCCATCGGCCTCGTTTGAGCACATCCCATCTAAGCAGCACCTCGCGGCAGATCAGCGCCGGAACGAAACCTTGCATGAAATGACCCACGCGGTCGTAATGATTTCTCGCCAGATGAAAAGCGTCGCGTATCCAGTCAAAGAGCGGCACGCAAGCATAGGTATAATGCCCCCCAACCGCCAAAACGATCGCATGCGCCGCCATAAGATAGCAAACGAGACGGCTGAAATAGAAATGCCGATAAACCGATAGTAGAACGGCCGAGATGATAAAGATCGGCATGACTTCCAAAATCCAGGTAAATCGATCCAGCGGACGCCATCCGGACCAAACCAGGACTATTCCTACTGTAATTGCCAGGCTGAGATGAAGTTTTTTATCTTTATTGGTCGTCGTCATAGCTCTTTAGCCGATCCTCCGATGCAAAGCCTGATTTTATATATTATAGGAGGAACAGTCACCAGTATCCCTGTTTGAAGTTTATTACTTAGCGGATAAGCCGCAGAAGCTGCAACCCGCCAAGGAATCAGCATTTATGCATTATGCTTCCGCCATCCAGGGCCTTTAGCCGCCAGGAGAAAAGGTGTGTCGTCGATACTCATTTAAGCAATGAGCAAATCAGGCCACTCGTGTGAGCTGTAGTGAACTGACGCTAAAGTCGCTCGCTGCTATAAAGGATGCGGATGCCTTTAGATGCCGACTGGTATCTGGCGAGTTGCACGACCTTTACGTAAACGGCTGAAACAACAATTCGGGTTGTCGCACTCATCTCGCCAAGAGAAACCAATACTTCTGCAAAAGCGGAGGGGAGACAAATATGAAACGAGCGATTGGATTCACATTTTTAACGCTAATAGCTTTAAGCCTGAGTCAAATGCTCAGCCCGCGGCTGAGAAGCCCAGAGCGGCCTTTGGAACGAAAATAATAGGCCTCGAGATGGGGTGTGTTTTTACACCGACATGAACTACAGGGGAGAGAATTTCTGCGTCAGCGGCAATGAGAGTCTGCAGAGTGTCGGAGATCGTTACAACGACAAGATCTCATCCATCCGGATCTTCGGAAGGGCCGAAGTAACGGTCTACGAAAACAGTAACTTCAACGGTTCGCGTCGAACTATCAGTCAGGATGTGCCGACTCTGGGCACCTGGAGCGATCGGATTACTTCATTTCAGGTCTCCGGAGAGCGCCAATATGAGGGGCAGTACGGAGGATCGTCCCGAGCACAATACGGAGGCCAAGGCAGTGGCAGTGAACCTCGCCAGGGTGCGTGTTTCTACAAGGACGCGAATTACAGGGGAGAGAATTTCTGCGTCAGCGGCAATGAGAGTATGCAGAGTGTCGGAGATCGTTACAACGACACGATCTCATCCGTCCGGATCTTCGGAAGGAGCGAAGTAACGGTCTACGAAAACAGTAACTTCAACGGTTCGCGTCAAACTATCAGTCAGGATGTGCCGAGTCTGGGCAACTGGAGCGATCGGATCACTTCTTTCCAGGTCACCGGAGGGCGCCAATATCAGGGGCAATACGGAGGCCAAGGCAGCGGCTATGAACCTCGCAATGGTGTGTGTTTCTACACGGACGCGAATTACAGGGGAGAGAATTTCTGCGTCAGCGGCGATGAGAGTCGGCAGAGTGTCGAAGATCGTTACAACGACACCATCTCATCAATCCGGATCTTCGGAAGGGCCGAAGTAACGGTCTACGAAAACAGTAACTATTACGGTTCGCGTCGGACTTTCAGCCAGGACGTGCCGAATCTGGCCAACTGGAGCGATCGGATCACTTCATTTCAGGCCACCGGAGAGCGCCAATATCAGGGGCAATACGGAGGCCAAGGCAGCGGCAATGAAACTCGCAATGGCGTGTGTTTCTACAAGGACGCGAATTACAGGGGAGAGAATTTCTGCGTCAGCGGCAATGAGAGTATGCAGAGTGTCGGAGATCGTTACAACGACACGATCTCATCCGTCCGGATCTTCGGAAGGAGCGAAGTAACAGTCTACGAAAACAGTAATTTCAACGGTTCGCGTCAAACTATCAGTCAGGATGTGCCAAGTCTGGGTAACTGGAGCGATCGGATTACTTCTTTCCAGGTCACCAGAGGACGCCAAAATCAGGGACAATACGGAAGCCAAGGCAGCGGCAATGAACCTCGCAATGGGGCATGTTTCTACCGCGATGCAGACTATCGTGGCGAAAAATTTTGCCTGAGCGCCGGCGAGAGCCCGCAGAGAGTAGAAAACCGCTTTAATGAAGCGATTTCATCCGTTCAGGTCTTTGGCAGAGTCCGAGTAGTCGTTCACGAGCATGAGAGCTTTGGTGGTGCAAGCCGGACTATTACCGGCGACGCGCCCCATCTGGGGGATTTCAACGACCAGATTACGTCCATTGAAGTGAGATAAAACAAAGAGAATGCGGGACCGGATTCCTTCGCTGCCGAGCATCTCCGGCAACAATTTTTGAAAACGCTCCGGGGAAGAAATCCGGAATTCTCATCAGGACCGACCCTTACTTGAATTTTGTCGTAAGCGCTTTCAGCTTGACCCACGCCGCGTCACGAGCCTTTTTATCCGCTTCGGGCGCGTTCGGCTGCTCCCCGCTTCGCATAAAGCCATGGGCGGATCCCTCGTAGGTTGCGGCTTCAAAAAACTTGCCCGCCGCCTTCATCTGCTCCTGCGTTGGCGCAATAGATGCATTGACGCGCGCATCGTTCCCGGCATAAAAGCCATAGACCGGCGCCTGAATGGACGGGATGGCTTCCGGGGCGGGGCCCGCTCCATAAAATACGAATGCGGCAGACAGATCTTTGCAGTTGGTTGCCAGTCGGAAAGACTGGCTGCCGCCCCATGAAAATCCAACCACGCATACCTTTCCATTGCACGTAGTGAGGCTCCTGCAGTACTCGACCACGGCTTTGAGATCCGCCGTGACTTGATCGGGCGGCAGCTTCATGATCGCCTGGCCTGCGCCGCCAAAGCCACCACCCTCGGCCGGAGGGAAATCCTTCGTGCGACCGCCGTTCGGGGCCATACCGGACAATAGGTCCGGGGCGACTGCAATGTAGCCTGCTTCTGCAAACTCATCGGTTACGTTTTCCACCCAGTCGGTCATGCCGAATATTTCGTGGATGACAACCATCGCGGGCGCCTTATCCCGCGTCTGAGGATGCACGACCATTGATTCGACAGACCTGCTGCCTTGTTTTATCGAGACCCACTCACGCCGCCGCGGCGATTGGTCCACCGCTTTTCGCGCCGAATCCTGGGAATAAAGAGAGGCTACTCCCAAGCTTAGCGCCGCTACACCCGTTGTGCTGCTTTCCAGAAACCGTCTTCTCGTAAATGTTTGCATGTTGAAAATTCTCCTTAATGAAAGGTCCTCGGAGAGGTTCAGCTAGTCCGGCATTTGTCGGGATTCTCCTGCGCGTCGCTAGGAAACAAGCGGAATAGTAAATCTGATACCAACCCCAGAATCCCTGTGTCAGGATTCTCCAATGGGTCATGCCGCAGACACAAGAGAAAAAGCAGGCATAGCCCGCATTTTCCAACCCCGCGGTTCAGGATTGTGCGGTTAAGCTACCTTGCCCCACAGCACTTCTTAAACTTTCTGCCGCTGCCGCATGCGCAGGGGTCATTGCGGCCCGCTCTGGTCGCTGCCGGGCGGAATCCAGGCGCGGGTCCCCGCTGGCGGGCCGCCAACTTCGCGAGCGGTTCACGAGCGTGCAGGAAGAAACGCTTCAGCCCGGCACAGAGGTAGTTGAGGCCCGTCTCGCCATCGGGTGTCTCGATGAAGCGGTACTTAGGGCAGCCGCCGTTGCACATGGCCAGAACTTCACATTCCCGGCAATAGCGAGGAAGGGCGCTACGCTTTGCTTCTCCGAAACTTCGTTGCGCCTCGCTATCCAGCAGTTGGTCGAGAGGCGTTTCGCGGATGTTGCCCAGCCGGTGATCGCGGTCAACGAAGTGATCGCAAGGAAAGAAATCGCCGTTGTGTTCGAGCACCGGAATCTGGCCGCATGTTTCGCGGAATACGCACAATGAATGTTCCAGGCCAAGCGCCGGCCGGGCTGCCTCCTCGAAAGTCTGAATCATTATTCGGCCGACATCGCGTTCGATCCACTCATCGAAAATCCTGCACAGGAACGTGCCGTACGCTTCGGCAGAAGGCGTATGCGGGCTGACGCCCTGCGCTGTTTCCTGCGATCGCTCGACGGCAGGCAGAAAACCCAGATACATGCATCCGATTTCGCGGAAGAAGCGATAGACGCTGAGTGGAGCACTCACATTTCTATTGTGCACAACGCAGAGTATGTCGGTGTGGATTCCCATTTTATGCAGGAGTTCGTAAGCATGCATCGCCTGCGCGTGAGTCGGTTTGCCCCCTCGCGTCACCCGGTACGAGTCGTGCAGTTCCGCGGGACCGTCGAGGCTGAGACCCACGCTGAATCCCTCGCTCGCCAAAAAGCGGCACCAGTCTTCGTCCAGCAGGAGGCCGTTGGTTTGCATGCCGTTTCGAACGCGCCAGCCTGCGGGTTTATGCTTGCGCTGAAGGGATACGGCCTTTTGAAAGAAAGCCAGGCCCAGAGTCGTGGGCTCTCCGCCGTGCCACGAGAAATCGACATCCGGCCCTGGCGCAGATTCAAAGTGCTGCAGGATATATTTCTCCAGCAGGCTTTCCGTCATATGGAGGTTGCCGGTGTCTGGATAGAGATTGCTCTTGTCCCGGTAGTAGCAGTATTGGCAATCGAGGTTGCATACGTAACCCGCAGGTTTTACGAAGATCTGAAATCCACGGGAGATCTTGGCCATTGATCTATCTCCGGACCGATGTTGCAGGAATCAGCCTACACCATGAACCCACAGGATACATGATGCTTTGTCTTTCCCTGAAAGCACTTCTCATTGTAGACGTTCTGCTCAATTCATGGAAGAATCCACTGGGCTCTCGGAAGGTTAATTCATACGACCTCAATGGCGTGGCGCAGCCTCTGCCTCGCACGTTGCCGCGGACCGGCTTCAACTCGCTCCATGTTGTTCCGCTGGTTTTGAAACCATAGGTTTCAGGAGTTAGGCGAGCATCACGATCGATCGCATCGGGTAGGAAGACTGCGCACAGTATCCGCATTCCCTCGGCGCAGATATTTCGCTAATAAACCCCTTTTCGTATAGAATCGCCACAAGACTATTCAGTCTGAGCCTTGGAGTTATCTGGACCTTAGAGTTGATCCTAATCAACCGAATTAAGGGGATATCTTATGAAACGGAATCTCATGGGAATTTCGATCCTGTCGGCTGCCTTTGTTCTCACAGCCGGATACCTGTCTGCGGCCGATATCATAATGAAGGCACTCAATCCGCGTGGTGAGATCACGCTTCCGCCTTTGACCGCGCCCAATGCTCGCATTACTGAACTCGCGGGCAAGAAGATCGGGCTTTACTGGAATGGGAAAGCCGGAGGGAATCATTTCTGGAATGGCATTGAACAGCAGCTAAAACA
The DNA here is from genome assembly GCA_963718845.1 of uncultured Acidobacteriota bacterium. GTDB lineage: Bacteria > Acidobacteriota > UBA6911 > UBA6911 > UBA6911 > UBA6911. The sequence continues at coordinate 76,592 of CAVRAD010000010.1, forward strand.
AAAGGCGCCGAACACAACCGTGTTGCGCTACGAGGGTGCATTCGATCTTGGAGACGCTTTGGCCGCAAAGATGGCGAAAGAAACCGATGCATTTTTCTATGGAGTCGGGGACTGAGGGTCCTGCACATGGGCCGGCGTGTCCGGCTATCACAGGATGGAAAAATTAGGGAAGCCCGGCGTTTATGTTTGCACCGACAATTTTGTCCACGATGCAAAATCGGCAGCGGAGGATGTTGGCATGCCGAAGGCGCGCATTGTGACGGTGAAGGCCTCGGATTACTACAGGCTGAGGGGGACCGATGAGGAGATCAAACCCATTGCGGCCGCGGTCATCGATACGCTTATCGATGGATTAAAACGGCCTCTGACCCCGGAGGAGGCAAGCACTGCGCGCAAAAAGGAGATGCTGGACCCTATTACCGTTCGTGCGGCCACCTATGAACTTGCGGTCCAGAAATTTAACCAGGTTTTCCTGGACAACAAGTGGGGCGATGGATTGCCCCTGGTTCCGCCCACTGACGAAGCTGTCCAAGCCATGCTTCGGGCTACCAATCGCTCTCCCAGCGAGGTCATAGGCACAGTGGCCCCAAAAAACGGGATCGCCACCATCGAGAAGATCGCCATCAACTCCGTCATGGCTGGAGCGAAGCCGGAGTACCTGCCGGTCATCATTGCCGCCATGGAGGGGATCACCGATCCCGCCTATGACGATCTTCATATGATGACTTCAACCGGTTCATTCAATCTCGCCATCATGGTGACCGGTCCCATCGCGAAGGAGATCAATGTCAATTCGGGAATAGGATTCCTGGGCTATGGCTGGCAAGCGAACAGCACCATTGGACGTGCCGTACGACTTTGCTTGATCAACTTTGGCCGTGTATGGCCCGGAGTGAACGATATGGCGCTCGTCGGCCGACCCTCGCCGCAGCTATACGTTTTTGCGGAAAATCAGGACTTCAGCCCGTGGCCTCCGTTCCATGTAACGCAGGGATTTGCGGAGAAGGATAGCTGTGTGACAATTTCTTCGGTGATGAGCGCTCCTACCAACATTTTTGGAGGGGGCGCCGTCATGACCTGGACACCGGATCAAATTCTGGACAGCGTCGTCAGCATGATCCTGAACGGTCGTGCAGGCATGGGATTATGGAAACGAGGCAGCGCCATACCCGGGCCAATGAAATACATCCTGTTCTTTGAACCCACGCTTGTCATACAATTGGACCAGCAAAACCACACACGCGCGAGCCTGCAAAAGCTGATCTATGAACGGGCAACGATACCTTACGAAAAGCTGACGCCTGCGGAGATCGCCTCCATACAGCCGAGGATTGACTCAGGGGAGATTCCCAAGGATCGCGTCTCCGTGTTCCTGGATGCTTTAAAGCCGGTCGGAAGGCTTCCGATGCTCGACAGGCCCGAAGATATTCGCATCATCGTAGCCGGCGGTATTCCTGGCTACTCCTTTGGTATGAATTACTGGAGAGAAGGGCTTTACGCCCCAACCTCCGATCAGACGAAAAAAATCAGGGGAGCTACGCTTACCAAGGCAGGCCGTTAGCAATTCCCTTCCTCTGTTGCGGAACGCTGGATCGATTTAGATGTACAGAGAGACATATTTATTGCAGCATCGATCGTCCGCTCTATTTTGAATTTTGCGGATTCACCTCTACGATTGCTTTATTTTCAGCGGGAACCTGCTCTAAAATGATTCCAGACACGTAGCGGAGATCTGCATCGATAGCAATCCCGCAATCATTCGGGGCAAACGAAAGGACGTACATGCCATGGCCGACTTAGCAGGCGTAAACGGAACCAGAAAAGATTTCAGAGTTGTCGGGAAACCGAACCTTCCAGGAGTATTGTCCTGGTCGCAGGCAACCGGCGTGGCAAAGTTCGGCATCGATTATGTCGTTCCCGACATGCTCCACGCCAAGTTTCTCAGAAGCCCCTATGCGAATGCGCGCATCAAGGCGTTGACCTCACGAAAGCCAAGGCCATCCCAGGAGTCGTCGACATCGTCACCTGGGAAGACGAAGACATCAAGAAGCTGGGCGGCGGTAGGCGGCGGCTTCATGGGAGGACCGCCCCAGGCTTTTCTGGACAATCAGGCGGACCAGGAAGGGGCCGAAGTAGGAGTCATTGTCGTGGCTGAAAATGCGGACATCTGCGAAGAGGCATTGGGGCGCTCGACGTGGAATGGGAAGAACTGCCTCAGTCGTGGACCTGCGCAAAGGACGGGAACCGGATGCGCCCGGTCATCCGGCCGACTCCCCCGGCAAGGGAAGGAGGTGGCGGCGGGTCAGGAATGGGAGGAGGCAACAATCCCCCCAAGAAAGGCAATGTCTCCTATTCCAACACGAACGATGGCGATGTCGAAAAAGGGTTCAGGAAGCGGACCATATCATCGAATATGACATCAACACGTCCGCTTTTTCCGGTCATATCCCCAATCCTACAGGTACGGTTGCCTGGTGGTTTGACGATGCCGATCCACGGTGAAGGAAAGAACTTGCGAATTGAAGGCGTCCGCCTGGGGGCACGATCAGATATCAGACATGTACCGCGTGCCCGCCGGATAAGGTTTTTCGGGAATGTATGTTCGTAGGCGGCAGGTACTGCGACTGGGGCAATCCGCAAAACCCAGCTGATCACCCCGATGCTCGCCAAAAGAACCGGCAGGCCGGTCCGTTGCGTCAACAACCGCTACGAGATGTACGACTTCAACCTGTGCCAGCGCTACGTACATCATGAAGATCGGCTTCAAAAGCAACGGTCTGATTACGGCTATAGACGACTTTTCCATTGCGGACGCCGGGGTCCGGGGAAGCTCCATTTTCGGCAATACGATGGACCAGACATACGGCCCCTATTTCACCACCAGGTGCCTGAACGTCAAGCAAAGCATGGAGATTGTGGACAGCAACCGCGGAATGATGTACGTCAGCGGCCAGCATAACCCAATGAGCTGGGATACCCTGATGGCGGGGATTTATCTGATCGCGGAAAAGCTGGGTAAGGACCCGATAGAGATCGCGACACTGAATCTCCACGGGCCGGAATCCCAAACCGATTCCAAGGCCGTGCCCAGCTATGAAGCCTGCGTCGCCGCTGTGAAAAAGATGATGAACTGGAACTGGCATCAGACTGGCGCCAAAAAGCTGCCTGACGGCCGTCTGCACGGAGCAAGCTTCCGCTACAACCAGTGCCCACGCCATTCCGGGGCGGGATTCAACCCCAAGCTTGAGCTTCGAAACGGCGTCGTGCATCTGGCATCCAAGGGCCCCATCATTGGCCATTATGGTCTGGAAGCAAATGCAATGGCCGTAGCGGAAGAGTTGGGCCTCGAGTACAAGGATATCAGCATTGATCTTGATCACCATGAGATCTACCGGCCTTTTGGAGGTGGCAGCGACGGATCGACCGCCTCTTCCTGGGCCATGAAAGAATGCGCGAATAAATTGAAGAAGCTGATCCTGGAGACAGCGATCGAGGAAGCAAATAATCCTCCCGCGTCGGGTGGAATGATGATGAGAGGTCCTGGTCCAAAACAGGCTCCCAATCCCTTCAAGGGCCTGAAGCCTGAAGAGCTGGACATGCAGGGTGGCAAAGTTATTGTCAAGAACGACCCGAGCAAAGGCCTTCCGCTTGCTCAGGCAGTTCGGTCTAATTTATTCGCGACATATTCGGGCAGACCGCCACTAGCTCTCTGGAACCAAAGGGGCAAAGAACTGGACACCATGAATGTTGCGACATGCGAGGTTGCAGTGGACACAGAGACCGGAGAAGTGGAAATCCTCCGGTTCGGCGTGGCGACCGATACCGGCAAGATTATGCGCCAAACCTCGCTGGAGAGCCAGATTCACCAAGTAATGGATTTCACCACGGGATGCCAGCTTCAGGAAGAATTTATCTACGACCAGAGGACCGGAGTGAGACTCAGCACGAATATGTTTGAGTACAAGAAAGTCAGCATGCTGGACATGCCTCGAGTAGATCTGGAGCTCCTGGAAACGCGTGCGGGCAATGCCTGCTATGGCGGCAACGGCATCAGCCATTCTCTGGCGAACACGCATCTCGTCATCATGGCGATCCACAACGCGATCGGCAAGTGGGTCGAATCGCCGGCAACGCCCGAAAAGGTTCTTAAAGCTCTGGGCAAGGGATAAATGTCAAATTGAACCGCCTCGGGTTTTGCGGAAGCTCTATTATTTGAGAGGCAGACAACGAGCCCTATAGCATTACCTTGTCGCGTCGAGTTCGGCTGTCCAGCTGCGATCACCCCAGGACATCGTTAAAAGCATGCCGCGGGAGGACGGTGCGAGCCTCATGGTAAATATATCGGCGGGCTTTCCGATGCTGCCCGGTTTCATAGCGACTCGCGATGTATTCGACGAGCGTCTCGCTTTGAAGGGCGACCGCAAGCCCAAGCTCCGCGCAAACTGATAAGGCGAGTGCGAGGAATCCAGCAATCAAGGAACGAGTGCTGGTTTGAATCTCTGGAAAACGGTTCAGTATGTAACCAGATGAAATGAAGATGACCGTTGCCATGATAGGCATTTCCGCAAGTTCGGCCCAGCGCTCTCCTATTGTGGGCACGATGAATGGTACGCGGATCATGCCGAGCACGAAACCTGTCCCGAGTACAAGGCCGAAATAGACGAGTGCTGCAATGACGGTCTTTCGCATACGCTATGAATAGCTATTGGGGCATATTGCAATGCCTGGCAATATTTAGGGCGGCGGTTAGCCAGCTGTCACGGGAATCACGTTCATTTCGAGTATGTCTTTATTCGCTTTAAGCAGTTCCTCCAGCATATAGGCAGAGGGCTCCCGCTCCAGGTGGATTTGAGCAATCGCGGCTTCCGCCCCTTCGAAAATCACATTCTCCATTTCCTGAACATTGATTCTGGCCATGCTGATGGCGCCCAGAACGCTTGCCAGTACGCCGGGCCGGTCGTAATGGCGGACTACAAGCACACACGTAGCCGGGGTTCGCCTGGCCAGGTTCACGGCATTCGGGACTTCCCCGCTTTCTTTGAAGGTCTTGATGATGCGTACAGTTTCAGCGGCAATCGCTTCCTGGGCTTGCTCTGTCGAAGCCCCGATATGATGTGTGCCGCAGAATCCAGGCTGCTTCGCAACAGGAGTATCGAATTCACCAGTACCGGAGGACGGTTCGCCCGCATAAACATCCAGCCCGACGACGAAGACCCTTTTCCCGCATTGCCAATTCGAGCGCAGTTTGGTCGACTATTTCTCCCCTGGAAGTATTGATGAAGTATGCACCGGGATGCAGCGCGGCGAAGAACTCAGCACCAATTAAACCGCGTGTCTCCTCAGCCAGCGCAATATGTACACTGACGATATCCGAGCACGCGGCCAGCTTTATTGGAGAAGACACATAGCTGATTCCCATCTCTCTTGCTTTTTGAACATTTAGGCTTCGGCTCCAGGCTGCCACGGGCATTCCAAAAGCCTTTGCCCGGATGATCACTTCCTGCGCGATTTGTCCCGTGCCGATAAGACCCAGCCTGCGGCCATAAAGGCCGCGCGCTCTTGGAAAACTCCGACTTGTTCCACTTCCCTGCCCGAAGCGCAACTACATTGTCTACAATCCGCCGGTCCAGAGCGAGGATCAGGGCAAATGTAAGTTCGGCCACAGCAATCGAGTTTTTCCCAGGGCAATTGGACACGAAAATGCCGTGCTTTGATGCCGCAGGAACATCTATCGTGTTATAGCCGGCCCCGGCACGGACAACAAGTTTCAGAGGTTCGACTCCAAGCATCGCGGCATTGACTTTGGCCGAACGGACGACCAGGACATCGGGCTTTAGCTTTTGCATTTCTTCCAAGCAGTGGCTGGTCCTTGAGTTTAGGATGATAGACAACCTCGCACCCCAACGAAGCAAGAGCTTCCCGACCAGACTCTTCAAACTGATCCGCGATAAGTACGCGCATGCTGTCCCTCCCGAAGATTAGTTCATGGGTGAAGCGCCGACCCTCTGCTCTGAGTATACCAAAAGCTTTGTATACAGAGATCATGTCACCTACACATAAGATTACTTGCCGGTTCACGACTTATATCCCTGGGCAATCACCCATCCTCCGTATTTTTGCGAGTTTCGCTGGCAAATTTGCGTGTCCTGTTAGGTCACATGGGGTTCAAATTAGCCAAGGCATTCGGCGCTCGCGTCGCGCTGTTTACTACATCGCATCATAAGGCCGCCGATGCGGTCCGGCTTGGCACAGACGAGGTGATTTTGTCCAAGGACAGCGCCGCGATGCAAAAGCATGCCGGCAGTTTTGATTTCATATTGGATACGGCTTCCGGGGACCATGATCTGAACAGTTATCTTCAATTGCTGCGGCTAAACGGCACCATGACCCTGGTCGGCGCGCCATCAAAGCCGCTCGCTGTGGCTTCGTTCAACTTGATTATGAAACGGCGCCACCTGGCGGGTTCAACGATAGGAGGAATTCGCGAAACGCAGGAGATGCTGGATTTCTGCGGCGAGAAAGGGATCACCGCCGACATCGAACTGATCATGTTTCAACAGATCAACGAGGCTTATGAACGCCTGCTGAAGAGTGATGTGAAATGCCGGTTCGTCATCGATATGGCATCCATTCGATAAATCGGGCATTACTTTGCTTAAAACTTTGTTTATCCTTACTTAACGATACTGCATAATACTAATAGATATAGCATATTGCAATTGAGAAGCGCATTCTTATATGTTAAGCGACGTCAATATATTAGGCTTAGATAACGTTCTGGCTACGAATCAAAAGGTCGCAAGTTCGAGTCTTGCCGGGCGCACCATTTAACCTAAACACGATCAATCACTTGGCAGTTCTGAGATTTTCAGCTTTTGCAGTTTTGCGGCTGTCTTTGCCCGTGACTTTGCCAAATAAAACAGATCCAACCTCGCTGGTGTATCCTTCAGATTGTCTTCAAAAGCGATTCTGCGTGGAAGTATATAATCACATCCCATGCTGCAGATATGTTCAGCGCTGTCGCGCTGGAGGATTACTTCCGCGAACGCGAGTTCCGGGGAATTACAGGCAATTCATGATGACGATTCAAACTTTGCACAAAGTTATTTTCAAAGAACCAATGCCTAGTCGAAAATGCTATACTTACCGCATCAGAAATAAGTACTGGTATCAGGCTTTCCCGCTTTAAACAGACTGTTCAGATGCTGTTAGCCACACTGGAGATATGCAACCATGAAGCACTGTCCCGAGTGTAATGTTGAGTACATTGATACCGCAATCAGGTGTTCCGACTGTGACGTCGCGTTGAACTTAGGCCCGCCGATCCCGCCGATCCCTCCGATCCAAGAAGAGCACCCCGATCCGAAGATCGAAACCGTCTACGCCACGGGGGATCCGGCACTGGTCACTGTGGTAAAATCTCTGCTCGAAGATGCGGGAATCGAATACTTCACCAAAGGTTACGAAATTCAAGATTTGGTTGGTATCGGAACGCTCGGGGGTTTCAATAATATTATCGGCCCGGTGGCGTTCGTAGTCGCTGCCAAGGATGCGCCCACGGCGCGGGAGCTACTAGCTCATCTCGATGATGCCTTTCCCGACGAACTACCCGAGGAGGAGCCGGGCACTTAACTCGACCGATCGAGCGGACTCGGCCCTCACCCAACTTTTCGCTCCAGCGGAAAGCGCAAAAAGCGCACCGCATTTATGGAGTAAAGAACGAGAAACAGCCATGTGGGAAACTGAGAATCGGCCACGGATCATCTCCCATAACATGCGAATTCGCGGGAGTTATGGGAAATTCACCTCTCCGATATGCGTTTTATGTCATCATGACGTTACATCCGATCCTTAACACCAATTGTGTATTCCGCTCGACGTTTTTGCATGAAACATCCGTTTCAGGCAGGCTTTGAGAACTTTTTGAAAATTCTGGGTATGGCTGTATGTTCTTGAAATCCACACAAATTGCTGGGATAGCATCACCTCTTCCCAATCCGGCTCCGGCTGCGTTCTCCGCCTTCCTTCGAGAACATCAAGATATTTGTAGGCCGAACCGGCATTGAACAACACCACTCTGTCCTCAGCGCGAAAATTGTACAATGGCTCGCCTGTCCCGATGTACAATTCGGCGCAACGAAAACCAGATGCAGGGCTGAGACCATCAACGGAGGCTTGAGATGGTGGAATATCGACCATGGACGTGGAAAGTACCCGAAACCAGCAAAGACATGAGCCGCACGATCAACCGGCAGGACGCATTCGAGAGAGTCAGCGGACAGGCGGTTTTTACAAGAGATGTCAATCTCCCCGGAATGCTCTACGCGAAAATTCTCCTTTCTCCCTATGCGCATGCGCGGATCAAGAGCATTGATACGAGCCAGGCCGAAGCTCTCGTGGGCGTGCGGGACATCTTGAGATACGATGACCCGGACATCGAGTTCGACAACGAGACGCTGCCGGGCTTCGAGGCTTCCCGCAACTACAACCTGCTGACCCTGCCCCGAACCTCCGAATTCTTCCAGCACCCGATGGGTGTCGTGGTCGTGGCCGACACCGAAGAAATATGCGACCGCGCGCTGCGGCTCCTGAAAATAGAATGGGAAGAACGGCCGTTCATCCTCGATATGGAGGAGTCCCTCAAGCCGGACGCACCAAAGATCATGCCTGAGGTGAAGTTCATGAACCCAAAGGCCAAAGAGCCTAATACGGTTCTGACCGATCGCGCCGAATTCGGCAATGTCGAGAAAGGTTTCGCGGAAGCCGACAAGGTGATTGAATACACCATCACCCGCGCCCGGAATACGCCGGCAGGTGTTGAGCCCATTGTATGCGTTGCACAGTGGAGAGGCGATTTTCTCGATCTCTGGGTCCATCACCAGGATCTTCCTCAAGCTACGGTTACCACTCCGAACACGGTCCGTGAAAAGCCCCGAGCTCCTCTTGCCGAGTGGGCCAAGATCACCGTCACGATGCCCTACCAGGGTTCGTGGTACGGCGGCTTTTCATGGCTTTCCTACTCCTATGCCTTTATCCGCCTCACCGCGATCCTTGCCAAAAGAGCGGCGGGGAAACCCGTGAAACTGCTTTGGGACGAGAGCGGCTATTACTGCGGCGGCGACGATGCAGGGACCTATAAGTGCAAGGTTGGAGTCAAAAAGGACGGCACTATCAACTCGTTTCATTGGCACATGCTTGGGATTCGAAATCCCGCGATTGATAAGACGCGTGTCAGCACTAAAATTCCCAACATCCTGGGCACACAGGAATGGGCCCTGGTCAATACAGGGCACAATATGTGTTTCCGGCACGGATCCCATACCTGCGTCCCGCACAACGTAATGTTTGCCCGTGTTGCTGCGGAAATGGGATTGGACCCGACAGAAGTCGCCCTGAAAAACGACGGCTGCGCCGGCCATGATTGGGAATGGGTCACGCGGTACCAGAAGGACAATGGATTCCCCCAAAGATGGAGCCTCAAGGAAGTACTCGACAAAGGCAAGAAGGCGATCGGATGGGATGAGAAATGGCATCCGCCCGGAACTAAAAAGCTCCCGAACGGAAAAATGCATGGACTTGGTTTCATCCACGTGAATGAATGGCACTGGCATGCGCCAACTCCCGGCGCCTCCTTCGCATGCGTGACGCTTCGTGAGGGTAAAGCCGCGATTATAGGGGCTCGCAGCGATATGGGGATCGATACGGAGTCGGGCGCGCGTCTTGCGGTAGCCTCGGAAGCCGGACTCAAGTACGAAGATACTGTCATACAGGAGCGCCGTTCCGACAATACGAATTACCACCTCTGGCAACCGGGAGGTTCCTTTGGAACATGTTACATCAATACCCAGCTAATCCCCGCTGCCAGGGAATTAAAACAGAAAATTCTTGAATACGCCGTAAGGCCGAGGCCGGCTTCGTTTGCCGGCCCCGAACAGCCTCCGCTCTTTCCTAATAAGAAGTCCGAAGATCTGGATATCAAAGACAGCATGGTTTTCGAGAAAGCGAATCCAGGCAACCGAAAGACAGTAAGAGAAGTGGCGGATACCTGGTGGACACAGGATCCTGCCATCTTCCATCCTCCTATACCCGGCACCGTCCATGGATATGAATCCGACGGGACACCGGACCCTCAATCGTATGCGATGCCCAGGCAGGCGCACTTCATCGAGGTCGAGGTAGACACGGAAACGGGAATGGTCGACGTGACCAATATAGTTTGCGTTAACGATGTCGGCCACCTGTTCAATCCCGAAGGAGCCTATGCCCAGCAATACGGCGGCGCTATTATGGGGTTGGGCCGAAGCGGCACCGAAGAGCATATCTTCTGTCCCCGCACCGGGGTAGCCCTCAATTACGATTTGATCGGGTACCACATAGGAACGATGAATGACTATCCGGTCACCCAATGCCTGCTCAACGAAAGCCACTTGGGATACGCAGCCTATGGCGCCTGCGGCATCGGAGAAAACATCGGGGCCAGCATGTCGGGTGTTACTGTCTCAGCGATCCACAATGCCACAGGCAAATGGGTCCTGGATTATCCGACGACTCCGGATAGAGTCCTGAAGGCGCTTGGGAAAATATAAAAACGCAGAAATAATTGCCAATTTCCAATTGCTATCTAATCCTATTGGCAATTTGACCTTGGAAATTTCTAGGATTTTTTTATCTCTCATGAAATAAACACTGCAGTATCCAGGAGGGATTTTCTGATCCGCAAAAGGATGAAGGACCTTTTGTAAGGCATCGTTTTGTACTTCAAAAAGTAATCAAGCTAGAGATTTAAAAGCTCAATTAAGATCCTTGGAATCAACGGGTAACATAAGCCCGACCATGTCAATTCCCCTGATACAGCCTTGTGGGAAGTAATCACTTTGAACAGAGATCGCGTCCCCTATACAGATTACTTCCCAGGATACTTCTGGGGTATGCCGAGAATCACACTTTTGCGGAGAAACACAGAGATGCAAACATCGAGCTATCCTTGTGTCCCTATCGTTTCCTGATCGGTATGCAAATATCTATTTCGGATTCCGGATTATCGTTGCCTTTAAATCGCTCGTCATAATACTCGAAGTCGTAAGCATAGGGATTCACATAAGGCGACTTGGGCAGCCAGGTGCCATACGCGTAGGAGTATGTATCCTTGACCGTGTTAGTCTTTCCGACGAGCGACCGCTTATGCGTAAACACTGCATACTCAGACGCGGGGAGAGTCTTGCCAACAAGTTCGATCGGTATCTCCTCAAGGCTGGATACCGGCAGCCCTGCCAGATAATAGAAGAGTCCTGTCTTCGAAAAACTCTCCGTATAAAAACACAAGCCGTACGACGCATGCACGGGAAGACAGTTGGGAATTTTCTTCATCAGCGGTATGAATTCTTGCCAAATTACCGGGATCTCCCAATTCTTGTTGTCGCCGTAATACATGATTCCGATCAGCTTGATCGCTTCCCTCTTCACAATCCTGGGTTCCATGGTTATCACCTCCATGCAATGAATGAGAAATAATTCGTCAATCCGCCTCGCCGCTCCCAACAAATGAGCGCCTCCCCTTTTCCTGAATGCGCCGGGATTGATGCCGAAGCAGTCTTTGAACGCCCGTGTGAAGGCTTCCTGAGACTGGAACTGGTAATCCAATGCGATTTCTATGATGCGCTTCCTACCGCCCGCCAGTTCTCCGGCAGCCTCCGTCAATCTGCGCCTTCGCAAATAGCTGCCCGGGGTATATCCGGTAAGCGCTTTGAACAATCGCACAAAATGAAAAGTCGAATACGCCGCTTCCGACGCGACATCGGAAACCGATACGGGACTGGTTAGATTCCGTTCCATATAGTCGACCGCGCGCAGTACATTCGGTATGTAGCTCATCGCTTATCTCTTCCGATTTCCTGTACTATAAGCAATATTTCGCGAGCGAGTCTTGATCGTTTTTGCGAAGTTTTGGGGATTCTCCGTGTAGATCACGCGCATTTGCCGAGCGAAACGAGGGCAATGCGAGGATAAGAAGGAAACATGCGATCCAGACAAGTGATGGATTAAGCATTGTAGGAGGTTAGGACAGACCTGGGAGCGTTCAGGCCCGCCACGATGCTACAGGAGGCGGAAATCACCTTGGATAATCCGGTCCAAGGCGATGCTTACCCGCTACTCCAATGGCACGAGCGACGCCTGACGCCGTTCGTAGCGTGTGATGAATTTCAGCCCTGATTCCCGGATGAATTTCAAAGCCTGATCCAGATGGAGGCCGACATCGGCTGGGGCATGTGCATCGGAGCCGAGGGTCAGACGTTGGCCGCCCATCTCCCGGTACCAGCACAGGATCAGCAAATCGGGCATGAGATTGTTGGCCAGCTTGCGCAGCCCTGCAGAATTGACGTCAAGGGCGATCCCGCGATCGATACAGTTCTGCAGCACGTTCCGCACAAGCGCTTCATAGCGTCTCGGGTCGTAGGATCCCCAGATCGGCCTCCCATTCCGCACCGGCACGTCCATGTGGCCGAGGATATCGAATTGAGGAGATCGGGTCATTTCTCCCAATTCAAGGAAATAAGACTGCATTATGTCATCGACGCCCCTGCGCTCCAGGAGCTTATTGTCAAACATGAAATCATTGCCGACATAATGCAGGGAGCCGATGACGAAATCATACGGATAGCGATTCAGCAGGGTCCCGATTTCACCTGGAAAGCGATGCGGCTCGCCGATCTCCACGCCAGCCCGCAGGATTAGTTGGCCATCAAGACTCTTGCGGACACGCTTGATCTCCTCCCACCAGGCTTCGGGCCGGTAGAAGACCGGATTGCGCTCCATCGGATGCAGATCGTAATGCTCTGCCAGACCAATCTCCGGAATGCCCTTTTGAATAGCGCTCTCGCACATAGCGCGTACGCTTGCATCCGAATCGGAAGAAAAATTGGAGTGCATGTGGTAATCGAAAGGAATGGTTGAGAGCATGCCTGAATTAAAACATGAAAAAAGGAATCGGCAAGTGGAAAACCCTGTTTAGCCGGAGTTACAGGAAATCATGTCCCCGGATATGTCTTTGAAAAATTTCATGGCTTATTAAAGTTATATAGGAATGTGAAATCGCTGCTTCTAAATATCAGCTTTGGCTACAAAGTGGATGGTTTATTGTTAGCAGGCGTTTACTCTTCCTGTCAGCATGGATTGCGCTATGGGCTCTCATCACGCAATTGTACATATATCCCTTCACCCTTTGCACATAGGGTTTGGCCCGACGACACGGTTACTGTAACGATGACCTTGCGCCCCTTGATCTCCTTGACGATGCTTCTAAGTTCCAGTTCTACGCCCACTGGTGTCGGAGCCAGGTAGTCCACTTTAAGGGCGGCGGTGACAAATCGCGGCATATTTCCCGGTTTGACCTGAATATCCAACTCCCGTGCCTTTGCTGCCGCCGCAGTACCCGCTCCGTGGCAGTCAATCAGGGAGGCGATGATTCCGCCATAAAGAATAGTTTCCATTCCGCCGGTATAGTAGTCATTCGGAAGGAAACGGCAGACGCTTTCATCGCCATCCCAGTAGCTTTTAATTTTCAATCCTTGCTCATTCAAGCGACCGCAGCCAAAGCAGTGAGCATAATCATCCGGATAATAATCCTGAAAAGCGTCCGTTCGATCCATTGAATGGGGATGGGAATCTTCCGCCATGTCAGTTCATCCTTTCAATTCAGGAAAATACCGCAATAATTGCAGAATCGATTAAAAAACTGCAAAATAATTGCATGATCAGCATACAACGGGGACGGAGTCAAAATGACGGAAAAACAATCTTGTGAAATGCCCGAATCGAATCCGCTGGAAAAAGAAATTAAAGAAATCCTTGAAAATAGCAAAACCATCGCCGTAGTCGGTCTTTCCGACAATCCAGAGCGAGACAGCTACAGGGTAGCCAAATACCTGAAAGACCATGGATACACAATCATCCCGGTAAATCCGGCCAAGACCGAAATCCTCGGTGAAAAATCGTATTCCGACCTTTCATCCATACCTTTCCGGGTGGATATCGTGGATATATTCCGAAATATCGAGGCTGTTCCGGGTATTGTGGATGAAGCCATTAAGATCAAAGCAAAGGCAGTGTGGATGCAACTGGGTCTGGCCCACAATGAATCGGCCCGCAAAGCCAGAGATGCAGGACTTGTCGCTGTTCAATCAAAATGCCTGAAAATCGAGCATGCACGGATGTGGACCTAACCCGCATTCCGTCCCTGATGATTTTCGAGGCCCGGCAAATGTCCACGGGTAGATTTGTTCTCTTCACCTGGGAGCCTGTAACTCGTACCTATGCCTTGGTAAAAGATGGGATCTGGTTTGACTATCTGCGACTCCGTATAATCAAACCATGACCCTTAATCCTGACACCTGTAAACTCATCGCCTGTGCCACCGTCATCGAAGAAATGCGGCCATTAATGCCGCCTCAGCTTAGCTACGAAGTATTGGACTTTGGGCTTCATTCCAATCCTGAACGTTTGCAGAAGGCGATTCAAAGCGCAATTGATGCGGCCTCTCCAAATATCGAAACCATATTGCTGGGATTCGGCATGTGCGCTAAAGCAACCGTTGGTCTGAAGGCAAGAAATTGCACTATTGTCATTCCCAAAGCCGATGACTGCATAACGATCTTCCTGGGTTCAGTAGCCCATTACAATCAGCAGCAACGGAACGAGCCCGGAACGCTGTATCTAACCAAGGGGTGGATCGAATCAGGAACTCCCCTCGACGAGCAGAGGGAGATTATGGCTAAGAAGTACGGGGAGGAAAAAGCAGGATTCCTGTTTAGGAAGATGCTACAGGGCTATAAGCGACTGGTGTTCATCGACACGGGCAATTATGAACTGGGGCAATACAGATCCCGCAGCCAGAAGATAGCAGAGCGGCTGGGATTGCGCTACGAGGAGCTTAAGGGCGATAGCACGTTTGTTAAAGCGCTGTTGGATGGATCATGGGACGGAGACTTTGTCGTAGTCCCTCCTGGACATACGGTAGCGCTTTCTGATTTCAGGAAGTTTTGAGCTTTATTTGGATAGGCTGATTGTGAGGAGCAAGAAAAACCGCATAATCAGCCGCCGGAATTAAGAAAACCGCCACAAAGCCTTACGGAACCCTTACGTTTTGCCAGTTTGCCGATTATCCGCTCGAAATCTATAAATCACGACAAGCAAATTTTACTGATGCATTCGGCCGTATACACTTGATGAAAATAAACTCAGAAGGAATTCATCCGAAGGGCTTTGGTAGCAACGGATGGAATCGAACCATCGACCTTGGGGTTATGAATTGCGTTAAATTATGCCCCGTCCTTCTTTCTCAATGATTTACGGGCACTTACATATACGGTATTTCACCCTGTTCTGGGATATTCTGTTCGCGATTTGTTCGCGGTTCTGTTCGCATTTTGAAGTTGAGTTTCATAATAAATATTCATATCACCAGTCTCCGATCTTTGTACCACTTTTTAAGTTAGAGACATAGAAACGGGGAGCGCCCAGCAGGTCTCAATCTAGCATTTCCACCGAACCGGTTTATGGGAGTAGGTCATACGTGAAAACGAATCTCCGAATTGCAGGGACAGCAGTTGGCGTTAGGATGATCTGCCCGGAAGTACCGGAATGAAGCAATCTGAGTGTATCGCAGAAAGCGGATAGATGTTCATTATTAAAGTCAGTTCTCTATTACTGAACTAATTAATATAATGAACAAGCGTCAAATTAACCTGTAAGATATTGAAAAACAACGACAATTGATGATCGAAACCTTTTAAATCCCCATGAAGCTTTACTGTAGTTCATTCTTATGATATGTTCTTAATAACTGAACATTATAATAAAATGAACACCATGAACGAAAAAATTGAAGAAGAAATTTTTCAGCTTGCTGCTGAGGCGTTAGAGAATAACGTTCCGCTGCAAAACGGAATTGAAACGTTAGAATTGTACCCTGTGCCAAGGCCTGACATCCGCCTTGACAGGCTGATACGGATGGTCATTCATGGCAAAGAACTGAGGTACTACGCTGAAATCAAGGCCAACGCAACTAAAGCACAACAATTCTTGTTGCTTTTGAACAGACAAGAACTAGATTATCCGATTTTTCTGATAGCCAGACATTTAAACAATGAAACAGCGGAAGAACTCAGAAAGAACAATATCGAATTCATTGATACTGCGGGTAATGCGTTCATTAATAACCCCCCTGTCTATATATACATAAAAGGCAACAGGCCTCCGGAAACAACGGCCCAAGCCCCCGTCAAAAGGGCATTCAAGCCTGCGGGCCTCAGAATGATTTTCGGCTTCCTCTGCAATCCTGGACTGGAAGACAAAACTTACCGGGAAATTGCCGCTGTTACAGGCGTCGCGCTTGGCACTGTTGACTGGATCATGAAAGAACTCAAAGAACTTGGGTTTCTCATTGACATGGGCAAGCGTGGACTAAAACTGACACGTAAGGAAACCCTCCTGCAGAGGTGGATAACCGTATACCCGGAACAGCTAAGGCCAAAAAAGATTCTTGGAAGATACAAGGGCCTGCCGAACTGGTGGCAACAGAAGAGGTTAGTTCCTCTCCAGGCCCAGTGGGGTGGTGAGGTTGCGGCTGAAAAAATGACGCACTATCTCAGGCCGGAACTGATAACGATTTATGCTGAGGCTCAATATCTCAATCAACTTCTGCTTGAAAACCGCCTCAAGACAGATATCACGGGAGAGGTTGAAATACTGGAGAGATTCTGGAAGGTGGGGGAACAGCAACCCGAAGAACTAGTGCCTCCGCTTCTTGTTTACGCCGACCTTCTTGCAACAGGCAATCAACGAAATCTCGAAACAGCAAGAATGATTTATGAGCAGAATATTGTTCGACTTATCAGGGAAGATTGATCATCTGACTGTTGCAGCCCTATCGGCGGTGAAGAGCACAGCAGATTCTAGCAACAGTCCATTCTTCGTGGTTGGCGCATCGGCAAGGGATTTTATCCTCAAGCATTGTTATGGGATTGAGCCCCGGCGATTGACAACTGATATTGATTTGGGCGTGCAAGTCGCCGACTGGACGCACTTTCATAGACTCACGGATGCCTTGAAGGCATCGGGCAAGTTCTTACCTGATGAAAAACAGAAGCAAAGATATCACTTTGAGTCTGTTCTCATCGACATCGTACCGTTCGGACCTATCACAGACGAAAACCAAAGGATTGCTTGGCCGCCTGAGCATGAATTTTTCATGAGCATGGTGGGTTTCAAAGAAGCATACGAATTTGCAATCACAGTCAGATTAAGTGCTACCCCCGAACTCAACATAAAATTGCCTACGCTTGCTGGTCTGGCGTTAATGAAGATAGTGTCATGGAAGGAAAGATATCCTGAGCGTTTAAAAGATGCCGAAGATCTTCTTCTAGTAATGCACAAGTATGAAGATGCCGGAAACTTTGACAGGCTGTATGACAAAGAGCCTGAACTTCTACAGGAAGAGAAGTTTGATTCCAAGCTTGCCGGCATCAGATTGCTTGGCCGCGACATGGCTAAGATTGCGGATATTGAAACCTTGAGAATCGTCAAGGCGATCCTTGAAGAAGAAACAGGAAAGCAATCTCACTATAGACTGATTACCGATATGATCAGGGGCTCACTGAGCTATGAAGACAGGTTTGATGAGACTCTTAAGCAGGTTGAGAAGCTGAAGACGGGTCTTTCGGAAATAGCTAAAAAGATTTAGTTTCACCAAATTCTCCCGCCGCCCCTGCCTCTCCCGAGCATATTGCCCATGATTCTGTCCGACAAAGTGGCTTGGCCCTCTCTTTCCCGTCGGCATTGCCCTAGCCGATAGGAAAAAGAAACAGGCAGTTTTTCGAATCCTTTAGGATACAACAGCTATTCAATTTCTGGGATGCCCAAATCTCGCAAGTAATTAAATGTCGGCTCATAGAAAGCCGGCGAACGAGTCGGATCACGTGGGTCACCGGGTGGCACAAAAATCACCATACCCTGACGTGCACGAGTGAGAAGGACCCGATAGGAATTGCGGAGATAGTTACGATTATCGGCATTTGCAATATTGAGCCAACGGTCACCGCGAAAATCGTGACAATTCCATCCCAACCCGTTGAACCGGAAATCTCCGTCCCAGGTCACACAAACCCAGTCGAGTTCCAGGCCTTGCACTTGAAACTCTGTCGCGGCATCTTCGAGATAGTAACTGGACCGGGTGTCATGCGCTTCGTTCAGAAAATAGTGCACCGGATCCACAGCAACCCGAATGTCGATGGCGTGAGGCTTTAGTCTCATGGCCTTCGAGGAAGCAACGAGGCCAAAGCGTTCGGTCCCCCTTGCATGAGCCCGGACCCACTGCTTGGCGGAATCCAGGTTACGTGTGAGGGCAATGGGGTAACGTACGATTATTTGATTTAGGGCTTGTTGAGCTTGATGCCTCTCACAATCGAGGAGAGCTTTTACAAAGAAGGATACATGTTCGGCCCGGAAGGACCGCATGGAAACGGCTAGATGCAGGGAATCATCGAAGTGAGTTAGTGGCCGATCGTATACAATATCGAGAGCTTTGCCGGTAGCATATTCAGTATCCGTGAGCCTGGAAGAAATAAACATGCGCCAGTCCGGAAAATGCTTGTTTATAGCATTCAGCCATTCCTCGATTCCGGCTTCTCCAGTGTTGATCTCTTGTCCGCCGCCAACAAGGCAGACAATCACGGCCCAATCTTTATGCCTATCCATATAGGAAATGAGAAATTCCGGCTCTGATTGTGAAAATCCCGGCCGTCTCTTCCTTCGCAACATAAAACTGGCGGTATGCCTAAGATTCCATGCCCTTTGCGCCTCGTCGAAAATGACAACATGCTCATCTGGTGGATTGGAATCGATCAAGCCATCATCACGGAAATGATGAATGTTCTGAATGAACGCTTTAACGCTTTCCCCGATTTTGTTTTTGCGTATGTTTTCCCCAAGACTTTTCCGGCGGAGGAACTCGTCGCGAGTCAGTGCCTCTCGAAGGACGGCTACCAGCGGGCCGTTCCCTGAAAGAAATACGGCATGGGTCGAATCTGCGCCTTCATGCCTACGCGTAGCCAGATTCAGTCCAACCAGAGTTTTACCTGCACCCGGCACACCAGTGACAAAGCAAATCATTTTCCGTTTTTGGGTTCTGGCTTCGTCCGAAAGCTCCTCGATCCGTCCAGAGGTTGTTCGCAGATTCTGTGCTCCAGCATCAAAGCGCGCAATTGCCTCGACGGAATGTTGAGCATAGAGAGCCCGCGCCGCTTCCACTATGGTCGGTGTCGGGTGATAGGAGGCGCTGGCCCACTTTCCGGCATCGAGATTCGAACCAGTAACGACCTCCAGGGCTGTATCGAGGATGCCGCGTAATCCTGCGGGTAATGTTTGGACTGGGCGATATACGCCGTCGGGGTCTACATGGAACACGACAGGTGGAGAAATTTTTGCTTCGGTAACGACGAGAATAGGGATAATCGAAGCGTTGTGACTGGCTTGGTGGAAGTATTTGAGATCCAGCGCATAATCCCAAACTTGATCATTGGCAGAGCGGTCAAAGAGCGTTTCCCCGATTTTGAACTCAATCGCAAACACGACTGGACCTACAATCAAGACCGTATCCACTCGCCGTCCCATCCGCGGGATATTGAATTCGAGGAAGATATGCCCGTCAAAGCCCTTCAACTCATGGCGAAGTATTTCGATTTCGGTGAGCCAGGCATCTCGTTGGTTTGGATCTACTGCAAAGTCGCTGTTAGCCGAAAGGTGTCCAAGAACAGTCTCCGGACTCTGGAGAAGGAAATTGGCAATCGAAGCACTGTACCAAGAACGCAAAGGAGAGGTTATACTGCCTTTTGTCACGTTGGTCGAGTCCACGGCCCAAGTATAACCAATAAGATCAGGAAATTAACGTCCTAAACTTGTGGATGGCAAGTTTTGGTAGCGACGGATGGAATTGAACCATCGACCTTGGGGTTATGAAGGCAATTCCGGCCCTAATGCCTCCCTAGCAATGCCAATCAAAACCAATAAAATCAATGATTTTCTCTTGCTGCAAAAGGCTAGCGTAGGCTGGCTTTGCTGCAGTTCGGGCACAGTTTCGGGCACAGTCTCTTGGGGTCGTTTTTGCCGTGAAAACCAAAGGAAGAGGTGTGGATGCAAGTGTGCTGCAACAGAAAATAGAACCGGGCTATCTGCAAATCCCGAATCAAATCCTAAAGCATTTGTTCAAAGCCTGCTTGAGTGGAACCGAATGGGCCTTGGTCCTCGCTGTCATCCAGGAAACATGTAACCGGAATGAAAGGGTGGTTTTTATCTCCCTACGAGAATTCCATGAGCTTGTAGCCTTAGACCAGGAGGCAATCCGCAAAGGACTTAAGAACCTGCGCAGCAGGAATATTCTTGTCCAGGAGAATGCCCCTTCATTCCATCAATCTGCGAGCTGGAGATTCAATGTCCACTGGGAGTCCTGGAACAGAGTCCTATGCCAGCACACTCCCCTCCGGCAGCACACAGAGAGTCCTACGTCCGCACAGGGGGGAGTCCTTCATGAGCACACTCTCCCTTGCCCGACGATTGACATGAAAGCAATTGAAAATAATGAAGATGCGTCCCAGCAGGTGATGAAAACGCAATCTGCGACTATGTTTAATATACTTAATTTAAATACAAATAATAATAAAACAAATAAAGCATCGTCGCAGGTCGGCCCATCAGCCGAAGCGCTTTCGCTTGCAGACCAGCTTCGAAACGCAGTACGGATTAGGGATCCGCGAGCAAGAGCAGCAAGAACAGAGAACTTATCAACTTGGGCTCGAGACATCGAGTTACTCATTCGGATTGACCAGCGGACACCGGAAGAAATCCGGCGCGTGATCGACTGGTGTCAGCAACCGGACGGTTTCTGGGGGCCGAGCATCCTGAGCGGCCGGAAATTGCGGGAAAAATTTGACACCCTTGCCGGGCAAATGCTCCGGGCAAATCACAGAGGAAGCAATGGAAACAACCGACACACAATCACTTCAAACGAGGCCGCTGGATCAACATCAGAGCGGCGCACCAGCCGAGGAGACCGGCTTTATATTCCTCGGCAATGAATGCGAGCTTTGTCAGGGGACCGGATGGCTTAGGGTTGACTCTGCGTGTGTCAAAAGGTGTGAATGTATCGGGCGGCGTGTGAGCCGGGAGAAACTCATGGAAATACCAGAGCGATTCCGGGACTGCACTTTCGAAAGCTACCATCCTCGAAACCCGACACAACTGAGAGCGCACAGCCAGATGAAGGACTCTCCGGAAAGCTCCTATTTCCTGCATGGACCTTATGGCAGCGGCAAAACACACCTGCTACTGGCCCAATACCGCACTCTCGTGCTTGCCGGCATTCCTTGCGATCTGCGTACAACTGCTCAACTGCTGAAGGAGATTCAGCGCATGGAATTCGATAGTGACTTTCTCTCCCCTGTCTTCCTGCGCATTCGTTCTGGAAGACTGTATCACCTCTTCTGGGATGATTTGGACAAATTCAAGATGAGTGACTTCAGGTCGCAGGAGTTGTTCGACCTGATCGACACCATGTATCGGAGCAACCTAAGCATAACCGTCACGAGCAACTTTACTCTGAAGGAGCTGAGCGAACTGGAGAAAGTTCATCCGTCGTTCATCCGCAGGATTGACGAAATATGCAGAGTCCTCGAAGTCTGAAGGGGCGCCGCGAAATGTCATATTCGTATTCTTCAATTTCGCCTTGTTCGCCAATGTAGACGATTCACGCCTTTCTATGGCTGCATAACAACTCTGGATTGCGGAAGCACCGCCGCGTGGTTCAATTTGGGCAGAAAATAGCCTTTTAGAATCTGCGTCCAACTTCGACCAATTGGAAAAAAGCAGAACACGCGCGTGGCGCAGAATTACTACCCCTTTGATTCATTTGCGACTTTCATACCATCCACAAGAGTGATTTTGATTACCCCGAAAATGTATCGATCTGCAGCCTTATCTGTTAAAACCACCAAACGAAATGGAGCTTCCTTTCCGGTGAGCGGTTTCCCGTCAACATTCCAGAGAATCCAAGCCTGCGCATTCCCAGCCTGAGGCATCAATTCAGCAAGAGAAAAGAAGACACGGTAGCCGTCGTGCGCTTCCACGACAACCAGGAATTTCAGGTCGTGATGCTTGACAGCTTTGTCTGTCTGCAGCCCAGCTGATTGAATAACAGATAAAAGCGGGATTCCCGTTCCCACTTTCACGGATTTATCCATGCCGGCCGTGAATTTTACATCCTGCACCTGGCTGGCGAACTGTGTCTTCAGCAATTCAGCCGACCACTGGGTAGGCTTCTGGATGTCACCACGGACCGAAAGCGTTGTAGCTGATTCCTGGCCAGGCAAAAAGAATTGTGCGAGCAAAACAACCACGACCAGGACCCAGGGCTTGATTCTTACAATCATGGCAATTCCCTCTTTTCAGAAATATAGGCAAATAATTAGACGGCTCTCAACTTCTTACTTTTAGGCTTCCGAAGAAGCATTTTAGCGGATATTGTCAGATATTGTAATGTTATTCCCCTAGCTCTGCGCCAAACTGGGATAGGATTGGCTTTGGCAGGATGGGATTTAAAAACCGGCTGGCCGACCAGAAAGACTCTTGAAGGATTGGGCTTAAAGAAGGTCGCCGATATAATGGCAAGCAAGGGCAGACTGGGAGTCTGACCCGGAAATATTTCGATGTTGGAAGCGGGATTGAAAAGCCGACCGCGATTCCGATACCAAACACGATTTATATTTCGATCGGCCGCGGCCACACGATAAATCCTAGGGTTGCTTTTTCTGACCGGCTGCAGCCGGCGTTGTCTGGACCATCGGGCGAAACAACGCTTTGGCAATTGAGACCAATTCCGGGGAACAGCGGGCCGGCTCAAACAAGCGGCCGGAAGCCAGTTCACGCCAGAATGTTGGCAAATCCTGTATTTTATGCGCCATTCCCCCGGCCGGATCCGGCGCGGCATAATATGTTTTTTTCAGCCGGATGTTGATGATGCGGCCAAGGCACATGGGACAGGGCTCCACGGATGTATAGAGCACCATCCCTTCGATTTTTCGCTGTTCCTCAGTAGACAATGAGGAGTTCATTATTCGACGCGCTTTCAGTTTTTCTTCGTACCGGGTCAAGAGATCCATTTCCGCGTGAAGGTCGCTGCGGAAATAGGGCTCGAATTGGCGATTGTGCCCCACCTCAACAATCTTCCCGGTAGCTTCCTCCACGAGGCAAGCACCGATCCCACCGTTCTTCTCCCTGCCTCCGGCAAGAGCTTCCCGGACTGCGACGAGGACAAAAGGGTCATCCGGATAAATTTTGTCTGGAATAAAGGCTTTTATTCTCTTTTCGATTGCATCAAGATCGGAAAGCTGGTCCTTCTTCTGATCATCGCCGGCGACCGAGAAGTGAAACAGCAGAAACAATGCCACGAGTATAATCAGGAACACATTTATGTAATTTCGCATTTTCATAACTCGCTCGGGTTTCGGTTAAAGCCGAAAGTCTAATAATCACGGCCGTCCGAAAGCAAGCGAAATTGGGGATTCTATGAAGACTAGTTTTAGTATCCGAATGCTGATATTCCTCCTACTCGTTCTGCCTGCAGAATTGGCTTTACCCCAAACAAGCGCTTCCAACAGCACCCAAACCGTCACCATCACAGATATGGCAGGCCGGCGCGTGACCATTCCAAAGCCGGAATACATCCGACGGGTCGCCATTCAGACCTCGCCGCAGGTGCTGGAAGCGTATGCAATTGGGATTCAGGACAAACTCTGTGCCGTGACGAATGCAGTCAAGATGTGGAAGACTCTCACCAGAGTTGATCCACGGTTGGCGGACGTTCCAGCCACCAGGTCCGGGAATGCTCAGATTAATATTGAGGCGCTCCTCCAGACCAATCCTGATGTTTGTATCGGCGGAGATGTCGACATGCAGGTCATCGAAGCCACCACCAACCTGCCCACCTTGCACATATCGCAGGGCAAACCGGGGACGTATTTTGAGCAGCTAAAAAAAGAAATGGCGTTCTTTGGCCTCGTATTTGGGAAAGGTGCCCGCGCGAAAGCTTTCAATATTTACCTGGACAACTTGCAGGCAAGCATTCGATCCGGAACCGCAGCCCTGATTCCCGGGAAAAAACTGAAGGTTTTCATGGGATATAACGCGGATCATCTGACGACCTACGGCGCCAATACATTCATGCATGAGTGGATTGAGGCGGCCGGGTGCATCAATGCAGCAGGCGCCGTATCAAGCCTGGGAGGGAAAGAGGGCGGGCTTACTACCGTTTCAATGGAACAGATCCTGGCTTGGGACCCCGATATCATTGTGCTCGACACCGGAAGCCTTGAAGAACTGTCCACCGACCCTATGTGGTCCAAGCTTTCTGCAATCAAAAGCAAAAAGGTTTATCGCCTACCAGTTGGCGTTTTTATCTGGAACCGGCCTTCGTGCGAAGCCGGTGCGATGTTGCCGGCTTGGCTGGCTCTCACAGCATATCCGAATCGCTTCAAGCGCATGGACATTAAGAACGAAGTGAAGCGCTTCTATCGAGAGATCTTTCAATTCACCTTCACGGACGAGGATGTCATAAGGATACTCAGTCCTGATGGAAGCAATGCTTTGAAATAGGCAAAATTGATTCAGGATGGGGATGAATCAATGAGAAAGCATCAACTGCTTGTAAATACAATACTGATTGCAGCGCCGCTGGCGGCTATGGCTCTCTCGTTGTTCTTCGGCAGATACCAAGCCGCACCGAGGGACGTTTTCAATGTTTTCATTGCGAAGCTCTTGCCCGGAATGAGTCAAACGACATCTCCCCTGCTCGAAGTTGCCGTCCTGCATGTACGCCTGCCCCGCGTGCTGCTCGCCATGTTGGTTGGAATGTCCCTTTCGATTTCAGGGGCATCCTATCAAGGGCTTTTCCGCAATCCTCTCGTTTCTTCTCACATCCTCGGCGTTGCCTCCGGGGCATCCTTTGGAGCGGCGCTTGCCATTCTGTATTCCGCTCCTCAAATAATGGTGCAATTATCCGCCTTTTTCTTTGGCCTGATCGCCGTGGCAATTGCTTTGGCTATCTCCAGCATTTACCGCACAGCCTCCACCCTTACCCTTGTACTCGTAGGAATGATTACGAGCGCTTTCTTTTCGTCGCTCGTGTCCTACATTACCTACACGGCAGATGCGAACCTCAAGCTGCCGGCAATCGTGTTTTGGCTCATGGGGAGTTTAGCTTCCGCATCGATAAAGAATCTGGCATTCGCAATTATTCCGATGGCCGCGGGAATCATTGTCCTTCTTGCCATCCGGTGGCGGATCAATGTTCTTTCTATGGGAGAAGATGAGGCAAAGGCCTTGGGAATCGATACCGGCAAATTGCGATTCATCATTGTGCTCTGCTGCACACTCGTCACATCCGCGTCCGTTTGTGTGAGTGGAGTCATTGGCTGGATCGGACTTATCATCCCCCATTTTGCTCGTATGCTAGTCGGATCGGATCACAAGGCGCTTTTGCCGGCCTGCCTTTCCATCGGCGGTGTGTATTTGCTCCTGATTGACAACCTCGCCCGAACCTTTACAAATTCTGAAATTCCGCTGGGGATTCTGACCGGCATCATTGGTGCGCCCGTGTTCGCATACCTTCTGAGTCGTGGAGAACGATGGTCGTGAGCATTGAGATAAAGGATGCTGCCTTTTCTTACAGAAAAGGATCGGCGGTTTTCGGCAACTTGAATTTCTCCATCAGTTCCCCGGGCATCTTTTGCCTGCTCGGACCAAACGGGTGCGGAAAGACTACGCTTTTGAAATGTATCGCTGGTCTGCTGAAATTGGAGTCCGGTGAAATTCTGCTGCACAGCCGGAACATCCTCGCACTGAAGCGCAGTGCGATAGCCTCAATTGTTGGGTACATCCCCCAAGACCATGCCTACAGCTTCGCCTATTCAGTATTTGACATGGTCCTCATGGGCCGAGCGCCGCACCTCGGCACGTTTGCTTCTCCATCCAGGGACGATTATGCGATTGCTGCGGATTGCCTCGACAGGATCGGAATTGCACACCTCCGGGACAAGCGGTTCACGGAGATCAGCGGGGGAGAGAAACAAATGGTACTGGTGGCGCGGGTGCTGGCACCAGAAACCCCAGATCATGCTGCTGGATGAGCCGACGAGCCATCTGGATTTTCGCAACCAGACTCTGATTCTGCGAATGATCAGCAAACTCGCCAATGAAGGGCTTTCAGTCATCATGACCTCCCATGTGCCAAACCACGCAATTACCTATGCGAGCCATGTCGCGCTGATGAATCATGGCCGCCTGGTTGTTGCAGGGGACCGGAAGACGTTATTACGGAAAAGAATATGCGGGAAATCTACAACGTCGATGTGAGAGTCTTTGAAGTGAGTGATCCGGCGACCGGGGACAATCTCAAGTTTTGCGAACCGCTTAAATAGACGCCCGGCTATCCTAAATGATGTTATGCCTAGAGGGTCTCCAGATTCGCTCGGTGCAAAGGGTCGTAGCGGCCTTCGGCCTCGCGGCTCGGGAGAGCCGCTCCACATGAGTGAAATTCGGGGTCCCTGCAGATTAGACAGAGCCGCCCATCATGTTTTTCGCTTACCTTACGGTGAAGACAAGGAAGTACTGGTATGGCAGAAACGTGTGCTCCTGAGCCAGCTTAAATCCGCCCGATTCCATCTCCTTAATCACGTCTTCCCTCGCCATCTTCATCTCGGGCGGCGGCCCAATCGGCAATTCCCTTTTGTGATAGTCCAGCACAATGACCTGTCCACCCGGCTTAAGTATCTTTTTCATCAGGGTCAGGTAGTTCGGCCGGTTCTGTACATGGTGCCAGGTGTTGCAGATGAAGAAGCGACTGATGGAATCATTGACTAGCAGCGGATCGTCGGGCGCAGAAAGGACTGTCGAAACATTCCTCAGCTTCAGGTCGCGGATTTTTCGATTCATAAACAAAATCATGTCCCTGTTGATATCAACAGCGTAAATCCGGCCGCTATCCCCCACTTGCCGGGCAAACCGGAAAGTGAAGTATCCAGAACCCGCTCCAATGTCCGCGATGCTCTCTCCTTGCCTGATGGCCATCGCCTTGAGCACTTCGTCAGGCTTTTGCTCGGAATCCCTCTTGTGGATTTTCGAGCATGGAAATGTACGCCTTCGGATCCTGATGCATCTTCTCGATTTCTTCTTTTGTTTTCTGGGGCGTATGGGTTTGAGCGATAAGCAATGCCGGCAAAATGATCCAAAGCATTACAATTAAACTTTTCATTGTTCTCGATCCTCCGTCCAAGTGTATGGTTCAAACATGCCGACTCACCGAAAGCCGGACCGTCTGCTGTTTTTGCGTACTTTGCATTACGGCCTCCATGTTCATGTCGTAAATCATTCCCCGTTCAAAGGCGTCCGCGTCTGAAATGCGGGAAGAGTGCGTCATATGAACACCGCTTGCGAAAAGCACATCAGGGATCATCCCTGCACTTGCTCCATAAACGGTGACAAGCCGCGCATTTCTCGCATACGCCAGGAGCTCATCAAAAGTCCCATTTACCAGTGCAGACCCCGTAATAGCGACAGCTGTCGCCCTGCCTAATACAGATTCATTTTCGCTCTCGGGGTGGATAACAGTTTCCTCGGGAACAAAACTTATGCTTTTGCCGGTGACGAGCATGGTTTGGAAGTCCGCCCGCGGGCGCAAATCGGTTACATGCAATTCCCGGCATCTCCACAGCAACCGCTTGATACCCCCTCCATAGCCCACGACAGCGACTACGTCCTCGGAATGCACGCAGCTGGCAAAATCGCTATCACCCTCCGGAATTTCGAATCCCCTCTCCAGCAAAGATCTCGGTGTGACAAGCGGCTGAGAAAGCGCAATCATTGCGGCAACTCCAATCGAACGCTCATGCCAGCTGTCGGATTCAACGTAAGTCTCCGCTACGCTGAAAAGGTCTTTCCCGACGAAGTTCTGAAGCCTTTGAACATCAATCTGTTGTTTTCCAAAGATATC
The DNA here is from genome assembly GCA_963718845.1 of uncultured Acidobacteriota bacterium. GTDB lineage: Bacteria > Acidobacteriota > UBA6911 > UBA6911 > UBA6911 > UBA6911. The sequence goes on from CAVRAD010000010.1 coordinate 104,682, forward strand.
GTCCCGGCCTGCAAAACTCATCGCCATTCCGCACTGGCCATGTGTTCCGATTACGACGTTCCAGCCTTGCTTGAGTCCAGCTTTGATGAAAAATCCAGGTTCCAGTGAATACTCTTCATAGAGGACTCGCAGTTTTTGTAGCGTTTTGACCAGAAGCTTGCTTCGATTCGTCATGGTTGTGGCCTCATTTGAAGCTGTGGATGACGCCCAGGCACCCCTGATTATAGAGATTCCGGGCAAAACACTCGATGCAGATGTCCGCCCCGAAAATCATGTGGATAAACATGCTGTGATTTCCCACCGCAATACTCTTACCAGGAAAGTCTCTCCCGATCGTGTGCTCGGGAATACTTAGGAAATATCCCGAAAAGGGATAATCCCGTTTCGCATCATTTTCGTCGTGATACTGATATCCCGTTGGATATGCAAAGACCTGATGCTTGCCGGTGGTCAGAGTAAGATATTGTCCATCCCCTGGCTCGTAGTAATACCAGTCGACACTGTTGACGCAGGAGCTAGAGGGGATCACGAAGTCGTTGTTTCCAACTCCCTCGACAATGATCAGTGCAATTTTCGTATGTTTGAGATTGCGTTCGATCAAATCCCGAATATCTCTGAGGGTTTCGGGCTTCCCCAGCGGCGTGGCAACCGGAATTGAATAGCTGACACCCGGCACTCTCAGAGCCTTACCCAACGGGACCCCGGTGGTTACAAACGTCCATCCCTCTTTAGCGACCAGCAGGTACTCTGGAATGCGGCTGGGGTCGTGTTCCGTATCCCTGAAAAGGCCGATCCATTCATCTCGTGGAACAATTTTTTCGATCTGCGGCAGCGAGGCCAAATGGTCGAGGTCCTGCGGACTTGCCTGATGCAGCCCTGCATAGCGCGCGGACCAGTGGCTGGAAATTGCAATGCCGTCCACTTTGCTCAGATCGATATTGCCTGCAACTTCGACCATGTCGCCCGAACCAACGATCACAGGGGTGTATCCTGATTCGCGAACAAAGCGGCCAACCTCGTGAAAAACGCTCTCCATCATCTTCTGCCGTTGATCCTCCGTCATCGGCGTGTACCGTCCGGCGAAGAACTGATGGGAGTAAAACAAACAAGCCAGTTCCGGATGATAGGATCCGACTAAGTCCAATGCCGTCTCTGTGACCCAACGGTTGCTCTCAACGCTCACATCGCCCGGATAGGGGTGTCGTTCAAGAAGGCCACGAACCATCAGGGTTTGCGGGCTTTCATCCTGAACTTTTTTCCCTGTCCTCAGATCGAGCAGGTTCTGCCACTCTCTTGCATCCACGATCGCCAGACTCATGAAGTAACCACCCTTTCTTCCGGCGGAGGAACATAACAGCCAAAAATCTTTATCTCGTATCCACACTTGGGACACTGGTTGTCGCGGCAGTGAAAATTGTCGAGTTTATCCCCGCCGCACCCAAGGCTGAAGCGCTCAATGACTTCGCTTCCACAGCGAGGACAACTGGTATTGACCCAATCCGAGCCGACGAAATTTGGTGGAGCGCGACAGTATTTTGTTGAACCCTATTACTCTTATTCCAGTTGACCCCGCGAAGCTCCCGCAAGTTCATCATAAGGAAGCAATGGAGTTTGTATACTGGCTTCAAAGCAAAGAAGCCCAGATAATTATTCGGGATTTTGGAAAGGATAAATACGGAGAGCCTCTATTCTTCCCCAATTCCCCAGAAGGAAAGAAATTGTTCTAAGCCTTCGTTCTGCTTTTGGGTCGGTTCGCACCCGCGACTTGGAGTAAGCCGACCAAGGAAGCGGTCCGCTGCCGATTTACTTACATAAAAAACCAGTTGTCATCCGCAAAAATCCCAAATGATATAGATCTCATACTGCCCAATTCTCAAGCTGCAATCTTTTCAAGTCGGCATTCATGACGCAGCCCGCCCAAGTCAGATTTGGCATCACTCGATAATCATGCGAAATCTCATATCTGGAAGGCACTGCAATCAGCAAAACATTGGATGTATCGGGAATTCCTGGGCCAAGACTGGAGTGTGGGCGGCCCTGGTTGTAGTGAATCACCCATCCTGCAAGAAGCCGTCAAAACTCCTTTCATTCAAACGGCTATCCGCCCGTCCTTTCGGAATTCTTCAAATCCCGGCCGACGTAAATAAGCCCAAGGAAGTTTTCCTTTTCTACATCGGTTGTCTCTATCGCTTTCGAAAGACTGGTCTGAATTCTGCGCTCCTTCCCCGCTATGCCTGCATAATAGACAATAATTAAGGGCGTATCCGGCGGGAAGTATTTGCCAAGTAGTGGGACCAGATTTTTCATTCTATTTAATCCCATGAACACGACTATTACATTTCCGTTCTGTGCTGCTGTTTGTATTAGCGGTTCATTGGCTTTCAATTCTTCGGGTTCAGCTATGATGACAGGTTTTTTGGTTATGTCGTATTCTCCAAGGACAGCATTGGCGACACTGAACGAACTCATTCCCGCGATGATCCTTATTTGATTTTGGGGAATATATCCCGACAGCCAGTTTCGCCACCCGCCATATAGAGTTGGATCTCCAGGTTCAAGGAGAGCTATTATTTTCCCTTCGCTGAGAGCTTTTCTGAGCATTTTTATGTTGTCCGCGTAAACCGCATCGGCCGCCTTTGTCGCCTCCGAATCTGTGAAATCAGGATGACTGGCCTTTTGATATCGGGCAAGCTGCATGAATGGATCAAAGAGCACCGGCTTGCCGGCAATATGCCCGGCAAAGGTCTTTTGATAGTCATCCTTGCTCACAAAAACATCAGCTTTTGCCATAATTGAAATCGCTTCGTTGGTAAGCAAATTCGGGTCGCCGCATCCCACACCAACGACATACATCATCGGCTTCTGCTTCAAGCTGATGGTCTCGATGTAGTCTATATTCTCCAGCCATCGCACTCTGGTGTCGTCTCCCGGAAATACGAGATCATATGTGGTTTCTTTGCGATCTTCCGTTCTGCGGGGCGCAAGAACCGGAGCAGCATCAGATTTCAGTTCTCCAGAGGATACAACGACGTTTCCATTCTTGGCGGCTATGTTGAGAACATCGGTTTGTTCGAGCTTGATGGCGATATTGTCGAGAACGGACGGCAACGTATAGCCTTGGATCGACTTGGTCTTGATAAGTGGACCGGTGAAAGTCCCGGGCAATGATACTTTTATTGGATTAGCAGGATCCGATCTGAACAGAGTTGCCGAAACTGCCTCAATGAAAACAACTTTTTTAAGAAAAACATAGGTTCTATTGTTGTGCTCTATTAATAGAGCCGGCAGGTCTTGACGAAGATTATCATCGTCGGTTTCGGTGGAACCCGCAAGGAATATTCGATCGCGGGTTGACAGGAATATCTCTCCGCACGACAGAGCAATCTGTTCCCCGCGATTATTTTTTACCGAAATGGCAAGTCCCTGGATCGGATCTTGAATCTTTGCCAGTTCAATCAAACTCCTGAGAGGCACTGCGCCATACCGCACAGCCCTTTTCCCTTTTGTGCCCTTATCTTCATATGTTGAAATTGCTTTCTGCCTGAATTTCTGCAAATCAGACAAAGTTAGTTGTATCGGACTTTGCACAAGGCCACCGATGCTGAATTTTGGACTCTCCGCCTCCGTTGAGAAGGCATGGACACAAAACAAGCAGAAAACCGGTAGTATCAGAAAAAGCAAAATTTTTATGCGCATACTTCGCTCCAAAGAATCTAAATCCTCGGCCTTTCTTGAGTGGCGTTTGCCCTAGTGCACGATAGTTGCCGGGTACGGCGTTTTTCCAGGTTACTGCGATGCTCTATCGCGCATAGCCAGAAGAACATCCGAATTACACGCTCCGAAAAACAGGAAAGAGCAAAAACCCGCAAAACCACCTACCCCGCATGGCTCGATCCCCTCGAAAGAAACCACGATCCACAAAGATTGCCAAACATATTATTACAAATTGTGACAATTATGCTTAAATAGCTACTTCAGCTGCTGGAGCATGTGGGATAAATCGACAATGAACTGTGTCCGGCTATCGGGGAGACAAGGTACAATTGGGCGAATATCTCTGGTGAGATTGATCTGATTGTTCAGGCGCAAGGAGGACTTCGGATGAGATGTCTAAAATTATTTCTGATGCTGTTTTTGATCTCAGTTGCGACTCATGCCCAAACGCAAAAAAAATCAACCAACAGCCTTTTTGATGTTGATGAAATCAAGAGCCTTGCTCCTAAGAGCATATTGATTCAAGGTGAAGTGCAAAATCCAGGTCCGGTTGACTTGTCATCGCTGCCCATCCGGAGCATCGCCATAAAAGAGATGGCGATCGAAAATGGGAATCGGGTATTCAAGGGTGCGTTTTTCGTCAACGGCTACTCACTTTACGACATTCTCAGCAGCAAAAATTATAAAAAGGCTCCGGAAAACACATTTTCTCCCCCGGTGGACCTGTATGCTGTCGTCGAAAATGACAAGGGTGATAAAGCAGCCTTCAGCTGGGGTGAGATTTATTACCGCAACAGTTTTGATATACTGATCGCCAAAACCATCCAGCCCATCAATCCTGCCCGAGCTAAGGCTTCATACGTTTTGCCGGAAACACCAAGGCTGATCTGCGCCCGAGATCTGTTGGATGTTCGGTTCATCAGCAATCCCACCAAGATCACGGTCAAGTCGTATCACGGCGCAGTGCCCAAGGACAAACCGACGGATATATATTCGCCAGAACTGAAAATCGTGACCAAGGCGGGTGCTTTCACAATTGGCGATGTCGGGCCCTCAGTCGAAAAAAGGACGTATGCGGACGTGGGCTACGGCCATGGCATGGGATTCAAAGGGAACGAGAACGTTTCAGGCTATCTGCTCAAAGATTTGATAAGCACAAAATTTACACCGACTCCGGACATGCTAAGGGAATGGATAGCTGTTGGCAGCGCGAAAGATGGTTATCGTGTTGTTCTCAGTCTCAGCGAAATTATGAACCGAAGCGACAATGAGGATTTTCTCTTGCTGGACAAAAAAGATGCTCCTGGGAACGGTCGCTATGTACTGTATCCCACCGGTGATTTCTTTGCAGATCGGGACGTAAGAGCAATCGAAAAACTGGAATTGTTCAGCCTGGATTAAACCTGGGAGGGCTCTTCACTTTATCGGTCGGTTCGTCTGTTGTTTTTGCGTGCATTGCATTACGGTTTCCATGTTCAGATCGTTAATTATACCGCGTTCAAAAGCTGAAGGATCCGAAATGCGCGAAGAGTGCAGTCATTCGATCGTGAGCAGCGTGGCCAGGCCCGCCCCTATTAGTTCGTAGCTCCCCGCGCCACAATGTACCTGGCTTTCTCCAACTCCTCTTCGACGTTGATATTAAAAAAACTCAAATGCTGAGGATCGAATCTTTCGATTTCTTCCAGAGCAAGGTATCGTGTTTTTGCAAAGCGCAAAACCTCGATTAGGCGAACATTACTGAGCGGCAATAGTTCTGCCAGCCCAATCATGCAGTTTCGTGAATAAACCGCATGAAGCGGTTCAAAACGATCCCCTTCCCGGTAGGCTACCAAGTCCATGCCGGCGGCAACGTCCAGCATGTACTGCAGTAAATTCCCGTTTAAAAAGGGCATGTCCGCAGCGACAACAAGATTATAAAACGAGCGCGAGGTCATCAAACCCGTATAGATCCCACCTAGCGCGCCTTTACCCGGATAAATATCTCGAACAATTCTAATTCGAGAATGACTGGCGATTTTGGGCAAGGAGGAAGGATGCTGAGCAACGATAATGATTTCGCAATCAAACAGAGACAGCGTGTCCACAACCCTTTGCAGGAGTGTTGTGCCGCCGATGAGCTCCGAAAGCTTGTCACGCCCCAAACGGGTGCTTTTGCCGCCGGCTAATGCAATACAGCTGACATCCAAAATATATAATCCTCCGAATGACCGCTCAAGCACGCTGGAACCAGGATCGAGATTACAGCAGCAGATCGACGATGACTCCGGGGGTAACCACAACGATTCCGCCACAAGCCCGCTATTCAAATCATATTGCACTGCCAAAACCGTCGTTACAACTGCGGCAGCATGGATGCAAAGAACTGCGACCTGCCGTGTTATTCCGGTCAAGCCCATCCGATGCGCCATTGGAAACACAACCAAGGGCGTGATGGCAAGCTGAAGGGTCGCAGCGATGCTGATCAGCGCTATTCTGTTTCGAGGCCAGACTCGCCTTTGTGCGATCTGAAGTTTTAATATAACCAGTATTATTGGGATGGAGGCATTGAAATATTAGGGGCGCCGCGCAGCCTCGAATGGCGCTTATGGCTGCGCGGTTTGTTCTACGGTCTTATATGTCGAATTACAGTCGATCCAAACTGCAGAATCCGACCTACTGAGTTCGACCAACTAGGAATAAGATATGCAAACAAATTTCAGATCGGTAAATTCCTCCATGCCGCACACTGAATCTGATTTGCCGATCCCGCTTTCTTTAACATTGCCGCCCCATGGGAATTCGGGAGTCATCATTCTTGGCATGTTAACGAAAACGCTGTCAACGCGGAGATCGTTTGTCATTCTTAATGCTTTACTCCCGTCTTTCGTCCAAACGCCTGCGCACAATCCGTAACTGGAATCGTTGGCAAGTTTTATAGCTTCGTCCTCTGTGGAGAATTTCAGGATGGGCGCGGCAGGGCCGAATATTTCTTCTCTCACAATAGTCATATCATGTTTGCAATCTGCCACCACTGTCGGCATGAGGAAATAGCCTTTATTGAGCGGAGCGGTCGTCGGCCTCGCGCCGCCGCATGCGATCCGGGCGCCTTCTTCTCTCGCGGTTTTGATGTAATATTCCACTCTTTCGAGTTGCTGGAGGTTAGCCATCGGCCCCATTGTGGTAGATTCTTCCCATGGCAATCCAACTCTGATCTTATTTACTTCATCAACAAATACTTCCACGAATTTATCGTATGCTTTTTCGTGAACATAATACCTTCCGGGCGTTGAACAGTTCTGGGCGCTGTTGCCGTAATGTCTGCCCGCCTGCAATCGGGCAGCCTTTTCCACGTCGGCGTCTTCGCAGACAATAACCGGATTGTTGCCACCGAGTTCCATAATGCACTTCTTAACAGTCCGGCTTGCGGCTTTGAGAATAACCTGCCCCGTATCCGTTGCTCCTGTGAAACGTATCATGTCTATGCCTGGATGCGTGGCAAGTGCGTCTCCTACACTTCCGCCCGGGCCGGTGACGAGATTCACGACTCCCTTGGGAATATCCGCCTTTTCGAGTATTTCCGTAAATTTAACTCCGAGAATGGAATTAACGCTGGCGGGTTTGAGTATGCATGTGTTGCCCGTTACAATTGCAGGGCCAACCATGCTCAGCATCATCATAAGGGGAACATTCCACGGAGTAATGACTGCGCATACGCCAATCGGCACTCTCTGGAGATATCCAACTGTGTTTGGCATCGACTGTGGCAGAACCTGCCCCATAATGCCACGGCTGATAGATGCTATGTACTCAAGCTGGTCAACGGCGGCCGCCGCAAATCCCCTCGCAAGCATTACGGGCGTGCCGTGCTCATTGACTTCAAGATCAACCAGTTCTTTGGAATGCGCTTTGACTTGAGCTGCGAAACGCAGAATGGCTTTTGCCCTGTCCGACTGATTCATCTTTGACCAGGCGGGTAGAGCGTCATTCGCTGCTTTTGCCGCTTCATCCACATCCTCTTTTCCTGCATAAGGCACTCTTCCAAGTTCTTCTCCCGTGCTGGGGTTGACGGTTGCGAATGTCCTGCCCGAAATCGCATCAACCCATTTGCCGTTTATATACATTTTGTAATTCTGCATTTTATTCTCCGAATATTTGCTTTTTATGTGCTTGGTTTCTAAGCATGCTTTGACCTTACTAATTATGTTTTATGCATACATATTTCAATTGCGCATATCCTTCGGGGCCGACAACCCCGCCTTCCTTCATTAAGCCGCTCTCCTTAAAACCGCCCCAGGGAGTTTCGGCGACGAGATTCATATGCTGGTTGATCCAGACAGAGCCTGCCTGCAGTTCATTCACGAACTTCAGTCCTCTGGCATAATCCTTTGTCCAGACTGAAGCACACAAACCAAAGACACTGTCGTTGGCTGCTTCCAACACTTTTTCATCATCAGAGAATTTGAAGAAGCCCACCACGGGACCAAATACTTCCTCACGCGCTATCGTCATATCCGGAGTTAGATCCGTAAAGACAGTCGGCGTCATGTAATATCCCTTGTCGAAGGATGGATCCGTTGGCCTTTTGCCCCCGCATACCAGTTTTGCACCCTCATCTATTGCAGATTTGATATAGCGTTCTATGGTGTCTCTCTGCTCCCTACTGACCATAGGACCCATTACCGTGTTTTCATCCGAAGGATCGCCCACCTTGATTTTGTTGGCAGTTTCGACAAACTTCTCCACGAATTTGTCATGTACATCCTCATGAACGAAGAACCTTGAAGGCTGAGCGCAGTTCTGACCGACATTCTCGAAAGTGATCCCGCAAAGCTCTTCGGCAGCAGCCTCGATGTCCGCATCTTCAAGAATGATAACGGGGTTCTTACCTCCCAGCTCCATCATGGTTGTCTTCACTGTCTGACTGGAATTCGCAATGATGGCTTTGCCTACTTCAGAGCTGCCTGTAAAACTGATGAAATCTATGCCCGGATGCGAGGAGAGATCATTCCCGATAGTGCTCCCCGGGCCCGTGACAAAGTTGATGATGCCCGGAGGTAAATCCAGCCTGCTTATGATTTCAGCAATCTTCAGGCCGATCCCGGAGTTAATGCTTGGAGGCTTGACGACACAGGTATTGCCAACTGCAAGGGCCGGCCCAATCTTTGTGGCGAGCAATAGCGTGGGCACGTTCCAGGGTGTAATCAGTGCACAGACACCGAACGGTTCATACTTTAGATAGCATAAAGTATTGGCGGTGCCTGCAGGAGCGCCCTTGCTGGGAGTCGCGGGAAGTACTTTACCCATGAGCACTCTTGCGGCCGAAGCGGCAAGCTCCACGTTTGCAGCGGCGAATTGAATCATTATAGGAGCATGTCTTGCCGTTGCTCCGTGTTCCGCAATCTCCAGTTTTATCAGTTCATCTTTGTGTTCTCTCAGGGCCGCCGATATCTGGGCTACAAGGCCGGAGCGTTCTTCCTGAGTTTTTCTGGACCAGGAGGGGAATGCCTTGCGTGCTGCAGCGACAGCCTTATCCACGTCGGATTTTCCTGCCAGCGGTACTTCTGCGATTACGTCTCCATTGGCCGGATTGTACGTGCGAAAAGTCTTGCCTGAGTCGGCATCAACCCATTTACCATCGATCCACATCTTGAATTTTTCCATGATCTCTCCTGATTTCTATTGCCTGTGAGCGCCTAACACCGAATGGTTTTCGCGCCCGCAGGGCGCCTTCGGAGTGCGGCAGCAAGCTGCCGCTTTCAATAGAATCCTTGAAAAAAAAGCTCATTGGTTCGTTTTCAAAAGCGCAAGCAAGCTTGCGCACTCCGAAAGCTTCGCATTCGAAAAATGATGCGGCATTGGGCGTACTACCGACGCTCCAGGAAGCCTAAACTCCCAGTCTGCTCTTGCTCGCCATCGTATCGGCGACGTGCTTGAGACCAAAACCCTCCAACGTCTTTCTGGTAGGCCAGCCGTGTTCTTTGTCCCAACCTTCCAACGCATAGTAATGAGTTTTGAACTGATCCACGCCCTTTCTGTCCAAATACATTTCAGGCGCCTCGTCGGAACGCCATTTGCCGTTTTCGTACATTGGAACACCACCCCAGAAAGTCATGCCTGAGGCGCCGGGCTTATACATGAAGGGAGCTAAATCTTCGGTCTGCCGGCTTCTCCCGTGCATGACCCGGATCGCGCGTTCCAGGGTCCAGATCTTCTGACCGACACGAATCGTATCGGCGAAAGAATCCTTCTTTCCGGTCACCGCAGCATAGTATTTCATCTCGATTTCGGGGCTGATGGTTTCCAGGTTGGGGAGGAACATCTCGCAGAATGCCATGGATTCGTTCCAGAACGAAGCATAATGCCTGCTCCATGCCACTTCCTTGGCCTTATGCGGGGAATAGATGCCGGTTTTATAAGCCTCATCGCCTTTCCACGCATAGTTGAACATCATGATGTCATCGGTATAGGGGATAGTCTTCTTCGATAGTTCCGTCAAAGACTGCTCAAGGGTTTTGTCGCGCGGGGCACCGACAGCCGTTACCAATCCATGCCAGCTGGGATCACCCGCGCCGAGCATGTAGTTGTATGCCCATTCCACGCTGGGCAGCGTCCAGTGCCCGGTGGCTCCCCAAGCCGGGAAGCGGAGTGCACCGCTTTCCATATCCTTTTCCAAACGTCCCCATTTTTGAGCGGCGCGGCAGCAGCCTTCGGCCAAAGCATCACCGATTCCCACACGTTTGGAGATAGCATCCAGGAAGGCCAGGCGGAAGCTCAGCTCTCCCCATTGATCCATGGGCAGCGGAGAGGAATCGATCCTCTTTCCCGGTCCCAGTTCGCCGATCTCATAGAGGTAACGGATATACCACCCAATGCCGGTCTCCACCGGCACCTTCTTGTGGAAGAAGTCCGGAGCGCCGGGGATGTCGGATACAAACAAGCCCAGGAAATGGGCAGACCAACCGCTGGCGCCGTATTTCATCAGGGCTTCCGATGCGAGTTCAGCCTCGGAAGCGCCTTGAGTCGATTGCGGTGCTCCCAGCAGTTGCTTTTCGGGATTGGCAAGCCAGTGCTGATCGACGCACATGGTCTCGCCGGCACGATAGACATTTCTTCGCCGGTCGGCACGCAGGCAGGGATTGCAGGATCCTGATCCGGCGCTTGCAGGAGCAAAACTGCCGGTGACGAGTCCGCCGCTGGTCATTTGCCAGAGTCTGGCATCCAGAATTGCCTTGGGATCTGCCATCTGAACAGTGCCGGAACCGACTACGCTGATGGCTTTCAGGTTCTTCGCTCCGAAAACCGCTCCGAAGCCGCCGATGCGTGCGCTAACTCCGCTGCCTGTGATCAACGCAGCAAGTCTTGACTTTGCTTCTCCGACGGGGCCAATGCAGACGATCTGGGGTCTGCCTGTGGCATACGTATTGTTCTCAAACTTTTGCCATTCTTCACCGAATCGGGTTCTTCCTCCCACCATGGTAGCGATCTTTTCCTGCGTTTCCCAGGTGTCCCGGCCCCAAAGATCTTTGGCATCTTCAATTTTGATTTGATCATTGACGATGTTGATCCATACCGGTTTGTCCGCCTTGCCTTCTACGACAACGCCGTCCCATCCGGCAAGCTTCATCATCGTCCCGAAACGGCCGCCGAAATTGCCCCGCCAGAATTCGCAGGTGGGGAACGTTTCGGGAGATATGCCGCAAATGCTGGTTCTGCCTGATCCGGGAACGCCAGTGCCGGCCAATGGACCGGTCATAAGGGGAAGGACGTGCCGTGGATCGAAGGGATCCTTGAGGTCCCATTCGCCCGGGGCGACCGCAAGTTCCCAAAAGATGGCGGCGCCCATACCATAACCACCTCCGAATTCCTCGTACTTGGCGGTATCAAGTGTGCTGATTCCTTTGGTCGTCAGGTTAATTCGTGCAATTTTTCCTGTGTATCCGTTAGCCATCTATCGTCTCCTTTTCTATAATTCCGGCGTCGGCTGGTTGGCGGTTGGCGTTCCGGGTTTGCTGGCCGGCATTTTGGGCCTTGCCTGCACAAGATTGACGTCATATCCGGCTACGTCCTCTTGAGGAGGAGGTTCTGCGACAAGTTTGAGAGCATGCGCAGGGCAGCCTGCAACGCATGCAGGTTCTCCACCAGGCCCGCCTTTCTTGCTCCAAAATGGGGCGTCGATGCAAAGATCGCATTTGGATGATTTTTTCTTGTAGGGATTCCAGACCGTCCGATGCGGACGCTGAGGACACATTTGGATGCATTTTTTGCAGCCAATGCATTTGGCCTGGTCAATTACCCGGACGTTGCCGTGCTCGGCGTCTACATGAGCGGCGCCGGTAGGACAATTCTGGACGCAAAGCGGGGAAACGCATTGCCGGCATACCGACATAACAACGTCGAGAGGATACTTCGTGAACGATGGAGCATCCCGGATAATCTGAATTCGCGACAGGGCAGGGTTCGCCTCCCCCTGATGGCTCATGGAACATGCAAACATACAGCTTTGACAACCCCAGCACAGCCTACTGTCATAAACGATGTACCCCGTTGATGGCGCATAGGACGGTTTTGCCGCCGGCGCGGTCGCCTGCTGCATAGCCGCAGCCGATTCAGGAGCGCATACGCTCAGCGCCCCTGCAGCAATTGCGGTACCGCTTCCGACCAAAAAATCTCGCCTCAAAAATGTTTTTTTGCTTTCTCCGGCCTTTTTGGATTCAGCCATAGAGTGGTCTCCTTCGGATTACAGCTTTTATTGTTCTAAAGCGACATCCTTCAAGCCATCGATGCTTTCGCAGATGCGCCATTACTCAAAAAATGCCTCTACCCCCGATTTCTCGCTAAATCTTCCGGAGTTCGGATCAGCCGCCCGGAGACCGCTCGAGAAAAGCTCTTGCTTCCTCACAATTTTGGGGGTTTGAATTGTTGTGTACTCTTCAATCCCATAATTGCCAAACTCGACGCCATACCCGGATTCCTTCACGCCTCCGATGGGAACACCCGGTGGCTTCACTGAAGATTTTCGAGCAACGTATTCCTAAAGAATTTTCAAACTTACTCTATCAAAATATGACAAAGAATTACAAAAGCAATTATAATCACGCAAATTCAGTAGTTGACTGGAGTGGTATTCATGCGCTTCATGTTCATCGCCGACCGGCCTGTAAACAAGCGTTGCCCGATTAATATGAGGGAGGATTCAGACTAGTGCCAGCGGACAGAGCGCCGCATGAATGCGTTGGATCTGCGTGGCTGGGATCAAAGTTACCATGCGCGTGCGGCGCGGGGTCTTATCTGTGTTTCGGGACAGATGGGCGATTTTACCGGCTCTTAGCAGGCTATGCCTTTTCGTAAACAACCTTGCCGGTTTCATAGGTTTCATAGCCACCCATGCGAGCAATGCCTGATTTAAGCTCATCCGAATTGAGCGCCTCGCAAAAAGCCCTGATAGCTCTTGTCGAATAGAATTCGGTGGGAATGACAAGATCAAATCGTTCTGTTGCCAGAGGAACAAAATCCAGCCCCAATATTTTTGCCGCGGCTTGAATTGCGATTCCCGCATCCGCAGAGCCCTTGAAAACCTCCAACGCAACATCCATGTGCGTGTAGGCTATTTTTGAATAGCCGGCAATCTCCAGGGGATCGAGGCCCAACTCCTTGAGCCGATAGTCCAAAAGCACTCTGGTGCCTGATCCTTCCTGTCGATTGACAAAAACAGCTTTCTTCGCCGACAAATCTTTGAGGGATTTGATCCCTAAAGGATTTCCCCGCTTGAGAACGAGCCCTTGTTCTCTATGCGCCAGATTCAGCGCCGTGACCTTTAGATCGGGGAAAAGCTTTTTAATGTAGGGGCTGTTGTATTCACCGGTTTCGGTATCCAGAAGATGCGAAGCCGCAATATGGCAGGCGCCATTTCGGAGGGCGACCAAACCCGCCAGGCTGCCAACGCTGGAAAGGGACACAGTGAAATTCTGGTGTTGCAGATAGGTTTCTTTTGCCAGAAGTTCGAGAGCAAGGTCATTGCTTCCCGCGATAACTACTTGTCTGTCTAGGGAGACTTGCGTATTAACGTCTTTCAGGCTTTTCCTGGCATCGGTTGAAATCCATTCATCAATCAGCTCTCTGGGGAAAAGCCACTTCCCTGTGATTCGAGTGGCCGGAAGTCTATTCTCCTTAATCAAGCGATATATCTGGTGTTCATTAACGCGTAGGTATTCTGCCAATTCCTTTGTCGTGAGCAACTCTTTGTTCATAAGAACAAGACTCTCGCTGATAAAACCGCTCAAAGATGGACAATGAAAATTGTTCCCTTGGATTATATTCATTTGCCGGGAAAATGCAGGAAGATTAAATAGATCCGCTGAACTTTCCGTCGGACTCTATCGGCATCATTATTGGAGGGGGAAGGACGTTGGCTTGATAGATGGATGTGCAGAAATCGGAACCCGTCAGCCTGCGCGGTGATGAAATGCGGATCCTTTTAGCTGGATTGTCGTTTGCGACAATCGACGATGATTCTTTTAGTTACTCCTGTAGTAAACCAGTCTGCATGGCTAAGCGATATCGGCGCCAGCTGCAAAGAACCATCAGAAAGTCCATTTGAAATGGCCGGGATGGTCTGTAGAGCTTGTAAGGCTTTCTGCGCTACAGGTTTCCCTGCACCTTCAGCGCGAACGGCAATCTCGAGACAATCCAAGCCATTATTTGTGGTTAATGCAGCCCTGTAATCAAGGAGCCCTTCCTGGCAGAAAAGCGTTTCATCTATCTCCGGCAAGGTCAGGACGCCTCCATTGGATAGGACAACTCTGCCGTCCAGCCGTCCTTGAATCGTCCCGATTCGTTTTGTAACCGACCCACAAGAACAAGGTTCAGGAATAACGCGGGAAATATCTCCGGTGCGATATCGGATCAGAGGCATTCCTTTTCGGGTAAGCGTTGTGACTACGATCTCACCGGTTTCCCCGTCATCCAATGGCTGTCCGGTATTCGGATCCACAATCTCAAACAAGAGATCCGCCTCGCGCAGGTGATAGCCGTCCCTGGCATGACATTCCACCGCGCCTCCCAAACCCATTTCCGTCGTGCCGTAGTGTTTGAAAACCAGGCAATCCCACGCGCGGGTCAAATCGTTTGTGATTGCCGAAGGCACATAATCGGTGCTCAATAAAACGCTTTTTATCATGCCTCGCGGGATTGCCTGTCCTGCGCTGCTTCTGGCAAGAGAAAGCACCTGGGTTGGAATTCCCACAAGGCAATCGATGCGCCGCGTGACAATCTCTTCAACGGCGCTCTGCACGTCCTTCACCGGGCCGTGAACGAAGGACTCTACGCCAATTCGCGCCAGCCCTCGCGCTAGAAGATCCCCGACGCTGTCCGGTTTTTCTCCGGGCAGAAGGATAAGAACTCTTTGTCCGGGTTTCACAAGGATTGACATGCCGCTGCCGAAAAAATCAATCGTAAGATCGAGGTCATCCTTCGTAAAATATAGCCGCTTTGAGCATCCCGTCGTGCCGGAGGTCCGAAGCGTGACTATCCGGGCGATCTCGTGTTGAGGCAGCGCTACGAACTGCCGGGAGTCTTCGCCTAAATCCTCCGCGGTAGTAAAAGGCAATTCACTGAGGTTGGATAAATCCAAAAGGGGGGAAAAACTCGAAAGTCTGCGGGAATAAAAAGGACTTCTTTGGCGGGCATATTCGATCGTCTCTCTTAATTTCTCCCGCTGGTAAGTGCGAAGATCCTTCTGCGTCAGGATACTTCCAGATGCCCCGATTTTCCGAAGGATCCACGAATCCAGGGGCATTATCGCCATAGCTCAAATCCCATGGCCGAACTCCGCCAAAAGCTCGCGGCATTTTTCAAACGTCTCCTCCATCATTTTGGGACAGCGCTCAAATCTATTCATAGGATTGTCATCCATAATGACATCACAGTTGATTCCGCCATAGCATGGGGTATATGTGTGCTCAAACCACTCTACAAGCCTGGGGATCATATTCGACTTGGCGTTATGTCTGTCATACAGTGAAAGAAGGCAAGCGGCTCCTGTCAGCACTCCGCAGCATCGGCCGGAGTAAAGGCCTCCGCACAAGCCGGCAACAGCATCCAATAATTCCGGGATTTCCTCTCCTTTTGCATCAAGTCCCATTTTAACCATGATCTGGCTGCAGCAATAACCCTCTGCACTCAGCCTGCGAATTTCCTTCGCTGTATTATTCATTGTCATGATCTCTCCAGGTCTTGGGCTCCGCGGTCAGATATCTGACGCAAAAAGGCACGGTCCTGCGGCCATCGTACACATGCAGGCTGCAGCGGCGCAGGCGTTCCATATCAAGGTTGTATGCGTCCTGAAAAGCCATTGCCGTAATGGTAAAGCCGTGCGATTTGACTCTGCCGAGGAAAACATCCATATCGCCATAGTCTCGATTGCAGCAACCCTCTTGCTCATTGTCGGCGGCCGTGCGTTTCCACCTGCGAGCTACAAAGTTGCGATTCTTGATATGGGCTTTACCATCATCCTGACTGCATGAGCAGCTCTCACGCTTGCCTGTCAGCTTCATAAGAGAATCAGGCAACACGACAAAATCCCCATGGAATCCGCATCTGGGATGATCGCAGCCGGATGAAACAAAGTCCGTAATCTTAACCCTGCCGTCTGTCTGCTGCTCCATTGCGCGGAGCACTTCCGGCAAAGTAATTCTGTCTCTATTTCCCTGCGGATGCGGGTGGCGGCCGAAATAACTGACAGGCTGAAAATGAACACCCCGGACTGCCGGCGAGTTTGAAAATCCAAAATTCAATATTTCGCCTATGTTCTGATCGTTCACTCCCGGCACAATGGTTGGTACAAGAGAAACACCCAGCAGTTCATCCGAGCATGCTTCTATTGCGGCCTGCTTTTCGGCAAGCAGCGGCCGGCCGCGCAATTTTTCATATATGGCGTCCTCCGTTCCGTCAAACTGCATGAAAACAAAAGACAGTCCGGCTTCGGCAAGCGCCTTGGTATAAACCCTGTCCCGGCCGAGTCTGATGCCATTGGAATTCAGCTGAATATTTTCGCAGCCCGCTGCTTTTGCGGCCGCCACGATATCCGGCAGATCGTTTCGAACGGTCGGCTCCCCGCCCGAAAGCTGAATAAACGTACTGCCGTTTTCTACCAGTTGCCTGAAATATCCCGAGAGCTGTTCGATCGAAGGGTCAATAGACTTTTCATCGCTTTGCGCAAAACAGAATGGGCAACTCAAATTGCAGCGTCCGGTTATCTCGACCAGAACACAGCAGGTTTTTTGAAGATGGCCTGGGCAAAGCCCGCAGGCATTGGGACAGTCGGGCTGTTTATCTTCCGATTCTTCGGGTGGAACATATTTCCCCCATTGTTCAAAAGAGGGGTTCTCTCCTCGCCAGACAACAGTAGAAAACCGGCCGTGATCGCAACACGTCTTCTCGAGATAATATTCCTGCTCACGCTTTACGATTTCAGCCGGAAGCCTCCGGAGGCATATGGGACAAACGCTGTATGTGTTTCGAATGAGATTAGTCAATCTGCCTGCCTTAAGCGCTTCCCGTTTAGCGTTCCAAGTTCGGGATTAAGCTCACATAATCCAAAAGCGAGAAGATAAACTGTGAACGTCAAACTGGAAACCGGGAACCCTTATTTGTCTTCCAACTGCTCCTCAACCTCGGCCATTTTGCCTTCGGCCAGTTCCTCAGGAATGAAAACTTTGCCGCACTTGGGACAAGCCCACACTTCATGAGCGACGGTATGTCCGAGGTACGAGAGAACCGTCTTTTTGATTGCCAGTTCCTCATTGCAGATTCCGCATTTCCAGGTTCTCGCTTCAGCGTTCACTCCGGCTATTCCTCCTTGTTGAAGCGCATGCGGTGGTAGTACGCACTGAATATTTCGTAGGTCTTTGGAGCAGTTTTTTTATACTGCACCCAGTACGTAATTACGGGCTTTATCAAGCTGCACAGGCACATGCCGTCGGCTTCGTCATAGAATTTATCGCCGGAGCTTTCCGCCAACCATACGGCTTCTTTGATGTCGGCGGCGGATATAAGCTTTTTGTCCATGCTCTTCTGCAATTCATGGCTGATTATCAGAATCAGTTCATCCCATTCATGGATCTCGGGCTTAAAATCAGAACCCGCTATTTTCTTCATCAGTTCCCTTTTGACCGTCAAGCTGTTGTCCCTCTTTTCCTGCAGGCTGGGCACCTGTGATCCTGAATTCAGTCCAAAAACCATGTCCAGAATATGGACGCATTCCTTGCCCCGGGAGGCGAAGACTTCCTTGCAGTTGGCGCAATAAACAATGTAGGGCTTATCGCTTGCTTCGGCACGGTGCTGTGCGATCTCTTCATAAAGCTCGGGATTTGCGATTCGAATATGCCCGCCATAGCCGCAGCAGCGGTTTGACTCCCGGAGCTCCTCGAGGACAACACCTGCCTTCTCGGCAAGATTCCTGACCCCGGACTGCATCGCTTTGTCGTCTCTTGCCGCACAGGGATCAAACACCGCCGCTTCTGAAAAAGCTTTGGCCGGCAAAATGTCACCCACCTGAGCGATCAACTCATAGAGCGAAGCCTTTTTAATCTCCGGCAGGAAAATATTGAAAATGTTCTCACATGTGGCGCAGGCGCAGACCAGAGTGGGCTTACCCATATCCTCCCATTGCTGCAGGATCTTTTCAAAATTTGCGCGCAGACGCGTCTCGTCGCCCCCCCAGTATGCGGGAGCGCCGCAGCAGCCGAGGATAATGCCGGCATCGTATCTCTCGCTTAAAAACTCATACGATTTCAGCACATGATCGGGAGTCGACGCGCCCAGCTGACAACCGGGATAGAAGGCATACTCGCAGGTCTTCTTTCCTTTTGCAGCCGAGGCGAAGGCCCCCTCTGAAACAGAGAAATCCATCTCGCGCAGCCAGAAATCGTGCAACGCGGCAGGATGGACGCCTGCACTCATGCGCGCGGTGCGCGAAAACTGCAGCAATGTGCCCATATCCACTTTTACGGGGCATACGGACTTGCAGTAACCACAGATGTTACAGGAATAGACTTCCCTGGTACCCGTGCGGACGGAGAAGGGAGAGTTGACGCCCATATCATTAAAAACTTCGACGGCGATCTTATGGGGATTTTTGCGGAAACTTTTCAGCATCTCGCAGGCGTCCATACAAATGTCACAATCACAATGGAAGCAGCGTGCCGCCTCCTTTTTTGCTTCCTCCTCGGTATAGCCATTTGGAGAGGATGGTTCGACGCGCGGCTGGGGAACAGCACCGTCATGCCTGAGGTAGCGCTCGCAGTTGCTCTTGTCATAGGAGCCGTGGGTACGGGCGGCCTTGCCTGTCTGCAAGAATACCTCAATAGTTTTGCTTACTTCCGTGCCTTGGGCGATGCCCTCCATGAGGGTGGCGCCGCAGAGCGTGCCGCCCATGAACACCTTGGGCACCGAAGTTGTCAGCAGGTCGTTTCCCCAGCTCGGAAGAAGCCCGAAGGAATCCCCGCCGGCTCCCGTCGCAATATATATGGCGTCGAATTCGGCAAGCTCGTCGAGGGCTTTTATCTCCGTTCCATAGCGGAACTCCACTTTGACGGCGGAAAACTGCAGGGCTAGATCCGCATCAAATTCAGCAAAACGGGGATGGGCGCGGAGGGCGCCGCCCCAGCCGATTTCTTTTTCGAACACGGTGACCGGGAATTTTTTCTGGGCGAGATTCAACGCGCAGGAAAGGCCGGCCGTGCCTGCACCGATGATGGCGATGCGCTTGTCTTTGGGTGGGATGACGTAGGCTTCCGCCTTGCGGTTTTTCGCATATCTGAGGCAGGCGGCTTCGAGATCTCGCAGGGCTATCGCTTCATCACCGATCTGTGTGCGTTGGCAGTGTGCTCTGCATGGCTGCTCGCAGAGGGCACTGACTATGGCTGGAAAAACGGTGGCATCCCGCAGAGTCTTGTATGCTGCAAGCCATCGACCCTTGCCCACCTTTTCCAGCAGGGAACGAATATCCATATGGAAAGGACAGGCATAGGAACATGAGGCGGGATCTCCATGAAAACACTTTGCGGTATGGGCAGTGGCTTCCTCAAGCTTCATATCTTAATAATCATACCATCTTGAATGCTTCGTCGGGGTCGGGGTCGGAATCGGTATCGGGGTCGGGATTTGAAACCTGGGCCCATGGACACTGTTTCAGTGTTTTTCACTTCGACCCCGATACCGATCCCGACCCCGATGTAATCAGCTACATGTTGCCTTTTATAGCGGATTAGCCTTGATTAGCTCCAGCTCTTCCTCGAAATCGGTGCCGAGGAAGTACTTCGGAGGTGTCAGGTCTTCCCCGCGCTGCTTGGCTTCCCAGCCGGCCTTGACCTTGTCGGGAGTTGCGGGCAGAGCGTAAATACGTACGCCGCAGGCGTTGTTAACGGCATTAATTACAGCCATGTGGTTGGAGCTTTGGAAGACTTCAGAACAGCCGCAGGAGCCATGAGGCCCGTTCGGACGAGGTGTCTCCATGAAAATCAGATTCAAATCATCCGGAATCATATCAATGGAAGGAACGCCGCAACCGACCATGCTGCCGTGTTTGTCCTGAGCGTCGTAGTCTTCGCTGAGAGCGAAGCCTATGGAATGGGAAATTCCACCATAGCCCTGGCCTTCAACGGAGAGCATGTTGCCGACAACGCCTACATCAGTGACACAGGTGAATTTTAAAACCTTGGTCTTGCCGGTTTTGACATCGACTTCAACCTGCGCGATGTTTAAACCATACATGTACGTCGGATTTTTTTCACCTTCACCGGTGTTGGGATTAAGTCCTGGAGGCAGACCAATATTGAACTGGTCATAGTGACCGACATATTTCGTTGGAATGCCTTCAGCGACCATTTCGGCGTGGGTGCGATAGGTGCCATTCTTCTTGCGCATGGCATCCATCAGCTTGTTGGCGGCATCGATGGTGGCGTTGCCGGCCATGTAATGGGAACGGCTGGCCGCTGCGAGATTAGTATCCGGGCAGGTCTTGCTATCGTTCATTATGAGTTTTACCTTGTCGGCCGTAATGCCCAGAGGAGCAAGCGCCTTCACCGTATGAGTCAGGGTACCAATATCGCCGCCTTGTCCCATGTCTTCCCAGGTATTGAAATGAGTAATAGTGCCGTCGGCATTCAATTCCAGGGCCACCTCAGCGGAGTCGAACATACCAATGGTGATGATGAATCCGCCCATGCTCATGCCGACGCCAACATGCTTACCCTTAGCCTTGGCAGCTTCGGCTTCAGCTTTATACTGGTCGTATATCGGCTTAGCCTTCTCGAGCATGGCGGGGTAGACATAATTGTGATAGGGTCGGCTGTTGATCGTGAGGTCTCCAGGTCTTGCCGCATTCCTATAGCGGAACTCCCACGGATCGACGCCTGCCTTTTCCGCAATCATGTCAATAAGAGCTTCGGTACAGGTGTATACCTGGGGGGACCCGAAGCCACGATAGGCGGTATTGAAAGCGTGATTCGAGGAACCGCCGCGGGCAAGGGCCTTGAAGTTAGGTATGTTGTAGCCGTGGAATCCGACGGAAACAAGGTTGTTGAAAATCAGCCCGGCGACAACGGCATAGGCGCCGTGGTCAAGCGCGATGTCATATTCGGCGGCGGTGATCTTGCCGTCCTTATCGCAGGCGATTCTGCCGTTTGTATACGTCGCGGATCGCTTACCGGTCATGTGGTTGAATTCTTCGTAGCTCAAGGTCAGAGAACAGGGCATATCTAGATTCTGGACAGCGGTGGTTATCAAAGCGTAGGTGTTGGAACTTGTGGAGTAACCGAAAGAACCGCCAACGGGGTTCAGAATCATTCGGATATTCTCTTTGGGAATGCCCGTTGCCATGGCAACGGCCTCTCTGCTTTCCGTGAGGGACTGGCACTTGCACTGGATGGTAAGCATGCCGTCGACGCCCCAGTAAGCTTGGAGAACATCGGGCTCCATGGGCAGATGGGGCTCATGCTGTGAATGAAAGCTGCCCTCAGCAACAAAGGCGGCCTCCTCGAACACCTCGGCGGTGTCTCTGCCCTTGAAGACGGGCTGCTCCATATAAAAATTGGGCAGGCTCTCGTGGAGCTGGATTGCATTAGGCATCACAGCCTCCACGAAGGTTTTGTAAGCGGGCAAAATCTCCAATTCCTGCTTGACCTTCTTGGCGGCGGCGCGGGCACGTTCCTCGGTATCAGCAGCGACAAGCGCTACCACATCACCGCGCCGGCAGATCTTTTTGCCTGCGATGACAGGGAACTCCGTGATGCCCTTTCCCTTTTGACGCGGAGTGTGGGCTGGGGAAGCCATATTATTGGTGCCCTTGACATCCTTTGCCGTCATGACCTTGTAGACTCCAGGCATTGCTTCGGCTTCCTTGGTGTCAATGTTGATAATTTTGGCATGGGAGACTTCGGAGATGACGACGGCAAGGTAAGCGGTGCCTTCGGGCATCTTCAGCTTGATGTCATCGCCATAATCCGCAAGGCCGGTAACCTTTACCAGCGCAGTGGGTCTGGGATGCTTGGAGCCATAGATTTCCTTCTCGCCCGCGAAATCATAGGTAATATCCTTCATGGTAGCTTCGCCGCGCATCACCTTGGCTGCAGCCATTACGGCGTCAACGAGGGGCTTATAGCCGGTGCAGCGGCAGATATTTCTGTTCTTTCGGAACCACTCACGAACATCTTCGCGGGCAGGGGAGGGATTCTCGGCCAGCAACTGGTAAGCGGATACGATGAAGCCCGGAGAACAGAAACCGCATTGTGCGCCTCCGTAGGTAATCCACGCCTGTTGCAGTGGATGCAGATGCTGAGGAGTGCCGATGCCCTCAATCGTAGTGATCTCGCTGAATTCGGAAACAGTTTTGATCTTTTTCGTGCAGGAACGAACAACCTTGCCGTTCAGAATCACAGAGCAAGCGCCGCATACGCCTGTGCCGCATCCGATCTTGGTGCCCGTAAGGCCCATCCGGCGGATAGCCACTGCCAGATTATCTTTCTCGGGGTCGCAGAGAACAGGTCTCTCAACGCCGTTAATTACCAGGGTCAGTCTTGTTAGTTTCATGTTCTCTTCCTTGTCTTATTAAGAATGGGGTTATATGTAGCCAGATAAGCTATGACGGGTCTTCAGTCCGGCTGCAACAGCCCGTTAGATTGAGGGTATCGTCTGAGAAATAGCTTTGAAATGCGCCTTGTATCGCGAATATAGGCAAGCGCGGCGCGCCTTTCTAGTTGTTATCGCTCCCTTCGGGCTCTGCCAACTCAAGTATCCTCTGAAGAAATGATTCCTTTGCAAACGTAATGCCACCGTTAATTATGGAAAGGGGATGACTGGCAGCTGCCGATATCAGAGCCATGTTCGCAATTGTAGGCTTAACTCTTGCTTCATTAGTCAGGAGCCAGTTCTTCAAGTCATCCTTCTCTATCATTGCAGAGAGTGATTGAAGCCTGACTAGGATCGCCTTGGCTTTATCAGGGGTTTCCTTATGGAGCTTTTTTTCGGCCATTATCCCCGATACTTTGGAGCATATGCCTATTTCTCGAATCCTATCGTAGTCGTTGATAAACTTGAATAATTCCTCTTTATCCAACGCTACGGCATTCAATTCATTAACCAAACCTTGGTCTAATTCACTTGGATTCATATAAGCTCCATTTAGCCTGGATTATTCTGGCTAAAAATAATCCGCCTGTCTCTACTGAAAACCGCCTTTTACATCACGGTGGAGCAATAACCACAAAGGCGGCACTGTAGCCAGTGTGTAACCTACAATAAGTGATTTGCGTTGACAATAACTTATTAATTGTTAGTTATTGTAAGAATTTTTCACCATTGTTCGAAATATTCAGACGGGATCACTCTCTCACATGGTAGGCCCCTTCAGCCACCCATTTGTAGGTCGTTAGTTCGCGCAATCCCATGGGGCCTCGGGCATGCAGTCGCTGTGTCGAGATGGCCACTTCCGCGCCTAAACCGAATTGACTGCCATCGGTAAAACGCGTCGATGCATTGACATATACAGCGGCAGAATCCACTTCGTTGATCCAGCGGGCGGCATTGGCCGCATCTTCAGTAAGGATCGAATCGGAGTGTCCCATACTGTGCGCGTTGGTATGTTCGATGGCTTCCCGGATCCCGTCCACGACTTTCAGTCCGAGCACCAGCGACATCCATTCCGTGTCAAAATCATCCGGTCCCGCCGGTTGCACCGGTACGGCACCCGGATTTCGGTGCGCAAGAAACGGCATGGCCGATTCGTGCGCCCTGAACGACACACCGGCGGGCGCGAGAAACTCGACGATACGAGGGAGAGCTTGATCGGCGATAGCACGATGCACAAGCACAGTATCCAGGGCGTTACATACGGAAGGACGTTGCGTTTTCGCGTTGAAAATTACCGGTAGAGCTTTATCCAGCGTTGCAGATTCATCCAAAAAAATGTGGCAGATACCGATCCCGCCCGTAATAACCGGGATCTGGCTGTTCTCGCGGCAGAATCGGTGCAGCCCTTCGCCGCCTCTCGGGATGATAATATCGACAAATTGATGCAGCTTGAGGAGCTCCAGTACAAGAGCTCGATTGGGATCCTCGATGAGTTGCACCGCGCCAATCGGAAGGCTGCTTTGCTCCAGTGCTTTCCGCGTCAGATCTACCAGAATGTGATTGGAGTGGACTGTCTCTTTGCCTCCGCGCAGGATGGCGGCATTGCCGGTTTTTATCGCCAATCCCCCCACGTCAATAGTAACGTTGGGTCGCGACTCGTAGATGACGCCTATTACGCCAAGCGGCACGCGGCGCTTACAAAGCTTCATGCCATTGGGCAAAACCGTTTTGTCGAAGCACTCCCCGACCGGATCGGTCAGTTCGGCCAGCCGGCATAAATCTTCAGACAGGCCATCCAACCGTTTTTCGGTCAGTGTCAGTCGGTCGATTAACGCAACGCTCATGCCTGAGGCCCGGGCTGCAGCCACATCGGAGTCATTTGCCTCCAGAATTTTTGGGTAAGATCGGCCAATCAGCGCGGCCAGTGCTCGCAGAGCCTGATTTTTTTGGTCGGTGCCGGCCATCGCCATTTGCCGGGACGCAGTTCGAGCGGCATGTCCCATTTCATTCAGCATAAATGCATCCTCTTTTGATTCTCATAAAACGAAACATGAACACATAACATTTGCACGGCTTGCCAATTCAGAGCAAAACCAGATCGTTGCGGTGTATGACTTCGTCGCCAAAATGATATCCAAGGATTGACTCGATCCGGTCCGACGGGCATCGGACGAGTTGCGTAAGATCGCGGCTGCCGTAATTTACTATTCCCCTGGCAATTTCGCTGCCATCCGGACTTGCCAGACGGACTGTGTCTCCACGCTCGAATGCTCCAGTGACGGCAGTCATGCCAACCGGAAGCAGGCTCCCTCCTCGGCGCAGTGCCTGAACTGCACCTTCATCAATACTCACCAAACCCGGAGCATGCCGTGCGGAGAGAATATAGCGTTTGCGACTCTCAAGGGATGTAGCTATAGGTGAAAAATAGGTGCCTGGTTTTTCGCCCTCCGCTACGCGAAGCAAAACGTCTTGTTCCTTTGCGGAAGCTATAATACAGGCAGCTCCAGAGCGTCTGGCCAGATCGGCAGCCTGCAGCTTCGTAATCATGCCTCCAGTACCCAATCCTGTTTCGCTGTCGCCGGCAGCGCGCCAAAGCTCGTGCGGGATCTCGCGAGCCGTCACTTCCATTACCAGCCGTGCGTTCGGATCAATACGCGGATCTGCCGTGTGAAGCCCCGGTTGATCTGTGAGGAGCACCAGACAATCCGCATCTACCAGATTGGCAACCAGAGCTGACAAGTTGTCATTATCCCCCACGCGGATCTCCTCGGTAGCCACGGTGTCGTTCTCATTCACTATCGGTATGACTTTCTGCTCGATTAACGCGATCAGGGTATTGCGTGCATTCAGATAACGCCGCCGGCTGGCTAGATCCATGCGCGTAAGAAGAATCTGCGCCACTGTCACTCCATAGAGCCCGAAAATTTGTTCGTAAAGAGCCATAAGGCGCGGCTGCCCAACGGCAGCCAACATCTGTTTTGCAGGTATATCCTTCGGCAGTTGCGGGAATCCGAGGCGCTCCCGCCCTATCGCAATCGCTCCAGATGAGACCAACACTACCTGGCTTCCAGTGGTTTGCAGCTGGCAGACCTGTCGCGCAAGCTCAATGAGCTGCGGCGGCACCAGACGGGGAGTACTGTCGGTCAGGCTGGATGTACCTACTTTGACAACAATACGAATGGGCACGCCCTCCGAGTAAAAACAGCTAGCTAGTTATTATCGTTCCCTTCGTAATCCGCCGACTCGAGTACCCTCCGAAGAAAGGACTCTTTTTCAAACGCGATTTCGCCGTTGATTACGGAAAGAGGATGAATTGCGGCCGCCGATACCAGGGCTTTGTGCGCAATTGCGGGCATCACGCTGCCCCCATCAGCCATAAGCCAGTTTTTTAGCTCATCATTTTCTATCATCATTGAGAGGGCTTGGAATCTGTATATTATCGCCTTTGCTTTTTCGGGGATCTCATCAAAAAGCTTCTTGATGGTAACCAACCCCGTCATCATGGGACACATGCCTATTTCAGAGGCCCATTTAGCCTTGTTGATGATTATGAATAACTCCTCTTCCCTTAAAGCTACAGCATTTAGATCGTCTATCGAATTCAGTTCTGATGCGCTTGGTTTCATACAAATACCATCTGGGCTTGATTATCCTCGGGCTAAACAGTTCGCCAATCCTCTGCCGAAGAACTTGCCATCAAATAAACTTAAAGCAGTTTGCTCGGCTCTCGGTGTCCCTAATCCTACCTAACCTATAATAAGTAATTCGCATTGACATTAACTTATTAATTGTTAGTTATTGTAAGATTTTTACCATACTCAAAATGATTCTGGCGATCCTTTTTAGGCACCGTCAACGCATATAAAGGATAGCGATGAAGAAAGTAGCGTTAAAAATAAACGGACTCTATAGGGAAGTGGTAGCGGATCTCGACCGGCGTCTGATTTATTTTTTGCGGGACGATCTGGAGCTGACCGGAACGAAACAGTCCTACGACCGGCCCGGACAGTGCGGGATTTGCACCGTTTACGTTCCCGCTAGGATTGAATGTCCTGGGGCGCTTCCAAAAACGAATTCATGAGCAGTCTAGCTGCTTTCGACAAGTACCGATCCTTGCTCCAAGCCAATCCTGCCTCGAGCAAGAGCGGTTTGGACAAAGGCCTTCCCACAACCTCGGGGTATTTCGTGACGATCGTATCGAGCAAAAAAGATATTCCAACTCCATGCCCGACCATCCCCATGACGGTTTCGATCTGGCTCGAAGTGAACACAATGCGAGGAGTGAACCTGTTCCGGGCGCATTCGTCCAGAATCATTTTCCGGCTGTATGTATCTTCACGAAACATAATGAAAGGTTGATCCCGGAGTCTAGCGAAGGGGATTTTTTCAAGTTTGCCCAAAGGATTGAAGCGCGAGAAACAGGCGAGCAACTGCCCTTTGGCCACAGGTACGGTTTCGAGATGTGATGATGCCTGGGAGGTAATCATCATGGTCAGATCCAGCTCTCCGCGTGCAAGCCTCTTCCTGAGGGACAGCGATCCCTCCTCAATAACGGCAACTTGAACGCGAGGGTGCATCTTTTGGAACCTGGCAAGAGCCGCAGGAAAGAAATAGGCGCCAATGACCGGCGTGATGCCGATCTTGATGATTCCCTTCTTAGCGAACCGGTAATCATTCATCTCTGAAACTAAATCCCGTATGCGTGCGAGAATGTCATCCGCTCGCTTCAGGCATACGTGGCCTTCGGGCGTGAGCGCGATCTGCTTCTGGCTCCGATCCAGGAGGGGCACTCCAAGTTCTTCTTCGAGTTTCTGAATTGCAACTGTGACCGAAGGTTGGGAGACGTGCAGCTCGCCGGCAGCTTTGGTGATACTCCGCAGGCGCCCGGCTCTTTGAAAGTATTCCATTTGACGAAGTTCCAAGGGCTCGCTCCTTTATCATAGGCACCTCCTATGATTGTATAGCTAGATAATATTTTACATCAATGCCAAAGATAGCTCACAATTCAATGTTGATAGGACGGGCTGGTGTATCTATAGATGCCGGAATTATTGTTGGGGGAGGCATAGATGTATGGCAAAAATTGTTAGAGTGAACATGGAGACCAAGGAGATTGCCCAGGAGGATGCCGGGATATATAACGGCTACGGCTCCCGGGGCTTTATCGCCCGTTTCATGAACAATGAGGTCGACCCGACCTGCGAGCCTCTTGGCATCAACAACAAGCTCATTATCTGCACAGGTCTGCTGGGCGGCACAGCGGTTTCCAGCTCTGGCAGGCTTTCCGTGGGCGGCAAGAGCCCACTCACCAACGGCATCAAGGAAGCCAGTTCTGGCGGCACAGCCGCCAACGACATGGCGAGGCACGGCATCCGCGCCATCATCTTTGAGCGGTTACCCGCAGCCGCCGACAAAAACACCTACGTCCTCGTGGTTTCGGAGGAGGGCATAAAGCTCGAGGTCATGAACGAGCTGCTCCACATGGGCGCGCGGAATACGATCAATACACTGCGGGAAAAGTTCGGAGAGAAAGCCGGCGTTATATGCAACGGGCCCACCGGCGAATATATGATGCGAGGTGCCGGTGTCGTGTGCGCGGCTCCCCGCGGAGAAATGCGCTTTGCAGCTCGCGGCGGCATGGGCGCCGTCATGGGCAGCAAGCAGGTCAAGGCCGTGGTAATCAGGCCGGCAACGGCTTCGAAACTGGAGTACTTCGACAAGGCTGTTTTTACCGAGGCTACGAAGGAATATCACCAAATGCTGGTCGAGGCCATGCCCACCATCAAAAAGAGCAACCAGCTCTACGGCACCACAGGCATGTTCAAAATTGTCAACGAGCTGGGGCTGTGTCCCACCCGAAACTTCACTCTGGGCGCTTTCGATCAGCACGCAGAGATCGGCGGAGAAAAGATGGTCGAGCTCATCCAAGCCCGCGGTGGCGAGGGCAAGACAGGCCAAGCCTGCATGAACGGCTGCATGATCAAGTGCCTATCCATCTTCCCCGATGAAAACGGAAAAGCCATCTGCTCCACCGTCCAGTATGAAAATCTGTCCCTAATAGGCTCCAACCTGTGCCTGGCCAGCCTGGACAGCATCGCCCACCTGAATGACAAGGTAAACGATCTAGGCCTGGACGCCATCGAGGTGGGCGCCGCCCTGGGCGTTGCCGCGGAAGCCGGGATGGCCGAGTTCGGCAACGAGGAGAGCTTCATGAAGCTGCTGAACGAGATCGAAGCCGCCACGCCGATCGGCCGCGTGATCGGCAACGGCGTCAAGACCACGGGCGAGGTGTTTGGAATAAACGATTTGCCCATGTCGAAAGGCCAGGCCTTCCCGGGCTACGACCCCCGCGCCCTGAAGGGCAACGGCGTCACCTTCGCCATGACCTCTCAGGGCGGCGATCATACCACGGGCAACTGTTACGGTGCCCGTGCCCAGGTGCCTCCTCTGTCCTGCGAAGGTCAGGGCGACCTGTCCCGCAAAACCCAGCTGCAGGTAGCCGCCCTGGAGAACATGGGCTTCTGCATCTTTGCCCGAGGCTACCTGTTCAAGAAGCCGGAGCTCTTCACCAAGTTCGCTTACGGCATGTGCGGCGACAAGATGACGGTGGACGAGTTTTGGGCGCAAGGCCGCGAGACCGCGCGCCTGGAGTATGAATTCAATGTGAGGTCCGGTATCTCCCCGTCTCAGGATAAACTGCCGGAGTATATGTACAGGGTTCCCCTGCCTCCCAACAATCATGTATTTGACCTCTCGGATGAAGAGATGCAGAAGGGCCTCCTGCACTAAAAAAATCTTAAAGGAACGGTATGATCGAGATCGAGTTCAATTTGCATCTGGCAGCCGTAATGGGCAAAAAACGCCTGACGCTGGATATTGGCGATTCTCTCAGCGCGTCGCAGCTTAAGGCCAAGCTCGGGCTCACCGGTCAGGATTTGGGCATACTGCTCATAAATGACGCTTGGGCATCTTGGGACAGCGTCATAAAAGACGGAGACTCAGTCAAGTTCTATCCCTTTATGGAGGGAGGATAACGAGAAGGCCGTAAGCGGCGGGCTCTGTAAATACAGTGACCGCCGCTGACAGAAACACCTGGATGCTCTTTTTGTACCCGGAATTCCAAACACCAGAAACTGACGGTGCTACGGTCAACGACTTCGCGCGCTATGATCCGTGGCCCCTCCAAGACAACGGCATAACCCATGCGATGAGCAAGCCCTGGGCGTCAAGATGGAGCGAAAATGGAATCAAGCGCAATGGAGTCGAATTTCCTTAACGGCTTAAATGAAATACGCGTGAAAGAAGCAGACCTGTCAAAAGCTCTTGCGGCCGCGAGAAGAGCCCAGGCAGAAGGTGAAACAGACAATTGGACTGGCATCCTGACCACAATGCGGCTTTTCAACGATTCACCAGAAGAAGCCAAAGCGATCATCTTCAGGCTTCAGGCTCTTGCAAAAATGATAGCAAATGATGAACTCGGGGATTGGATTCTCGGCTACGGGACCAGCATTATGCCTACAATCGCACTAAAGGCCATGGTTTCTGCAGCTGCTTACCATCCTTTATCAATAATCAATGGCGATGTTTTGTTTGAAAAGGAATCATTCCTTCGTAGAGTCCTTGAGTTTGCGGAGCCCCAAGGCAAGAACATGTAGCCTCAGCAGCTCCAATGTGCTTTCGCAATCTGCTGTTGGCGCCGCAGCTATATTTCAAGTACGTAACTCTCTTAGAGAATCAGTTCCGGACGATCGGTTTCATCATTGATACGGTCCCAGAATAGTGAAGTATTATAGGGCACAAAAAAATAGCGGTGCTGTTCGGGCGACGAGGGCTAATAGAGGATGAAACACAGAGACCCTGGTGCGGCCGGGGAAAAAACAATGCCGGACCAATCCGCCGATCCACTGAACAAGATCTATGTAGAGCCGACCAACCGCTGCAACCTAAGCTGCGTGACCTGTATCCGCCATTCCTGGGATGAATCGTTTGAAAATATGGCATGGCCCATTTATCAAGCCCTGATTGACGGACTGGCAGATTTTCCGGATGCAAAGACGATTGCCTTCGCCGGTTTCGGGGAGCCACTGTTGCATCCACTTTTTCCCGAGATGGTTCGGCTCGCCCATGCAAAAGGCTTGCGGACGGAGATGACGAGCAATGCCATGCTCCTTACCTCGTCGCTGGCGGAGCAGCTGATTGATGCCGGTCTCGATCAGTTCACCGTCTCCATCGACGGGACGTCGAACGAATCTCATGGTGCCGTTCGGCCAGGGGCGTCTCTGGAAGAAATTACAGACAATGTAAGGAATCTCTGCTGGTGGAGCACTAAAAAACGCACAACACAACTCGATACCGAAAGGCCTTTGAAGGAAGAAATATTAACACGCATGAAGGATTCAAACGGCTCGACGTTTGCACTGCTCGATATGACAAGTTACAAAGTTCCCCTTGTAGGTGTGCCTAATTCGATGCCCTCGGCCTCATTGAAAATCGGAATCGAGTTTGTGGCGATGAAGAGCAACATCCACGAATTGCCCGCCCTCCATAAAATCGCCGAGAATATACGGGCATCTTTTATTCTTGTTTCGAACGTGCTGCCCTATACCGCCGAGCTTCAGGACGAAATTCTCTATAGCCTGGAACCAACCAGCTACGAGGGTCAAGGGGATGATCGCAATCCGCAATGGATTTTTCCCAAGATGGACTGGAGCCGGGAGACGCTGGAATCGATATCAACCATTGCGAGCCAACAGGCTAATCTGAGTTATCTCGACATCAACCTGAATCAGCGGAACAACTACTGCCCCTTCATACGACCAGGAAGTCTGGCGCTGTCCTGTCACGGCAGTGTAAGTCCCTGCCCGCCGCTGCTGCATTCGTACACCTGCTATATCAGGGGCTGGAAGAAATTTTTCCGCCACTGTGATTATGGAAGTCTGCAAGAACAATCCCTGAAGTCGATTTGGCTGCAGCCTGATTATGCAAGCTTTCGGGAGAGGGTGAGAAAATTTGAATTTTCCCCCTGCACCGATTGCGGTGGCTGTGAAGACTCGGAGAAAAACGAAGCGGATTGCCACGGCAATGCGTTCCCCGTCTGCGGCGACTGCCTGTGGGCCAGAGGCATCCTGCGCTGCGCGTAAGAGATATGTGAATCTATTTCATCGGCAGTTGTCATCCGCAAAACTAGCTAATGGTATAGATCTCGTGCTGCGCGATTACAAATGCGCTGCCCACAATTACCTCATGAACGGTGCGTTTGTGGCCATCCTTGGGAGTGAATTCCCTGATCTGCAAGGTGCCATCGACGTGGATATTGTCGCCCTTGCTGAACGCCTCAGCCATATCGGCAATTGCACGGCAGGAAACGAGCTGGTGCCAGTTTGTATGCTCTTTCTGCTCGTTGTTGCTTGACCAGCGATATCCTTCCGCAAGCCTGGCATTAGCCACTTTGCTCCCGGAAGGGAGATAACGAATTTGAAGATTCCCTCCCAGGAATCCTACAAGCTCCCGAACGAATTGGAGGTAAATACGCAACCATTATGATCAGTATGATGCTCAGCGCAATCCATGCCTACTTTTCGTGAACTGCATTTGATTGTTCCCGAATTTAGCAACTTGCCGGATTCTTTGCAATACTGGCACAGACCATGGAAACTGTGCCCAAACTGCGAATAAATTGGATGCTGCGTCATGTTTATTTGTGCGAACAGATTATGCCATCTAAGTATTGCTATAAGAGGAGTTATATGATCACTATCAGGGATGGTTATCACATATCCTACATTCGACCTTGGGGTTGAGTGTTCGAAAAACGGCAGAAATCCCTTGCTGAATCATGTTCCTAATATTGCTATATCTTATTGGAGGGCAAATATTTGCGGTATTGGTAGCGACGGATGGAATCGAACCATCGACCTTGGGGTTATGAAGGTTTAATCGGCCCTGGCCATAGTCTTTCACTTCACACTTTTTCCATAAAAATTCGGATTCTCATCGAGTCCCGGTGGTTCAGGTTTTGAAGGCATTCGCTTCAGAACTGACACGGCACTGGCACACTCGATAGGAAGTTGCTTATCCGGACTTTTCCAGGAGAGTGGCACTATGGCACACATTTTTACCTTCACCAACGCCAAGGGCGGCTGCGGTAAAACCACAGTCGCCTTGAATCTTGCCGTATGTTTTGCCAAGGCCGGATATCGCACCCTTGTCGTCGATCTCGATCAGCAGGGGAATCTCAGCGCAGGCCTTGGCGTCGATCTGAATAAGCTGACCACAACGGCACATCGCCTGCTGATCAACGAAGTGTCTGAGATCAGCCGCTATCTGATCGAGATTCGTCCGCAACTAAAGCTCTTGCCCAATTCCATCGACATCGAGGCCGACGATCTCCTGGAGGCAAAGAAGGTCAATCGAGAGCTTCTTCTGCGCCGGCAGCTCAAGCCGGTCCTGACTGACTTTGATGTCGTCCTCATCGATACGCCGCCGGCCATGAGGGCGGCAACCGATCAACGCCTTGGTCGTCGCTGACTCCATCGTGATACCGATCGATTCGAGTCGTTTTGCTCTGCTCGGCATGAACCAGCTGCTCAAGACCATTGCCGCCATCAGCGAAACCCACAATCCCTCGCTGAAAATCATCGTACTGACCACCATGTTCAATAAGCGGCAAAACCTGGACAAGATCATCCGCCAGCAGGTCGAGGACTTCTTCGGTCCAAGCCTGGTCCTGGAATCGGTCATCCATCGCTACGTCGGCGTCGCCGAGGCCACCGCCATGAAAAAAGGGGTCGTGGAGAGCCCTTCGCCGAGCTCCGCCACATTCGACTTCATGAAACTATTCAACGAACTCAAACGGGAAATGAGCCATGAACAAAAGAGACCAGGGAGCAGTTGAGAGCATCCATCGCTAAAGATCTGATCCAGGGGCAGGGCGAGCATTCTCCCACCAAGGAGCTGCTCAAGCAGTATGCTCCCCTGGAAGGAATCATCACCACGACCAACGTCGGATGTTTCATGCCAGCCGCGGCCCGTGCCTGTGGAAAACACCATGGCACCACATGCCACTGTGGCACCAACATGCGCATCACCATGGCACGGATGCCACGGAGGCACCAGGTGCCACGGTAGCAGGAGATGCCACGGTGGCACGACTATGCCATAGTGAACGGGGAATTGCGGGTGCCGAATACGATCAGTTTCAGCCTGTTTCCGACCCTCGATCCCTTCGCAAAAGCCGTCTACTACCAGCTCTTTTTGCTATCGCACGGTTTCCGGCGGGACACCTGCATTGTGGGTCTTTCGAAGCTGGCAAAATCGGTTCCTCATGTCGAAGAGAAAGGTCCAGGACACAATAACTTACCTGGAAAAGCGAGGGCTGATAAAACGGCTGCGAGCGATCCTCGGCGGACCTTCAAAAGGGAATGTTTACCAGGTGCTGTTTCCCGCCGCACGACCATGGCAGCCGGTGCCACCGTGGCGGGTGATGCCACGTGGCAGGAGATGCTACCGTGGCACCAGATGCCACCATGGCACCACAAGCCACAGTGGCGCCACATGCCACCAATAAATTGATGATGATGATATAAAAAATAAATCATCATCAAAGGGAGAAAAAACCGGAGTTTGTGGCCGGCCGGTGGAAAACCACAGCAGCGCGGCTGCGCCGCGAGAGAGAACAGAAACTGCCGATCGACGATTTCTCTGTTCGCGCTGCCTATGAAAAAGCCACAGGCAACCGCTGGAACAAGTCCGATTCCGAAGCCTACACGAAAACGGCCTCGCAAAAGTCCCGACAGCCAAAATCATATCGGTTCTGGAAGCCGTCGCCCGGCGGACGCCGACCAAAATAAACAGCTTCAAGTATTTCGTCCAGGAAATAGTGGCACCGCCGGATCCACGCAACCGCGCCTGGCAAAAGAAGCAGCTCGAGAAAATCGTGAGCACGGTCAGCGATATTTCGGTCGGCCGCGCCGGCTATTCCATGTCCGATTTCGTGGAGGACGTCAAACGTAACTGCGCCCGTGAAGACGTCATGTTCGACAACGATCTTTTCAACGAACTGGTCGGCTGAAAACGAGCTTCCTGGAGATTGCAGCTATGGCGGAGAATTTGTATTTATTAATACTAGTTAGTATCTATATTATGATATTAATTAGTTCTAATAAATACTAATAGCTTAAAATGTTGCTTTATGGGATTAAGAAATACACTTTTATCGCAGAAGGACGGCCGGCTTCTTGAGCAGGCGGTTTTAAAACACGGGCATATAGCCAACATGGCGCAATTGGATGAGGTTTTCCAAAACACCTACTCACGCAAAAGCGACCGGAAACGACGCATCTCTCTGCTGGCAAAAGCAGGATGGCTGGTCCGAATCCGACGGGGTTTGTACTTGATCGTGACCGATTTGACCGCCCGCGGGACGGGTGATCTTTCAAACCTGGTGATTTCAAACGCACTCAACAGCAGATCCTATATCTCGTTTGCAGGCGCATTGAACTGGCACGGCATGTTCGATCAGCTTACTAAAACCGTCGACGCAATAACGACCGCGAAGCCCCGGAACTATCGATTTCAAAACACGGAGTTCCGGTTTTTAAGAGTGGCGGAAAAGCTTTTTGGGGGCTTTACGGAAGAGCGGGTGGACGGGAAAATTGTGAACATCGCCGAGATCGAAAAAGTTATTTTGGATTACCTGTTTTTAAGACGAAACGCCGCGACACTTAGCCTGGTCGTCGAAAAACTCAGGGAATATCAAAGTAAATTAGATTTTCCAAAAATGATCGACTTCGCCAAGGCACATACCATCACGGTCCAGCGCAATCTCGGGTTCCTGCTTGATACGATAAGCATTTCCAGCGATGCCCTGTATGAAATAGCGCGCAGCAACAGGAAGGGCTTCAGCAAAATGCATCCCGGCGCCAAAACTTTCAATGCGAAATGGCGGTTATACTATGATCCCCAAATTATTGGGCCAGGCGCAGTTTGAGATAAATCTCCATAAAAGCTACCAAGAAATCAGCAGAATGGGTCTCGGCCATGGGAAATCCGTTACAGACTTTCCAATCTAGGGTAAAATAACTTGGTGAGCATAAAGATCAATCCGAGGAAAATCAAAGGTACGTGGCAGGAAGGATATGCCCTTGATCTGCATACTACCGGAAGCACATTTGCAGGACATGATTCCTTTGGAAATCCACAGTTTGATACAAGCCGTACGCCCCTTGGCGAGCTTCTTTATCAGCTCAAATACCGATCTGATCCTAAATCGATTGAATCGATCGTTGCGGTTGCCGTTGAATTCTTGCAGCACTGGAAGATTGCCGTAGATTTGCTGGTCCCTGTACCTGCGTCAAACACAGCTCGGAAGCAGCAGCCGGTACTAGAACTTGCAAAGGCAATAAGCATACAAAGTGGAATCAAGCTGTGCGACGGCTGTATCACGAAGGTGAAACGAACCGCTCAGTTGAAGAATATTTACGAGTATCAGAAACGAATTTCAGCGCTGGCGGAAGCGTTTGCAATTGATAAGTCCAAAACCGCCGGAAACCGGATCCTGGTTTTTGATGACCTCTATCGATCCGGAGCTACTCTGGATGTAATTGCGGAGAAGCTGTTGAAAGAGGGTGCAGCAAAGGCCGTATTCGTGCTTGCCTTAACCCGCACGCGGAGCAACTTATGACAAAGGTATTTATTGGGGGATCGAGGGCTGTGTCCCGGCTGAACGATACTATCCGGGAAAAACTGGACGATCTCATCCGCAAGGGGTGCACGATTCTGATTGGAGATGCAAACGGAGCAGACAGAGCTGTCCAACAGCACTTTGCGGATCATAAATATCAGAATGTGATTGTCTTTTGCATGGACCGGTGCCGAAACAATGTCGGGGGCTGGAGTATTCAATCCATCACTTCGGCCAGCCAGAAGCACGATTTCGCATATTATGTCGAGAAGGACAAGGCGATGGCGCACGAGGCCCGGTGCGGCGTAATGCTCTGGGATGGAAAAAGCAGAGGAACGCTGAATAACATCCTGAATCTGCTTCGTGACCGCAAAAAGGTTCTCGTCTATCTTTCATCGGACAAGGCATTCCATAAACTTTCGATTGATGCGGATCTTCAGCTTTTGCTCGCAGCGGATGGCAGACAGAGCGGAGACCATCCAACAAACGCGCCGGATAACAGGGAAAATGCGCGAACCCGCCAGCTTGTGTTGCCCCAATCCATTTTAGGCACCAGAGGGTAGGGACAATCGATCGCTTTTGCGATTATTCCATGCATTTTCGCCTCTTGGCATATTCCGCTATGAAAAATCCTCAGCCGGAATACTTTTTGGATCTCTTGTCCCAGTTGCGAGAAAAGCGAGACAAGCGGGAAAAGCATTTTTTGATACTTTAGCGCATCGCCTTCCAGACGATGTCATACGGCGCAGAAGGGAATTTTGAATTAAACTGTGCGCCCTGATTATCCTGTAGGTCGCTGCCTACGCTGTATATAACGAACCCCTCGCCTTCTTTCCGATAGTGGAGGCTATTGCCGCTACAGGGATCTTTCGGAAGCCTGTCCAGGAACGAAGGCGTCAAATAGGCCAAGGTGTCCGGATAGACACTATTTGCCATCTTATACCGTTTCAGCGCCAATCCGACGCGGGTAACCTGCAGTACGGCTTCATATCGGACCTTTGTTATTAAGACCGACTCTAGTTTTGGCAGCATTATTCTGCTCAAGGGACAGAACGCAGGAATCTGCTTTTCGATTGGATTCTGGCGCAGTGATGCAACGATCTTGTCCGAAGGCATCCTGCATTTATCTTGAATCTTAGCCTGCGAAGTCAAGTAGACTGTCATGTCGCGATGCAGCAACCCAGACGTGCGATAAAGCCAGGCATACGCCGGCGGAAGCCTCCCGATCTCCCTGATCACAGTCATGACATCGCGATAGGTACCATTTAAAAGAGTCTGATACCCTTCCAAGGCAATTATCCGGTCTGCATCCATTACACGCGCATACGGCGCGGCATCAATGTGGCTTTTGAGTTCCGTTTCAATTGACTGGAGGGTATCGGCAGGCAAATCCACACCATTTGTAATCCGATATAAGCTATTCATCTGGATCACGTCACATGCTATGGACACGAGCAATTGGATCATGTCCGGTTCCTGCTTCAAGAGACTTGCCATCCGAAAACTATTAAGAAGTACCTGTCCAGCCTCCCTGCCATTCCCTTTATAAGCTGCCGCCTCGGCCTTGAGAACCAGGAAGCCCATGAGTTGACGAGTAGCTTGAAAGGTGGGCACATGTGATGCGGGCGTTTCTTCATATTTCAGATGGCCATTATAGTCGGGTTTCTGTGCCGCCTCGCTCAGGATTGCGTATAATGCTTTGTTATCGGGTTCTTCAATAAGACGCATCAACAGTTCTCGCCTATTCTCCGGCAAATCCCTAAAGTCGAGATTACGATTTTGGTATTCTAACTTTGAGAATTCTTGCGCAAACGCAGATAACTCTTGAATAGCCTCCGGTATGGGCTTGGTGGTGAGAACCAATGCAGCTTTTTCAAACAGCGGCGCCGCATTCTGGTCCACAGGGACTAGTGCAGGCCGGAATTCAGCGATAGTCGTGGGACGGCCTTCTGCTTGGAGCCTAGTGAGTGTTTTCCGGAATTGATGGCCGAAAATTATGTTGGACATGAGTGCAGCGAGCACGACCAGAACAAGAATAATTCCAATTCCTATCACACACCACTTTGCGGTTTTCATATCCCTCCTTATCAATAAAGAAGTTCTGAACTCTGGATTACCTGTTTCTGTTGGCGAAGCGCATCGCCAAAAGCCTTAACTGCAGCGGCGTGGGATATGGCGTTGCTCGAAGTGGCCACAACAAATTGAGCGTGAAACGCGTTTCGGTTGAAGGAGTCAACTCCAAGGTTAAGCAGAAAGAGCACGGTGGCCGCAATCACCAGCCAACTACTGAAAACCCAGGAGATTTGAAATGGGCCCGCCAACTGGATTGGAACAGACTGGCTCCAAGCTGTTCGGCTAGTCGCCAAAACGCGCTCGCGCAATCCTTCTCGCGGACTCTTAAGGGAATGTTGGGCTAACGCCCGTTCTAATTCGTCATCTTGAATTGGTTTCATGTCACTTTCATCCGACGTCGCAGTTTATTCGTATGCGGTAAGCGAGCTACATCCCCGGCATGACCGTGGCAATGGGACCGATCTCATTCAGACGTGATTGATTTATCGCGGGCTCTTTCAGCCCGTTGCCGAAGTGGGAGGTTTCCAGTTACCCGGCAATAATTCATCGATCCGATTTATTTTATGCTCTGGCAACCGCCTGAGCACGTCCATGAGATAGTCCTGCGGATTGATGGCACGGCGACGGCAACTCACAAGGATCGAGTAGATGACAGCGCTGCGCCAGCCGGCATCCGGATGTCCTATGAAGAGCCAGCGCTTCCTTCCGACTGCCGTCGGCCGGATTGCATTTTCTATCAGGTTGTTGTCAATCTGGAAGCGCCCGTCGCGCAGATACCCGAGCAATGCATCATACTCGTCCAGGAAGTAGCGCAGGGCGCTGCCCATCGTACTTTTTGGCAGAAACTTCGGCTTCAATTCCAGCGCCCTGGCTTTGAGCGCCGCCCAGATCGCCGGTACACTCTGCTGGCGTAAAGCATGGCGTTCGGCAGCCACAAGTTCTCGAGCCTGTTCCTCGGTCTGATACAGAAGTCGGATCTGGCTGATGAACCAGACCGCCTGAGGGAGATTTTCCTTCAGCGCGGCATAAAACCGCCGTCTCGCATGAGCGAGGCATCCGATACGGTGGATTTGCGACTCTTTCCGTTCGAGCGATTGATACACTTCATAGGCGTCGGTTTGGATCGTGCCTTTGAAGTCTTTCAACCGCCGCTGAACCGGAGCCAGAGCCCGGCTGCGATCAAACTCCAGGATCACATCACCACCAGGCACGGCATAGAACCACAGGTAGCCCCGTGCGGCTTTGCCTTCTACCTCCGGATCCAGCACTCGGACGGGAGTCTCATCGACCTGAAGATAACCGCCGCTCATCATTTGCCGCCACATGGCGTCATACACCGGCTGCAGCAACCTGGCGATGGGTTCCACCCACTGCACCATTTGCTGGCGTGGAATCGCGATCCGGTGCCGTTCCCGAAACTGCTGTTCCAGCCGATAGAAGGATAGATGATCGTCAAAGCGGGATAGTACGATATGAACACCCAAACCGAAACCCAGTCGACTTTGCGGAATGAGGCGTGGAGGAAAGGGTGCTATCTTCACTCCCGCTTCCCCGCAGCGGCAGGCATACTTGGGTCGGACAATCCGGCGGCGGATGAGTTTTGCAGGTATCAGGTCGATCTCTTCGCTAGTCTCCTCCCCTATCCGTTCCAGGGGCTTGCCGCAACAAGGACAGGTTTTCTCTTGGGGTTCGATCGTAACCGTTTCGGTTTCCAGGTGCTCGGGCAGAGGATGACGTACTCGACTGCGCTGTCGGCGACGGCGACCGGCCCGATCTTCTTGTTCGAGTACTTCATCGCTCACCGGTCCAGGACGTTGAGCCTCGTCCTGGAGGTCTTTGTTCAGTTCATTCAGTTGCTCTTCCTGATCCGGAGTGAGTTTGTCTGCCTTCGGTCCGAACAGCTCGCGTCTGAGCTGCGCAATCAGCAGCCGCGCCTCGGTCAGCCGCTGTTCGGATTCCTTCAACTGCTCGCGCAGTTGCGAGTTTTCTGCCTGCAGTTGCTCGGCTTGATCCTGAAGGTTTGCCGTCAACGCCTTCAGCCGCTCGTATTCCGCAAGGAGGTCTTCGTAGCTCATGCCGAGAGCTCCTCGCGGAATCGATGATCGAGAGGATAGAGATAGACATCTTTGACGGGAACCTGAATCGTGCGCTTGCGATCCTGACGGCTTCGTCCCGTCGTAGGTCCGAGCCGAAGCCAGTTCGATGCTTTGTACGATGTGCCTGCAAACCGCTGCTGCTCAACAAATGTCTCGACCAGGACGATTCCGTGACCGTACTTCTTTTGCCAATCGGCCGAAAGACGGCGCAGCACCTGGCCCAGGATCCAGCTCGCAAGATGTGGAACCTTTACAAAGGGCAAAATCAGAAAGCGGGTATTGTTGGTCAGCAGTTGCAGATTCCGCTCCCGCTGTTGCGGTTCCCAGCCGATGAACCGGTCTCTCGCTTGACACTTCCAGGCCGCAGAGCCGAACAACAGGCAGGCGAGCAGCCGGCCGTTCTGATCCGTAACCATGTACTGAAGATTTTCGCCGACCGTACCGCGATAACCCAGGTAGTGAAACTCGGTCAACCCTGCAGCAAAGCGGATTTTTGCTGCCGCATCCGTGCTGATCTCCCGCAGATTCAGCGGTCCCAAATCGCGCAGAGTTCCCGTTACCGGGGTCGAGTCCCAGATCTGCCGGGGCGCTTGCCGGAATGCCATGCGGTTCGAGGGCGCACGCCGCCGCGCCGGCAACGCTATCAAACCACGCGCGTCGAGCTTCACCAGCAGACTGCGCGTTGCCATGTCCTTGAGGCGGCCGCTGCCATTGCGCCAGTTCCACTCGGCACACAGAACCTCGGACAGTTTCCGGCGGCTCCAGTCCGGATGATCGGCAATCAGCCGGCCAATCGAAAGGATATCCGCTGCGGTTAATCTGCGTCCTTGAACCATCACAACATCGTTCATGCATGACAGTGTGACGGAAACACAGGATGGAGTCCAGCGAAAAATGCATTTTGTTTATGTCCGGTACCAGTGGCGCCGCGGGGTGCCTTCTATTCCGTGCAGCAGCAGCTGCAGCTCTTCGGGACGCAGGCAGAGGCTGGCGCCGTCGCCCGCAGGCCAGCCGAACGTGCCCCTTTCGAGACGCTTTGCGCAAACCCAAAGCCCGCTTCCGTCCCAAAGCATGACCTTTACCCTGTTTCTCGGCTTGTTGGTGAAAAGAAAAATATGGCCGCTCAGGGGATCCTGTGCGAGTACGGTTTGCACATGCGCATAGAGCCCATTGAAACTGCGTCGCATATCCACTGGCGCGAGTGCCACAAAAATGCGCGTTGCCGGAGACAGACTCAGCACCGCGTGTCTCGCAGCAGCCGCGCCAGATCTCGTACGGGAAGCGCCTCACGGCAACGGACTGTCAGGCCGGACGGAGAGACGATTTCCATCGCCCATGCATTATTCGGAGTTTCTGACGGTGGTGCCAACACGACTTCGCTGAATACCACTGGAACCGCCAGGGCAGAAGCTCGTTTCGCTTTTGTCAGCCACCAATTCAGAGTTGCCAGTGGGATTCTATATTGTTGGGAAAATGCGGCGCGCGTGAGACCACTGCGCCGGAACTGCTCAACCATTTGCAGCCGCTGATCTGCGGTTGCTCGATATTGTCGCCGGGTGATTGCTTTATTTTCCATGCCTCCAGCGTATCGGATCTCGCGAGGCATCGGTAGATGTACCCGGCTTACCGCTTACAAAACAACCATTGGAAGCAACAATGCAAAACCAATTGGATATCTCATAGTTTCCTTTCAGTCTGTCATTGGCTGATTTGTGGTTTGAGCTATTAGGTGCATGATCATTCCGGTGCAGCTTCTAAGTGTGCTGTTTAATTGAGGGCCACAAAGCCGCAGATTACTTGTGGGAAGGGCTGTTATCTGGCCGTCTATTTTACTGGCACTCGTTGCTTCAGTTCTTCAAATTAGCTGATGGCGATGTTGATTATTTCTTCCCAAGGGCTTTGAGGACTTTTTCCGGCAAGGTCTGATAATCGAGAAACCCAATGGAAAGCAGTTTGACACCTGCAGCCACAGCTATTTTGTAGGCTATTTCCTCGCTTTGAGCATACGGAAAGCCCCGAACTGTAGGGCGGATCACAATGTCAAAACCTTTGAGTAATTCCGGGTTAATGACCTTTCCCTTGGGCAACACCACAACTTCCCACCCCCTCGCTCGCATGGAATCGGCTGCCGCTTTGCCCCCGCGTTTGTTGTTCTGAGTATTCCACCAGGCCTCAGCTTTGCTGGCGTCGACTAGCACTCGGATGTGATCATTCTTTTCCGTTTCATCCAACCTTATAGATTTGCTGTCCACTCTGTCGTTTTCCTCATCTCCCTTTTTATCCAACCTGATGAGCTTGCTGCCCTCTCTGTCGTTTTCCTCATCTCCCTTTTTATCCAACCTGATGAGCTTGCTGCCCACTCTGTCATTTTCCTCATCATAGACGACGATTTTGAGAATCTGCTTTTTTGCTTCTATGGGTATCGTCGTTGAAACCATAATCCCCCTTTCCCTGATTTGATTGTATGTTTCTTCACTCAACAATCCCTCGAGCTTTTTCCAGTCGAAACCAAGTATCTTTCCCTTCTCGTCAGCATAGAGGACTACGATGTGCAGTTTGCATGGGCGGCTGTTCTTCACAATGGCCAATTCTATCCGGCTAAAATCGATTTGCAGGTCGATCTTCAGCTGGGGTTGGTCCATGGAATCTGTTTGTTTAAATGTTTTGACAGTGAATGGAATGTCAGTCAGATCAAGTTCTGCGGTTCCAGCAGCGAGAATGAGTCGTTGGACCAGTAGTTGATCCGTCCTATCTGCAGAAACATTAAGTTTCAGTGGAATATCATCCTGCGGAGGCAAGGGCGCCGTAATTCCGGTATAGTAGCCGCTGCGCGCCAACAATTGGCATCCGGGACAACGATCCTTCGCCTCGATTTTTACGGTCAGCTTATGGAAGCTTCCTTCTTCGCCGAGATTCGATGGGCTAAAGCCCAGTGTGTATTGTAGCCGGAGATTGGACATAATCTTCTCCAGCGCTGCCTGAAGCGATGTCGGGGCGCTCACATCCAATATCTCGCCACCAGTCTCGGATGCTATTGATTTCACTTGGTCACTTGACTCGACACAAATATCTTCGATTTCAATCGGATTATTTCCAGCGGTTTTGATCCCATAGAGAGTGGCAGAGGCTTCCAGCATCTCAACTCGAGCGTCATCTGCATCGTGTTGACCTGATACCGTATGGCAATTGTCTGAAACAAGGACAATTGCACGGCGCCGGTTGGGAGCATTCCTGGCAAGATAGCGAGCAGCATCGTAGATTGTGTCAAATATATTCGTATTCCTTCGCTCGTTGATCGTAAGGGCGTTTATATTATTACCTATTTTAAGGCGATCCTTAGTAAGATCGCTCAGCTTCGCAGGATTTGTATCGAAGGAAAATAGCGCGACTTGATCCTCCGGCCGCAAACGCCGGAGTGCCGATAAGGCGGCAATCTTGAGCGTGGGCAAGTAAGGAATTTCGCTGCCACTGCTGTCAATCAATAAGGCGACAGCAAGGGGAATTTTATCGCGCGAGAAATGGCTCACGTTCTGGGCGACGCCGTTATCATAAACCGTGAAATCTTTCAGCTGCAATTCAGAAACGGGCGTTCCCGTGACTGTCACATCTACGGTGACCTGCACCACATCCACCTTAAATTTTAGGGTTTCTTGAGTGATTTCCTGATTCTGCGCCTGTTGGTTCTCCCCAGGAGCGAATTCCTGGCCCGGCAACTCAGCACCATAGAGAAGGCGTGCCGCAGGAAGTCCGAACAGGAATAGAAAAAGGTATGGGGATAGCCGAATTTCGGGGGAGAATCTGCCCATAGTCCACCTCGCCGATCCGACTCTTCTGCATCGTGCTTACAGTTTCAGGCTGTTATTACATGATTATATATTGAAGGCGGAACGCAGACAACTACTCCCGCAGCAGGAGTATTCGTCTTAGGGATTTAGAAACCTATGCGTTCCCTCAAATTCTACAATTATCGGCTAACGAGAAAATACGACGGGGA
Organism: uncultured Acidobacteriota bacterium; assembly: GCA_963718845.1. Taxonomy (GTDB): domain Bacteria; phylum Acidobacteriota; class UBA6911; order UBA6911; family UBA6911; genus UBA6911. The sequence continues at coordinate 149,344 of CAVRAD010000010.1, forward strand.
TGTGACTCCCGAGAAACACGCATGTGGGAAACTGAGAATTCGCGGGGGAGTAGTTTCCCACAACGCGACTTCGTGGGAGTTATCTTACATCTTGGTGGCGTCCCCCTTCTTCAGGCGGGTATAATGCACTGAGAATATACTTCCTATTGAGGTGAAAACCATGAAGCATCTGCCCGCAATTCTCATAGCTTTATGTTTGTTTGTGACACTGGCAAGCAGTTATTCTCCAACCGGATTTATACCAAAAGAAGGTTTTGTACCTGATAAGAAGACAGCCATGGCTGTGGCAGAGGCCGTTCTTATTCCGATATACGGAAAAAAGCAAATCGAATCTGAAAAGCCACTACGCGCAAATCTAAAAGACGGCATTTGGACCGTGACCGGTACTTTGCCTGATGGTTGGGTTGGTGGAGTCGCCGTTGTGAAGTTGTCAAAGCAGGATGCCCGTATTATCGATGTCATACACTACAAATAGCCCTGGCCTATCCAATGAAGGGGTGAGACATCTTCGGGCACGTTTCTCATAACGCGACTTCGGGAAAGTAATTATAGTTGCCTCCCAATCATCTTTTTGCCAGTATCTTTTTTATGGAAATAACTTACAGACTTGCCCAGAGGGATTTTTATGAGGCGTTTTTAGCTCATCGAAAGCGCTCCACAATAATAAAATGGTTGTACAGGATGCTTTCTTATTTCCTATTAATTATTATAGTGGTTAACTTGGTTGGGATATTTATTCGCCCCAATGCTAATACGCTTACAGATCTTCCCCCAATAGCAATAACAGCTGCTTTTTGGGCTGGTATCATCTGGTTTCTGCCCTGGTTGACGGCCAGAAACCAATTTACAAAGCAACCTGCTGCACATGGATCCAAGACTGTGTTCATAGATTCATCAGGAGTCCATTGGCGATGGGATGGGGGCTCATCTGATGTTGAATGGAAAACCTTCATCCGGATTATTGAGGCAAAGTATCAATTTCTTTTCTACTCGTCACCTGCATGTTTTAACATCGTTCCGAAACGAGCCTTACAACCGGAACAAATAACAGCTTTTCATGCGCTTAGAGCGGGATTCGGGAAACTGGACAGGGGGATAAGTGGTAATCTTGCCTAACTGAGGGCTGGAAACGGCCGAAAGAAGGAGTATCAGATGGCAAGAAAGCAACGCAGGAATCATAGTTCAACATTCAAAGCAAAAGTCGCCCTGGCAGCCCTGAAGGGCGACAAGACGCTCTCGGAACTCGCGGAACAGTTTGAAGTGCATCCCAACCAGATCACAGACTGGAAACGGCAGTTGCAGGAAAATGCGGGCATTGCATTCGGAGAAAAGCCGGAAAAGGACAAGGGACCGGACATCCAGCGAATGCAGGCCAAAATCGGGCAGCTTACTCTGGAGAATGATTTTTTAGAAACAGCGCTCATCAAGGCGGGACTGCTGAGCGCAAAAAGATGATCGACCGCAAGGCAAAGCTTTCCATAAAACGACAATGCGCGCTGCTGAATTTGCCTCGATCGACCGCCTATTACAGGCCCGTAGAGGTTTCGCAGACAGATCATGAACTGATGCAGCGAATCGACAAGCTGCACCTTGATTGGCCTTTTGCCGGAAGCCGGATGATGCGAGATTTTCTGAAGCAAGACGGCTATAAAGTCGGCCGCCGACATGTCAGGACGCTGATGAGAAAAATGGGAATCGATGTTTTGTATCGAAAGCCCAATACCAGCCGGCGGAATAGAAGGAGTTTGATTTATCCGTATCTCCTGCGGGACTTGTCCGTTGTGCGGCCCAATCAAGTATGGGCGGCGGACATAACGTATATCCCGATGCGCCGAGGCTTTGTGTATCTGTTTGTCGTTCAAGACTGGTACTCCCGCCGAGTTCTTGCCTGGCGGCTTTCGAACACGCTGACAACGGATTTCTGCATAGAAGCATTGGAGGAGGCCATAGCGCATTATGGGTGCCCGGATATTTTCAACACAGATCAGGGTGCCCAGTTTACCAGTGAGGAATTTACGGGCTTTCTTAAAGCAAATGGAATACAAATCAGTATGGATGGCAAAGGCTGCTGGCGTGACAATGTTTTTGTAGAACGGCTCTGGCGGACCATCAAATATGAGCAGGTGTACCTGTATGCCTATAGCTCAATGGATGACGCTAAAGCCCATTTGAAGGTGTATCTGGAGTTTTACAACGGCAAAAGGCCGCATCAATCGCTTGACAGCAAGACTCCTGATGCGGTTTATTTCGAAACCGTTGGTGCTGAAAAGCAGGCGGCGTGAGTCATTGCTGAGTCGGGCGCTGCGCCTCCAGCCTGCGGCTTCCGGGTCCGCGCCCGACATTTTAACTTTGCAAGGTTACACTTAATTCCTTTGGGAAGCTGTCCAAACAACCGGAGCCACCGCTCTTCTTGAGCAATATGCGCCACATATAAACAAAAAGATCAAATAGCCACAATTTAGAGGGACGTTGAGCATTGCTCCAAGCCTGTGCCTTTATCCAGATGTTATTTAATTCCTCTAGGCTAGTTTTTTGGAGTAAAGAACACGAAACACGCATCTGGGAAGTAATGGCAGGTTTATAGGAGATTAGCCCAGCTTCTAGCTTCCGGAAACGCCTATACCCCCACACCCAATACAGCCAAATGTTACCGGGTATAACCCCAGTGGTCCATCGGGTTAGATTCCCTGAGATTTGACCTCCCTCCCCAGGGCTTATCGCAATGCCGAAACCAAATAAACCGCGATGTGCAATTTTGACCAGAGATATGAGCAGTAAAGAACTGCCAGCGAGACAAATCCCTTGTTAAATAACACCATGCTCGATGTAAAACCCGAGGGGGGCGTTTCCTAGACAAAACGTCCCCCGTTTTAATTCGTTTTTCCCCGCAGTATTTGCCACTTCTGGAGATAATTCAGCCTTATAGCCCCCCCCGTTAAAACTGCAATGAACGATTTTAATCGGAGGTGTGAGCAACGTCACACCCAGTGAGACAAATCCCCTGGTAAAGAACACAATACTGCTTATGACAGTCCTACTGATGACAACGAATAGGGGGGGGGCGTTTTCCCAAAAGGCGCCTTCCCATTATCTCGTACCCTCTTTGTGCTAAAAAAACGACATGCTGCGGATGATTGCCGCATCAGTCAGAGATCCCACTTCTACCTTATTTGCCCTCGTGGTACTCGGAGAAAGTATGGGTCAGAATGCGGTTTAAATCCTCCCAACCCATAGCTGGCGGCGTTCTATCCACCAGAATCGACGATCTCCGCGAATTGGCATTCACAGCAGGGGGAAGTGGGCCAACGTAAAGGCGCATTATCATGACTTCCGCAGTACCAGAATCACAAACTTGTGCGAGAGCAGAGCATCCGAAGAAATGATTATGGCGATAGCTGGCCATGTCTCCCGGGATATGCTTTCCCGCTATGCCCGCATCAGAACTGAGGCCAAACGGAAGGCACTAGAAGCGATTAGCACCCGAACGCTTGATGTTCCGGCAGCGAAAAAGGCAGCATCCCCAAAATGCCACATTTTGAGAGACCCTACCCCCAAAAGTGTTACCTATGTCTCCGGTATGAAGTGTTACCTATGTGTCCGGAATGGACCCAGGAAAGGTGGTCGGGGCGAGAGGATTCGAACCTCCGACCTTACGGTCCCGAATTGATCACTAACTTTGCCCGTCTTTGTTTCTCAATGGTTTACGGTCACGCTGGTATATGGCTTTTTATGGTGTTTTAGGGTGTTCTGTTCGCAATTTGTTCGCAGTTCTGTTCCCAGTTTGTTCGCAGTTTTTAAAATTGCCATTTATTATCATATATGATAACTTAGGATGCCGATGAAGCTGACAATAAAGGAATATCTCTCAGCCGATGGCAGAAGCTATTTCCGGGAATGGCTAGACTCTCTTGCTGTCCCAGTTAAAGCCCGAATTCAGGCAAGGGTTTTCCGTTTTGAAATGGGCAACCTCGGTGATCACAAGTCCGTTGGTGGCGGCGTGTGGGAAGCGCGCATAATGTTTGGCCCGGGCTATCGGATCTATTTCGGGAAAGAAGGCCGCTCTATCATTTTGCTTTTGCTTGGCGGCGACAAGTCCTCTCAAGCTAGAGATATCCGCAAAGCGCAGCTTCTCTGGAAAGAATATTTGGAGGGAACACAACATGGCACGGCGGACTAAAGACTGGAACGAGGGTTTGGCAAACGATCTAAGGAATCCTCAATTTGCCAGGGAATTTCTCCTGGCCGCAATCGATGAAGGCATTTCTTTGCAGCATGCGCTCGGCAAGGTTATCCGAGTTATGGGAGTAAAAGAATTCGCCGGAAAAATCGGCATGGAGAGTCCCAACCTGCTGCGAGCCATTAATCCGCGCCACAATCCTACGCAGGCGACAATAAATCGCCTGCTAAATCCTTTCGGTCTCAAACTGAGTTTGGCTCCGATCGTAAAGCCAAAGCGTAGCAATGCAGCCTGATTTTGGAGGATCCCAGCGCACATAGCGGATAGATCGAATAAGCTGCATTTACTTGGAATCCCTTGGCCCCGCCCCACCTCCGAAGGTAACTTCAGTGTCAAAGAGAGCCTGCGCAGACAATCCCCTCCAACTCCGATCAGCCCGCCTTGATAGCGCGGACCTCTGCGGCGCGTTCATCGACCGGGATTACGGGGCAGTTCGCCCTTGTTCTTGACCGGCAAGTTGCGCAGGTGATCCATGATCGCCTGCCATTCCTTGATCTCGCGGCCGGCTTCTTTCCCTGTTCCATGATCGACACTGGCCGCATCCGTCGTCCCCGGCGGCGGCAGCAGGTAGGGTGTGTCGCCGCGCGGATCATCGAGCGCCTCTACTTTCGACGTGAGCGGCTTCCCGTTTTTGTTCTTGGGCACCAGGGCCAACTTACCCTTGGTGTATTTAGGGATGGCCACGATGATCGGGGCCACCATCAACGGACAGGTCAGGCTGTACAGGCGCTCGTCCTTGCCGCTGAGGTCGATGGCCTTGTAACCGCGATCCAGGTCGCCCAATTCGATTGCCGTCACCGCGTCAAACTTCGGGCGCGACGGGTCGTAGCGAAATCTCATGCCGGAGGTGCGCGGAAAATATTCGCCGGGGTGCGCAGGGCTGTCCACGAGAAAGAACTCGAGCAAATTCTTCAGGTCCTGCCCGGTGAAATAACCGGTCACAAGCGAGCTGCCAGGCGTCGGGTCAACCACTCCGGAGCCAAGTGGCGCTACGGCGAATACATCGTAGACGGTCTGCACCCCCGTCTTCCCGCGCGAAAGACCGGCGCGCATCATGCCGTTGGCGGTAAAGCCAATGTCGGCCTTCGTCGCTCCGCGAAATGAGTCGGTGACGAGATTGGCCAGGAGGGTTCCGGCGGCGATGTCCGTGTACGTATTGGGCAAATCGCGCGGCGCGATGGCCAAAGGTTGGTCCACGCGATAGCCACGCGACGCGAATGCGGCTGACGGTGACTGATTTTTTTAGCACTTCGATCTCGGCGGCGACGGCACGGTCGCCAGCGATGGTATCGTCGATCGGATGGAGCCGGTACGAATCGATTGTCAGTTTGTCGCCGTCCACGGTGATGACCAGTTCGCCGAGATTGCGACTCTCCTTGCCAGTCTGGACAACGGGCGTGTGGCCATTGACAATGATCGCGTCTTGCAGCTCGGTGTGGCTGTGGCCGCCGATCACCACGTCGATACCCTGAACGTCCTTGGCTAGACGCACGTCCTCGCCGTCGGTGTAGCGCCCTCCATCCCCTTTCACCACGCCGCCGTGACTGAGCGCGATAACCACGTCCACCTTCTCCTTCTCGCGCAGGATCTTCACCACTTCCCTGGCGGACTCAGTGGGATCGGCGAAGGTAGTGGCTCCGCCGCTGGTGTAGATCATGGCCTCCTTGCCCAGCGTCCCGAAGATTCCGAACCGGATGCCGCCGCGCTCGATGCACCACGTAACGGCGAATCACCCCCTCTTTGGCCAAGCGCTGGAGGTCGGACAACGTCGTGTCGCTACCGGTGAAACTGCTATTCGTGGCGATCACAGCCGGGATGCGGCCGGCCTTGACGCCCATGCCGATGGATTTGCCCAGGCCGGCCGGCCCGAGATCGAATTCATGATTGCCGAAGGTCGTGGCGTCGTACCCCATCAAGCCCATGAGGTGCAGCTCACCACCGGTCTCGCGCGTCGCCGCGCTGAAAGCCGTGCCCATACTGTAGTCGCCCGCGTCGAGCACTAACACCGGACCTTGCCCTTTGCGTGCTTCCTTCCGCTTCGCGATCAAGCCGGCCAAGCGCGCATATCCGCCCCTGGTCGTGTCGTCGTTGAGCGTAAACGGCGTGTAATCCGAAGCCGGACCCATACCGATAAAGCTCGCGTGCATGTCGTTGGTGTGCAGGATAGTGAAGGTCTTCTTCCCATCTTGCGCCGCGAACAGGACTCCGGGCAGGAACAGTATCGCGCCGGCTGCCGCAGAGCCGCCAAGGAACTCGCGACGTGAGATTGCATCGCTTGACATGAGGGAAACGGTCTCTTTACGGTCTTCTGCCGCGATCGGTTTATTGTCTCCTGTTTTCATTGCTGTCTCCTTGATTTTTCAGTATCCGGATTATTTTTGACCTAAACATATCGGTGAAGAATCTCATGGAACGAGGAGGGACCAGAGCCCGTAGAGGCCGAGAACCGCAACAAATAGGGCGATGGTAATGCTCAAAGGCCATTGGGATATGGAGACTTGTTCTCCACGGCGCAATCTGCGTAAAGTTATCCAGTGGGAGAGGGCAGCCAGCGTGGTTGCGACCAGTCCGAGAACCACCAGAGCAACTCCCATGTGGATTGCCGCCTGATGCAAACGCGCCGCTTCCTCGCTCTGTGTTGCCTGCCGTATGGCCCGGAAAAACCCAATCATACCGAAACCAAAAGTGGCGAAGGTTAACGCGGTGCGAATCCAGGCCAAGGTGGTTCGGTCAAGTGCGAGCGAAACACGGAACTTCGCGAGATTGGTACGTTCACCGGCCAATGCGGTTCTTGGATCATCCTCTTGAATGTCGGCCATGCTGCCCCCTCCGTCAGACTGAAGCGCAGATTCTTCGAAACCAGCAGCTTTGCGAATCCTTCATATCGGAACCAAGCCTGTCAAGTTGCCGACGCTCCTTGATTGAAAGGGCCGGGTATCCCTTTACAGGCCCCTATCACGCCTCCAAATCGCAGAACTTGACACACACAATTACAGAGGATCCATTCGTCCGTTATACAGGAATTACCTTTGCCCTTTCTGTTCCTCGACGAACTCGGCGGCTCACTTAAGGGCAACCGAGCATCTTCAACTCGGCAAGGATCAACGCTTCTAAAGAAGGAAGCTCCTTCTCAGCCACCAATTCCGACCTGAGAGATTGGAGAACAAGGATGCGCCACCTCAGATCAATGCCTGATTCGGCCAGGATGAGAATTGGAACGGCGATCAATAAGCGTACGTTCACCGCCAAGTCTCCAAGGAACGGAATCCTAACTTGCGTTCCTTAGGCCAGTCCTTTCATGACGGAAAGAACAAGCAGGGGAAGTCACGTAACAAGGACGGCGAGGATCGCTCGGCGGATGCCTCACTGGCGTCCCTCCCCGGCCTGGCCCAGACGAATTATAGGCCAATGCACGGACCGCCGCGAGTGATGGAGAACTCTTCGGTTGCTAACGACTTTATCTCACTCATGACAGGGGCACCTCATGCGCTCCTTTTCGCCGATTTTGCGGCTGAAGTAAATATTGGCCCTCAAGCTCCATCATCCAACGGCACGGCGGCTGTGGTTTTCATTGTTTTGCTATTTTGGTAGTTGTGATTGCCAACCGGGGGCCGCACCCGGTTGGGACGGGTGCGGCCCGGTGGATTGAGTCAGATACAGCGTTAGTGCGCTTTCGACAACTCTTCGATCTGCTTCTGCATCTTCGAGGTTGAAGAACCCGCCGTCGCGCTGGGCGGATAGTCGATCATGGTCTTGAGGAACTTGCCGGCCATCTCGGTGAGCGGCACGATGACGAACGGACGGTCGAGGAACCAGTCGTTGTAGGTATTCGAGTTGTGCTGGGCCTTCTCGAACGGATCGCGGCGCAGGTTGAAGAGCAGCGGGATGCGCAGTCGACAAACGGCTCGCGCCAGACACCGAAGGCTTCACCCCGGTTTTCCAGCCACACGAGTTTCCAGTCCTGATAGCGCGCCGCGACGAGTTCGCCGTCGTCATTCACATACCAGAACTCGTTGCGGGGCGACTCCTTCACCTTGCCGCTGAGGTAGTCGAGCAGGTTGTAGCCGTCGATGTAGTTCTTGTAGTGGCGGCCATTGATGTCGGCGCCTTTGAGGAGCTGTTCCTTGATGTCGGATTACCGGCGGCGGCGGCAAGGTGGGGAGCCAGTCTTCGTGCGAAACAATGCCGTTGAGGTCGTGCCCGCCTGGAAATGGCCGGGCCAGCGGATGAAGCAGGGCACGCGATAGGCGCCTTCCCAGTTCGAGTTCTTCTCGCCGCGGAACGGCGTGGTGCCGGCATCGGGCCAGGTGTTGTAGTGCGGGCCGTTGTCGGTGGAATACTGGACGATGGTGTTGTCGGCGAGGCCAAGTTCATCAATCAGCTTGAGCAGTTCGCCGACGTGCATGTCGTGCTCGACCATGCCGTCGCTGTATTCGTCCTGCCCGGAGATGCCGCGGTGCTCCGCCTTCACGTGCGTGCGGAAGTGCATCCGGCGTGCCGTTCCACCAGACGAAGAACGGCTGTGCCGGCCTTGGCCTGCCGCTTGATGAAGTCCTTGGCGGCGGCGATGGTTTCGTCGTCAATCGTCTCCATGCGCTTCTTGGTCAGCGGGCCGGTGTTCTCGATCTTCTGGCCGCCCTTGCCATCCGCCCAGCTGTGGAGCACGCCGCGCGGGCCGTATTTCTTGAGGAACTCCGGGTTCTTGGGGTAATCCATGTTCTCCGGCTCTTCTTCGGCGTTGAGATGGTAGAGGCTGCCGAGGAACTCATCGAAGCCGTGCATGGTGGGCAGATGCTCGTCCAGGTCGCCCTGGTGGTTCTTGCCGAACTGGCCGGTGGCATAGCCCTGGCCCTTGAGGACCGTGGCCATGGTCACATCCACTTCTTCCAGCCTTCCTTCGCGCCGGGCAGACCGACCTTGGTCATGCCGTTGCGGACGGGCACGGAGCCGCTGATGAAGGCGGAGCGCCCGGCCGTGCAGCTCTGCTGCGCGTAGTAGTCGGTGAAGGCCACGCCTTCCTTGGCGATGCGGTCGATGTTCGGCGTCTTGTAGCCCATCATGCCACGGCTGTTGTGGCTGATGTTCCAGGTGCCGATGTCGTCGCCCCAGATGACGAGGATGTTGGGTTTCTTGCTTTGCCCCGCTGCCTGCGCGCACAATGGCATGCTGGCCGCAAGCATGACTCCGCCCGCGATGCCCAGGGTTGTCAGTAACCGCTTCTTCGGCTTGCTGATTTCCCCGAAGATGCTCCTCGGGGGGAGTTCCTTTGCTGTTCTCATTGTCTCTCTCCTGTGTGTTGTGTTTGAAGTTTGTTCCGTTCCATTCTCTCTGGATGCTTCTGCGATATTCACTGCACGTCTTTTTGGGTCTACACGCCCTTCGCCCTTTCTTCCTGCACGCGGCGCAGAATCTCCGGCATGTCCTTCTGGATATGCGTATAAAACCTTTTCAGGCCCGGGCACAGATAGTTCAGCCCGGCCTCGCCATCCGGCGTGCGCACCAGCCGGTTCTTGGGACATTCGCCCCAGCAGAGCTTCAGATGCGGACACTGGCGGCAATACTGCGGCAGTGCGTTGCGCTTGGCAAAGCCGAATTGTTTCTGCAGCTCGGAGTAGGCCATTGTTCCCCAATGCGTCTTGGAGATGTTGCCGACCCTGTACTCGGGATAGACGTAGTGGTCGCACGCAAAGACGTCGCCGTTGTGCTCGATCGCCATGCCTTTGCCGCAGAATTCACCGGTGATGCAGCGCTGCGACGGCTCGCCCAGCGATTGAGCGACCGCGGTCTCGAAGAGGTCCACGTGCACCTTGCCGAAATGGCCCCGCCGGTACCAGTCGTCCCAGACCTTGCACAGGAACGCGCCCCAGTCATCCGGGTCCACCGACCAGTCGGTCACCACCGAATCCGGCGCACCCGGCCTGGCCTGCGGCGTGCCGACGACCGGCATGCTTGCCGCGTCCCACCGCTGCGGCGCTACATCGCGAAAGACTTTCGGTTCGACGCACGAGATCAGCTGCACCCGGTGCACGCCCAGTTCGCGAATCAGGAACCGGTACACGTCGAGCGGATATTTGGCGTTCTCGCGGTTGACCACGCACAGCGCGTTGAACGGCACGCCGTGCTTGTGCAGCAGACGGGCCGCGGCCATGACTTTGTCATGGGTCGGCTCGCCGCCCTTGGTGACCCGGTAACGGTCATGCAGCCGCTTCGGGCCGTCGCAGCTCAGGCCGACGAGGAAGTTGTGCTGTTTGAGGAACGCCGCCCACTCGGCATCGAGCAACATGCCGTTGGTCTGAAGATCGTTCTCAACGCGCTGGTGCGGCTTCTTGTAGCGGGCTTCCAGCTCCACGACTTTGCTGAAGAAGTCCAGGCCGAGCAGGGTCGGCTCGCCGCCCTGCCAGGAGAACACCACCTCGTCGCCGGTCTGCGCCTCGATGTACTGGCGGATGTGCCGCTCCAGCATTTCGTCGGACATCCGCGGCGCACGCGGCTGATGGAGCAATCCCTCCTTGTGGAGATAGTAGCAGTAGGTGCAGTTGAGATTGCACAAGCGAGCCGACCGGCTTGACCATCGCGTGAAAACGATGCTTCATGCCGGCTGGCTGCGGCAGAGAGATTCACTTTGGGTTCGCATGAGGTTACTCATTGCCGCAGCCTCACGAAATAAACCTCAAATGTCTGCCCTAGGGCTGCCTGGAAGTAGATGCCCTTGAGGCAGTCATCCGCCGGGTCGTAGGTCAGGTTATAGGTCGAGCCGGGATAGTTCACGTCGCGCAGTTCGATGAAGACATTGACGGTACCTTCATACTGCGACGCTTCGGCTTTCGCCACATGGATCGGTTGGGGATTGAAATACGCTGCGTTCATCTTCCCGCCAGGTTCAATGCTTCGGATTTCGATGATGTACCCGCCGTCGGCTCGCTGCCATCGGCCTGTCAGCTTCTCGAATGCCGGTTTGGATGTTGCCGCAGAGCCATACTGGTTTGTGGCATTGGCCGCGGCCTTCGAGACGACCGTTGGCGGGACGCCGGACTGGCGGCCTTTGCTCCACCAAAAGCCGACGGCAGCTACGACGGCAACCGTTATCACGAGGGCTGCTAAACGATAGGGTCGCCGCCCGATTGCCGCTGATGCCGGCGGCTTGGCGCTTTTTTCTTTGTTCCGTGGATGGCTCATTTTACAAACTCGATCTCGCCCGATCATTCATCTTCTGCTTTATTTACCAATTCAAGCAGCCGAGTGCATGCCGTTCGCGTGCAGGATGGTGAGGGTCTTTTTCCCATCTTGCGCCTCGAACAGGGCTCCGGGCTTGCGACCAAAGCTCCTTAAGCTCCCATAATGCTCTCGATGTTCGGGCTGCTGCTCATAAAACAAGGGTAGCAGCCGGCGCGCCGGGCTGGCTACTGCCCTTTGGGGTAGGTGGCATTGGGAAAGGGGTTAGTGATCAGTAATCGGTGACCGGTGAACGAGTATTCAGTGAACCGTGTGCTGTGAGCGATGAACAGGCGGAAAGGTTCAAACGGCTTTCCTGATCACCATAACTCAGCGCAGACTATTGATCACTGGTCACTCAATCACCTGCTGTGGCCGGGCAAGGTTTCGGAATGACTTCCTCCCCAAACCGTGTTAGTTTTTGGATCTGAGCATCAGCTAATTACAGGCTGTCTGCCCGGTTTCAACCGCCAAGTTCAGGTCAACCCATGAGTTGGATTACCGTTATCTGGTCAATGGTCGCGTCTGCGTGTCTCACGCTGGCGGCGATGCATTTATTTATCTGGTTCAAGAAGCGCACAGCGTGGGCCCATCTGCTCTTTTCCGTCGCGGCTACATCGACGGCAGCGCTCGCGGCATGTGAGTTGTGGATGATGCTGGCGGCGACGCCCAGACAGTTCGGCACAGCGCTGCGCTGGCTCCATGTTCCAGCCTGGGCGATTATTTTGGCGCTGGTAGGCTTCGTGCTGCTCCGCCTGCGGGCTGGGCGGCTGTGGCTCGCCTGGAGCGTCTGCGTCCTGCGAACTTGCTCGCTGATGCTCGATTTCCTGGTGGGGCAGAATCTCAACTACCTTGAGGTCGTCCGTCTGCGACACATTCCGTTCTTCGGCGAATCCGTCTCGGTCGCCGAGGGTGTGCTAAATCCCTGGATGCTTGTCGGCCAGCTGAGCCTGGTGTTGTGGGTGGTTTTCGTCGTGGACGCCGCGATCACCGTCTGGCGGCGCGGCGATAGGCGAAAGGCGATGGTCGTGGGTGCCAGCATTGTGTTCTTCACGCTGGCAGCAACAGTGCAGTCCGTGTTGGTGCTCTGGGAAATTGTCCACTTCCCAATCACCGCGAGTTTTTTCTACATTGGCATCGTCGCGGCTGATAGGTTATGAAATGAGCGTGGAGGCGCGCCGGGCCACGGAATTGTCGGACGAACTGCGCCAAAGCCAGGAGTGGATAAACCTGGCTACGGATTCTGCAGGCGTGGGGATATGGGCATGGGATTTTACATCCAACATCATATGGGCAACAGAAAAGGCCCGTACGCTATACGGATTTTTATCGGACGAACTGATACCCTTTGAGAAATTTCTTTCCAAGGTGCACCCCGACGATCTTGATTGGGTCGTCCAGGCCTCACAAAAGTGCCTCCAGGATGGCGCTGATTTCCGTAATGACTACAGGATTGTGATGCCTGATGGCAGCACCCGATGGGTCAGGGTTCTGGCCAAGGCGTTCATAACGCTTTCTGGAAAGCCAGAGCGTATGACGGGCATATCTCTCGATATTACCGAGAACAAACGGGCGGAGGAGGCGCTGGTACGAAGCCAGCATTTGCTAAGAGAGACCGGAAGGATAGGAAAGGTTGGCGGCTGGGAATTTAATATCGACACATCGAAACAGACATGGACGGAAGAGACCTACAATATTCACGAACTGGATCTCACCTACGAACCGACCGTAGAAAAAGGACTCGATTTCTATACCCCTGATTCCAGGCCAATAATTGAACGAGCTGTGCAGAGGGCTTTCGAGCATGGCGAGCCGTTTGATTTAGAGCTGGAAATCATCACTGCTAAAGGTAATCTTCGGAGCGTACATGCCATTGGGAATGCGGATCTGGAACACCGTAGAGTTTATGGTTTCTTCCAAGACATTACGGAGCGCAAGCAGTCGGAGTTCGAGGCTTTGAATCAGCGCAACCAATTAGCTCACGTCGCGCGCATCTCTACGATGGGCGAACTGGCCACGTCGTTGGCGCATGAATTAAGCCAACCGCTGGGCGCCATCCTCCGCAATGCCGAGGCTGCGGAGCTTATTCTACAAGCGACCCCACCGGATCTGGAGGAAGTGCGCGACATCCTGGCGGACATCCAGAATGACGATCAGCGTGCAGGCGCGGTGATCGACCGGATGCGCTCGCTGCTGAAGCGGCGCGAAGTTGAACACAGCCTGCTCGATTTGAACCTGCTCGCCGACGAGGTCATCAGCCTTATACGCCCGGAGGCTGGTGCGCGCAAAATCGGGCTGGAGCTTGATCCCGATTCACTGCTTCCGCCCGTGCGCGGCGATCGGATTCAATTGCAGCAGGTTTTGCTTAATCTTCTGCTTAACGCGATGGACGCGATGAATGACCCCGCGGCGGATGACCGTCGGGTCACCGTGAGCATTAAGGCTGCGGGCACGCAGGTTGAGGTCGTCGTGAGCGACACCGGCCAAGGCATTCCGGCGGACAAGCTCGCTCATATCTTCGAGCCGTTCTTCACCACAAAGCCGAACGGCCTGGGGGTGGGCTTGCCGATCTCCCGTAAGATCATCGAGGCGCACGGAGGGAGCATCCGGGCGGAAAATGCTCCGGACGGCGGCGCCACGTTCTGCTTCACGCTGCCGGTGGCGAAGGAGGAAAGCATCCCATGAACGAAGCCACGCCCATTGTGCACGTGGTGGACGACGACACGTCGTTTCTGACGGCGGTCGCACGTATGTTGCGCGCATCTGGTTTCTCGGTGAAGACCTTTGGCTCGGCGGCAGAGTTTCTGGCCTGCCGCGAACTTAACGTTCCGGGGTGCGTCCTTGCGGATTTGCGGATGCCTGGATTGAACGGGCTTGAATTGCAGGAGGCACTCGCGAAGGGGGGGCACAGAATGCCGGTTATCTTCCTCAGTGGACATGGAGATATTCCGACCACTGTGCAGGCGATGCGGCAGGGCGCAGAAGATTTCCTTACGAAGCGCGCGCCGAAGGAGGAGTTGCTTGATGCCGTGAAACGCGCGCTCGAACGCGATGCTCGCGAGCGTACCGAGCGGACGCGGGTGGAAGCGTTGCGTGCGCGTTTCGCCGCGCTTACGCCGCGCGAGCTTGAAGTGCTGAAGCATGTCGTTCAGGGAAAACTGAACAAGCAGATCGCCTACGACCTCGGCATCCACGAACGTACGGTGAAACTCCATCGCACCGCCCTGACGACCAAACTTGGTGTTCACTCCGCTGCCGAGCTGACGAAACTATGGTTGGAAGCAGGCGAGGGGCGGTGATCGGTAATCAGTGATTGATAATCTGTGGGAATATGATTAAAACCGTCTTCTGATAACTGCAACCGTCTGAATGCTCACCGGACATTGATGGTCGCCCCCTGGTCATCGATCAGCGCCCCACGCCCCTCACCCCTCGTCGACCTACCCCTAAGGGCAGTAGTCAGCCCAGCGCGTCGGCTGCTATCTTTGTTCTATGAGCAGCAGCCAGAACATCTATATTGCGGTTATTGATGATGACAATAGCATTTGCCAATCGGTAAGCCGTTTCCTGCGGGCCGCTCGCTTTAATCCAATTACCTATCCATCCGCAGAAGCGTTCCTTGCGGACGCGAAACATCCGAAGTTTGATTGTCTGGTACTCGACATCCAACTTGAGGGGATGTCCGGTCTGGATCTGAGCCGGAGACTCTTTTCTGTCAAGGATGCGACACCAGTCATCTTCATCACGGCGTACGATGAACCTGAAGTGCGTGCGCAGGCGGAGGCATGCGGTTGCGCCGGCTACTTCCGTAAGACGGCCTCCGGCGCTGACGTCCTCACTGCCATCCGTCGCGCCATCGGCCTGAAAGATTCTGAATCCGGGTGCAAGCCGGGAAACCCCAATTCCCTGGGGCGGTCGCAATGAAACAATCCCCAAGTTGTGGGGTATTTAGCAGGTGATGGGCGGCACTTACATTGACGACAATCAAGGTGGTTGACACCGATCAGCAGGTATATTCAGCATCCTTCAGCATCTCCAATTCCCTGCAATTTAGCGGTTCTCGTTGCGCAAATTCAAAGGCGGCGGTTTTTTGGCTACAAACAGATCTGCAGTTTTGAAGAAGCTGCGCGTGCAGATTGCGCGTTCACTAACCAGATGATCTTGGAGTAACAAACAACTCAATTGCCGCCCATTGCAGCGGCGAAGCTGGAAGCCTATTTATTGAAGACTACAGAATGCCCTGCTGCGATTATGTGCTCCCTTAATGGAATATTAAGAAATATTAATCTCGGCAGGTTTTCCCTAAGTTATTGAAAGGACTGGAGCGGGAGACGGGGATCGAACCCGCGACGTCCAGCTTGGGAAAATGGCTCAACATTGACAATAAAGAACATAGGGTCCACGGCGTTGATTTTCGATGATAGAAAACGCAGTGTTTATGCGGGTCCGTGAAAAGCATGTTCTTAATGGAGTACAAATGGAGTACGGCGACTTTTAACCTACCCAAAAGATACCGGCAATCAGTGATTGCCAGCGGAATCCTCGGCTACATCACAAAATGGCAATCAGCTGAAGGCGAACGGAACTCACACTGTAATCATTTGGAACTCGGAATTGGAGTACATTTGGAGTACGTTCCTGATTCGAGTCGATCAGCTTAGATAAATATTTTGGATATTAGAGAGAGGAACTCGCGAGCATCAGCAACGCTCCCCTGAGCGGTCTCTCGATCAGCATGCCAGAAGACGTCGTAGTCTGCTTTTTGCCGCCATTCAAAATCCTCGATTAGCATCTGGTGGTATCGCGGCTCAATTTTACCTGTCTTGGCATACTCTCGCCCAAACGCGGCAACAACGGCGGAGTGTTTGGATCCGGCAATCACTCCGTCACGAATCAGCAGAGCTTTTGCCGCATAGAACATCGCATAATAAGCGCGAGATATCGCATCATCGAACAGCTCCTCCGAAACTAGAGCTTCCGAAGCGCTCAAGGCGTTGTTTGCCTTCTTTAGCCAATGCTTGCCTTCGTCCCGCTTATCGGCCACAGTGATTTGCCCTCGCGCAGAATATTCCCCAGGTAGCTGGAACCTGCTTCAGTTAACAGTAGGTAGTGTTCACAGTCGATGATATTCAGAGAAATCAGCGGCTGGAATTCACGATCCCACATAATCTGGTATGCAATCCGATGAATCATTTCTCTCTCACTTGGGCTCGAATCTCCCACCACGACCAGCACGTCCAGATCGGAATCCGGCTCTTCATCTCCTCTAGCTCGGGAACCGTAAAGGATGACCTGTTCGAGATTGCGCCCCAAAGCCATTCCGAGTTTATCTCGGAGCAGCTGAAGCAGGTCTTCGATATCCTGTTTCATCGTTATGCTCCAAATTTACATCCATTGTAACATGCTGAAGCTCTAGCCCTGTCAGTGATGTTGTGCCATCAGTTCAGCTTCGAGCCCACGATAATCACCCCTTCTTGCTGTGCGCCAAGGGCTCCAAGCGCATTGAGCAAAACAATTCAGGCTGCAACATATTCAGGAGGAGTCGCGTCGGTTTGGAGAATTCAAAAGGACTCAAATCCATCATAATTTCCTAAAGTGTCCCCGTGGGATCTGACCGAGAATTGAAAACCGAATGGATCTGCAATCACGTTTGGTATTATAACCATAGGCGCCACCTTTTACTGAAGGGAATCCTAGCGCTCAGACTCTGCTGGTGTTCGTCGCAGCGTCTCCGAAGGCAGTTCACCGAAACATTCCCTGTAAGCGCGCGAGAAGTCACCAAAGTGCCAAAAGCCCCAGTCGAGCGCCAGAGATGAGACCGTGGCCGATCCGTGAGTCGCTGCAAGGAGGGCCCGGCGCACGCGATGCAATCTGAGCCGGGTCAGATAAGCCATCGGTGTCAATCCCATGATGTTCTTGAACGCGTACTCCAGGGCACGCTCACTCGTCGCGGCGGCTCGGCATAAGTCACCCACATAAACGCGATCATCTGTGTGCGACAGGGCGTAGTCTTCGGCGGCCTTCACGATAAACGACTGAGACTGATTGACCTGGTCGGTGGGGGAAGGATTGAAATCTGTGCTCAACCCGAGGGTCGCCAGAAGCGTCTCAACCATCTCTACCTGGGCGGCGGCCCTTACCTCCTTCCGGTCGTTGAACAGCGAGGGTTGGAGTGCGGCCGTGTGCACCAGCCGTATCCCCCAGTCGAAAAGCCGACGGACCATGGCTACTTCCGCCTGCAGCGCCTCTACACCACTCGGCATCCAGAATTCTTCCGCCCGGCGCCGGACCAGGAGATGCGCGCGAAAGTCCACCACCGGGAGCAGGATCGAAATGCTCTCATGCCCCGCATTAGTGACGAAACCCACATCCGTCTCCGGCTCAACAGCCAGCACTAGTTCGGAATGGATGGGCAACCCATTCACCGTCCCCTTCGCCAAGGGGCTGAAGGTGACGTAGGCTAGCCAGCCCTGCTTTGTCTTAGTGCGCGTCCGGATGCGCTGGTTGATCGAGTGGTAGACAATCACAGCGCCCTCTAGACGCACGATCACCCGTCTAGCCAGAAACGGGTTCGACGTCAGCTGCACAGCATCCTGGTCAATGAGCTCGATGCCCAGATTGGCTATTGTGGGATCGTTGATTTCAACCACGGTGACCGCTGGTCGGTCCATGTCCAGGTACAACTCCGACACTTTCAGCCCTCATCTGCGGGATTTTAAAAGGCAGTTGCGCCTAACCCGCCGGAAATTGGCGCCGGTTCATATCCATAGGGGACACGATATAAGACGCCAAGGAGGATACTGGGCCGAGTCTATCAATCTGCCACTAGCCGGTCAAGGAACCAAGTCGTTCAGGAGCCAAGTCGTTCAGGCGGCTAGACTTCAAGACCGACTTCATGAAGATCGGGCAGGTCGGCAAGGGCAGTTGTGCAGGTTATGGAGAATCAGATTGAAAGCGGTATTGCCACTCCGCGAGTGCCAGGCACTCGCCGCCCCCGAATGGCTAGGCGCTTGTCGCAGGCATCCGCAGACTGTTTCAGCATAGGAAGGAAATCCAAATAGGAAGACTCACTCCACTAGTCTTTTTTGGAGGGGAAAGCTTTTGCGGAATTCCGATAGACGGCATCGCCCGATCCGCCGCAAGCTAACGCGAACCTGAATTAGTTTTACAGGTATGCGGCTGAGTAGTACCCAGGGAGGGATTAAGGCAAGTCTTTACCAACTGATTGAATTGGAGTGGGCAATGGAGACTGTACAGCAGCACGCAACGCGAACCATAAAAAGGAAACAGGACAACCGGAGCCGATTACTGGGCATGCTTGGTATCGCCGGCATGGTCGTGGCACCCGCCATTGCCTCCGGCGCAACTCCACCTCCGCAGCCCTCCGCTGGAAACGAGTCCGGCCAGGCGAAGGCCGCAGCCGCACCACGCCGGCCAAACATCGTCATTATTCTCGGCGACGACATGGGATTCTCCGACATGGGCGCGTTCGGCAGTGAAATCAAGACGCCGAACCTCGACTCGCTGGCGCGGGACGGAGTGCGCTTTACGAACTTCTACACGCACGCGAGCAGCTCGCCGACGCGGTCGATGCTGCTCTCCGGCGTGGACACGCACCTCAACGGCCTCGGCAACATGAGCGAGTTTACGGCGCCGAACCAGATGGGCCTGGACGGCTACGAGGGCAACCTCAACGACCGCGTCGCCACGCTGCCGCAGCTCCTCAAGGACGCCGGCTACCACACCTACATGGTCGGCAAGTGGCACCTGGGGAAGGAGCCCGGACAGATCCCTGCCGCGCGCGGCTTCGAGCGCGACTTCACCCTCCTCGACGGGATGGGCAGCTACTGGGACGACTGGAACTTCTCGGCCGCCAACCCCAAATCGCTCTACACCGAGGACGGGCGTTACCTGAGGAGCCTGCCGAAGGACTTCTACGCGACGAAGACCTACACCGACAAGCTGATCTCCTACATCGACGCCAACCGCGGCGACGGCAAGCCGTTCTTCGCGTACGTCTCCCACCAGGCGCCGCACGAGCCGTACCACCTGCCGAAGGAGTGGCGCAACCGCCACGTCGGCGAATACGACAAGGGCTGGGACGCGGTGCGGCAGGAGCGGCTGAAGAGGCAGGTCGAGCTCGGCATCACGCCTGCCGGCACCGGGCTCGCCGAGCGGATGTGGTTCGTGCCCGACTCCACCCTGCTGGCGCCGGCGGCGCGCGGGTTATTCGGAAAGAAGATGGAGATCTACGCCGGCCTGGTCGAGAACCTGGACTACCACGTCGGACGGCTCATCGACCACCTCAAGAAGATCGGCGAGTACGACAACACGATCTTCATCGTCTTCGGCGACAACGGCGCCGAGGGCAACGACCTCCACGCAATGATCGCCGGCTCGCCCGGTTCGCGCGACTTTCTCTGGGCGGCCATGCACTGGTCGCAGACCGAACCCAACGCGTGGGGCGACCCGGGCTCTTGGCTCGCCTACGGGCCCATGTGGGCGCAGGTCTCCATGACCCCCTTCAGTCAGTACAAGGCATGGCTCGCGGAGGGCGGCATCCGGAACGCGCTCGTCGTCAGCGGGCCCGGGGTCAAGCGTCCCGCGGGGAGCATCAACACCCGGGCGACCATGCACGTGGCCGACATCATGCCGACGCTCCTCGAGGTGGCCGGCACGAGCTACCCGAAGACGTACAAGGGGAAGGACGTGCCCCCGGCCCTGGGCAAGTCCTGGGTCCCGGTGCTGGAGGGCCGGGCCGAGTCGCCGCGAACTGACCAGGACGTCCTCGCCTGGGAGCTCTTCGGCAACCGCGCCGTCCGGCAGGGGAGCTGGAAGCTGCGCTGGGAGTGGAGGCCCTTCGGAAGGGGTGACTGGGAGCTCTACGACCTCGCGGCGGACCAAGGCGAGACGAAGGACCTCGCCGCCGAGCGCCCCGACAAGGTGAAGGAGATGGTCGCGCTCTGGGAAGACTACGTCCGGACGAACAACGTGGTCCTGCCGAACCGCTCGCCTCACGAGGCGCTGGAGAAGGAGCTCCCGCAGCGCGTCCCGGTCCAGGCCGGCTACCCGCCGCTCAACCTGAAGCGCCAGTACGTGCCGCCTAAGGACATGATGGCTGAACCCAAGAAGCATTGAGCGTCGCCGACCCGTGCACTAACGAAGCGGGATGGAGAGATTCTAAAAATTGAAGGAGGTCCGATGAAAACGGTTATTTGCTTGCGGTTGGTCGTCACAACAATGCTCGCCATGGGTGCGCTCTGTCCGCCGCAGGCTGTGGCACAGATGCCGGCGCGCTTCTACTTGAAGACACTGTCGAATGCCAACGCGGTGCCGGTTATTTTCGAATCGCTGAGCGGCAACACGAACCCGTTCGACCCGGCTCATTCCGTGCTGGCCGGAGCGAATGTCGACGCCACATTGGTTATGGCGGGTTACGCGCGCACCTTCACATTGTTCAATCGCTCTGCCATGGCTGCAGGCATCTTCCCCATGGGGCGGATCACAGGCGGGGGCACGGTGAAAGGCAAGTCGTTCGATCAGTCGACGAGCGGGTTCGGCGATCCGATGCTCGAATTCGATCTCAATATCATCGGCCCGCGGGCGCAGACGAACCTCGTCGACCTGCTGCGCTATGAGCCGAAGTTCTCTGTCGACGTCCTGGCGGATCTGGCGTTTCCGATCGGCGAGTACAACAGCAGCCAGCCCCTGAATCTCGGGCAGAACCGTTGGTATGGGCGCGTGGGCGTGCCTATCATCTGGCAACTCGGCCCGTGGGTGCCGGGCCGGCGCACGACTCTGGAATTCCTACCAGCCGTTTGGTTGTTCGGGACCAACGACAACTATGTTGGGGGGACGATGAAGACCGATCCGATGTTCCAACTGGACGCGCACCTGACGCGCGATTTCACCGAAAACTTCTGGGCTGCGCTCGACGGGGCCTGGTACACCGGCGGCAAGGCAACCATCAACGGCGTTGCGGGGGAGAAGGTCAACAACGGCGGCATTGGATTCACGGTAGGGTACCAGATCAACGACAACCTGGGCCTCACCGCCGGCTACAGATCGACCGTTAACGACGGCGCTCCCACGGACCTTCGCATGGATCGTTTCATGGTCTCGCTTGTATACGGATGGCACTCGATCGTCGAAGGCGCGAAGCGGCTGAAGAAGGATTAGTAGTCATAGCTCTCTCAGAGGCAACGCTCGAGAAGGATCAAAAACTATCCACGGTACAGGGAGCCAAGTACTGGTTTAGTTGTCGTCAATCCGCTTCCCACCATCAACCGGGGTCGCATTCCTACGGCGTTCAGCAAACCTGGATAGATCACAGATGCACAATCCAGCATGCTGGCGGGCTCCAAATAGCGCAAATAATCACAAATCATCGTGTCCGCCAATTGGCGGACACGCACACTGATTTGTCCGCCAAACTAAATCATTCTTCTCGCAGCAGATAAGCCACGAAAATCGCTCTGCAGTCCGCCACTCCTTTATGTTCCACTACCGATATACGTGGAATTCATTTTTTCGGGTGGACTATTTATTGCGCTGATTGAAGAATCTGAGCATAGGAATTTACATCCTTTGACAAGGGCATGATATGTCCTAGTCCAGTACGATACGGATCATCCAAACAGCGGTCCAAAAAGATAGGCATTTGTAGCCTTTCCTAAGCAAAAGTGCATATAGGTGGGCAAAGGCACAGCATTTTGACAACATAAAAGCGCAATTCTGGAACAGGATTGAGACTTTTGTCGTAATCAACACCACAAGCGCAGCAAAACAGCAGCACCTATGCGCATTGTTGGGCATTTTGAGGCAAACGCAATGAATGAGGACAATTTCAAATATCTCCGGCAACTCGCGGCTGAAAGACCAAAAACCAAGGCCAGCCTGATTCGAATGTTATGGCCCGAAATAAGGCAAGCCCTGAATACGGGACATACGATTGCGGAAGTATTGGGTGCGCTTAAAAAGGACGGATTGGAGATCAACTATTCAACATTCCGAAACCGCATTGCGAGGCTAAAGAAAAAAGATATAGTTGAGAGCAAGCAATCGGATAGCGACTCTGCCGAAGCAGTGATTGCGCCGGTTCCCATCCACTCCGATGATCCCGGCTCAGCCATACGAGCGCAACGCGCCAAGAAAACTAAGTTTGATCACAACCCTTTTTCGACCCGTATCAAGGATCTTGTGTAGGATCGGTTGAATCTGCGCAGCCAGTGACGTTTTTTGATCGTCCTTCCATGGAAGCAAAATCTTCCTATTTCAGAATTCCTTCTAAAACAATTCATATCGCCTGCAAGAATTAACTGCGGGTTGGTTTAAAAATAATGGAACCAGCCACCCGCGATCTGGAACATCTCTGAGATATCCACGTAGCAGGGGATGGAAGAGGAGGGGCATTAATGCTTCCGGTTTCCCCTGTTTGTCGCCGAATTAGATCTTCTCATCAGCAGGACTCTTGTTTGAAGGCGGTCCTATCCCTCCCCCAAAATAACCGAATCGGGGATCCAATATCGGCGGACAAAAGCTGGAGAAGATAAAAATTGAGCGATAAAGCCACGGAAACACCAAGAAAGCGGATGACACCAAGACGAGCGATCCGCGAGCATTGTGTCGATTGCGTCGGTAGCACTTCTGCCGTCAGAGACTGCCAGGGTGATGAATTGTTCGATGGCCCA
This sequence comes from uncultured Acidobacteriota bacterium, assembly GCA_963718845.1. Taxonomy (GTDB): domain Bacteria; phylum Acidobacteriota; class UBA6911; order UBA6911; family UBA6911; genus UBA6911. The sequence continues at coordinate 172,483 of CAVRAD010000010.1, forward strand.
TGTATTCTCTTCCCATACCGAATGGGCACAGGGCGGCCTTCGGTCAAGCTGATCCGGAAATTCTGTCTGTATTGCATGGGCGGACGCTGGAAACTGGTCAAGGAGTGTTCGAACACCAGATGTCCATTCTTGCCCTACCGCATGGGGAAAAATCCCGCCTTGGCAAATCGCAGAGTTCGATTAATTTTCCCCAAAGGGCCTCGCCATGGGGCAGTTTTCGCTCAGGAATCGACGAATAGTTAGGCTCTAATATCCCTGAGGGGTTAACGTCTTAAGCCGAGAAAATGGCATATAGATGAAGTCAAAGTGATTCCGATGGCTTAAAACATATTTTCTATAAGGAGTCTCATGCTGCTCAATGACGAAATCCTCACAGTTTTGGATGTCGCTACGGAATTGCGCTGCTCAAAGACTCACGTTCATAATGCAATTAAAGGAAAAGTCGCAGGAGTTTCCCAGCTTCCTGCAATTCACATGGGCCGCCGGAAATTGATCCGTCGAAGTGCGCTGGAGCAATGGAAAACTGCCAACGAGAGAAGTTCTTTTAATGGTATGATGCCGAAATCATCGGAAATCGACGCCGCGCGACCATGAGAGGAGACCTCATGCGTAGGCGGCATCAAAAAGGCAGTTTGAAAATCAGAAACGGAAACTGGATCGCCCAATGGTGGCAGGAAGGACACCGTCGCAACAAAGTGCTCGGCAAAATCCGGAAGACAACCAAATCGGAAGCTGAGGACAAGTTGGCGGACATCCTTGCACCCATCAACGGAGATCTGGAATTACCATGCAGCAAAATGAGCTTTGATGATTTCGTGAAACAAGTCTATCTTCCCTTCTATTGCCGGAAATGGAAGAAATCCACGGCCGGAACCAACGTGGATCGGTTGAACCATCACGTTACACCTATATTCGCCGAACGTCCTCTGGGCGCGTTTGTCCGGGATGAGTTGCAGGGATTCCTGGATAAAAAAGCGGCGGAGGGCCTGTCGTTCAGTACCATCGATCATCTTCGATGGGACCTGAAGCAGATATTCAACATGGCAGTACACGAAGAGTATCTGAGTAAGAATCCTGCAGCTTTGTTATTTACCCCTAAACAGGTCAATCCCGGGTTGAAAGCGGTTATGACCTGGGATGAGGTGAAGCTGCTATTCTCGACACTTAAATCAAGAGAGCTTCTGATATGCATGCTGGCCACAACCGGCGGAATGCGTCCTGGAGAGATCTTTGGGCTTAAGTGGAAGAATATCGAACCCGATTCCATGAATATCGAACAGCGAATCTATCGGGGATCGATGGATTCGCCAAAAACCGGCAAACGTATTGTCGCTCTTTCAGAAGGATTACAGGCAATTGTAGCCCAATGGAGAGAACAATCCGGAAATCCCGGACCGGAAGAATGGGTGTTCCCTTCCGAAAACCGGAAAACTCCGCTGGCAAAAGATAATTGTTGGCACCGTCTTATCAAGCCGAAGCTCAAGAAGATTAACCTCGACTGGGTCAACTTCCAGGTAATGAGGCGCACTCATGCTTCCCTGATGCGCGAACTGGATGTCGATCCCAAGATCGTAGCAGATCAACTTGGGCACTCGGTGGATGTAAATCTCAATGTCTATACGAAGACTGCGATCGGTCTTCGCAAAAAAGCGCTGGATACCATGGAATCAGCTGTGTCTGTGGCTTAATGGAGTATATCGGAGTACGAATTTAAACGGCTGGCTGTAACTTGTTGATTTTATGGAGCGGGAGACGGGGATCGAACCCGCGACGTCCAGCTTGGGAAGCTGGCATTCTACCGCTGAATTACTCCCGCTCACTATAAATGCTTGATATTGCAAGCTTTAGTAGATTTGCAATATCCTATGTACCACATTAGTACAACAAACCGGTTTTAAGGTCCGGACGGCTTTGATTTGAGCTTTTTCTTGCTGCACTATGCGTTTCATGGCCATCACTTTAGCCTTCCCTGCTATCTTTTGCAAGCATCAAGCGTAAGCATCTGTGCATGTGGTGCCATTCTTCCCTGCCCTGCAATTGCGGCCACCCTAAATTTCAGGATTCGTGATCAGTAGTTCCCCCGTTCAAGTCAGGGCGCTGGCTGCAGAAAATTAATTGCCTTCGCAAAAGACCGAAATCTAAACTGCTTGGTGGTTTTTCCGGCGGACAGGAGGTTACTGTCTGCTTTCCAATGCTATAATGGCCTTCCTGGCGATTGAATATGACTTTGGACGGTGCATTCCTGACAAATGACGGGGAATAGGATGCGCTTCAATTTTGAATGGGATCCGCTGATCTCAAGTCGCAAGGCGACGAAAGCGGAGCAAAAGCAATATGCGGAGTAAAGGCATGCGCAAGGAATATGATTTCTCTAAGGGAGTGAGGGGTAAGTTCTTCCGGAAAGACGCTGAATTTAATCTTCCGGTCTACTTGGATGCCGACAATCTTTCATTTGTGACCAAAATTGCAGAACGGAAAAAAGCGGATATCTCGGAGATTGTCAACGACCTGATCCGATCGGATAAGCGCCTTGCCGGAGTTATGGAATAGACGTCTGGATTGACCGGCATCATTCGCGAACAAGTCGATCATTACGTTGGTGTCCAAGAGATTTCTACCATTCATGGGAATATATCTTCTCACAGCCCCTCTCGATGCTTTCGCGCATCAGCTGAGCATCCTCGGGCGTTAGCCCACGGCCAAATCGCAGTAGTTGTCTACCAGGGCACCCACGCTATGATGCTGGCATCATTCTTTTCCGGTAAGAATGGCGCCCTTTTAAACCGGCGCTAACACACACCTATAATGCAAAGCAGATTAGCTGCCAACGGCATGCCCAAGCGGCTAGCTCCAGGCACAATCCCTCTCCTCGTCCCGCTCCGTGCATCGCGGTGGAGGCCATGTGAAATATTGAGGTTGCGGAGTAGTTTCCCAGATCGCTGTATCTCGGGAGTTTGCCGCGTTCTTAAGTCGCCCGATATATCCTAAGTAATAATCTGGTCCTTGTTTTCACGAAGATAGTTCGATCTAATACTAAATAAGACGATCAGCAAAAAAGAGGAGGGAGCGCCTCATGAAAAACAAAATCCCTTCAATCGCGGTATTTCTCTTGCTAACCCTTTTAACGTCGGCATGGGCTGGCGACCTACTCGTACTTGGGAATTGGATCTTAATTGGGAATTGGATCTCGAAGGGAATTGGCAGGCAGGGGACAGTCGAAACCGTCTTCAGTTTTAAAGTGAACGGAACGGAATTGACTGGAACAGTTGCCAATGTTCAAGGCGAAACATCTATCCGCGAAGGCAGGATAAACGGCGACGAAATCTCTTTTGTCGTCATACGAAGCGTTGGAGGAAACGAAAGGAAGCTGGCATATAAAGGACAAGTCTCTTTGGATGAGATCCGGTTTACGCTCGAAGTGCAGGGTTTAAAGGGGCAACCGCTGGAGTTTATTGCCAAGAGAGAATTCCAATTTAAGAGAGTTCCAGTGTTTCCAGGCAAGAGAGAATTCCAACGAGATGGAGATGTTCCTCTTCAGATTCCAAGCGAAGGAAGGATTCGCATGCCGGATAAGTAAAATTCCCGAAACGTGAAGACTCGTTCAAATCGCATTCAGATTAGCGAAACTCCCCATAAGTCCTAGGTTTTATCGAAAGCGCACACGAATCTTGGCTGGAACTATGCTATTTTGTACATTTATAACGTTTTTGAAGCGGCTTACAGGCAGCTTTGATGGTATTGCTCGGAAATCCTTGTAGCGAATCCCCAATTCCGGCCAAAGTCGCGCCAATTTGACCGTTGCATCATAGCGGATGAAATGAGAGTGGCCTGGATGCGGAAATGTCGTTGGTTAGTGCTGAACTAGGCGCGGCATCTGGAGAAGGAACACATTGACTCCTGCACTTCATCAGCAAGGCCGGAATAGCCTTAGCTTTCCATTCTCGCGAGTTCAATCATCTGATTCAACTGTTCGCCAGTGGGGTGCCAGGTCCTTTGTCTTCGAATCTGGTCCGCTCTTTTTGCGACGAAAGACTTGGGATCTTTTTCGGTAGTCAGTGACAATTCGATAACATTCTGCCCGCTGATGTCATCCGACTTTCCCTGTTTATCGAAGACAAGGTAGCCACCCTGCCAGTAGCGCAGGTCCTTTAATTTATCGCCTACGCGTTCAAACAACAGAAGCGCGAACGAAATCTGCTGCCCGGCATATTCAGGCACCACACCATGGTATAGTTGCGCAAGACGTCCAATTCCAATTTCCTGGATTCTACCTTCTGCAAGAACAAAGTACTTCGTTCCATATTCCATCTGGCCGAATCACCGATAAGCGGACTACCACATGAAACGCATGATCCTGGTTATTTGCGGGTTGAGTTTTCTTCTGAATCCAATCTTAGATTATTGAATGGATGGGAACGCGCCTGGCACAACTTTTATTCGAGCTTCTTTGAATTGGTATCCCAGTTGGGATTGGTGCAAAGCCTGCAATTCTTACCTACGAACATTTTGCCCGCTTCTTTATCGCCCTTGAAATAATACAGCAGCCAGTTTGCCGCCACATTGGCATACTCGCCACCGCCCGGGTGGAAGACGGTTGCTGTGTGTCCCGCATTGTGGCGCGCGCCGTAAAACACCGGTACGTGATTGATCAATGCAAAGTTTGCCGCCGAGGCTTTCATCATGAAATCCCGTTCATGTCCGTTGATCAACAACACCGGCCCATGCAGAAGGGGAAGCGCATCGGTTGTGGGAAATAGAGAGCCTGGTGCGTTGGGGTTCAGGGGCTGAACGCCGGCATTGAACACGCCGATTGTGTCGACACGAGGATCAGCGCCGAGTCTTACCGACAGCATTCCGCCGCAGGACTGGCCCATGACCGCGATCCGGCTGGTATCAATTTTGCCTTTGAGCGGCGACCCTTCGCGTCTGTTTTCGGCTTCGGCCCAGTTAATGGCGGACAGAAGGTCTTGGGCCGTTGCCTGGCGCTGCGCTTCGCCTTCCACCGCAGCTGTAGCCAAGGCGAGGAAACCATGTGATGCGATAGTGCTCAGGAATCCTCCGTAGCGGGTGCTGTCGATCGCGCAGCCGCCGTTGCCCCAAACTAGCACTGGCAAGATATCTTTCGCAGGCAATGCGCGCAGATCGGTGGGGCGGAAAAGGACATGGGTGGGGGAGCCGAATGTAGTTTCCGATGTGACTTTGTAGGGACCGGGCTCGGCAGGAGGGGCACCTTCCAGAGGCAGGGTTGTATTTATCATATCCATTGTAATGCCCTGCGGCTGGGCGTTGCCGATGCTGCCAAGCAGGAGCAATGGAATTGCGATAATGACAAAAAGAGATTTATGCATGATTGCAACCCTCAAGTGGATGGCAGGATAACTGAAACAGGGGTTTTAAAACAGTGTTGATTTTGCGGCTATCCTTCCGCACCATCGATTGTACCTTGGATTATTAGGAATAATTCATTCAAAAGAGAAGGCGCGCTGGATGGCAGCAGAAGGAGAGGTTCGCAACAATTCAACACTTGTTAAACGTAAAGGTAGTTTCCCCTATGGCTGTTTCAGGACAATTGACCTGGTTCTGGATCCCGCGTGTCTCTATAAGTGTATATTATTTAAGCATTTATGATTGGAACTCGAAAGATTGCGTATCCTTGTCGTCCGCTATAGCTGTCAGCAAACATTGTATGTAATTATGAGGAGACTTGACGCGTGTGCATTAGATGTGCATATTGATATGTATGAGATCTACTTTGAACATCGATGAAGAAATACTTCGCAAGGCTGCCGCTTTGACCGGGGAGAAGGAAAAGACTGCATTGGTGCGCATGGGCCTGGAGGCGCTGATTGCACGGGAGAGTGCTCGTCGATTAGCCAGACTTGGCGGCACTGAACCACGTTTGTCCTCCGTTCGCCGCAGACGGCCGCGTTCGGCATCATGATTCTCGTAGACACTTCAATTTGGATTGATCATCTCCGCAAAGGAAACGACACCCTCTCTCTTCTACTTGAACAGGGGCTGGTTCTTACGCATCCCTTCATCATCGGCGAACTATCGTGCGGATCGATGCGGAATCGCCGTGAGATCCTTGAATTATTGCGGACTTTGCCGGCAGCAGTTGCCGCCGAACACGATGAGGTACTGCATTTCATCGAAGCAAAACATTTGTATGGAGCAGGCATCGGCTGGATCGATGTTCATCTCCTCGCCTCCGCCCATCTTTCGCGGGCTCCACTTTGGACTGCGGATATGAGACTCAAGCGCGCTGCCGAATCCTTGGATATTGCCTACAACTCTGTTGACTGAACATAAAACATCAAAAGGCTTGCGGGTTGACGTTCCTTCGATGTCCGGTTAGGGGACATGATGCGTTTCAGGCCTGCAATCTCACTCGTCTGGTTTAGCGACAATACGGCCATTAGAATTCGGGCACCTTGGCGCAATCCTTTTGTCAAATCTTTCGCTTCTCTATCCCTCCGAGCCAACTACCTTGATGGCACCAATTTCCAACAGCGCCTCCAGCATATTTACAGCACCGCCATGCTCAACGATCAGCCCCCCGACAACCCGGTCGACGTTTACACCGGTAATGGTAGCTTTTTTGCCGGTCGGCTTCATGCCTAACCATGTTCCCAGGTGCGTGCCACGCGCTGTAATGCAGGTAACCACCCATTCCCCCTCGGCAATCTGGCTCTCGATTGTAATATGAAGATCAGGGTAGGTTTGGCGAACTCCAATGATGTGCGTCTTGGCTCCTTCAATGCCAACCTGATGCCTTATTCCATTGAAAACTTCGGTGTAGTCTTCGGATAGGAATTCTTCAATACGGCCGATATTGCCCGTGTTGCCAACTTCCTCATAATAGCGACGGACGAGATTTTTGTTATCCTGCTCCATTACTCAAGTCCTCCCATCAATGTGGGTGGATCGAATACGCTGATCCTGCAACGGCCTTTGATTCAGTTCCTGGCAATTAAGACACGCACCGGCGCCGGGCATCAAGCACAAATTGGGCAATTCATCCCCTCAGAATCGTGCCTGGATTGATATCATAGTCCCGAAGTCGCGTTCGAGGAAATTACTCCCAATCCGCTTGCCCGAGTGGTGCCCGTGGGCAAGGGAACACGTCGCCGTCTCTGGCGACTACCTAATCCACTTGAATCAACTGATTTTCCCCTAAGAGCCTATCTTCCCATATTCATTTCCGCGACTGAACGATAGGACAAAAAAGAGATTCTTTTCCTGCAAAGGGGATATAGATATAAAACTGATTGTCTCTTATCGTATATTTCTTTAAGACTTCAACCTTGTCGCCCGAAAAGAAACGCCTCAAAAAGTCACAATCACGATTTGCGGTGCACCTATAATAGCTAGGATTGTACGTTCCCTTTTCAAAATCTCCCGAAAAGTAATCGCCACGGATCATAAAACTTATTAATCCGTGGAATCCGTGGCGTTTTTGCTTTTACGCTTGAAACCGGTTGGATTTGCGTCCGTCGGAGACTGTATTTATAATGAGTCCATGCGAACGGAATGGTACAGGCACACGGTTTCTGATGTCTTGCGGCAACTCGACAGCGACGCCTCCAATGGACTGGCCGATGCCGAAGTGAAGCGGCGGAATCTCCAGCACGGATTCAACGAGCTCATCGGCAAAGAAGGCCGGACGCGCTGGCAAATCCTCGCCGAGCAGCTGAGCGGTGTGTTGACCGTTCTGCTGATCATCGCGGCTCTCATCTCGGCGCTGCTGGGCGATTGGATGGAAGCCGTCATCATCCTCGTCATCGTCGTTCTGAACGCCCTCTTCGGTTACATGCAGGAATTCAAGGCGGAACAGTCCATGGCGGCGCTGAAGCGCATGGCCGTGCCCACCGTGCGGGTGCGCAGGGACGGCAGGCTGCAGGAGGTCTCGGCCCGCGAACTCGTGCCCGGAGACGTCGTCGTCCTGGAAACGGGCAATATCATTCCCGCCGATGGCCGAATCCTCGAAAGCGTCAACCTTCGCGTCGATGAATCGGCCCTGACCGGCGAGTCGGAGCCCGTCGAGAAAGACGGCGCGCTCCTGTTCGAAAGCGAAAAAGCCCTCGCCGACCGGCGCAATATGGTCTACAGCGGGACCGTCGTGAACTACGGCCGCGGCGAATTCGTTGTCACCGAAACCGGGATGCACACCGAACTGGGCCACATCGCAGCGATGATGCAGTCGGTGACCGAGGAATCCACTCCGCTGCAGCAGCGCCTGAACAAACTGGGCCGGATGCTGGCGCAGGCGGCGCTGGCGCTTGTCGCGGTCATTTTCATCCTGGGGTGGATCCGCGGACAGAGCAGCATTGAAGAGCTCCTGCTGACGGCCGTCAGCCTCGCCGTCGCCGCCGTACCCGAAGCCCTGACGGCCGTGGTCACCATCGCCCTGTCTTTGGGCGCGCAGCGCATGCTGAAGCGCAAATCGCTCATCCGCAAGCTCACGGCCGTCGAGACGCTGGGTTCCGTAACCGTCATCTGCTCCGACAAGACCGGCACGCTCACGCTGAACCGTATGACGGTCACGGCTCTCGATATCGCCAACCACTCCATCGAGCTGGAGCAGTGCGAGGGTGAAGCCGGATTCACATTGCGTCCCCGCGGGGATGTCCCCCAGGCCGGCATCCAGCCGACGCTCGACCTGCTGCTGATTGCCGGCGCCCTGTGCAATGATGCCACGCTGTCGCCGGACAAGACGTCCGGCGATCTCTACCATGCCGTGGGCGATCCCACCGAGGGCGCGCTCGTTCTGGCCGCCGCCTGCACGGGGATTCTAAAGCCCGACCTCGAGCGCGCTTTCCCCCGCATCGCCGAAGTCCCTTTCGACTCGGTTCGCAAACGGATGACCACGCTGCACCGCACGCCGCAGTCCAACGCGGATGTGCCTCCCGGCCTGCAGCCCTTCTGGGACCGCAAGGGCACCGACGTTCCTGCCCTACATCGCTTTCACCAAGGGCGCTATCGACGGCCTCCTGTCCATTTCGAGCCATGTCTGGGTTGAGGGGAGAAGATTGGAACTGGATGAAGAGTGGACGGCGCGCATCATGGCGGCGCACGACAAGATGGCGGAAAACGGGATGCGCGTCCTCGGCGTCGGCCTGCGCACCTGGGACCTTTCGCCCGACGAGACCGCCGAAAAGGCCCTGGAGAAAAACCTCACCCTCGTGGGCCTGTTCGGCATGATCGACCCGCCCCGCCCCGAAGTCGCCGAGGCCGTGCTGCGCTGCCACGAGGCCGGGATCCGCACCGCCATGATTACGGGCGACCACCCGCTGACGGCGCGGCACATCGCCCGGCAGATCGGCATCTCCAGACAACGACCTATTCCTGACCGGGCAGGAGATCGAGCGCCTGCCCATGGAGGAGCTCAGGAACGCGACCCGCGAGTGTCCGTCTTCGCCCGGGTCTCGCCGGAACACAAGCTGAAGCTGATCGACGCCTATCAGAAACAGGGGGACGTGGTCTCCATGACGGGCGACGGCGTCAATGACGCTCCCGCTCTGAAAAAGGCGGATATCGGAGTCGCCATGGGAATCACCGGGACCGACGTCTCGAAGGGCGCCGCCGACATGATCCTCCTCGACGACAATTTCGCCACAATCGTGTCCGCCGTCGAAGAAGGAAGGATCATCTACGACAACATCCGCCGCTTCATTCGATACCTCCTGACGTGCAACGCCAGCGAAATCGCCGTCATGCTGCTGGGGCCGTTATTCGGAATGCCGCTGCCCCTGCTGCCGCTGCAGATCCTGTGGATGAACCTCGTGACCGACGGGCCGCCCGCGCTGGCCCTGGGCGTGGAGCCGGCGGAAAAAAATGTCATGAAAAGGCCGCCGCGTACCCGGGCGGAGGGGATTTTCGGCCGCGAGATGGTGTCCTTCATCCTCGTCATCGGCGTCGCTCATGAGCATCACGGCGATCGCCGCCGCATGGGAACTGTGGCGGCTCGGCGATCCCGCATGGCAGACAACGGTATTTACGGTGCTGGTCCTTGCGCAGATGGTGGTGGCGCTCGAATCGCGCTCCGAAAGCGGAGTCGATTTTCAGGATGAATGTTCTGGGCAACCGTCCAATGGCCGGGGCGGTTCTGCTGACCCTCGGCCCTGCAGCTTGCCGTGATCTACACTCCGGTCGGTAACCGCGTCTTCGATACGATCCCCATGTCCGGACTGGATCTGGCAGTAACGGCCGGCGTGTCGCTGGTCGTGCTGCTGCTTATTGAAATATGGAAGCTCATCCTGCGCCGCCGCAAAGCGTAATGTGTACGTCGCACTCCGGATTCGGGGTTCGAATACATCGATGCCAGACCCTGATTTGAATGCACGGTGAATCCTCGCGAATTCATAACCGGCAGGCAGCGGATGCGACCTGTCCCTATACTTCAGTATATTGCGGTTACATTACTTTTTGTTACAGATGCTTTTTGATGATTTTGGGTCCATAGTTCTATAATACTTTCAAATATAATGGTATCCGGGAAGACGAATGGCAACCCGGTATTTGCACAGCGGAGTCAGTCGATTCAACAGCGTCCCGGCATCCGATAACAGTCAGTCCATCAGGAGGCGGCAATGGCCATAACACCAGCGCATACTTTCACGATTATCCCAAAACTTCCGCCTTCCCTCGAGCGCCTGCGGGACCTGGCCTATAATCTGCGCTGGTCCTGGAATCACGACACGATCGGGCTATTTCGGCGCCTCGACAGCGACCTCTGGGAAACAAGCGGCCACAATCCCGTGCGCATGCTGGGTACTATCGACCAAAAACGCCTGGAAGACGCCGCCGCCAACGAATCATTTGTCGCGCATCTCGAACGAGTGCTCGAGGACTTTGACGGCTACATGCAAAGCGAAACCTCATGGTTCCGCAAAACTCACGGCGGCGCCCAGAATCCGCTTATCGCCTATTTCTCGGCTGAGTTCGGCCTGACCGAATGCATCTCCATATTTGCCGGCGGCCTCGGAATCCTGTCCGGAGATCACCTGAAATCCGCCAGCGATCTGGGCCTGCCCCTCGTCGGCGTCGGCCTGCTCTATCAGCAGGGATATTTCCGGCAATACCTGAATGCGGCGGGATGGCAGCAGGAAGCCCATGAAGACAACGACTTCCATTCCATCCCGGCCACGCCGGTGCGCGGGCAGGACGGAAAACCGTTGATGATCGAAATCAACTATCCTAACAACAAAGTCTTTGCCCAGGTCTGGCGCATCCAGGCGGGACGCGTTTCCCTCTATCTTCTCGACACCAACATCTCCGAAAACGCCCGCAGCGAAGACCGCGACATCACCGATCAGCTCTATGGCGGAGACCTCGAAAACCGCATTCGCCAGGAGATTCTGCTGGGCATCGGCGGCTGCAGAATGCTCGAAGCCCTGGGCATCCATCCGACCGTGTTTCACATGAACGAAGGGCACTCGGCATTTCTTTCTCTCGAACTGATCCGGAATTACATGGAAACACGCTCCCTCACGTATACGGAAGCCCGCGAGCTTGCATCGGCGTCCCTGGTCTTCACCACCCACACGCCTGTCACAGCCGGGCACGACTATTTTCCCCCGGACCTGATGGACCGTTATTTTTCGGAATTCATCTCCAAACTCGGGATCGATCGCAAACGCTTTCTGGCACTCGGCCGGCGCAATTCCGAAGACGCGGGAGAAAGCTTCTGCATGACCACCCTGGCCCTGCGCATGTCTTCTTTCAGCAACGGAGTCAGCCGACTGCACGGCCAGATCAGCCGCCAGATGTGGCATGACCTGTGGCCCGGAGTGCCGGAAGATGAAATTCCCATCACGCACATCACCAACGGCGTTCATTTTCAGTCATGGATTTCCCAGGAGATGGAGCAGCTCTATGAGCGCTACCTTGGCCCGAGTTGGAGAGAACAGCCTGCCGAACAAAGCGTGTGGCATCGCGTCGAATCCATTGCAGCCGAGGAATTATGGCATACGCATGAAAGAAGGCGAGAGCGGCTTGTCTCTTTTACGCGCAAACGGCTGCACGAACAGCTGCAGCGGCGAAGCGCGTCTCAGGCAGAATTGGAATCCATCGAGGACGCCCTCAATCCGGATGCCCTTACCATAGGCTTCGCGCGCCGTTTCGCGACCTATAAGCGCGCCACGCTGCTCCTCAGGGATAAAACCCGGCTGGCAGGTATCCTGAACGATGCAAAACGCCCGGTGCAAATCATTTTTGCCGGCAAAGCGCATCCGCTCGACGACGCCGGCAAAGCGCTCATTCAGCAGATTGCCACGCTGGTGCGGGATCCGCAGTTCCGCCGGCGCATGGTGTTCCTGGAAGATTACGACGTGAGCATGGCGCGCTACCTGGTCCAGGGCGTGGACGTCTGGCTCAACACGCCGCTTCGGCCGAACGAAGCCAGCGGAACGAGCGGCATGAAGGCGCTCGCCAACGGCGCGATCAATCTGAGCGTCCCTGACGGCTGGTGGGACGAAGCCTATTTCGATTTCAAGACGGACGGCCGCCCCGTCGGATGGGCCATCGGCCAGGGGGAATCCTATTCGGACCGCGATTATCAGGACCAGGTCGAAGCGGAAGCTCTGTACGATATCCTGGAACGCGACGTGATTCCAACATTCTATGACCGTCGAGCCGACGGCCTGCCGCGGCGGTGGATTTCCCTCATGATGTCTTCGATCAGCACCCTGTGCCCTCACTACAATACCAACCGGATGATCCGGGAATACACCGAGCGATTTTACCTGGCGGCTCATGCCGATCATCAAAGCCTGAGCGCCGACGGAGACGCTCTGGCCAAAGCCCATGCCTCTCTTAAGAAAAGGATTCGCGGGGCATGGCCGAGCGTTCGTGTCGAGATGCTGGATTCCCAGATTCCCCAGGAAATCCATGCCGGAGAGTCCGTCCACTTTTCCGCGCGCGTTTCTATGGGCAGCCTGACTCCGGAAGACCTCAGGGTTGAACTCTATGCGGGACCGCTGAATGCGCATGGCCAGATCATCAGGCCGATCATCACCGAAATGCAGCCCGTCGCAAAAGAAAAGGACGCGTATATCTTCGAAGTAAAAGCGGTTCCCTGCTGCGGCAGCGGCCAGCATGGATACACGGCGCGCGCCGTGCCACGCCACCCGAACACGAAGCATCCGTTTGCGTTTGGTCTGATCGCCTGGGCGGGCTAATACATCACCGACACATAATTAAACAACACAAAAACATCAATCATGTGGGTCGGGGGTTCAGCCCCGACATTTCCGATCATGATTGACATCTCAAAAGCGTCGGGGCTGAAGAGGCTGTCTCAAAACTCGCTCATTGAGCGGGCTTACAGCCCTTTTCCTGGTTGTCGCTAAATTCCTAGGGCTTCGCCCTAGGCTGATATAGCGCGCCTTCGTCGCTTAAATTGCTGTAAATTTAGGATCTTAAAGCGCCGAAGGCGCGATCCATACCAGCCTGGGGCGAAGCCCCAGGAAAAAGTCGTAAAAGAAAATCAAGGGCTGAAGGCCCGCCCAATGCGAGTTTTGAGACAGCCTCTGAAGCCCCGACCCACAAGATTTAAAGGATTCTTTTGCTTAGTCGAGCGTGTGCCTAGATAAGTTCGGTGCGCCAGAGGTTGTGGAGGTGGACGACGCCGAGAACAGTCTTTCCGGCATCGACGACGACAAGACTCGTGATCTTCATCTCTTCCATCTTTGCCAGCGCAGCCGTGGCGAGCGCATCTTCCGAAATTGTTTGCGGCTGCCGCGTCATCGCCTGGCCGGCGGTCAGCTTGAGGGGATCGGTGGATTTCTGCAGCAGGCGCCGCAGATCTCCATCGGAAATCACTCCGGCCAGAATGCCCTGCCCGTCCGTCACAACGGTCATGCCCAGGCTCTTGCGCGACATCTCGTAGATGACATCGGGCATCGGCGCGGACTCCAGGACCCGGGGAACGGCCTCGCCGCGATGCATCAACTCCCCGACCCGGAGAAGTTTTTTGCCGATGCTGCCGGCCGGATGAAGGGATGCGAAGTCCTCTCTGCCGAATCCTTTTCTCTCCATCAGCGCCATGGCCAGCGCATCGCCCATTGCCAGCGCCGCTGCGGTGCTCGTCGTTGGCACCAGACCGAGAGGGCAGGCCTCCTCCGCGACGCTGACGTCGAGAAAGACATCCGCATACTGCGCAAGCGTCGAGTCGCAGTCTCCGGCCATTGCAACAATAGGCAAGCCCAATCGCTTGGAAACGTTCAGCAGCTGGAGAATCTCCGCCGTTTCCCCGCTTTTCGAAACGGCCAGGACCATATCGTCCTTGGCCATCAATCCGCAATCCCCGTGAAGCGCATCCGAAGCATGCAGGAAAATCGCGGGGGAACCGGTGCTGCTGAGAGTCGCCGCAATCTTTTTGCAGATAATCCCGGACTTACCCAATCCCGTAACGATGATTTTTCCGGAACATGCGGCGGCGAGGTCGATGGCGCGCAGGAAGGATTCGCCCATGCGGCCCACCAGGCTCCGGATCGCGTCCGCTTCCGCTTCCAAAACGTGAATGGCCGTAGTCAGCGGCGCACGCGGAATCGCGTAAGCTCACGACGTCCTCCGGAGAGCGCTGCGTATGCTAAGGATGTCCTCCACCAGACGAGGGAACATTTTCACGTTCAGAGAATTAGGCCCGTCCGAAAAAGCCTTGGCCGGGTTATCGTGCACTTCGAAGAAAAACCCGTCCACACCGGCCGCGGCGCCCGCGCGGGCCAGATACGGGATATACTGCGGGCTGCCGCCGGATTTATTTCCCTGCCCCCCGGGCGACTGCACGCTGTGCGTCACGTCGAAAACCACCGGCTGGCCGAAAGAGCGCATGACCACGAAAGACCGGAAGTCGACGACGAGGTTGTTATATCCGAACGAGGAGCCTCTTTCCGTCAATAGGATATTGCGATTACCGGTAGCGCGTGCTTTCTCCAGAACTTTGCCCATTTCCTGCGGCGACAGGAACTGTCCTTTTTTCAGGTTGACGCAGCGGCCCGTGGCAGCGGCAGCCTGGACCAGGTCGGTCTGACGGCAGAGAAACGCGGGGATCTGGATCACGTCGAGGACTTCGGCGGCAGCGGCGACCTGAGTGGTCTCGTGGACATCGCTCAGGACCGGAAGTCCGCTAACTGCGCGGGCTTTTTCGAGGATGCGCAATCCTTCCTGAATCCCGGGGCCGCGGAAGGAATCGACAGACGTCCGGTTCGCTTTGTCGTAGGAAGCTTTGAAGATCACGGGCACTCTCAAGCGCGCAGCGTATTCCGCCAATCGCTCTGCCATCTTCAGGCAGTGCTTTTCGCTCTCGATCACGCACGGGCCTGCGATAAAGAAGGGCTGCGATTTCGTCCCCAGTCTGTGTGCGCCGACCTTAACGGAAACCATGGCAGGAGCAATCCTCCATATTATGCTTCCCTTGCGGCCTGAGGAGCCATTGCCGTCGCGGACGCCTCTTGGATGCTTCTATCCATCTTATGACGATAGGAAGCGGCAATGAAGCTCGCGAACAGCGGATGCGGTTGCATGGGCTTCGATTTGAATTCCGGATGAAACTGGCAGCCCAGATACCATGGGTGATCCGGCAGCTCGGCGATTTCCACGAAATTCCCATCGGGAGAATTTCCCGAAAACCTCATCCCGTAACTGACAATGATCTTTTCGTATTCCCGGTTGAACTCGTAGCGGTGGCGGTGCCGTTCCGAAATCTCCTTTTTCCCGTAAATCCTGAATGCCAGAGAATCGGGGTCCATCTCGCACGGATAGGCGCCCAATCGCATGTTTCCGCCCATGATATCGCTCCCCAGCAATTCCCGCAGCATATAGAAGACCCGGTGCGGCGCGGAGGGATCGAATTCGGAACTGTCGGCCTGAAGCCCGCAGACGTTGCGCGCAAATTCGATCACGGCGCATTCCATGCCCAGGCAAATCCCAAAATAGGGGACTTTTCTGGTGCGGGCATATTTCGCCGCGCGTATCATGCCGTCGATTCCCCGCTTGCCGAATCCGCCGGGAACCAGGATTCCGTCATAGGGTCGAAGCTGCTCGTCCAGCATTTCATCCAGCAGTCCCTCGGATTCCACCCATTTGAGTTCGACGCGCAGCTGGTTGGCCAATCCCCCGTGATACAGGGCCTCGTTGAGGCTCTTGTACGAGTCCTCGTATTCCACGTACTTGCCGACAATGCCGATCCGCACGGAATCCCTGGGATTTTGAATCTTCCGGATCATGTTTTCCCAATGCCCCATGTTCGCTTCGCGTTTCGGAAGATTCAGGTGGTTCACGACGGCATCATCCAATCCCTCACTGTGATAGATGAGCGGCACTTCATAGATGTTATGGACATCCAGCGCCGTAATGACATCCTTTTCCGAAACGTTGCAGAACAGCGCGATCTTGCCTTTGATGTCGTTGTCCAGAAGGCGACCGGTCCGGCAGAGGAGGATATCGGGCTGGATACCGATCTCGCGCAGTTCTTTCACGCTGTGCTGCGTCGGCTTCGTTTTCAGCTCCCCGGATGTGGCGATGAACGGGACAAGGGTCAAGTGCACAAATATCGAGTTCTCCCGGCCGACTTCGTTGCGCATCTGCCGGATGGCTTCCAGAAAAGGCTGGCTCTCGATGTCTCCGACCGTGCCGCCGATTTCGATGATGGCGACATCCACTTCCTGCGCGACGCGCCGGATGGTCGATTTGATCTCGTTGGTGATGTGCGGAATGACCTGAACCGTCTTTCCGAGAAATTCCCCTTTTCTCTCCTTTTCAATCACCGTCTGATAGATTCGGCCCGTGGTGGAATTGTTGTCGCGTGTCAGGCGGGCGTTGGTAAACCGCTCGTAGTGCCCGAGGTCCAGATCGGTTTCCGCGCCATCGTCGGTAACATAGACTTCTCCGTGCTGGAACGGGCTCATCGTGCCCGGATCCACATTGATGTATGGATCCAGCTTGAGGAAATTGATCTTGAAGCCGCGAGCTTCCAGCAGGCATCCGATCGAGGCGCTCGCGAGTCCTTTTCCCAAGGATGAAAGAACACCGCCGGTCACAAAAATATATTTCATCGCACCGACTCCCTATGACATTTAAATTTTCAGATTAGCAGTGCATGCACGGCAGTGCAAGAAGAGCCTTTGCGTGTATCCTGGGCCGGCTCCGTTTATCCGTCTGCCGCCGCGATTCGTCATTTCGCGAGGACGGTTCCGAGGACCCGTCCTCGCGATTTTAGGCTTTCGAGATGCTATTTGCCGCCCGAGAATCGGCGGACAGACAATCTCCGCTTTCGGCCTCCGGTTGCAGCGCTGGACAGGTTGGCAGGTTACAGGTTCCTGAACCTGCAACGAACCTGAACCTCGCCTGAACGTGGGACCGAGCGCAGCGGATTAAAAGTTAATCAGTTCGATCTCACGCGTATCCTTGACATAGTTCTGGTTCGTCTGAGGATAGCAATATTTCTTGCCTTCGAAATTCCGCAGCACGATTTCTTTATCGTCGAACTTCACCACATAATCCGGCATCAGGGGGATCTTTCCTCCTCCGCCCGGGGCGTCGATGACGAACTGCGGCACCGCGAAACCCGTGGTGTAGCCGCGCAGAGCCTGCATGATCTCCAGCCCGGTCTCAACGCGCGTCCGGAAGTGATTCGTCCCGCGGGTGAGATCCGCTTGATACAGATAATAGGGGCGCACGCGCATCATCAGAAGCTTGTGCATGAGCTCCTTCAGGACCATCGGATCGTCGTTGACGCCCTTCATGAGAACCGTCTGGCACCCGAGCGGGATGCCGGCCCCCGCGAGCTTTTCGCACGCCTCTATTGCCTGCGGCGTCACTTCATTCGGATGATTGAAATGCGTGTTGATGTATATGGGGTGATACTTCTTGAGCATCGCGCAGAGGGAATCGGTGATCCGGCTCGGCAGCACGCAGGGGAATCGCGTTCCGATGCGAATGATCTCCACATGGCGGATGTTGCGCAGGCTGGAAATGATGCGTTCGAGCTTGCGGTCGCTTACCATCAGGGGATCGCCCCCGGACAGCAGGACGTCGCGAATTTCCTTGTGGCCGCGGATATAGTCGATGCCCATCGCAATGGTTTTTTCACTGATCGCGCTGGTTTGCCCGACCATTCTTTTGCGCGTGCAAAAACGGCAGTACATCGGGCAGCGGTCCGTGATCAGCAGGAGGACCCGATCGGGATAGCGATGGGTCAACCGCGGAACAGGGCTATCCTCCTCCTCATGCAGCGGGTCTTCGGGCGAGCAATCGTCCAGCAACTCGTTGACGGACGCCACCGACTGCTTCCAGATGGGATCCCCTTTCTCCTGGATCAGATTGTAATAATACCGCGGGATCCGCATCGGATATGATTTGCATACCGCATCGATCTCCTCGGCATTCCCTCCGAAGTCGTCCTCAATTTTTGCACCCTGCGTAACACTGTTGCGCAAATCAATTGTCCACTGCTCCATGTGTTCCATGTGTGAGCTCGTCTCCTTGTTAGGACAGCCTCTTCACAAAAATGATCTTATCGTCCCCGATGTCGTAGAAATCCCGTATTCGGGAGCTCTCCGCATATCCGAGACGGCGATAGAATTCAACGGTGTCGGCATAGGACGCCTTCGATGAGGTTTCGACCACTAGAAGCCGGCCGCTCATTTCCAACGCCTTGCTTTCAACGTAATCCATGAGCGCGCGGCCGAAACCCCGTCCGCGCGCCTCCGGATGCGTTGCTATCCAGTACAGATCGAAAGCGCCTTTCGTCATCGGAACCGGACCCCAGCAGGCATAGGCATATACCTTTGCTCCGCGATCCTGCGCGACAACCACGTGGTAGTCCGTCTGTTTTTCGTTGGTGAGGTAGATGTCCACCAACTCCAGAGCGCAATCGATTTCTGCTTGATTGAAGTTTCCGGCAGACACGACCAGATCTGCTATGGTGGCGCGGTCTGTGTGCGCCATCGGTCGAATCCGAACAGCTGGGTCGTCGTCAGAATGCATAGACAGCAGCGGCCACCTTCGCTCCGCGTTCCACGGCCGCTTCACTTATCCGCAGAACCATTTCGGAATAGGAATACCCCGCAGCACGCGCGGCCCTGGCAAATCCCGCCTTGGGCGATATATCCGGATTCGGGTTGACTTCAAGCACATAGATGCGGCCGCGAGCGTCCGAGCGCATATCGATGCGCGCGTAATCCCGGCACCCGATGCATTGGTAGCTTCGAATGGCAATATTCCGTATCCGGTTCTCGAGCCGTTTTGATATAGGCGCGGGGCAAATCGGGACGGTGGAGTTGAATACGGAACTATCCTCATCCCATTTGGCGCGGTAACTGACAATCCGCGGCTCATCGTCGGGCAGTCCGCTAAAATTGATTTCGGAAATGGCAAGCACTTCCGGAGTCCGATCCCCCATGACGGAAACGTTGAATTCTCTCCCGTCGAGATATTCTTCGACCAGCGCTTCCTGGCCATAGACTTCATGAATATAAAGAATCTGCTTTTCCAGCTGCTCCGGCGCATGGCAGACGGAGTTGCTGTTGATGCCGAGGCTGGCGTCCTGGCGCGACGGCTTGACGATCACCGGGAATCGCGTGCCGCGCGGGATGGGCAGATCCTGTCCCGGACAGCGCACATAGCCTCTGGCGGTGGGAATGCCGGCCGCGCGCAAAATCTGTTTGACATGAAATTTGTTCAGCGCCAGTCCCAGGATATAGGGATCCGAGCCCGTGTATGGAATGCCCATCAACTCCAGCAGGCCCGCCACGCACATTTCCAGCTCGCATTTTCCGTTGATCTCTTCACACAGGTTGAACACGAACCGCGGAGAAATCTCCGTGAGCGTCCGGATCAGGTCTCTCGAAAAATTTTCGATGGCGAAAACGTACGGGCGGTAGCCTCGCGCTCCGAAGACTCTCTTCGATGGCGCCCACTTCTTCGCGGACGATATTGGCGGGATAGAGTTTCTCTTCACAGCCCTCACGTTCGGAGATGTTCGCTGCATTATAGAGAACAAGGCAGTCGTATGATTTCATTACGACAATCCATATCGCCTGCAGGCGATGTCCAGGACTTCATTGATCAGCTGGTTGTAACTCATGCCCGCAGCACGAGCCGACTTTGGAAAACAGGAATTGTCTTCGGGACGAGGCAGGATTCCGGGCAGCGGGTTGAGCTCCAGGATATGCGGATGCCCCGCAGAATCCAACCGCACATCGATGCGGCACCAGTCGCGGCACCGCAGGATGCCGTAGGCCCGCAGGCAGGAGCTTTCAATCTCCGCCTGCAGCTCCGGACTCACCCGCGCCGGGCATTCGAAAATTTTCAACGGATTCGAACTTTGATCCCAGATCCACTTGGCCTCGTAGGAATAGATCGGATTGACTCCCTGCGGCAGCGAGTCGAACAAAATTTCCACCATGGGAAGAACGCGGGCGTCGCTCCCGTTGCCGAGAATCGCAACGGTGAATTCCCGTCCCGGCAGAAACTCCTCCACCAGGGCCGGCTCATGGTAGTTGTTCAGCAGCCACAAAACGCGCTCCCGCATTTCCTGGCGCGTGCGCACCAGCGAATCGTTGCGGATGCCGATGCTCGAGCCCTCATAGAGAGGCTTGACCATCAGAGGATAGTGCAGGCTGTTAAAGGAAAAGTTATTGTCGCTGACAACCCGGAAGCGCGAAGTCGGAAGACCATAATAGGCGAGGATTTCTTTTGTCCTCGATTTATCCAGACAAATGTTGAGGGTGAGGGGATCACTCGCAGTGTACGGAATCTTCAGATGCTCGAGGATGGAGGGGATGTACCCTTCGCGGCAGGGACCGGAAGCGCCTTCGGCCATGTTAAAGACTATGTCAGGCCGGGCCTTCTGAAGCATCGCATAGGCGTCCTCGCCAGCATCCACCGGGATGACCTCGTGCCGCTCCTCCAGGGCTGCCTGGACGGCCGCGATTGTTTCCGGGGCATCCCATTCCGCCTGATTGTCGGTCCGGATGCTACTCGGGGGCTCCTGGGCTTCCTCGGTTTCCCCCCGTTTCATATTAAATGTTAAGCCGACTCGCATTTAGTCATAACCTTTCACATATTTTTTAAGGGCATCGCAATTGCATGTCAAGACATATTTCACTTTTAACACAAGATAATGGGTCGCAACCATCCCTTATAACAAAATCTTGTATGCGATTTTGGCCTTAGTCCCACTCCATTTGGCTGATGCAATTTCGTAGCCATAAACACGAAAAATAAATTATTATCTGATTATGAATACGGATTTCATAATTGGAGTGGCCATAAAGTCGCCGACTGGGACACAGGACAAGGCCGCGGACGGCCGCGTTTGGCGCGGCTTTTTTTGCTCCGGCACCGCATCCGGCCGTAGGAATTGAACAGCTTTCGGGTATAATGGCATCCGCTCCGGCGCTTTCGAATAGGAGCCGTATGGAACATCCTATGAGCCACATAACTAGATCTAATTTGGTATCGGCGAGGTCCGTTGCCGCCGGAGCCTGGTGCGCTCTGTGCGCACTTATTCTTGCGCCGCCGGTCCTCGCATCGAGCGGCGCTCCCGCAGCGGCTGCAATTATTTATTTTTTCTTTTCTCCGGTCTGCCATCAAATGCCGGAGCGGTCTTTCGCGCTCCTGGGAATTCCCCTGGCCGTGTGCCACCGCTGTTGCGGATATATCTCGGGTTGTTCCTGGGTTCGCTCATGAAAGACCCGTGGATGCACCGCTCGCCCGCGACACGGCGCCGCTGGGTCCTGGCGGCGATGGTTCCTCTCGCGCTTGATGCGTTGCTTCCCTATGCCGGGCTTTGGGTCAATACCGGCGCTCAGCCGGTTTATAACGGGTTTATGGTTCGGCATTCCGACCGCGTCGCTGCTGGTGCGCGGCATCGAGGAGTTACTCAATGAAGCGCCATGGCAGCGCTTCGCTCTTGGCGATTCATCTTTTAGAAAGGCGTCTTATGAATGAAGATAGCATGCTGAAACCAGCTCTAATTGGAGGCGTTCTTCTCGGAATTCTTTCGGCCTTGCCGTTGATCAATTATTTCAACTGCTTCTGTTGCGCGTGGGTGATTGCCGGGGGCGTGATGGCCGCGCGCTTGTATGTGAAAGAGTTCCGCCGTTCCGGTAACTCTGGGGCGTGGTCTGGCCGTTGGGCTCCTCACAGGCGTGATCGGCACTGTCGTGTTTGCTCTGTTCTCGATCCCCCTGATCCTGATGAGCCGCGGAGGCTCCGGCATCATGGAACAATTGAAGCAGGCCGCCGAGCAGGTGCCGAACATGCCGCCCCAAACACGCGAAGCGATTGCATCTCTGGCAGCGCAGGGCGGCATCAGTACTCTCATTTATATCCTTGGATTTATTGTTACGCTCGTGCTCTATAGTGCTGGTCGCGATGATCGGCGGCGCGATCGGAGTGGCTATTTTCGAGAAGCGCAAAACCGGGAAGCAGTCAGCCTGAACCGCCTCCACACCAGCCGCCGGCAGATCTGCCTCCGCCGCCTCCGCCCACGGATGCGGAGTAGCACAATTCGTTAGAGACCATGTGGGTCGGGGCTTAAGCCCGGAGAGGTGAAACGAACGGATCACCAAAAACCTAGACCTGGAGTGGTCCTAGACCTTGTCTTGGAGGTGGTTCTGGACCTGATTTTTTCCCTAATACAAATTCATAAAAAGCTACTGGCTTTAAAGAGGTTCACGACCAAGTCCAGGACTAGGTCCAAGTCCAGATCCAGGTTTTGTAGCTGCTTCGTATTTGGATAAGCTTGGGCTGAAGCCCGACCACAAGTTGCCCCGCTTCACGGGCGATGCAGCGGCAACTGCAATATCGTATCGCCGGCCGGCGCAGCCCAGGTTTCAAATTCTATCTGGATCGTAGTATGCCCGATCCGGTATTTCTCCCGCATGAGAAGGCTCGACTCCGCCAGCACTCTACCGGCATCTTCATCCGTTTTCATGACGATGTGGCAGCTCATGGCCGTCAGCCCTGAAGCGATCGCCCACACGTGAAGATCGTGAACGGAAACGACGCCGTGTATGCCGCCGAGATCTTTCAATATCCGGGAAATATTTAAATGGCGCGGCGTGCCCTCCAGTAAAATATCCACGCTCTCCTTCACAAGCTCCCACGAGCTGTACAGCACCAGGCATCCCACCAGCGCCGAAACAACCGGATCCGCCAGGCGCCATTGCCGCGCCATAATCAGGACACCGGCAAGGATCGCCCCAATGGAGCCGAGCGTGTCGCCAAGAACGTGAAGAAACGCTCCGCGCAAATTCAGATTTTCGCCCCGGCTCCCGTACAACAATCCCGCCGTCACAAGATTTGCGCAAAGCCCCGTAACCGCAACAATCAGCATCGGCAGGCTCTTCACTTCCGGCGGCGCCCAGAAACGGTGATAGGATTCGTAGAAAATATAAAGGCTAAGCAGAATCAGAAATATTCCATTGGCGAATGCCGCCAATATTTCAGCTCTCAGATAGCCGTAGGTTTTTTTATGTGTGGCCGGGCGCGAGGCAATCCTCAAGGCGAAAAGGCTCAAGCCCAGCGCGCCCAGATCCGTAAGCATATGAGCGGCATCAGCCAGCAGCGCCAGGCTGTTGGCATAGAACCCGCCCGCCAGTTCTATCAGGAACCAGATCGCTGTGATGCAGAGCGCCAGGACGAGACGATTCTTCCCTCTCGGCCCGTGAGAGTGGGAGTGGGAGTGGGAATCATGGTGGTGTTTCATAAAAGCATTTACGATTTACGATTGACGATTTACGATTTACGATTGATTGGATACGGCTTTTCAAGCGTCAATCGTAAATCGTCAATCGTCAATCCTTATTTAGCGGCTTGTTTCGAAGCCCACTCCCCGATGATCGGAATCATATAGGTTTCGTTGTTGTAGGCTTTGTACATAAGGAAGACCCAGAAAACAAAAATAGCCAGCCAGATCACAAAGCTCATCAGGCCGAAGATCGCAAACAGGAATCCAAACGACAAGAATCCTATCGATAGAAACATGTGCAAAATAATCTGCAGAATCACAACCACAATGCCGAAGGCAATCGATTGAAAAGCATGAAATCGAACGAATGTATCTCTTCTGTAGGGCTCTACGACCAGGAAAATGATCCCGGTAATGAACCCTACCAGATAGGACAGCGCGGCCGCCACGTTGGAACTCAAGCTGGCTCCGGCGGCCCCGGCAGGGATGGGCGGAACGGGCGGCGTTGCCTGGGCGCCGGTTGTGGAAGCGGGGGACCCGCAAACACGGCAAAAAGAAACACCTTCCGATACTGCTGATCCACACTTAGAGCAGAATGCCATAATTCCTCCAATTGGATTAGGCTTGTTAAAAACTAATCAATCGATAGCACAAAAGCCATTTTCACCACAACAACTATAAAAAGAATTACAGCAAGTGGGGCGGGGTTTCAGCCCGGACTTGTTGGCACACGGATTAATTCTTCTGCTCTTTTTGTACACTTGGACCTAGTCTTGGACCTAGACGTGGTCGTGGACCTCTTTGAAGCAGGCATTTCTGAGCAAACGATATTGAGGGGGAAAAATTGGTCTAGGACCACGTCCAGGTCGAAGTCCACATCGAGGTTGTTAACTGCTTCGTATTTGGACAAGCTTGGCCTTCAGCCCCGGCCGCCTGTATTGCATGGTAATTCTATATGGAGATTAGATGTTTGTGGTGCGGGCTAGAGCAGGGATAGGGGATCGACATCCACGTTGACTTTGGATGAGATTTTCTGGCGGTCGAGGTCAGCGAAACAATCCTGCAGGACCGGCAGGCTATCGTCTCCGGAACGCGCTTTGATCAGAATCTGCATGCGATAATTGCCGCGGAGTTTTTCCAGGGGAGCCGCCGCGGGTCCGAGAATGTGCGGCCTCGATTTCGATTCCATTTTTTCAGAGCGCAGCTTCAGCGCGGCCGCAATCTTTTCGGCGTTGCACATAGCCTTGGAATTGTCCGGGTCGCTGACCACTATTTGTACCAGGCTGCGAAACGGCGGATAGCCCATCAATTTTCGGTATTCGATCTCCTTCTCGAAGAATCCGCGGTAATCCTGCTTCTGCGCGAAATGCATGGCGTAATTATCCGGATAAAACGACTGGATAACGACGCGCCCTGGAGATGATCCGCGGCCGGCGCGGCCGGCGACCTGCGTCAGTAATTGAAACGTGCGCTCTGCGGAACGAAAATCCGGGAAAGACAATCCCGCGTCCGCCGCCAGGACGCCGACCATCGTGACATCCGGAAAATCGTGCCCCTTCGCAAGGATCTGCGTTCCGACCAGAATATCCAGCTCGCGTTCGGCAAAGCCGAACAGCACCGAGCGCAGAGTTCCGCGCTTGCGCGCCGTATCCCGGTCCAGGCGCGCAATGCGGGCTTTCGGCAGCAGCGTGCGCAGAATCCCTTCGAGCTGTTCGGTGCCGATGCCGGCATAGTGAATGTAGGGCCCTCCGCAACTAACGCACACGGACGGGACATTCATTTCCCTTCCGCAATAATGACACGCCAGCCGGTTCTCCTGCTGGTGATACGTCATGCTGACACTGCAATCCGGGCAGGTGTAGACGTGGCCGCAACCGCGGCACAGAAGAGTGCGTGCGTATCCGCGTCTGTTGAGCAGCACCATCGCCTGCTCCCCGCGCCGCATGCAGCCTTCCAGTTCTTCCTGGAGCGTAGTGGATATGACGACGTTCTTGCCGTGTCTCTTAAACTCGTCGCTCATATCCACCATGATGACATGCGGCATCGGCCTGGACTGGATCCGTTCCGGAAGATGGAAATAGAACCCGCCTTCTTTCTGCGTTGCCGCGTGATAGGTCTCGATGCACGGCGTTGCAGAGCCGAGCAGCGAGGACTCCGTTCGACTGTTGTATGCGGTGCCATGCAACCTCGCGCGCGTTATAGCAGGGAGATTCGTCCTGTTTATACGAAGAGTCCTGCTCTTCGTCGATCACGATTAGCCTCAGATCTTTCAGCGGCGCGAAAACCGCAGACCGCGTGCCGACCACAACCCTGGACTTTCCTTCGCAAATCCGGTTCCATTGATCGAACCGTTCGCCCGCAGACATTCCGCTGTGCAGCAGCGATACCTGGCCAGGGAAGCGTGAGACAACCAGGCGGCTCAGGAGCGGGGTCAATCCGATTTCAGGCACGAGAAACATGGCCGTTTCACCGCGACTCAACACCTCCGCGATAAGCCGCAGATAAATTTCCGTCTTGCCGCTGCCGGTGACGCCGTGCAACAGGCAATGGCCGATCTTTTTCTGCAGGATCATTTCCAGGATACGGTCAAATATTTCTTTCTGGCGCTGCCGTGAGCACCAGCGCCGGCGGATTCCGCATTTCGCTGAGATCCGGAGGCACTCGCTGAATTTTTGCAGGTGCGATCTCGACCATCCCTTTCCGCTCGAGCACCCTGGCAATGCTCACAGTGCATCCCGCACTCCGGAGAACTTCCTGCAGCATCAAGGGCGCACGGCTTCCCCCTAATGCCGCATACAAACGCTTTTGCGCCGCCGTGAGCGATGCAGCCGCTTCCGGACCGACTTCCAGGCAGCGGATGCCCAGCTGTTCCTTTGTTTTAATGCGAGGCTCATCCAGCGACATCTCCACTTGGACCCATTGAGCCGCAGCAAGGGATTCAATCCACGTTTGGGCGCCCCGCATTCCGGAACGCTCCGCCAGTTCCTTGATTGTCAGAGATTTTTCTCTCGACCAGGATGTCGAGAAGCACATCTTCCTGCGGGCGCAATCCCTGAGGACGGAATCCGCCGCCGAGAAGCGTGGCAGCCCTGATTGTCAGCGCAACGGTTCGCTCCCCCGCAACCTGCGTCCCCGTGGGGAAAAGCGCGCGAAAAACTTCTCCCGGCGGCGCAAAGTAATAACGCGCAACCCAGAGAGCTGTCTCCACCAAAGACGGGGAGGCAACCGCTTCCGGATCGAGCAGTTCGCGAACCGCACGCAATTTGAAGTCGCCGAGCTGCGCCTCTTCCAGAATCCCGACCACATAGCCCGTCACAAGTTTGCGGCCGAATGGGACGAGCACACGCATACCAATGGTGATGCGATCCCTGAATTCAGGGGGGACCGAGTAAGCGAACGTTTTGCGAACTCCGACCGGAACGGCGACATCGACAAATTGGTTCATGGACTTGACGATTATAATTTACGATTTACGATTGACGATTGATTGCCAGTAAGATTCTTGAATAAATCGTCAATCGTAAATCGTCAATCGTAAATTGTTATGGTTTATCAGGATTGTTCATGGAAAGCAGATAGTCGCGGACAATCTGCATATCCTCCCACACCCTGCGCTTTTCATTCGGGTTTCTCAACAGGTAGGCCGGATGAAACGTCGCCATCAACTTTGATCCCCGGTAATCCACCAGTTGTCCCCGAAGCCGGCCGATCGTTTCGGTCGTTTTCAGAAGAGTCTGGGCGCCGAAAGCTCCCAGCGCACAGATCACCTTAGGTTTCACCGCAGCAATCTGACGAAACAGATATTTTTCGCAGGAAGCGATTTCGTCCGGCTCCGGATTTCTGTTGCCGGGAGGACGGCATTTGAGAATGTTGCAGATATACACCTCGTCTCTGCGCATCCCGATTGCCTCGATGATCTTGGTCAGCAGCTGACCGGCGCGGCCGACAAAAGGCAAGCCTTGCGCATCTTCGTCTGCTCCAGGCGCTTCGCCGACAAACATGAGATCCGCATGCGGATTTCCGGAACCGAATACGAGATTGGTGCGGCCGGGGGCCAGTTTGCAGCGCCGGCATTCTTTCAGCTCAGCCTGAATAACGCTCAGCGATTCTTCGCCTGAGGGCGCTTCATCGAACATCGAAGTGTTCACCCGGACGCGGGGCGCTGCAGACGGAGTGCCGGTTCTGGGCATAGGGGAAACCTCGCTGTTTCGCTTTTCGGATTTGCGCGCTGCGGGTCGGGCTTGTGCCTGGGGTGACGAAACGTATCGGACACCCAGATCGCTGTAGAGTTTCAGGTGGCCCAGAATCTGTTCGCGAAGGAACGTTTTATCCTTCATCTGCCAAGTTCCAATTCATCCAGGACGGATTCGTCGTTGCGCCAGTTCCGCGCCGTTCGCACCTGCAACCCCAGATAGAGCTTGCAGTTCAGAAGCAGTTCCAGATCACGCCGCGCGGCTATCCCGAGATCGCGCAATTGGGATGCGCCCGCGCCCAGAACGATTCCCTGCTGCGATTTCCTCTCAACAATTATGTCCGCATCGATGACCACCAGATTCTGCGTTTCTCTCTTGCTTTCATCGAACCTCCGTATCAACACCGCGCAGGCATACGGCATCTCCTCACGGACTCTTTCCAGCAGCTTTTCTCGAATGAATTCCGCAGCCAGAAATCTCTCGGAGCGATCGGTAACCTGGTCGGCCTCATAGAGCGGTTCACCTTCGGGCATGTGTTCAAAAATCCGGTCACGCACCAGCCCGAGATTTTCGCCGGTCCTGGCTGAAATGGGGATAATTTCCAGGAAATTGCAGGCCGCCGCGTAGCGCTGCATGATCGGGAGGAGCGCGGATTTCGAAATTTTGTCAAGCTTGTTGAGCAGCAGAAAAGCCGGCGCCTGGGCTTTTTTCACCATCTCCAGCACAAAGCTTTCTCCTGCGCCGAAAGAGATCGAGGCGTCCACGATAAGCAGTACCAGGTCGACATCTCGCAACCCGTCATACACCGTGTGCAGCATGCGCCGGTTCATGCTGTAGGCGGGCTTATGGATTCCGGGCGTATCCATGAACAGGATTTGCCCGCGCGCTTCAGTGGTGATGCCGAGGATCCGGTGACGCGTCGTCTGCGGCTTCTGCGAAACAATGGAAATCTTCTGGCCGACGAATGCATTCAGCAGCGTTGATTTCCCGGAATTAGGGCGACCGATGATGACTGCGGTTCCACATTTCATTTATTCTTTCCCAATCGTATCGCCAATGCCATATCCAGGATCATAGCCGCGGTCGATAGCTTCGATTGCTTTTGCAGCATCACCGGCTCG
This sequence comes from uncultured Acidobacteriota bacterium, assembly GCA_963718845.1. Taxonomy (GTDB): domain Bacteria; phylum Acidobacteriota; class UBA6911; order UBA6911; family UBA6911; genus UBA6911. The sequence goes on from CAVRAD010000010.1 coordinate 201,498, forward strand.
CCCGACCGGCTCAGCACGACCACCGCAGAGGAATCCGATCCGAAAACTCCATGGGAAACATCGTTTGCCACAAGCAGGTCAAGTTTTTTTTCTTCAAGTTTCTTCTGCGCCGACTCCATCAGGCATTCCGTTTCAGCCGCAAAGCCAACCAGCACCTGCTTCTTCTTTTGTTTTCCAAGCAGCGCGAGAATATCCTCCGTTTGCGTTAACGGGAGCTGCAAGGATGCGTTTCCTTTTTTGACCTTCTGGGCGGAGGGATCGGCCGGACGGAAGTCGGAGACGGCTGCCGCCTTCACGACGACATCCATTTCAGGATAGAGCGCCAGCACGGCATCCTTCATTTGAGCGGCCGAACGCACCGGGACAAAGTGCACACCCATAGGAGTTTCGAGGCTCGTCGGGCCGGAAACAAGAAACACTTCCGCGCCTCGCTGCTGCGCTATCTGCGCGACGGCATACCCCATCTTGCCTGAACTCCGATTGGAGATAAACCGGATGGGATCGATGTCTTCGACCGTCGGCCCCGCCGTGACCAGGACCTTCAAGCCTGCGAGGGATTCCCCGCCCCGCAGCACTTCGAGGATTCGGGAAACGATGACGTCCACCGTTGCCAAACGTCCATTCCCCTCCATGCGGCAGGCGAGCATGCCGGGTTCCGGATCGACGAAATGATGTCCCCGCGCTTTCAGTATTTCCACATTCGCCCGCACTGCCGGATGGCGCCACATCTCCACATTCATGGCGGGGGCAATCAGAACGGGCCCGGGATTCGAGAGATAGAGCGTCGACAGAAAATCATCCGCGATGCCGTGCGCAAATTTGCCGAGTATATTGGCTGTTGCCGGCACCACAGCCAGCAATTGAATCGATTGCGCAACACTGATGTGCTGGATATCCCAGTTCTGACCGGGCTGGAACATATCAGTGATGACTTGCTGCGCGGAAAGCGATTCAAACGTCAGCGGTGTGACGAATTCGGCCGCAGATCGTGTCAGTATGACCTGCACCGACACGCCCGCCTTCTGCAGCCCTCGCATCACTTCGATGGCTTTGTATGCCGCAATGCATCCCGTAACGCCCAGCGCGACTTTCACGATACCGTTCCTATAGCACGCTCTTTGGCTCAACGACCGGCAAAATCTCAAAACTGAGCACATCCGCCTCCAATTCCTTCATTGCGATGTGGGCCGGCTTGGTGGAGCGGGTTTTTATTTTCGGCTTAGCATTATTCTGCAGCTGCTTGGCTCTTTCCGCCGCAAGGATGATAAAACGATATTTCGACCCTATGCTTTCAGGGATTTTCTGCATCTATTCCTCCAAAAGTTGCGATAACAGATTCGGCACGCTCTCTTCTGGCAGCCGTCCTGCAGCGAGCGCCGAGGATAATGGACTGGAGTTCAAGCGTGGAACTGTTGATTTCCTCATTGATGATCAAATAATCATAATCGCTGTAATGGCGTATTTCTCTGCGGGCAATTTTCAGGCGCTGCTCGATCACAAAACCGTCATCGAGGCTGCGGCGCATGAGACGGTCCCGCAAAATCTGAAATGACGGCGGCAATATAAAAACTCCGACGGCATCCGGACGCTTTTGACGGACAATCGAAGCGCCCTGGATATCGATATCCAGGAGGACGTCCTCTCCCTGCCGCAGCAGTTCGTCCACAAACGCCCGCGAAGTCCCGTAATAGTTGCCGTGAACTTCAGCATATTCCAGCAGGTCATTTCCTTGGATAAGCGCCTGGAATTCCTCACGGCTGACAAAGAAGTATTCCACCCCGTTCTGCTCTGCCCCCCGGGGCGCTCGTGTCGTGAACGAAACAGAAAACTTCAAATGCGGCATCCCTTGCAGCACTCTGGATGCCAGAACGGATTTTCCGGCGCCGGAAGGCCCCGAAACGATAATCAGATTCCCACTGCGGGCCTTTTCATTCAACGTTCTGAACCTGCTCGCGAAGCTTTTCAATATCCGTTTTAATGGCGATGGCGTAGCGTGATACTTCCAGATCCCCGGATTTGGATAGAATCGTGTTCGCCTCGCGCTGCAGTTCCTGAAGGAGAAAATCCAGCTTCTTTCCCGCCTTCTCCTTCGCATCCATCAGAAAACGGTACTGCTCGATATGGCTTTTCAGCCGGGCTATCTCTTCCGAGATATCGCTCTTGTCCGCAATCAGCGCCGCTTCCTGAGCCAGCCGTTGCGGATCCATGTCTCCCTGGGATACAAGCTGGCTAAGGCGATCGCGCAATTTCTGCAGATGCTCCGCAGCCAAATTTAAGCTCAGTTCCCGAATGCACTCGGCGCTTTCCTCAACGCAGGCAAGATTTTTCTTCATATCCGCCCGGAGAGCGTCGCCTTCCTGCCGCCGCATGCGCAAAACGCCGTCGAGCGCTTCCCGCACGCTGCTCCCGACCAACTCGGACACCGCACCCGCCGACTCCGTCTGGACAGCCTCTTTGACCTGGATGATTCCCGGAAGCCGCAGGATCGTCTTCAGATCCAGCGAGTCCTGAAAATGAAACTCATCCTTCAATTTGCCGGCAGCTTCCAGGTAACCCTTTAAAAGGCTGGAGTTGACTTCGAATGCGGCGGAAGCGGAATTCTGGAGGGTCACACTGACATCTACGCGGCCGCGGTCGAGCGCGCCGCGAATCAGCTGCTGAATTTCACCTTCCAGAAACTGATATTCCCTCGCAATCCGGACGTGAAAATCCAGGAATCGGTGATTGACCGTCTTGATTTCCACGGAAACAACGGTATTTTCCCTCTGAGCCGAACCTGTTCCATACCCAGTCATGCTCAGAATCATGCGTATACACTCCGGTCTTAGAAAACTATATAATTTAGTCCCCTTAAGGCCCTCCGTCAAGCCTTAACCTTTGATTTTCCAAGCCTTGGGGCTTTCGATCTATTCGAAATCAGGAGATTCCTCTGTTTGCAGGCGGAAAAACTTGCGGTAGGGTCCGTCATTCAACATCAGCGTATCATGAGTCCCGGATTCCACGATCCTGCCGTGATCGAGAACCAGGATCCGGTCCGCGTTCCGGATTGTGGACAGGCGGTGGGCGATCACAAAAGTTGTCCTATTCCGGATGAGATTCGCCAAGGCCTGCTGTACAAGCTTTTCCGATTCGGAATCCAGGGCGGAAGTCGCTTCATCAAGAATCAGGATCGGGGCATCTTTCAACAACGCCCGCGCGATCGATAAACGCTGGCGCTCGCCTCCGGAAAGCCTCTGACCTCTTTCTCCGATCATGGTGTCGTACTTCATCGGGAATTTCAGGATGAAGTCGTCCGCCAGCGCGGCCCGGGAAGCTTCGACTATTTTTTCCTCTGATGCGTGGATGTTTCCGTAGGCTATGTTGTTGCGGACGGTATCGTTGAAGAGAAAAGTCTCCTGCGTCACGATCGCGATCTGGCTGCGCAGGGAATTCTGGGTGCATTCCCGAATATCGACCCCGTCAATCCTCACAACTCCCGAGGTAGGGTCATAGAACCGCGGGATCAATCCCACCAGCGTTGTCTTCCCCGATCCGCTGCTCCCCACAATCGCAATCACCTGGTTCCGGTTTGCCTTGAGGTTGATGCCGCCTAGAACGTGCGTTTCCCCGTTCTGGTCGGAATAATCGAAACATACATTTTGAAACTCCACGGAATCCTTGAATCCATCCATGGATCTCGCCCCGGGCTTGTCCTGAATTTCCCGGTGCGTATCCAGCAGTTCCACGATGCGCGTGGATGAAGCGAAGGCTCTCTGGATCTGAACGTGGATGCGGCTCAACTTTCGAATCGGATCGTACATGCGAAGAGCGCAAACATCACCAGTCCGTACATTCCCGCCGTGAGAGTGCCGCTGTTTATGCGCGCATGGGCATAGTATAAAAGCGGGATGAACGCCACGACGCCGAGCAGTTCCATGACCGGGGAATTGACAAATAAAATCGCCGCAGCTCTCAGGTTGCTGCGCAAGAGCCTGGCGGCGGTCTTCCGGAAACCTTCTTCCTCGTGCCGCTCCATGCCGAAAGCCTTGATAATGCGCATCCCGGTAATCGATTGCTGCAGCTGGTCGTTTAAATTAGCGGTATCTTCCCTGCCTTTGCGGCTGACCTGGCGGATGCGTTTGCCCATTCCGAGGGTCAGGCTGAGCGCAAGCGGCGCAATCAGCAGAGACAGCAGCGCGAGCTTCCAGTCGGCCACAAAAACCGTAATGAGCAGAAAAACAAGGGTAACGACTTCCCGGAACAATTCCGCCAAAACGACAGACACCGCCTCCTGAATCTGTTCGACATCCCCGCTCATTTTCGACATGAGCCGCCCGGTCGAATTCACGGAAAAAAAACTCATCGATTGGCCGAGGACATGGTGGAAGAGATCGTTTCGCAGATCGGTCACAACGTTCTGGCCGATGCGGCTCATGGAGTAATTGGAATAATAAACGCAGATTCCCTTGAAAATTGTAAGAATGAGCAGCGCCAGGCAGAGCTGCGTAATCAATTGCCCGGGCATGAAGGAGAGGATGAAGGAGACATACTTTTGAACCATGCCTTCCTTCGACGTCTCGACGGGCAGCTGCGCTCTTCCCTGCCATCAAAATATTATCGAATAACGGGAGCGACAGAGTTGTGGTCGTCGATTGAAGAATGCCGACAAGAGAAAAAAGCAGTAGCGAGAGGACCAGACTGGCCCGGTAAGGCCGAATGAAGGGATATAGCCTTTTAAAATCGTTCATTTGCCGCAACTCTGTATGTGCAGCCTAGCGCGGCCAGGGCCGCAACCAAGGTTGCGAGGTTGATGAAGGCCGCGCGCTTTCAGCTCAGTCTCAGCTCTCAGCTTCCAATAACGGAGCTAAACTTCTTTGCATTATGCAGAGAAGTCAGGGATAAAGACTCTTTAAGCAAGCTGCGACCCAGAGACTAGCGAAGATTGGAGGAAGCGTCAAACAAGAAGTGATTCCGGATTCCGCATTTCAGATTCCTGATCCGATTTGGTCGAATCTGGAATCTGGAATCCGGAATCTGGAATCCCATCTATTTTGTGTTGCGGCCTTGGGCTTCGCCACCCGCTGATGCGCCGGAGGATCTGTTTTCGCCGGATTTTCCGGCGGCAGAGGGTCCCGGACTTCCACCACTCCTGTTTTGTGATGGCATCGGGTGGTTACTGCGCCCGTCTATCCATATTACCAGAGGGAGATGACTGCCGGGGAGGTGCCGGGTTCGGCGCGCGTCTCTACTCGCGGCGCTGGAGAAGAGGGAGCGCTTTCCACCTTCGGCGCTCTGGATGATGGGGCGCTTTCCAGCTGCGGTGGGCTGTACGTCCGATTGCTTTCCGTCCGGGGCGTTATGGCAAGGCCTGAACTGCTGTTATTCCCGCGTTCGGTCGCTCCGGATTCTTGTTCAACGTATTGTTCGGCCGGTAATATGGCTCAATGCGCGGACTCATCCCCGAAGAAGGCGGTTGCGCTTTTCTCTGTTCCTGCGTTGGCCTTTCAGACCGCACTGCGGAAGAGCCACGCTGTTCGGTTGGCGTATTGTTTTCGGAAGGCGCTGCCGTGAGCGAAACCCTCGCGGGACTTTGCATCTTCCCGATTGCTTTCCGTTGTGCCGGCCCAGCGGTACGTCGTCACCCTGCGCCCGCCTTCAGGAGGCGAGTTCCCTTGAGAATTGCCTGCACCGGAATTCTCACGCTCTCGTTGCGGCGTCTCCGCGATCCGCGCATTGGATGTGGAATGGATTCCCTGTTCCGGCCCTCTCTGTGGTTCGGTCAATTTCCTCTCGACTCTGGATGGGAGAGCAGGGATTGCGGGATTTGTGATTCTCCGGAATTGTTCCTGGCCTCTCAAATTCTCGCCAGGACTAGTGCGCACGACTGTTGGCAATGGCCGGGCAATCCTCTCCGGTCCGTGGGCGCGACGATCTGGAGCCGGCCGGAAGCTTGTCGTAGTCGGCTGGACCGGCAGGCGGTCCCGGACAATCGCTCCCTGCTTCCAGGGTTGATCGATATCCCGCCGCCCGGTTTCCCGGCCTCTTGTCCAAAACTTCCGTTCCTAAATTGATCGATATTCACTGTCCTGAAAGCATCCCGGTTGCCACGATAAAATGGATTTCCCTGCGCTCGCGTATGCAATCCGCGCAATTGAGCCAACTGGTGGCCGTAGATCCCCCGGTTGTAATGGTAGCGGTGGATGTTGTAGTAATCTCCGGGACCCAGCGGGCACCAGGAAATCCAGCTGGGTCCGCTATAGAAAGTAACCAGCGCAGGAGACCAGAAGTTGAAGGCGAAAGACGGCCCCGGCAGCCAGCACCATCCATGCATCGAACTCCGATACCAGCGGCCATAGTGGTACGGCAACCATCCCCAGGGCTCATAAGACACCCAGGTCCATCCGTAGAACGGCCGGTAGCACCACCGCCCCACAGAATAGGGAGCCCAGGAAACACCCACGCTGTAAGGCGCCCAGGCAAGCCCATAGCTATCCACATTGATCCAGCGCCCGTGCCGATGCAGATCGCTTGCACCGATATAGACGTTATCCGGCAAATATCTCCTGCCGGCATATGCGTTCATGTCCGCATTGCGGCGGTCATTCCACTCATCCCATTCGTCCCGTTTGTCGTAGCGGGAATACTCGGGCTTGTCGGCATCGTTCATGACGACACGCACCATTTCTCCCGCCTGGATGCGCCGCGAGAAATGGTCGTTGGCCGCCTCCAATTCACCTTTTCGCACTATGGCGTCACAGTTGCCGTCCTCATCCACGCCAAAGCGATAGGTGCCCTTGCGCAGCGCCGTAAATGCCGCCACCGGAGTATTGATTTCAAAATCCGTGTCGCTGGCAACCATCAGGGTGGAAAGCCCGACAAGGACGCGTATTTGAATGCGCTCTTCCTTCAAAGAAAGGATTTCGATGTCCGTGTTGCGGGCCAGGCGATAGACGGAGCCGTCATCGAATTCGATCTCCGCTCTGCCGTCATGCCCGGTGTAGATCCGGTCCCCGGGCTCCAACGGCAGATTCACGCTGGCAGCGGACCAATCGACATCGGCTGTGTGCTGATAGCTGACGTTTCCCTCGATGTAGGACAGGCGCGCAAGCCGCATGTATTCGTCCTCCTTAGGGACAGCCCATGCGGATAGCGATGAAGAGCGAAAAAGCCGGAAGCGATAAATAAAAGCGGCGGGTCATGGTGGATGCCCTCCCTCATGCTCAGTGGATGTTATCTACTCACACCATGGAAGATGCAATTTCTGCGGCAAAGTGTCAAAAAATTGCTAAGCCGAATCGACTATCACTTCCCGTTTCGTCCGTTTTGGGGGGCAATTTCCTTTGCGTAGGATGAAAGGTCCCAGGGCACAAGTTTCGCCACAGCGTTCGTCAGATATTCGTAGACTTCCTGCGCGGTAATAAATGTCAGCGCCTTGCGGGCGATTTGCCGCGAAACATCCATCGGGATCTCCCGGAGGACTCTTCGAATCGTGGGGATTGAAAGCGGATTCATGCTCAGCTGCGTGAATCCCATGCCCAGCAACAAAACCGCATAAAACGGATTGGATGAGATCTCACCGCAGATCCTCACGGGCTTATTCAGACCTTTGGCCACTTTCGCGATGTGGTTCAGGCAATGCAGCACCGTAGGATGCAGCGGCTGGAAAAGATAGGCCACCTGCGGATTACCCCTGTCCACGGCCAGCATATACTGGATCAGATCGTTGGTTCCGACGCACAGGAAATCGACTTCTTTAGCCAGCACTTCCAGCGAAAAAACGGCGGCCGGAACCTCGATCATCGCGCCAAGCGGGACCGCCTGGATCGCCGGCCCCACAGCTTCCCTGACTTTCGAGCGCACCTGATCGATCAGAATCTTTGCCTGCCAGATTTCTTCGATCGTGGAAATCATCGGCAAGACAATCTCAATCCTGCCGTCGCAGCTGGCACGGAAAATTGACCTCGATTTGTATAAGGAAAGCATCCCGCGCATACAGGCTCAGCCGGATGCCGCGCAATCCCATGCTCGGATTTTCCTGCTGCGTCAAGTCCGGGCTTCCCCCCACTTTCTCCGATCCGGCATCCAGGGTGCGAATAGCCACCGGGTACGGACTCATCTCCCGGGCCAGCCTGCGGTACACGGCAAGTTGTTCCTCCATTTCGGGATATCCCTGAGGATGTCCGAAATACAGGAACTCCGAGCGAAAAAGCCCGATTCCCGCCGCGCCGCAATTCTTGGCCGCACTCAATTCGTGCAGCATTTCCGTGTTGGCGCGCAGCGAAATCGCCGTGCCGTCTTTCGTCAAAGCCGCCGTGCCAAATTGGGCCGGCGAAGAATCGGCCGGATAGGCGCCGAAAGCCTCCAGGCGCAGACGCGCGGCTTCGATGCGCGCCGGCGTGGGATTCACGATTACTTGTCCGTCGTCGCCGTTCAGCAGCAGAGTATCTCCGGTGGCGACGTCGGCAAGAAAGCCACGCAGGCCCGTGACCGCCGGAAGCAGAAGGCCTCTGCAAATAATGGAAGTGTGCGATGTCCTCCCACCCGACTCCAGCACAAGCCCGCACACTTTCGGCAAATCCACCGTCGCGAAATCCGATGGGCTGAATTCGCGCGAGACGATAATCTGATCCCCGGACAAATGCTCCCAGCTGAACGGCCGGTCTCCGGAAAGGTTCAGCTGGATTCGATCGGCGACATGCTCGATATCGCTGTGTCTTTCACGGAAATATTCATCTTCCAGGGACTGGTAGGCCTGGACCAGCCGGTCCGTTGCCTGCATCAGAACCCATTCCGCATTGGCTTGGCTGTCCCGGATGTTTTCCAGAATTTCGGAATTCAGAGATCGGTCTTCCAGCATCAGAAGATGCGCATCCAGAATAATCCCGTGTTCGCTCCCCACCTTCTCTTCCAGTTGGGATTTGAGAGCTTTCAGCTGTTCTTTGGAGGCTTCGATTGCGCGCAAATACCTGACGGACTTCCGCTTCAATGTCGTCGACATGCACTTTGAGAAGGAGCCGGGTATGGCTTTCGAACTTGAGCGCTTGGCCTAGAACCACACCGGCAGAAACTCCACTCCCATAGAAAACTTTTTCAGGCTTCGCGGCCATCAGCTTTCTTCTCCAAACCTGGTTTCAAATAATTGACAGATGGCTTCTTTCGCCTCGGCTTCATCCTGGCCTGAAATGGAAATAACCAGGTTCGTCCCTTTCGAAGCGGCCAGCATCAAAACTCCAAGTATGCTTTTGGAATCGATCTGCTGATTCGCGTCTGCGCGCGAGAGGAAGATATCGCTTGAGAAATGTGAGGCAAGTCGAACCAGCTTCGCGGCGGCACGGGCATGCAATCCCAGTCTATTGGAAACAAGAATAGTATGACGAATCATGGTCCTAAAAAGTCACTGGCCATTGCGATACTCGAGCGTCCCTGATCACGCACCATTCGAGCAAGCGATTGCAGAGTGTCCCCTTCCTTCTGGTTGGCTATTTTAATGATCATCGGCAGGTTGACGCCGGTTAAAACATCCACCGTCCCCGGGTTGTGGAACGAGAGCGCGATATTCGACGGCGTACCGCCGAACATGTCCGTCAATATGAGCACGCCGCATCCGCTCTCTACTTCGGAGATGTGTTTTTCTATGTCTGCTTGAGCATCGTTGACATCGTCATGCCAGCCGATCGTCACGGCCTGGATGTGAGAAATTTCTCCCACAATCATTTCAGCCGCCGCAACAAGCTCCTGGCCCAGATGACCATGAGTCACCACTAGTGCGCCGATCATAAATTCTGCCTATACCCCAATCCAGCCCGCCAAGATTCCGGGCTAAACGTTTTCATCACGATGGCGGACGCGGATAGCCCGCTTCTTATTTTTCAAAAACTTGGCAAGTTCCTGAACCACAAAAACGGAACGATGCCGCCCTCCCGTGCACCCAATCGCTATGGTGAGATAACTCTTCCCCTCCTTCATATATTTCGGGAGCAAATATTCGAGGAGATCCCCCACGCGGTCGATAAACTCCTTGGCTTCCGGGAAAGAGCGCAGATACGCCGCCACTTTTCTGTCCCGGCCGCTCAACGCCTTAAGTTTGGGCACAAAGTACGGATTGGGCAGAAACCGTGCATCGAACAGCAGGTCGGCCTCTAGGGGAATGCCGTTCTTGTATCCAAAACTTAACAAATTCACATTTGGTATCGACACCTGGGGTTGCTTTTGAAAGCGCTCGACGATCAGGGCCTTTACGCGATGCACCGTGTAGTCCGACGTGTCGATCGTAATATCCGCGGCATCCCGGATCTTTCGCAAACGCCTCCGCTCGATTCGGATCGCCTCCCGGAGCGGCTTATCGACCGATAACGGATGCGGCCTGCGCGTTTCGCTGAATCTGCGAACCAGCACTTCATCCTGGGCTTCAAGATACAGGACATGAAGTCGGAATCCGGATTTTTTCAGCTCCCCGATCGCCGCTTCCAAATCATGCAACCTGTCGCCCACACGTATGTCGATGCCCAGGGCCGCATGCGTAATATCGCTTCCGGAGGAATGGATGCCCTCGATAAACTTCTGGATAAGCAGGACTGGGAGATTGTCGATGCAGAAAAATCCCAGGTCCTCGAATGCCTTTAAGACGGTCCCTTTTCCTGAACCGCTCATTCCAGTTACTACAACAAGATCTTGAAGACTCATAGCTAATTACGAATTACGAATGACGAATTACGAATGAAAACATACATTGCACAAGATCGAAACAGTTAGGGAAAAAGGCGATTTGAGTCGCCCAACATCAATATTCATAGGCAATTCGTCAATCGTCAATCTTTAATGGTCGGTAACCGCGCTGGCGCAATAAATGAATCCGGGCCGCCACTTCCACCAGCGTGGCGACGTTCCTTCCCGGAGCTACCGGCATGGCAACCAACGGAATGGAAGCTCCCAGAAATTCGATGGCGTCCCGTTCCAGGCCGAGCCGGTCGTAGTCCGCATCGGGATTCCACCGTTCCAGGCGCACGGCAAAATCAACGACCTTGGAAACACGGGTGGCGGAAATTCCAAAAAGCTCCTTTACATTGATGATCCCGAGTCCACGCAACTCCATATGGTGTTTGAGCACTTTGCCGCCCGAACCCAAAAGCCTGTCCGTGCCGCGCCTGGTAAGCTCCACATAATCATCCGTAATAAGGCGATGCCCTTTCAAAACAAGCTCCAGGGCGCATTCGCTTTTCCCGATCCCGGAAGGCCCCATCAGAAGCACTCCCAGGCCGAAAATTTCGATCAAGACACCGTGAATAGTCATCCGCGGCGCCAGGCGTTTTTCAAGATAGCTGGACAAATTGGCAATCGAAATTGAACTGAGAGCGCTGCTCCGCAGCAAAGGGATCTTTTCCTCCCTGCATACCTGAATAAGCTCCTCCGGAATTTCCAGGCTTCGGGTTATCAGGATACAGCAGATACTGTGGTTCTTCAGGCGCTGGATTGCCTCGATGCGATCCTCCAAACGCAAAGACTTAAGATAGTAGGATTCGCTTCCGCCCAGAATCTGCACACGATCCGGATGAATATCGCCGGTGAATCCGGCGAGCGCCATGCCCAGCTTCTGTATCCGCGGAGTTCGGATTTCGTTGTCCAGGCTGCCCTGTCCCTGAATCACTTCAAGATCCAGTCCCAGAGACGGATCCGTCAGCAAATCGCGGACAGTAATAGATCTCGGTTCCGGCTTCGGATTGTCCGAAGCAATGTCATCATAATCTGGCAAAGCGTCTCTCTCCGCGACGACCGCAGGTCGCAATAACCAGGCAGTCGATGCGCTCTTCAGATCAGGCCGTTATCAGCCCCAGAGTTCCGTCCTTCTTGCGATATAGGATATTCACATCACCCGATTCGGAGTTCCTGAACACCACAAACGGATAGTCTGATTGGTTCAGCTCCAATACCGCTTCTTCAACCGCCATCGGTTTGCGCTGCGCTTCTTCCTCCTGGATACCGCCTTGTTTCTGAGTCCGGACGCGTGTGCCAACTTCCGCAACTCCGAGCTTGACCGCAACCGACTTCGTCTTGGCTCGCTGACGCTTTCCCTCAATCACCTTGCTCTTATGCTTCAGAGCTTGCCGCTCGAGCTTCTCAATCGCAAGCATGATGGAGGAATACATGTCGCCCGTAACGCCTTTTCCCGTCAAATCCAAAAGCTTGGATTTAAGCAGCACTTCAGCCGTCTGCCTTTCCTTTTCGACATCGACAATGACGTGAAAATTGATATCCTCGCCGAAGATTTTGACAAACTTGCGAAGTCGTTTCAGGATGTACGTGCGAATTGCGGGTGTAATAACAACATGTCTGCCGGTTATTTCCACATTCATGGTAAATTCCCCTTCCAGGAAGAATAATTATATCCCGGGCATCATCCCGGGATCCAACCCGGGGCATCTCAAAACAAACGAGAGGCGCGTACCGGAGCCTCTCGATCGATCAGAAGAGATACCCGATTTTTCGCTCGCGAGAGCCGGGGATCTGCATCTGCTCCCGGTATTTGGCTACCGTGCGCCGGGTGATGAATATATTGTCGCGGCGCAATAACTGGCCAAGTTGATTATCCGAGTAAGGCTTTTTCTTGTTTTCCTCCTCAAGCAGTTTCTTTATTCGAAGTTTGATTTGAACAATGGAGAGTTCCCCTCCATCAGGGCTTTCAACTCCCATGGTGAAGAATTTGCGCAGTTCTATCACGCCCTGCGGCGTGTCGATATATTTATTGGTGACGACTCTGCTGATCGTAGAGCTGTGGACTCCAAGCTCAGCGGCGACATCCTTGATCAGCATCGGATGAAGAGACGCGGGGCCATTTTCCAGAAACTCCTTCTGCCGGTTCACGACGCAGACACAGACTCTGTATATCGTCTGTTTCCGCTGATTCACGCTTCGCAGCAGGTCGACCGCCGACCGGAACTTATCGCGCAAAAATGTTTTGGTTTCACCACTCACGCCGTTGCTGCGCAGCAGCTCTTTATACCCGGCATTCAAGCGCAGCTGCGGCATGCCCTCCTCGTTCACGAGGATGACAAACTCGTCATCCACTTTTGTGATCGTGACTTCCGGCTGCACATACGTTACTTTCTGATTGTTGTACTTCTCCCCCGGCTTCGGGATGAGGTGTTTGATGCAATCTACCGCCTGCAGAACCTCCTCGAAGGTCGCACCTGTGCGGCTGGCGATTTCCTTCAGCTTGTGTCCTTCGAGCAGCTGGAGATGTTCCTGAACAATCCGGTAGGCAAGACTGTCCTTCAGCTCAAGGATTTGAAGCTGGAGCGACAAACATTCCCGCAGGTCGCGTGCGCCGACTCCCACCGGATCCATGGCTTGCACGCAGATCCAGAGCTTCTATCGCTTCTTCCATCGTGCAGGCAACTACCGAGCATATCTCTTCGAGGCTGATGGTCAGGTATCCGTCTTCGTTGAGATTGCCAATGATCTGCCCTGCAATTTCCGCGATCCGGGGCTTTGCATCCGAAAGCCCCAGCTGCCAGTTCAAATGCTCTTCGAGGGACGGAGCCTGGGTTAGAAACGTCTCGAAAGAAGGTTTTTCAAAATCTTCGACTTCGCGGTTCTTATATCCGGTATCGAGATATTCGTCAAAAAAGTAGCGGAAATCTATCTCATCAAAAGAGTCTTTTTCGCCCTTCGGCAAAGAGTTTTCGGAAAGCTGCGGATCCTCCTCCGGCCGGTCGTCCTAAGACGGCCTCCATCGGCGTTTCCTGCTCCAATACATCCTCCAGGATCGGATTTTCCACCAATTCCTGAGTCAACATCTCCTGGAGTTCCAGCTTGTTGAGCTGGAGCAGCTCGATTTTTTGCAGCAGCGAGGGAGTGAGGGCAAGCCTCTGGCTGAGACGTAAGTCAAGAGTCTGCCTCAGAAATGGTCGACGGTTCATAACACTATCTCAGCCTGAAATTTTCACCGAGGTAAATTCTTTTAACCTCGCTATCATCAGCCAGCTGTTCCGGGGTTCCTTCGCGTAAAATCTTTCCGTCGTTTATTATATAGGCCCTATCCGTGATATTCAAAGTATCCCGCACGTTGTGGTCCGTGATCAAAATTCCGATTCCCCGCTTTTTCAGCCTTTCAATAATTCGCTGTATGTCCAGTACGGCCAGAGGATCAATCCCGGCGAATGGTTCATCCAACAGGATGAACTGGGGAGTGAGTACGAGGGAGCGCGCAATCTCCAGTCTCCGCCTCTCTCCCCCGGAGAGCGAATACGCGCCCTGGTTGCAGAGATGCTCGATGCCGAATTCCTCCAGCAGCCCGGAGATAATCTCCTCCCGTTCCTCCGGCGAAACGTTCAACGTTTCTGCAATGCACCGCAGGTTGTCGAGCACTGTGAGCTTGCGAAATACGGACGGTTCTTGTGGGAGGTAACTAATCCCCATGCGGGCGCGCTGGTACATCGGCAAACTCTCGATTTCTGCCCCGCAAAGTTTTACCTGTCCTTTTTCAGGCGATATCAGTCCGACGATCAGGTAAAAAGTGGTGGTTTTCCCCGCACCATTGGGACCAAGCAGACCAACAACTTCGCCGCGCCGGACCTCCAGGCTGACCTCGTTGACAACTTTCCTGCCCCTATAGGACTTGCATACCCCAATAGCCTGCAGTGTACCGTTTTCCATATTTAATTATTTGATATATAAGTACTTATGCTATTTCTGCATATCTCCGAACAGAATCCTATCATCGGCAATAAGGTATGTCAATTGAGGGGCGGATGTCCGGACCTTTCCCGGTTCGTGGATCTCGGCGGGATTTCCCGTCAGGACGAACTTGTGCGGACTGAGAAAGTATTCTGCCACATCCGCTGTGCCTTCTTTTCCTTTTTGCCGGATATCGACCCTGCCGCGTGCGGTTGCGCGATCGATCCCGCCGCTCTTTTCGGTAACCGCGGCCTCCAGAGTGTCGGACGAAAGGGTCAGATCCCCTGATCGAATGGTAACGCGCCCCCCGTAGATGATCGTGTTCTTCTGCTTTCCGTACTTCAGGGTTGAGCTCTGAATCGTCATATCCGTGTTGAACGCATTCCCTTTCGCTTTAATCTTATCGGCCGGCTCCGCGTCTTTCGACGCTTCTCTCTGGGGGATATAGTGGCGGATAGAGTCTTGCGCCTCTACGCGATCGCCACCCTCGATAATATCCAACCTGCCCGCCTGCAACTGGCCGTTTTCTGAAAGCACCTGCACTTTTCCCGCATAGCGCGCGCGCCGCTCCGCAATCCAATAATGCATTTCATCTGCGGTCACTATGGCCGGAGACGAGGAGGAAAACGCCAGGAACGACCCTGAACCGGTCTTTGTGTTCATGCGGGAACGGACTCGCCCGAACACGGCAAAAGCCTTTTGTTTAAGTTCGTATTCCGCTCTTTCCCCTGACGTGGAACTCATGTCATTGGAGATCCTTGGAGATTCCTTCAAAACCAGAATTTCCTTTCGCGCATCGTATTCGCATCTTCCGGCTGTCGCAGTCATGGAGGCATTCTTGAAAACAAAATTTCCCCATTGCATCGCGGATTCAACGGCGCTCTCGCCGCCGAGAAGTGCAAAAACCACCTCCATATTGTCGCTGGTAGCGCTAAAATTTTCGGAAGCCGGATTCTCCTTTGGACTCCCGCGCTTTTCATAATTTGCCTGCACCTGACCCTGTGCCGTCATGGTTCGCGGCCTGTTGTTTCCGGGGAAAAAATGGAATTGCGCAGAATCGGCAAGCAGGCGGCTCAACCGCGCCGCGCCCCCCGCTTCAGTTCTGTTTTCGGAGATCACAACGTTGCCTGACGCGCTGACCCGATTCGAATGAATTCCCTTTGCGGGAAAATGAAAGCTCCAGCAACGACGCATCCAGGGTTCTCGCAGGCTCCCGGCGGACTGCGCTGCCTTTCGGCTTCGGTTGAGATGTCCAGCGCGCGGCGCCTTCGGCGAGAAGGCTGTCGAAATAGATGCGTCCGTCCGCTTCTTGAAATCTCAGACGGATTTCTTCGGACCTGAGTTCATTGTGCATCGAATGCTCCGAGTCTTCGATGGACAGTGCGGCCTGCTCGCGGACAGAAACGCTTTGCAGGTTCTTCGATTCTGTGGAAAACACGGCAACAAAGGCATTTCCCGAAACCCGAACCTGCTCATCGCCGCGCTTCCTTTGAAAAAGCACGCTTCCACGACCCTCAATCTTCAGGGGATTCCCGCTGGCGGCATTAAAAAACAGATCGATCTCCCGACCGCTCAGAGTCTGCGCTTCGGAAAGAGCCGCCGATGAAAACATGGCTTGCCCTGCCACATTGATTTTCTCCAGTGTTTGAGAATTGCTTATGTCGAAAACCATCCGATCGCCTTGGATCAATCGGCCTTCGCCTGCCTTCCCCGATCGATAGGAGGCATTTCCGGCGGAGATCAGCGACACAATACGCTTTTGGTCGGGACTCAAAACCGCCTCGATCCTGTCCCCCGAAAGCGCATCCGCACCGGATTCGATTCGCGCGCGCCCCTGGAAAACAAACCGGTGCATTTCTTCGGCACAAAACGCGCGATCCGCAGCCGCATGAAATGTTCGGGATTCGGCTGCTCGGTGCGCGGCGCTCCCTTTGGCGGTAAAAACAAAATCAACTTCGCTTTGGAGCTCCAGTGTTTTCTGCCCCTGGTCAAAAGCAACTCCCTTTGCCGTTCCGCTGGCTGTTTTGGAGATGATCTGAAGCCGGTCCGGCGTATATCCCTTCTTGGCATCAAGATCGTAGTGCAGCGAATTTGTCCGCAACTCAAATGCAGCGCTCAAAAACATCCGGACATTCCCCGAAAACTCGGCCCTATTGTGCTCGCGGTCAAACACCGCCTTCTCGCTGTGTATCTCGTTGCGGATGCTCCCGTCCGGACTAAAATCGTATGCCTCTATCCCTTCGATGTAGCTTTTGCCCTCGCGGCTTTCGCCGAGACGTTTGGCTTTGATCCGGAATCGAAGAACGCCGTTCGGAGTGGAGGAATACTCGAACCCCTCGAACGATCGGAGCATTTCGGGATTGAGAATTTGTGCGACCTTTTTCACCAGACGCGCGCGCCGGTACCAGACCTGCAGATAATTGAATACTACAGACAGGAGAACGACAATGACAAGGCCGATCAGGGATCGGCGCATAATTTTAACGGTACGCAGACGCATCGGAATCAGTATATGTGAAAAAATGCAGGGCAGCCACGAATTCCGTAACATCGCGCGCAGGGCGCGCCTTCGGAGATGGGCGGCTGTTCGCTGCCGCTTTCGAATGAATCCTTGAAAAACAGGCACATCGAGCCGTTTTTAAAAGCGGCAGCAAGCTGCCGCACTCCGAAGGCGCCCTGCGGGCGCAATGGCATGCGGCATTGGGTATGTTATTTACTGGAGGGTGCGCGCATTGTAGTTGAGAGGAGTAATCCCCTTGGACTGCATCTGCACCTGCCAGATGTATTCTATGTCCGACTTCCCTTCCGATCGGAACTTCAGCCGCACCCAGTAGACGTCTTCTCCCCTGCCTGCCGCATCCCACGAAAGGAATTGCAGAGACGGGTTGTTTCCCTGCGCCAGTCCGGCGATGGCGGGATTGGACTTGAGAAGCATGTCATACGCTTCCCGCTCAATGGTTCCCTGCCGGTATTTTGGCTGATTCTCCGAATCGATTGCCGCCGCAGATTGGCTCTGCTCGTCGGATGCTTCGCCTTTATCGGCTGACGGTAAAGGCTCGCCGACCGGGGGAATCCTGAGAGTCCGGCGGGGAGTGCTGCGCGCGGGTGCCTCCTCCTTATTTGGCGCACGATTAATAATCGGCGCCGAAGGCATTTTGAGAACGTTCGCGACCGAAGGGGGCGATGGTCTTTCATATTCCGCCGGAAACGGCTCGTGATTTTCACCCGCCTGCGCCATCACAGGGCTTGCGTCTCCGGCGTATGCCGTCTTCAGTGCATGCATCCGCGCCATCAGGCGATGTCGCAATGCCGGCACGGTCGCCATCAGCAAACCCGCCACGATCACAAAAAACAGCAAGCTGCCGTAGACGCGCCTCCTTGTTTTATAAAAGCGCGACGACCCGTCTTGCTTCTGTTTGCTGCCCGCTTCCGAAATCACTCCGTTCTCCCTCTGATGCAACGTGTTTACACGCTTTGTGCGGCGGTCGGCTCAGGTGCATTATTTCCTGCGGTTCGACATGCCGCGATGCACGAGAAATTCATAAATAAAATCCTCGATATCCCCATCGAGCACACGGTCCGCGTTGGATGTTTCATATTTGGTACGGTGGTCTTTTACCATACGATAGGGATGAAGCACGTAGGAGCGTATCTGATTCCCCCATCCGATATCCAGCTTCGAATCTTCGACAGCCTGGAGTTGCTGCCGTTTTTTTTCCAGCTCCGCCTCGTAAAGACGCGCGCGAAGAACCGTCCGGGCCATTTCGCGGTTCCGGATTTGCGACCGCTCATTCTGACAGGAGACCACGATTCCTGACGGGATGTGGGTAATCCGCACGGCAGAGTCCGTCACGTTGACATGCTGTCCGCCTGCACCGGACGACCGGTAGGTGTCGATACGGAGATCTTTCTCGTCAATCAGGACTTCAATCTTTTCGTCCAGTTGCGGATAGACATAAACGGAAGCGAAACTGGTCTGCCGCTTGTCCATGGCACCGAAAGGAGAAATACGAACGAGGCGGTGAATGCCGCTTTCGGAGGAAACGTAGCCGAAGGCAAAATCGCCTTCCACGATGAACGTAGCCGATTTGATGCCCGCCTCTTCCCCCGGCTGGTAGTCCAGCATCTTGGTGACGTACCCGGAACTCTCACTCCATCGGAGGTACATGCGCACCAGCATCTCCGCCCAATCCTGCGAATCGATGCCGCCTGCCCCGGGATGAATCGTGACAATCGCGTTGGAAGCGTCATGTTCGCCGGAAAGCAACATGCGGATTTCCGTATGCTTGGCTTCCTGTTCCAGCTTTTCCACTTCGCGGGAAAGCTCGGACTGGACGTCCTCTCCCTCATCCGCCAGCTCGACGAGAGCTTTCAGGTCGCCAACATCCCTTGTCAACTTGGCATCCAGCTGGATATCTCGCTCCAGGCGGCTCCGTTTTTGCAGGGTAGTCTGCGCTTCTTCCTGATTATTCCAAAACTCCGGCTGGGCTGCTTTTCTGTCTAGCTCGAGAACTTGCGTGCGTTTGTGTTCTGCATCAAAGATACCCTCGAACTTGCTGTATCTTTTCCTCGATGGCACGCACCCTCTCATGCAGTTCTTCGAGCATCTAATCCTCCGTAGTTCGTCGATTAATAATAACGGCGCGATGGACTTCCACAAAAATCCATACCGCACCCGAAATGATAGCACACAGAAAAACGAAAACATCCCCATAACGCGCGTACAGCGTCATCTCTTCAATAAAGGCAAAATGGCCCGTGCCGATGGCTTCCTGCAGCAGCGCGGTCGAGGCCTGTATTCTGCCGCTCGGCTCGATGATCGCGGATATGCCTGAGTTGGTGGCGCGGAGCAAATATCGCCTGTTTTCAACGGATCTAACCCGCGCAATCGCCAGATGCTGATACGGCGCGGCGCTGTCGCCATACCACCCGTCGTTGGTCAGATTAACCATCAGCTGGCTGCCCTTCTGAACGAAACGGCGCGTGAGATCCGGGAAAACCGCTTCGAAACAGATAAGGGCATTCACCGGGTGATCGCCCAGCTTCAGCACTTGAACATCCTTCCCCGGAGAAAAGTTGCCGACGTCTTTGGTGATTGTCTCCGCAAACGTGAAGAGTTTTGAAAGCGGTATATATTCGCCGAAGGGGACCAGATGAATTTTGTCGTATATGCCGGTCAAGCGTTCCGTTATGGTCCAGGAAATAGGCGCTATTGAAATATGCGGAACCATCCGCCGTTTCAGAACTGCGGATGTTATTGAAAATCAGTCCGAGCGAATACCGCCGCGCAAGATCTGCGAGGATCTGCCTGTAGGAATCCTCATACTGAAAGGACATAGGAGATGGGTGATTCCGGAAGGACAAGCAGATCCGTTTCTCCGGGCTTCAGCGTGTCGGCCATCCGCACATACCCTTTGCGGATATTTCTCGGCCAGAACAGGCTCCGGATCATCAAACGAAAGATTCCCCTGCAGCATTGCTGCCCGGAAGGGCGCGGGCACACTCTCCCAATGGCGCAGTGAAATCCTGCCGTAAATCAGGCAAGCCGAAATCAGCAGGATGGCGCCCAGCAGGGGCGCACACGCCATTATCTTGTTCCCTTTGCATGTCACCATCCAGACAAAAGCCGTTCCAGCCCAGAGGATGACGAAGGAGACACCGAAAATGCCTGTGATATCCGCGATCTGTATTATGCTGAGGCAATCCGACTGAGAGTATCCCGCCAGGATCCACGGCAAACCGCCAAACGGCGACAGGCTTTGCGCGTATTCCAAAACAATCCAAACGGCAGGAAATAAAAGGAAGCACGCCGTGCCGCCGCGCCGGGTCAGATACTTCGTCAAAGCGCAGGCAGCGGCCGGATAGCATGCCAGCACGGCGACCAGAAGCCCGAAAGCGAACCAGGCTAAAACCGTGGAAAATCCGCCATGTCGAATGAGCACGTCAGGAATCCACATCAACAGCGCAAACAGCGCAATGAATCCTGCGATAAATCCGCCCAGGAACGCGCGCGCACTCGTCCCGGCTCTGAAAACGAATGCAATCAGGGGAATATAGGCCACCCAGGCCACATAGCCCAGACCAACACGCGGAAAAGATATCGTGACCAGGATCCCGGTCAGCACCGGCAATAGTAATAGCATGGCGCGAGAGTAGTAAATCATGTGGGTCGGGGCTTCAGCCCCGACGCTTTGGAGCGGTCAAGCATGGTCGGAAAGTGTCGGGGCTGAAGTCCCGACCCACATATTCTTGTTAATTTGTCTTAATAAATGAACTGATGCCGTTTTTCTTCAGGCGGAGCTGCACCTCAACGGCCTCCGCTCGGGATTTGAATTGGCCCACTTTGAGAAGGTAGAGGTCTTCGGCTGATTGCGGAACCTCGATCCTGCAATCGAAGCCTTTGGATCGCAGCAGCTGCGCTTTGACCTCCACTTGTTGCCGCTGGCGAAATGCCCCCACCTGAACCGTGTAGCTTACCGAAGCAGCAGGCGCGGAAACCGCCGCCGGTTTTGCCGTTTCTTTCTTAGGGACGGGAGCCGGTTCGGCCGGCGGAATACTCTCATTATTCTGCTCCTGCCCGCTGACGTTTTTGTACCAGTTCAGCCGCTGCTTTTCGGCATTCTCCTGTGCCGCCGGCGTTCCTGTATCCGCAACAACCGCCGGGCGCGCCGGTTCTATTACCTCATCCGCAACCGGCTTAACGGCAGATTCAGCTGAGGACTGAGAACCCGCCTGATATCCCTGGCGCTTCCCTTCCACAAATCCAATCACGAAAAAACAGCCGCAAAACAAGATAAGCACGATAAACGCAACAATGAGCCTGCGATTATCCAGTACCAGTTCGTATCCGGAGTCCGAAGAGTTGTCCACCATAAATGTCTGCACCTATTTTGGGGATTTCAGCATTCTGAGCATATCAATATTCGCCTGTATGCCTATAATAGCACAGGAGAAGCCGGCTGTGCCAAGCTGTCAGCTATTAGCTATCAGCTATCAGCCTGAAAACTGCTCTGCGCGGTAGGACGACCGTACGAGCGGGCCCGAAGCGACATACTGGAATCCAAGGGAATAGGCATAGTCCCGAAATACATCAAACTCCTCCGGCGTATAAAACCGCTCCACCGGCAGGTGCGTCCGCGTCGGCTGCAGGTATTGACCGAGCGTCACGATGTCGACGCCGGCTTCCCGCAAATCACTCAGGACTGCCACGACTTCTTCCTGGTTTTCTCCCAGTCCCAGCATAAGTCCGGATTTGGTCGTCATCGGAATTCCGAACGACTTGGCGTTGCGCAAGTGATCCAGGGACCGGCGATACCGTGAACCTGCGCGCGCCGCGGGGTACAGTCTTGGCACCGTCTCAATGTTGTGGCCCAAAACTTCCGGCCGGGCTTCAACAACCGTCCGCAGAGCATCGACGCTTCCCTGGAAATCCGGAATCAGGACTTCAAGCCGTATTTGGGGACATGCTACCCGGGTCCGGCGGATCGTTTCTGCAAAAATAAACGCACCGCCGTCATCGAGATCATCCCGGTCTACAGACGTAATCACGGCATATTGCAGTTCCAGCTGCTGAATCGCATCCGCCACCCGCCGCGGTTCGTCCAGGTCATATTCCGGAGGCAATCCCGTTTTAACTGCACAGAACTTGCACGCGCGCGTGCACACGTCTCCCAAAATCAGGAAAGTCGCCGTGCCTCTACCCCAGCACTCGCCGATATTCGGGCAATGCGCGCCCTCGCAGACGGTGTTGAGCCGCTGGGCATGCATCAGGGTTTTGAGCTGGAAGTACCTCTCGCCGCTGGGAATTTTGACTTTCAACCATGAAGGACGGGGTTGGTGATTCATTTTTTCCATACGTACCTGTATCATAATTGTTTGCCCGGAGGGAGTGAAGACAGAATTCAGGAGTCAGAAGTCAGGAGTCAGAAGTCGGAAGTCTGGAATCTCGAATCGGAATCCGGAATCCGGAATCCGGAATCAGAAATCAGAAATCAGGAATCAGGGACATGTCACAACTTGACAGACTTGGCCGGAATGTTAGCCAGAAGATAAAAATCCGCGGCATGCAGTATTTTGAGCGCAATGCCGTTCGCATCGTGTTCTCGGATCCTGATTTTGTGTCCGCCAAAGTTTCCGGCTCTCAGGAATATGAGGTAGATCTGGAGCGGGAGGGGAATGCGGTAAATATTTTCCTGCGATTGCCCCTACTTTGAAGATCATCGGGAAGTCTGCAAACACGTCTGGGCAACCCTGCTGCAACTTGCAAAAACTGGGTCACTTGCAGGTATGGAATTCTTCCTTTCCCAAAGAGCTTATCGCCACAGATTCCGATGATGATCTGGACGACGACTATATCGACGACCTCGATCCTGAAGAATTCGGACTCATCGATGATGCCGGATTGCCTTTAGCCGCCAGAACCGCAGAGAAGCATGGTGCGGCCGCACATCCCGATTCGTGGCAACTCCTCCTGAACAAAATAAAGCGCTCCGAAGCCTCGGAGGAAAGGCCCCCTTCGTGGCCCTTCGACCGCGAAATCCTTTACATCCTCCAATACACCCGGCTCATCTATGGAGCCAGCCTGTCCATCCGCATCGATGTGCGGGATCGCAGGAAGAACGGCGACTGGAAAAAACCAAAACCGCTGACACTGCCGCAGAACATGATTTCAGAGCTTCCGGATGCGGCAGATCGCGAGATTCTGGGCCGCCTTGTCGGAGTCAATCGCGAAAAATGGTATTACCGCCCCTATGAATCAACATACCGTTTTCAGCCGCTACGGCAAGACCTGCTGACAATTTTGCCGGTGATTTCGAAGACAAACCGCTTTCACTTCCAAACGCCCGAATCCGGCGATGGACGCATGGCCCGATGGGATGAGGCAGGGCCGTGGGAGTTCTGCATAGAAGCTCATCCGGATGAGGCAAGCCGCCGGTATGAGATCCGCGGCGCGTTCCACAGATCCGGCGCGCGCCTCAGCATCGAACAGGCGGAATATCATTTTCGACGAAGGCATCCTCGTGCAGGGCGAATTTGTGCGCGCCGTATCATCGGATCTTTCCGCTGGATTTCACTGTTTCGCAAAGAAGGTTCCTTCTTTGTGCCCTACGACGAGGCCGATACGTGGATCGAGACGATGATGCAAATGCCGGCCTCCGCCCCGCCTGGAGCTTCCGGAGGAATTGCAGTTGCAGGAAATCGAGGCAGAGCCAAAACCGATCGCACACGTACGTGCCACCCAGGAAACCTGGAATGCATCGAATCTCCTGGGTGAAGTGCTCTTTGATTATCTCGGCCACGTTATTGGGGAAAGCGATCCGGCGACGGGAATAGCGCTTATTTCGGAAAGAAAAAGGATACGGCGGAATCGTGATGCGGAAAACCGCGCTATGCAGAAATTTGAAGAAGCTGGATTCAAGAGCAGGCCTGATTACCGGGGCCGAACGAACTGGATGGTGGCTCAATCCCGCCTGCCTGCGGCGGTGAGAGATCTCGTAACCTCCGGATGGCATGTTGAAGCCGAAGGCAAGCTCTTTCGCAATCCCAATTCGGTCCACATGCATCTTTCCTCGGGAATCGACTGGTTTGAACTGCACGGAACCATCGAATTCGGCGACTCAAGGATCACCGTACCCAAGCTGCTTGCCGCGTTAAGGCGCCGTGAAACCACCGTCCTGCTCGACGACGGCAGCTATGGCATGCTGCCGGAAGAATTGCTGGAAAAATACGGAATGCTTGCAGGACTCGGGACCGCCCATGGAGACCATGTGCGCTTCAACCGCAACCAGGCAGGCTTGCTGGATGCCTTGCTGGCGTCCCGGCCTGAAGTAAGCTGTGACGAGCTGTTTGAGCGCGTGCGCACCGAATTGCAGACCTTCGGGGGAATATCCTCAGTGGAACCGCCGCCAGGGTTTCACGGCTGCCTGCGCCCGTATCAATGCGAGGGATTGGGATGGCTCCACTTTCTGCAGCAGTTCCGCTTCGGCGGCTGCCTGGCGGACGACATGGGACTCGGCAAAACCATCCAGGTCCTGGCGCTGCTCGAGGAGCGCCGCGTGCTGCGCTCCGCGAGCGCTTCCGCCAACCGTCTGCCGCCGTCGCTGATAGTCATGCCGCGCTCGCTCGTATTCAACTGGAAACAGGAGGCCGGGCGATTCACGCCTGATCTTCGCATCCTGGAACACACCGGAGGCGTGCGTATTCGCGGGCACAAACATTTTGATGAGTACGACGCAGTTTTCACAACCTACGGAACCCTCCGGCGCGATGCCCCCTTCTTCAAGGATAAGATGTTTGACTATGTGATTCTTGACGAAGCGCAGGCCATCAAGAACGCATCCACAGAATCCGCGAAAGCCGCACGCCTCCTGCGCGGAAGCCACCGGCTGGCGCTGAGCGGTACGCCGATCGAAAATCACCTGGGTGAATTGTGGAGCCTGTTCGAATTTCTGAATCCCGGCATGCTCGGATCGGCAAGCGTCTTCAAGCTTGGAAAAGGACCCGGCGCAAAGCTCGACGACGACCAGCGCGCATTGCTTGCCCGGGCTCTACGCCCTTTCATCCTCAGACGAACCAAATCCCAGGTAGCGCGTGATTTGCCGGAGAAAGTGGAGCAGACGCTTTTCTGCCAGCTGGAGCCGGCGCAGCGGACGCTGTACAACGAACTGCGCGATCATTACCGGCAAGCAATCCTAAATCGCATCGAGCAGGATGGCCTGGAAAAATCCAAGATACATATCCTGGAAGCGCTCCTCCGGCTGCGTCAGGCCGCCATTCATCCCGGGCTGATCGATCGCGCCCGCATCCTGGAACCCAGTGCGAAACTGGACATGCTGCTGCCTCAGCTGGCGGAAGTCTTGGAAGAAGGACACAAAGCCCTGATTTTTTCGCAGTTCACCTCGATGCTCAGCATCCTGCGCAGCCGGCTGGATGAACAGCAAATCCGCTATGAGTATCTCGACGGACAAACACAAGACCGCGGGGCGCCAGTCGATCGCTTCCAGAATGATCCGGAATCAAAGCTCTTCCTGATCAGCCTCAAGGCGGGAGGATTGGGATTGAATCTTACGGCGGCCGAGTATGTGTTTCTTCTGGATCCCTGGTGGAATCCGGCAGTGGAAGCCCAGGCAATCGACAGGACGCACCGGATCGGACAAACACGATCCGTCTTTGCCTACCGCCTGATCGCCAAAGACACCGTGGAGGAAAAAGTGCTGGAACTCCAGGAAACCAAGCGGGAAATAGCCGACGCTATCATCAGCCAAGACAACAGCCTCCTGCGCAACCTCGGCTCCGAAGACCTGGCTCTCCTGCTGAGTTGATAGCCTGCGTCTTCCCTCCAATTTTGGGAAATAGCAAAAACAAAAAAACACATGTCGGGGTCGGCCCCGACGCTTTGGAGACGGTACATCTGATCGGGCGGGCCTCAGCCCATGATTTTCTTTAACGTGGGCCTCGCCGCGGCTGGTTGGAATGTGCCGGGCCTTTAAGATCCTGGGATTTAACGCCGAAGGCGCTCTATACCAGCCGAGGGCGCAAGTCCCTAGGAGCTATTTAGCGACAATACAGGTGAAAGGGGTCTAAGCTCCTGCGCCGCTCGCGGCTAGTTTGAGACACCTCTGAAGCCCCGACCCACATGATAAAAATTGCGCGTTCAGACAACGAGTGCGTTGACAACGGACTGG
Organism: uncultured Acidobacteriota bacterium; assembly: GCA_963718845.1. Taxonomy (GTDB): domain Bacteria; phylum Acidobacteriota; class UBA6911; order UBA6911; family UBA6911; genus UBA6911. The sequence continues at coordinate 227,834 of CAVRAD010000010.1, forward strand.
AGCCTGGCCTGATCAAAGCCGACTGAAACCGTGCGGATTTTTTCCGGAATATCTTCGGGCGACAATTCCTTGCCGGCATCCATAAGAACCAGGCATGATCCCAATTTCGGTTTCATCGCATCCACGCGCCGTTTTACCTGATCCAATGAAGCCGGGTCGGCAAGCTCGCTTGCCGAGATAAATTCCATCATCCAATCCGGGCTCGTGAGCTTGAGATCATAAATGTCCGCAATGACAGGGATATCCTTTGGGGAGGTCATAAAAGAGAGCAGCATCACACGGGAATCCAGGGCAAAGGACGTGTCCCCGGTTTTCTTCTTGGGCCGTACCGCCGGCTTGAAGGGCGCGACATACGTCTCGATTTCACGCGCCAGCACCATCTTGACCGCAACATATTTGTTTAACTTTTGCGAGTGCAGAACAAACTCAGGTATGCGCATCGTGGGATGGTGTGCCTGCCGGCCGAAAGAAATGCTTTTCAGCTCCGTCAAAAACGGGTCGTAGTTTTCATCGAGATCGACCAGAAATGCCTGGTCCGGCTCAAGCAGTTTGATCAATACGAGCGCGGCCCATTGCTCATATCCTAACCGATAAAGCTCTGCCGCCACCGATCCCAGGTCATTGACAGCCTGCTGTTCAAATGCCGCGGCTTCTGTTTTCCCCTGCAGCAAGTCGAAAGTCCTGTTATAGAGGATGCGCATCAATCCATCCTTCGGCGTGTGCACAAAACTGAAAAGATCCATCGGCATGGCAATTTCCTCCAGCCCAAGAAGCTCCGTGATCTCCTTTTCAATCATGAGATAATTTTCGCAGAGGGAGTTGAAGTCGACGGACATGGAAGAGTAATGGTCTTCAACAAAACTTAGTCTCAGTTGATCGAAACTCCGGTAGAATTCATCGCGCAGGCTCTGCGGGATAGATATTTCCCTAGGATTGATCACTATTTCAGGGTGATCGCTGATGTAGTTTATAAGTAAATTGTATTCCTGTTTCCATTTCATGATCATCAACCCTTCCAACTCCTATGATTTTCCGATTGTGATCTTACCTTAAACGCGTCAAGGCATGGAATAGAAACCTCGCCGGCAAACGGGCATTCTTCGGACCGGGATCGCTATCGCTATCGGAATCGGTATCGCAATCGAGATCGCGATCGGCTTTTAAAGCTCTGTCACCCCATATAAAAGCCGATATCCCATTGCGATTCCGATACCGATAGCGATTCCGATACCGAAATTAACAATTGAGGCGGGCTTCCCTGTATTACAGAAGATGCTTGCAGGTCGCGGATGCCATCATCTACGATAGAGACGCTTCAAGCGATGATGTTTGAGCTTTACCGGAGGATTCATGGTGCGACGTTCTATATTGACTGCAATCATTGCGCTCCCTATTCTTTTCGCACACTCTGCGCTAGCGGTGCAGGCAGCTGCGGAGGATGTGAAAAGCCGCCCCAATAAGCAGGAGATCTCGGATTTGATGGTTCAGAACCGTTTGCCCGGACCGCAGCAGGACGGCAAAATCGATCAGATCCTGGCGAACCAGGCCGGCAGCAAAACACCCCGGTCTGATTTCATGTTCTGCACGGGGCTGGCCTATCTCGGCAATGCCAAAGCCCAGGTATGCGTCGCAAAGGCCTATGAAACCGGGCTCGGCGTGGTCGAGGATCTTTCGGAAGCGTATACGTGGTATGCGCTCGCATGCGAAACCCGCATCGCCGACGCAGCCGAGGCACAGAAAGTGGAGGAAACAAGGGACCAGTTAAAACTTCGGCTGCTGTCCGTTTACCCTCATCCGACGGAAGAAGAACTGGACGATCAGGTAAACGCGCAAAAGACGAGAATCGCTCAGTACCAGGCGGAGATCAAAAAGACTAAAAAGTAGAGGCATCAAATTTTGAGCAAAACAACAGAAGAAAGGATTATTCATGCGCTACCGGAAGCTGGGTAAAGCAAATGTGGACACATCGGTCCTGAGTTTTGGCGCCATGCGCCTGCCAATGATCGGATCCAATGGCCCTATGGACGGGTTCAATCCGGACATCCCGATCGATGAAGTCCACGCAACCAAAATGATCAACCACGCGCTGGAGCAGGGGATCAATTATTTTGATACAGCCTACGGATACCATGGGGGGCAGAGCGAGGTTTTTGTCGGCAAAGCCCTCAGGGAGCACCGTTCGAAGGTGATGATCGCAACGAAGCTGCCGGTGTGGAATATTGAAAAGCCGGAAGATATGGCAAGGATATTCAAAGAACAGCTTCAACGGCTCCAGACCGATTACGTCGATATCTACCATGTGCACGGGCTGGGTGCGGCCACCTGGGAAAAGATGAAAAAAATGGGCGTGCTGGAATTCATGGACGGATTGTGTCGCAGTGGGCAGATACGGTTCGCCGGTTTTTCATTCCACGACGAAATAAACGTTTTCAAACAGATTGTCGACGCATACGACTGGTCCGTGTGCCAGATCCAGTACAATTTTTATGACCGTGAGTACCAGGCTGGCAAAGAAGGTCTCGATTACGCCGCCGCGCGCAACATCGGCGTCGTGATCATGGAACCGCTGCGCGGAGGGAAGCTGGTAGACCCGATTCCACCCGAGGTCCAGGCGATATGGGACAGTGCCGCTACGAAGAAAAGCCCGGCGGAATGGGCCATGCGCTGGGTCTATAACCACGAAGGCGTATCTACGGTGCTCACCGGCTCAAGTTCCCTGGAGCAATTGATGGATCATACACGCACCGTCAAAGATGCGGCCGCGAATTCACTCTCTGCCGCAGAGCTTGCCCTGTTCGACAAGGTGCGCGCTGAGTACCGGAAAATGCTGCGCGTGGATTGCACGGGCTGCGGATACTGCATGAAATGTCCCAACGGCGTGAATATCCCGAATAACTTTGCTATCTATAACGACGCGTTTTTGTTTAAGAGTGTAGAGCAGGGCAGCTTTTTCTATAACAGTTTTTTGACGCCGGATGAAAGGGCGGCCAACTGTTTTGACTGTCTTATTTGCGTGGAAAAGTGCCCGCAAAAAATCAACATCCCGAAGGAGCTCAAGGAAGTAGACAAGCTCCTCGCCAAAAAATCTTAGAAAATAAGTGGCAAATTGTGGAGGAAGACATGGCTGCAACAAAGGAAATGGAAAGCGTCATCCAGGCGCTTAAGCAGAACAATTATTCGGTTACCTACGTGGACAAAGCCAAAGATGCCGTCCCCATCATTCTCGAAATGATCCCTCCGGACGCTTCCATTGAAATGGCCGGAGCCGCGTCGGTTTCACAGCTTGGCATCCTGGACCTTCTCCGACGGCGGGGGAACAAGGGCTTGGATTTTCCGAAGCCGGGAGAGTTTCCAACCACGCGCCGGGACGTCCTGCTCGTCAGCACTAACGCCGTCACTCTGGACGGCAAACTCGTTAACACCGACGGCATGGGCAATCGCGTGGCCGGCATGATCTTCGGAGTGAAAAAAGTCATCCTGCTGATCGGCGCGAACAAAATAGTCCGGGATGTCGAGGAAGCCCTCGACAGGATTCAGCATACAATTTCCCCCTATCACGCCAAATACATCGGACTAAACACTCCCTGCGCCTTGACCGAGATATGCAGTGATTGTGATTCGCCCCAGCGGATATGCAATGCCACTACCATCCTGCTTAAAAAACCTCCATCCGTTGATTTCTCGATTGTGCTCACCGGCGATGATTTAGGATTGGGATGGGATCCCGACTGGCCGGAGGATCGGATAGAAAAAATAAAAGCCGCGTACCGGGCGGAGATGGAGAAATTCCGCGCTATGCTTCCGCCGCGCAAATAGCATATGGCTATCAGCGTTCAGCACGACTGAACGCTGATAGCCCCAGCGCGTTCCGCGCAGGTTCACTTAATCTCCGTCTTTGCGAGCTTCACTTTTTCCTCCAGCTTCGCGCGCACCATGGGAGCATCCTCCGCCGTGGGGGCTTCTTTGAGGTATTTGCGCAATTCTTCAATCGATCCCAGTGCATCCCGCTTAATCGATAGGATATTTGCCAGGATCAGGTGCATTTGCGGATATTGCAGGGATAGATCCAACCGCTGCCCTTTGCGCACACTTCTTTCCGCAGCCTCCATATCCTTCAGATTATAAAGAGCCAGCGCATTCAGATAGTAGGCTTCTGGAAAAGCGATGGGGTCGAGTTCCAGCGCTTTGTTCGAAAGATCCGCGGCGTTCCGCCAATCCCGCTCGTTCACTGAAAGCCGGGCAAGACGCAGGTACGGACGCACATAAAGGCCGTCCGCCTGCACCGCCTTCCAATAGCTTTCCCGCGCTTCCTGATTGCGCTTCTGCAATTGGTACGCGTCCCCCAGCAGGAACCAGGCTTCCGCGCTTGCAGGGTATATACCGATCGCCGATTTCAGCAGCACTTCCGCTTCGTTGAATTGTTCCTTCTTCAATGCTTTCGTCGCCCGTTCTACAGACCGTCTCGCCTGTTTGGGAGCAAGCAGACTGGTCAAACTCACCGATGTTCCCCGCACTTTTGTGATTGGGTACATCAGAATAGGCGCAACTTCCGTATATCCCCATATGGAACCGGCTTTCATTCTCGCAGAAGTGGACCGGTAGCCAGGGTATTGACCGCGCACTTCACAGCGCAGCAATCGCACGGAAAGCGGCGTTGTCCCAGCAAAAGTGGGCCGTTCTCTTAATCCCATGTTTTGCGAGACGTCCGCTGTTTCAAAAATATCCTCGCCGATCCGATCGCTTGCGTCCGGCATCACGCGGCCAATCCTGTTCCTGCTTCCAACCTGAAACCCATAACCCCCTGTTGAATCCACGGTCGCTTCTCTGGTGATCGTATCGCCACAATCGAGTTCTATGACCGTGCCAAAAGGAGGCGGACTGCCGTCTTCCTGCACAACAGTGCCTGTAATATAAATTGTCTCGGAAACCGCTGGGGCTTGAGGCGCGCGGTTCTCCCTTGGAGCTGTGATTGTTGGCGGCATTGGGGGCGGTATCTTGGGCTGCGTGGTGCCTCCTCTGCTTCCAGTTCCAGTTCCAGTGTCCCCCGGAGTCGTCTGTTGTGCACCCGCGCAGGGTAGAAGAATCAACAAAACCAAACTGGTAATACATAGTGAATAACCAAATGATTTCATTGAGCACCTCCAAGCGCAAAGCCGGAAAGCAATCTAGGTAGTCCTACCTACCTATAAGTACGATACTCTATTATGGTTCACGGGGCAAATATTGGTGAAATACGATGACGGGCGGCGGACTTCGATGATATTTTATCCAACCATACAGGTAAAAGAAATCAACGACGATGCCCATATTTCTACAGCTCTCGTTACCAAAGATACTTCTCATCGAATTCAGTTCCGCTCTTTATGAGAAGATCAACGTATTCCTCCTGGAATGTCTTCCCACCACGATGTTCTTTTTGAATATATCGCTTTATTGATTCAACCTCGGAACTGCCAACGGTAAAGGCGCCATAGCCATCTTGCCATCCAAACACGCGGTTTTGAACCTCATCATGAATCCACCGAGATGAACCCGATTTAATTTCCCTTAAAACATCCGCAAGGCAGTGAACAGGTTTAAGATTAGCTCCGGGCGCATGCCCGGAGTCGAAACATCATTCACGACAAATAGCAAAATAGGGTATCCTTGACCACATTTACAGAGTCCGTACTAAGGAGGAAACATGGCTGGATTCAAATATGAAAAATATGTGGTCGCAAAACCTGCGTACGAGGTCATACCAAAGGAAGTAGTCAAAAATCGAATTCCCGCGATGACGCTCATGAGTGGAAATCTCGTGCCTGAGGCCAAGATGTATATCGAGACTGGATGGGTTCTGGGCATGCCGGATCCCAATCCCCATATCGGGGAGCATACGCACGATTTTGACGAGATCGTCATTCACCTTGGGACGGATCCCGGCAACCCCGAAGATCTCGGCGGCGAAATCGAAATCATGATGGACGGCGAACCGGTCACGATCAACAGCACCTCGGCGATCTATGTTCCTAAGGGCGTGAAACACGGCCCGCTGACCTGGAAGAAGTTCACGAAGCCGCACCTGGAGTTTACAATCATGATTGGCGCGAGCACTCTGGCGGAGGCGGACCCGGGCGGACACGAAAAAGTCAAAAAGGAGAAGTGGGTCCATGGAGAGCTATGACTCGAAATACATCGTAACGGAGCTGAAGACCGGCGTGGGCGATGCCCCGTGGAGCCCGGTATTCTCAGAAAAGGAAGCCAGCCGAGTACTCGCTCTGGACGGCGACGTTTTCAAAGGCGCATTTTACATGGAGACAGCGTGGTTCTGGCCGGGCAACTGGACGGAAAGCAAAGGTGAGGAGGGTACGGTAAAGGAGCACAGCCACCCGTTTCCCGAAGCGCTCGGCTTCATCGGCACCGACCCGAACGACATTCATAGTTTGGGAGGAGAGGTCGAGCTGTGGATCGACGGAAAGCCCAATATCATGACCAAGAGCTTCATCGCCTTTCTTCCGGCAGGAACAAAGCATTGTCCCATGAAGATCCGGAGAGTCGACAGACCCATCTTCCATTTCACCTCCGGCATGGGCGGCACTTACGGGTAAAGGGTTCACATTCGGATATCCTTTCAGAGTGCGACAGTTTGCAGCCGCTTTAGCGAGGAGTAAGCGGCAGCACTCCGAAGGATGCCGGGACAATCAAAATAATAATGGTTTGATTATGGAGTTTGCGTATGCGATTGGACGGGAAGGTTGCCCTTATCACCGGAGGCGGCACAGGCATTGGGGAAGCGATTGTGCGGCGTTTTGTCGCTGACGGCGCAAAGGTCTGCATCTCAGGCCGGCGCCAGGAATTACTGGATCAGGTCGCGGCGTCCCTGCCTCCGAAATCGGTGGCAACCTGCGCGGGAGACGTATCCTGCTATGAAGATGTCGAGCGCATGGTACAGGCGGCGCTGGATCTCGGGGGCAAACTGAACGTCCTCGTCAATAATGCAGCGAAAGACCAGATCCCACCGGCAAATGTTGTCGACCTCGATCCGGAGCTCTGGCAAGAAGTGCTGGCGGTCAATCTCACCGGACCCTTTTTGACCATGAAAGCCGCGATTCCCCATATGATCCGGGACGGCGGTGGTTCGATTATAAATGTGTCTTCCGTCGCCGGGATACGCGCGATTCCGAATATGCCCGCCTATGTTTCATCCAAAGGCGGACTGATCATGCTCACGCAGCAGGTTGCCCTGGACTTTGGCCCTTCCCGTGTGCGCTGCAACGTGATTTGCCCCGGAGGCGTGAGGACGGAGATGATCGAGGGAGCGATGACCTCTTTTGCCAAAAGACTCGGGACGGATCTGGAAGGGATTTTTGCACTTTTCACTAAGGACGTTCCGCTCCGCAGGGTCGCAACCACGGATGAGGTCGGCGGCATCTGCAGCTATCTCGCGAGCGACGATTCTTCGTATATGACCGGAGTTGTGCTCCCGATAGACGGGGGTACGGCCATCGTCGATATTTCCGGCGCCGCGATCAACAATATCGTCCATGCCCCGGAATAAGCGAGAAAACTCCAGCTTCATAATTCCAGAGGCACAGTTCGCAAGACACCGTTGTGCCTAATAGGACTTGATTTGACTGCACCTTATACGGTACACTAATGCCAGATTTGGGATTGGATGACAAATCTAACGCAAAAGACCATTCCGGCAGCGTTCTAACGCACGGGGGCGGGAGCCGAGCCTGTACGCGAATGGCTCAAAGAACTGGATTCTGAAGACCGTCGCATTATAGGTACAGATATCCGTACGGTCGAGTTTGGCTGGCCTATTGGTATGCGGTGTGCCGCCCTATGGGTGCAGGCCTGTTCGAAGTCCGCAGCACGATTACCGGGAAACGGATTGCGCGCATTCTATTCTGCATTTACGAAGGAGCAATGGTGCTCCTTCACGGTTTTGTGAAAAAGAGTAAGAAAACCGCGGATATTGAATTGGCTATCGCGCTGAGACGTAAAGGAGAAATTGAGAAATGAAGAACAAACGCATTGGATCATCCTTCGACGATTTCCTCAAGGAGGAGGGGCTTCACGAAGAGGCAACCAGCCATGCCATCAAGCGGGTTATCGCGTGGCAGCTCTCCGAAGCCATGAAGGCTAACAAGATCTCCAAATCTGAAATGGCCCGTCGGATGAAAACCAGCCGCACCCAGGTTGATCGTTTCCTGGACCCTGAAAACGATAACGTTCAGCTTGACACGATTCAAAAGGCTGCCACCATTGTAGGCAAACGCCTGATTATTACATTCGAAGATCTCCCTCGTTCCGCCGCTTAATTGCCGAACGCAGATTGAATCCCAAATTACGGTGCATAGCTGAAGCTTCCGGCTCTACATTCCCGCATTGCACTTCACTACTATTACTTCCCATAAGACAGCCTTATGGGAAGTTACCCCAGTTCTTCTCTATTCGTTTATTGTATTTTTCAGGGAACTTCGAGGGTTTCACCCCGCAAGGACGGGAAACCGGCCTTTCCGCTTGACGTTACCCCGCCGTTACGAGGCATTTTATAAATTGCGTAGATTTCCCTAAATTATTAAAAGGAGTGGTACGCCTGAGCAGGCTCGAACTGCTGACCTTCGGTTCCGGAGACCGACGCTCTATCCATCTGAGCTACAGGCGCATACCGAAAAATCTCAATGAACGTCTGAAGATGTGTTGCGGGGATAAGCTACCATTTTTTTGTCGCCTGTGTCCATAATGGGAGCTTAAATATATGCATGGCCCCGGCTTGTTGTATTAGTGTCAGGTTAGAATTTCACCTTTTTGCCTGCGGCCCTATGACATCTGAGCAAAGCCGGCCCAAAAGGTGAAATTCTAACCTCACACCATTTTCCCTAGGCGTCTTAATCAATCATTCCGCTCATTCTCGCAGGCTGCAAAAGCCCGATCGGCATGGGGCTGGCATTCATGCCGATCTTCGCTGTAGAGACCCAGAGCTCTCGAAGAGTAAAAGAAGATCAATGCGGAGGCAACATAGTAGGCGTAGAGCCACTTCGGGGCATGCATCGCATTGATGTACGGCATCAGCGCTGTGTATTGCCCGTAGTCGTGGAGCTTCATCCCGATAATGTTGGATCCTATAAACTCCAAAGCGATCAACACGGGAATGCCGCACACTGTGTATGCACCCAAGCCTGCAGGAATTCCGCGCATGCGCCTCAGCCAGGCATGGATCGCCCAGATAGAAGTCAATCCAGCACCCCAGGTCATGATGACTGCAACGCTGACGTAGGACACATAGAGTGTAATATTCGGCGTATACAGGTTTAACTCTCTTCCCAACAAAAGCTGAGCAATGACGCCAATTACACATGCAAAGGAAAAAATGCGCATGGTGCGGCGCGGATCCAGCCGCAACAAGTGAATCTGGACGAAAAACAAAAAGATCAGTATCAGCAGCAACTTCAGTTCAGCCAAACCCATCAGGAAGAGAACCTCTCACAGCGCGACGAGAAACCAAGCAAGCACAAAGTCTCACGTTCTATGTTGGCAGATATGACCGGTCAATCCAAACAAGGAATAGAATATAGAATGGCAGGGTTTCTGGCAATATTCATTGCAATTCGGTTTTTTGCTAATGACATGAGAGGGTTTCACGGATTATATTTTCCGCTGATGTATTTCACTGATAAATTCTAATTACGACGCACCGGGCGGGATTAGAGCCATTAGGAGGAATCCGTAGTCAACTTAATGCGCCTTATCAGACGCGATCATTAGAGTAATTCCTAAAACCTGTAAAAGGAACGGAGGGCGGAATGATGAAACGGAGTGCGTTATTCATTGTTGTGGCTGGTATCTGTGCAGTTCTTGTGGTCTCAGCGCTGCTGATGTGCGTGGCTCAGGATAAAAACGCGAAGCCGGCAAAGGGTCCGTTCATTCCTTCTCCCGTTTTTTCCCCACCCTATCCACCGCTTCCGCATCATTTCAGCGACCTAAAGGCTATTTCAATCCTGTGCCAGGCTCCGAAGGGGGCAATCAAACGGGCGCTGATGCAGCCGCTGGAAACGAGTGGCGACGGCGATCTGTTTGTCCTGCTGCTGGGTTGGACTGGAGACGTGGAGAAGGGCGGATATAACGTCCACGAGATCGCGATTAATGCCCCGGTTCAATGGAAAGGCAGTACCGGCAACACCACTCTGATCGAATATATCGACAGCGATATGGGGCTTCTTGCCGGCCGGGAACCCTATGGCTGGCCGAAGAAAATGGCAGATATAACCTGGACTCAAACTGCGACGGGTTGGACGATCACAGCAAAGAAGCTGAAAGACCAGGGCAGCATTCCGCTGATGAAAATCGAGTACAAAATTTCCAAATCCACTCCCGCGGTGAAATGGCCGGATATGGGCCCCATTTACCTGATAAGGCGCACTCCCAACGCTTCGCTCTCGACTCCAGCCATAGGCGAGCTTATATGCCTTGGCTGTAACATCCCTAAATCCGAAGTCAATACTCCTTTGGAAATCCCGGCCGGACCCAAGGATTCAAAGGGTTCCGCCACGGTTCAGTTCTTTGACGGCCCCCATGACCCGCTGACCTTCTTTGGCCCGATCAAAGTGCTCGATGCGAAAATGAGCGTCATAGACGGCGCAATGCCTGGTGGCGGTCTGGGTTTAGGCGAAGTGCTAGCCAAATGGGAGGAGTAGCCTCTCGGGCATAAAGATCCCCGGGGTTCGTCTGCCGGTGAAGCAATGGTACGCTGCCCAGATGCCGCCATTGAAACAGAGGGGCAGGAATTTCAAGATTCTCTGCCCCTCGAGGATAATGCATACAAGTGATTTCTTTCCCTGTTGCCGATTGAATACGCGTCATCTGGGCTGATCGTTCCAAATAATTTAGGGGATGTGGGATCGAGCAAACTCACGGCGGCAAGCCGCCTAATATTGCGCCAATCCCTTATTATTGGCTCTCATAAGGCTCTTTGATTTGTCCACCTAAACCACGCGAGCGCACATTTACCGCCCAATCCCCCCCCATAACCCCCAAGATTTTTGCCGTGTTTTTCAATACTCTGACAATACAGATAGAATTTCAGACACTGCGAGAAAAGCGGGAAAAGGCTCTTATGCAAACGTGGGGAACAATGGAATGGGGTGAAACTTTTCTTGCTACACTTTATCCAAGCTGGTAACATTTATTACCGGGTTAACCATAAACCGGTAATTTATATGACCAGGCTTGAACAATGCTGGATACGATAAAATCCATAATTCTGGACTTTCAGGAAACCCGCCTCGAGACAGGGGTTCCCCGCCGACTTCAGATTAAAACAGTCCGCGGCAAGGCTGCCGTCTGTATTGGAGTACGCCGTAGCGGTAAATCGACCTACTTGTTTCAAGTTATCCAGCGCCTTATTGAGCGCGGTGTTTCGCGGCAGAACATCCTGTATCTGAATTTTTTCGACGATCGGCTGCATACCCTGAGTCAAGAAAATCTGGGCTTGATCACAGAAGCCTATTATTCCATTTTCCCGAAAAAGAAAAACAGCGAGACCATTTACTGCTTCTTTGACGAAATCCAGTCCGTTCCGGGCTGGGAACCATTTGTTGACCGCATGATGCGCACGGAAAAATGTGAAATCTATATCACTGGCTCGTCGGCCAAGATGCTGTCGAAGGAAATTGCCACACAGATGCGCGGACGGGCGCTCTCCTGGGAGATGTTTCCGTTCTCGTTCCGGGAATTTTTGGACTATAAAGGAATCGAGAAAGAAAATTCGCTGTCAACAAAGAAGCGGCTTATTGTTCAGAAGGCATTTGAAGAATATTGGGAGACTGGTGGCTTCCCTGAAGTTTTGGGGCTCTCTCGCCAACTGAGGATCAAAATCCACCAGGAGTATTTTCACACCATCCTGTTCCGTGATCTGGTAGAGCGCCACGATATTTCCCATCCTAAAGCAGTTACCGATTTAGCGCACAGGTTGGTGGACAACACGGCATCGCTTTACTCCGGCAACAGTCTTACGGGATATATTAAGTCGCTAGGCCATAAGGTTCCCAAATCTGCGGTGTCGGATTACCTGGAATGGTTCGAAGACGCCTATTTTCTTTTCACCGTACAAATATTCGACTCGTCGGCAGCGCGCAGAGGCAGCAATCCGAAACGGATCTATTGCATCGATCATGCAATGGTCACTTCGGTGGCATCGGGAATCCTGGTTAATTCCGGCCATCTCCTGGAAAACCTCGTTTTCACGGCGCTGAGGCGGCTTTACCCGGAAATATATTATTACAAGACTAAAACTGGCCGAGAGGTCGACTTCATCGTCCCAACCTCTGGTAAGACACGAATCCTGATCCAGGCATGCGAATCCCTGACCGTACCCCAGACACGCAAACGGGAAATAGCCGCTTTAAGCGAGGCGATGGCCGAGCTAGGCCTCAAAGCGGGAACTATCGTAACCCGGAACGATGACAAGCGGATCAAAACTGACGCTGGGACTATCGATGTCATTCCGGCTTGGCGATTCCTCCTCGACCTGCCGGAAGCAATAGCATAGGTTTTGATACCCCACCTGATCATCGAAATAATGCCTTAGAAATGCGGGGGGGGGGGGCAGCCTAGCATCCAACGTTTTGGGAGATTTATGCGCCAGACGGTAGCCCCGAAGTAATCCAGCACGGTGGAATTTACAATTTGGCTTTCTATCTCACCGTAATCATTGGTGGAGTAGGCAAAAAGGGCCAAAGGACCCAAGACAGATTAATTACCCCTCAATCACCCCCAAGAACAATTCCAGAGGAAGGAACTGGATTGGATGCGTACTGTAACAGATTTCGAATCAAGGATTTAGTAGTGCACCCGGCCCGACTCGAACGGGCGACCTGCGGATTCGAAGTCCGACGCTCTATCCAACTGAGCTACGGGTGCATTCTGTAGACCCAATACTTTACCGTTAAATCTTTAAATCAGCAATATCACATATTGCCCACAGCCACCAAAATCAACTCTCCTTTGCCGGAAAAATTACGCCCCAGCAAATAGGAGACGCGCAACGGCTGGCAAAAGAGTCGAAGACTGATAAGGCAAAGTAAAGCCTGCCGCTAATTCGGCGTCAACTAAGGCTGCCATTACAGCTAGTCCACTTGGAGACAATCCCGCGTGGCTTGATTCTCACAATCGACCGGCAGCGGGAACTTTTTTTCAAACAGAATCGTATTTTCTTATATGCGGAGGATGAATAAAAACTCCGCGGGAGGATACAGACCATGATTTGCCAAAACTGCCAGAGAGATGCCGCTGATTATTCGAGTTTTTGTTCTTTCTGCGGCGCGCCGCTGCACGTCCCATCCAGCGGGCCGTCGCGGACATCCAAACGCCTGATGCGTTCGACATCTGATTGCAGGATCGCAGGCGTATGCGGCGGTATCGCGGAGTACTTCGAAATCGATTCGACCATTGTCCGGCTGATCTGGGTACTGTTGATCCTATTGCCTATTCCCCTGGTGCCGGCTTTCCTCGGTTACTTTGTGGCTTGGGTGATTATGCCTAAAGCTCCGCGGTTTACTCCAGCACCAGCGCAGGAACCGCCTGTGATAATTCCGAATTCAGCTCAAACTGTGTAGGTCTGAGCCGTTGGCCTCTTCCAACTCTCCAAAAAATGGGCTGGGGCTTCAGCGCCGACGCAGTGCATTTCAACAGAATTAACAAAGCGTCGGGGCTGAAGCCCATAGGTGTTAACTTAACGTGGGCCGCGCAGCGGCCCGGTGAATTTAGCCGGGCCTTTTAAGGCCCGGGATAGAACGCCCAGCAGGCGTTCCGTCGCGGCAGCGATGGTTGAATTCAATCGTCGCTCGCGCGACGCGCTATTTACCGCATCCATATTGCCGGCCTTGAAAGGCCGGCCTAAACTCACTGCGCCGCTGCGCGGCTTAATATTAGGCCTGTCTGACTTAACTTAACACCTATGGGCTGAAGCCCCGACCCACTTGGTATACAAGCTGTTTTGTTGCATCGCAACGGGTTTTAACATTCGATAATGCCAGCTGAATGCTGACAGCTGATAGCTGAAAGCCGTGTACTGCGGCATCTGCGGGTGCTTAAAAAATGAAGGGGTGGGGTGAGCGACGGGGTTCGAACCCGCGACCGCTGGAGCCACAATCCAGAGCTCTACCAGCTGAGCTACGCTCACCACAGTCAAAAATGCAGGCGAAATAATAGCATGCCCGCGCCGGTCATGCCATGATTTAACTCGATTTTGCCGCATCCTCCGGCTTATGGATCACTCTCATTGCAGACAAGAACTTATGGGTCGGGGCTATCAGTTCCGACACTTTCCACCATTACTAAACATCTCCAAAGCGTCGGGGCTGAAGCCCCGAGCCCACATGATTTGCTGGTTTATGACGACGAGAATGCGCGCAGGGTATCGAGATAATATTCCGGCAGTCCAATATCGAAGCGCTGCCCATCGACGATCAAACCCAGAAACCCGTCTTCCTTACGCAACCGGTCCAGCGCCGAAGTCAGCTGGAATTCGCCCCGCTCGCGCACATTATTTTTGATGTGCTCCTCCAGGTAATCGAAAAGCGCCGGCTTAATAATATACTGGCCGAAAACGGTCAGGTATTCTCCCTCCGGAAGCCCCGGCACACGCAGGTTGTTGCGCGCATAATCTGCGGTCGGTTTTTCGGCAAATTCGCTGATGCTCAGCAGCCGGCTGCTTTCCAGCCATACGCCCGTTGCCGTGCCGAAATTCGCCAACTGGGCTTCCGGCGTGCTGCGCAATCCCAGCGTGCTTACCCTGTATTGGTCGTAGGCGGCAATCAACTGCTGCGCGCAGGACACATCGGTGGCTGAGCGATACAGATGATCGCCCAGCATGAGCAGAAAAGGCTCGTTGCCGACCGCCTGGCGTGCGCAGTAGACCGCGTGCCCGAATCCCTCCTGCGTCGTCTGCGTCACAAATGAAACGCGGCGCCCGATTTCCAATATGCGCCGCGCGTACTCCTGGAAATGCCCGGGCAGTTTGTTGTAGTTCTCGATGGTGACCTGCTCCTGGAAGAACACGCGGAAATCGTCCAGATCATGTTCCTGGACGATGAGGATGACCTCTTCAATCCCTGCGCTCAGAGCCTCCTCTACGAGCAGCAGAATAACCGGCTTCGCGATGCCGTCGCGGTCAATGATCGGAAACAGTTCCTTCTTGGTCGCTTTGGAGGCCGGGAAAAGACGCGTGCCGAATCCGGCGGCCGGGATTACCGCCTTGCGCACCTTCTGCCCCGCCTGGAGGGTCAGCGGCAGGCAGGACATTTTCAAATCCCGTTCGACAATCTCGATCAAGGACTGCTGATCCGAGGCGCTGCGGGCAATGAACTGCGCCGTGCCGTCTCCCTGCGAGCCGACACCTTTGCCGCCCCAGATGTGCGGCTTGATTGGTTCGTAGTTCAAGACGCGGTGCAGCAGCGGCGCGGTCAGCTCTTCGGGGCAGGCGGGAACCGCATAGCGATCAAACCATCCCTGCGCTTCGACCATAATCTCGCCAACGCGACGCGCATCCGATGCTTCCAGCGCCTCCACAGCCTGATGCACAATGCGCTTGTTGACCGGGCCGAACAATTCCTGAACGCCTCGTTCCATTTCGCTTTCGGCAAAAGGATACGCGCGGTTTAGCCGGGACAGGATTTCGAGCGTGTCCTTCTGACCGCCGAGATCGACCAGCACCAGGTACATATCCTCGCGCACACGAAGCTCTTTCACATCCAGGCGATCGCTGTCATACGCCATCAGGATCGGCCGGTTGCCAAAAGCGCACCCCTGATCCATGCGCCCGCAGCGCGAAGGAGTTGTGATCTCACCGTTGTAGGCAAGCTCCATTTCGCCGCGAGTCGTCATCTTCAGGTCGTAGGCGCGATTGAAGGCCCGCGCCGTCAACACGCAGACGGCAGCGCTGGAAGAAAGGCCTTTCCTCATCGGGAGATCCGTTTTGTAGTTGTCGATGACCAGGCCGCGCACATGATAATGAGTCTGCACCTGGTATGCGACGCCGGCAATATAGCTCCAGAAGCCGCCCTTTTGCGCTTCTGCCAAAAGAGCTCCGGGTTCCATCGGGATTTCGTAAGGCCCGCTCCGCTCTCCTGCCGGAGTGGTGGAACTCAGGATCAACGACGTTGCGTGCGGTTCGACATTGGCATAGATGCCCTGGTTTGTCCCGGCCAGCAGCGTGTAGCCTTTTTCGATCTCGGAATTGATTCGGCGATGTCCGCCGGCCCAATCGGAATGCTCACCAAACAGACACACACGTCCCGGAACAAAAATCTTCACAAAAGCCCCCTCTGGATAGCAGGTAATCATTGCGAATTTATGCGATTTCTCCGAAAATAGCTACGAGTTTGCATACGAGGCCATTCAACATGATTACGATGAAGTTCGGCGGGACATCCGTCGGGGACATTCCACGACTGCAGGAAGTCATTTCGATCATTCAATCGCATCTGGCAAAGCAACCGGTGGTCGTCGCTTCCGCAATGGGTGGCGTAACCGACACTCTCCTGGGAACGGCACAGCTGGCCGTCCAGCGCGAAAGCGATCAGGTCGAAAACAACGTCGACGCGCTGAGGGAGAGGCATCTCCAGGCAGCCGGCGCCCTGGTCCGGGATGAAGACCGCAGGAAAGAGCTCATTCACAGCCATTCCCTTCTCTTCGATGAGCTTCTGAACCTCTACAGCGGCGTCGGCCTTTTGAGAGAGTTGAGCGTCCGTTCTCTCGATGCGATCGCGTCATTCGGCGAAATTCTCTCCTGCATGCAGATCGCGGCGATTCTGAGCGACAGCGGTGTTCCCGCGCAGTTCGTCGATGCCAGGATGCTCGTGCGCACCGACGCACATTTCGGCGAGGCGGCGGTCGACTTCGCCATGACCAATGAAAGCATGCGCAGCTTTCTGATGCCGCTGGTAAATGCAAACGTGGTACCGGTGGTTACAGGATTTATCGGAAGGACCCACGACGGCCTCACGACGACGCTTGGCCGCAGCGGATCGGACTACACCGGCTCGATTGTCGGCGCGGCGCTGGGCAGCGAAGAAATCTGGATCTGGACGGATGTCGATGGAGTGATGACCGCGGACCCGAGGCACGTGAAAGGGGCGACCGTCCTGCCGCAAATTTCCTATCGCGAAGCGGCGGAGATGTCGTATTTCGGCGCCAAGGTCATTCACCCGAAGACCATGCTGCCCGCGATCGAAAACAGCATCCCGATCCGGATCAAGAACACGTTCAACCCGTCGCATCCCGGAACGCTGATCTCGCGCGCGGCGAATTCGACGGAGCGCGTCGTAAAGAACGTCACGTCGATCGATCAGCTGAGCCTTGTGGCGATCGAGGGAAACGGGATGGTGGGCGTTCCGGGAATCTCGGCGCGCATCTTTTCGGCTCTCGCGCGCATGCAGGTCAATGTCATGATGATCTCGCAGGCCTCGTCGGAGCACAACGTTTGCGTCGTAATCCCTCAAAAGGACCGCCCCAAGGCTGTACAGGAGCTGCAGAGCGAATTTGAAGCGGACATCGCCCGAAAAATCGTCGACGCCATCAAAGTGCAGGATGGCGTATCCATCGTGGCGGTCGTGGGCGAAGGGATGCGCGGCATGCCCGGCATCGCGGGCAAGACGTTTTCAGCCGTCGCCCAGGCAAACGTCAATGTCGTCGCGATCGCGCAGGGCTCGTCGGAATTGAACATTTCGCTGGTTGTGGAGCAGCCCGATGCACGCAAAGCCGTGCAGGCCATCCACGACGCCTTTCACCTTGCCTAGACTCCGGATTCCTGATTCCTAATTCCGGATTCCTGATTCCAAATGGCATTTATTCGGGAATCTGGAATCTAGATTGACATGCGAGACAGGGGGCTAACCGAGTCAAAAGGTGTTGCGCTCCTGTCAGCGATAAACGGGGGCTTGCTTCTAGGCGTTGCACAACCTGGTGCGATAATGCTATCTTGTGGTCTGTGCGGTGGAGGATTGCCTCTGCTTGCGCGGCACGGAGAGTCGTTCCAGCTAGCCTGACTATCCTTCCCACTCAATCCTGCATTGAGCCGCAATCCATCGTATCAAATAAGTTAGAACGGCAAATGGATTTGGCAAACAGCCGGGGGCATTGCAATCCGGCATTCAGGAGAATAAAAAAATGGGGAAGAATATTTTTGTAGGGAACCTTTCTGCGTCTGTTGGAGAGGAACAGTTAAAAGAGCTTTTCGCTCAGAAGGGATCCGTGGATTCCGTAACGGTGATGCGCGAGGTCGATACCGGGAAATCCCGCGGTTTTGCTTTCGTCAACATGGAAACGGAAGAGGATGCTCTCAAAGCAATTGCGGAACTCAATGCGTTTTCGCTGGAAGGTCGCAATCTAACGGTTAATGAAGCCCGGCCAAAACCGGAACGCCGCAACGGTCCCGGAGCAGGCGGTCGAGGCGGCCGGCGTCCTTCGCGCTGGTAGAACGCGTTTGTCATCTTAGGAGAAGACTGCATGCAGATTCATTTAGTGAATCCCAGTGATGTATCTTTCGGCGTGGGCGTCCTCACGCCGCGATGGCTGTATGTTTTGGCTGGGGCCACGCCGCGGTCCTACGGGGATCCCCTTATCACTGACGAAACACTTGAGCAGTTTGATGCAGAGAAGGTCCATCCCGGAGACATTGTTGGAATCGGCATCCACACCAGCAACGCCCATCGTGGATACGAGCTGGGACAAATGGTGCGCCGGCGCGGCGGCGTGCCGATTTTCGGCGGCATTCACGCAAGCTTGTATCCGGCCGAGCCGCTTCAATATGGCGCTGCCGCGGGAGTAGTGAGCGGCGATGGCGATTTGGTCTGGGCTTCGGTGCTGTCGGATACCACTCAAGGCATCACCAAGCCCCTGTATGAAGGGGGTGCCATCGATGCGGAGCATTTTGCGCTAGCCCGCTGGGATTTGCTGCAGCGCGGCTCCTACATGTGGGCTTCCGTTCAAACCGTTCGCGGTTGTCCCAAGCACTGCTCTTTCTGCTCGGTCTGGCGGACCGACGGCCAGTTGCCTCGGCAGCGGCCCATAGATGACGTAATCCAGGAAGTGGTAGCCCTCCGGCGTTTGGGATATCGCTTTATTGCCCTGGCCGACGACAATTTTTATTCCGTCAGCCTTGATGACCTGAAAAAGGAAGCGCAGCGGGAAGACAAATCCCGTTATCACCAACTCCTGTCGCTCCGCCGGGAGCGGTTTCAGTTGATGCGCCAGCTTGCCCGGATCTCCAGCGATATGGTTTTCTACACGCAAATCACGATGGAGGCAGCCGAAGACGACGAGTTTCTGCTCGCGATGCGATCGGCCAGAATCATGGGGGCGCTTGTAGGTGTGGAATCGATTACGGCTGAAGGACTGAAAAGCACCTATAAGAGCTTCAACGCAACGGGCGAAGACCTCGTTGCGCGGCTGCAGCGGTTCCGTCATTTCGACATTCACGTGTTGGGATCATTTATTTTCGGCTTGCCCAGCGATGCTCACAGCACTTTTGAGGCTACGGCGGAACTTGCGGATCGCGCCGGATTGACGTTTGCGCAATTCCTTCCGCTCACACTTTTCCCGGGCACCGTCGATTTCGAAAAATGGGAAAAGCGGACAATGGAAGACAAAGCCAGCCCTGAAGACATTTCCCGCGTAAAACCCTGGCTGGTTCCGACACACAACAGGCCGAAATTATACGTGCCGCACCCAAGCATGTCCGCAGAGGAGATCCGCCGTCACACCCAGCAGGTATGGGGATCATTCTACAGCATGCGGAAGATATGGCGTCGCTCGCGATGCGTGCGAAAGATACGCGCCCGGCTGGCTTTTCTGTTCATCTCCAAGCTGTATCGGCAGATGTATGCCAATACAGGCATCGCCGCCAAAAGCTCAAGCCACGCGGGAGCCGTGAAGTGGGCCCGGATCATCGCAAAGCCTTGTCGCGCGCTGTTTGCCGCAAAACCGCGCCCGGACCTGCCGATCCCCGCTCCCGAGTGACGGCTAATGCCGCACACATTTTGCTGGGCGAAGCTTTCGGAGTGCGGCAGCTTGCTGCCGCTTTCAATAAAGAGGTGAAAAGCAAGGATTTTGAGCGTTTTGTAAAGCGGCGGCAGGCTGCCGCACTTTGAAAGCGCCCTGAGTACGCAATAAATATGCGGCATAAAGAAGTGACGGCAATTTAGGAGCTTTTCGCCCGCATCGTCTCAATAAATCTTGATGTTATTTAGAATCTCGCTGCGCGAATTTGCGTAGTTTTGAATTCGGATGCAGGCCCCGGTAATAGGCAATATCCATAGCGGTGATCGGCATGCTTTCAGGCATACGCGTGTCAATATCTTCCTTTTCCATTTCCACCAGGACTTTCTGATAACAGAGATCGGGCGCTTCCTGAAACTTCAAATCGTTCTCACGAAATAAAGCGTCCGTGATCGTCAGGATGACCTGCCGTGCATTTTTGTCTTTGTCCTCAATTCGAAACCCGTATTCAACATATCCGGACTGGGGTATTGTGCCGAGATACCTCAGCTGCATAACAAGCTCCTTAAACATTCAGTCCTTTCCCACCGAAACAACGGGATTAAAGGTATATCGAAGCTCTTGCCGCAGGATGAAGTGGCTGATCGGGAGGTTCGACGCGAAATATAAGTATACGCCTCTTCATTTCAATATCCTAAGAAAGCGATATCTATTTCATGATTTGAATGGTGCCGATACTAGGCTGAACCACCAGCGCCTTGGTCAAGGCGCTCACGCCTTCGCCTACGTAAAGGGTCGCCATGAACATCACGGCGGACAGGACGAGGCCGACCGCGATATTGCCCTGAACCAATTGCAGTCCCAGACGCCCGGCGCGCAGCTCCGGATTGGTCTTGCGCACCAGGCGGGCGAATAACCGGAGCGTTACGGAAAGCACGAAGACGGTAATGGCCAGCGAGAGTATGAGATGGCCAAGGATCAGGAGTGCGGTCTGCCATACGGGGAGGGTAAATTCCGAGGGGGCAAAAAGCGACATCTGGAACATACCCACCGAGGCCACCAGCCCCTTCTGCACCATGATGCCGGCAGAAACCATAATGGAGGCCACCAGGATGCCCACGGCGACGTTGCCGTTCTTGAGTTCCTTCTCCATGTCGATTTCGGGAGTGGCCTTGATGAACACGCGGTAGATGATGTAGATGAGCAGTCCGCACATGAAAGTCATCAGCACCAGTTCGAACAAACCCACCAGCAGATGCTTTAAAAACATTTCTCCCCCCTCATGTCAGTTGGCGCTTATGGGCTGAATTCTTAAATCCAGGCCTTGGGTCAAAACGGATGTAGTCAGCGGCCCCACCCTTCCGGGCGGCAGCCAGGCCGGTCCTGTGGCTTCCACGAGCACATACGTTAGGCCCTGGTATTCGATAAAAGCATCCCCTTTGGCCGGGCTATGCAGGATGCCTATTAGATAGTGCTGGGGAATGGCCACACCTACAGCACGGACTTTATCCCAGTTCAGAAGAATCGAGGCCAGGAGGGCCGTCTTGGTATCGCAGTCTCCGCGCCCCTTGGCCATTGCCTCCATAGGTGGATATAACCCGCCGCTCTTCCTGCCTTCGATCTCAAGCGGGACGGATTCGTATTGAATGGAGGTCTGAACCAGCGAAACAATTGCACTGACGAGTGTCTCTGGATCATAGCTTTTGTCTTTCGCGATCTCGGAGAAATTCATGGCCACGGGACGCAGATTCCTAACATTGCGCCTGGCGATCGATGGGACGTCGGCCATGATTTTGTTGTCGTCTGTAAAAGTGAATCCACGTGAAAGAAAGAGTTCCCGGTACCGGGCGTTGTATTCCGCATTGACAGCCTTGATCATATCGTTGTACTTCGACTGCGGCAGACCCTGCTTCTCTGCCTTCTGGTAGACTTCTTGATAGGCCTTTTGCTGCCACTCCTTGAGTGCGGCCAGATCAGCTTTGGTGTACCCGTACTCCAGCTTGTAGGCAACCAGTTCCTGGGCCGAAGTGGAAAATATTATGCTCAGTGCATCGCCGTTGATATTGAGGAAACCGTATTCGGCAGAGATCTGACCCGCATCTTCGCGGATGCGCTGGAAATGGTGAGAAGACGGGTTGGCCGTGGCGTCCTTGGCCGTGCCGGCGCCGTGCAGCAACAAACCGGGTTCGGCAGGCCTATACTTTTCTTCCAAGCATAAAGAGAACCAGGAACAGGCAACTAGGCAGATCACGGCCAGTCCGCCACTGAGCAGTGGGGTCATAAAAGACATCCGAAGGCCGAGTTTCAATTGCGTTCCTTTCTGGCCATTGCAGACTGGGATGGAAGGAAGCACCCGAAGACTGGCGTGATTCCGCTTAGTAATCCGCAACTACTTCTTGTTGAGGTCGTCGTTCTTGTAATACTTCGTGCCCTGCAGGGTTAACTGAAGTGCGAGGCCATTCTTGGTTATCTGATAAACCCAGACGCCTGGGTTAACCTGGGTCGCTCCCGAATAGGCAGCGCCCGACTTGCCTGCCTTGGCCGCGGCATCTCCTTCCGCCGAACCAGCCCAGCCGGAGTCAAGGAACTGGTTAAACGCCTTTTCGTTTTCGAACACGAAAATGACCCGGTAGTCTTTCACTCCAATGCCAAAGCCGGCGCCGGCAGAGACCATCTTCATGAAGGTTTCCTGCTTGTTCTTGGAGTTGACGGCGATACCGGCGCCACGCGCCGTGCTTACGAGCAAAAGGTTAGTGCCCATATTATTGAACACGGCGTATCCGGCCGACTTCTGGATCGCTCCCTCGGCCGTAGGTTGGAGCTTATACAGGTCCTTGAGCGTTTCACCCGCCATCTTGCGTGCCTTTTCCCTTTGTTTATCAGGGGAATCCTTGGCGCCGGCGAATGCAGCGACCAGCAGGATCATTGCAGATGCAATAAGAATTTGCTTGAACTTCATCGGAATTCTCCTTTCATTGTGAAGCAGACTGCGACAAAAGCATCTGCTTTAATATGTATATAATATAAATATAGCTGGAAAGATACGGTTTGAGATCTGTCAGAATTAACAGCATCCCATGCTGAAATCCGCAACTGCCAGCGGCAGCATTTCCTGGTTGCCAGAGATCCCATATTGATATGTGGTTATTGAGGAATGGTACGCCCAGCAGGACTCGAACCTGCGACCCTCTGCTTAGAAGGCAGATGCTCTATCCACCTGAGCTATGGGCGCACAAGAGAATATGCGGTGTTACGCCGGTTAATTTAGCATTTCGGCAGGCGGTTTCAAAGGCAGTTCTGAAACTCTTATACTGCCTCGGCAGCTAATTCGGCGAACCTGATACGTTCCCGCAGGGAAGCATGTATCCAGCTGACGGAAATCATGATTCCGGCCAATATCCCGGACAAGAGTGGTTATCCATGAACTCTCTCCATTGCATTGATAAAGCCCTATTCCGTAGGCTGACAATGCTTTGATTATTTACAGCAGGAGTGCACATCCTATAGAATTAATAAAAGCATTTAAATGATCTGACCCCGAACAGGTTTTCCGATGACACCCAAAGCAGGTGTTTTGATTCTAACCACCGTTTTGTTTTGCAGTTTTTCGATCACCGGCAAGGCACAAATGTACCAGCCAGACTACTCAGACCCGGGTTACTGGCTGAGCATGATCGAGGAATGGAGAAAAGCAGTGGAGCAGCACAGGCCGGGGGAAGCAGATTCCGCGGCTGTAGAGATCGGCAGCTGGCCGGCCTTTGAGTTGGAGTTTTCTATCGCGCTCGTCAAAAAACTGTTCAGTCGTCCTCTGTACGAATTGTCAATCCCGCCTAGCCTCGGCTGCCGAGCTCTTGCGGACTACCTGGGCATCAAGAAAGAGGAAGACAAGAATTATTGGCTGAAACGAGGCGCCTTGCTGCATTCAGATATTGCTTTGCTGCGGCTTGAGACAGGCACGTCGGACCCTTATCGGACACAGCTCTCTTCGATCAATAATGCGATAAAAAAAAGCAAAAAACGCCAGGGAAAAGCATGCTGGTCTATTCAGCTGCTCAGCCCTACCGTCTTGGATCTGAAGGATAAAGGCGGTCGAGAAGGAGCATGGATTGAGGATGGCAAGCCGGTTTACGAAAACGAGGGGCGGCACATGGAATTCGGCCGCTTACTGCTGGATTCAGTGACTCCAAATCCTTCACAGGATGAAATGGTCAAGGAATGGTATATTGCCACGACTGCCTGCGGCTTGAGCAGGGGGCGCCCGCTGTATATTGAAAAACACGTCAAAGACGCGGTGACTATCTTCCAATCGGATGCGTGGATTTCATTCTATGCCGGCGTCGTCCATGAGACCTATGCCACGCCCCGTTATCAGAATGCGCCCAGATTGAATGGCATCCAGTATTCGCATGGCATAAAAAATACCGAACTTGAATTGGCGCGGAAGTTTTTTCAGAGAGCCGTAACCGTCAATCCAAATTTCGCCGAAGCCCGGCTCCGGCTCGGGCATGTTTCGGGGTTGCTTGGCTACCATGACCAGGCGGCTTCGGAGCTGCAAACGGCCTCGGCGGCCCTCACGAATCCGCAAATTCAGTATTATGCCGCTCTTTTCCTCGGTAATGAATTGGTTGCGCTCGGGCGCACAGCCGATGCACGCAAACAGTTCGAACTGGCTGCGGCACTGTATCCGGCCGCACAGTCCCCTCTATTGGCATTAAGCGAGCTGGCTCACAGCGACGGCGATATCCGTAACGCGGCTTTTGAGATAGAACGGGCCTTCGCGGTTGCAGCCAACGGCCTCAGGCGGAACGATCCACGATGGAAATATGACCTGGTGCCCGAGGACCAAGCAAACTCGCTCCTTTTGAAAATGCGCAAAGCCTTCGGAGAGCTTTCACGATGACGATACGACTGTGGCATACACTCGCCGTACTCATCCTGATCAGCTGCTTTTCCAGGGCGGCCCAAATTCCAACAATCAAGGTCAAAACCGAGGAAGTGCGGATCGACATGCTTGTGACCGATCATGGCAAACCGGTGACGGATCTGCGCGAAACTGACTTCGAAGTGTTCGATAACAGAGTGCCTCAGAAAATCGAGTTTGTGGGATTTCAGCAGACGCCGATCGATTCAATTCTTGTTCTTGATATGAGCGCAAGCGTAGCCGGCGAGACTTTTGAGAGTCTGAGAAATGCGGGGAGCAGGTTTCTGGATGCATTGCAGAAAGACGAACGGGCTGCGCTGATCACCTTTGGCGACATTGTATCGCTCGGCTCATCGCTCTCGAACGATAAAAAGCGCGTAAAAGAGGCTCTGGATCATGCAAGGCCGATCGGGGACACCTCGATGATCGACGCCTGCTTTGCGGGGCTAATGCTTGCGGAATCGCGGTCCAGCCGGCCGCTGTTTGTTGTCTTCAGCGACGGTCTTGATACTTTCAGCTGGTTGTCAGACGATAGGGTATTGGAAGTCGCAAAGCGCAGCAATGCAGTTGTCTATGCTGTATCGGCAGGCCGGCAGCCGAACCACGTATTCCTTAGCGATCTTTGTAAAATAACGGGCGGCTCTCTTTTCGACATCGAATCGACCCGGGACCTTAGCGCTGTTTTTCTCAACATCCTTGAAGAATTCCGCCAGCGATATCTGTTGACCTACTCGCCCCTCGGCGTTTCGAAGGGCGGCTGGCATGAGCTTAAGATACGCGTGAAAGGACGCAATGTGGACATCAAGGCTCGTCCGGGATATCAGGCAACATCCAGGAGTGCAGAACGAGAATAAAATGCCGACACGAATTTCACAGAAAACTCATAAAATTCGTGATATCGGATACTTCGTGAAATTCGTGGCAAAGAAGGCATTAAACCCGATACGAATATCACGAGCTGTATTTGCCGCGGCTAATCCCCCAGGCTGGTCCCGACGCGGCGCGCACTCTCGATCCAGGTGTGATCGAGCGGGACGGTTTTGATTTTGCCGACGACCTGGTCCAGCGGGACCGGTTCCGCTTTTTCTCCGCGCGCTGCGAGCATCACGCCGTACACACCGTCGTGAATTAGAGCCGCGCATGCGGTCCCCAAGCGCGTCGCCAGGAGCCGGTCGTATGCCGAAGGCGTACCGCCGCGCTGTAAGTATCCCAGGATTGTCACGCGCGACTCGAGCCGCGTCAGCGCTTCCAGCTGATGCGCCAGGTTCAACGTGTTCCCGCCATGCGTCGAATCCGAAAGCATCGAGTCCAGCCTGCGCCGGCTGTCTGCCTTTTTCTTTGCCTTTACTCTCTTCTTTTTATCGAGTTTCTCGTTCGCGGCGACGGTTTCCACCGAGATCGCGCCCTCAGCCACGGCAACGATGCTAAAATGCTTGCCACCGCGGTTTCTGCTCAGGATCGCCTTGGCCACTTTCTCCACGCTGTACGGGATCTCGGGAATCAGGATCACGTCGGCGCCCCCCGCGACACCGGCTCCAAGCGCCAGCCATCCTGCCCGGTGCCCCATAGCCTCTACCAGCACGATGCGATGATGGCTGTGAGCCGTGCTATGCAGCCGGTCGATGGCTTCGGTGGCGATGCCGAGTGCCGTGTTAAAACCGAAAGAGACATCAGTCAACACCACATCATTGTCGATGGTTTTCGGCAATGTGATGATGTTCAGGCCTTTCTGCATCAGGCGATAGGCGTTTTTCTGCGTGCCCCCGCCGCCGATGCAGACCAGGACATCGAGATGGTTTCGACGATAGTTCTCGACGATGGCGTCGGTCATGTCCATGTACTTGCCGCCGACCAGCATGCGGTGCGGCTTGTCCCGGCTGGTTCCGAGGATCGTGCCGCCCAGCGTCAGGATGCCGGAGAGCGTTTGTTCATTCAGATCCATCGAACGGTTTTCCATCAAGCCGCGGAATCCGTCGCGGAACCCGATCAACTCCATCTGGAAATGCTCCTGCGCTGCCTTGCCGATGCCCCGCAGAACCGCATTCAAGCCGGGGCTGTCGCCTCCTGCGGTTAAGACGCCAACCTGTTTGTTCATCGGGAGAACCTCCTATACAGCTAGAATAACAGCCGAGTGCGGATGTTGCTGTCCAGCGTTTCGATTTGTTTTCCTATATTCCGCGAAACGCTCCGCTCCACATCCATGATCAGGTAGCCCACGCCGTTGCGCGTGTTGTACGATTGCGCCTTTATATTCACGCTCATGCTCGCGATGAGGCCGTTGATACGGCTCAGCACGCCGGGCATATCCGTGTGAATATTCAGGATGCGATAGCTGTCTTCCACGAGAGGCAAATGTACTTCGGGAAGATTCGAGCATCCCTCGGAGCTCCCGTTTTCCACGTAGGCGATCAGCGCCTCCGAAACCTCCAGCCCGATATTTCGCTGCGCCTCTTCGGTACTGCCCCCGATGTGAGGAGTCAGAATTACATTATCCAGACCGCGCAGTTCCGAATCGAAAGGATCCTTGCCCGAATTCGGCTCCCGCGGAAACACATCCACCGCAGCTCCCGCCAGATGCCCTCTTTTCAGCGCACTCTGCAGAGCGCCGATATCCACGACCGAACCCCGGCTGAGATTCAATAGATAGCTGCCTTCAGGCATCAGGCTCAACCGCTCGTGGTTGATCATCCCGCGCGTGAGCGAAGTGTCGGGGACGTGCATCGTGACGAAATCCGATATCTTCAGCAGCTCCTCGAGGCTCGACACCTGTCGCGCATTGCCGAGCGGAAGCTTTTTAACGATGTCGTGGAATACTACTTTCATTCCCAGCGATTCGGCCAGCAGGCCGACCTGGGGCCCGATATGACCATAGCCTACAATTCCTATGGTTTTGCGCCTCACTTCCATGCATCCCTTGGCCGACTTCTCCCATCGCCCGCCGTGCAGTTCCATCGAACGCTGCACCGCGCGGCGCGCCAGCATGATGACCTCGGCGATCGTCAGTTCCGCCACGCTGCGCGTATTGCTGAACGGCGCGTTGAACACGGCGACGCCGCAGCGGGTCGCCGCGTCTATATCCACCTGATCTGTTCCGATGCAAAAACATCCGAGTGCCATCAGGTGCGGCGCCGATTTCAGAATGCGCTCGCTGATATGGGTTTTAGAGCGGATGCCCAGGACGTGTACGTCCGGGAGCATTTTAATTAATTGCTCTTCAGGGAGTGCGCCGGAGGACTTTTCAATGCGCTCAAAATTGCGCGACCGGAAACCCTCCTCCGCAGTCGGATGAATATTTTCCAGCAGCAGAACGTTCATTGGCCGCTTTGAATCCTGATCTTCAGCACTCATCCTTTTGGGAGCTTTGGTCGTGCTTTTTGCCGTCTTCCCTTTCATCGCCTGCACCTGTAAGAATTTTTATTTGAGCTGAATCTGCATGCACAGATTCATCGCCGGAGTCACTTCTTCGAAAATCGCCATCATCGATTCGATCAAATCTACGCCCGAGGATGACCGGACATCCTTTTCCGGCATCGGGTAATACACCTGAAAGCCGGCCCACTCCGCCGGAGGCGCCTTTTCGAGCGCCTTCTTCAGACCGACCATGCCGGGAAACTTGTTCTTGCCGATCGTTTGCCTGCTCTCCCAGTTCCCGGCATCCACGCGAAACCCTTCCCGTTGCACCAGGCGCTTCAACTCGCGCGCCATCGCGCCCGCAGGTGTTAAGCTCCGAAGCAGCCGGTGCCAGTCCCAGTCGGATTTCAGCTCGATTTTCTGAAAATCGGCCGGTGGCTGTATCATTCCGCGCTCCACCGAAAACCCGCATTTGAAAAGCTGTTCGTCCGTATCGACGGTCAGGAAGAATTTAGAACAGCCAAAACTAACTTTGGATGAGATCGGTTTGGCATCCCGGTTGGAGCGCGGCAGAAAGCCGATCCATTGCCAATAGACACCGCGCCCGTATCGTTCGGTCACGAACGATTCCTGGTAGCGGGCTTCCAGCGCGAGTTTGAGGATGCGCGTGATCCGCTGGTTCTCATCCAGATTTCCAACGTGGATCCCTTTTTGGAAATCGAGATATTCCGGCAGGAACCCGATAGCCGATCTGGCAAAAGCCGGGGCAGTCTGTTTTTTCTGGCTCATAATGCGATTAGGATATCATGGTTGACCTATTGCGGGAATATAAGCATCCGGAAATTTGAGCCGCGGCACCGCGTCCAAAGGGCGCTTTGGAGTGCGGCAGTTTGCGCCGCTTTGCCGTTTACGCGTTTCCGGTTTCCGGTTTTGAATAGAGGATATTAGCGGGGAACGGGAAACCTCAAAGCGGCAGCAAGCTGCCGCACTCCGAAAGGCTTCGCCTCCCCAAAAACTATATGTCATTAGACGTGATGGCAGCGACATCTTCCGGAGACATGCGGCAATCGCCGGCGCGGATGTTCATCTCGATCTGCTCCGGTTTTGTGGCGCCGGCGATGACGCTCGCAACCACCGGCTTCGAAAGCAGCCAGCCGAAGGCCATTTCCAAAATGCTGTAGCCTCTTTCAGCGCAGAGTCGATCGAGCCGCTCGACGGTATTCCAGTTTTCCTCTGTGTCGTAGCGCCGCGCGAGTTCTTTCCATGCCGCAAAGCGCGTCCCCTTGGCAGGCTCTTCGCTGCGTTTATATTTGCCCGTTAGCATGCCTCCAGCCAGCGGGAAAAAAGGAAGCAATCCAAGGTTGCGATTCTCCATCGCTGGAAGCAATTCCTGCTCGATAGCGCGCACCAGGAGGTTGTATTGGTCCTGGCATGAAACAAAACCGCTGATTTTCAGTTCTCCCGATACTTGACAGGCTTCGACCACGTTCTGCGCGGAAAAATTCGAGCAACCAAGATAGCGGACTTTTCCCTGCCGAATGAGATCGTCCAGCGCGCGCAGAGTCTCCTCGATCGGAGTGAGAGGATCCGGCTCGTGTATCTGATAAAGATCGATCCAGTCCGTCTGCAGCCGCCTCAGGCTTGCCTCCACCTCCGACAGGATGTAGCTGCGCGACGCGCCCTTCATCTTTCCCGCATCATCCATCGGTTTCCCGACTTTGGTGGCCAGGACAATGTCTTTGCGTCTCGTGCCTAGCACCCTGCCCAGGATGGTTTCGGAGCCGCCGCGGTTCCCATAGATATCGGCGGTATCAAACAGAGTGATTCCGAGATCGATCGCCTTGTGGATTACTTTGCGCGATTCCTCAAGGTCTATCAGCATGCCGAAATTATTGCAGCCCAGTCCCACTTCGGAGACAACAAGATCCGAGTTGCCAAGATTTCTACTTTTCATAGGGAAATATTACTCGCGGAGAATCTAAACCGAAAGCGGTTTTGGCGAGGACGTACATCTGGTCCGCGGTCATCGCATAGATGAACCCGTCCCGGAGCCTCCACCAGCCGCAGAAGCTGCGGGGTGAATCCATGCAACGCCCGGTCCAGGTATTCCACGAACCTTCCGGCGCCCCGAAACCAGGATGGACGATAATGCTGCGGGTATCCAGGCGCAATCCCTGGCGCAGAGCTTTCAGCGCGGATTCCTTGGCGCACCAGATCAGATATGCGACGAGGCTTCGATCGGCCTGGCCATTTTGCAGGAGGGCTATCTCTTCAGGGGCGAAGTAATCCTGGAAGAACTGCACTTCGCGGGGTTCGATCCGCTCCGTATCGCATCCCACCGAGAATTCGGCCGGACCCACAACACAGAAGCCCTGGCCATGGCTGTGGCTGATCGAAAGAGATACATTTCCGGGCTCACCGTCCCAGAAAGCTTCCGGCGCGCCGTCTTCAGCCGCCCGTATTTCAAGGGAGGCAGGATCTCGGCGCGACTGATACGCGCAGATCGCTTCTTTGGCGGTCCATCGTCCCAGACGCCAGTCATTCCGCCGCTTGGGGAAGCGGAATCCGGCCAGGACATTCCGTTCGGCGTCGCTGAGCCAATCGTCGTTGTCCGGGACATCCTCAAATTTTCGGATAAGCCAATATAAGGAATTACTCATGGAATGATTCGAGATTCGAGATTCGAGATTCGAGATTAAATTTCTAATCTCGAATTTCGAATCTCGAATCACATAGGTTGCTATTTCTTCGGTTCAACCTGAAAGGCTGCTTGAATCGGATCAAGCAGGTCTGCCTGGATCGGATCCGGGAGACTCATGGTCTGATAGCCCCGCAGGATCATAGGCACATTCCCCTGGGCATCGACCACTTTCACATCATAGCTAGTCATCAGGATTGGATACGACGACGGCAAAATAGGTCCCATCCTGCGCGCTGTCCGGCGGCGCCGCAAGCTTGAGCTCCCGGAAAGCATAGGGCAGGCCGAGGCGCGACTGCAGCGCCAGGCCCGTCAGACTCGCCGTCTGGAAACACATCTCGATGAACCGTGGAGACACAACGAGAGGCAACTCCGCAGGCTCATGGTTCAACGGCAGGTTTTTCGCAAACAACCCAATCACCTGATCGCCTTTCCGCCATGCGCTATCGATAACCTGGTAGGCCGGCCCATGAAAAAACACGCGATACACCTGCGCGCCTTCGGCCTTCAAGCCGTCTTCTATGGCAGGGACGTTGCTCTCTTTGCCTGCCGCAAACGGGCTGGTAACGAGGCGCACGCGGCCCGTAAAGTGCGTGGTCACCTCCGGCTCGGATTGCCCGTGAAGTGTGCGGGACCCTGTGAGGCTGCATTCCGCTACGATATCTTCCTTGTCCGGATAGAAATTCGCATGGAGGGTGATCGTCCTCGGCTGACCGCGATAGAACTTGAACGGGTTCAGGAAATGCACATCCTCCACAGCGCCGACGAAACGATCGGGAAAGATCAGTTTCGCAGTTTCGGCCATCGCCTCGATCCCCATGACACCCGGCAGCACGGGAGTCCCATTGATCTGGTGATCGTACAGGAACGGCTGTTTCGCAGGATCGAGTATTGTCTCGACGGTCAAGCCGCTGAACAGTCCCATCCCGACGACCTCCCCGGTCATCACGCCGCGGGCGCGCAGCGCATTTTGCAGAGGTCCGTCGCTGCTCGTATCCAGTCCGCCCTGCGGATCAAAGTCCTGCATCATGATTCCCAGCTTTTGCCCTATGACCAGTTCACCACAGGTGCCGGTTGTCAGTTCCCGGCGGACGATCGGGATTCCGGCTTCGGGCGGCAGCATATCGATCCCGGCCTGCTTCATGATGGCGGGAATCGATCCCCTGGCGGCCATTCCGATGCCGCTCCACGCGGTCCAGTCGATGGCGATGCCGCGGGTTTTCGGACGTGTGGTCCGGAAATTTGAAATGCACTTGCAGAGGAGGTCGTTGGCCGAGCTGTAGTCCGTCTGCCCCATGTTGCCGAAACGGCCGGCCACAGAGCTGAAGACCACGGCGGCGCCGAGAGGCATGCTGCCGATGCTGGACATCAGATTAAACCAGCCGTCGCTCTTTACGTCGAAGACAAGGTCGAATTCCGACGGCTTTTTGTCCGGAATGTTATGGCTGATTTCCAATCCGGCGGCGTGCACCAGAACGTCAATGCGTCCGTGCCGGTCGGCGATTTCCTTGACGATCGCGGCCCACGGCTGCGTTGTCCATCAGATCGAGACTGCAGTAGTGCGCCGTACCCCCGCCGTTGCGGACCGCATTGATTGCGGCAAGCGCTGCATGAGAGCGTTCGAGCGCTGCAATCTCCTTGTCGACCATGACAGGTGTTGCGCGCTCTCCGCGAAGTTTCAGCCTCTCAAAAATATCCCGCTTCAACCCTTCTTTGTCCGTATCCAGCCGCGCGATGTCGCTGTTGCGCGGGTCCGGCTCCGGAGTCAGATCCAGCAGGTAGAAAGTCCCGCCCGATGCGGCGGCCAGATCCGATGTGATCGCGGAAACAATGCTTCCGGCCGCACCGGTCACAACGAAAACGGAATCCTGATTCAACTGCAACGCGGGATCCATTTCGCCGGCGGGCTGCTCTTTCAGGCCGATCGTCCAGCGCTGGCCGTCCCTATAGCCGATTTCCACGGCACCCGGATCGCGCAGGGTTTCGTCGAGCAGCAGGTCGGCCAGAGCGCTGGTTTTGCGGCTCGGTCCGAAGTCGACGACTTTGACGGTCGCGTTGACTTTTTCACGCTTATACGATTTAGTGAAGCCCGTCACCGCGCCGCCCAACGGATCCGCGGCACCGGCTGCGTCATACCCGTGCAATCCGCCAAGCCGGGTCGCGGAAATCAGAAAAGTTTCCGGCGCGCCCGATCTGGTCGTCCAGGGCTTGCATGGTCGTGAAGAGCAGTTTCGCGCGGACTCTGGTCGCTTCGCGCCATTGCGCATAGCTCATGCCCGAAAGATCCGGCTGGCTATCCAGAGCCGGCAGCCAGTACGACGCCTTGAATCGGGCCTTCGGCTTTCCAGCCTTCGATATACTTCGCCAGAAATTTGGCATCCGGCACGCCGTCGATAACGAGCGCCTGAACGCCAAGCTTTTCCAGTCTGCCAACCAGAGCTTTCCCACACCACCCTGATCGGGCATCACGAGGACCCGGCTTCCGGCGTTCAAACGCACGCCGGTAGGCTTGCACAGAGCGAGCGACGGCCGCAGTTGCGGCACGGGAATCCGGCGAGGAATCGCGTTGGCCGCATCCATGCTGCCGGCGATCGCCGCGGATGCCGGTCCGCTCTGCGCTGCGGCTGAGGCCGGAGCAACAGACGGAGCAGCGGAAGACGCCGCCTCTTTCTTCAGGCCGGGCTTGCGATCATAGACAAACTGAATCGTGTGGGCCAGCGTCGGGAAGTCGCGCAGCTTGAGATTGTCTTCGCGCGGGATGTCATAGGCGGCGCGAATGGCGGCAAACATCTCCGCCTGCTTGACGGTGTCGATGCCAAGATCCGCTTCGAGATCCAGGTCGAGATCGAGCATGTCGGACGGATAGCCGGTTTTTTCGGCGATGATTTTCAGAACCGTTTCCTTCACGGAATCAGATTCCTCACCTGCCGCTTGAACAGGACGATCGCCGGTGCCGTACTCTGCGCCGCGGGCGCAGAGGCCTTCACGGTTGTGGCAGCGGGCGCCGGAACCGCAACGGCTGGCTTCAGATCCGGCCGCCGGTCGTACACGAACTGAATCGCGTGCGCCAGCGTCGGAAAGTCGCGCAGTTTGAGATTGTCTTCGCGCGGGATGTCGTAGGCGGCGCGAATGGCCGCAAACATTTCCGCCTGCTTCACGGTATCGATGCCAAGATCCGCTTCGAGGTCCAGGTCGAGATCGAGCATGTCGGGCGGATACCCGGTCTTCTCCGCGATGATCCTAAGGACTTCCACCTGCACCGCATCCACGACAGGAGCAACGAGATTGGGCCGCGGCCACGGGCGCAGCGGGAGCGGTTGCCTGTTGCGCAGGAGCGGACGGCGTTAAGATCCGGCCGCCGGTCGTATACGAATTTGATCGCATGCGCCAGCGTCGGGAAGTCGCGCAGCTTGAGACTGTCTTCGCGCGGAATGTCGTACGCGGCGCGAATGGCTGCAAACATCTCCGCCTGCTTCACCGTGTCGATGCCAAGGTCCGCTTCGAGATCCAGGTCGAGATCGAGCATATCCGTCGGATAGCCGGTCTTCTCCGCAATGATCTCCATGACGTTTTCCTGCACCGCGTCAGAGACAGGAGCGGGCGATTGGACCGCCGCCACAGGCGCGGCGGGAGCGGTCACTTGCGGCGTAGCAGTGGCCGGCTGTTAAATCCGGCCGCCGGTCGTATACGAATTTAACCGCATGCGCCAGCGTCGGAAAGTCGCGCAGTTTGAGACTGTCTTCGCGCGGAATGTCATACGCCGCGCGAATGGCCGCAAACATTTCCGCCTGCTTCACGGTGTCGATGCCGAGGTCCGCCTCAAGATCCAGGTCGAGATCGAGCATATCCGTCGGATAGCCGGTCTGCTCGGCGATGATCTGCATTACGTTTTCCTGCACCGCGTCCTTCTGCCGCGGCTGCAGGCGAGCAGCGCCTGAGGCAACGGAATCCGGCGTGGTTGCGGACGGGGCAACCCGGGGAGCGGCAGAGGCGGGCAGCGACGACACCGCAGCGTGTGCTGCGACTGCCGGGGTGCCATTTTCGATTCTCGCCGTCGGGCCCTGATCCTTGGCGCGCAGAGTGCGCTGGACGACTTCCAATTCGGGATTCTCATATCCGCTGAGCCGCTTCAGCCAGTTGTTCCATGCCAGCGTGTCTTCAATTCGATAGCGATATCCGAGTGCCGTCGGCAATGGTCTCTTGCCATCCGGCGTCGGAGACCAGCGCAGCAGGGTCATGCAGATCTGGGACCCGAATCCTGCGCCCAGCCGCAGCGCATAACGCACCGGGTACGTGCCTCCTTTGGAGAGATTGAGCGGGCCTAGTTCCGGATCCACTTCTTTGAAATTGGGGACAGGCGGAACAATTCCCGTTTCCAAAATCTTAACCGACACGACATCTTCGATGCCGACGGCCATCGGGTGTCCGGTTGCCCCCTTGGTGTTGGCCACGACGATCTGGTCTGCGGCTTCCTTGAAGACGTGCCTCAAGGCAAAGACCTCGGCGGAAGCGCTTCCGCCGCGGGCCGGCGTATAGGTTTCATGCGATACGAATACGGTTTCGGGAGCGATCTGGTAGCGATTGAATCCCCAGTCCGCCTCGGCGTTGGAAATCAGTTTTTCCATGACCTGGCGGATATGGCTCACGTCGAGCCGCGTTCCGTGATACGCGCTGTTTGCGATGACCGATCCCAGGACCTGGCAGATCGGACGGACGCCGCGTTCGCGCGCGGCCTCCGATGCTTTCGAGCACGATGGCCGAAGCTCCCATCCCGATGATCAGGCCATGACGCCGGCGATCGAAGGGCGTGGCTGCTTCTTCGACAATTTCATCGGTCGCAGCGGACCCGGAAGCGAGGAAGCCGGAACCGAACCACCCCATCAGGTTATCCGAAGTGATGTCGTCGGCTGAAACAATGATTACGCGGCGGCAACGTCCGGTCCGGATCCAGTCGCCGGCGAGTGCCACAGCCTGCGTTCCGCTGGCACATGCGCCATTGGTCGCCGTGTTGGGACCGCGCGCGCCGATGTATTCGGCGAATTGCGAATGGCCCATGGAGAGGACGCGGAAGAGGAACCTGCGATCGAACTTGTAGGCATTATTTTCGACCTCCTGGCGCAGCTCGCTCATACGCCGTTCGATCTCTTCAGAGATGCCGTTGCCGGTTCCCGCGCGGCGGGCCACCGCGGACAACGTGTTCAGTTCTTCCAGGCGTTCGCGGCGCGCGCGATCTTCATAGAAGCCCGATATAATCTCCGCATACGAGTCATATCCTGGGAAGGCGGAAGTAAATAGGATTCCGGTATCGTCTCTGATTTCGTCGGGCAGCTGCCATCGGTCGGGAAGATAGGTTCCCTTGGTTGTGGTCTTGTAGCGCATGACCAGCGGAATTCCCGCATCGCGCAGCGCGTCGATGCCGGCACCGATCGCAAGTTTGGTGACGCGGTCGAGCGCAGGCAAGCGGTCTTCCGGAAAACCGAAATCGCGGATCAGATCGAAGTCCTTGGCGCGGGCCGCAAGCTTGATCACATCGGCAGCGCTCTCGATGGACTCAAACCTTCCCTCTCCCCCTTCTGTCTTTACCAGGCGCGTGACGTTCTTGTCCACCATCTGCTGGCGCAGGTTCATGGGAATAGGTTTGATGAAAACGTCACCACGCAGCATGCGATCCACGTTCGAATCGCTGAAGACGCCGTCCACTCCGGGCAATCCCAGG
The DNA here is from genome assembly GCA_963718845.1 of uncultured Acidobacteriota bacterium. Classification (GTDB taxonomy): domain Bacteria; phylum Acidobacteriota; class UBA6911; order UBA6911; family UBA6911; genus UBA6911. Next base: position 264,503 of record CAVRAD010000010.1, read on the forward strand.
GATGCGCCCGTGATGCAGATATCGACGGGAGCCTGCGAACGCTGACCTCCGGAGTAAATCTGGAATCCTTTGTCCATGAATTCAGCAAAGAGCTTGCCGAGTTCGTTGTAGCGATTGTCTCCCGCGACGGCCAGCATGGCCGGCGGCGCTGCCGGCTTATCGACTCTGTAGGCAGGTGCGATTGGTGCGGCGGCAATCGTTGCGGACGCTGCAGCGTGCGTGACAAACGGCCGGTTTGCGCGGATTTCAGGCACAGGCTCTTTCCTGACCTCGCCGAAACCGAGACCCGCGGCGTACAGGCCGCAGAGCGCGAGATTCAGAGACGTAGTATCTCCGATCCTTGGGTGGTTGGTAAACAGGGAGACGACGCCTTCGCGTTCGCCCAGAACATCTTCCACAAAGCCGTAGAGAATCCGCTTCGGGCCCATTTCGACAAATACGCGCGCGCCTGCGGCATAGAGCGTATTCAGCCCTTTGATAAACTGGACGGGAGAGGAGACCTGTTTCCCGAGGAGGGCGATCATCTCAGGCACAACGCCTGGACCCATGGGATAAAATTCTCCGGTGACGTTGCTCACGATCGGGACATCCGGCGGACGAAGCTCCATCGTGCCCAGGATTTTCGCCAGGGAATCTCCCGCGGGCGCCACGATCCGCGTATGGAACGCATGGCTCACTTGCAGCGCGCGCGCCACGTAACCGGCATCGCGCAAAGCCACCATCGCTTTTTCAACACCGGTGGTGGTGCCGCCGATGACGGCTTCCTTGGAGCTGTTGATATTCGCAACCACTACATAGTCGTCGACCGCATTCAGGATTTTTTCAATTTCAGCGATGGGACCGAAAACGGCGGCCATCATTCCGTTGTCTTCCAGTGCGCAGCGGGTCATCTCGTTGCCCCGTGCGCTCACCGCTTTCAGTGCCTGTTCGAAAGAAATGGCCCCTGAAGCTACGAGGGCGCCATACTCGCCGAGACTGTGCCCCATCACCATGTCCGGGGCGATGCCGTAGGCGCCGAGCAGCCCTGCCAGCGCCGTTTCGGTTGCGAGCACGGCCGGCTGTGTAATTGCGGTCTGCTTCAAACCGTTTTCAGCAGCGGCGACTGCCGCCTCATCGGATTCATCCAGATAAATGCAGCTGGTAAGGGTTTTACCGAGCAACGGCTCCATCGTGCGGTCGGCTTCTTCATAGACTTTCGCCACGATGGGTTCTGTTTCGCGCAGCGACCGGAGCATATTGACGTATTGCGAACCCTGCCCTGTGAACAGGAAGGCTACTTTGGGAGCCGGTCCTCTGCCGAGGAAGATGCCTTTGGGACGCAGCGCTTTCCAGCGCGCGGGCTGATGTTCTTCAAAAGCCTTGATCGCTTTCGCGATCTTGTCGGCCAGTTCTGCGGCATTTCCGTAATCGATGGCGAGGCGCACGTCAGCGCGCAGATCCGACTCGAGCGGTGGGGCTGGAGCGGGCGCATTGCCTGCCGCCGCGTCCTGTTGCAGTGCGATGAGGCGCTTTAGCAATTCGGCTTCCGAATTCGACCCGATCACCAAGGCACCTCGCAATGGCACCTTCAGGTTTACTGCCGGACCTGCGGCAGCGTCGGATTCCCCAACCGAAATGGAGGTCTTTTGTTCGCCGGCTATCCGTCCGGGGATGTATTCCTCCATTACCACATGGAAATTGGTGCCGCCGAAACCGAAGGCGCTGACCGCGGCCCTGCGAGCCTGACCCGGGTTCACATCCCACGGTCTCAGGTCGGTGTTGACGGAAAACGGAGACTTTGCAAAATCAAAATTCGGATTGGGCTTATTAAAATTCAGGCTGGGCGGCAGCTCCCGCTCTTTCAAGGCAAACATCGCTTTAAGGATACCAGCCGCGCCTGCGGCGCTTTTCAAATGCCCGATGTTCGATTTTACGGATCCCAGCGCGATAGATCCGACAGGCAGATTGAGCTCCTGGAATACTTCGCGGAGAGCCTGAAGCTCCGCGGCGTCTCCCACCGGCGTGGATGTGCCATGTCCCTCAATCATATCTCCGGGAGACAGTGTTACCCCGGCATTCTGCCACGCGCGCCGGACGCAGATTTTCTGTCCGACCGGATTGGGTGCGGTAATTCCCTTCCCTTTGCCATCACTCGATCCGCCGATACCGCGAATAACTGCGTAAATATTGTCTCCATCGCGTTCGGCATCGACCAGTCGCTTCAGCAGGAACATGGCAGCGCCTTCGCCCATAACGAATCCATCGGCACTCGCAGAGTAAGGCCGGCTTCCCGCGGCCGAAAGCGCGCCGATCTTGCAGAATTTCACATAGCTGGACGGGCTCATGTTCGTGTCGATCCCGCCCGTAAGAACGGCGTCGTACTGGCCGGCGTTCAATCCTTCAATAGCCGCAGTCATGGCAGCCATTGTGGACGCGCAGGCTGCGTCGGCAACAAAATTTGGGCCTTTGAAGTCATAGAGGGCAGCGATGCGTCCGGCAATAATGTTGGCCAGTTCTCCAGGCATCGTGTCTTCGGTGATCGGAGGAGTCTTTCGTCGAACACCCTCGAGGAGCTGTTCCATAATCGCCTCGCGCACCGGCTGCGGCAAGGTGGCGAAACTGGAAGCATTGACAAGCTCTTCGGCAATTTCCGGAAAAAGGATTCTGGTAGCCGAATAGAGATGCATATCTCCGGACATGGCGTTGCCCAAAATAACCGCAGTACGCTCGGGATTTAACGGACGCCCGGGGTACCCGTAATCATTCAGAGCTTCCCGGGCGGTGATTACGGCCCATTTCTGCGTGGGATCCATCGCCTGGCTTACCCGCGGAGGAATGGGCATCTTCCATTTCAGCGGATCCCACTCCCAGTCGCGCACCCAGCCGCCGATTTTTGAATAGGTTTTATCGGGAGCTTTGGGATCGGCATCGTAATAGAGGCTGGGATCCCAGCGCTCGCGTACGACTTCCGTGATGCTGTAGCGACCTTCTTTAATGTTCTGCCAGAATTTTGGCGCGTTGGGCGCGTCCGGCATCAGGGCACCAACCCCGACAATGGCAACAGCGTTCTCTGCCGCAGATACTCTCATTACGGTAATGCCTCCGGGCTTTGATCAAATCTGTGTAATTTATAGCGGATCGTTATCCTGTTGTTCTTTCGTACAGGACATCCGACACATAATCCATGTCCTGAATCAATCCGGCTTGTGCGCGATGGATTTGGGGGATAAACATTTTCCTCTCGAGGTTCGCGGCATCGGAGTCGGAAAGCAATCCGCCGATCCAGCGAGCGCCTTCGCTCAGCACTTTCATCGCAGCATCACGAGCGGCGAGCCGGCTCAGCACGGCAAGGTGCTCGGCCGTGAAGCGCGCGTACGCCTTCGCATTCAGGGTTCCCTGGGCTGCGCGGCACGCGCGGCGCGCCAGGCTGGCTGCGCCTTCGGCGTGGGCAATCAGCTCTCCCAGCCGGAAGAGAATGTGTTGGTGGCGTGTGAGCCGTTGTGCACGGGACACCTCGAGCAGTTCCGCAAGACCGTGCAGGCAGTAGCTCACGATTTGTCCGCCCACACGATCGTTCTGCTTGTGGATCTCTTCGAGCTGATGTGCCATGTCATGATAAAATTGACCATGCGTTTTGAGATGCGTCTGCCAGCGATCGCGGCAGATTGTCATCTCCATGATTTCAGACGTTCCCTCATAAATTCGCGTGATGCGCGCATCGCGTTTGATTTTTTCCACCATATATTCGCGAGTATACCCATATCCGCCCAGAGCCTGGATTGCGGCATCCGCCGCTAGATTTCCCGCTTCTGTCGCCAGATATTTCGCGATGGCGCCCTCGGTATTCAAGTTGGTATCTTCGCTGTCAAGCCGTTCGGCGGTCTCTTCGATATACGAGCGGCTCGCTTCCAGCAGTACCGCATGCGGAACGATAAGCTTGTGTGTATATCCCTGCTTTTCGGAAAGAGGCGCTCCACCTTGGATGCGCCCCACCGAGTACGGGATCGCACGATCAAGCGCCGCCCATCCGGCTCCAAGCCCGAACGCGGCAACCATCAGGCGCGTATATCCGAATACCAGCTGCGCCTGAATGAGTCCCTGCCCTTCCTTTTCCCCGAGCAGACGATCGGCATCGACATAGACACCTTCCAGAGAAACCGTCGCCGTATTGCTGGCTCGAATTCCATGCTTATCTTCAGGCTTGCCGTGGCTCAGTCCGGGAGCATCCTTTTCAACGATAAACCAGCTGGGGCCTCCGGGAGTTTTGGCGAGAATGGAATAAAGGTCGGCAAATCCGCCGTTGCTGATCCACTGCTTGTTGCCCGTGATTTTGTATCCTGTAACTTTGCCGTCCTGAACTACCGGATCGGCTATCGTGCGAAGGGCTCCGAGGTCGCTGCCGGCTTCCGGCTCCGTTGCGCCATAAGCCATAAGAAGCCCTTCCTGGCCGATGCGCGTCATCCACCGCTTCCTCTGCTCATAGGTGCCGCCATAGACGATCGGATCGCTGCCAAGAAATGTGGCGAAAATCCCGGTAGCCACGCCCAGATCTACGCGCGCCAACTCCTCGCATATTCTGTAAATATCAAAGGCTCCAGCGCCCATTCCTTCAAACTCTTCCGGAATGAACAGGAGTTGGATGCCCAGTCCCTGGCCACACATTTCCTTCACGATTTCATTCGGAAATTCATCCTTAGCATCGAGTTCCAGGAGTTTCTTTTCAGGCAGATGGATGGCCGTAAAGTCCTTTAGTGATTCCAACGTCAAATCGAGAGTTTCTTTATCAAATCCTTTGTTCATAATAGGTTCCATAGAGTTCGGTTATGTCCGGCTGCTTTTGCGCTCCCTGTTAAGCCTGCAAAAGCAGCGCCCCCCAATGCGTCCCGGCACCGAAGGCCACCATCAACACGATGTCCCCGGGGTTTATCCGGCCGGTGCGCACACCCTCATCCCACAGCAGAGGAATGGTTGCCGCTGTAGTATTACCGTATTTGTGAATGTTTTGAATGGTCTTTTTGTCGGGAAGTTCCAACATTTTCTGCACGCGCTGGTTGATGCGGCTGTTAGCCTGGTGCATCAAAACCATCGACACATCATCCAGCTTCAGACTATTTCGCTCCAGTATTTCTCTTGTAACCGCTGTCATGCAATTTGCAGCGTTTCTATATACATAGGTGCCGTTCATAACGGGGATATGGTCGCCCCTTTTGATCTGGTCACAATCGACATACGGTCTATGGCGGAATCCGGCGCCCGGAACATAGATCCTGTCATAATCACTTCCGTTTGTGCGCAGGATGCAATCGATGACGCCTCGCTGGTCGTTTTCTTCGGCTTTGATTACTACGGCTGCACCAGCATCGCCGAACAGCACCGTTACGTTCCGGAAGCGGGTGTTCCATTCATACTCTTCCGGAGTCGGGGGCGTGTCGGTTGTGCCGTACATATAGCTGTAGTTTTCTTGCGTCCACGGCATGAAACCGGTATGCGTTTCAGCCCCGACCAGCAGAACGTTTTTTGCCATGCCGGCCCGGATTTGGGCATTTGCCAGCTGCATGCCGAAAAGGAAACCAGCGCACTGCTGCCGGATGTCAAAACAGGGGATGTTTTGTAATCCTAGCTTTGCCTGTAGGAGCCCGCCGCATCCCGGGAAAAAATAATCGGGAGTCATGGTCGCAAAAATGATGAGGTCCAGGTCGTTTTTGTCGAGGCTGGCAAGTTTGAGTGCTTCGATGGCCGCTGCGGCTCCAAGATCGGACGTGGCTGTGCCTTCGTCGACATAATGCCGGGCTTCCACTCCACTCCGCTCCCTGATCCAATCGTCGCTCGCGTCCATTATCCTGGACAGCGCCTCGTTTGTAACCCGGTGGGGGGGAATGGCGGATCCGCTCCCCACAATGACCGCTCGAACCATACTACTTCCTCTCTTTCCAAGCAGACAGACTCGAGATTGTAGCATGCCAAAGAGCCTTAGTCTTGGAGAGATTGATTTCGTTGACACGAACCTCGAAATTCCACTATAATCGTTCGGATTCGTTAGCCGCCTGTCACCGAAATGGAAATCACTCGATTTTCCCGTCGGTGCGCAATTGCGAGACGGTTAGGATGGCGCCTGTCACCGAGATTGGTCATCATTTCCATTGTCAATGTGGGTTATTTATTATTTCCTCCAGCCACTTCTTAAAAAACCGGATAGGAGCCCAGGACTTTAAAATACGGGGCCATTTCACGGAGATGGCGGAAAGATGGAGGCATTCCCGGCTTCGTTCATCGATTTGCAGATCGAGGTAGAACTGGTATTCCCAGGGCCTGCCTCGGATCGGACGGGATTCGATCTTGGATAGGTCGATGTTTCTCAAGGCGAAAACCGAAAGAGCCTTAAATAATACTCCAGGCTCATTTTTCAGACCGAACACAATACTTGTCTTGATCCCGCCACGCGGGAATTTGCCACGCTTCGATAGAGCAAGGAAACGGGTATAATTTTCCGTATTGTCTTCGATTCCGCGCCGCAGGATCTTCATGCCATAAATGCGGGCCGCATCCTCAGAAGCAATCGCAGCGGCATGTCCGCAGGTTCTTGTCGCGAATGAATTTAACGCTTCCGGCCGTGTCATAAAAGGAAATCGTCTCGATCCTCTTAAGCCGGCGCAACAGCCGCTTGCACTGCTCCAAAGCAGCGGGATGAGAATAGATGTGCGTAATTTGCCGGAGACCGGCGCCAGGATGAACGATCAGGTTATGCTCAACACGCAGGGATGTTTCGGCAACTATCTCCAGAGGGTGCCGGGCAAGCAGATCATAATTCTGGTGGATGCTTCCGGCGAGCGTGTTCTCGATCGGGATGACGCCGCACTCCGCTTTGCCTCGAACCACCGCATTAAAAACATCTTCGAAGGAAAAGCAGGTGATGGATTCTATCCCGGACCCGAATATTTTGCGGCCTGCATGCTGGCTGAACGAGCCCGGCTCACCCTGAAAAGCAACCCGCGCACCGCGCGCTAGGCAAATCTGATTTTTTTTCATACACCCGGAGTTGAATTACGAATTACGAGTGACGAATGACGAATGAACTCATACATACCGAATACGGGTTAAGACTGAATTACGAATGACGAATTACGAATGACGATTTGATACATACTTAACCGGCATTCGGCATGTATGAGTTCATTCGTAATTCGTAATTCGTAATTCGTAATTTTAGGTGTGGGTTTTTTCCTCATGCGCTGCCACGGCCGACTGGTAATGGAGCATTTTATTCACCGCGTCGACATACGCACGAGCGCTGGCATCCACGATATCCAGACTAGCCGCTTTGCCAATAAAGGAGGCTTTACCAAAATCCACTTTCACAAAGACCTCGCCGACCGCATCCGCGCCACGCGAGATACTTCGGACGGTGTATTCGACAAGCTTCCCTTCTATCCCGGTAATTCGGTTGACAGCCTTTAATACGGCATCCACCGGGCCATCTCCGATAGCGGAATCCTGAATGATCTCGCCCTCTTTCTCGAGCGCGACCGTGGCCGTGGGGATAATATGGTTCCCGCCCAGCGACTGTAACTTCTTTACCTTATAAAACGTCGGAGCAATCCTCAGAGCATCGCGCACGGTAACGATCAGATCTTCGTCAACCACTTCCTTTTTCCGGTCCGCGACCTGCTTGATCAACATAAACGCTTTATCCAGTTCCACATCGGTCAGGTTGAATCCCAATTCCTCATACTTCTTCCTGAGGGCGTGGCGACCGGAATGCTTCCCCATAACCAGCTTGCTTTCCTTGATGCCGACATCCTCCGGGCGCATGATCTCGTAAGTCAGCTTCTCTTTGATGACGCCGTCCTGATGAATCCCGGCTTCATGGGCAAACGCGTTTCTGCCCACGATAGCCTTGTTCGGCTGCACCATCATCCCGGTAAGATTGGTGACCATGCTGCTGGAAGGATAGATCTCCTTCGTGTTGATCCCCGTCTCTATCCCGAAGAGATCCTTGCGCGTCCGCAGCGCCATCACTATTTCTTCAAGCGACGCGTTGCCTGCCCGTTCGCCTATCCCGTTTACCGTGCATTCCACCTGGCGGACGCCGCTTTGAATCGCCATCAGCGAATTTGCTACAGCCAGCCCCAAGTCGTTGTGGCAGTGCACAGAAAGAATGGTTTTTCCGATATTGGGCACGTGGGAACGGAGGTAACTGATACGCTCGGCGTATTCCGTCGGGACGGTATAGCCGACGGTATCGGGAATGTTGACAACATTGGCTCCCGCTTCGATAACAGCTTCCACAACATTGCAGAGGTATGTGAGGTCGGAGCGCGTGGAATCCTCCGCCGAGAACTCCACATCGGGACAGAGGGACTTGGCATACGCAACCATCTGACGAGCTTCTTCAAGTACTTCCTCCCTGGATTTTTTCAACTTATACTTTAAGTGAATATCCGAGGTTGCTATGAATACATGAATTCTTGGCTTTGCAGCGCCGCGGACCGCCGCCCAGCAGCGATCGATATCCCCCTTGCTGGCCCTTGCCAATCCGGCGATCGTGATGGTCCGAATCTTCTCCGCGATGGAGCGAACGGATTCAAAATCACCATCAGACGAAATAGGAAAGCCAGCTTCAATCACGTCAACCCGCAATCTTTCCAGCTGCTCTGCCAGCATCAGTTTTTCGGTAATTGTCATGCTGGCGCCGGGAGATTGTTCCCCATCTCTTAACGTAGTATCAAAAATCAGCACTCGTTCTGTCATGCTCGAATCCTTTCGCTAATTTAATTGAATGCCTGCCTCGAACCTGGGGCCTTAGGAGCGGCCGCCAAGCAGAGGCGAAAGAAGGAGGAGTGGGAGGAGACAAAAGATAATATCCGACCGGACCGGCCTGTGGAGATTCATAAACCTTAATCCATCGCTTAATAATACCTGCATATTTCGTATCTTAGTCCGGCATTGGAGATTGTCAAGCAGAATTACGATTGACGACTGACGATCGACGATTGAAAACAGATCCTAATCTAAAGGGGCTGTTCCCCTTATCGGGATGCATGTTTCCAATCGTAAATCGTCAATCGTAGATCGTCAATCAGGATATGTAGCTTGCATTTATGTCCACGTACTTATGACTCAGGTCGCAGGTCCATATGCGGGCTAAAGCGCGACCATCGGCAAGATCGACTTCGAACAGAAGATCCTTGGCCTTCATGGCCCTTTCAGCCCGAGCCCGGGTCGAACTGACGGGCGAGCCGTTGCGAAAGATCGGAATCCCGTTCAGGCTTAGTGTGATTCGTCCGGGATTAAAGGCCACGCCGCTATACCCTACGGCGCACAGAATTCGGCCCCAGTTCAGTTCCTCCCCATAAAGGGCCGTCTTGACGAGAGGAGAGTGGGCGATGGTTTTCGCCGCTTTGCGCGCGGCTTCAAAATCAGAAGCGTCCGCGCACCTGGATTTCCACGAATTTGGTTGCCCCTTCCCCGTCCCGCGCGATGCTCTTGGCCAACTCCTCGCAAACCATTTCGAGTCCCTTTTGCGAAATAGGAGCCGGAGCGTATCCGCAACGGCAGCGCCGGAGGCGCCATTTGCCAGAACAACGACGGTATCGTTAGTAGAGGTGTCGCCATCCACGGTAAGGCAGTTGAAGGTTCGATCGGCAGCTTGCCGGAGGAATCGGCTCAGTTCGCGGGGAGGCACTTGCGCATCCGTCGTAATGACGGCGAGCATGGTGGCCATTTGCGGATGGATCATGCCGGACCCCTTGGCCATGCCGCTGATTCGCACGATTTTCCCCCCAATGCGCCCTTCTACCGCGATCGATTTTTCCCGTGTGTCCGTGGTCATAATTGCGCGCGCCGCAGCGCCTCCACCCTGCGAGTTCAGCGCCGAGACCGCAGAGCAGATTCCTTTTAAAAGCGCGGGCATGGGAAGAAAGCCTCCTATCACGCCGGTGCTTGCCACCAGAACATGGGACGGATCGATATTGAGTTGGGATGCCAGGCATTGCGTGCTGAGCACTGCATCGTGCATCCCCCTTTCTCCCGTGCAGGCGTTGGCGCATCCGGAGTTGATCACAACAGCGCGCATGCGCCCGCGCGAAAGCTTCAGGTGTTCCTTGCTCAGAGTGACCGGCGCAGCTTGAATGCGGTTGAGCGTGAAGACTCCCGCAGCCGAGGCCGTCTGCGATGAAAACACAACCGCAAGATCGAGTCCTTTCTTCTTGATTCCGGCCGACACTCCGGACGCGAGGTACCCCTGCGGAGCGGTGATGCCGCCTTCAATAATATGCCAGCCGCTGCCGGCCGCCGCTTTGGAACGAGAATTAGCAGTCATAGGTGCAAGACCATCGCGAGTTCATCGCATTTATTAAATTTAGGGCAGTGGAAACACTCGTTGTAGACTTTTAGAGGCATCGTGCGATGTTCCACCTGGATAAAGCCAAAACGGGCGAAAAACCGCGGTTCATAGGTAAACAGAAAGACCTGCTCGATTTCCAATTCCCGGGCTTCGTCCAGCAGCCGCTCGACCAACACCGTCCCCACACCTCTGTGCGTCATTTCGGGTGCTACGGCAAGAGCGCGTATTTCGGCCAGATTTTCCCAGTAAATATGGAGCGCACCGCAGCCGACCACCGGGTTCGACGCCGACGTTCCGGCCGCGATGCTGTAATCGCGCAGGTTCTCGTACAACTGCAGATGCGTTTTTGGCAGCATCTGCTGCCTTTCGGCATAGTAGTTGACGAGCCGGTACATTTCGCTCACATCCGACAGCCGCGCTTTTCGGACCGTCGGTTGCGGGCCGGGGGATAGATCCACCCTAAGCAATTGCGCTTTTTCAGGCATACGCAGATTCCTAGCTGGTCTGGTTTCCTTCTGCTGCGAATTCCACTTCACCCAGTACGTCGTCGAGCGTGTTCAGGAAAGTATCGATATTTTCGCGCGAAATAATGAACGGAGGCAGGAGCCGCAACACGGTTTCATGCGCGGCATTGGCTATGATTCCCTTGTTCAGAAGGCGATTCACAACGTCTTTTGCCTGGCTCCCAATCTGGATGCCAATCATCAGCCCCATCCCCCGGATCTCGCCTATCAGACGATGCCGTGGTGAAAGGCCTCTAAGGCCTTTCACCAGGTAGGCTCCCAAATCTTCAGCCCTGGCGACCAGGGAGTCCTGCTCGATGACATCCAGAACTTCCAGTGCGAGCCGGCACGCTAGTGGACCGCCGCCAAAGGTCGTGCCATGATCCCCCGGCTTCAGGCTTTCAGCCACACGCGCATTGCCAAGCATCGCGCCAAGCGGATAGCCGGCCGCGAGGGATTTCGCCAGGGTAATCACGTCGGGCTTGACGCCATAGTGCTCGAAGGCGAAATATTTTCCAGTCCTGCCCATGCCGCATTGAATTTCGTCGGCTATGAACAGCGCATCATAGCGATCGCACAGTTCCCGGGCTGCGTGCATGAACTCAAGCGGCAAAGGAATAATCCCGCCCTCTCCCTGAATGGGCTCGAGAACCAGAGCACAGACTCTATCGGAAAAAGCCTTTTCCAACGCCGCAGGGGTGAAATCCTCAACAATCTCGATGTCGGGAATCAGCGGGCGGAATGGCGCCTGATATTGTTCCTGGCTTGTGATGCTGAGCGCACCCAGGGTTCTGCCGTGGAACGAGTTCTTGAGCGTCAGTATCAAGGATTTGTCATCCCGGTTTTTCGCATGCCCATACGCACGGGCGATTTTGAGGGATGCCTCGATCGCTTCCGTACCGCTATTGGTAAAGAAAGCCTTGGACATGCCTGAAATATCGGTCAACCTCTTTGCCAGAAGTCCCTGAAAAGGATTATAGAAAAGATTGGAGCTGTGGATAAGGCGCGGCCCCTGCTCTAACAGGACGCGGACAAGACGCGGATGATTGTATCCAAGGGAGTTCACCGAAATCCCGGCCAGAAAATCGAGATAGCGTTTTCCGGAGAGATCGTACAGATATACGCCCGATCCATGAGAGCAAAAAAGCGCAGATCTCTTGTAGGTGGGAAAGAGGTATTTTTCTTCCAGAGACTGGATCTCTTCCGGAGCAAGTTGATAGTCAGCAGGTACCATGAATCTTCGTTCCCTCTCTTCCTTCTGAAAAATTGGCCAGAATATCCGGGCTGGCGCCGGGCAGAATATAGACGGAGGCGACTCCTGCTTCGACCGCTTCCAGGCAGGAAGATGTTTTGGGAAGCATGCCGCCTGAAAGTATTCCGCTCGCGCGCAGGCTGAGGATCTCGGCCTTTCCCATAGTGGGCAGAACGGCGCCGTTTTCATCCCGCACCCCGGGAACATCCGTCAGATAAATCAGCGAATCGCAGCCAGTGCCGGAAGCGCAGGCAGACGCCATCTGATCTGCGTTCACGTTGTAGAGTCGCGAATCCGGCCCTAAAGCGATGCTGGAAACGACCGGCACCATGCCCGATCCCAGAACGAGTTCAAAAAAGGACCGGTTCACCTCGGTCGGCTTCCCAACAAACCCAATCCCCTCCGGACTTCCCGGAAGCTCCGAGAGGCGGACGCAGCGGACCGCAGCGGCATCAGCCCCGCAAATCCCAAGAGATTTGGTTCCCAGGCGGCTCATTTCCGCCACAATTTTTTTATTCACTTCCCCAGCGAGCACCATGACCGCGACTTCAAGCGTTTCCTCGTCGGTCACGCGCAGGCCTTCGATGAAGCGGGAAGTCATCTGCATTTGAGACAACCGCCGGTTCAAGCTTTTCCCCCCGCCGTGCACCAGGATGATTTCATACCCCCGGGCCGCCATGTGCGATATTTGCTCCAGCAGCTTCTGGCGAATTCCCGTCTCTTCCAGAATGCTCCCGCCAAGCTTTATGGTGATTCTCAATCTCTTCTCCTCACAATAGGCCTGCATGCTCCGGAAGGCCGTGCATCAAGTTGAAGTTCTGGACCGCTTGGCTGGAAGCCCCTTTCCCCAAATTATCGATCGCCGAAAAAATCACGCCACGGCGCCCTTTGTCTGTCAGCCGGAAGCCGATATCACAACAATTTGTGTATTGGACCGCGCGCAATTCGGGCAGACGCAACCCACCCAGAATTCTTACAAAGGGCCGGCCGGAATACCTCCGGCTATATTCCGCCTCAAGCTCAGCCGGGCTGACCGGCTGATGGAAGCAGACGTAGATCGAGGAAAGAATTCCCCGGTTGATCGGCAGCAGATGGGGCACAAATGTGAAGTTATTCAGGTCCCAGCCTAGTTCCTGACACATTTCAGGCGCGTGTCTGTGCATGATGGGATTGTAAGGGCGAAAACTTTCCGCAACTTCAGAAAACATAATCTCCGGTTTCACTCCCCGCCCGGCGCCCGTCACGCCCGACTTGGAATCGCTGATAATATGAGAGCCGATTTCCAGCATTCCCGCGCGAATCAGCGGAAGCAATGCCAGCGCTACAGATGTCGGATAGCAGCCTGGGTTGGCGATCAGCCGCGCCGATGCGATCGCCTTGGCATTCCATTCGGGAAGACCGTACACCGCTTCCCGCAGAAGCTCGGGACTTGCATGCTGGAATCCATACCAGGAGGAGTAGCTTTCCACATTCTTCAAACGAAACGCGCCGCTAAAATCGATGACACGAATCCCCAGCGACAACATTTTCGGGACCAGGTCATAGGAGGCTTTGTCCGGCGTACACAAAAATACCGTGTCCAGCTCAAGGCCCTTGATACGGGACGGTTCCGGGGGAAAGGTCACCAGGCCGCTAATGCCGCGCAAGCGCGGGTGTATGTCTGCCAGCGTCTTTTCGCCGACCTCCGGCGCATCCATGGCCGCGGCAAATTCCATGGCAGGGTGCGAAGCGATAAGCTTGATCAATTCTAATCCGGCGTATCCACTGACGCCGACAACTCCGACTCTGAACTTCATTCCGAAAACTCCTGAATTCTTTCCAGCAAATGCTTTCCCATGCTGCTTTTGCGCAAAAGAATAAAAACGGTGTCATCTCCGGCCACCGTACCCAGTACCTCGGGCCATTGCGCGGCATCGATCACCACAGCGACCGAATGCGCGTTGCCAGGGGATGTCCGTATCATGACAATGTTGCCCGAAACACCCGTTCGCAGCACATACTGCGCCAAAGCGCGGCGGAGGACTTCATCCGGCGGGCTGGAAAACACTTCGCCGGAAATCTGGTAGCTACCGCGAACCTTCACCAGGCCCATATCCCGAATGTCCCGTGACAGCGTGGCCTGGGTCACGCAGATCCCTTCTTTTTCCAGAAGCGCCAGGAGATCTTCCTGGCTCCGGATCGAGTGGCTGCGCCCTAACTCCAATATTCTGCCCTGCCTGGCTTTCTTTGAAATCATATTCGACTCGAACGCATAATTATGCATACAATAGATTAATTATACAAGCAATAATTACTGTCTCCGTCCGCATTTTCCTGGGCGCCCGGAGGGCGCTTTCGGTGTGCGGCAGCTTGCTGCCGCTTTGGTTGAGAGAACTCACTTCAAAACCAAAGCGGCAGCCAACAGCCGCACATCTCCGAAATACAGGGATTTTGTGCTACTCTGGCTGCCTATGCAGAGGATTCCTCCGGCACTTGCACCGATGCTTTGCGTTCCCGGCCTGCTGTATGAATCCCTGGTCCGCGCGCGCAACGGATTGTATGACGCAGGCGTGCTGCCGCGGCGTTATCTGCCTGGCCCGGTCCTGAGCGTTGGGAATATCACCCTGGGGGGCACCGGGAAAACTCCGTTGGTCCTCTACATCGCGCAAGTGCTCAAACAGAGGGGTTTGCAGCCGGCGATTTTGACCCGGGGGTACAGAAGAACCCAATCGAATACGACTCGCATCCTCGCACCGGATGAAGGCGTTCCATCCGCGGCCAGAATCCTGGGCGACGAGCCGGCGGTGATGCGCCGCCACGTCTCTTCCGCATGGATGGGCATTTCCAAAAATCGTTTCCGGGCCGGCAGCATAATTTCCCAAAAGCTGCGGCAAGCGATTTTTATCCTGGACGACGGTTTTCAGCATCGCAGGCTTTATCGGAACCTGGATATTGTGATCCTCGACCGAAGCCAGGCGCTGCCATCCAATCGCGTATTCCCGCGAGGGACGCTGCGCGAGCCGCTATCAGGATTACATCGATGCCATGCTATTGTGTTGAACGGCACTCGGGACGAAGACACCGGGGATCCGTTTATAGAAGAGATTGTGCGCTGTCACCCACAAATATCACTTTTTTGCTGCAGCCAAACCATAGAGTCTCTGGTTCACCTTTCTGCGTGGGATGCAATGGATTTCAGTGTCGAAGCACAACGGCCGCATTCCGCGTATCTCGTAGCTGCGATCGGCAACCCGCAACGCTTCGCACAGGATGTGCAGCACCTCGGGATTGACGTTCGCGGGTCAAAATTTTTCCCCGACCACTATTGGCCCGCACCGGAGGATTGGAGGGCCTGCGCCGAAGATGCGCGCAGCAAACACGCGGACGCGATTATCACGACGGAAAAGGATGCGGTTAAGATTTTGCAGTCTCCGGATTTTCCTGTGATGGTTTCGCATACAGTCAACCCGTATGTCGAACGCACATGGCTTTTGAAGCCATGCTGTTGCGCTATGTGGAGGGACGGCTGAACGGCAGGCAAATAAGCGGCATGGAAAATGCTGAAAAATCCGGATAGCGGCCGGACGGGCATCAGCCCGTCATCCCCCGATATCAGGGCGTCCAAGATGCCGTCCGGCCCCGGATGTTTGTTCAGTCACCTGAGATAGTACTCCCTTCGGCGGGGCTTGAGCTGTGACGATGGTCACGAAAAGCTGCAATCGCGCGGCAGAATTTTTGCCGGCAATTCGCAAATTGTTTTTCGTGGCGATCTTTGTTAAATATAGGCACCGAAAATGCGCAAACATCTTTTGAAGCTTTTGAACCAATTCTCGAGCCGGAATATCCTCGTCGTCGGGGATCTCATCTCCGACGAGTTTCTCTACGGACGCATCGCCAGGATTTCGAGGGAAGCCCCGGTGCTGGTACTGGAGTATCGAGATCCGGTTCGCTTGCCGGGGGGCGCGGCGAACGCCGCCAATAATCTGCTGGATCTGGGTTGCGCTGTGGCAATTGCCGGCGCCGTGGGCCGGGACGAACCCGGGCAGCGACCTGATCGCCGCTCTCCGCAGCAAAGGAGCCGACGTCAAAACCGTCCGCAGAATCCGGTCGTTTGGAACTCCCGTGAAGACGCGGATCCTTGCCGGCGCTCCGCATTCGGCGCCGCAGCAGATCGTCCGCGTGGACCGCATGCACAATCCCGGATCGCGCCTCAGGATTCCGTGGAAAGCCTTGACCCAAAGCATTCAAGCGGCGGACGCGATCATTCTGAGCGATTACGGCTACGGAAACATTGTGTCCGTCTCTGCTTGCGCGCCTGATAAGCGCCGCCAAAGAAAAGGACATCCCGCTCGTTGTGGACTCAAGATTCCGCATGTCTGAGTTTTCCGATGTCACGTCGATTACTCCCAACATCACGGAGCTCGAAGCTGCCGTGGGGATCTCGATAGGCAACGATACAGAATTGCTGCAGCAGGTCGGACAGCGCGTGCTGGAGGATCAGCGGCTGCAGTCGCTGCTGGTGACCCAGGGACGGTTCGGCATGACGCTTTTTGAAAAGGACAAAACACCGTTGCATATCCCCATATACGGCACGGATGAAATTGCGGACGTTACCGGAGCCGGGGACACGGTGATTGCCCTATTCTCACTGGCTCTGGCGTGTGGCGCGGCTCCTGAACATGCAGCTCGCCTTGCCAATTATGGGGGCGGGATTGTAGTGATGAAGCGGGGCACGGCAACGGTCACGCGTGACGAACTGCGCGCCGCCATTCAAAAAGAACTATAATCTCGGAATCTGGAATCTCGGAATCAGGAATCTGACATATGACCATCCATCCACCGGACAAAATAAAATCCCTGGCAGAGATCAAAAAATCCATCAGAAGCGCTGCGCGCCGCAGGACAGAAAATCGTGTTTGCCAACGGCTGTTTTGACCTTCTCCACGTCGGTCATATCCGATATTTGCAGAAAGCCCGGGCGCTTGGAGATATTTTGATACTGGGGATTAACAGCGACGCCAGCGTGTCTGCGCTCAAAGGCAAGGGACGCCCGCTCCAGCCGGAGGCCGAGCGCGCGGAGATCCTCGCCGCTCTGGAATGCGTGGATTATGTGCTCCTGTTTGATGCGCTGACGGTGGATGGCATACTGCGGGAGCTTCAGCCCGACATTCACGCCAAAGGCACCGACTATACCGAAGAAAGCATACCGGAAAGGAATACAGTGCTATCGTATGGCGGACAGGTGGCCATTGCCGGGGATCCCAAAGACCATGCCACGCGGGATCTGATACAAACCATTTTAGCTAAAATCGATTCATGAGCGCGTCTCCCGGAATTCTGATTATCCGTCTCAGTTCCCTTGGGGACATCCTGCATGCGCTGCCTGCATTTGCGGATTTGCGGGCATCGTTTCCAAACTCGAAAATCGACTGGCTGGTGTCTGAAAAACACAAGTCCCTTCTATCGGCCGTGCGCGGCATCGATGCGATTCGTACACTCGGAACCAAGGCGTATGGAGATCTCCCGCTGCGGTCGCTGGTACGGGATTTAAGAAGCCAGCGCTATGATTTTGCCATCGACTTTCAGGGGCTGCTTAAAACAGCGGCGCTAAGCTTTCTCAGCGGAGCGCGCACCCGGCTGGGGTTTTCACGGGGTCTGGTCCGGGAGTTCCCGGCGCACTGGTTTTACAACCGAACGCAGCCAAAACCTCAAGGACAATTTCATGTATTGCAGTTAAACCGGATGCTGGCCGGGTTGACCGGGGCTGTTCCCGTTTCCGCTCCGCTCGAGTTTTGTGTCCCCGAAAACGATTCTCGGCTTGTGGAATCGATGTTGCGGAAGGAACAGTTGACGGATTACGTAGTGATCAATCCCGGCGGCGGCTGGTCCACTAAAAGGTGGAGCCTGCAAAAATATGGAGACCTGACAAAGAAGATAGCCGTTGAATTGGGCCTGCCGGTGGTTTTAACGACGGGCCCGGGCGAAGAAACGTATTATCAAGCCATTGCGGATCATTGCGGCGATTGCGGCGCGCGTGCGCCTCCATCATTTTCCTGTTTCGTTTCTGCAACTGATCCCTTTATACCGGAAGGCGCATCTTATTGTCGGTGGGGATACGGGACCGTTTCATCTGGCTTGCGCGCTGGGCGCGCCGGTCGTTGGAATTTTCGGACCCACATCTCCGGTCAGAAACGGACCGTGGCGAAGCGAAGATGAGGTTGTGGCACACACGCTGCCGTGCAGCTTCTGTTACGGAAGATCCTGCGCCACTAAAAATGAATGCATGGATATCTCCGTGGATGAAGTTTTTGCCGCCGTTGTCCGGCGTCTTGCCAAGGCAGGGAGTTCTTCCGATGCGCTCGCCTAAACGGTGGATCCTGGGTCTATGCTTACTCGCAATTGCGCAGGCGGGCATGAGCCCGCAGCAGGCGCGCCCGCGGGAGCAGGTCCCGGCTTTGTCGGCCACCCCTTATTCCCTCGGTGAACGGCTTGTTTACGTCGTGAAATGGGATCCACCATGGTATTTGTTTTTTCTCCCCTCCATGGAAGCCGGCGAGATCGATCTTCAATTGGCCGGCGAAACAGAATACCAGGGCCAAAAGGCGTGGAAGATCATATTCAATGCGCATTCCAGCGGAGCGCTCTTAAAGATGTCCGGGATTAAGATTGACGATGAATACGTCTTCATCACAGATCCGGAGACGTTCTGTTCCTTGAACGCTGTCGAAAAGAATACGGGAAGGCAAGCGTAAGCGTACAGATCGATGTCGAATACCTTCGCGCTGCCGGCCAGCTTCATATCCGCGAAATGGATGAGTCGGTCGATCCGCCCAGGCTTAAAAAAGACGAAGTTAAAAACAATATTCCTTCATGCGTTCAGGATCCGTTTTCCGCGATATATTTCCTGCGCCGGTCCGACCTCCGGCCGAAGCACGAGCAGACTTTTGTAATCGGCTATGATGACAGGATCAAGGAAATACGGACGCATGTTGAAAAGCAGGAGACTGTCGAAACTCCGATGGGGAAATCGGCCGCATGGAATATCCGAACCGCGGCATTGATGGGCGGGCTCTTCAAGGAAGGAGGCCAGTTCAGAATCTGGCTCTCCGCGGATCAACGGAAAGTCCCTCTTCAGTTCGAGGTCAAAGTTAGCCTGGGCAAAGTGGTCGGCAAATTGAAATCAGTGCAGAATTATTGAGTCCCGTTCCGTCATCATAAACCAACAAATCATGTGGGTCGGGGCTTCAAGCCCCGACCCACATATTCTTGTTTACAGTGTGCGAAGCACCGGAGCCGGCCATAAGCCGAATCCTGTTTCCCTGCAGAGCAGGGATGGCAATCATTCATCTGGTCCCTGGATCACTCCAGGGATCTAGCAGTCTACCCAAAAGCATCGGACGGGCCGCCCTTATCCCTTTCGGGAATGCTTTTCTATTTGACCTTGCTCCGTGTGGGGTTTACCCTGCCGTCCCTGTTGCCAGTGACGCGGTGCGCTCTTACCGCACCTTTTCACCCTTACCTCGCGATGCGAGGCGGTATATTTTCTGTGGCACTTTCCGTAGGGTCGCCCCTCCCTCGCGTTACGAGGCACACTGCCCTGTGGAGTTCGGACTTTCCTCGACCTCTTAACGAGGCCGCGATTGCCTGTCCGGCTCCGGTACAACAGTAGTATGCCAGTTTGCAGAGAAAGAAAACAGCAGGATGCGAATGAAGGCCATGCCTATCCGGTCTTGCCTTTGTCGGCCGCAATTGCCGCAGGTTTGACGAGACCCAGCATTTCCCTCAGTTTGGTGTCCAGCGCTTCGGCAATTTCGGGGTGCTCGCGTATGAACTGCTTGGCGTTATCCCTCCCCTGCCCCAACCTTTCTCCCTTGTAGGAAAACCAGGCGCCGCTCTTATCCACAAGCTTTTTGTCCACTGCCTGATCGATAAGGTCGCCTTCATAGGAAATGCCCTGGTTGTACATAATGTCGAATTCGGCTTCCCGGAAAGGAGGCGCCATCTTGTTTTTCACGATCTTGACGCGCGTCCTGCTCCCGACCACCAGATCTCCATCTTTGATGGCGCCAATCCGGCGAATATCGACTCGGATGGAGGAATAGAACTTCAGGGCTTTTCCTCCGGTAGTCGTTTCGGGATTGCCGAACATGACTCCGATCTTCTCGCGCAGCTGGTTGATGAAAATCATGCAGGTATTGGACTTGGACACGATCGCGGTCAGCTTGCGCAGTGCCTGCGACATCAGGCGCGCTTGCAGGCCGGGAAGCGAATCGCCCATTTCGCCTTCCAGTTCCGCTCTGGGAACCAGGGCCGCGACGGAATCAACAACGAGGATATCGATTGCGCCGCTTCGCACGAGGACTTCGGCGATTTCCAGCGCCTGCTCCCCATTGTCGGGCTGCGACACGAGCAATTCGTCGGTGTTCACACCCAGCATTTTGGCATAGGCCGCATCCATGGCGTGCTCGGCGTCGATGAACGCGGCGGATCCGCCGACCTTCTGAGCCTGGGCAATTGCGTGCAATGCGATGGTTGTCTTGCCGCCGGATTCCGGTCCGTAAATCTCTACCACACGCCCTTTGGGAAAGCCGCCGACGCCCAGCGCAACATCAAATGAAATGCATCCTGTGGAGATGGATTGAACACCGGCCGTGTCGACGCGATCCCCCAGGCGCATAATGGAACCTTTTCCGAACTGCTTTTCTATTTGCGTCAGAGCTATATCGATCGCTTTGTTTTTATTGCCTCGATCGTCTGCCATCGCGATTTCCCTTCCTGCAATGAAGTAAACTTCTGCGTTTCCTTTTATATATCTAATCGCGGGACGAGATTTTGAGCAACGCTTTTTTCGTCCCGCTTTGATCTTCTGCCTTGTGATGAACCCGATTATCCTACCACGAGTAGGACGGTGTCCGGGATCGGAATCAGCATTCCGCTGAAATGGATTTGGAAAAACCTGCGATTCAGGTACCGATCCCGATTTCGATGACTTATCATAGTACGGTGGTACTCTAAAAACGGGGAGGATCGTGGTGGTTGACGCAACAAAACCAAAATGGGCTTTGATATTGGGGGCATCGAGCGGATTCGGCGCCGCATGCGGTCTGGCGCTAGCGCGCCAGGGATTCAACATTGTTGGAGTGCACCTGGATCGCAAGGTCACGGCTGCCAATGCGGATCGCCTTGCCGCCGCTATCGGCGAGATGGGGCGTCAGGCGATGTTTTTCAACGTGAATGCCGCCGACCCGGAGCGGCGCAGAGAAGTGATTCAGGCGGTCCATAAAGTCGTCGAAGACAATCCCGACTGCGGCGGCATCCGTACCATGCTTCACTCCCTTGCCTTTGGCACACTGAAGCCGTACATAGCGCAAGGGGCTTCCGACTCGATCAAGGCTGCAGACATGACCATGACGCTGGATGTTATGGCGCACAGTTTCGTGTTCTGGACGCAGGAACTGTTTGCGGCAGGACTGTTGCGGCAGGGAGCAAAGGTTTTCGCCATGACCAGTGCCGGGAGCCATCGCGTCTGGCCGGCGTACGGCGCCGTCTCCGCAGCCAAGGCCGCGCTGGAATCCCACGTCCGGCAATTGGCCGTTGAGCTCGCGCCCTCCGGCATATCTGTAAATGCCTTGCAGGCCGGCGTGACCGATACTCCTGCGGCCCGAAGGATCCCCGGCAGCGATACGATGTTTTCCCTGGCGCTGGAATCCAACCCGGGCAAACGCCTGACCACCCCTGAAGATGTTGCGGAACTGATTGTCGCTCTTAGCCTTTGCGGATCGACATGGGCAACCGGCAACGTCATACGGGTGGACGGAGGAGAGGATTTAATCTAGTCGGCAGTCGGCAGTCAGGATAGAGGATTAGAGGATTAGAGGATTAGAGGATTAAAGGGGTGGAGGAGTGGAGGACTAAAATGGGTGAAGGGAAATGCATGTTGGCGGATAGAGAGAATCAGAGATGAAAGAGTCGGCATCATTCCCTTTTCCCTTTACCCCTTGAATCCTTGAATCCTTGAATCCTTGAATCCTTGAATCCTTTAATTCTTGAATCCTTGAATCCTATCAGCAGCCGATGGCCGCGGTTGCCTATTGACTCGGCGGCTGCCAGTTGATAATATTCGCCGCTTTAACGGAGTAAATCAAATGCCGATGCAGTGTCACGTTTGTGCAAAAAGCCCGATTTTCGGCCATACGGTTTCACACGCCCATAACATCAATTCTCGCAAGTTTTATCCGAATCTGCAGAGCGTGCGGATAATCGAAAATGGCTCCGTCAAGAGAGTCCGCGTATGTACGCGTTGTCTGAGGTCTGGCAAGATCCAGAAGGCGATTTAAGCAAGCGCAATCGCCTCGATCTCCAGCAACACTTCCTTGGGCAGGCGTGCTACCTCAACTGTGGCACGGGCTGGCTTTGCCTCTCTGAAATATTCTTCATATATCCGATTAAATCCGGAAAAATCATCAAGGTTTGAGAGAAATACTGTCGTTTTGACAACCTTGTCCAGTCCGGATCCCGCAGCTTTAAGTATTGCATCAAGGTTCTGCATCACCTGGCGCGCCTGGGACTCTATGTCGCTTCCCGCCACCAGTCCAGTATCCGGACGCACGGGGATTTGACCCGAAACAAAGATAAATCCGTTGCCGCGAACTGCCTGAGAATACGGGCCGATAGGACTGGGCGCGGCGGATGTTTCAATAATTTCTCGCATGGGTTCTCCGATTCGAGATTCTAGATTCGAGATTCGTGATTCCGAAAATTCGGATTCGAAATCTCGAATCTGGAATCTGCGAATCTCGAATCCTATGGTATTTGACTGACACGTTCGACGTCCTGGATGCCCCGGATGGCTTTCAAACCATGAATGACTTTCTGAAGGTGTTTGACGTCGGAAATATCGACGGTGATCTCTACGATGCCTTTGCCGGACTGGCTATCGCTCTTTGAGCGGGATTCGCGAATGTTGGTTTTCAGGTTGGAGATTGCAGATGTGATATCCGCCAGAATTCCCTGCCTGTCCTCCACCGCAATCGCCAGCTGAACGCCGAATAGCTCTTCATTGGGAACGTTTACCCATTCCACTTCGGTCATGCGATCCGATCCCAGGAAATTGGGAAAGTTGGGACACGAAACAGTATGTACCGAAATTCCTTTCCCCCGGGTGATATAACCGACAATCTCGTCTCCGCGTATGGGATTGCAGCACTTCGCCCGGTACACAAGCAAGCCATCCTGTCCCTTGACGGTGATGGCGGAATCCGTCTGCCCCAGGACCTTTCTCACAACAGACGGAATTGCCGAGGGTTTGGTTTTTGCCCCCGATGGTGGAGCCAGGTCGGGGAACAGCGCGGATAGAATTTGCCGTGGACGAAACCTTGCCGAAGCCGACCGCCGGGTATACATCCTCCGCTTTTTGCAGCCCTAACTCGGACAGGACGGCCGGAAGCCCGTTCATGAGCAGCACTTTTTTCCATGTGGTCTTGAACTTGCGCGCTTCCTTTTCCACTAGCTTCCGGCCCAGTTCCGAGGAGTCCTCTCTTTCGCGCTGATTGATCCAATGATTGATCTTGCTCCGGGCGCGTGCGGTTCGGACGAGAGACAGCCAGTCGCGGCTGGGGGAAGCGTCTTTGGATGTGACGACCTCGACAATTTCGCCGTTTTTAAGTTTATATCTCAGCGGAACGATCCGGGAGTTTACTTTGGCCGCCGCGCAGTGATGGCCCACTTCCGTGTGGATGGCGTAAGCGAAATCCACCGGGGTAGCATCACGCGGAAGCGTAATGACTTCCCCTTTAGGCGTAAAGCAGTACACCTCATCGGGATAGAGATCGACTTTGAGATTGCTTAAAAATTCCCTGGGATCGCTGATATCGCTTTGCGCTTCGATCAGTTGCCGCAGCCAGCGGAATTGCTCTTCCCCTTCAACGGCTCCGAGCTTTCCTTCCTTGTACTTCCAGTGTGCGGCAATTCCCTCTTCCGCAAGCCGATGCATTTCCTGGGTGCGGATCTGAATTTCGAACGGCTGGCCGTTCCGGCCCATTACCGATGTATGCAGCGACTGATAGAGGTTGGGGCGTGGGATCGCAATGTAATCCTTGATGCGGCCCGGCACCGGCTTCCACAGGTTATGCAGAATTCCAAGAATCGTATAGCAATTGCGCACGCTGTCGGTGATTACCCGGATGGCGACGAAGTCGAACACTTCGTCGATGCCGATTTTCTGCCGCTTCATCTTGGTGTAGACGCCGTAGATCCGTTTGGTGCGGCTTTCCAGGCGGGCTGGGATCTTATGCTCCTCCAGTTCCTTGGCGATGATGCGTACGGCCTCGTCGACAAAATCCTGGTTCACCGTCCGGCGCGTTTCAATCAGGGAAACGGTATTCTGGTACGCCGCGGGATCGAGGAAGCTGAAAGCGAGATCCTCGAGTTCGCCGCGGATTTTCGCCATGCCCAGGCGGTGCGCCAGCGGAGCATAAATTTCGAGCGTTTCCAGGGAGATCCGCTCTCGGCGATCCGGAGGCAGATACTGCAGCGTGCGCATGTTGTGCAGGCGGTCCGCCAGTTTAACGAACAGCACGCGGATATCGCTGACCATCGCCAGCAGCATTTTGCGGAAATTTTCCGCCTGTTTCTGTTGCCGCGACGTCAGATAGACCTGGGCAATTTTGGTGACGCCGTCGACCAGCTGGTAGACCTCATCCCCGAACTGCTTCCGCAGCTCTTCGGGGTCATCAGGGTGTCTTCCAGCACGTCGTGCAGGAGCCCGGCGGTCACGGTCACAGCGTCCAGCTTGAGTTCTGCGAGGATATTGGCGACTTCGAGCGGATGCGTCAGATAGGGCTCGCCGTTCATCCGCAGCTGCCCTTTGTGGTATTTGGCGGAGACGACATACCCCGCTGGATCAATTCGGTGGAGGCATCCGGATGATAGCGGCTAAACTTCTCTGCAAGGTCTTCATAACGTATCATGGATTTATACGTACTCTCGATTCATTATAAAATATGCAGGAACCGATGCGAAAGAAAGTTTAGGCCCCAGGTAATTTGCCTTCCTAAGTACTTATATCTTAATCGACACAAAAAAAGGGGCGGAAAAATCCGCCCCTCCCCAAAAAGCATTAACAGTTTCCGCAGACCATCGCTGCTAGATAAAGGCTGCCATTGAGCTCAACTTCAAAGCAGCTCCAAGCGGCTATTTGTTACCGCCTATACCCAGTTTTTCGGCGCTTTGGCTGCTTCTTCCTGAGCCTTCAAACGAAGAGCCAAAGCCTTCTGCGAGACTAAATCTGCCTGTCGAATGAGCTCTGCCTTGGCAGTCGCATCCTTCTCGAATTTGGCCTTTTCTCTCCAGAGCAGGTTCTGATACTCCATGGCATCGAAGTAATTGGGACGGATTTCGAGAGCCTTGTTCAGGCTGGTCAGTCCTTCCTCGATGTCCTGGAGTGCCTTCGCTCTTTCTTCCGGGCTCATAAATTCGACATTTTCACCCTGAATTCCGGTTTTTTCAAAAACATCATCAAAGTCAATCACAGCGATGCGGTAATATGCTTCCGCATTCTGCGGATTGGTTTTCAGAATCTTGTTGCACCATTCTTTGGATTCATCATACTTTTTCAGCTGATAATACAGGCTGGCAATGCTGAGCATCGCATTTGTGTAGGTGGAGCTAGTCGTATCTTTGCTTCTCTCGACAACCTGCTTAAAAGTCTCAATGCCCTTTTGCGCCATCAATTCGCTTTTGGGATCGGATGAACCGGGAACGAATTGAGACGTATAGGCTGTTGCGAGATACATGCGCGCAGTTTCGAAATCCGGATCCAGTTCGAGCGTCTTTTCGAAGAATTGAGCGGCCGCATCGTACTTCATCTCGGTAAACGCCTTCACTCCCTTATTCAGTTTGTCCCGGGCCTGCAGTTTACTTATGAAACTGCACCCGGTCAAGAGGAATGACTGCCAGCACAAGCAGGACGGCTAGCCACTTGCTATTGAGCCTCATTGTGGCCTCCAAACTATAAGTTAAACTAAGTGCAAATCGGAAAACTCTAGCGAATCTCTTCTGTTAGCAGACCGAATCTCCTGAACCCCGGCACCCTTGGCGATATCGATAACTTTGACCACATCGCCGTAAGGCAGCTTAGCACTGGCGCTCACGAACATGTTTTTATTCGCTCGCTTGCTGTAGATATCCTGAAGCTTTGGATCCCAAATCCGCGATAGTTGTCGGCTCCTGATTGATGGCGATCTGTGCCGACTCACCGACGGAAACCACGATAACGCTTGGATCAGGAGCGGCGTCAGCTTCGTGCTATCGGAGGTCTGGGGAACCTTGACATCCAAGTCCATCTGACGAATGGGTGTGATAACCATAAAAATAATGAGGAGCACCAGGAGAATATCAATATACGGGGTGATATTGATATTCGCCATGGCACCCTTTTTATTGCCTACATTCATTGACATAATAGATCCCTTTCTTTCGTACTGCAGCTAGGGCGGGGCTTCCGTCAATACTCCCCTGCTCTGCGGGCATCCCGAAACCGGCCGGAATCACCATCCGAAACCGACATTCTGTATCGTCCGCCGGACCGGAGCTTTTCCTCAGACTAGCCGAAGACCAGCTCCGAAATCCTGATTCCGCGCATGCATACAGCAGAGCACCGGAGTGTTGAACTGCTGCTCCCTATGCAGTCACCCCTGACATGGTCCAGAGGTGACTACCATCTATTCTCTTTCTTTTTCAGCCATCAGGCCGATGCGTTCGACTCCTGATCTGCGGCAGCCGTTCACTATCTGCACTACTCGTCCGTAAGACAACGCGGTATCCGCTTTCAGATAAATGGTCCGGTTGATTTCTCCGCCGGAAAACTTCTGTTAGAAGAAAATCGTACAGATCTTCCTCACCAATCTGCTTCTTGGCCAGATAAAGCTTTCCTTCCCGGTTCACGGCAACAACAACGGCTTCCTTGCTATCCGCATCCGGCGCATCCAGAGGATTCTTCGCCTTCGGAAGGTTCACGGTGATACCGCTTTGAAGGAGGGGTGTCGTGATCATGAAGATGATCAGCAGCACCAGCATAACATCGGCCATCGGCGTAACGTTGATTTCCGCAACGACGCCGCTTTGCCCCAACCCTCTTTTAGCCACGCGTCTCTCCCCGTCTCTTTTAAGAAGAAATCGATCAGTTCCGACGAGGAATTGTCCATCTCAACCGTGAAAGTTTCGACTCTGTTGGTGAAGGCGTTGAACGCCCACACGGCAGGAACGGCCACGAACAACCCCATGGCTGTCGTGACCAGCGCTTCCGCGATACCACCGGCGACAGCCGCGATACCGGCTGTTTCTTCGGTCTTCATCCCCATGAACGCGTTGATGATACCGATGGTCGTTCCGAACAGCCCTACGAAAGGAGCCGTGGAACCGATTGTGGCAAGTGCGCCCAGGCCTCTCTTGAGGTCTTCAATGGCGATGGCGGTAGCTCTTTCCAGCGCTCTCCTGGAAGCTTCGATGCTCTCTCCGGGGATTTCCTTGCTCTTTGAGTGCGCCTGGAGTTCATGCAAGCCGGACACAAGGACTTTTGCCAGATGGCTCTTGTTGTACTGTTCGCCCAACGCGATTGCCTCGTCGATTTTTCCTTCCTTCAGGCATTCGGCTACAGCAGGGGTAAAAAGTCTGGACTGCTTGCGAGCCTGTCGGTAGATAAGCCATCTTTCAATCATGACGCCGATCGAGTAGGCCGATAGGATGAATAGGAGTAGGACAACTGCCTTTGCAACCCATCCCATTGAATTAAACATTTCCCAAAGATTGATTTGTCCCATCGAGTTTCTAACCTCCGATTGATATTTGGAAAACTATTTCAAGTTAAAAAATACAGTTACGTTTGCGATCACTGGTACCGGCTCTCCATTTAACAAAGTCGGCGAGTATTTCCATTGCTTTACAGCGCTGAGCGCCGCTTCATCCAACAGGGGATGACCGCTCGTAACGCGGATATCAGTAACATTGCCTTCTTCATCGACCGTTACTACGAGAACGACTTTTCCCTGAACGCGGGCGCGCTTTGCCAATTCAGGGTAAGCCGGCTCAACTCTTCTGATAAGTTTGGATTCCTGAACGTTGCCGCCCACCCGGATCGGGTCCCTTTTCACCGGTCTTGGCGGCGGCGGCGGCGCTACCGGTAGCAACCCCCGACAAGCAAGCCTCCAACGACTCCACCCGGAACTCCTCCCGCTGATCCTCCGGAAACTCCTCCGGCAATGCCACCCACGATATTGCTCATGCCGATAACCGGGGCATCATCCACCGGCGGTGGAATTTCCTTCGGTATTTCGGTCGGCGCCACGAACTGGTTTGGATCAACCACAGCAGCTTTGGGTACAGCCTTGACATTGCTTGGCGGCGGCGGTGGTGGTGGCGGCGGCGGTGGTGGCGGCGGCGGCGCAATCAAAAACGTAAGGATTTCGTTCTCCGGCAAGACATTAAAAAACACAAGCGGCAAAATTACCACAAAGACGATCAGCACAACGTGCACTACCAGCGAGATGACCATCGTCAGAAGTCGCTTGCCTAGATCCGATTTATTCAGTTGATCTGAATCTTCAAACATATATCCCCCTCGCAAACTATCCGTGGGCCTTAAGAGCAGAGAGCTAGCTTGCTGCGGTGTTCATTTTTAAGGCCCCGATCTTAATATCGCGTCAGAAAAACTGTCAAGACATTTCTGCCCAGTATTCCCGTGATTTTCAAACATTTTAACAGCCTGTGCATAGTAGCGATCGAAACACCTAGTTTGCACTCCGTCTTGGCTGCTGTTCTGGAGTGCGGTACCACCACTCCACGATCGCAGAAGCCAGCGCGATGGTGGAATAGGAGCCCACGATGATTCCTATGGTCAAGGCAAACGAAAATCCATTGAGTACCTCGCCGCCGAAAAGAAACAGGGAAACCACGGCCAGAAACGTGAATCCCGAAGTCATGATCGTCCGGGAAAGCGTCTGGTTGATGCTGAGATTCAGAATCTGGTGAATGGGTTCCTTCCGCATGAGCCTGAGGTTTTCGCGGACCCGGTCAAAGATCACGATCGTATCGTTAACAGAATATCCGACTAGTGTCAGCAATGCGGCGATCACCGTCAAGGATATTTCCTTCTGAGTGAGCGCAAACAATCCGAGCGTAATCACCACATCGTGCAACAGCGCAAGGATGGCCGCTACGCCATAAATCGGCTTGAAGCGGAAACCGATGTACACCAGCATCGCCAAGAACGAAAGCCCGATCGCAAACAAGGCTCTCCGCCTCAGATCCGATCCAGCGACAGCACCGACGCTTTCATTGCCGATCACCGTGAAAAAACCGGCATAAAACTTGTTCTTGAGACTCGCAATTGCCGCATCGGATATGCCCGGCGCATTTTTGAGATCATCCAGGGACGGAACCAGGCCTCCCTTTGTTTCATCGCGGTAATCCTTGAGGGATTGCGCCAGTTTTGCGTAATGGTCTTCAATTTCCTGGGTGGTCTTGTTTTGAGTTCTGAGATTATCCGGGTCGGTCTCCAAAACGTATTTATTCAAGGCATCTAATCCCGAGCTGTTGAAATCGAGCTGCTGGCTGCCGATTTGTCCCGAATCGAATGCCTTGCGCAAAGAGGTCACAACTCTCTGCTTGCCCTCTTTCACACCCGCCTGTTCATTTGCGGCTGTCATTTGCATCCGCACAACCACCTGGTTTTTGGAGGGATGATCGTAGCGCTGAATCAAAGGGGGCGATGACGATTCGGATTTCAGAGCATCCCGGATCAGGTCCAAATCCGGCGTCTGCTGGAATTTGATAAAAATGACCCTGCCCCCCGTGAAATCGATCCCGTAATTCAGCCCGCCGCGCATAAAGTAGGAGGTGATGCCGAGCACCAGCATAAAGGTGGATATACTGACGAACCACCACTTTTTACCCAACCAGTTGATCGAAGTCTGTTTAAAGAGTTCCACAATCAATCCCTCAGATGGGCTAACCGGAATTGCTCAATCACTTTGACCCCGTCCGGCGCCGTTAAGTTCCGTTATATTGACAATCGCTCGATTCGGCGGCTTCCCAGCATCCATTCGAAAAGACGATGTGACATATAGATGGCGGTGAACATGTTGGCCAGCAACCCCACTGAAAGTGTTACGGCAAAACCTTTGATGGGTCCGGTACCGAACTGAAACAGGAAAGCCGCTGCGATCAGAGTGGTGACATTCGAATCGAAGATGGTCCAGAACACTTTGCTGAAGCCCATATCCACCGCTGCCCGGACTGTCTTGCCTGTCCGCAGTTCCTCGCGAATCCTCTCAAAAATGAGGATGTTCGCGTCCACGGCCATGCCGATCGTGAGAATGATCCCCGCGATGCCCGGCAGCGTGAGCGTAGCCCCGACCGCTCCCATGAAGCCCATCAGAATAAGCAAGTTCGCCAGCAAACACAGAATTGCGTTAAATCCGGATAGTTTGTAGTAAATGAGCATGCCGATGACCACAATGCCGAAACCGATCAAAGAAGCATAAATACCGGATTTGATCGAGTCGTTGCCTAACGACGCCCCTACGCTCTGCTCATGCAACACTTTCAACGAAGCAGGAAGCGCTCCCGACTTCAGCAGTAGCGCAAGATCATCCGCCTCCTGCGGCGTAAAACTGCCATGGATGATACCTTCCGATTCGATGCGCTCATTGATGACGGGCGCGGAGCTTACTCTGCCGTCCAGAACGATGGCCAGCTTCTCCCCCACATGCTGCTCGGTCGCCCGGGCAAACAGCTTCGAACCATCCGATGTCAAAAAGAATCCGACGGCAGGACTTCCATTGGAATCCGTCGATTTTCGAGCTGTTTTCAGATCCTTCCCGGTAATCACCGGAATCTTATTGACGATCAGATATTCCAGCTGGCGCTGATCACCACGGTCCTCGCGATACGGGAGGATTTCATAGCCGTCCGCGATCTTTCCTGCACTGGCTTCCACCGCGGATTCAACGCTGCTGAAAGGATTGGCCTGATCTTTCTTTACCAGGCGAAGCTCCAGCTGCGCGGTATTTTCAATCAGGCTCTTCACACGGTCGGGATCATCGATTCCCGGCAGTTCGACAATGATCTGATCCTCGATCTCCTGGCCGCTCCTGCCATAGATCTGCAGGATGGGCTCCGTTACACCCAGGGCGTCCACGCGTCTCCGAATGGTTTCCAATGCTTGTTGCACGGTCGATTCCCGCGCATCGCGCATGTAGCTCCCTGCAAGATCCAGGCTGAAGTTCGTCTTCCCTTCCCGGGTTGCACTCCGCAGCGAGTATTTCGAGCCGAACGTCGCTTCGAGGTACGTTCGCACTTCGCTGCTCTTGGCGGAGTCAATTCCGGCGATTTCAACTGAAAAGCCGTTTCCTTTTTTGGAACTGGCGAAAGGCAGGTTTTTCGCTTTCAGATCCTGGGAAACCCGCTCGGCATCCTGAAAGAGCTCCTGATTCAAGGCATCATCTGTCACCACTTGCAGAACGAGGTGAATTCCGCCTTTGAGGTCAAGCCCCAGGTTAAGCCTTGAGAGCAGGCCGGAGCCCTTTTCCCTGGGACTGATAAAGAAATAGACGCAAATCACCATAAGCGCGAGGATTAAGATGAGTTTCCATCTTAAATTCTTCTGCATAAGTCACCCATTAGCAGTTATTCGCATATAGTTGAGGATTGCATG
Source organism: uncultured Acidobacteriota bacterium (assembly GCA_963718845.1). Classification (GTDB taxonomy): domain Bacteria; phylum Acidobacteriota; class UBA6911; order UBA6911; family UBA6911; genus UBA6911. The sequence goes on from CAVRAD010000010.1 coordinate 296,269, forward strand.
AATGCATAGAATCCGGAACAAGAGTCATTTGCCTTGCCCTGCACCTTGCTGTTTTGAGGCAGCGGTCACGGCACGTTAAGAGGCGGCAGTCTCATCAGGCGCCTGAAGGCCGGACACTGCGCTCTTTGCCACCTCAATCTTTACCTGATCGGAGATCTTAAGAATGAACGTCTTGTCCTTGACGCCGGCTATCACACCGTAGATCCCCGAACCAGTGATCACTTTGTCGCCGTTCTTGAGTGCCGCAATCATGGATTCCACCTTCTTCTGCCGTTTTTTCATAGGCATAAAAATAAGGAGGTAAAAGATGACAACGACAATGAGGAGCGGGGCGAATTGGACCAGAGCATTCGTTTGAGAGGCACTCTGTACTATCAGGATGGGATTTTCCATTATGCACCTTTTTTTATCCCTCAGTGTAATTCAGGAGGCGATATTCTATGGGATGGACCTACACAAAATATTGAAGATCCTCGGAATATTACGCATCCCTTTTCTCCACAAACTCCAACCAGTTACCCGAAAAATCGAGTTCGATAGACTCCCTTATTTTCCGCATCATGTCAAGATAAAAGGCCACGTTGTGAATCGTGTTATAGACTGCGGATAAATGCTCTCCCGCCATGAAAAGATGCCTCAAATACGCGCGCGAATACCTGCGGCAGGTCGGGCATGAACACTCCGGATCGGGAGGGTTCTGGTCCTCCGCGTATACTGGCGTTTTTTATGAGAATCCGCCCCTGGCTCGTGAAAAGGCAACCATTCCGGGCATTCCGCGTTGGAAGGACGCAGTCGAACATATCAACTCCCATCGCAATGCAGCGGACCAGGTCTTCCGGAGTCCCCACGCCCATCAGATAGCGTGGTTTTTCCCAACTCATGTGCGGCAGAGTGCTTTCCACAACCTCATACCATCAAATCTTTCGGCTCACCGACGCTCAGCCCTCCTATCGCCATTCCAGGGAAATCGAGTTCCTTAAGCGCCTCCGCCGATCGTTTCCGCAAATCAGGATACGTGCTTCCCTGGATGATTCCGAAAAGGGCGCTGGTCCCATCGTCATGCCTGCGCCACTGCTCGCGGCATTTCGCTGCCCAGCGCATCGACAGCTCCATGGAAGATTCCGCATCCGCATACCCGGTGGGGTATGCGGTGCAATCATCAAAAACCATCGCAATGTCCGAACCCAAAGCGCGTTGAATATCAATGACTTTTTCGGGAGTGAAAAGATTTTTGCTGCCGTCGATATGCGACCGGAACTGAACCCCCTCCTCATTGATGCTCCGGAGATCCCGGTGGCTGAAAACCTGATACCCCCCACTGTCGGTCAGGATCGCGCCGTTCCACGCCATAAATTGGTGAAGGCCCCCCAGTTTCCCGATCCGTTCGTGGCCCGGACGCAAATACAGATGATAGGTATTCGCCAGGATAGGATACGGGCATCCAGCGCTTCCAGAGATTCGTTGGTCATCGCTTTAACGGCACCCGCAGTCCCCACGGGCATAAATACCGGGGTCTGGATGTCGCCATGGGGAGTGTGTAGCACGCCTCTCCGCGCGTTCGTGCGCGCGTCTTTGTGAAGGATCTCAAATCCGAACTTCCCGCCAACCTCCATTCGCGACTCCCTTATTGCGTGGATGCAAGATACCGAGGCATGACCCGGGATGCAAGGGACAGTCAGGAGTTGGAATTCAGGCTAGTCAGCTATTCAGCTAGTCAGCAATCCAGAATCCAGAAGCTTGAGATCGGCGACGTCGCAGACATCTGTTACGTTTCAAAAAACAGGAAATATTGCCGACTTCCTGAAATTTGCTGCAGACTTGCCAATAGCTGACGGCTGACTAGCTCGACTAACGACTGCCGACTATCACCCAACTTGTGATACCATACCGAACAGAATTATTGCGATAGCGACTCTTATTGTTGACTATGAGAATCGGAATTATTGGGGCTCGAGTTGCAGGATCTTACGCCGGCGTGCTTTTGTCGCGCATGGGACATGAGATCCTGCTGTTTGACGATAGCATAGAAAGGGACAAACCCTGCGGCGGAGGCGTGACGGCTAAAGCTCTCCGCAAAATGCCCTGGCTGCAGCAAAAGTCTTTGCCCTACACCGAAGCCAGAACCATTCACTTGACGACATCCGATGGCTACTCCAGCAGTCTGCCGCTCCCTCACCCCGTTCACATTTTTCCCCGTGTGAGTCTTGACCGGTTCATGCGGGAATGGGCACTTCACGCCGGCGTTCACTTCCTCCCCGAACGGGCCAGGAAATTTGAAAACGACGGCAGGCACTGGTCTATCGAAACCTCTTGCGGGACGCATGAGGTGGATTACCTGATAGGTGCAGACGGGGCAGCCAGCAAGGTGCGCGCTACCGTAGCGAGTCCTTTCTCCTCTTCGGATCTTAATCTGGCCCTGGGCTATCGCCTGCCGGAGTTGTACCACCCGGGCGAGATGCGGATTGCCTACCAGGAAATAGGATTTCAGGGATACATATGGTCTTTCCCGTGCGTGGATCACTCGTCGACCGGAATCGGCCGGCATCTGCCGGGAATACGCTCTTCCGATTTGAAGAAAAGATTGGACCACTATATTGCGACTCACTATCCCGATGCGGGATCAGAGAAGAGTTTTTATGCCGCATGCATTCCCTGCCTCAGCCGCGACGTCCTGATGAACCAGACTGTCTGCGGAAAAGGATGGGCGCTCCTGGGAGATGCCGCCGGCTTTGCCGATGGGATTACGGCAGAAGGTATCTATTACGCATTCCGATCGGCCGAGCTTCTTGCAGAATCCTTCCAGAGAGGCGAACCGCTGACGTATGAGGCCGCGTGGCGATCGGAATTCAGGGATGACCTGGAAACCGCCGCAGCCTGGCGGGACCGTTTCTATTGCGGCATGGTTCTAAGCAAAACTTTCATCCGGCGGTCATTGCAGGCGGTAAAGCACAGCGCGACGATCCGGGGCATGCTCGACCACGTCATCAGCGGAAACCTCTCCTACAAAGCCCTGCTCCAGAACCTGGTCTACAAAAGCCCGCAAATCCTCGCACAGGTAATTCGCAGCAAAACCAGGAGATTTACGAATTACGAATTACAAATTACGAAAGAAAACAGCCGCGACATTCATTCGTAATTCGTCATGCGTAATTCGTAATTTAATTGACTGGTGTTTTTCCGGAAAGCTGCATCCAGTAGATCGCGTTGCCGCTTGCCAGGAACAGGTCCTGGCCCGCAACGGCGAGGCCGACCATTACGGGCGCGGCGATATCATGATGGATGGATCCGTTCTTGGGTGAATATCGAAATATTCCCTTCTTCCCTTGGTAGCCGGCCGAGATCAGCAGATTGCCGTCCGGAAGAAACGCCAACCCTTGAGGTCTGGCTAATCCTTCGATGAGGGGTTTGGCTGTTCCTTTTTTGGTACATCGGAACAGGCAATCGCGCATTGAAAAAGTCGGTCCTGTCACATACAGCCGATCATCCGCGTCGATCGCCATAGTGGTACGCGGAAATGCTGGGCTCGAGAGATGCGAATTCCTCCTTGCTTCCGGAAGGATCGATCCGGTAAATCCTGCCCATTCTGTCCCCGACATACAGGAATCCCTTGGAATCGAAAACCATGCCGGATGGAACACCCAGGTCTTCCGCAAACACCTCGAGCTGCTCGAAATTCGTATAGCGCAGAACTGTGCCGTCATGACGGCTGGAAATATACAGCTGCCCATCCTTGGAAAAGGCAAGCCCCGTCGGATTCGTGATTTCACATTGATAGGGGATCCTATCGCCCCTTCGGGTGAGCCGGATCAGAGACTGCGGCACCTGCTGCCCCCGGGCGCCGCTGACGGTAGTTATAATTGTGCCATCGGGAGCAATCACGGGATTGGCCACTGGATGCAGATCCATAGCCAGCCGTGTAGCGAGGTTAAAAGGATAAACGTCAGACACCGCACCGCCAACCTGAAGCGTCAACCCCAGGCTCTTCGGGCTATCCGGCAATCGGATGATGATCTTGTCGTCGGACGCCGAAGCAATCGTGGCTTCCACATCGCCCAGCAAAACCTTCGAATACGATTCGGGTTTAAAGCCGCGGCACTCGATGAGCACTTCCCCCCCAGGGACCCCTGAGAGCGGATGAACGCCAAGAATGCGAAAATCTTTATCCGATTTCATGCGAAAAAATAGTACCTTGCCGTGAGGGTCGCGGCAACCTCAAACAGTTGGCAGCCTTTCGGCTGCCTGTTCCAGGTTACAGGTTACAGGTTGCAGGTTTCAGGTTTCAAGTTGCAGGTTGCAGGTTGCAGGTTTCAAGTTGCAGGTTACAGACTATGGAGAGGATAGGTAGCGGATTAGAGCGGACAATTGGCGGGAGACTTTTTTGCTTAATTCTATCAACTCTGAAAATTCCGATTGCGAGATATAATTTTGATCAAGAGCCACGTATAGTTGTGATCTCACTTCGCCGGCGGATCCTTTTGCAATTGCCAGGTGTCGAATGAAGGTCTTCCTCGTTTGGCTTTCATATCCTTCAGCGATATTGCTCATAATGCTTATACCCGCTCTGCGGACCTGATCGATCAATGCGAAATCCCTGGCAAAACCTTCCTGCCTGGTCAGACGGTAAATCCGGCGCGCTATATCCCGGCCAGTTTTCCAAACGTCAAACTCCTCAAACAGCTTGATGGTTCCCATGCCCTTTAGAATTACTCACACCCGAAATGTGCCAATAAAAATCAGCAGCAAGCTCAGCTTGCAGCCCGCAACCCGTAACCTGCAACTTGCAACCTGTAACCTGCAACCTGCAACCTGTAACCTGTAACCCGTAACCTGCAACTTGCAACCCGTAACCTGCAACCTGCAACCTGTAACCTGTAACCTGCAACCTGCAACCTGTAACCTGTAACTTGTAACCTGTAACCGGAGATATATCTCACCGGGGGATTCATCATTGAGTGCAGATCAGAAGGACGCCATCATTGTAAGAGGAGCCAGGGTCCACAACCTGAAGAACATCACGGTGGAGATACCCCTGAATTCCCTGACAGTAGTCACCGGAGTTTCCGGCAGCGGAAAAAGCAGTCTGGCTTTTGACACCCTGTATGCCGAAGGGCAGCGACGGTACATCGCCTCCCTCTCCGCCTATGCGCGGCAGTTTCTCGAGCGCATCGACCGGCCGGATGTTGAGGATATCGAAGGCATCTGCCCTGCGCTGGCGATCCGTCAGAAAAACTATTCCCGGAATCCCCGGTCTACCGTCGGGACCGTCACGGAGATCAACGACTATCTGCGCTTGCTGTATGCGCGCATCGGCACAACCTATTGTCACGGTTGCGGGCGGGTCGTGGAAAAGGACACACCTCAGAGCATTGCGGATTTCATACTGGCGCTGCCCCGCGGGCAGCGCCTGTATCTCTGCATGCGTCTTGCGTTGGAAGGCCCGGCGTCGCAGCAAGCGCCGCCGGCGCCGGCGTTCGCATAAATCAGCATCCAGTGCCAGGACCGGAAGAGCGGCTGGCGGTCATTCTGCCCGGATTGCAGCAGCAAGGTTATGTGCGCCTTCTGATCGACAGTGAGATTGTGGATCTGCCCCAGGCGGTGGAAGCCCTTAAAAAAGCCAAAAACAAGGAAGCGCACGTCGTTGTCGATCGCCTGGTCGTAGCAGGGGGACATCCGGAAAAGGCTGGTGGACTCCATCGAGGTCTGCAGTCGCGATGCCGAGGGGCACATCGAACTGGTCCTGTTGTCCGGATGACTCCGGATGGAATCGAACGCCTGCTCGGGACGGAGCATCCCGATATTCGCTGGCTTCGCCATCCGGCGGGCATTCTGGTCAAGTTCAGCGAAGCGTTCGAATGTCAGCTCTGTCACATATCCTATCAGGAGCCCGAACCGAGGCTGTTTTCCTTCAATAATCCCTTCGGGGCCTGCCCGGAGTGCCAGGGTTTCGGCAACACGCTGACCATCGATTTCGACCTGATCATTCCGGACAAATCAAAGAGCCTGTCGGAAGGCGCCATCCACCCCTGGACAAAGCCGCGGTACCGCAACCTTCAGAACCGCATGCTGCAGTTTGCCGGCCGATGAAGGAATCCCGGCCGATACGCCCTGGAACGAACTGACTGAGAACGCCCGGAATATAATCATGAACGGACGCGGAAGATTCCCCGGCGTCATGGGATTTTTCGAATACCTTGAACAGAAAAAATACAAGATGCACGTCCGCATCTTTCTCAGCCGGTATCGCGGCTATGCCAAATGCCTCGCCTGCCATGGAGACAGGTTGAGACAGGAAGCACGGGACGTCCGGATCGGCGGGAAGTCGATCACCGAAGTAACCCGAATGACAATTGCGCAGGCGGCCGGCTTTTTTGCCGGACCTCAGCCTTTCCGCTCAGCAGGCTTCTATCGCAGAAAAAATTCTGGACGAAATCCGCCACCGGCTGGATCTGCTGGTCCGGGTCGGCTTGGACTACATCGCGCTGGATCGCCTCTCTTCCTCACTATCCGGAGGCGAATCGCAGAGGATTCAACTGGCAACCTCCCTGGGATCCACCCTGGTCGGGCGCGCTGTATGTCCTCGACGAGCCGAGCATCGGCCTGCACCCGCAGAGACAGCCGGAGGCTGGTGGAGATACTTCAAAGCCTCAAGAGTCTCTGGGCAACACGGTCCTGGTGGTTGAGCACGATCCGGAAATCATGCGATCCGCGGATTACCTGATCGATCTGGGGCCGAGGGCGGGAGAAAATGGCGGAGAGGTCGTTTTTCAGGGAAGCTACCCGGCCCTGCTCAGGACTCCAAGTCGCTGACCGGCCGCTACCTCAGCGGAGAACTGAAAATTTCCGTTCCTTTGTTCCGGCGAAAAAGCCAGAAAAAGAGCATCGAGATTGTGCAATGCGCACGCAGCACAATCTGAAGCATCTGAACGTCCACATTCCGCTCGGCATTCTTGCCTGCATCACCGGCGTCAGCGGCAGCGGGAAATCGACCCTGGTTCATGATGTTCTCTACTCCGCCATCAAAAGAGCGAAGGGCGAAATCAAAGAACCGCCCGGAGGGTTCGACGCAATTCGAGGATGCCGAGCATATTTCCGACGTGATCCTCGTGGACCAATCCCCGATCGGCAGGACGCCGCGGTCGAATCCGGCAACATACACGAAGGCCTTTGACGACATCCGCGAAATTTTCGCCGAAACCCGCGACGCCAGCAGCCGCGGATTCGGTCCCGGCCATTTTTCGTTCAACCTGGAGGCCGGGCGCTGCCCAACCTGCCAGGGCAGCGGAACCGTGATTGTGGAGATGCAATTTCTGGCCGATGTGGAACTGAGTGTGCGAGGACTGCAAGGGAACGCGGTTTAAAAACTCCGTTCTGGAGGTCCGATACAAGTCAAAAAACATTGCGGAGGTCCTGGATCTGACGGTTCATGAAGCCATGGAATTCTTTGCCGGAAAAACAAGCCTGATCCGCAAATTGCGAGTACTCGAGGAAATCGGCCTGGGATACCTGCGGCTTGGCCAGTCCGCCACTTCCCTCTCGGGAGGAGAGGCGCAGAGAATCAAGCTCGCCGCCTATCATTTCCCGCGCAAGCAGCAGGCAATGCGCTCTTTGTATTTGATGAACCGACGACGGGACTGCATTTTGACGATATCCGCAAACTGCTTGCCGCATTCGACAAGCTTATCAGCGCCGGCAATTCCCTTCTCGTCATCGAACACAACCTGGAAGTGATCAAAACCGCCGACTGGATTATCGACCTCGGCCCGGAAGGCGGAGAGGCCGGGGGACAGATCGTCTGCGAGGGCACTCCGGAAGATGTCGCAAAATGCGAGGCTTCCCACACAGGACGATTGCTGCAGGCATATCTTAAATGATTGACGATTGCACGATTGACGATTATAAAAGCATCCAAAAACCGTTACCTCGCTTCAATCGGGAATAGGGCTGTCTGAATCGTCAATCGTAAATCGTCAATCCCTTGACCCTTGCCACATCAAATGAGTATCATGTGCATGCCCCTGCAATGTTGGTGATGGCACAATTATTTGAGCCAACATTCTATTTGATGGGAGTTCGTATCGCGCTGCTGTGTGCGAGCTTTTCCTTCGGGAACTTGATTGCCTGATGCAGTGTGTAGAACACCCCCTTGAAACAAGGTTCAAATAGATTCGCCACACGGCGGCGCGGGGGCACTTTTTTTATTATCTCCTTCGAAAAGCGGGAACTGATGCGAGTACTCTTTATAGGTGATATATTCGGCAAGCCGGGCAGAAGACTGGTGCAGGAAAAGCTTCACGGCCTGATTCAGGAATATCGCGTCGACTTCTGTATCGCCAATGTCGAAAACTGCGGCGGCAGGATTCGGCATTACGCCCCAGATCGCCGACGAGCTCCTGAATTCCGAGATCGACCTGCTCACGTCCGGCAACCATATATGGGATAAGCGCGCAATCGTTCCCTATCTATCGGAACAGCCGAGACTGTTGCGCCCTCATAATTATCCTGCCGGAACGCCGGGAACCGGAATATTCATCGGCGACACCAACTGCGGCGTGCGCATCGGAGTTCTCAACCTTCAGGGGCGAGTATTCATGGCGCCCATCGACTGCCCGTTCTACGACGGGGCTGGCGGCCATCGAGCAGATCCGCAAGCAGACGCCCATCATTATCGTGGATTTTCACGCGGAAGCGACTTCCGAGAAACAGGCTTTTGGCTGGTACATCGACGGGCGCGTCAGCGCCGTTGTCGGAAGCCACACACACGTCCAGACAGCCGACGAGCGCATTCTCCCTCGGGGCACTGCGTACATCACAGACTTGGGAATGACCGGACCGCATGACTCCGTGATCGGCTCGGTCCCCGAGCTGGCGCTGGAGCGGCTGCTCCGGCAGATCCCTGTCCGGCTGGAACCTGCTTCGGGAAATTTGAGAATCTGCGGCGTCCTGATTGATATCGACGAATCGACCGGCCTTGCACTCGCCATCCAGCGCATCAACGTGCCATTCATCCTTTGATTCCAGATTCCAGATTCCAGATTCAGACGGATTCGCACTTCCTGATTCCTAATTTCTGATTCTTTACTCCAAATTGCGGACAGGCATGCACTGTTTTCTGTCTGGAATCTGGAATCTGGAATTTGGAATCAATCGCCGATTAGGCGAAGAATCGGTCCAGCATGGAGACGCAGGCAAGCGAGCGTCGGGCGACGGAGTCGTCGAGTTTTTTTAGCTCTTCCCGGACTCGCTGCAGGTCATCCCCGAGGCTGAGGGCTGCCAGAACAGCCACCTTTAGCGTATCTACAGCTCCGGTGGACGCCGCGACCTCCCGCATGCGCATATCGAGGCTGCGACACAAAGCCTGTAGCCGCTCGGGATCGCCGGTGGTGCGCAAGGCAAACTCCCGATCGTAGATTCTGACCCGGACAGAGCTGGGTTCCGACTGTTCGCTCATGGGCCCGTCCTTGCGCTGCGTCAGCGCGTTTTTATTGCGCGTCTACCGCGGAGAGAAGAGTCAGGGCTTTTTCCACACGCTCCTTCAGCTCTTCACGCTCCTGCTGAAATTTCGCCAGGTTGTCCTTGACTGTGGATTCCGTATTCTGCAGCGCTCCGAGTTGGCCCTTCAGCTGCATGTTTTCGGCTCGAAGGATATCGTTATCTTTGCGTACTGCCTTGAACTCTTCCACCAGGCGGAAGATCTTGTCCTCCAGATGGCCGAATCGTTCAAGACCCGTGAGTTCCGATTGAGCTTTTGTTTCATTCATAAGGATCTAAGCCCCGCTCCATAAGATTTATTCAAGAATGACAGCACAGTATCAACGAAATCCTGCACCCGGTCAACCGTCAGGGTCTTTTCGCGATCCTGAAAGGCAAGCCGCAGCGTTAAGCTTACACTGCCCGAGGGAATTTTCTCCCCTTCGTAAACATCAATGAGATCGATTCCAGTCAACTCGGGTATTCTCAATCCAGCGATTCCGTCCTGTATTTCCTGGTACGCCGTGTCCCGGCTCACGACGATCGACATATCACGCTCGACGGACGGGATATTTCGGAAGGGGAGTATATGTCAGCTCTGAAAAGGCATATTTCGCCAGCCGCTCAAAGTCTATCTCCGCCAGGTAGACCGGCTGCCGAAGCTTATACTTGTCTTCGAGAGCGGGGGCAAGAGAACCCAGGAGTCCGATGCATTCGTCGCCGACTTCCAGAGTTGCCGCATCTCTTGGATTCAACCAGCTGACAGCCGTTGTTGGCTTGATTCTGAAAGCCCGGATACGAAGCCCCTGCATCAGGCCCCCAACTAAACCCTTCAGGTGGACAAATCCATATTCTGGCGAAGGATTCGTCCAATTTTGATCCGCAAATCCACCTGCGCCCAGAATGCCGAGTGCGTATCTGCTCACCGGGCACTCCATCCGGCCCGGGGCCATACACCTTCCCGATTTCAAAAAGCCGGATCAGTCGCTGGTCAAAACTGACGTTCCTCTTTGCCGATCGCACCAGACCCGGCGCCAGCGTCGTGCGCATATATTGGGTGTCCTCGGTAAGAGGATTTTTTATCGCGACACGGCCCCCTTCCAGCGGAGGGAATTCCCTGTGATCGGCTTCGGAAGCGAAGCTGAGATTCAACGCTTCCGAATACCCCTGGCCGACGAGAATGTTCCGGATGGAATTCTCCAGAACATAAACAGGAGAATGCGTTCCGGCAGTTTTGCTCGGGGGCAGGACGGCCGGAATATTCTGATATCCATAGAAGCGGGCGAGTTCCTCAATCAAATCCGCTTCCAATTCCATGTCTGCCCTGCAGGTGGGACACGTGACTTCCCACGCAGCCGTTCCGCGCTTTTCGAGTTTGAAGCCGAGACGCTGGAGTGTTGACTCAATAAAATCTCCCGTCAATTGCACTCCCAGCAGCCCCGCGACGTGAGATTGATGCAGCGGATGCGCACGGGCTCCAACTTCGTCGGGTAGACATCCTTCAGGCTGCCCGCGATGCGCCCGCCTGCGAGCTTGTTCAATCAGATAGCAGGTCCGCGCTAGTGCCGGGATGGCATTTTCCCAGTCCGCTCCCCGCTCAAACCGATAACTCGCTTCGGTCGAAAGGCCAAGTTTTCGCGAAGTCCTGCGCACGGACGCAGGATGGAAATACGCCGATTCAATCAGAACGCGTTTGGTAGACAGAGAAATTTCCGAATTTAGTCCGCCCATGACGCCGGCGATTGCCACGGGCCCTTCGCCGTCATTGATGAGCAGCATTTCGCCGTCCAGGTCGCGATCCATCCCATCGAGCGTGTGCATTTTCTCGCCTTGCCTGGCTCTTGCCACAACGATTTTTCGCTGGCGCAGCACGTCAAAATCGAACGTATGCAGCGGATGTCCCATCTCCAGAAGGACGTAATTGGAAATATCCACTATATTATTCAGCGGACGCATTCCGGCCGCTTCAAGGCGCTTCTGCATCCATTGGGGCGAGGGCTCGATACGAATACCGTCCATCACGATCCCCGCATATCGGGGACACAGTTCTGCATCCCGTATTTCTATGCTGTAGGGGATGGTATCCGGAGAAGCAGTCAGCGTTTCCATCGACCGGCAGATGTTTAAGAGGCCGCTGATACAGCGCACTCACTTCTCTGGCAATTCCGGCATAGCTCAGGCAGTCAGGTCGGTTTGAGGTAACCTCGACCTCGAGCACCGGGCTTCCATCCGATTCCGAAATGGCTTCCACTAAAAGCCCGATCATCGAAAGATCTTCTTTCAGCTTTTCCGGGCTTTCCTGCAATTCGACATAGTCTTTAAGCCATTCGATGCTGATTTTCATGGGGAGAACTCCTGCCTAAAATTGTTTCAAAAATCTGAGATCGTTCTCGAAGAAAAGCCGAATATCGTCTACACCATATTTGAGAATTGGCACTCGGTCGATTCCCATCCCCCATGCGAAACCTGAGAAGCGGGAATCATCGATGCCCGACATCCGCAGGACTTTTGGATGAAGCATCCCCGCACCCAGAATCTCAATCCAACCGCTTTGTTTGCACTTTGGGCATCCCGCGCCCGAGCAGAAAATGCAGCTGATATCCACCTCTGCGCCCGGTTCGACGAATGGAAAGAAGCCCGGCCTTAAACGCATGCGCGTATCCTGGCTGAAAAGGCGCTGCAGGAATACTTCCAGCATGCCCTTCATATGCCCCATGTGAATGCCTTCCTCGATCACGGCCACATCTACCTGATGAAACATGGGAGAGTGTGTGGCGTCGAAGGGGTCCCGGCGGTACACTTTGCCGATGCTGACGGCTCGAATCGGCGGCTTCATCGTTTCCATGGCATGCACATCCACAGAGGTGCATTGTGATCGCAGCAGCATGGTTTCATCGAAATAAAAAGTATCCTGGGCATCGCGCGCCGGATGATTTCGGGGCATGTTCAGGGCTTCAAAGTTGTAGTAATCCGTTTCGATCTCCGGCAGGTTGAATATCTTGAAGCCCATGCTCACAAAGATCTGCTCGATTTCGGCCTGCAGCCGTTTGATCGGGTGCATGCTCCCCACAGCGAAGGGAAATCCCGGCCTGGTCACGTCGATTTGCTCGCTGCCGGGCGGATAATTCGGATTCCTTGGCTGCGGCAAACCGTCTCTTGAAGCCTTTCTTCAACCATGGAGCGCAGCTGATTCATCGCCTGGCCAAAAGCGGGCCGCTCCTCTTTGGGAAGGTCGCGCAGTTTTTTCAGTTCGCCGGTTATCATGCCGTTTTCGCGGGCAAGGTATTTATCCCGAACAGATTTCCACGTCTCCATGTCCGTGACAGTGGCCAAATCCGCTGCGAAGAGCCGCTGCAGCCTGTCTATGGATTCATTCATTGTATCCTCTGATGATTTATCCGTTTCCCGTTCCCCGTTTCCCAGCTGACAGATCCTTGTAACTGGGAACCGCGAAACCGGCAACTGGGAACTCATAAAAAAGAAACGCCCGGCGTGGCGGACACCCGGGCGGTCTCGTTATCCGAAACTACGGAAAATATCAGGCAGCCACAAGTGCGGCTTTGGCGCTCTCAGCGATCTGCGTGAAGGTCTCGGGATCTTTGATCGCAATCTCCGCAAGGACTCGGCGGTCCAGGGTGATGCCGGCTTTTTTAAGACCGCTGATAAACTTGCTGTAGGAGAGATTATTGCGACGGGCGGCAGCTCCCAATCGAATGATGAACAAGCCGCGAAAATCCCGTTTTTTGGTGCGCCTGTCGCGATAGGCGAACTGCAGCGCCCTGTCGACGGATTCTTTCGCGGATCGATGCAATTTGCTCTTAGTTAGGCGATATCCTTTTGCCAGCCCCAGAATTTTCTTCCGCCGCTGGACTCGTTTGCTTCCTCTTTTTACTCTAGGCATTTCTTTACTCCAAAGTGCATTCAGAAAATCAGATGTTCAGCATTTTTTTCACGCGCTTGGTGTCAGACTTGCTGACCAGCGCATCACCCGCCAGCTTGCGCACGCGTTTGCGGGTTTTTTTTGTCAGGATGTGCCGGGCATGACTGTGATGGCGCACGATTTTCCCCGTCCCCGTCACTTTGAATCTTTTTGCCGCACTCTTTGATGTCTTCAGCTTCACAGGTATATTCCCCCAACTGATTTAATGTTTTTTCGGAAGGAAAATAGCTACCAGGGCGTATCCTTCCATTTTTGGCGGCCGCTCGACGTCGGCAACTTCATTCAGTTCCTCGACCAGCCTGCCCATCAGTTTGTGCCCCATCTCCTGATGCGTCATTTCTCTTCCCCGAAAAACAATGGTTGCCTTCGCCTTGTTCCCTTCCGCTATGAACCGGGCGATATTGTTCTTCTTGAACTGAAAATCGTGCTCCTCGGTTTTCGGCCGGAACTTAACTTCTTTCATCACGACTTGCTTCTGATGCTTTTTCGCCTCATGCGCACGTTTGCTCTTCTGGTATTGGAACTTGCCGTAGTTCATGATCCGGCACACCGGAGGATTAGCTCCGGGAGCCACCTCGACAAGGTCCAGTTCGCGCGACTTGGCTAGCGCAAGGGCCTGTTCCGGGGTCATGATCCCCAACTGTCCCGCATCTTCGTCGACGACTCGGATCTCTTTGGCCCGGATCAACTCATTGACTCGAACCCGCACTGGTTTGACTGTTGTGATTGGCATCCTCCTTGTATTTCCGAGGGAAAACCGGATACGGCCCTTTAAGGCCGCACGGCCCGGCTTTTAACAAATCCCCCAATCTTTTCCAAAAAGACTTCAAGAGACTGCGCACCTTCGTCTCCTGAGAACCGATTGCGAACCGAAACTGCTCCCGACTCCGATTCCTTATCCCCGATCACCAGCATATACGGAATTTTCTGCGTCTGGGCCGCCCGGATCTTGAATCCCATCTTTTCATTTCTGCTGTCGATCTCCGCCCGCAGGCCTGCTTCCGTCAAGCGATCCATAACTTTCCGGGCATACTCGTGATGCCGTTCCGATATGGGGATAACCACCGCCTGCACCGGAGCCAGCCAGATGGGGAAGGCCCCGGCATAATGCTCGATCAGAACGCCGAGAAAGCGTTCGATGGACCCCAGCAGGGCCCGATGCAACATTACCGGCTGGTGCTCGCGGCCGTCTGAAGCGATATAGGACAGATTAAATCGTTTCGGCAGCGTGAAGTCGAACTGGACCGTGGAAAGCTGCCAGGGACGCCCGATGGCGTCAATCAGCTTGACGTCAATCTTCGGCCCGTAAAACACCGCTTCCCCTTCCATCCTGGTCCAACTGATGCCTCGGGCACGCAGCGCTTGCGTGAGCGCTTCCTCCGCCATCTGCCAGTCTTCTTCCGTCCCGGCGTACTCTTCCTTTTTGGATTCATCCCGAACGGACAGCTCCACCTTGTACTGATCGAATCCAAAACTCGTCATGATGAACAGGACGAGATCCATCAGGCTTGAAATCTCGTCGTTCACCTGTTCGCGGGTGCAGAAGATATGGGCATCGTCCTGAGTGAAGCCGCGCACGCGAAGCATGCCGTGCAAAACACCGCTTTTCTCGTAACGATACACCGTGCCGAATTCCGCAAATCGCACAGGCAAGTCGCGGTAGCTGCGCATTTGTGCCTTATAGATCTGGATGTGTCCCGGGCAATTCATCGGCTTGATGACAAACTCCTCGTCATCAATGCTGAACACGTACATATTCTGCCGGTAGTACTCGTAATGTCCCGAGGTCTTCCACAAAACGTCCCGCGCAACGTGCGGCGTCGTCACAAACTCATATCCGCGGCGGAACAGTTCGTTGCGCAGAAAATCCTCAATCACGAGACGCACGCGGGTCCCTTTGGGATGCCAGAACACCAGGCCCGGACCGGCTTCCTCCGAAATGCTGAATAGATCCAGTTCCCGTCCAAGCTTGCGGTGGTCCCGCTTTTTCGCCTCCTCCAGCTGCTTCAGGTACTCGGCCAGCTCTTCGGCGGTCAGGAAAGCTGTGCCGTAAATCCGCTGCAGTTGCTGGCGATGCTCGTCCCCGCGCCAGTAGGAACCGGCGATGCTGAGGATATGAAAGCTGTCGGGATCGACCTGGCCTGTCGAGCAGAGATGCGGGCCCAGGCAGAAATCGACGAGATCTCCCAGCCGGTAGCAGGAAAGTTTTTCGCCGGCCTTCTCCCGGATCAACTCTACTTTCAGATGCTCCCCCTGCCGGGTGAAATATTCGATGGCTTCTTCTTTCGAAATGATGGAAGGCTCATAGCTGAGATCTTGAGCGACGAGCTCCTTCATCTTGGTTTCGATCTTTTGCAGATCCTCTTCTACGAAGCCATCGGCGCGCTCAAAATCGTAATAGAAACCGTCACTGATTGCGGGCCCGATTCCCAAGTGGACACCCGGAAATAGGCTGTGCACAGCCGCTGCCATAAGGTGCGACGCGCTGTGGCGATAGATTTCCAGCGCGGAGCCTGGATCCGCTATCTCCCCACTCGTTCCATCCGCGTATCGTATTTTCAACGACATATCCTGGAAATCAACTCCCGCTCCACAGAATCCAAAGGACAAGAAGAGGAATCCTTCCTGATCATTAGTCAGTAAGCTGGGCAGGAAAAGCAATTCGAGTCCCGACTGGCAGCATTCATCAGACTCATTCATCCATAGGAGGGGCGCTCGTAATTCACTGAGGCCAAAACTCTTTGGTAGGCGCGAGCGGATTTGAACCGCTGACCCCTTCCGTGTCAAGGAAGTGCTCTCCCCCTGAGCTACGCGCCTAAAAAATAAGGACTTAAACTACCAGAAAGGTCGAAATAGTGTCAATACCAATTGCCGCTACGCTGCCTTTTTTACGGGCACATTTGGTTTTGACAGAACCTCCAGGGCCTTTTCTATCTGGATTTTTTCGATCTTTTCCTGAAACTGCTTGTATTTGGCAGCTTCATCCTTGTCATCCTTTTGAACCTGCGCCGGGCCGCCGTTCTCCGATTGAACGACCACCCTTCGAGCACCGGGAGCATCTCCTTTGTCGTCATAGTAGGACTCAACGGCCAGATCCTGACGCGTTTCATCATCTGGAGCCGCTAGGTCCGGAGGGATACCGCCATTGCGCGGGACTTCATCCTGAATCACCTTGCCGCCCGGTGTATAGTGCTTCGATGTCGAAAGGATCAATACCGCCCCGCTCTTCAGGTGGATGGTTTTTTGATCCGCACCGGACCCGAACGATTTTTCTCCGACGACGGTCGCCCGCTTCTGATCCTTCAACGCTCCCGCCGCAATTTCCGCCGCACCTGCAGTCGAACCGTCAATCAGGACAACCAGGGGCAAATCCGTAATATGTTTTTCCGGATTGGCTTCGACGACCAGGACCCGCTCTCCCTGTCGGTTCTGACTGTAGTACAGGATCCCGCTGCGGATGAAATAATTGGCCAGTTCCGAACCATTGGCAGAAGCTCCCTCCGCACAATCGCGCAAATCCAGAATAAGCTTCTCCGCTCCCGCAGAAATGAGCGTCTTCAATTTAACTTTGGCCTGCTCCACAGAAGACTCGGAGAGAGATGCCACGCTCAAAAAACCGACTTTCTCGTCCAGCATCTTGTAGTTGACAGGACTTGCGGCTTGCTCGCTTCGATTTATTTCGACATCAAAAACTTTGGATTTCGAGTTTCTGAAGAGCGAAATCTTCACTTTCGATCCTGGAGTTCCTCGCAAAAGGCTGTCCGCTTCCAAGATGCTTTTATCTTCCATCTGGTTGCCGTCTATCGCAATCATGTAGTCCCCGGGCCTGACACCAGCCGCAGCGGCCGGTCCGTCACGTTCACAGGACACAACATAAACCACATCGGATCTCTTTGAGAGAACAAGTCCAATACCCGCCTTGCCATTCTCTTTCCGCTTTTGCAGATCGCTGTATTTTTCCTTGGAGAGAAAGCTACAGTAGGGATCCAGCGCATCCAACAATCCACGCAGCGCCCCCTCTTGAACCTTGTTCATATCAGGCTCTTCGACGTAGTCTGACCTAATCCTGCTAAGAGCATTGATGAAGACGGAGAGCTCTTTATAGGCATCGTCATCTCGGGCGTAAAATGCCGCCGACACTCCATACAGCACTATCAAAAAAGAACTCAGAAAAATTATCAGTTTTCCCTTATGATGAAACATTAAGCCTCCCAATCCAGTAGGGACAAAGCAGTTGAATAATATAGTAATCGTTGTTCCCGTGCAACAGTAGCAGACAGCTTTCAGCTTTCAGCTATCCGCTTTCAGCAAAATTCAAGGTCGGAATCGGTATCGGATTTTCTAAAACCCTGGCAGTTGTTGCTCCTAATCCTCGCTGGTTGATTGGGCGCCTGCCAATTCCACGTTCTGCCAAATTTCGAGGTTATGGTGACTGTCCCCGAAATACTGGGTCTACGCTTTGCCCGGACCGTTGATGAGGAAAGATGCCCAGCTTTGAGTTTTGACGCCCCCATCTCTGCCGGGTTCTTCATCGCCCTCGTTGCAGAGCAACAAAGGCTGGAACTTGGGGTGGATCCGGCAAAATTCCAGGAGCCCCCTCAAAACTTGAGGACGGTAAGCACCCGTTTTCACTTCAATGGCCCAGGACCCCCAACTCCCCTCAAGCACCCAATCCACTTCCAACGGCTCAGCCCGCCAGTAACACACGGTCTGCCCCGCATTCCAGGCAAAGGCGCCGACGGCATTTTCAACCCACCGTCCCCAGCGGGCAGGATCTCGTTCCCTCTCCGGGGCCGGCCCCATTGCCGCCATCAACCCGTGGTTCAGCACCGTCAATTTCGGGGGAGCCGCCCGCTGACGGACCGTTCGCTCGGAATACTTGCGCACCCCCGCCACGAGGCATGCTTCTTCTAAGAGTTGAAGATAGTGGGCGATGGTCTCCAAGGCGCCGCGTTCAGCCAGCTCCCCCGCCAGTTTCTGCAATGACACGACCTCAGCCGGATGACCGACTGTCACCGCATATACCTGACGCAACAGGGCTGGTTTGCGCACCATCTCAAGGTTCAAGATGTCGCGGCCGATAGCCGGTTCGATAATACTGTCCCGGAGATACGCACGCCACCGATCCGGCTGCCCCAGCAAGGATTGGCCGCCGGGATAGCTTCCCGACTGGATGTATTGGTTGACGGCCTCGCCCGGGGAGAGATGGAAGCACCGCATCAGTTCCACGACGGGCCAGTGAAAAAGCCTCAGGCGTTCAAAGCGGCCCGCCATGGTTTCCCGAGATCCTTTTCCCAGTTGAATAGCGGATGAGCCCGACACCACGACATGGAGGGGAATCTTTGCGCGATGGATCCGGTCCGCCTCGCTTTTCAAGCGGCGAGCCCAGTCAGGCATATAGGGAATTTCGTCCACAAGCAGGATTTTTCCGCCGGTCTTGCCAGCCCGTTCCCCCGCCGCCCGAACCACCTGTTCCCACCAGCCGGATATCTGGGCCTCGGTCGAATCGGCAGAAACATAAGTGGCCTTATCCCCGAACTCTTCTGCCATTTCCATCAGAAGGGTGGTTTTTCCAACCTGCCTCGGCCCGCTCAGGACTTGAACGCGCCCCGGCGCTGCCTCGCGCAGCCGCTTAAGGAGTTCTTCTCGAATCCCGTGATAGCCTATAAGATCAACAGTCATGTTTTAATAATTATTCGACTATGACTGAAAGTCAATGTCAAAATAGGTCGAAACAGAAAAGTTTTCGCTCAATACCCCTGCCTGCCAGTTAGTCATAGTGCGGCTTTAGG
The DNA here is from genome assembly GCA_963718845.1 of uncultured Acidobacteriota bacterium. Classification (GTDB taxonomy): domain Bacteria; phylum Acidobacteriota; class UBA6911; order UBA6911; family UBA6911; genus UBA6911. The sequence continues at coordinate 315,469 of CAVRAD010000010.1, forward strand.
GCTGCAGGGAGTTGAGCAGGATAAATGGGCCTCTGTCCATCGGCGGTTTTTCATAAAGAAAGGCAGTATGCTGATGAAGAGTTTCTATTAGAAGAACAGGGGTTCAGCGTCTGCGAAGCCGCTTTTGAATATCAACCTCGACGTTCTGAAGAGACCGTTCTTTACCGTGTGGTGGCTGAAAACCTCGAATCTTTTCTGGCGCGCCAACAGGAGCGCGGGCGAGTAGGGCCGCCGAGTGATGCCGAAGTTGCCCGGGTTGCGGATCGCGTCCATCGGCGTGTCATGCGCCTCATGAAGCGGCGGGACATCGATCCGGAGGCGGATCCGGAGGAAGCCGATCCCCTTCGGCGCGATGAACTGCTGCTTGCCGAACTCTATAGCGCATCCGTAGCGGGGCGCGTAGCGACGGGACCGCGCGCAGGCAGGCGTATTGTGAGAGTCGGCATTGAGCCGGATTTCAAGGGAGCCAAAGCCAAATCTGGACGCTGCTGCGCCGATGCAATACAAAAGATACTGACCTGCCTTGGACTCCCTTCAAGGGCTCCGCCCATAACTCCTGCCAAACCGGATGATGAGTGGATGCTGTTTTAGCGAGATCAGCAACTCATCCGCATTGTCTTCAGCTTTGCAGCCCAGACATTCCGATGGCGGATAATCCGCTTTGCATTATAGGCATGCCCGAAATCCCTTTCTAAACCCACAATTCTGACATAAAATACCATCGAATTCGATTAATGGGCAAATTCAGAGACCGAAGTTTACATAAGCCGTGCTTATCGGAAGTTTCTGAGGCAGCGGCTGGGGAGAATTCATAACCGGCAGGCAGCTTGTGCTACCTATCCTTATCCTTCGACCTCTTCCTTCGCGCTTCATAATTCTGAAACGCGACTGGCACGGCAGGCTGAAGCGTTGACGGCTGAACGTTCCCAGTGGGATGCTCTCCTTCTGCGGTACTATTACCGCAAGGCGACCTTGAACGGCTTTGTCTTTTGCCGCCGGGCCCAATGCCGCATCAGCGCTTGTGGTGTGTTCAGCTGACCATTCACGTCCTTGCAAACAGGCGGGGAACCGGGCATCGTGCCCCGCCTTCCGCACATGCTCAGGTTTCCACTCCCTCGATTTCGGTTGAGATTTCCATCGCATGCCGATCCCAATCGGCTCTGTGTGACGTGGTTGCCGCTCAGCCGAGTATTTTCACCCAACGGGTTGACGGCACCCGACACGTATGCTCCAATGTTGGCATGGATGCGAAAGGTCGGATTCTTGCGGTGGATTATGGCGAAAAAAATATAGGTCTGGCCTATTGCGATGCGCTTGGCTTGACTGTCCAGCCAATGCCTTCGATGCCAAATTGCGGCACGGCCAACCTTCTTAAAAAACTGCGAACCATCATGCACACTCTGGATATTCAGCAAATAGTGCTGGGAATCCCCTTCAAAATGGACGGAACCCGGGGCGACGCGGCGCTGCGCATGGAGCAGCTCATGGAAGAACTGAAAGCTGCCCTGAAGATTCCGATATCCGGAGTCGATGAGCTCCTTTCAACCGTGGAGGCGATGGAATACTGGCGGGGCATGAACAAGAAGCGGCAAAAAAAGTACCAGACCGTGGATTCTCTGGCCGCTGCACTTATCCTGGAAAGATTCCTAAAGGAGAATTAATTCTTGCGACGATCGTGGCGTGTTGGGATCGCAATCATTCTGCTGGCAGCAGCAGGTTTGGCTGCGTCGTGGATTTGGCTTTATTCGGAGCTGGAGGCGCCCTATTACGGATCTTCGGCAAGTGAGGTTTTTGTAGACATTCCACGGGGTGTGAACGCGGCGTGCGGCGGCGGATCTTCTGGCCCGGACCGGAATTATCCAACACAGCCTGCCGTTTCGAGCATACCTCCGCTACACCGGGATGGGACGTCACATCCAGGCGGGAGAATACAGGTTTGCCGCAGCCGCAAGTCCGAAACAGATTGCGCAGAGGCTTGTGCGGGGGGACGTATTTTACTATTCCATCACAATTCCCGAAGGATTGACTGCCCGGGAAACCATTCGTCTTCTGGCAAAAAATGGCTTGGGAAATGAATCCGACTTGGAACGGGCGCTTCTGAGGATTCGCTGGATCCGGGACTTGAACCCGGAAGCTCGAAATCTCGAAGGGTATCTCTTTCCGGAAACCTATCGGTTCCGGCGCAACACGGATTCTGAAACCATCATACGGATAATGGCTGGCCAATTCCGGGCAAAATTCGATACAACGCTGTCGCGCTATCCGATGCCCGCCGGATGGGATCTTTCCAGGATTGTAATCCTCGCATCGATGATCGAAAAGGAAGTGCGCAGGCCGGAAGAAGGCCCGCTGGTGGCCTCGGTCCTCATCAATCGCCTGCGCAAACGGATGCCCCTGGCCTGCGACGCCACGATTATTTATGCGATGAAGCTCGCCGGGACGTATGAAGGCCGCCTGGGCAAAGCGGACTTGCGCATGGAATCACCCTATAATTCATATGTCCATTTGGACCTGCCTCCCGGGCCCATCTGCAATCCAGGAGCGGATGCGCTGCGCGCCGCTCTCAATCCTGCCAGAACCGATTTTTATTATTATGTTTCGCGGAATGACGGCAGCCATCAGTTTTCAAAAGATTATGGCTCGCATCTGCGCGCAGTAAATCTTTTTCAGAAGCCGCTCGCACGCAAACAATAGCTCGATTCCAGAATCCGGAATCCGGAATCAGGAATTTGGAATCCAAAATTATTCGTTGAGGGGCGGCAACGGCTTCTTGAATTCTTCCGGCAAAAGATCGTTCATCTTGCGGGCAAACTTCAAAAAACCATCGAGGGTGCTCTGGCTGCCCCATTGTTCCGCCGCCTCAACATCCAGGGCTTCATCTTCATTCATATCCAGCATATGAAGAAGATGCTCCGGTTCCGATCGGTTCAAAGGGCATTCCAGGGCAAGGCAATGGTCCCCGGTATGGCAAAATCCGTCATCGACTATCACATGATGGATAAACATGCGCCGCACCGGATCATTGCCAATGTACATGTGGCGCACTTTCGCGGAGTATCCGCAAACGGCTACAGCAAATTCCTGCCCGGCAGATAAACGATAATCAACCCAGTTCGTAGAATATTTAGGCATAGCTCAATCATCTTTCCTTTATTTTGCCTTAGTTTTCATTTCAAAGTTTAGCCGCTTGACAGTGACTTTGCGAGGTATTTATTGGGGACGAAGGTTTTTCGGATCACGCATGCGAAACACCCGTTTTGAGACACTGGAAATATTGACTTGGTCCGGGGCCGATGCTACGATCTCGCCGTGAGTCCAGAACTATCAGGCATTAGACATCTCATGTGCATCGTGCGGACAGCCTCGCTGGTGCTGCTGCTTGGATTCACTGCTGCAATCCCGCTGAACGCCCAGACGCAAAAGCCGAATCTTCCGAATCCCATTAAATTCATTAACAAATTTGATGTTGTTGCCAATGCGGTTCATGCAGTGCTCGAAGACATGGACTATAAAATCGAAATCGACGATCGCAAGGCCGGAAGGATCGCAACCAGGCCGTACGAGTTCATAACAGGATCTCTGACGCGGAGCGAAGTTCAAAAAGTGGCGGTCATGAATGACGCTATCACCGGAAGCCTGCTCAAAGCGCGCTATTCTGTCGAAGCCGTTCTCGAGATCGTGTCGCCTGCAGAAACTCTGGTTACAATCAATACGAATATGGAAGCACTCAGCAAAGAAATGGACGGCACCGAAAAATGGGTGCGCCTTGACTCCCTGGGAACTTACGAAAGACGCATTCTGGGCAAAATAAGTACAATGCTAATGAGACAAAAGCCTGCTGAAGAAGAAAAGAAAGGGTTCTGGGGTCAAAAGCCTCAGCCCGTTGATCCCCGACAGCCCAGGCCTCCTTACTAGCCCATCCAGGTAATGCTTTTGATTTCAGTCATATCGGATCCCGGAACCGTTATTGTCCTGTTACTCTCAGCAGGGACCCTTCTTGCCGCTCAAGGGACGGAGGCTCCAAAATTCACGACCTTCCGGAAGCGGTCCGGAATGGCGACAGATCTGGCACGGGCGCTTCTCATTCTCTTAAGCCTGGTTGTAGCCGCAGCACTTGTCCTGGTGCTTTTGCCACAGCCAACGGTTGATAAAATCGCACAGTACCTGGAATCGCGGAAGCAAACTGCCCGGCCGGAAAAAATTGTGTTTCTGTACCTGGGCGATGAAATCGCGAACGGCCAATTTCATATCCGGGGAGTGGTGAGGAATATCACAGCCTCTCCTATCGAACAACTGGACGCGGTCGTGCGTTTTTATACGCAGGACCGGAGCCTACTTGAAACAACCATCGTTCGCATGGATAAGGAGACCATCGGCCCGAACGAAATCGCACAGTTTGAACTGGTCTATCCGAATGACCGATTGGAATTTTCCGGCTATTCGACCGAGTTCAAGCTGCGCCAGGGCGAGCTTGTTCCCTTTAAAGATTTGCGTAAATTGCCGGTGAGATAAAAAGTGAATCCAGAATCCAGGAGTCAGAATCCTGAATTCTTTGATCCCAGATGAAGACAAAACAATACCCGCTAAAATATCTAATTCCGTATCTTGGCAAATACCGTTTCAAGATCGCTCTTGGATTCCTGATGGTCGTGTGCACGGTGATTGCCGGCATGTTTCAGCCCTGGGTTTTGAAGTATGTCGTGGACGGCCTGAAGCAAGCCCTGAACAAAGAGAAGCTCTTTTTATATGCAGGATTGATACTGGGGCTTTCGATCGTTGAGGGCTTTTTCCGGTTCTGGATGCGAAAGATCCTGATCGGAGTAAGCCGTGATATCGAGTATGACCTCCGCAACGATTTCCTTGCCCACGTGCAGAACATGTCGCTTTCATTCCTGCAGTCCCGCAGCACGGGAGACATCATGTCCAGGGCGACCAACGATCTGAATGCCGTGCGCTCGGTTCTTGGTCCGGGCATCATGTACTCGATGAACACGATCGTCCTGGTCATCGCCAGCACCACCATTCTTTTGCGGTTGAACTGGGAATTGACGCTGCTCGCCTATGTTCCCCTCGTCATCATGTCCTTTGCAGTAAAGAGAATCGGCGGGCAAATCCACGATCGATTCGAAAGCATCCAGGAACAGTTTTCAAACCTCAGCACTAAAGCGCAGGAAAACATCTCCGGAATCCGTGTTGTCAAGGCGTTCGCCCGCGAGGAATCTGAGATTGCCGATTTCGGGAAACTCAACGTTGATTATGTCCGCCGCAATGTGTCGCTGATTCGCCTGTGGGGACTGTTCTATCCGCTTGATGACCGCACTGATCGGGTTGTCTTCCGTAGCCCTGCTCTGGTTTGGAGGACGGCAGGTTATATTGGGACGACTGACTCTGGGCGAGTTTGTCGCTTTCATGGGATATCTGGCGATGCTGACTTTTCCCACCATCGCCGTGGGGTGGGTGATCAACATCTTTCAGCGCGGGGCGGCCTCGATGGGGCGGATTTTGGATATCCTGGACGCGCCGCCGGAGATTCACGATGAGCCCGGAGCCTCCGCACCCGAATCGGCCGGTGGTTCCCTGGAGATCCGCAATCTCACATTTCAGTATCCAAATTCCCGGAATCCGGTGCTGCACAATATCAGCGTGTCCGTTCCTGCAGGCACAACTCTTGCAATCGTGGGACATACGGGAAGCGGGAAATCGACCTTCATCAACCTGATACCCAGGCTTTTTGATCCTCCGCCGGGGACGCTGTTCCTCGACGGAAAAGACGTCCGCCAGTGGCCCCTTTCCGAATTGCGCAAAAACATCGGATATGTCCCCCAGGAAACATTCCTGTTCTCGGACACTATTCATCAGAATATTGCGTTTGGATGCGACGATTCCGTTGAGTGACACGCGCGTGGACTGGGCCGCCCGGGTTTCCCAAATGGCGGAGGATATCGAAACTTTTTCGCGCAAAATGCAGACGTATGTCGGAGAGCGGGGAATCACCCTTTCCGGAGGCCAGAAGCAGCGGGTGGCCATCAGCAGAGCCGTGGCAACCCTGCCGAAGATTCTGATCTTTGACGACTCTTTATCCAATGTGGACACGGATACCGAAGAGCGCATTCTCCAGGAATTGACTACGGTCATGAAAGACCGGACAACCATTTTGGTTTCTCACCGGATTTCGACGGTCAAGAACGCCCAACAGATTGTCGTCCTCAAAGAAGGATCGATCGTGGAGCACGGGACGCATGCAGTCCCTGATGGAATTGCAGGGAGTGTACGCGGATCTCTACCAAAAACAGCTTTTGGAAGAGGAACTCGCAACCATTTGAAATTATGCCGGCAGACGTCAACGAGGAACAGGTGCTGGGAAAGGCTTACGACGCTCGGCTGATGCGCCGTCTGCTTACGTATATCAGGCCATATCGCGGTTCTGCGTATCTGGCAATCGTGTGCCTCCTTCTGGGATCGGCCTTTTCAATCGTGCAGCCCTACCTCACCAAGGTCGCAATCGATCGATACATCAAAAACAATAATTTAGCGGGACTGAATCGGATAGCGCTTCTGTATATTGGCACCCTGATCCTGGTTCTCGGCCTGAGTTTCGCCCAGACATGGCTCATCAACTTAATGGGCCAGAAGATCATGCGTGATCTCCGCATGGAGATCTTCCGGCACCTTCAAAAGCTCGATGTCGCCTTTTTCGACAAAAATCCGGTCGGCCGCCTGATGACGCGCGTCACAACGGATGTCGATGCCCTGAACGAACTGTTCACGGCCGGAGTCATCTCCGTTTTTGAAGATGTCTTCATGCTTTCGGGAATCATCATTTCCCTGTTTTTGCTCAATTACAGGCTCGCGCTTGCTATCGTTGCCATTCTTCCGCTTTTGATCCTGGTCACGCTGATGTTCAAGATCAAGGTGCGCGACTCCTACAGAAGAGTCCGGACAGCGATCGCGCGCATCAACGCCTTCCTGCAGGAAAACATCACAGGCACGGCGGTGGTCCAGATCTTCGGGCAGGAAAGAAAGCAGTACCAGAAGTTCACACGGATCAACAAGGAACACCTGGACGCCAACCTGCAGTCGATTTTCTACTACGCGATTTTCTATCCGCTCCTCGAATTGATTTCCGCGCTGGCGATCGCCTTGATCATCTGGTATGGCGGACATCAGGTGCTTGCCGGCGCCTTGACCCTGGGGGCGCTGGTGGCGTTCATCCAATACTCCGACCGGTTTTTCCGCCCCATTTCGGATCTCAGCGAGAAGTACACAATTCTCCAGGCAGCCATGGCTTCATCGGAGAGAATCTTCAAGCTTCTGGATACGGAACCATCGATCGTATCCCGCTCAAAATCCGAAAGGCGCCAGACGTGCAAAAAGGCAGCATCGAATTCCGGAACGTCAGTTTCTCCTACAACCCCGGCGAACCGGTTCTTCACGATATCTCCTTCAAGGTCGAACCGGGACAGAAGATCGCCGTTGTCGGCGCCACCGGCGCCGGCAAATCGACGATCATCTCACTGCTGAGCCGTTTCTACGATGTCCAGCAGGGCCAAATCCTGATCGATGGACAGGACATAAAGGATTTCAACCTGCAGGAGCTGCGCCGTTCCATCGGCATCGTGCTTCAGGACGTGTTTTTGTTTTCGGGAAGCGTTGCAGAAAACATACGTTTGGGAAACAAAAACATCACCGATGAAGACGTGCAACGGGCGGCGGAAACGGTTCATGCATCCGGTTTCATCCGGGAACTGGAGCATCGCTATGCATCCAAAGTCGGAGAACGGGGCTCCTCTCTTTCGGTGGGGCAGAAACAGCTGCTTGCCTTTGCGCGCGCCCTGGCCTACGACCCGAAAATCCTGGTTCTGGACGAAGCGACCTCCAGCATCGACACGGAAACGGAGATGCTGATTCGCGATGCGCTTGAAAAGTTGATGGCTGACCGCACGTCTATCATCATCGCGCATCGCCTTTCCACCGTGCAAAATGCAGACCGGATCATCGTCCTGCACCACGGCCGCATCCGGGAAACCGGCACGCATCAGGAACTGCTTCATCTAAAGGGTATTTACTGGAAACTCTACCAGTTGCAGTACAAGGACCAGCCCCTCCTTGGAGGATCAAAGGATTAAAGGATTAAAGGATTAAAGGATTAAAGGAGTAAAGGAGTAAAGGGGTAAAGGGGTAGAGGGGTAAAGGGGTAGAGGGGTAGAGGGGTAGAGGGGTAGAGGGAAAAAGAAGTTGAAAAGTTGAGAGGCTAAGGAGAAAAATTAAGGAAAAAGTACTTTATTATGCCCTTTACCCCTTTAATCCTTTAATCCTTTAATCCTTTAATCCTTTGCTCCTTCTTCGCGAAGTGCGCCACCAGGTCGCCAACCTCCAGAGTTCCCTTCATAAGAAAGGCCTCCCCTTTCAGCGTTCCGATGAGTGTGCCGTAGAAGGAATGGATGTTTTCCACATGCGTTAAAAAGTCGGGGTGGCTGAGGCTTGTGGAAGGCTCGCGGCTTGCGGGATCAAACAGCTGCGACCGGTAGGATCCGATGGCAGCATTACGCTCAGTGATGAATTCCGTTATATCGACGACAAAGCTTGGAGGGACATTCGTTGGCAGCTTAAAATATAAAAGCGTAGGAGGCCGAAAGCGCGCCTGGCCCGTCTTGATCTTCGCCAGCCCGGAGTGATGCACGGCTTCAGCAACTAGCCTGCTCGTATTGACGTGATCCGGGTGTTTGTCGTCCCAATGATGCGTCAAAACGATCCGGGGGCAATACTTGCGCACCATGCGAATTACTTTCAGCCGTGCGCGCGACGTGACCGCCACTTCGCCGTCGGCAAGGCCGAGGTTTTCGCGGATTTTCAATCCCAGCACTTCGGCCGCTTTATGCGCCTCCCGTTTGCGCATAGCCGGCGTTCCACGAGTCCCCAGTTCACCGCGCGTCATATCAACCACGCCGGTGGCATAGCCGAGCGCCGCCATTTTAGCCAGCGTCCCGCCCGCAAAAAGCTCCACATCGTCCGGGTGGGCTCCAAAAGCAAGTATGTCGAGTGTCATTCTTTAATCCATGGCAATGAGTTGATGTTCATGACTCAGGATATCCAGCTTCTCATACAAAGGTCGCAACGCCGCACACGAATAGCGCAAAAGCATCTGAATGCCGCCAAGTTCCCGCTCCTGAATCCGTCCGTTCGGGGCAAGGGCGTTGCATGTTCTTGATATCTGCCGGCGGACCATCTCTTCTTTTCTTTTGCAGGCGGTTTCAAAATTTTCCTTCAGGCGATCCAGCTGAAAGACGATTTTTTCCCTCCCGGAGTCTGCAGCTCCGCGGAGAGTACTATCCCCTGGACACAGGGCGTTCAGTGCTGCAATCCTCTCTTCCGTCTCCAGTTTCAGTTTGCCCAGTTTTTCCGAGGCATCCTCGAGGCATGGCATCCAGAATTCCTGTGATGATCGCATCTGCACCCGCATAGAGACGTTTCAGATCGAGACCATAACGGTCCAGAATCCGCCGGCTCCTGCTATCGAGAACAGTTGCGCTGGCCTGAGGCCATGCCACGGGTCCAACAAGGTTCCGGTCTCTCAAAAACGACTGCGCGCCGGTGAAAGCATCCATCTCAAAGGGATCGATCACGGTGGCGATAACGGGCAGAAGGGAGCACTGCAGGACGGATGCGGGCAGGGCGGAAAGCGACTCCGCGCATCCTGCAGCTTCCCGATCCAGGGAATGCGGATCCAATACGATAAGGCCCCATTCCTTCATAAGCGCCGCCACAAGCCGCGCGCACGCCCCGGCAAGGGTTGTCTCCGAGCCAAAAGATGATCTGAGAATTTCAAGAACTTCCCTATCGTAATTGCCGCGTCCTGATTCTTCTATTAGGGCAAGAAGGGCGTCGATCCTGCCTCCGGGCAAGGGATCGCCGAGCTCCTGATTTTCCAGATCCAGAGGGCAAATCTCCGATTCATTATTTAAAATCCGAACGGACCACCTCGAAAAAGCGCGCGGCATCTCTCCACTGATCCAGCAGACAGGCACTGCCTGGAGTTTGTGGCGACCCAGTTCTTCACAGATCTTGATAGTGGTCAGGCATTTGAACAATTGAAAAGCCGGCCCGCCAAACAAGCCGGGATAAAAATTTGTCAGAACGACGACGGATTCCGGTTGTTGGAGTCGTAGGAGGTTTTCCCGTGTCCGGTCGTAACACAGACGGGCATCCTTCGCCAGCTGCCGGCACAAAGCATCACGCGGGCCGGTCTGACCGCGCAGGGAGTCTGCACGAACTATTATTTCTGGCACTTCAGGCAAAGCTGGGATAAAAGGCATTTTCGCGCATAAAAAACTGGACCAGGTTTCCGGGATTCCGGGCAATTCTTCGAATTTCAATTCAGCCTGCGCCTGTTGTGAATGCGGTTCCGAGGAACCGCATTCATGGAATGGGAGTATGGGTTCCGTTTTTTTTCGGGCATGCGAATGTGCAGCATACGCAAATCATCCCCGGCATCTTCAATCTCGATTTCTGTTGCCTGATCAATGTTCGTCGTGAGACGCTCGCTCCATTCAATCACCGTAATTCCCTCGCTGCCGAGGAAGTCATCCATCCCGATCGAATATAGATCCCGCTCGCCCTCGAGCCGATAGAGATCCACATGATAGATGGGACAGATACCGTGATAGATATTTACCAGAGTAAACGAAGGGCTGCTGACCATACCCGGATCCTCAAGACCGAGTCCTTGAGCTATACCGCGTGTTAAGGTCGTTTTGCCCATACCCAATGCTCCGCGCAGCAATACCACTCCTGGAATGGACAAGGACCGTCCAATCTCCCATCCGATTTTCCGGGTTTCCTCGGGAGACCGGCTCAATATATCTGTAACCCGCTGTTTTTTCGCAGTCCTACGAGGTCTCATGGATTCAGCACTTTTTTAAATGCTTTGGGCAAATACGCCAGGAGATCCGTGGCGATAAGGGATTCCATGCCTTTGTCTTCTGCTGCCAGATCTCCCGCCAGACCATGAATGTAAACGGCAGCAGACAGGCAGTCCGCAAGATCCAGTGGATTTTCACGGCCGCGCTGATGTTTCCAGCCTGCTGCGAAGCGCCCCATGATTCCCGCCAGAATATCTCCGGTTCCTCCCGTTGCCATGCCGGGATTTCCCGTGCAGTTGATGAAAACATCCCCTGCCGGAGTCGCAATCACGGTCTGAAATCCCTTTAAAACTACATAGCAGCGGTAGCGCGACGCGCAATTGAGCGCGATTTCAAGGCGGTTTTTCTGCACATCCGCTATTTTCTTTCCCATCAGCCGGGCCATCTCGCCGGGGTGAGGAGTAATAATAATGGGCATGCCGGCTTCATTTTGAAGAGGCGCTGCGGGAGGCACAAAAGCATTTATGCCGTCGGCATCCAGAACCACAGGGACCGGCGAACGCCGCACAAGTTCCCAAATCAGTTTTCGAGTGGATGGATGCACCGTCATCCCCGGGCCAAGAACCATGGCTTCCACCTGGGGGAGCAGCGCCAGCAATCTCTCCGCTCCAGCCCTGTCTGATGTCTGATCTTCCGTCTCCGGCAAAAACTCTGTCATTAGTTCAGGGAACTTCCCGACAACGCTCCGCTGGAGGCTTTTGGGAAGCCAGAGTGTAACCAAGCCTGCGCCTGATCTGAGAACCGCCATTCCGGTCATCAGCGCCGCACCGCTTTTGCCGCCGGATCCGGCGACCACGTAGACGTGGCCAAAGGAGCCTTTATGGCTGTCCGGCGCCCTCCGCGGCAAGGCTTTGCGTATTTGAACAGAATCGATCAGATTCAGGCGATATTCCGGATTCTCAAGCAGGGCCGGGGGAGATCCGATTGGAACCAGCACGACCTTCCCCGCAAAATCGGATGCAGGGGGAACAAGGTGCGCCAGCTTCAGCGCCGAAAACGTCACGGTGAGATGCGCTTTGACGGCAGGTCCCGGGATCGCGGACGAATCGGCAAAAAGCCCGGACGGGATGTCGACCGAAGCCACAAATGCCCGGGCAGAAACCTTGTTGACCCAGTCCACGACGGGGCGGGTATCGGGTCCGATCGGTTTCCCGAGGCCCGTCCCAAAAAGCGCATCCACGATCACATCCGGCTGAGAGACCTTTCTCAGGTAGGATTTGGCTTCCGCTGGCGTTGGGAGCACTTGGATGGGAAGATCCATGGCCCGCGCGATTTCCCAGTTGGTACGCGCATCGCCTCTGAGCTTTTCAGGGTCGGCAAAGAGCAATATGGATGGATTCGCATTCCGCACCGCGAGGCAGCGCGCCACCACAAATCCGTCGCCGCCGTTATTCCCTCGTCCACAGAGTATCACGATGCGTTTTGCGCTCAGGCCCGGGCAAGCTTTTTCAAGCTCGTCTGTAAAAGACCGGCCAGCGTTTTCCATCAACAATATGGATGGCACGCGATACTGCTCTGTTGTAAGCCGGTCGACCTCCGCCATTTGAGCTGCAGTCAGTATCTTCAATGTGCCTCCTTTTAGTCGGCAGTCGGCAGTCGGCAGTAAGAAGCCTTTAAGCATCAGCTGCTGGTCGGCAGCAACAGTGTAACAAAAACATTTTTCACTGCCGACCGCCTACTGCCGACTATCGACTAGTTGCGCCCCTTCCCAATAAGTCTTATTATTATACCTGTGAGACATTCAGGAGCCTGGAGCATCTAAGTAGCTGTGAGGCAAACCGCTTGACTGCTGGGTCTCACTCGATGCTTAGCATAGCTGGCATCGCCGCAGAAAACAACCGCTCCTGAGAGGGGGACGAACATGAACAGGCTACGCGCGATACTCTCTATTGCGTGTCTGGTGACGGTAATGGTTTCCTTGCCGGGATACGCCGACAGGAAGCATGGCGACGTTGAAAATATTGGAAATCGCAGCGTATCAGGCAAGATCTTTAAAGTTTTGCCCAACTTCGTATCGATGGAAAAAGAGATCGCTTTGGGCAACGAGATTGCGGGGGAATTTGAGCAGACGGCTCGATTAGTTGAAGATCCCGTGGTCAATGATTACGTGGACCGGCTTGGCCAGAACATCGTCAAGCATTCGGATGCCAAGGTTCCCTTTCACATCAAGGTCGTGGATACGGACGAGATCAACGCCTTCGCTTTTCCGGGAGGCTACTTTTATGTCAACAAGGGTCTGCTTCTGGCCGCGCGGAACGAAGCCGAGCTGGCCGGCGTGATGGCCCATGAAATTTCTCACGTAACCGCGCGTCACGCCACCGCGCGCATGTCCAAGGGCCAATATCTTCAATTGGCGGCAATTCCCGCCATGTTTGTCGGCGGCTATTGGGCACAGATGGGGATTCAGAATGCATTGGGTCTGGGTATCAACCTGGAGCTGATGGGCATCACAAGGGAATCGGAGAGAGAAGCCGACCAGCTTGGGATCCAATATCTCTGGAATGCCGGCTATGACCCGAACGCTTTCGTCTCATTTTTCGAGAAGATGCAGCAGGATGAAAAGAGCAAACCTGGTCGTTTGGCAGGCTGGTTCCGCACCCATCCATCCACTACGGACCGAATCGTCGCTGCCCTGGATGAACAGCGCTATTTGCCCGAAAAAGACAACTACATCGTGAATTCTTCGGAGTTTGACCGCGTGCGGGCCCGGCTGCAATCTATTGACAATGCCCAGAAATCCGAGGATGCGGGAGACGCCAAGGAACAAAAACGGCCGACACTCAAGCGCCGTACGGCGGACGGAAGCCCTGATCCCAATGATACCGGCGGTGACGACGAAGGCGCTGCCACCAAGAAGCGGCCGACGCTGAAGCGGCCCACAGATCCAGATTCTCAGCCAGCAGACTAGGAGCCTTTCGGAGTCCTGGCATGGCCAGGACTCCGAAATATTGTTTCTCGCGCAACCAAATCCTTACAGAGTCGGCACTGTCCCGCATTAAAAGCTGTAACAATTGCCACCTTCTTGAAACAGTTTTCCTGTATTCTTCGTATTGATAGGTGTTACGCAGGCTTGACTGTTTCTAATCATAAGGAGTATCCGGTATGAAATACGGTTCCGCTTCGTCCAAGTGGATCTCAATGTTGGGAATTATTAGTCTGGTTTTCACTCTCACAATAGTCCCGTCACCCGTTATCATGGCGCAGCAGGCTGCGGCTGACTCCCAGGAGGCAACAAAGAAGTCCGCCGATAGCGACCTGCCTCCACTACCCTTGAGCCCGATCGAAATCGCGGAAAAGGATGGGTCGGCCCTGCGGATGTCGCTCAAGGACATTACAAAACTGGCGCTGCAGAATAACCTAGATATTGCCATCCAGGACACAAACGAGGAATTATCTCAGCAGAAAATACTTCAGGCTTATGGGGACTATGATCCCAAACTGACCGGCACGCTTGGTGTGCAATCGAGAAAAACTGCCAATCAAAGCACATACCAATACTCGACAGGGAAATATAACCAGAACGATACTGCCACCTGGAATTTTACCTTTCAGAAGACCGTCCAAACGGGAGGAACTTTTCAAGCACAATGGAATTCAAGCCGGCAGCAAAGCAACTCAACCAGTAATCTGTTCAATCCGAATTATGGCGCTACGGCATCGGTCCAGTTTACTCAGCCCCTGTGGCGAAATCTAAAAATCGACGCGACCCGCGGAAACATCAAGCTGGTGAATCTGGATCTCGAGAGCACCGACAGCAAATTCAAGCAGAAAGTCACCGAAACCATCGCGAACATCCAGCAGCAGTACTGGGATCTGGTATCCGCAATTCGTGATTACGCTATCAAGCGCAGTTCGGTAAAACTGGGCCAGATCACTCTCCGGGACAACAAGAAAAAAGTGGATGTCGGCACGCTCGCCCCTATCGCGATTACCGAAGCACAGGCTGATTTGAAATCGAGGGAACTCAACCTGATTTCATCCGAAGAGCAAATTCTCCGTCAGGAAAATACTGTGCGCCAGTTGGTCTCAAATGACAGAAATTCCGAAATCTGGTCCAAGGTCATCATCCCAACCGACCAACCGGATTTTGTCGAATACAAAGTCGATCTGAATACGGCCATTGAAACGGCACTAAAGAATAGACCGGAATTGCAGCAGTTTGATATTCAATTGAGGCAGTCGGACATCAATCTGAAGATGACCCAAAACAACCGCAAATGGCAGTTTAATCTTATCGGCCAATTCGGAAGCCAGGGCACTGCAGGCCCCCAGAGCTGGTTACTGAATAACTACACAGGAGAGCCACAACTCGATGAGAACGGGAACAAAATCCCTTCGATCCCACCATACCTGGTGGGCGGACTCCCCCATGCCTATAAAACCGTCTTTACGGAAGGCTTCACGACGTGGCAAGTCTCTTTCCAAGTGGATATCCCCTTACGGACCCGGAGCCTGGATTCGCAATATGCCCAGCAGAAGATTCAGAGGCAGCAGACGCTCATGAATAGGAGAAGCCAGGAACAAAACATTCAAGTGGAAATCCGCAACGCCGTCCAGAAACTCAAAACGAACCGCCAGCAGGTGGAACAGGCCAAGATGCAACAGCAGCTTTCTCAAGAGCAGCTGGATGGCGAGGTGAAGCGGTATGACGCCGGACTTAGCGAAAACTTCCGGGTCCTTGACAGACAGAATCAGCTGGCAATGTCCGAAAACACCTATCTGGTAAACCTGATCAACTATAAAAAAGCGATTATCGCGTTACAGAAAGCAATGTACTCGCTTCTCGAAAGCAACGAGTTCGAAATCGCAAAAAGCAGCGCCGGCAACGTCCCCGACCTGAAATAGGATTGACGATTTTAGATTGACGATTGACGATTGTTTTTTACCGTCAATCGTCAATCGTAAATCGTCAATAATAATCTCCCATTTTCGCACACACTTCATTTAGAATTGCCCAATGAATCTAGAATTGCTTATTTGTGCGTATGCCGTATTCGGATTGATTATTGGCAGCTTTTTGAATGTGTGCATCTACCGGATTCCCCTGGGAAAATCGGTCGTGTTTCCCGCATCCGGCTGTCCGCACTGCAGCCAATCGATTCGCTTCTACGATAATATTCCGGTCCTATCCTACTTTCTCCTGCGGGGGAAATGCCGCTTCTGTAAAGAGCCCATTTCGATTCAATATCCGATCGTCGAATTGCTTACTGCTCTCGCGTTTTACGCCTGCGCCAGGACTTGGAGCTTTGAACCGCCGACTTTTGTAAACTCCCTTTTTCTGGCGGTCGTGATCATTCTTATCTTCACGGACTACAATCATCGCATTCTTCCGAATGTTCTGACGATTCCGGGAACGGTCGCCGGAATTCTTCTGAGCCGGTTCCAAGAGCATGCGTTTTACCACGATCTATTGTCTATGCGATTGGCATCACTGCTTTTCCCGGCACATTCCCAAATAGCGCTTCCGTGGATGGGCTCCGTTATCGGCGCAATTATCGCTGGAGGCGTCCTTCTCGTCGTATCTATTGCCTACGAATTGCTGAGAAAGAAACAAGGTTTGGGACTGGGAGATGTAAAGATGATGGCGATGGTTGGGGCATTTCTCGGCTGGCCCCTTGCATGGTTGACTATCTTTGCCGGGTCTTTACTGGGCTCATTACTTGGTATTCTTGGAATGATCTATTTCGCAATATGAACCTACAAACAAAGCTTGCATTCGGCGTTTTTCTTGGTATTGGGCGCGGCTGTTTCTCTCTTCTAAGGTCCTTCTTTCCTCAGTTGGTATCTGAATTTTTACAGATAATTTTTCGCTCACGGCTTTGCTGCTCCATTAGACCTATGTGAGTCGACACAGAATCGCGAAAGAAAATGCGTCCGCCGGCTACAGCCTCGTGGAATTGCTGATTGTCGTTGCCCTCGCAACGGTTCTGCTCACGGTGGCAGTGCCCGGCATTGCCAGGCTGCAGCAGGAATGGACTTTATGGGGCGCAGCGAGAGTCCTGGAAGCTTCGATGCAGTGGGGCAGGATGCACGCCGTCGCATCCAATGCCCCGGTCGTTTTCTGCGCAGACGATGTCCTGCAGGAATTCTACTGGGCGGATGCCGCAAGTGGAGAACCGTACGACCGCTCTCTGCGTCATCTCCCGAGCGGAGTCCGCATCGCGGCAGCACCCCGGCGCCCATTGCGTTTCTACCCGCACGGGAATGCCGCGCCCGCAGGAACGTACACTGTAGCCGGAGAGGCAGGCTCTTATTCCGTAGTGGTAGCTCCGGGCGGAAGAATCCGCACTCAAAAGAATTAATTCCGGATTCCGGATTGAATTTCGAATCCGGAATCTTGAATCTGGAATCATTGAGAGGCTAATTTGTGAGTCAAATCCACGAGCTTTTCGAGGCACGCCATGGCTTTGCCGGACCGGATCGATTCCCGGGCAAGCTGAATTCCTTCGCGCAGGCTTGCGGCTTTTCCGCCCACTACAAGACCTGCGGCGGCATTCAAAAGCACGACATCCCGGCGCGTGCCCTCCTGGTCGGAAAGAATTTCGCGTATGATTGCCGCGTTCTGAACGGCATCCCCGCCTTGTATGGCGCTGATGGGGGCGCGCATAATGCCGAAATCTTCCGGAGTCACGTAGTACGTGCGGACTTCCCCGCCGCGCACTTCGGATATTTTGCTTTCCCCGCTGATAGTGATCTCATCCAGCCCATCGGAACCGTGAACAACGAAGGCGCGTTCCGATCCGAGTTCGCAGAGCACCTGGGCCATTACTTCGGTGAGGTCTTCGTTATAAACCCCGAGGACCTGCGCCGTGGCTCGAGCTGGATTGCAGATAGGTCCGAGGAGGTTGAATACTGTGCGGATCTTCATCTCCCGGCGGGCGAGCACGACATGGCGCATGGCCTCATGCAGAAGAGGGGCAAACAAAAATCCGATTCCCGCCTCATCGATGCATCGTGCCACGGCATCGGGCTTCAGGTCGATGCGAATACCCAGCGCCTCCACAACATCCGCGCTCCCGCAAAGGCTCGAGACGCTCCGGTTGCCGTGTTTGGCGACCCGAATCCCCGCGCCGGCAACCACAAATGCGGTGGCCGTGGAAATATTAAAGGTTCCGGTCGCATCTCCTCCCGTGCCGCAGGTATCGACCAGCATCTCGCGGTCTGTTCCGGAGAATGCTGCGCCGACGGCAACCTGCGGCCGAATAGGGGAGGCTTTTGCCCGAATTACTTTGGCAAATCCTATCAGTTCGTCCACGGTCTCGCCCTTCATGCGCAGACCCGTCAGGAACGCGGCAATCTGGGCGTCCGTGGCCTTGCCGGTCATGATTTCGTTCATGAGAGACTCGGCCTCGGACCGGCTGAGGTGCTGGCCTTCTACAACTCTTCGAATACCATCAATGATGTGCATTTTATGGAGTATATCCGGAGCGTCCGAAAAATTCGAACCAAAACTAAAGACCGTGAGCCGTGTTATATCGTGAATTCACTAAATTCGCATCTAAGAAGAGGCAGCCCTCTTGCCGATTAGATAATGGGATTCTTTAAGTGTATGCAAATACCCGTTTGCTCTGCCGAAAGGCAAGGATTCAGCCTGATTGAAATGATGCTAGCGCTTATTATTCTGACTTTTGGACTTCTGACGGCAGGCCAGCTGCTATATGTTGCCGCCAGCTCCTGTTCTCTTGCCCGATCCAAAGGGACGGCAACCGTTGCGGCTCAAACCGTGCTGGAGTCGCTGGCTTCCCTATACGCCACAATCCGCTAGCCGCAGACCTTGCCCTCGGCGCCCATGGCCCCCGGCAAACCGTTGTGGTCAATCCCATGGATGGAACCGTGCTGAATCGCTATGACGTAAACTGGAAAGTGGAGAATGTCTCCGATCCTCGCCCGGGCAAGGCGCTAAATGCCCGGCGTGTGCAGGCGACCGTCACTCCGGTACAAATCGGCGGAACAGAAAACATCCGGCCTGGCTTTAACAAAGCCCTGAATATCGTTACACTATTTAGTCCGAAGACGCGCGGATAGCTTCGATGAGGATACCCTTGAAGAAATCAGGTTTAACCGAGGAAAATCAGAGCAATCCGGTTTTACGTTGACCGAGTTCATGATTGCCGCATCTATTCTCCTCGTCCTATCCTCCGCCATTTTCGGCATGCTGACGGAAATCCAGCATGCCGGAAGCTACCAGGCCGAAGTTCAGTTCGTTCTTAACAACACTCGAATCGCGATGCAGAGTGCGGAACGCTATATCCGGCAGGCAGGAAATGATCCGCTGGGCAGTGGTGTTGTCCGGCATAACGATTGTCAGTGCGCAGGAAATTCAAATCAGGTCCGATGTGACAGGATCCGCAGGACCGGGTAATCCGGACAAGGGAGATCCTGACGGCGACGTTGGCGATTCGGGCGAGAGCATTGCTATTCGCTTCAATAATCGAACGCGGTCGCTCGAAATCGTGCCTGAAGGCGGTGCCGCTCAGATCGTCGCAGGCTCCATTTCCGGCCTGTCATTTCAATATTACGATGCCGGCGGCAATAGAACCGCGGCAAGCAGCGAAGTGCGCAAAATCGGCATTTCAATTTCAGGAGCAAGCCTGCTGCCGGACCCGCGGACCGGCAAGGCATTTGGCGTGCAACTCAACAGCGAGATACAGATATCCGCCTGACATATTACGTATGACAAGCCATGCAATTATCGACAAAGGAAATTCAAATCAATTCTTCCGGAAAGAACGGAATCGAGGTGTCTTTATGAAGAAAATCTCCGTGCTTTTGCACACAGTTTTCCTGATCGCATTTGTTTCGGTGTCTTATGCACAGCAGTCGCTGGCAGATCTTGCGAAACAGGAGAAAGAGCGCCGGGAAGAGATAAAAAACAATCGGGTCATCACCAACGAAGAAGCAGCCAGGTATGTAAAGGAGGCGCACGCGTCCCAAGCCCTTCCGGAGCAGCCGGCGGGAACGGCGCATCCTGACAAACAGGGGAGTGAAGCAGTAAACAAACCTCAGACCGACAATCCCGAGTCAGATGAACCCACGGATTTTGAGGGGCGGCCGGAAAGCTTCTGGCGCAAGACAATGGCTGAAGCGCGCCAGAAAGTGAAGGACTTGACGAATGAAGCCAATGTCATCGTGCTGAAAATCGCCGATCTGAGAAACGAGTTCTACCGAACGGATAGCGGTTTCAAGCAGCGCGGAGACCTTCAGCGGGAAATTCAAAAGTCGTATTACGAGCAGGACCTTAACAAGGAAAACCTGGAGAAGGCAAAGCTGGAGCTTCAAGACCTGGAGAACGAGGCTCGAAAGAGCGGCGCGCTGCCCGGTTGGATTGCACCCTAGCCCGCATTCCTCACGGGATTTTGTCGCAAGGCGGCAGAGATAAACGGTTACAGGTTACAAGTTGCAGGTTACAGGTTAAAACCTGCAATTTGGAACCTGGAACCTGCAACCTGAAACCAATGTTTTTATCAGGTCTGCGGGATCCCGAGCTCAGCGGATCCCGCGTTTCCCAGCAGGAGGACGGCGACTCCGGCTGTCAGCAGTTTGAATTCCACATTTTGAAAGCCGGCCAGTTCGGCTTTATCCTTCAACATTTCCGCAGAAGGAAAAGATTGGACGCTGGCCGGCAAATATCCATAAGGCCCCTCGACTCCGGAAATTATCTTCCCCAATTTCGGCAAAACCCGAAGGAAATAGAATCGGTATATCGGCGCCAGAACCGGCATCCTGGGCATGCCAAAGTCCAGGACGCTCATCACTCCGCCCGGGCGTAAAATGCGCCGCATCTCCCGCAAGCCGCGATCGATATCCGCCAGATTCCGCAATACGAACGCTGAGACGACAACGTCAAAAGATGCATCGGCAAATGGGAGCATCAGGGCATCGGCTTCCAATAGCGCCACCGGCCGACTCAAACCGTTGTGCATGACTTTGCTCGCCCCGACACAAAGCATGGGGTGGCAAAAATCGCAGCCTATGACCGGCCCCAAATCGGAGAAAGCAAGCGACAGGTCAGCGGTTCCGCAACCGACGTCAAGAATTCTTGGAACCGGCACGGAGATTCGCCCGCTCACTTCCTGCACGCAGATTTTTCTCCAATGGCGGTCAATATTAGCGGAGAGAAAATGATTCAGGAAATCGTAGCGACCCGCAATTGCGCCGAACATATCGCGAACTCTGCGTGACTTGTCGTGATCGCTCATCCCTTGTCGCTCCTGATTCATCTGGCAGCATGGAACTCTCCGGGTCAAATACCCTTAGCGGCCAGAAATTTTTGGAGAAAGCCCCGCAACGATGCCGCGTCAATGCCGGTGCGGACCTCCGCCTCTCCAAGCTGCCGCAGAAAAACCATACGGATATCTCCCGCACGGAATTTTTTGTCCCGGATCAGCGCTCCCCAGACATTTCCCATAAAAATCCCATTTAACGCCGGAAGGCGGCCTACACTGCGGATCAACCGGATCAGCCGTTCACAATCCGCAGGCGCCAACAAATCCAATTCGCTCCCATATGCGAGGGCGGCAATCATTCCCCACGCGACGGCCTCTCCGTGCTTGAATCTCCGATAATCCGTTGCCGCCTCGAAAGCGTGACCAATGGTGTGCCCGAAATTCAGGATCATCCGCAATCCATTTTCTTTTTCGTCGGCTGCGACAACGTCCGCTTTTATGCGCGCGGCTGCCATCACGATATACTGCATCGCATCCGGCCGACAATTCAGGACGCGGGGAAGTCTCTGTTCCAGATAGTGCAGCAGTGCTTTGGATCGGATGGCTCCGCATTTGAGCACTTCATAAAGGCCGGAAGCCAATTCCCTGCCCGGCAAAGTTCTCAGTACTCCTGTATCCGACAAGACAGCGGATGGCTGATGGAAAGCGCCTATCAGGTTTTTGCCTTCATCCGCGTTGATCCCGACCTTTCCTCCAATTGAGCTGTCTACCTGAGCCAGCAGAGTTGTGGGCACCATGACACAGGGGATTCCGCGCATGAATGTGGCAGCCGCGAATCCGGCGATATCTCCAACGACACCTCCCCCAAACGCAAGGATCCAGGAGCGCCTGTCCGCATGCGCGCGGAACAATTTCCGGTAGATCCGCAGCAGGGTCGCATGATTCTTAAAACGTTCTCCATCTCCGATGCGAATGACTTCGGTCGGACCGAATGACTTTTGCAGCGACCGCAGAAGGGCTGCGCCGTGCAGCTGCAAAACGGTGTTGTTTGTAACAACGATCGGTGCGGCATCGAATCCGCACTTGGCAAGCAAGGCACCGGCATCGGCGAGTAGGCCCTCTCCCACATATATCGGGTAGCTGTGCTTTGCCAGGTTTACAGTTAAACTTTTCAATATTGAAGTCCTCCGGAGAATTCTTTGAGGATACCGGAAGCGCCCAGCTTCCCTATCCTTGCTTCCCTTTGAAAGATCATCATACGCAGCGCGCTAAATTCAAATCAAGCCTCGCGGACCATTTCTCGCCAAAATTTATACCCTGGAATTCTGTCCGAGTACTAGAAGGGCCCCTTCTATTTCTCGGACAGACTCCTGGACCTCCGGCGGTTTTTGTGAAAATCGGTGCAATCTGTAGCGGCTTTTTCTTCTCTCCCTTTATAATGCATACATGGATGAGATGGAAAGCCGTCTGAGAGAAAGGCTGCAGGAGATCTATTCCGCCACCACGATAGAGCATATCCTGCATCCCCATAATGTCGAAAGCATTCCCAAACCGGATGGATATGCTGCGTGCGGCAGCGGTTGCGGCGAAAGCATGAAAATCTGGTTGCGTATCCGGGATGATGCGATTAGCGACGCCGGATTCTGGACTGACGGGTGCGCTGCAACGATTGCCTGCGGCAGCATGGCCACGGAGCTAGCTTTGGGTAAATCTGTTACGCAGGCACTGGCAATTGCGGCCGAAAACATCGCCGATGCGCTGGTGGACCTGCCTCCAGGCAACCTGCATTGCGCCGAACTGGCAGCGAATACTCTAAGGGCCGCACTGAAGGACTTTCTTTCCGTCCGGCAGCAGCCGTGGAAACGCCTGTATCGTAAATGAAGAAAATTCCCGGCCGCACTCACAATTATCCAAACGGGGAACACGCCGCATGACTTATGAACGAGAACTTGCTCTGGCTCTTGAATATGTTCGGAAAGCGGGAGCACTTGCGCTGAAACTTTTCGAACAACCGACGCCTGCGGAAGAAAAAGCGGACACGTCTCCGGTCACAGCCGCGGACCGCGAATGTGAAAAACTCATCCGCAGAGCGCTTCAGGATAGCTTTCCCGAAGATGGAATACTGGGCGAGGAGGGCACACGGATTCTCTCACGGTCCGGCCGGCGTTGGCTCATCGACCCGATTGACGGCACCCGGGACTTCGTTCGCCGCAATCCTTTCTGGTCCGTGCAGCTGGCGCTGGAGGTCGGCGAACGCGTGGAGATGGGCATCATCTACTGCCCCTGCACAAACGAGATGCTTTTTGCCGCCAGCGGACAAGGATGCTATTGGAACGACGTACGCGTTGCCGCATCGGATATCGCGCGTGTGGACAAATCCATTCTCATGGTGAGCGGCTTCAAAGCCGCGTGGGATTCGTGGCCCGCAGATGCTGTGCAGCTTCTTACAAAAAAATGCTGGACGGTTCGCTGTTATGGAGGCTGCTATGACATCATCATGCTTGCACGAGGCAAAGCGGATATCTGGCTGAGCGGCAGCGGAATGGAATGGGACTATGCTCCCGTGCAGGTCATTGCGCGGGAATGCGGCGCGCGGTTCCTGATCCGTGATGGGACCGACCGCATTGACGCAAAGCACTGTGTGGTCTGCGCCCCCCAAATCGAGCGCGAAATCCGCGCTATCCTGGGGATCACAAACTAAGCAGTGGGTTGAAATATAAGCGAGGCTGGCCGGGAAAGAAGGAGATAGAAGTCAGAATAGGCTACGTCCAGCGGCCCGGAATCTTGCTGGTGCAGGAAGGGCAGAGTCCGGTCGGTCCCAGGTTGTTTTTCAGGATCAGATATCCATGGCGTTCGACGAGGAGTGCGTTGCAGCCGGGACAAAAGGTGCTCTCGGCGTTCCCTGCCCTTCCGGGCAAATTCCCTGCGTAGACATAGCGCAGGCCGCTCTCTTTTCCGATTGCAGCCGCTTTCATCAGATCTTTAGGACTGGTGTTGTCCGGATTCGTCATTTTGTAATCTGCGTGGAATGCCGTTACATGCCACGGGATATCAGGCGAAACGCGGGAGATGTGCTCCGCAAGTTTTGTTAATTCCTCGCGTGAATCATTAAAACCGGGCACAAGCAGAGTCACCACTTCCACCCAGATTCCCGTTGCATGAAGACTGAGGATCGTGTCCAGAACCGGCTGAAGGCGTCCTCCAAACTGACGATAATGCCGGTCGTCGTAGCATTTCAGATCGACTTTGAACAAATCAAGATGAGGGCTGAGATATTTCAGTGCTTCGGGCGTCCCATATCCGTTGGATACAAAGCCGGTCATCAGGCCCGCGGCCTTGGCCTGCTTGAAAACGGCCACACTCCATTCTGCTGTAATCAGGGGCTCATTATAGGTGCTGACAACGATCCCCGCGCCTTCCTCACAGGCATGCTTGACGAGTGTATCCGCAGTAACCGGCTGCGGAGGCACATATGCGCGCGTATCCTGCAGAGTCTGCGAGGTTCCCCAGTTCTGGCAATAGCCGCAGTGGAAATTGCATCCCAGCATCCCGAAGCTAAGGGCGCGTGAACCAGGACGCACGTGAAAGAAAGGCTTTTTCTCGATGGGATCGCACTGCGCCCCGGACACATACCCAAACGGCACGTGAAGAGTCCCACCCCTGTTGATCCGCATTTTGCATATGCCTGATTCTCCGTCCGCAATTGTGCAGCGATGGGCGCACGCAAAGCAGTGTACCCGCCCCCGATCGAGCTTCTCAAACAGCTCTCCCTCCTTTGTATATCGCTCGAGTAGTTCCGCTGGAGTTGCCATAGCCGATTTCCGTTTTTAACGCCAAAATTTTGATTCTACTTCTTCTTTGCTTTGAAAAACAAATTTGCGCCGAAAAACGGCAACACTTTGGTCGCCAGCCTTTCGGCGATTCGGTTCACGTGATCTCCTTCGTAAATCTCCGAGACATGAGGTATTCCGTAGTCACTGAGTATCTGATCCAGGGTTTTGACGGTATTGTTGATACCCATGTCTTTGTCGCCGGCATCCATAGCGATGGCCTTGTATTTTTTCAGCGCGGGCACATATTGATGCACCATGGCCAGTGGAGCGTTGGCGGCCCACTTGGCGATAACGTCCGGCTGCAACTGACCGTTTTTTACCGTGAAGTCAAAAAAGAATGGCGGATTCGTGGAATTTGGAGACCATGCCGCCGCGGATGCAAGCATCGCTTTGACTCCGAAATTCGCTTTCTCTACGTCCTGCAGAGTCTTGATCGCATCGATCTGCGTTCCCATCTGAGCCGCTGGATTGATATCGGCAGCCATGCAGCACGGGCTCATGGCGTATACGCTGGAAAAAACATCGGGACTTTTAAAGCTCAGGCGCACCGTGCCATAGCCTCCCATGGAGTGTCCCGCGAGACCGCGGCTTTCACGTTCGGGAATCGTTCGATAGTGCCGTCCAGATAAGCAACCAGATCCTGCGCGATAAACCCTTCCCAATCGCCGGTCGTCACCGAATTTGAATACATGCTGCCCGCGAACTTGGTATATGCGTTGGGCATGACAATAATCATTTCGGGCACGCCCGCGGCGAACGCCTTGTCTGCGGCCAACAGGAACATTGATAAAATGCGTTTACCAGCCCAAACCACCGATCATCGGAATCCGTAAAACCGTGCAAAAGGTAAACGACGGGATACCGTTTGTTCCTCTTTTGGCGTAACCCGGAGGTAGATAAATGGAAACATCGCGATCCGCCGATCTTGTGAAAGGTTGCCTTCTAGCGATTTCCCGTGCACCTTAATCCGTTCGAATTTCCCCTTGTAAGCCGGCGCGTCGGTTTGCGCCAGTAGTGTCGCCGTCATAACCGTTAATAAAGCCATAAGCGCTGTGCGGGCGAGTTTCATAGCTTCCTATCTCCTCAGAATCATCCTTGAATTTTGCGGGCCAAATGTTCTTCTATGCTAGGATGGCTATTATCCCTCTGTCAAAACATATCCGTTATACCGGAAAACTTGCGGATCTTTGAGACTTTGTCTCCCGAGGCCTTCGGTTAAACTCATGGTTCGTGAAATAGGCTGGAGGCAAGAGTGCATGGAAAAACTCACGGACTGGAATTCTCTTTGGCGCGAACTGGTTGAGATCAAGGAAAAAAGCCGCAAAGGCAAATCCAAAGGTTCTCAACCGGACATCTGGGCAGACCGGGCGGTCGAATTTAAAGAAGGCGTGCAACGCAAATGGGTTCGGCCGGACTCAAGCCGTGATTTTATCCTCTCGCACCTGGACTCGAACTCGACGGTGCTCGACATCGGCGCCGGCACCGGTGCATGGTCAGTTCTGTTGTCCCGCCGCGCAAAGCACGTCACGGCGGTCGAACCGTCGCCGTCGATGATCAAAGTCCTGCGCGAAAGCCTGGACGAGGAACACGTCGCGAACGTTTCGATAGTGGAAGGTTCCTGGCCGGATGTGGTTGTGGAACCGCACGATTTTTCGCTGTGTTCGCATGCGATGTATGCCTGCCCTGATCTGGCCCCGTTCATTCTCCGGATGGCTGCCTGCACCCGCCGCATGTGCTTTCTGCTGCTGCGCGCGCCATCGCTCAACGGGGTGCGCGCTGAAGCGGCAAGGCATATCTGGGGCCAACCGCTCGACAGCCCTAATTTCACAATTGCGTACAACATCCTGCTCCAGCTTGGAATCTACGCCAACGTGCAGATGGAAAACACCGGCCTATGGAAGCCACGGACAAGCTCGAGCCTGGAAGAAGCGTTGAGCACTATGCATCGATTCCTGGGGCTCGGCGATTCAAACGAACACGATGCGTACCTGATGGATCTGTTGCGACGACGCCTGGTATGGAAGGACGGGCGATACGTATGGCCGCCGGAAGTGCGATCGGCACTGATATATTGGCAGGTTGAATCCTGAACCGGGTTCTCACGGCGTTTACTCGATGGGCCGGCGAGTTTCGAGAGTAGGAAAACAGCGTCTTTCTGTGTTCCGGATTGCGCGAGGCGCAGTTCGGACACTAATATCCCCGCCAATATCAGTGCTCCGCCGATCCACTCTCTGGCGGTTAAAACCTGTCCCAGTATCCAGTAGGCGAAAAGCGCCGCAAAAAACGGCTCCAGGCTGAAGATCAGCGCCGTGCGGTTCGGGGTCGTGAACTGCTGTGCCCGCGCCTGCACATAGAAAGCGACTGCGGTTGCCAGAATTCCGGTGACGAAGAAATACACAAGCAAACTCGAGTGCCAAACAATGAAGGGAGCTTCCAGGATAGGAGTCAGGAATGTGCATAGCAGCGGCTGTTCCCGCCATCTGCAGCAGCATCAACTGGCGATAGTCCGTGGTTGCGACGAAATGTCCAAGGAGTACAATCTGTAGGGCAAACAGGAATGCACAGACCAGCGTCAGCATCTCTCCCGAACCGGCCTTCATCTGGTGTATGTTCACGAGCAGAATCCATAAACCCAGCGTCGCCAGAATCACGCCTACTGTAGTCTGCAGCCTGGGCTTGTCACGGAAGAAGATGAATCCCAGCAGCGGCACCAGGAGAACGCTCAGGGCTGTGATGAACGCCGAGTAAGAAGGGCTGGTGCTGCGCAGGCCCAGAGTCTGGAAAATAAAGCTCCCCAGCAGGACCACAGAAAGGATCAGTCCCTGGCACAGCGATTTCGCGGATATCTTGCGGATCTGCCCCGGCATAATAATAACGATGACTGCAGTGGCTATCCAGAACCTCACCGCAACAAGAAGAATGGGCGAAATAAACGCCAGGCTATTTTTCACTACCGTGAAGGTGCTTCCCCACACGAACGTAATCGCGATCAGCGCAAGATCGGCCTGAATCGACTTCGGTATCTTCATAAAATATAAAGAGTTCCCTTTCCTCAGCGGACATCCGTCGGGAGCATGCCCGCAATACGAGCGGCCTCTAGTCCCAAATCTCCATCCTCGAATACCTGGCAGTATTCCGGAGCAACGCCGATCCGCCTTGCAGCCTCAAGGAAAATATCGGGAGCGGGCTTGGGCCGGACATCATCATCGGCAGTGACTACGGCTTGAAAATACTTTTTGATATTAAGCGCGTCTAATTCCAGATCCACATTTTCCCGAACGCCTCCCGAGGCAATAGCCATTGGCAAGATGCCGTGATATTTCAGGACGACATCCACCACAAAAGGAATCGGGCTTGAATTCGGATGCATGCGCCCGGAAAAACTCATGTTTGTCATGAACCGTGTCTACAGGATCGAATGCCCGGGCGAAGTGCGCGTTGTACAAAGCTACAATTTCTTCCTCGGGCATTCCCTTCTTTGAAAAAAAGAAATCGAAATCCCACATCCCCCCCCGGGATAGGATGACGTATTCCCACGCCTTCATGTGCAGCGGCATAGAATCCACCAGAGTTCCGTCGCAGTCAAAAATAAGCCCTTTGATAAATGGCGGCACTTCTATCGTACGCATTGTAATCCTATGTCTAATGGCTGTAATCATCGGTATCGGAATCGGTATCGCTATCGCAATCGGGAGTCGGATAGCTCCAAGGCCAGCCTTTTAAAGCCGATCGCGATTTCCGATACCGATAGCGATACCGATTCCACAAAGCTCTAAAATGGATTTTCTGTCGGGTAGTAAACTCCCTCAGGACGATTAAAGAAGAGATCGTCGACTCCCAGCATTCTGCAGGCAGCAAAGAGCGTTTTGCCTGCGTGTTTGAATGCGATCGCCGTATGATGCGGAAATCTCTTTTCGATCAGGACGTGACGATAAAAGCGCCCCATCTCCCGGATCGCAAACACGCCGATGGATCCGAAGGACTCGGGGATTCACGTCCAGCACCTCCCCGTTCGCCATATAGGCCTGGATGCGCGATTCCGGCGTCGATTGGATACGGAAGATGGATATCGGACCGGATTTGATCCGTCCTTCCAGTGTCCCTCGCGTAATGTCCGGCTTGTGTTCCGGCTCCATCAGGCGGTGCATGATCAGCTGATGCTGCATGGACGGATTCATAAGGCACGCGGAAGACGTGTTCCCGCAATGAAAGCCCATCCACAGGTCGGTGAGCGCATAATCGCCGATCGCCTTTTTGCATTCGGCATACATGTCCTTGGGAACGGAGTTGTTGATGTCCAGAATGGCCGGCGGCAATTCCGTCGCGCAGATGGACATATACTCGCTCAGCGCTCCGTAGATATCGGCTTCACAGGCGACCGGAATGCCCTTTGCCGCCAGCCGCGAGTTCATGTAGCAGGGGACATGCCCGAAGTATTTTTCGAAAGCCGGCCAGCATTTGTTGGCAAATGCGGCATACTGCGAAGCGCCCAGATTCGCCTGCATGATGCTTCTCGAGCGCCGCTTCGTATTGAGCGAGCTTTTCATTCAGGTCCGGGTAGGTATTGCCCTGCCCCAGTTCTTCCGCTATTTCCGCGGCAATGCGTTTCACATCGGGACTTCCCTTTTCCGCCTGCACAAGGTCGAAAAGATCCAGTTCGCTGTTTTCCATGATCTCAACGCCCAGGTCAAACAGCGGCTGAATCGGCGCGTGGCAGGTCAGGAAATCAAACGGCCTCGGCCCGAAAGAAATGATCTTCAAGATTGCGGACGCCGATGACGGTACGCGCTACCGGCATAAACTCTGCCAGCATTGCGGCAATGTCCTGGGATCCCCGACGGGATATTCCGGGATATACGGCCGGAGGCGCCGCAGCCCGATATTGTAGGATGCGCTGAGCATGCCGCAATACGCATCGCCTCGGCCATTGATCAAGTCTTTGCCGCTATCTTCCGCCGCGGCAACAAACATGACCGGGCCGGAAAATTTCTGCGCCAGCAGCGTGGTGGGTCCTTCCGGACCGAAGATTCCCAGGATAGATCGCCAGCGCATTGATGTCTTTCTGCTTCATCTCATCCAGCGCCTTTAAGCACATCCGCTCATTTTCAATGATGGTCTCGATTTCGATCACCGGAACCTTGAGCTCCTTGCAGGCGGCTACCACATTGCTCCGGCGTTTGCGGGAAAGCTCGATCGGGAAAACAGTCCCGGCTGACGGCAACAATACCAAGCTTGACAATCAGGGATATTTTGCATTGAAGGGTCATCCTTGCTTTTTCTGGCCGTAATAGGCATGCGGCCCATGTTTTCGTTGATAATGCTTCTCCTGAATATACGAGGGGAGCGCTGCGATGGACGGATTCAGCAGGAATGATCCGAGAGCCATTTGGGCAATCCTCTCCAGGATCAGACTGTTATTCACGGCATTTCCGGCGCTTCTCCCCCAGACAAACGGAGCGTGCCCGGCCACCAGTACTCCCGGCGTGGCCAATGGATCCATGCCCGCAAAGCGCTCGATGATGATCATGCCCGTTGCGCGCTCATACCCGTCACGGCACCTCGTCCGCCAGTAAGAAACCGGGTCACGGGACCGGGCCATTAAAATGATCCGCGTGCGTGGTTCCGAGGCAGGGGATCTCGCGGCAAGCCTGCGCGAACATAGTGGCATACGTGCTGTGCGTGTGCACAATGCCGCCGATTCCCGGAAAAGCCTTGTACAGCTCGAGATGCGTCGGCGTGTCCGAAGAGGGACGAAGATCCCCTTCCATGACATTGCCCTCCATATCCACGACGATCATATCTCTCGGCAGTCATGGATTCATATTCGACGCCGCTGGGCTTGATAACCATGCACGGCGTCGGACCGGTCGATGCCGCTGACATTTCCCCATGTAAGCGTTACAAGACCGTAGCGCACCAGGTCCATGTTGGCCTGAAAAACCTTCTTTTTAAGCGTGTCAGCATCATTGCAGTGATCTCCGCACTTCATCGCGGATATCCAGCAGTTCTTTCATCAGGTTGAACATCCCTCCCGACCATTGCTGGGTGCCATAGGCATCATGCAGCTGGCGATACAGCGCGTAGAGCTGTTTATAGATTTTATGATTCGTTTCGACCGGCTGGTACTCTTTGCCGATCCCGACCATGGCTTCTGCGCCGCAGCTACGGAGTCGGTAGCCGCCCGCACTTTCGCCCGCCGCGACTGCCGCAAAAACCGCGGCGCCCAAGCGCTGGCGTTTGTTCGCTCCGCGAGATCTTCATGGGCGGCCGGTGATATCGGCATAGATCTGCATCATCAGCGCATTTTTCACGCAAGCCCGCCGCAGTTGACAACTTCCTTGACCGGCACGCCATACTCCTCGATGCGATCAATAATGGCCAGCGCCCCGAATCCCGTTGCTTCCAGCAGTGCGCGATAAATTTCGTGCGGCTGCGTGTGCAGCGTCTGGCCGACCAGCAGGCCCGGTCAGCCGGACATCGACCAGAATCGTCCGGTTGCCATTGTTCCAGTCGAGGGCGATCAGTCCGCTCTCCCCGGGCTTCAAGCTGCAGCGGCAGCCTTCCCGAGCGTTCGCAAATTGTTCGTCCTGGCGTTCTGTCCGTAACTTTTCCGGCACCAGCGTTATTCACAAACCAGAGAAAGATGTCGCCGACTGCCGGACTGCCCTGCCTCGATGCCATAATACCCGGCGCAGACCGATCCGTCCACGATGCCGCAGACGCCCGGGAATATCCGCAAGCGGCTCATCGTTCGGGTGGATCATGATGTCGCACGTACTCGTCCCGATGATTTTGACCAGCGTTCCCGGCGAAATCCCGCGCCCACCGCACCCATATGGGCATCAAACGCGCCCACGGCGATCGCAACGGATGGCGGGAAGCCCAAGCTCGCGAGCCCATGCGGGCGAAAGCGTGCCGGCGCGGCGATCCGCAGTATATGCACGTGTCGTACAGTCGCGCGCGCAGCGACCCGAGCCCCGGCGAAAGCTTGTTCGAGGAATTCGCCGTCCGGCAAGCCTTGCCAGGCTGGATTGAACATGGCTTTGTGCCCCGCCGCACAGACACTGCGCTTCAGCTTTTGCGGAGACAATTCCCCGGTCAGAACGGCGGGAATCCAGTCGCAAATTTCAATCCAGCTGGCGGCGGCGTCGAATACATCCTTCGGGGCCATATTTTTGCAGTGAAGGATTTTGCTCCACCACCACTCGGATGAATAGGTCCCGCCGATTTTCGAGAGGTATTGCGGGCGGATGTTCGGATGCCAGTTGCGTTATTTGCGCGGCCTCCTGATAGCTTGTGTGATCCTTCCAGAGCCACACCATCGCTGCGGGATTGTCTTTGAATTCCTCGCTAGAAACACAGACGGGTGCCCCTGATCGTCCACCGGCATCGGACTGCTTCCCGTGGTATCGACTCCAATGCCGATGACAAGGCCGGGGACTGAAATCCGGGTCCGCACTCCTTCCCCTTTTGCAAGACGCCCTGGATCGTGGCTTCGATCCCTAGAACATAGTCTGCTGGATTTTGCCTGGCCAGATTAGGGTCCGAAACATCGAGCGATGACGCCGTCGGTCCCCGAAGGATAGGGGAAAACATGGCTGGCCAGTTCGCTGCCCGAAGTCCACATCGACCAGAAGCGAACGGCAGGAGTTCGTGCCAAAGTCGAGACCAATGGCATACCGCGGCATCTGCGGTTAACTCCTATCCTACAAAATAGAGGTATGCGGCCAGGATCAACGCCACGACCACGACAGACAGAATCACGTCGATCGCCTTCCAGCTGTCCCGGGAGACCGTTTGTCTTCTGTCGGTCCGCGTTCCATAGGTCAAGCCGCTGATCTTTGCGTAATCAGGCGCAGCGCTCATATAGCTGACGACAACCATCACGGCCGCGGAAACCACCAGAATGATCATGCTGTAATACTGAAAGAAGATATTGTTCACGATCCACAGGAATGAGCCCTGCGTCATAATGAAATCCCTGCATCAATTTGACCGGAGTATCGATCGCCAGGCGAACAATGCCGAGAGCAAACCCGGTGATCAGCGCCCAGAGGCATCCCTTGGCGTTCATTCTCTTATAGAAAACCCCCAGGAAGAAGACGACAAAGATGGGCGGCGCGAGATAGCTTGCATGCCCTGCAGGTAATCATAGAGGCCGCGCCCGCCGCGGATCACCGGAATCCAGCAGATACCGATCAAGAACCATGACGGCGGTGGCGATTCGGCCCACCCATACCAGCCGTTCCTGCGACACGCCGCGGCGCAGCCGTGCCATAAAAATCGATCGTGAACAGAGTGGCGCTGGCATTGAATGCGCCTGCCAGAGAACTCATGAGTGCCGCAAGCAGGCCTGCGACCACGATGCCGCGAATCCCCGACGGGCAGAACATGCGCGACCATGAGCGGAAACGCCTGCTGCGCATTGTCGCGGATGATATTGCCGTCCGGCCCGATCAGGAGACTGTTGGAAGCCGGGCACTTTTTTTGAAGCCGCCAGCGCATAGCAGATGATGCCGGGAATGATAAAGATGAACACGGGGAGAAGTTTGAAAAACGCCGCCGCGATGGATCCGCGGCGCGCTTCGGTCTCGTTGGGCGCGGTAAGCGTTCGCTGAACGATATACTGATCCGTGCACCAGTACCAGAGACCGATGACGGGCGCGCAGATGAGCATCCCAAGCCACGGATAATTGTTGTTGAAGTACCACGCCATCTGGTGCGCATTCTTGACCGGAGCCCAGGTGCTCTCGCAGGCCCGCCGGAACCATCGGCTTCCACAGATTGAACATGTCCGAAGGAACAATGGCTCGCAGTTCCGACCATCCGCCGAGCGCGTGCAGGCCGAAAAAGGTTACCAGCGCCGATCCGATGATCAAGACGACTGTCTGCATGGCTTCGGTATACGCCACGGCGCTCATGCCGCCGACGATCGTGTAGAGGCCAGTGATCATGACTGACAAGCAGAGAGCCGATCCAGAAACTGTCCAATCCCCAGAGATTGATTTCAGGCAGCAGCACCGCAAAACACCACTCCGCCGGCGAAAATGCCGACGGCAATCTTCGTCAGGATGTAGGCAACAAGGGAGATCACGGAGAGCACCGTGCGGGCCATCGGGGAGAACCGCCGTTCGAGAAACTCCGGCATGGTGAACACTTTCGACCGCATGTAGAAAGGGACCATCACCCACCCAGAACCAGCAGGCACCATGCGTGCAGCTCGTAGTGCGCCATGGCCACACCGTCCGTCGCTCCCGAAGCCGCCAACCCCACCAGGTGCTCCGAGCCGATATTCGAAGCGAAGATCGAGGCTCCGATGACAAACCACCCCAGTTCTCTTCCGGCCAGGAAATAGCTATCCGAAGTCTTTTTCTGCTTTTTGGCAACCCATACACACAATTCCCGCAATCAAAGCGAAATATGCAAGGATAACAATCCAGTCAATAGGATGCAGGACACTCATGCAATGCTCTCCTCTTAAAAGCTACCTGGTCGAAAATTGATAGATGGTGGTCTGACGGTATACCTCGTCCCGGCCGCAGCGTCGCAGACGGGAATTGTGGTTTGTTCGGCGAATCGGGAAAAGCCTGGGTTTCCAGGCAGAGTCCGCTTCTGTGCTTGTAGGCAACACCATTTTTCCCTTTCG
Source organism: uncultured Acidobacteriota bacterium (assembly GCA_963718845.1). GTDB lineage: Bacteria > Acidobacteriota > UBA6911 > UBA6911 > UBA6911 > UBA6911. Next base: position 350,033 of record CAVRAD010000010.1, read on the forward strand.
CCGATCCGTCAAGGAAATTGCCGGAGTAGAACTGAAGCCCCGGCTGGTCGGTGAGAATGGTCATCCTGCGTCCGCTGCCGGCTTCATAAAACTCGGCGACTTTGCGCACACTGCCGGCGCTGCCTTTCAGAGACCCAGTTGTGATCGTAGCCCTTGCCAAAAGCCAACTGCTCATTCGGTCGTTGATATGCGCGCCGATCGCCATGGGGGTACGGAAATCCATCGGCGTATTCGCCACGCTTTCAGATCTGTCCGGTCGGGATGAGTCCCTTGTCCACCGGCGTGATGCCGTCAGCATTCGATCATCAAAAGGTGATCGAGAATGGTGTTTGTAAACAAGCCGGAGAGATTGAAATAGGAATGCTGCGTCGGATTCAGAATTGTAGGCTTGTCTGTCGTTCCTTCATAGTCGATGCGCAGCTCGTTTTTGTCCGTCAGTGTATAGGTAACTTTCAGCGTCACAGTTCCGGGATATCCTTCCTCCCCGTCCGGCTGACATATTGCAGCTGCGATCGATGATTCCGTGGAACGACAGGCTTTGCATCCCACAGAACTTTGTTGAAGCCGGTTTTCCCGCCATGAAGATGGTTCTCGCCATCGTTGATCGTTAGTTGATATTCTTTCCCATCCAGCTGGAATCGCCTTTACCGATGCGGTTGCCGTAGCGTCCCACGATTGCTCCGAAATATGCCGTGCCGTCGATATATCCCTGCAGAGAATCATAGCCGAGAACAACGTCTTCAATGTTTCCGTTCCGGTCGGGGACTTTGAGCGAAGTGATCGTCGCTCCATAGTCTGATGATTGCCGCGGTAACGCCGGAGCGGTTTTCAGTGTGTACTGATGCACTTCCCGTCCATCCGGAAGCTTGCCGAAAACAGTCGTTTTCATGGGAGGTTGGACCTTTCCTTGTGTCTGACATGCTTGTGTTGAAAAGAGAGCGAAAATAGCAGTGCAGAGAATGAGCGGCCTCATCATAAAATATGCTCCGTTTAAGGACTGAGATTTTAAAAAAGCAGTGTGTCATATCATGCGGCGAAGGGCAATCAATTTGAGGTTTCAGAGATAGGGCAACAATTTCGTCCTATGTCGCTATCGGAATCGGTATCGCCCATCGAGATCGGCTTTTAAGGCGTGAATGGATTGATAGAAGACCGATGCGATTGCGATTGCGATTGCGATCCCGATTCCGATAGCGATAGCGACGCTTTGGAGTTGTAGCTTTTCTGTAGGGTCCAATCAGTCATGTTCTGGCGCCTAATTATGCTAAGATGAGGCACGGTTTAAAGAAGGAGGAGGCATGAGGAAGATTTTGCAGGGGAATGAGGCCATCGCTCGAGGGGCATGGGAAGCGGGAGTGACGGTAGGATGCGCGTATCCCGGAACGCCCAGCAGCGAAATCCTGGCGGAATTGTCAAAATATCCGGAAGTGTACACCGAATGGTCGCCGAATGAAAAAGTCGCGGTGGAGGTTGCGCACGGCGCTTCCTTCGCAGGCGGTCGCGCCATCGCTTGCATGAAACATGTCGGCCTGAATGTGGCGGCCGATCCTTTCATGACCATTTCATATACGGGCGTGAAGGGGGGCTTTGTCATTGTCGTGGCGGACGATCCGGGACAGCACACTTCGCAGAACGAACAGGACAGCCGTCACTGGACTCGATTCGGCAAGGTGCCTATGCTCGAACCGGCGGACGCCCAGGAGTGCAGCGATTTCACGCGGATTGCCTTTGACATGAGCGAAAGGTTCGATACGCCGGTACTTCTCCGGAGCGAGACGCGGGTTTCCCATTGCGACTCGGCCGTAGAACTGGGCGAGAGAAAGGAAGGGACCATTCCGAAGGGACTCGACAAAAAGGACATTCCCAAAATGGTGATGGTCCCCATGTATGCCAGAGTCCGCAGAATCCTGGTCGAGGAAAGAATCGGCAAACTCGCCACCTATGCCGACGAAGAATTCCCCTACAACGTCATGGAGATCAACGATCCTTCCATCGGGTTTATTGCTTCGGGAGTCACCTACCTCCATACGAAGGAAGTGTTCCCGCAGTACTCTTTCTTAAAGCTGGGCATGACATGGCCATTGCCGAAAAAGCTGATTGCGGAATTTTTTAAAAAAGTCAAAAAGGTGATTGTGGTCGAAGAGCTGGATCCGTTCTTTGAAACGGAAATCCGCGCGCTGGGATTCAAGGTGCGCCACGGCAAAGATCTCGTCCCGGCGATCGGCGAGCTGACGCCGACCATCATTGAACAATCGCTTTCAAAGGCCGTGACCGGAAAGCGCATCAAGCCCGCAAAAGTTTCGGCCAGGCAGGAGGAATTGCCCAAGAGGCCGCCGAATCTGTGTGCCGGGTGTTCGCACCGGCCGCTGTTTCGTTGCCCTGAAAAAGCTTGGCCTTTTTGTCTTCGGAGATATCGGCTGCTATGCGCTGGCGGTCTCTCCGCCTCTGTCCGCCATGCATTTCTCGACCTGCATGGGTGCCGGAGTGGGCGGCGCTTATGGCGCAGGCAAGGTGCTCGGCAGCGAGGGACTTGGAAAGATCTGCGCCGTGCTGGGAGACTCGACTTTTCTGCACAGCGGCATCGGTCCCTTGATGGACACGGTTTACAACGGAGGCTATTCGACAACGATTATCCTGGATAACCGGATTACGGCCATGACCGGACAGCAGGAACACCCGGGAACAGGATATACGATAAAGGGCGATCCTGCGGATAGGGTCGATTACGCGCAACTGGCAAAAGCCGTGGGCGTCAAAAATGTTCGCATGATCGATCCGTACAATATCAAAGAGACGATCGACGTGATCCGCGAGGAAGTGAACCGAGAGGAGCCGTCCGTCATCATCACACAAAACAGCCCGTGCATTCTCCTCCGCCGGGACAAACCGCGCGAACGGTTTAAACACCCGACGTATCGCATCGATAACGACGGTTGCACGGGATGCAAAATGTGCCTGAATGTGAATTGTCCCGCGATAAGCTGGGTGGAGAACCCGGGCACTTCAAAAAGCGGCAGCAAGAGAAAAGGCACGTCGTTTATCAATCAGGATCAATGCGTCGGCTGCGCCGTGTGTTCCCAGACATGTGAATTTGAAAGCATATTGCCGAATGAGCAATGAGGAGACGAGCGATGTCCAATAATGGCAAAACCAGAAATATATTTCTATCGGGTGTGGGAGGACAGGGCACGATCCTCGCAAGCAATATCCTGGGCCAGGTGCTGCTCGATGCCGGGTACGATGTGAAAAAGGCGGAAGTGCACGGTATGGCGCAACGCGGCGGCGACGTAACAACCCATTTCCGGTTTGGGGAAAAGGTGTATTCACCCCTGATCAAACAGGGGGACGTCGATTACCTCGTGTCTTTCGAACTGCTGGAAGCTCTGCGCTACCTGAGTTGGGTAAAGCCGGAGGGCAAAGTCATTCTCAACAATTTTTCCATACTTCCTCCCTCCGTTAACCTGGGGAAGATGGGGTATCCCAAAGACGTTGAAAAAACCTTCAAGAAACACTTTAAGGAAAATGTCTGGATAGTGCATGGATATGAGATTGCGAAGGGCATCGGCAATACTCAAGTGGCCAACGTCGTCCTGCTCGGCGCGCTATCCAACTTCTTCCCGGAATTAAAGGCAGAACAATGGACAGCTGGGATCAGGAGCCTTCTTCCAGCCAAGCTGCATGAGATAAATATTAAAGCGTTCGATGAGGGAAGGTCCGCAATCAAGTAACAACTAATTCTTAGCGTACTTCGGGGTCGGGGTCGAATTAGCGTCAACAAAAACCAACCCCGATTCAGAGCTTTTTGGGAGATGCCGCCCCTACCCAGAATAATGGGTATCCACGTTTATATGCAACGTATAGGCTCCGTGTCCTAAACACATTCTGCGATAAAATTCATACTGCGGCACCCCTAGCAAGATGGTATTACTCTTATGCGGCCTCGCGTGGCTTAATCTGTTTCTCGATCTGCCGCAAGGATTGGCGGCGGATAATTTCGAGGTCATACTGAGTTTGCATATTCAGCCAGTATTCAGATGAAAACCCGAAGTAACGCGCCAGACGCAATGATGTATCCGGAGAAATCCCACGCTTCCCACTAATAATCTGACTTAACCGGTTGGCAGGTACATGGAGTTCTTTTGCCAGCTTGTTAACACTCATCCCGTGCGGATCTAGCAAGTCCGCCTTTAAAATCACTCCCGGATGTATCGGAGCGCGATATTTGCCAGCCCGTTTCACCTGTTTTCCTCCTAATGATAATCAACTATCTCCACCTCGAAAACATCTCCATCCCGCCATACGAAGCATATGCGATACTGATCATTGATCCGTATGCTGTGTTGTCCTGAACGGCTTCCTTTCAACGCTTCAAGGCGATTGCCTGGAAAAACTGAAATATCGGAGAGTGCAATGGCAGCATGGATTTGCACCAGCTTTCTCTCAATGATAAAGGCCAATCGGTTGAATCGCTTGGAATATCGCCCCTGGAAAATCAGTTCAGCATCTTTGGACCGAAATGATCGAATCACAATCCCATTTTAGTACGTTATACGTCTAACGTCAAGAATGAGAAAGCACCTCGCCCCGAAGTAATCCAGCCCGGTCTCGGCATCCCGTTCTTTGGAGGAACTACGGGATCCTATGCCGTTTTGTCGTAAACATACCGGCATCCCCGACGCAGTATTTGACTTAACTTGCATCGACCGCCAGACAAAGGGCCGCTTTTATTCCTTCGAACCCCTGATGCGAGTTTTCGCTTAACTGCGCCGCCGTAGACATAGATTTTTTCTTTAGTCGCCCCTATTTTATAGCAGCTAAAGGAAAAAACCGCGCTTTTATTCGATTCTTGTCCAGTCTTTGTCCAGCGCTTGTCTCGCGTCTGTCCAGTGTTTGTCTCGTGCTTGTCCAGCGTTTTGTCTTGTTCGGCGTTTTTTCGGTGTTTGTTCGGCTTTTGTTCGGTGGGTTGTTGCCGCTTCCGGAAAACATTTTAGTGAAAGACACCATCCCTAAGGCCTGCGGCTTAGAGTTATTGTGCGTCGTTGATTTGGATGCGGGCCTGCCGTCAGGCGGCTTCAAGCGGCTGATAATACAGAACCAGCAGCTGGCTTGCTTTCAGTGCCAGGCTGGCAAACGTGCGTCCGTCATTGTCCGTGAACTCAACCTCGAACGCACCCGGATCCAGCCGCTCCACAACGGTTCCCACTTGCCCGCGGCGGAGTTTGCGATCGGGCAGATCCTCAGTCAACGCCACAACGTCCAGAAGCTTGATTCTCTGGTTCATGTCTCTCGCATCTCTGGTTCTTACTCGGCATCTCGCAACAGACCATTGACCGACAGATCTTCATCTATCAAAGGCCAGTGAATCCCATATCCGCCTGGAGACAATTCGGCATTCACGCGCTCCTGCTCTGTAGCGGATGCCAATCTTTGAGAGCATTTATCCCAGGGGATTCGCACTTTGCGTTTACCAACCAACAAACCCAGCCACTCCGGTGTCGGCTCAATGGCTGTCGCCGTGATCGGCTCTGTTGCTTGCATTTCCTTAACCTCCGAAACTCTTCTCCCATTCTCCCACGATTAGCTCAAAGTGATCAAAAATGATTTTGCGCACTTCCCGCCTCAACCGTGGCGTCAGGTTCTGGGACCAGGCTTCCTCGATTTCATAAAACTCAGGATTCAGCCAATACTTGCATTCCGCTTCTCCTTTACTGGCGTGAACGTGCATAGGTTCGTTGCCTTCATTTGAGTAGAAAAAGAAACGCCATCCCAAAACCATAAGTATTGTGGGCATGCAGCTATTTTCTCCTTTGAATGATTTCTTCTTTTAGCCGCTAACCGCTATTTTAGCAGCTAAAGAAAAACCTTGTTCGGCTTTTGTTTGGTGGGATTTATGAACACTTTAAATTCGTGAAAGCCTCGACCTCTAATCCTTCTGCCAGGATTCAGAAGAATTTATCTTTCCTCTGTCGCCTCTGTGGGCTTTTCAAGCTTTGCCGGGTGCGTTGCCGAGTGGATGAGTTTCAACTGCCGGATCGATACCTGGGCGTAAATCTGCGTTGTTTTTATATCCGCATGACCGAGCATCTGCTGGATGTAGCGGATGTCGGCGCCGTTCTCCAGCATAAGCGTTGCCATGCAATGACGGAACATGTGGCAGGCGCCGCGCTTGCCGATATTGGCGGCATCGACATGCATCCGCACCAGGTCGCTCAGATGATCCAAACAAAAAGGCTCGCCGGCATTCGAGAGAAAAACCGTGTGGTCGTCCGGTTCCATAACAAGCTGAGGCCGCGATTCACGGATATATTTCTCTATCCAGGCAGCGGCGCGATCGCCGATCGGGATCACTCGATCCTTTTTGCCTTTTCCCTGGCGGATCGTGACTGTGCCGCGTTCGGTATCAAGATCGTAGAGTTTGAGATTGGCCAGTTCCAATCGGCGCATACCGGTCGAATACAGCGTTTCCATTAAAGCCCTATCACGCAGTCCCAATGGATCGTTGATATTCGGCTGCGCCAGCACCTGTTCCATCTCAGCCACGGTGAGAATAACCTTCGGCAATCGATGCTCAATCCGCGGCAGTTCCAGTTCCGATGCCGGATTGTGCAGGATGTGCCGCTGCCGCGCCATCCACCGGAACCAGACCCGCAACGGCACCAGACGAGCAATCTGGCTGCGGAAGGTCAGGGGATTCCCGTTCTTCTGCCGGTAATGAAACAGATAGCGCTGGTAGTGTTCCAGAATAGGCCGTGTGACTTCTGTGGGCTCCGTAATGCTGCGATCATGGCACCACTGGAGGAAGAACCCGATATGCCCGCGCCGGTTCTTTACCGTGTATTGCGAGTAATTCAACACGCAAAGGGCCTGGAGATGTTTTTCCATCATGGCGGCTAAAGGTGAACCAGGCGGCGGATCCGGTTTTCTTTTCCTGACGACGCGGCTCAATCGTTACCTCGCACCTGCGGCTATGACTACGACAGGCTCTTTTTCTCTCAACCCGGTATCAGTGTTTTTTCCGGGAAAACGGCTAAATCGACCTCGCAGGCCCGTCTTTACTGGCTCCGGACTTACCCCGACCACCCCCCGACTACCCCACCGTTTTGGGGCCGACTTGACACCGCGAACTTGTCGCCGTTTAGCCCCGACCGTTCTTTCCGTCATAGCCATAGATCTTCAACTTTTCGACATCGATCAGGCCCGGAAGCATGGGCTTTTCATCCGTAGCCGCTTCGTTCAAACATCAGCTCATAGACAAAGCTTTGGCCTCTTCCGCCGCGGTGAACGAGCAGATATTCCAGATCTTCGAGCCTGGCCCAGATGAACGCGTTCAGCTGCGTATTTCCCCAGCCCGTGTATTGCCGAACATCGCGGCGGCTGAAGCGGTAATCCGTTCTATCCATCTGCGAGCCGTTCGCATTCCTTCGAAACCATTTCGTCAACTTGTAGAAGCAGCCGCCGTGTCTGCGGCGGCAGCTCATCTAAACTTCGGCCCAGGACTTCATGGGCCAGGCGATTGGCTGTCTCGATATCCTCAAGCGTGACTTCGATGTATTCGATTGTTTTGCCATGGTGCACTGTTGTTTTTACCGGCCGCTGGTACTGGTGCAGCATCGCAATGCTTCGAATCAGCGTGAGATATTTCAGGTGATCACGGCGGGTGCGGGTCTGGCTGTCGAGAAACGTAAGATTCCGGGCAAAGGGATTGGCGACAAACACAGGTTTCAATAACCGCTGGGCATTGCGGTGGATCTGCAGCGTCTTTATGCGGTCATCCCTGGCAAGCAGTCCTTCTATCGTCTGCTGTTCACGCTGTTGCCGGTGGATCGCCTGCGTCTGGCTGCGGTCTTCATTCACCGTGAGAACCAGGCAGCGATTCAGTAGCTCTTCGTCCAGCTGAATCGCAGTCGTTGTCAGAAAGATCATCACCGGGCCTTCGACCCGGTATTGATGGGTTACGAGTTTTCCTGTCGTCGGATCTTTGCCGGTAGCAGGCGATAGTAAGCACTCCTTCGCTTTGCAGAAGCTTCAATGCATAGGCGGCTCTTGTTGCTCCTTCCTCTTCCACGATCGCCAGCACCTTGTGTTTCAGATCCGTCTCGCCCATGTAAAAGAGCGACTGGCCCGTCATCGCCGAGTACTGCACCCGGTCTTCTTCCGGAACGAATCCGAGAATGGCATCCATCAGCAGGCTCTTACCGGCTGCAGAGCTTGACTGCACCACCACAGCAAGCGGCGACTCCAGCCGCCGCGAGATAGAGGCAAGATATCCGACGAGCTTATTGGTTTCTTCTCCCACGACACCGCAGCGGGCAAAATCGTCGAGAATCCTGTCCATGAGATTCGGATCCTGTAGCAGATCGAATGCCGCGGCTTTCTCTTCCGGACTGAGTTGGATTTCCTCGTCTTTCGGATTCGAGGGCTTTTCGTATCTATTCGTTTCGCAGCGTTTCGAGCTGAAAGAACACGCGGCCAAGATCTTTCCGGATCACTTCCTCTTTCACCTCCAGTTCTTCTGCGGCGCGTTTGCTGAACACGACTCGCTGCCGGTCCACGTTCATATCGAGCGTATCCACATGAAGCGAATCGCCGCGCATCGCCAGCAGATTTACTCTCAGGATGTCCTGGCTCAGATTTTTCGCAAGGCCCCGGATCCGATAGCGGCGGTCGCCCTGGCGTGATTGTGATCTCGTCGCCTTTGATCTCAACTGGGGCCTCGATAACATTGGTCGGTGGCTACACGACCGGTTCAGCGGCTAAAGAGGGAGTTTCAGGTATTTTCTCTTTAGTTGCCGGTGGTCTTTTGTTCCGGCGAAGTTTCGATTTCAACATGATCCTTCACGGTTACCGACAGGCTCTTGCCTTTGCCAAGCCACTCAATTTTATTCAGAAGCACGCCCAGGCTTTTAGTTGCCGGCTTTACCTTGCAGCCGTATTCGTTCGCATCCATCCCTTTCGGAAACAGCACCCGGTAGCAGTCGATTCCCATCGCATATCAGTTCATTGCCAAGCTCGATAGCCGCTTTCTCTCCCGCTTCATCCCGGTCATAGGCGATCAGCACCTTTTTGATTCCGTGTTTTTTAAATGCCTGCCGGTGATCTTCGGTAAAACCGTTCACTCCGTAGCTTGCCGTCACGTTCCGGTAATCGGCGCACCAGAAAGTAAGGGCGTCTATCAGCGATTCACACAGGATGATCTCTTTTGAAACTGTTAGCGCTTCTTCATTCCAGACGCCTTTGTGCGGCCCGGGAAGATAGGTATGAAGCGGCGTGCCGGGGCGCAAGGCCTTCCGTGATCTTCCGGCCATAGATCTCCGTGACTGTTGCCATCAAGATCGATCACCGGAATCACGACAGAACCCGTAAAGTGTTCGTGGCCGCTTTCCCGCAGGATGCCGAGCCGCTGCAGCCGGCCACGGATCTCTGCGCCGTCTCTGCCGGTTCCTTTCCGGCAATCGGTAGCAAAGCGTTCGATTCGAAAAGCCCAGCCGGAAGTGGCTCGATCATCTCGGGATGTTCCAGGCCTCGGCTTTGCAGATACCTCAGAGCCTCGGGGCTTTGCTTCAAGGTTGCATGGTAGTAGTCGGTGACATCCTGCAACACCTTCTGGCATCATCGACGCTCGTTGCAAATGGAGCCTTGAGCTTCACTGCCGCGGTGGTTCCCTGGCGCACAATGGGACCAGGCGCGGCTAAAGAGGGATGATTCACTCTTAAAAGCTCCACGGCATGCCGGAAGCTGACGCCCTTGGCATTTCATCAACCCAGTCGATTACCGAACCGCCTTTTCCGCATGCGCCCAGACAATGCCACAGGTTCTTGCTCGGCGTGATGACAAGCGACGGATTCATGATCGTCATGGAAAGGGCACAGGCCGATCAGGTCCGCTCCGTGGCGCTCAAGCTTGATCCCTCGCGCTTCCGCCAGCCGCTGCACCGACACTTCCGCTTTCAACCGCTCGATCTCATGCTCCGGAATCCGTGCCATTCGGCCCTCCTTCAAAAAAACCTGTCAAGCGGGAAACGAATCCTTTGCTTCGATTACTAACTATGATGTATATTACTAGTCTATTATAGTAATGGAAGGCAAGCACAAAATGCAGACAGCTAAACTCCTAAAGACCGACCCGTATAATCTGGGCGTTATGGCAGGACGTCCACCTATCAAAGATGCGCCCATTTTTGGACAGAGACTCGCGGCTGCGCGTAAAAGCCGCGGCTGGTCTCAAACCATGCTGGCGGGGAAACTCGATACCAATCAAAAGGTGATCGATTATTACGAACGGCGGGCCGCGAATCCTTCCCTTGCGTTTATCCAGCGGGCGGCAACAGTGCTGGAGGTTTCCACGGTAGACCTGGTGGGAAACGAGTCACACAACGCACGAAGCCGACCGGGACCACCTCCGGCGCTGGCGCTGCGCTTCGAGCAGATCCGCCAGCTCCCCCGCAAAGAACAGGATTTTGTCATCCGCTTTCTCGACACCGTTCTTGAAAGAGCGGGACGGTCGTAGCCTTATGTCGGATTTTGATATACTGGAAGAGATTGCGCACGTTGAGACGATAGCCACTGGAACACGCATCCGGGAACTCCCCCGCCTGGAAAAACAATATGGCAGCGGAAGATGGCGTAAAATGAAAGGGGAAGCGAAAATCCGCCTCAGGAATGGGCGCGTCGTCAGGGCTGAGCTCCATTGGAATGAAGCCCACGGCATCGGCAGAAAAGAATTTAAGACGAAAACGTTACCTCGAATAAATAAAACCTATGCGTAACATAAAGAAAACTGAACCGGGATTTGTGGTTTGCCTCAAAAACGAGGGCTATGCGGCTTCTCTGGAACGGCACAAGATTTATCGTGTTCTCCCGGACCCGGAGGCAGAGAAAGACGGCGACCTGCGGATCATTGATGAGAGCGGCGAAGATTATCTCTATCCAAAAGACTGGTTCGTGCTGATCACCGTCCCCGATGCCGTCGAGGCTTCCTTGCTCAGAACCGCCTGAATATATTCCAGAGACCTGCCTGAAGCGTAATCCCCGGCTTCATTGAGGATAGCCGTTCTCAAAGTGGAAACGTATTTCCAGTAGATTTCCTCTTCAGCTCCGCAAACCGCCGCAAGCGGAAATAATCTGGAAACGAAGTGGAAATAAACCGGAAAAATGTTTCCGGTTTATTTCCGCTTCCAGCAGATTCGAAGAATCGATTGGAGGTATTGCGTCTCCGATTGGTATGGGTCCAATCGGAGAATTTCCATTTCGACACTTATGGCTATCAAGATCAATGCAGGTTTTGACCACCTAAAATTGGAGCTGCGGGAAATGATGTTTTGGGAGCTAAGCCGCACTATCTTCATTCATTAATGGCAGGGACCCCTTGTCCGGTTTTTACATTTATCATGTACGCGACCTCATGATCACGCAAAAATACCAACCCAGATTCTTCCTGATGGTCGAAGAAATCAATCAATGCCTTTTCAATGTGCCAGCGAACATCCAGTGATGATTCAATTACAAAAGCTCCGACCTCGTATACAATCAATATCGAATCGTTACTTAATCGAACTACCTCTGTACGCCAGAACTTATCGTTTCGTCTCTTCCGAAAAGCTGGGATTTCTTTGATTACTTGTCCCTTCGATGAGATCACATAACTGACCTCACCGCCAAATAGAAGGATTTTATCTGTAGGTTCCCCTCGAACAATAAGCACCGAAGGTTCATCATTGTTCGGACTTGTATCGATACAATCATTAAGCTGGATCTGGCTAACTCCCTCAATAGCAATTGTTGCGAACTCTTTGTGTCGAGATTCGAGTGGAGCACGCTGTTGCTTCAAGCGAATAGTGCCACTAATACCATCAGGGAATCTGAAATCGGCATGTCCAGCTAACTGGATTTCTTCCCAGTCAATCATGGTACATCCTCCGGTCTTTTTACGTTGCCGCCAAGGTTCTTAACGGCCTTTGAAAGATTCTTGTCACGTGTCACCAGCGTAGAACCTCGTTCAATTGCGGTGGCACCGGTAACACCATCCCCAAACCTACCTCTTCCCTCAGGCAATTGTCCACGAACGTTAATTCTAGTATTAACATTTTGTGCCCCTGGGACAGTAGGAATACTCTCAGCCGCCTTGGGCACTCCCTTCAAATTTCCTGTCGAGGCTGCATTCCTAAGTTCAGGGAGAGCCACATCTGCTTTAACGATGTTTTGTCCTGACTCAACCAATCGCTTGCCGTCAGTAACGATCACGTTAGAGTCAAGCAGCAGCTCAGCACCTTTCTTGATATCTCCAGATTTTTCTAGAGCTTTGGCACCTGCTCGCGCAGCTAGGCCACCTCCTGTAGCAAAGGGGATAGCCGCTCCAACGACATCCGCACCGAGAGCGACCATATTCGCCTTTGTCGCCCCTTCTCTTGCAATCTTGTAAATATCGTATGCGATAAATCCAATATCTGCGATCGTGTCGAGAAAATGTCCATCCGGATCTGTATACCGCAATGGATTATTAATTACATACGCGTATTTGTTCAGTGTCTGTGGGTTACCGATGTCAGCGTATGGGAGCGGACCAGCCGCGATTATATCTTGACCTGTAAGCGCATCATCCGGTCCGCCCTTCCACTCATCTGGGCTTAGGAATCTGCCTTGAGCGCCCGAGTAGTATCTCGCAAGGAAGTAATCCAGCCCCGTCTCGGCATCCCGTTCTTTGGAGGTGAACTGGTTCATCGGGTTGGACGCTGCGCTAATGTACGTGGGCTGCAGCTCATCATAACCATAGGCACCACATCATAGACATAAAAACAGCGAAATGATAACAACACAAAACAGGGAATCGTCCCAGATTTCCCAAAAGCCGATTCCGATACCAACCCCGATACCGATTTTCTTCGAGATGGGTATCCTGCCTATATTATCCCCTGTGCCTTTAGTTCCTTCAGCCGCGCGGGGCTAAGGTTCAGGTACTTCTGATACACCGACTCATTCTCATGCCCGACAGGCTGGCAAACCCATTTTGTTCGCAGCGGGGTCTCCGTCATTTTGTACTGCGCCTGGGCCGTGATGATGTCTCCATAAATCGGATCCGCGATCGGAGTGAAGATCCCCCGGTCTTTCCAATTAGGATCGTTGATGGCATCTTCCGGAGAAAGGATCGGAGCGACGACGCACGTGATCGGCGCCAGGCGACCGTGTTTGGAGTAATCCAGGGACATTTGCAGCAGCTCTTCGCTGGTATATTTTAACGTTTCCTCGAAGACGAGAGCGGACCATTTGAGCTGCTCCGCTTCCGCTGTAAACGGAGCGACGCTGGTCCAGCTACTCGCGCCCCATTCATCCCACTTCCCTACCATGTCCGCAAAAGCCTGCCACATTTCCAATCGCAGGCCGCCCAGGAAGACCGCGCCATTCTTGGTGGGAGCAAAGCAGTACAGCCATATCGCCGTGTCGAGATTTCCGAACCGCTCATTGATGCGACCCTTGTGCTCATACCAGAGCGCCACAAAATCATCGATGCGGGCATACGCTTCCGCTGACGCGACATCAAGCGCCTGTCCTTTGCCCGTTATCATTCTCGCATGCAGCGCCGCCAGGATTCCCATCGCCATGAACGTTCCCGACATAAACCACGCGATCCAGGGACCCGATTTCGTGGGGACGGCCCACGGGCACGCATCATAGGTTTTTCCCGGAGGAAGCCTTTCCCCCGTGTCGTAATGAAAGCCCGACATAGCCTGCGCAATGTTGTCGTAATCCGACATTTTGCTTTTGCTCATGGGCCCGAAGCCGCCAAAAGCGGTGATGGATGCAAAGATCAGCTTCGGATTAATTTCCTTCAGCTCCTCATAGCCGATCCCCCAATCGTCCAGGGTTCCGGGCGCGAAGGTTTCAATGAGAACATCGGCCTGCCGCACAAGGTCCCGGAACATATCTCTCGCTTCCGGCTTTGCCAGATCGAGCGTGACGTGATGCTTGTTTCGGCCTTCCGTCAAATAATTCAGCCCTTCGCCTTTATACATGAATCCATAGGGAGTACAGCTTCGGATGAAATCGCCCTCCGGTGGCTCGACCCGGATCACGTTAGCGCCATGTTCGGCCAGAATCGAGGAGCAATGGCATCCGCCAAAGCTCTTGTTGCTCAAATCCAGTACGGTAATGTCATCCAACGCCTCGGGCCGGGTATGCGCAATAGCGGGATCGTCTCTTTCCCTGATCCAGTTTGCCCATTCAGACCAATCCATTCTCTTTTTACCAGCCATCCTCAAATCCTCATATCCATGAACTTAAAAGTTCAACAAACCATACAACTAAAACGCAACCAATTCCGCATGACAGCTGACAGCTGATAGCTGCTTTATTCAATCCGCAGCCCCGCCTTGCCGTCCCAGTCCGGAGGCGGACGACGTCCCTGCATGTCCTTCCACTTTCCCAACGCGCCCGCTTCATATAGTTTCCCAATTTCGTCGTCGTTCTTGCCGAGATACTTTTTCATTACGAATTCATTATCAAAGCCAACAGGCCGAACCGACCACTTAGTGCGGGGCGGAGTCTCGGACATTTTCACGGGAAATTCGTAGTTATTGTATTTGCCGTACATGGGGTCGTCGACCTCAGCCCAGAAATCCCGGACACGAAAACGCTCATTCTCGACCAGATCTTTGGCCGTATAGAGATGGCTGGCCGCAAAACCGTGCTTTTCCGCGAGGGCTTCGATCTCTTCCGCTTTTCGGGATCGCACCCATGCGGAAATTATTGTGAGGATTGCAGTCGCGTTCTCCTCTTTCAGCCGCGTCGTATGGTCTTTGAATCTCGGGTCATCCGCCAACTCCGGCTTGCCCATCGCACGGCACAGGCCGGCAAACTCTTCCGGCGCAGGCGCGGCCAATGCGACAAAGGCGTCATTACTGCAGCGGAACGTATCCGCCGGGCAGATCGAAACATCCCGATTTCCCGCAGGCTGCGGCTGTGTGCCTGTAATCTGCAGATACGGCCAAATCCAGGACATTGTCCGCATGACGTTTTCTGTCTGCGAGAATTCGATGAACTGTCCCTTGCCCGTCCTGTCGCGGTAGTGGAGCGCGGCCAGCACGGCGATTTCGGCGCACATGGCGCCATAGTTATCACCGATATAGGCGCGCAGCTTCAGGGGTGTCTGCCCGGGAAAGCGGGACATATAAGAATATCCGGTAAGCGCCTGAGAAGCCCCGTCGTTGGAAGGCCGGTTCTCTTTGGCGTATTGGCCCCATTGTCCATAGCCGTTCTTAGATAGAAAAATTACGCCAGGGTTGATTTCGCTGATCTGCCGGTACCCGATGCCCCAGTCTTCCATGACGCCGGGCCGGAAGTTGTTTTCCACAATGTCGCACTGTGCCGCAAGTTCACAAAACACTTTTTGTCCTTCGGGCTTGTGCAGATCAAGTCCAACCCAATATTTGTTCTGATTAATATGCAGCAGCAGCGGGCTTTGGTCCTTAAAAAACCAGCCAAAAGGATTCAATGAGCGCGTCGAATCGCCCATGGGAGGGATTTCGCACCGGATAACTTCCGCACCCAACTGCGCCAGCAGAGCCGGCCCCATGGGCCCGAGCAGCATAGTGCACACTTCCAGCACTTTGATGCCCTTCAGCGGAGACGGTTTGGATGATTTATTTTGTATGTAATTCTGCCAGGTTTTTTCCGCCATATAGACTCTATCCTCTCACACAGGTGCGCCGCTTGAAAACGCGACACTTGTACTACATTCGGAGGCACTCGGCAAGAAATTCGGCCAATTTAAAAGTCGGCACCATAGCCTCGAAATTGCCCCGGATTCTGTGCGAGCGACAGAATTGCCGGGTTATGGCACTGGTTGACCCGCGCGCTGCATCCCCTAGAACATTTATTCGAGTACCGTCGTTCCTCTATAGCTCCATGACGCCTTTCCATTGTAGAATTCCATTCAAGGGAAGGATAGCTGTTTAAATCCAGCGGAAGCGCGTCGCCGCATCCGGACAGGAGATGGGAATGAAACACATTGAAGGGAAAGTAGCATTCATCACCGGCGCTGCCAATGGCGCGGGATTCGGCATGGCCCAGGTTTTTTCGAAAAACGGCATGAAAGTGGTCATTGCGGATATCCGCCAGGATAGCCTTGACCGCGCAATGGCTCATTTCGGCAATAACCCGAATGTGCACGCGATCCGCCTGGATGTCACCGATCGCGAGGCATTCGCGCGCGCAGCAGACGAAACCGAGAGAGTATTCGGCAAAGTGCATGTCCTGTGCAACAACGCGGGGATCAATCTTTTCGTACCAATCGAAGAATGCACGTACAACGATTGGGATTGGGTTATGGGCGTGAATTTTGGCGGCGTCGTCAACGGCATCCAAACCTTCATCCCGCGCATGCGGAAGCATGGCGAGGGGGGCCACATCGTGAACACAGCCTCTATGGCCGCGTACCTGCCCAGCGCCGCCGCGGGAATTTATACGGCATCCAAATATGCCGTGCGCGGGCTCAGCGAAGCGCTGCGGTGCAGCCTGTACAAGCACAACATCGGCGTTTCCGTCTTCTGCCCCGGTCTGATCAACAGCTCGATTTATGAAAGCGAGAAAGTTCGCCCGCAACGGCTGGCATCGCCGGAAAACACCGCCAAGAGCCAGCAAACGATGGATGTATTGCCGAAAATACACAAGCTCGGGATGGGGCTTGAGGAAGTTGGAGAAAAAGTTCTCGCCGGCATACGGCGCAACGCTATGTATATTTTCAGCCACCCGGAGTTCAAAGAGGAACTGCAGGAAATATTCGGCGAGGTTTTGAGCGCTCTACCGGAAGAAGATGCGCCGGCCGAGCGGCTGGCATTCGAGAAAACACGGCGTGATGGCCTTACAATAGCCAAAGCCGAAGCCAACAAGATCGGATAGGGAAATAGCCGCAAATCAAGCCAGGAGGAAGAATACACGCCGCAGATTTATCTTCACCGCAGGACATCGGGATAGCTATCGGTATCGTCAATCGCAATCGGAAATCGGCATTTCATTCTCACATCAATAAAACCGAATCCCGATAGCGATTGCGATCCCGCTTCCGATAGCGATACCGACGTGTGCAGTTCTGTCTATTTCAGGTTGAATAGGACGGTCACCGTGGTCTGTGCGGCAACGGGCGCTCCATTCAGAAGCGTTGGGCTGTATTGCCATTGCTTGACGGCATCCATGGTGGCCGCCTCGAGTATCGGATCATTTCCCTCCATAGCCCTCAATTCGCAAACAAATCCTTCCTCATTGATGACTATCGTGAGCCTGACAGTTCCCTGGATACCTCCCCGCAGTGCCTGCTCCGGATAGACGGGTTCGACTCGATGAATCAGTTTGGATTCCTGAACCATGTTGCCAATGCGGATCGGTTCCGTGCGCGGAGGCTTAATAGGATTGTCGGCGATTTGCCCTCGAACCGGAGGAGGAATGGCAGCCTTTGGCCGGACCGTCATCCCCCCCACAATAGTTCCAGGAACAGAGATGAACGGCGTACCCGCAGGGGGCTTTGCATTACCCGTTCTGTCCCAAAATGCAGCCGTCTCTTTACTGAGAAAATAGCACGTCACGTTGGTTACAACTGAAACAGGATTGCCATTCAAAAACGTCGGGCTATAGCGCCATTGTGTTACGGCATCGAATGCTGCTTCTATGAACATCGGGTGCCCTGCCTGCGCCACTATTCTGTAGACTTGTCCTTCTTCATTAATGGTAACCCTGAGTTTGACTATTCCATTCAACCCAAGGCGTTTGGCTTCTTCTGAATAAATCGGCTCGACCATGAAAATCAGTTTTGATTCCTGGATATCTCCGGCGACCTGAATCGGCGTTGTCTGCGGAGCTCTGACTTCGGCCCCAGAATTCTGTTTCTGCGCAGCCAGAGGCGCCCCGGTTAAAGGAAACCACCCGGCAGCTAGATAGATAGTCCCTATTAATAGCAGGAAGATGCTGATAGTGCTGACAGCCAGTCTCGATCGGCTCATGGAAACCTCCTTTAACAGCAGCGCAACGCGCTGCACGAGATGACTTTCTTTCAAGAATAGCGGCGCCGGAACAGCTTTCGGACGCCCCTGCGCCCGTGCAAATTCCAGCAGCGAATCCAGATAGGGCTGCTTGTTGCCGGTTAATCGCACGACTTCGTAGTCGACCGCCTGCTCCCGGCTCAGTTGGATGCGGTTCAGCAACCACCACACTCCCGGATGGAACCAGAAGAGAGAGCCTACGACTTCTTCCGCAACAATAAGGATCCAATCATAGCGACGCACATGCAGAAGCTCGTGGCATAAGACGGCTTCCCTGCATGGTTCGCTCAAATTTTTAAACGATAGCGGAAGAATAATTCTTGGCGAGCGGAAACCGAACGTGACGGGACTATCGATCTCGTCGGAAAGCAGCAGAGGCACTCGAACACCTGTGCGCCATTGCATATCCCGAACTGAGGCATGTTCTTCAAAAAACATGCGCGATCTGCGCTGAAAAAGGTGCAGCCTCACAAATCCGAGCATTAGCCATGCCAGCCTGATGACAATCCCGGCAGCCAATATAATCCCGAGAACCTCCCATGGAAATTGCATCGGCGACTTGAGACTCATCGGAACCGCAACATACGGTGCTCTGACGGAGACGGTTCCATTCCCGGAGATTGCCGGACCCAGGGTCGGATGATCCCAGCGCTGCAGAAAAGGCAGGGATAAGCATACCAGCAACAGGATTTGCCAATAAATCAGCGTTACCCGCGGAAGACGCAACCGGAAAAGATACACCAGCAGGGTTCCCGCTGCGGCCAGAATGGCGATTTGAAGGCTATAGGCGATAAGATTCGAAATCCAGAAAGGAAGTGCCACAGCACCCTCCATTGATAATTTCAGTGACCTTTGCCGAAATTACTGCCGACAAACGACTGCCGACTGCCTGCCAATCACTTCTTCTCCCGAATCATCCTGGCAACCGCTTCCAGGCTCTTTTCCGACAAGCGCCGCTCCTGAACCAGGTGCGCAAGCAAGGGCTCCGCGGATCCGTTGAATACCCGGTCCAGGAAATCTTTCACGATTTTGCGGAGAGCCCGATTCTGAGGCTCGACGGCCTGATAGACATGCGCGCGCCCTTCAGTCCGTTTTTTCAGGTGCCCTCTTGCTTCCATCGTCTTCATAGTGGTCATGACGGTCGTGTAGGCTATGGGGCGCTGCACGCGCAGCGCTTCATAAACATCGCGCACGGTCGCATCCCCTAACTGCCACACTACCTTCATAATTTCGATCTGCTGTGCTGTAAGCTTCGTCTCTATAGGTCTCATAGTACTATCTATTAGTACATCGCCGCAGTTGTGTCAAGATATTTTTTTGCAAATCCGGAAATTCGCAAGGTCCAAAGAGCCGGCAGATCAAACAAATGGTGACCTAAGGTTAAAATTTCAGGGATGAGTGCGGTTAAATTCTGTTAGACTTGGGATCCGCAATAAAACCGACATCCAAAGCAAAGAATTCTTTCTTCTTTTGAAAAGGAGATTTCATGCGAATCCGAATACTTGCCCTTACGGTAGTTGTATTCCTATTGGCCGGATCAGCTTTACGGCCAGACGTGCGATCGTGCTTGTTTGAATAGTTTAGTGGATTTGTACTGGACTGCATCTGGTCGCACATGATCCCGACAGATTGCCGCTTGCGCCCAATGCCCGCTACACCGAAAATGGCCAGACTTTGAAGCTGGGCGACGGAATATGGGGCGTGCCTGATGCTCAAGGCGGGTGATTACAAGCTCTATTTCGCTGATCCGGTTGCAGGCCAGGTCGGTTTTATAGGAACGATTTTTGAAAACAATCACCAGCGAATCGTTTTTCTGCGGCTCAAAATTGAAGACAAAGTGGCGCATCAGCGAAATGGAATGCCTGATCCCGCGTTCCAGCGGCATGGGCGCCCCGGGGGCTAAACCGCAGCCTCTTCCGGGCCTGGTCGACAAGCCGATTTTCAGCGAAGCGCTTCCTGCCGGAGACCGTCCTTCGCGCTGGGAGCTGACTAATATCGCAAATCTGTATTTTGAGGCGATGGAAAAAGGCACCGGACAGCTCACGCCTTTCGATGACGAATGTACGCGCGTCGAAAACGGCATGATCAGCGCGAATAACAAGACCGGACAGGGAATAGGGAAAATGGCCTGCAGGCAACAATTCGACACCGGATTTTCCTTCATCATCACCAAAGTCCGAGAACGGCGATTCCCGATCATCGACCAGGAACGCGGACTTGTGCTGGCCTTCGTATTCCTCGACCATGCCGGCTCGTTTCCCGAATTCAAGATGACAGACGGCTCCCCGATGAAGGTAACGGCACCCTTCGATGCGCCTTACTCCTTCATCATGGCCGAAGTGTTTAAAATCAAAAACAAAAAGATCACTCAGGTTGAAGCAGTGCTGCTGGAAGTGCCTTACGGCATGCCATCAGGCTGGGTAAAGCAATAACTTCCCATCCTGGGGACCTGCAGCTTTTGCAGTAAACAATGGAACCCGATCCGAACAGATCGGCAGGAACCGTGACCGACATGGAACCGTTTTTCCCGGAACACATCTTCTCCGTCGCGCCGGACGGGAATCAGGACTCTCCGCGGGTCCTGATTTCCCCGCACCGCTACATCCAGGGGAAGGATGTTCTCGATCATCTGGGACGCTACCTCTCGATACTGCCAAGCCGGCGTCCAGTCGCGCTGATGACGGAAGGCAGCAGGCAGCGGATCGGCGCAAAAATTAAAGCCAGCCTTAAACAAGCCGGCATCGAGCCTCACATAGAAATATTTCGCGGCGAGTGCTCGTATGAGGAAGTAGAACGCATCGTCGGTGCCGTCCGAAAAGCCGGATGGGCGGCGGATTCCGTTATTGCAGCCGGCGGCGGAAAATGCATCGACGCCGGCAAATGCGTCGGCTTTCGACTCGGAGTGCCTGCAGCCATCTGCCCCACTATCGCTTCAACCGACGCGCCCTGTTCCGCCGTGTCGGTGATGTACACTCCAGAGGGTGTGGGCATAGGACCGGAGTTCTTCCCCAACAGCCCGGCGCTGGTGGTCGTCGACACGCGGCTCATCGCGTCCTCTCCCATACGGCATCTCATCGCAGGCATGGGGGACGCCCTTGCCACTTTCTACGAAGCCCGCACCTGCTTCAGAAATCCCTCCGGCAGAAACATGGTTGGCGCGCGCATTACGATCGCGGCTCTGGCATTGGCGGAATTGTGCGCGAAAACCGTATTTGAAGACGGACGAAAAGCAATCGAGGCTGTCCGGCGGGGGGAAATCGACTCGTCCGTCGAGAACATCATCGAAGCGAATACGCTTTTGAGCGGCGTGGGCTTCGAAAGCGGAGGATTGTCGATCGCCCACGCAATGGCTGCCGGATTCACCGTGATCCCAGTTCTGCACCGCGACTTTCTTCATGGAGAACTCGTCGGCATCGGCCTCGTCGCCCAGCTGATACTGGAACGGGAATGGGACGAAGCCCAAAAAGTTCTCAGCTTTCTCAAGGACGTGGGGTTGCCGACGACTCTCGATCAGCTTCAACTAAATATTCGGCGCGACTCAAAAGCGCTGCTGGAAGCCATGACCGCCGCAATGAAAGAGCCCTTCGCAAACACTGAACCTTTCGCGGTCACCGCGTCATCGCTGTTCTCTGCTCTTGTCGAAGCCGATCGGATGGCGGGGGAATCTTTTAGCCGTTAATCTCCCCCGTTCAATGCGAATTGTCGCTATCGGAATCGGTATCGAGAATCGCGAATCGCAATCGGTCTTTGCGCTTTTGCTGCGGTCTTTCACTGCCGATTTTCGATCGCGATTTGCGATACCGATACCGATTCCGATAGCGACATCCATGGAATTTGGCTGACTATTGATTGCGGAGGCAATAGAGATGGGAGCCGCTGCGTAGGAAAATGGCTCCGCCGGACACGGCCATCGAGGCGAGCGTCTGGCCATTCAGTTGATTCGTGGCAAGTATCTTGAACTCCTTCCCGGGCGCGATAACAACCGATTGGCCGTCCTCGCTCAGAAAATAAATCCGGCCATCGGCATATATTGGCGAAGCGGAATAACTCCCGCCTATGCGCTGCTGCCAATACTCTTTTCCCGTGCGCGCATCCAAGCAGGTGGCGATTCCATTGTCGTTGATCAGGTACAGCTCTTCTCCGATAAGAAGCGGCGAAGGCGTCAGCGGCACTCCTCGATCGAGTCTCCAGTCGACGTGCGACTTTGTAACATCCCCGCGGCCGTCCACGCGGATAGCCAAAAGTGAAGGCTGCTGAAATCCGGTGCAAATAAACACCAAACCGTTCCCAAATACCGGCCGGGGGACGTTGGAAAATCCATCACCGTAAAGCACCTGCCAGATTTCCTTGCCCATGCGCGGCTCATACGCGACAACCCGGTAGGCGCCAGCGCTGATCAACTGGTCCCCGCCTGCGAGACGCACTATCAAAGGCGTCGAATACGCATGGTTTCCCTTTCGGTATTGTTTCCATTGAATTTTGCCGGTCAATTTGTCCAGTGCCGCCACATACTGGACCGACATGCCATCGCAGTTCACGATCAGCAAATTATCATAGAGAACGGGCGAGCCTCCCGGCCCATGCTGGCCGTTGTCGTACTCGAGCCGTGTCCGCCACAGAATCTTGCCGGACTGCGAAATGCACGCAGTGCCAAAAGCGCCGAAGTGCACATAGACTTTGTTTCCATCCAGCACCGGCGTCGGCGATGCAAGGCTATTTTTTGCGTTGACGCGTCCGGGGACATTTAGGCGAAAGACTTCGATATTCTGTAGAATTGCGCCGCTCTGGCGATCCACGCAGATGGCACGCAGCGATTTCCCCTCTTCTGTCGCCGTCGTCAGCCAGATCTGGTCTCCCTGGATTGCAGGGGAAGACCATCCCTTCCCGGGGATCGCAGTTTTCCACCGGACATTCCTGTTTTCGCTCCAGGTTAGAGGAAGCCCGCTTTCATCCGAAAGCCCTTGCCCTGTTGTTCCGCGGAACTCCGGCCAATCCCGGGCAAGAAAGACCATGGCAAGGAAATATAGAATCTTCATTGCTGGATTTCTCCGCTTCGTGATGAATCCGCCTGCGACGGCCGCAGCATGCTGATTGCGGTTCCCGCGGCGAGAACTGCGGCAACGCCGACAACATTATAGTAGAGCCATGAAATCGAAGAGTAATAGGCCACCGCGAAGACTGCGATCTCCCCGGCGATCAGTCCATAAAAAGCGCCCGTCCCATTGCAGCGGCGCACCATGAACGCGAGGAGAAACACGCCGAGGATCGGCCCATAGAAATAGGATCCCACTTTATTGACCGCCTCGATCAGGGATCCCAGCTTGCCGGCATAGCAGGCAGCGACGGTTGCGAACGCGCCCCAGAACAAAGTGGCCCCCCGGGATACCCGGAGATAATGCGCATCGCTTGCCGTCTTGCAGAAGTACCGCTTGTAGAAATCGATGATCGTTGCGCTTGCCAGCGAGTTAATTTCAGACGAAAAGCTGGACATGGCTGCGGCGAAAATCACGGCCAGCATGATGCCCAGAATTCCGGCAGGCGCATGTTGGATCAGAAAAGAAGGGAAAATATAGTTCACTTCGCTCGAGGGTTCTGATCCCGTCACAGATTTCAGAAGCGCGCGATTCTCATTCTTCAGTTCCCGAAATGCGGCATCGGCTTCCCGGTACCGCCCTTCGGCGGCCCTCCGAGCAACTTCGTTGTGGCTCTTCCGGGCTTCGCTCAGGGAAAGAGCCTCTGCGCGTCTTTCCTGGAAAACCGCGTCATATCTCTTCTCCAGATCTGCATACCGGCTCCCTGCCTTCTGCGTCAGAACACTCTGGTTCGCCGCACTGAAATTCAGCGGAGGCTTAATGAAGTGATACGACACAAACATCAGCACACCGACGGCAAGGATCAGAAACTGCATCGGAACCTTCAGGAACGCATTCAACATGAGACTCATGCGGCTCTCTGTGAGCGACCGCCCTGTAAGATAGCGCTGCACCTGGCTCTGATCGCATCCGAAATAGGAGAGCGCCAGGAAAAACCCTCCCAACATTCCCGAGAGCAGCGTGTAGGAATTTTTCAAATCCATGGAAAGGTCGATGCTGTTCCATTTGCCTTCAAGCCCGGCGAGATGCACCGCGTCGCCGATGGAATAGCTCGCCGGGAACTTGGACACGAAAAGTGCGATCGCGATAAAAATGCCTGCGAACATCAGCAGCATTTGTTTTGCATCGATCATGATCACGGCTTTGTTGCCGCCGATCGTCGTGTAGAGGATCGTCGAAGCGCCCATGATCATAATGGTGACAAACTCATTCCAACCGAAAATGACGGCGAGGATGATCGAAGGGGCATACAAAACAAAACTCACGGCGAGGCCGCGGGATAGGAGGAAGATAAAACTGGTCAGACTGCGCGTTTTGGCGTCAAAGCGCCTTTCGAGATATTCGTAGGCCGTGAAGACATTGGCCCTATAGAAAAAGGGGACAAATGTCATGCACAGGATGACCATGACAAGAGGTTGCGGCAGATAGACCTGTATGAACGACATTCCCGCGTTGTAGGCCTGGCCGGTGGTCCCGATATACGTGATGGCGCTGGCCTGCGTGGCCATGACGGAGAGCCCGACCGCCCACCAGCGCAGGGAGCGCTTGCCGCGGAAGTAATCATCCAGGTTTTTATTCTTTTTGCCGTGGCGGAAACCCTCTGCCAGGACATAGGCAAAATAGAGGATGACGATAATCCAGTCGGCAATATGCATGGCGCGCTAGCGGTTGAATAGGACGGTCATTAGATAAAGAGCGAGCACAAGAGCACAGGTATAAACAACGACCGAAACATACAGTCGATTCCAGGTGCGGAAGAATGGGGGCGGATCATCTCTCTCAGCCGCAGTGCGCACGGAATCATGATCATCAGGGATTTTCACGCGACCTCCGGAATCCCATAGTGTTACTTCAATACTGTCTGCTTCATCATAATCATTCCAGCAGGATGAAACAATGATTCTTCAGATGTAGAGTTGCAGGAACAGAGTCTGTCGGAATCGGTATCGCTATCGGTATCGGCATCGCAAATCGAGATCGAAAAGCTGACAACCGACTGCGATTCCCGATACCAATCCCGATTCCGATAGCGACGTGCTTCGCTGTTTGGCGAATATCTATTGCAATCCGCGGAAGGGAGACAGTGCGCGGTCGAGGACACCCAAGGAATAGGTGATGGCGACTCCATAGTTGGTGATCGGGACGCTGGCTTCGCGGCAGCGCAGAATGCGGGAAATCACTTCGCGCCGGTTCAGCATGCACGCGCCGCACTGGATGATCAGCTGATAGGAACTAATATCTTCGGGGAAATCGTGCCCTTGCCGGTGCACAAATTCCAGGTCCATTCCCGTATATTGCCGAATCCAGCGGGGGATCTTGACTCTTCCGATGTCTTCGCCGATCGGGTGGTGCGCGCAGGACTCCAGAACCAGGATGCGGTTTCCGGGCCGCAGCGTGTCGATGGTTTTGACTCCGCGCACGAACTCCTTCAGATCCCCTTTCAAACGCGCAAACAGGATTGAAAAGGACGTCATCGGGACCTGGCTGGGCGTATCGCCCGCGACCCGCAGGAACGCCTGGGAATCGGTGACTACCAGGGCCGGCGGATTTTTGAGTTTATCCAACGCGTCCTGCAGTTCGCGCTCTTTGACCACCATGCAGCACGAATCATGATCCAGCACATCGCGGATCGACTGCACCTGCGGCAGGATGAGTCTTCCCTTCGGCGCTTCCAAATCGATGGGGACGACCAGAACCACTACTTCGCCGGGATTGATCAAATCGCCTAATACCGGGGCAGAGTCCAAAAAATCCTCCGGCGCCGTGCGTATCAGGGCTTCCCGAAGCTCAAGCATGCCTTTGCCCTGGCTGGCGACCGCCTCCACGACAGGGAGATTGCGGGATTTGAGAGTTTGCAGCAGTTCCGTGCGCGGCGCTGCAAGATCGCGCTTATTGAACACAACGATGACGGGCACCTTGCGTTTCGACATTTCGGCCAGGACGCTCTCTTCGAACTCTCCCCAGCAATTTCCTTCTGCAACCAGGATTCCCATGTCTGTGCGCTCAAAAATAAGCCGCGTCCTCTCGGCCCGCATTTCACCCAGGGCGCCGACGTCGTCTATGCCTGCCGTATCGATAAACAGGACTGGCCCGAGCGGCAGCAGTTCCATTGGTTTTTCCACCGGATCCGTGGTTGTTCCGGGCACATCCGAAACGATGGAGACCTGCTGGCGGGTCATCGCATTCAGCAGCGAGGATTTGCCCACATTGCGCCGGCCGAACAATCCGATATGCAGCCGCATTCCTTTCGGCGTGTCTTTCATTCTTTTCCCTCAGGTTCAGGTGATCCGAGCCGGGCAACGTTCTCGGGAGAGATCAGCTGATCGAATTGTTCCGGAGTCAGGCTTCCCTCTTCCAGCACAACCTGGCGCACTGTTTTTCCTTCCGCGCGCGCGCGGCACGCAATGGCTTGAACCTTCTCATAGCCCAGCAATGCAACCAGAGCCGTGAGAGTTGCCGTGGCGCCTTCCACATGCGTTCGGCAGCGGGACTCATCCGCCGTAATCCCCGCCACGCAGTGTTCGCGAGAAGATACGGCAGGCGTTGCGCAAAAGATCCAGGCTGCCGAGCAGCGCATCCGCAACCAGCGGCAGAAAGGCGTTCAGCTCCAGGTTGCCCATCGCGCATGCCTGAGCAATGGCTTGATCGTTGGCCATCACCATGATTGCCGCTTGGGATACCGCTTCCGGGATAACCGGATTCACCTTGCCGGGCATGATGGAGGATCCCGCCTGGCGCGCCGGCAAACGGATCTCGCCGAAACCGGCGTCGGGTCCGGAAGACAGCAGACGCAGGTCCGTCGCAATTTTCAGTAGATTGGTTGCGCACGCTTTAAGAATGCCGCTGACTTCGACAAAAACATCGGCGTTCTGCGTGCACTCGACAAGATTCTCCGCGCGCGCCAGCCCCATCCGCGTGATTTCCCGCAATTGATCGACGACGCGGAAGATGTATCGCCTGGGAGCGGCAATGCCGGTCCCGATAGCCGTGCCTCCCAGATTGACGATGCGCAGCCTCTCCTCGCATTTATAGATGCGCCAGCGGTCCCGTGCGAAAGCCTCCGCATACGCGCCCATTTCGCGGCCCAGGGTAGTCAGCACCGCATCTTGGAGTTGTGTTCTGCCGACTTTCACGATGTGCGCGAATTCCTGCTCCTTGCGCTGGAACTCTTCCAGCAGACGCACCACGTCGCGCTGCAAAAGCCGCAGCAATTGAATGCCCGCCACTTTCAGAGCAGTCGGATAGGTATCGTTCGTGGATTGATGCAGGTTAATGTCTTCGAGCGGGCTAACCGTTGAATAGGCGCCCAAAGGTCTGCCAAGGATCTGCAGGGCGCGGTTGGCCAGGACCTCGTTGACATTCATGTTCGTGGAGGTGCCGGCGCCCCCTTGAAGAGCATCCACCCGGATGGCGGCGTCCAGGTGCCCTTCCATCATTTCCGTACAGGCGGTTTCAATAGCGCTCGCCTTTTCATTATCCCACCAGCCCAGTGCATGATTGGTTCGGGCGCACGCAAGCTTTACGGCACCATAGGCATGGATGAGCGCAGGATTGACCGGCCGCAGCGCCAGCGGGAAATTCTCGAGGGCGCGTTCGGTGTAGATGCCGTGCAGCGCATCCGCCGGCACGTCCCGTGAACCTAGAAGATCCTGTTCGGTTCGATATGCAACTCATAATGGTTTTCGTGCCCGCAGGGCGCTTTCGGAGATGGGCGGCTGTTCACTGCCGCTTTGGGTTTCCCGTTTCCAGTTTCCCGTTAATATCGCTATTTTTAAAGCGGGAAACGCGTAAACAACAAAAGCGGCAGCGAACAGCCGCACATCTCCGAAAGCTAAAAATAGAGATCGCGGTCGTCTGTCTGGCGTATTTGACGCAGCCGCTTTTCCAGTTCTTCTTTTTGCGGACCGGGTTCAAGCCGCGCCAATTCTGCCTGTATCAGCGCTTCTCCCGCTTTTCGAGTCTCGGGCGACGCATAATCCACCAGGTACTCCGTCAGCGTGGAAATGGCATTTGGCGTGCAATAGCGTTTGATGAATCCCGGAATGGCAAATTCCATAAAATGCTCGCCCGTGCGCCCGAGCCGGTAGCAGGCAGTGCAGAAACTGGGCACATAGCCGTCCTGTATGAGTTCTTGCATGACTTTGTCGAGCGGCCGGATATCGCCAAGCTCAAATTGTTCCCGGTCGGCAAGCTGCGTGTCTTCCTTTTCCGTGTATCCGCCGATTTCGATCCGGCTGCCCGCATCGATCTGAGAGACGCCGTATTTCATCAGTTCCCGACGCAGCGGCGCGTTTTCGCGGGCCGTAAGGATCAGCCCCGTGTAGGGAACAGCCAGGCGCAGCGTTGCGATCACGCGTTTGAAATCGCCGTCCTGGACAGATCCCAGTCCGGGGAAATTTACGCCGCAAGCCGGACGCAGGCGCGGGAAGCTGATCGTATGCGGGCCGACTCCATAGCGCTTCTGGAGATACAAGGCGTGCGCCACAAGGCCCAGCACTTCGAACCGCCAGTCATACAAGCCGAAAAGCACGCCGATTCCCACATCGTCGCATCCCGCTTCCAGCGCGCGGCTCAAACCGTCGAGCCGGTACAGGTAATTGCCCTTGCGCGTGCGCGGCCGAATGCACGCCGGCATACGTTTCATGATGATAGGTTTCCTGGAAAATCTGATACGTGCCGATGCCGGCCGCTTTAACGCACCGGTATCCTTCATGATCCATGGGCGCCGCATTGATATTGACTCTGCGGATTTCTCCGTGCCCGTTGCGCGTGGCATATACCGTACGCACGCTTTCGGCAATGAAATCGGCGTCGTATCCGGATGCTCGCCGAAAACCAGGATCAGCCGCTTTTGCCCCGAAGCCTCGAGCTTCATCACCTGTTCGCGCAATTCTTCAAGTGTCAGAGTGCGCCGCACCGAGAGTTTGTTGCTGCTCTGAAACCCGCAATAGGAACAATCATTGACGCACTCGTTGCCCACGTAGAGAGGAGCGAAAAGCACAATCCGGTTGCCGTATACGGTTTCCTTCAGTTTCTGGGCGGTCTGAAAAACGCTGTCGAGCAGCTCCGGCTCATCCGTGCGAAGAAGGGCTGCAGTCTCTTCAACGCTGAGCGGCTGCTTGGCAAGGCTTTTCGAGATGATGTCCTGCACGCGGCTTCGCTCCGGCGGCGCGCCTGCGAGCAGCTGCATAAAATATCCGTCATCGATGAAATCGACGGCTCCCTTGCTTAGATCCATTTTGGGCAATCCAGACATACCTCACCTCGTGATGCGCAACATGCTCGTTTCGCGTCGCAAATCCGAATATAATTTCTTATCGCGGCTTTTAATCATTGGGTAGACCAAGGCCCTCTCCGGCAACAAAGCTGATATTTCACTTCGGTTCATTACGCAGCCTTGAGAGTATTGTGAAGCGTCACGGTAAACGTACTGCCGATATCCGGCTTGCTTTTGACAGTGATTTCGCCGTTGTAGAGCGTGACGAGCTTTTTCAGCGTGGACAATCCCAGGCCGCTCCCCAGGATATTGCGGGTTTTTTCGTTCTTGATCCTTGAGAAGTCGCTGAAGAGGCGCTGGGTCTCTTCCTGGGTCATGCCGATTCCGGTGTCTTCCACCTGGATTCGGATTTCATCTCCGGTCATGCCGACCGTGACACCGACGCGCCCCTGGTCCCGGTTATATTTCACCGCATTGGAAACAAGATTATTGAAAATCATCTCGATCTCCGTGCGGTCGGCTTCCATGAACAATCCGGCGGGCACATCCAGCTCGAATCGAGATACTGCGGCGCTCGATCTCCGCTTTGACGTTTTCGACCGCCTGGCGGGCGACATCCGCCAGATCGACAGCGGTCGGCGTGCGCTTCCTCTGCCCGGACTCGATGGAAGTCAAGTCCAGCAGATCCGTGATCAGCTTTCGCATTCCCTCGATCCGAAGCAGGCACCGATCCAGCATGCGATCGTAATCTTCCAGCTTGTTGCCGACCGAGCGTTCATGGATCATCTGGAGATAGCCCTCGATGGCGGCGATGGGAGCCTTCATCTCATGGGCCAGAACGGAGATGAACTGAAAACGCACCTGCCGTTTCTCTTCGGCCAGCCTCCGGGCTTGCCGCTGCAGGATGAGGTGCCGGGCCGCCTTGCGCACCGCGCCGCGCAGCTCCTCCGGCGTAAACGGTTTGGCCAGGAAATCGTAGGCGCCGCGGCGCGTGGCGGTGACGGCGGTATCCAGCGAGGCATAGGCGGTAATCATGATGACCAGGAGGTCGAGAGAGCTTTTGCTGAGCCGGTCCAGGATATCCAGACCGGTCGTATCCGGCAGCTTGTGATCGAGAATGAGAATGTCGGTCGGCCCTTCACTCATCTTCTCTTCCAGTTCCTTGCCGGTGGCTGCCGTCCTTATGTCGAATCGGACCTCACCCCCAATATCGGGCAGACTCACAGTGATATCCCGCAGCGCCCGCTCGGCGCCCCGCCGCATGCCGAATTCGTCATCCACGATGAGGATGTTCAGGATATCCACTTCTTCCGCCTTTCGTATTAAAGTTTGCCGCTCAAAAGCTTGTCCGCTTCATCCGCCAGCACGCGCGGATTGATGGGCTTTTCCAAAAACTTGCTGACCGGCAACCAGGTTTCGTCGGGCTGGAACGTGTAGCCGAGCCGCATCTCCTTGCTGATGCCCGTCAGCATGATCATGGGCATGGTCGGGATACAGGGCGTGCAGCTTGCGGGCAAGTTCGAAACCCGCGGTCTTGTCTTCCATCATGACATCCAGCACGGCAAGGTCGGGCTCTTCGGTTTGCGCGATCTTCTGGGCTTCGGCCGAAGAATACGCCACATTGACGGTGTGGCCCCGCTGAGCAAACACGGTTCGGTTCATTTCGATAAGGTCCTGATCGTCATCCACCAACAGTATCTGGGCCATTGCAATCTCCTTTTCCCCTATGATGTCGGATTTACTCTTCCGGAGCCTTCCGGGGGAGTTTAACCGTGAATTGAGTTCCCGTCTGCCCGGCAGACGGATCGTTATTGGACATCATCATGATATCCCCCCGGTGCATCTTGACAATGCCGTAGGTGACGGCAAGCCCGAGTCCGGTCCCTTTTCCGATCTGCTTGGTTGTGAAAAATGGTTCAAAAATCTTTCCCTGGTTTTCCTTGGAAATTCCGCGTTCCCGTGTCTTTGATCGAGAACCAGACATCGCGCTCGTTGCTGCCGATGCTGATGGTGAGACTGCCTCCATCGGGCATGGCATCGCACGCATTGCTGAACAGATTGGTGATGACCTGGTTGATCTGATCCGGGTCCAGATCGACTTTTGGATTTTCGATCGCCGATTCGATGCGCGCCTGAATATTGGCGGGGAACGGGTACGCTTTCACCGCGCGCTGCATCAGCTTGCAGAGATCCACGATGCGGAAGACGGCCTTATTCTGCCGCGCGAAGTGGAGCAGGCGGACGACGATCTTTTTGCACCGGTCGGCCTGCTCCGCGATCATGTCGAGGTCTTCGCGCCATTCCGGGAATTTTTCCGCCTGTTCGAGCAGCATGTGCGAATGCATCAGAACGATGCCGAGCGGATTGTTGACTTCGTGCGCCACGCCTGCGGCCAGCTGTCCCATGCTGGCGAGCCGCTCCGAATGCATCAGGGCTTCCTGCGTGCTGACCAGCTGCTGGTGGGAAACCGCCAGCTGCTTGACGGTATCGCGCAGTTTGTCGATGGTGTAGGGCAGGCACATTTCGGTTTCGGCCAGCCGGAGATGAATGGCGATCGCGTGCTGGACGCAGGAATCATAGCCGCAGGCGCCGCAGTTAAGTTCATCTTCCGGTTTCACTTTGCCCATCCGGGCAAGAATCTTGGCAATCTCTTCCGCGGGACGGCGGCGTGAAGCGCTGATCATGGCGTGCTGAATTCCCGCGACAGATCGATGTCGGAAAATCGTTGCGACATCCTGTTCCCACTGTTGTTTGCGTTCTTCGGTCCAGCGCTTCTGCACATAGTTCCCGACGAGGCTGCGCCGCCGGAAGAGAGCGGCGCTGGTGGTCATGCCGGCGCCCATGATGCAGCCGTTGCAGCAGAGGATTTCCAGCAGGCGCGCGTCCACGCTGTTCGACTCGACGGCTTGAATCGCCTCCACAAAGTTGGTGCGGCCATCCGTCGCCATCACTTCGCCGGTCATCAGATCCTCCGTGATGTCCGCCGCCTGCAGCAATCCCCGGCTGATCGGGAACAGTCCGCCCGGCCCGCTCCACGGCGGATCGAACTCGCTGGCCTCGACGGTTTCCGGGCGGATACCTGCTTCCGCCAAGCATCTGGCGGAGCTCGACGAACGTCAGCACGGCATCGACGTCCCCTTCCAGCCTTTCGCTGGCGGCTTCGCCTTTTTTTGCGATGCAGGGACCGATGAACACCACCGGCACTTCCGGCCCGTACAGACGGTGCACGATCCGGGCAGCGGCAACCATCGGGGAAACAATCGGGGCGAGTTTGGGGACAAGATCGGGATAATACCGCTCGACATAGCCGACCAGCGCCGGGCACGTCGATGGCGATATAGCTGGTCCTGTCCGGGCTCGTCCAGAAGCTCTCGATAGCGCCGGGCGACGAGGTCGGCGGCGAAGCCGACTTCGTGCACGTAGTGCGAAACCCAGCGCCCGCAGCATCCCCACGACCTTATCGTACTCGCATTCCTCGAATTCCGCAGGGAAACTCGGCGCGATGAGGGCCACGACGGCACCGCCCTGGCTCAGCAAATGCTTGACCTGCTGCGTCCCGTCCAGCACTTTTTTGGCGCCCTGGCTGCAGACCCGGGCGCAGTTGCCGCAGCCGATGCAGCGTTCCGGAATGACGTTGGCCTGGCCGTCCGAAATTCCGATCGCTTTGGCCGGGCACTCCCGCACACACGTGTAGCAGACCCGGCATCGCTCTTTGATCGTCTGTACGAAACATGCAGCTTGCATGGTCGCCCCGTAGTTTGGCGCTAGTGAGCTGCGTGCGTATGCTCCGGTTCTTCGTGGAGCAATCTGCGGACTTCGGCCTTCAGCTGCTCCGGCCGGACAGGCTTATCCATGATCTTATCCACTTTGATCCAGGACTGCTCTTCCGCGTGCGCGTGGCAAAGGACAGTCCCGTCGCCCCGGCAACCGCAGTCAGCAGGATCACAGGCATCTCCGGATACAGCTTTTTGAGCTGATGGCTGAGCACGAAACCCGGAGTCCTTCTCCTCCATCATCAGATCCAGGACGGCAAGATCCGGCCTGCACCTTGAGAATCGCTTCCTCGGCTCCCGCCTGTCCTTCGGCTGCAGTCACATCATATCCCGCGGCAGTCAGGATAGCGGTTATTTGTTCGAGGAGATCCAAATCATCGTCCACGACCAGTATTTTCTTTTTCACTCTCGTAATCTCCCTTGCTTGATTGCTCACCCGCCTGCGACAGTCATCGTCTACAGCGTACATCCCTGGAACCGTAGTGCGTATGAAGCAGGCTGTGACTCTTCTCGCCGAGCGGCTTTCCCAGAAATTCATCATACAGCCGCATGATATAGGGATTCTTGTGGCTGACGCGAGCTTTTTCGTTCTGGTCGATTTTGTACAGCGCCTGCATGCGGGCGCGCGCGGCGTTCGATATCGGCGTTGATCGGCTGGCCGCCGCCGTTGATGCAGCCGCCGGGGCAGGTCATGACCTCGATGAAATGAAGGTCCTTGCGCCCGGCGCGGATCTCGTCCAGCAGCTTGCGGGCGTTGCCGAGGCCGCTCACGACCGCGGCGCCGACCTCCAGGTCGCCGATCTTGGCGCGGAGTTCCTTGGCGCCCTTCATGCCGCGCAGCGGCTGGATGTCCAGCTTGGCCAGTTCCTTGCCGGTGAGCAGATAGTGCGCCGTGCGGACCGCCGCTTCCATCACGCCGCCGCTGGCGCCGAAGATCTTGCCGGCGGTGGACCGTTCGCCGAACGGCGTATCGGCCGTTTCCGGAGCCATCGCCAGCAGGTCGATGCCGAACATGCGCAGCAGCTGCGCCAGTTCCCGCGTCGTCAGAACATAGTCCACGTCCGGGACGTGTCCCGGCGCCATCTCCGGCCGGCCGCTTTCAAACTTCTTGGCCGTGCACGGCATGATCGAAACGCTGACAATCTGCGCCGGATCGATGTTTTCGCGCTGCGCAAAGTAGCTCTTGATGATTGCGCCCATCATCTGCTGCGGGCTCTTGCAGGTCGAGAGGTTCGGGATGAAGTCAGGATAGAACTGCTCCACGAACTTGATCCAGCCCGGCGAACAGCTCGTGAACATCGGCAGGGCGCCGCCCTGTCTGAATCCGCTGTGCCAGCTCCGAGGCTTCTTCCATGATGGTCAGGTCGGCCGTGAACGATGTGTCGAACACGCGGTCGAAGCCGATGCGCCGCAGCGCCGCGACCATCTTGCCGTCGACGTCCTGTGCCGGGTTCCATGCCGAACTCCTCGGCCAGGCTGACCGAAACCGCCGGCGCGTGCTGCACGACAACCAGTTTCTCCGGGTCTGCCAGCGCCGCGATCACTTCTTCCAGGTACGACTGCTCGGTCAGCGCGCCGGTGGGGCAGCCGACGATGCACTGGCCGCAGTTGATGCAGGTCGACACGTTCAGGCCCTGGTCGAAGGCCGTGCCGATGAAGGCCTTGCAGCCGCGGCTGACAAAATCGATGGCCGCCGACGCCCTGGATCTCCTCGCAGACGCGCACG
This sequence comes from uncultured Acidobacteriota bacterium, assembly GCA_963718845.1. Lineage (GTDB taxonomy): Bacteria > Acidobacteriota > UBA6911 > UBA6911 > UBA6911 > UBA6911. The sequence continues at coordinate 384,864 of CAVRAD010000010.1, forward strand.
CAGCGGCCGCACAGGATGCACTTCTCCGGATCGCGGACGATGGGACCGGCGACGTCCTGTTCCTGCTCATTCCGTTTGCCGCGGAACAGCCGCTGGCGGATGCCCATGCTCTGCGACAGCGTGCTGCAGATCGCACTTGCCGCTCCGCGCGCAGTACAGGCAGTCGTCCGGGTGGTTGCTGAGCAGCAGTTCGACAATCGTCCGCCGCGCGTCCAGCACTCTCGGCGAACGGGTCTGAATCTTCATCCCCGCAGCCACGGGGAAGGAGCAGGCCGGCACAAAGTTCGGCGCCCCTTCCATTTCCACGATGCACATGCGGCATGCGCCGCTCGGCGGCAGCCCTTCCATGTGGCACAGCGTCGGGACGTGAATCCCTTCCCGTTTCAACGCCGAGAGGATCGTCTCCCCATCTTTGGCTTCGACCGTCCTGCCATCCACTTGCATTTCAATCATATCTTCACCTCAATCCGTGCATCCAATCTGTCAGTGCGGCTGCGTGAATTCCAGATCGCAGCGCGCACAGCGCCGCGCTTCCGCCAGTACATTCTCCTCGTTCGGGCACAATTCCACTTCAGCGAAACATTTCTTTCGCTGCACGACCGGCAGCAGCGGCAGTTCCAGCCGATAGGTTTCGCCCGTCTCCTCGTCCACTTCCATGACAGGTTCCACATAGATCGAGGGGAGTTTGACTTTGGGCAGGACCTTCATAAGTTTGCCCGACACGTAGCGGTCGATCATCGCCGCGGCCTGCTTGCCCGCCGCAATTGCGGCGATCACGGTGCTCGGACCGTTGACGACGTCGCCGCCGGCGAATACGCCTTCCCTGCTGGTGATAAAGGATTCCTCGTTGATCTTAACGGTTCCCCACGAAGACAGGCTGAGGCCTTCCAGCCCGTCCGGTTCCGGCTCCTCGCTGATTGCGACGATCAGCGTGTCCAGCTTCCACATCGAACTCCGAGCCTTTGACCGGGACCGGTTTGCGCCGGCCGGAGGCGTCCGGGGCGCCCAGCTGGTTGCGCAGCGAACGCAGGCCGGTCAAACGCCCTCCGCTGCTGTGAACCGCCACGGGGGTAACCAGTTCTTCCAGGATGACGCCTTCGGCGAGTCCGGCCTCGACTTCTTCTTTGTACGCCGGCATTTCCTCACGGGTGCGGCGATAGAAGACGGTCACGCTCTCGACTCCGGGCTGGCGGATCGCTACACGCGCCGCATCCATGGCCGAGTTGCCGCCGCCGACGATCCCGACGCGACCGTGCGCCATCGACTTGCCTTCAAGGTTGTAGGCCTTGAGGAACTCGATGCCCGGGATGATCCCGGCTGCCTCTTCGCCCGGCAGATCAAGTTTCTTGCTGGCGTGGGATCCGGTCGCGATGAAAACGGCCTTATAGCCATCCTCGAGTAGCGTGTCGATCGTGAAGTCGCGACCCAGAGACTGCCCGAAACGCATCTCGATATTCTGATTCATCAGGGCCGCGATTTCCCTCTGCAGGCCTTCGCGCGGCAGGCGATATTCAGGAATGGCAGCCGTCAGCATTCCGCCGGCCATCCCTTCGCGCTCAAACACGGCTACGCGGTGCCCGAGCGCGGAAAGAGAATTCGCCGCGGTCAGACCGGCCGGGCCGGCGCCGATGACGGCGATGCGCGCTGCGTCCTTGCCTGCGGGCACTATCGCGATCTTGCCGGGCGCAACCACGCTGTCGACCACAAAGCGCTTCAGCGTCCGGATGGCGATAGGCTCGCCTCCGGTCGCGCCCGCGCGGCAAACCTGTTCGCACGGGTGGTGGCAAACGCGGGCGCAGGCGGAAGGAAACGGGTTGGCTTCGCGGATCACGCGGTAGGCGTCGTCGTACTCGCCGCGCGCGATATGCGCCACATAGCGCCAGACCTCGGTGCCGACCGGGCAACCGCTCTGGCAGGGCGCTCCGACAAGGTCCTTGCACGACCCGGACGGGCAGCGGCGCTCGAAACACATGCGCTTCATATTCATCGCGGAACCACTGCAGCGTGCTCAGCACCGGATTCGGCGCCGACTGACCCAGTCCGCACAGGCTGGTGGACCGGATGGTTTCGGCCAGCTTCTTCAGGTGCATGATTCCCTGGACGCGCAAGAGGGCATCCAGGTCGCTCTCCTTGTGACGCGGACGCGTGATGGCTTCCAGGATTTCCAGCATGCGCCGCGTCCCTTCACGGCAGGGAATGCATTTGCCGCAGCTCTCGTTCTGGATGAATTCCATGAAGTATTTGGCGAAATCGACCATGCAGGTGGATTCGTCCACCACGACCAGTCCGCCCGATCCCATGATCGTGCCGAACTTTTTCAGTTCTTCGTAATCCGTCGGCAGATCCATGTGCGCCTCAGGCACGCAACCGCCGGAAGGGCCGCCGATTTGAACTGCTTTGCATTTTTTGTTGCCCGGAATGCCGCCGCCGATATCGAACACGACCTCACGAAGAGACGTTCCCATCGGGATCTCCACGAGTCCGGTTCTCTTAACCATGCCGGAGAGCGCAAACACCTTCGTTCCTTTGCTCCCCTTGGTTCCCATCGCCGCATACCATTCGGCGCCGCGATCCAGGATGACAGCCAGGTTGGCCAGAGTTTCGACGTTGTTGATGACGGTGGGCTTGCCGAACAATCCCTGGACGGCGGGGAACGGAGGGCGAGGCCGCGGCATGCCGCGCTTCCCTTCTATCGAGTGGATCAGAGCAGTCTCTTCGCCGCACACAAATGCGCCGGCGCCCATTTTCATTTTGATCGAGAAATCCACGCCGCTGTCGAGGATGTTATAGCCGATCAAGCCGCAGGCGGACGCCTGCTCGAACGCCTCGCTGAGCCGCTGGATCGCCAGCGGATATTCAGCGCGGATATAGACATACGCTTTGGTGGCGCCTATGGCGTAGGCCGCAATCAGCATGCCCTCGAGCAGCCGGTGCGGATCGCTTTCGCAGACCGCTCGATCCATGAATGCGCCGGGATCTCCTTCGTCGGCGTTGCAGATCAGGTATTTCTGATCGGCTACGGCAGCCCGAGCAAATTTCCACTTTTTGCCGGTAGGGAAACCGCCGCCGCCGCGTCCGCGGAGTCCGCTCTTCTCGACTAGATCGCAGACCGCATCCGGCGTCATCGTTCTTAAAACTTTTGCGATCGAACCATAGCCGCCGTGCGCGATGTATTCATGAATGTTGCCGGGATCGATGATGCCGCTGGAAGCAAGCACTACGCGAACCTGGCGCGCAAGGAACGGATGCTCGTCGAGGCATGCAATCCCGTCCCAGGGCTTGGCGTTGCCCGTGCGATACTGGCCAAGAACCAATTCGGTAGGAATGCGGTTCTCGAGCAGCACCGCATCAAGCAACTCCGGCACCTTGTCGGCCGTGACCGTGCTGAAACTCACGCGCGCGCGGCCGGGGACCTGAATATCCATGATCGGTTCGTCGGAACACATGCCGTTGCAGCCGACTTCCACGACATCCGCATTGATTTTGTGCTGTGCCAGGAATTCCCGGACGGCTGCAAGAGTTTTGCCGGCTCCTGCGCCCAGGCCGCATGTGCCTGCGCCCACGAAAATCGCGGGCTGCGCCACCGTATCGCGCCTCAGCGAAGCCAGCACGGCCGCCAGTTCTCCGGGACCTTTGGCCCTCGCGTTGACAAAGAGGTCGGCTTTGAGGTCCTTCAGCAGGGTGTCGGATATTTCACTAAAATTGATCCAGCATTTGCCGGCACTATCTTTGATTGCAGTATCAGTATTAGCGGCCATTCTTAGACTCCATTTCCCTACATTCCTGTATGATTTTGACCAGCTTCTGGGGCGTGACTTTAGCGTAAAACTCGCCGTTAAGGTTCATCACCGGCGACAAACCGCAGGCACCCATGCAGGCAACAGTTTCCAGGCTGAACAGGCGGTCTCTGGAGGTCTGGCCCGGCTTCAGCTTCAGCAGTTTCTGCGCCATTTCCAGCACCCGGTTGGATCCTTTGACGTGGCAGGCCGTTCCCCGGCAAACCGTGACGTGATACTTGCCTTTAGGTTGAAAGCGGAACTGGTTGTAGAAGGTCGCAACTCCGAAAATTTTTGTAGTCGGAAGATTGAGGTGCTTGCCGATGCGGACAACCGCTTCGCGAGAAAGATAGCCCTGATTTTCCTGGACTTCCTGCAGGATCGGGATGAGTGCGTCGCGCCCCGCGCGGGGGTGCTTCTTTAATATCGAATCCACATCATTCATACATTGATCTCCTTATTAACCGTTTCGGAAGACGGCTTTTTGAGAGCGGGTCTTTCCGATTTCAGAGACTGGCGCGCAAAATACGCCACTCGGTCCATTGACATCGCCAGATCGATGTCTTCGACATAAACGCCGGACGGAACGCGCAAAGCAGTTCGCGCAAAATTCAGGATGCCGCGAATGCCGGCTTCCACATACACATCCGACACATATTGAGCTTCCTTGTCGGGAACCGCGATGATTCCGACCGTAATGCACTGCTCCCGAATCACGCTCGCAGCATTCTCGATGGAGTAGCATGGGCAACCGTGGATCAAGCGGCCAAATTTATCGGGATTGGTTTCTAATGAAGCTACGATTTTGAGGGTTGGCCGGCGGCCGAGAAAAAACTTCAGAAGGGCGCGCCCGATATTGCCTACACCGGCGATGATGGCTCGCTGCTCTTCGGCCGGGAAAACGAATGCTTCGATATGATCCCGGAGTTTTTTAACATCGTACCCCCGGGCAGGAGTGCCGGAGTACCCTACAACCATGAGGTCGCGTCGCGCCTGAGTGGCCGTGACGCGGGATCTTGAGGCAAGATCGTGCGAGTAGATATAGGTTTCTCCTTCACTCGCGAGATCTCTAAGTATTCGCCAGTAAAGGGTTAATCGCCCAATCGTCCTATACGGCACCGCATCAACCATAAATTCCTCGTTACGCGAGTCGCATTGTGAATTTTTTCACATATAATGTCAAGCAAAATATTCAAACGCGTGCCTGGCTATACTGTCCCCTTGTGCTAAAAGAATAAGCAGACAATACAAATCAGGCCTTAGCTCTTTCAAATCATGGTATTTTATTTACTTGTGGTCTATTCTTGCACTGAGTCGTTTTTCGATGCTCTCGTTCCAGTTACCTTGCGATTTCCTCCGGGCCGCAGAAACGCCCGGTTCTCGTGTTCTTGCGGATCTGATCGTGGACCTCTGTCCTTGTGGCTGCCTGTTTTAAGTATTCCCGCCATGAATGCCGGTCAAAGTGTTTTCGCCAGAGATCCATTTCGAGCAATCCTGAATGATCTTCGCCTGTTAGATGGGCGCGCGCACTAGACCATTCCCAGTCTGATGGATTTTCTACAATTCCCGCTCGGACGGGGTTTAGCTCTATATGAAGTAAAAAGGGACAGTATAACCAGGTATGATTTCGATAACGTAAAAGGGGCCCACAAGAGATGGGAGTGATAATGTAAAAGGGACCCACCCCAATCAACCTTGCCGATATTATTCTGGATTACGCAAATGATGAAGCTAAAGGAGTCAACATAACCAAGGACCGTATAACCAGGTACGACTGCGAGGTACGGCTGGGCGTCGAGCCTTAATGTGGTATAGTAAATGAAGAATTTAATGAGGCTTTAAAGTGAATAAAAGTGAATTGGCTAACATCAGGCATATTTTGGGGAAAACCCAAAAACAAATGGCCCAACTGCTGGGCATCTCCATCAGAACCATCCAGAGCTTTGAGCAGGGCTTGAGAAATATACCGGTCCATACCGAACGCCAGTCTCTGCTGCTTCTTTCCCTGAAGCAATCCCTCGCGAATGGACACCGGCCCTGTTGGTTGGTAAATAAATGCCCGAGGAAAACTCGAAAAGAGTGCCCGGCATGGGAGCTTGGCGCAGGGCATCTCTGCTGGTTCATCAACGGAACGATTTGCCAGGGCCAGCCGCAGAAAAGCTGGCGCAAGAAGATGGATATCTGTAAAAGCTGCGAAGTGCTGCAATCATTGTATGCTTCCGATGTAAAACCAAAATCCTAGCGTGACGATTCAATCATCCCCGGAAATTATTTCACCGGGATCCGGAGCGATTTTTCCCCATCCCGATCTAAAATGCGGGGCTTGGATCTCATTGTCGTCGTGGTGGATATCGGTCCTCGTCTCCGTATTTTCCCCTGAGTGCACTTTTAAACAATCCTGATTTTCTGCGGATTGGAATCTTGAGGCCAATCACTATTATGTAATCGACTAGAAAGATAGATTTTTGTGAGGGCTGATTGGCATTGGTTTTGTGAGGGCTGAGTAGGCGTATGAGTTGGCTCAATGCAGGCATCCCATTTAGCGATCAGGCGGAGAGCAATTCGATGGCACTAGCACAGGCCGGATCCCATGAGGCAAGAGTAACTTACATCGACAATCTTCTTTCCCGAGGGATATTGTGCGGATCGCATTAGTTCGAAAAGTGGCACAGATTTTCTTATGGACGGCCTGCTGCAGCATCCCCCTTCACGCTGCCAAGCATCCCACCCCTTTGCAAGAGAATGCGGACGGGGCCAGTTGCCTGGAGTGCCACAACGAAAAGTCGCAGGGAAACTCCGTTCATTCGGCGGTCAAAGGCGGCTGTCTTTCCTGCCATGTGGTTCGGGTCGCTAGTGACGTCACCCGTGTCAAGCTGAAGACCACAACGGTCATTGCCCTATGCCTCCAGTGCCATGAAGACCGGAAGGCTGTTATCGGCCAGAGTCGTGTGCATCCTCCGGCGGAGCGCGACTGCATCAAATGCCACGACCCACATGAGTCTCCAAACCAGAATCACACGCTGAAGCCCCTCTCGGGCAACAAGGCGGATAATCTCTGCCTGAAATGTCATTCAACCGGCTTGAACATACCCGAAAATGGGAGTCGGCACGCTGCCCTGGACAAGGGATGCAATTCCTGTCACGTCACACACAAGACGGGAACTCCGGGAAAGCTGGAATTCGATTACCACCAGAAGAAAGATCCGCGAGACGAGTGCGGGGATTGTCATGACTTGAAAAGTGAGGCGATTGCCAATGCCCACCAGGGGCAGCCATTCGTCGGGTCTAATTGTCTCGGTTGCCACGACATGCACCAGTCCGACGGGCCTAAGCTTATCCAGAAGTTTGTACACGATCCCTATGTCACGAAATCCTGCGACATTTGCCATCAGGCTCCGGTAGACGGCAAGATCGTTCTTACCAAATCTTCTTCAAAAGAGCTGTGCCTTTCATGCCACGAGGAAACCGCAAAACAGATCCAGAGCGCGAAAGTGCAGCACGCGGGGGCGAAGGGGAATTGCCTCGGCTGCCATTACCCGCACGCGTCGGACAAGCCCGGCTTAGTGCGTCCTAATCCGGTAAGTGCCTGCACCAAGTGCCATAGCGCTCAAGCCAAGCTTCAGAAAACCAAGAAGGTCCTTCACGGGGCTGCGTTTCAGACCGGCTGTTCCTCCTGTCATGAGCCTCACGGTGGCGAAAATAGCCATTTGTTGCGCACGAATACTGTAAACAGCCTCTGTCTCGAGTGCCACGGGCCTGATTCCAAGCCTGAGCCAGGCAAGGTCGCACGCACCGTCACGATCTTCAATGGCCGCGTGATACTGCCGGAAAATTACTTCAGCACGGTATCGGCGATCCGCCTCAAGTACGGCTTAGGCCATCCAGTCGAGCGGCACCCGGTCGCTGATCAGATGGATCCGGAGGACGTCACCAAGGTTCGCGTCGCTTTCAACTGCAGTTCCTGCCACCAGCCCCATGCGTCAGCGGAACGTAATCTGCTGGTGAAGGATCAGGCCAACAACATCATGTTCTGCGCCGGCTGCCATAAAGATATGGGCAAGTAGGAAACGGGAGGAGCAAACAAGATGCCAGCAGTTCGGAACAACTCGGTTCTTCGCGGAATCACCTGCCGGACACTTTCAACCGTGTTGATGCTAGCCTTGGCCCTCATCGCAACGTACTCGCTGTACGCCAAGGACAAAAAGAAAGACAAGAACGCTCAAGAAGAACAACCTAACGCCGCTAATAAGGATAACCGCAAGCTCTATGAGAGTCTCGACCTTTCCAAGTTCGTGTGGCCGAACCCGCCGGCGATTACCCGAATCCGCTATAGGGGCTATTGGTCGGGCGAAAAATTCGTCGAAAAAAAGGCGCAGCAAAAGAAGGCCAGCTGGATGGATCGCCTCTCCGGCATCGCTACCGGATCCACACCCAGCGATTTCAAGCCGCGCTGGCAGTTGGTCACTCCCAATGGGATCGCGGTCGACTCCAAAAACCTTGTCTATATCGCCGACAGCAAGGTCCGGGCCATCTTCATTCTCAACGTCGATACCGGCGAATATTCGATGATCAAGAACGGTTCCGATGGCAGGTTCAAGTGGCTTATAGGGCTGGCGATCGATGACAGCGACCGGCTGTTCGCTGCCGACAGCGGCATGAAGCGCGTAGTCGTTTTCGATAAGAACCACAAGGTTGAAGGGCGATTGCCGAAGGCCTCGTTGCTCCCGGCAGCCTCGCCATCGACAACGAGAACCGCCTGCTCTACGTCACCGATGCGGAACAGGACCTGGTGCTGGTTTACGATGCCGATCCGCCGTTCAAGCTCATCCGGAAGTTGGGCAAGCCAGGCACAAAGCACACTTCGACTGTGCCCGGAGAGTTTGCAAAGCCGGTGGGTGTAGCCGTGGACCAGGACGGCAACGTGTTCATCTCCGATACCTGGAACAACCGCATCCAGGAGTTTGATGCCGACGGCACGTTTATCAGGACGTTCGGCGAGGCGGGCGACGGCCCGGGGTATTTCGCGCGTCCCAAAGGCATTTCCATCGACGGGGATGGCCACATCTGGGTCGCCGACGCCGTGCAGGACCGGGTCCAGGTGTTTACGCCCGAGGGCCGGCTGCTGATTTACATGGGAGAGCACGGCTTGCTGCCGGGTCAATTTCAGAGCCTCGCCAATGTGATGGTCGACAAAAACAACCGAGTCCTTACGACGGAGCTGTATCCGGGCCGGCTGCAGGTGTTCCAGTATTACACGAATTCTGAGGCAAAGGCGGAGTTAGATCGCCGCGAGGCAGAGGGCAAGAAGAAAGCAGATCCAAAGAAGCCCGCGTCCTCGTCCGCGCCTGCGGCCAAGAACTAGCTTTGCCACAACGAGTTTGGCTGTCATATCAGTTTTGGCAGCCATAAACGGGTCAGCCGTAATCCGGCCCGTGGAGTAGAAGCACAAAGTGAGTAAAAACCTAGTTTAAATTGAATCCCTTATCAGGAGGTTTTAGTTCATGAAGAAAATTATGATGTTTGCTCTCGCCGTGCTGGTTTGTGCCAGTGTGGCAATGGCACAAACGTATACACAAGGGTACCGGCATCCAAGGCATCGACAAATTGGGCGCTCATCAGAACGGCGGGCGCGGTTGCGTCGGCTGCCATACCCCTCACAGCGGAGCCCGCGGCAATGGCGGCACGCTGCAGTGGGATGCTGCCAGTGGGACGTTTATAAGCGTTCCCATCGTTGGTGATTCTGGCGATGATGCCCTGTGGGGACAGGACCTCGGGCCGATAATTGGCCTTGGCAGCATCGCCACCGGTACCGGCGGCGCATTCCCTGTTGAATTCGCAGAATTGGAAACTAGACCACGCATTAAGACCGGCGTCGTTATGTGCTTGAGCTGTCATGACGGAAATGTGGCCACGGGCGCTATGATGACCAACCAGTCGTTCGAGCAAACCGCCGGACTTCTGCCGCCCGGCTACGGCACGCAGCCAATTCCCACCCTGTTGGGCAACGATGGCGGCACTGCGGGCAACTACACAAACGATCACCCGATTGGGCCGGAGGCTAAGAGTCGGAGACCTCAGTATCCGGAGTTTATCTTAGCCTCGATGCAGAAAAGACCAGACTAGTCGCGGGTGCTACCTTCGCGGGTAGCAATTACGAAATATTCCGGAACAATTATGGTCTGCCGACGGTCATTGGCGCCCGCTCGGGTGCCGGTTTCGCGGTGGAAACAACGATGGCTCGGTCGAACGAAGCGTACGTGGTTTGCACTACCTGCCATACGCCGCACAGCATGTACACGGCCTCGGCAGGCAGCACGCAATCCGATCGCCGGCTTAACCTCCGGCACGTTCCCAAGCTACTTCTTCGTCGCCGCTCCCTACAACCCGGGAGCAGACACTGCCAACGGAACCAAGGCATCCTCCGCCACTCAGTTCTGCCGTCAGTGCCACTATACAGGTGCGGGCGGTTCGAACGAAGGCAGCAATATCCTTGGGATTGCGACCGCTTTCTAGAAAGCTTATCCGACGGGGGGAGGGGATCTCCTCTCCCCTCATTAGACCCAGACAGTTCCAGTCAGTTGAGAGGATCTATGGAATTCCGGTTGTGCATGATGGCCGCGGCGTTGTTTTGCGGGTCCATGGTTTTCGGGCAGACACCCTTGGTTTCGTCGCACGCTTCCGCCGCCAACAATCCGACCCCAGAATGCGTTGACTGCCACTATGAAGCCTGCCGTGCGAGTCAACGGGGCCGTACTGACAGAAGCCGATGTTGTGCGCCAAATGTACACGATTTTCCCTTATGCGAGCCAACACGGTGGCTTTCCCAAGCCGCTGGAGGCCGACATCCGGAAGGGCGCCATAGAGATGCTTGTTTTTGAGGAGCTGCTCTACCAGGAAGCCAGGCGCATGAAAATTCCTATAGCTCCCGAGCAATTGAGCAAGGCGGAAGCTGCGTTCCGCAAGCAACTGGGCTCCAGCGCCTACGAACAGTTTTTGCGCACGGAGTGCCAAGGCTCAAAGCAGGTGCTGCGCGAGAAGATCCGGCGTTCGTTGCTGATCGAGAAGATGCTTAAAACCGAAATCGAACGGAAGTCGGTCATCACTGCGGCGGCAGCCAAAGCGTATTACGACAAGAATCCGAAGCAATTCGAGCAGCCCGAGAGTATGAGGATCCAGACGATCTCGATTATCCCGCCCCAGAACGGCGGAGCCGATGTCGACAAGGAAGCCCGCAGGCGGGCTGAGGAGGCATACAAACTCGCCAGGGCAACAAAAAGCTATCAGGATTTCGGGCTGCTGGCGGAAAAGAAATCCGACGACGATTGGCATGTCAACATGGGCGACCGCAAAGTTGTTGCGGTCTCGACACTCCCTCCTCCGGTTGTCAAGGCCGCAGCGGCAATGAAGCCGGGCGAGGTCAGCACGCTTATCCAGTTAGGGAATGCCTACACCATATTCCGGCTGGTCGAACATACACCTGCGGGCAAAACACCGTTTGCCGCAGTGAAAGCCACATTACAATCCGATCTGCAAAAACAAAAGCGCGTGGAACTGCGCGCTGCGCTGAACCAGAAACTGCGGAAGGACGCGAAAGTTGAAGTGTTGTGAGGTTTTTGTGTTGTGCCAAGGAACGAAAGCAGGGAGACTTCTCGCGGTAAGCACGATACGTATAGTGTTCGTGCTCGCGTGCGTGGCTTCGGCAAACGGCCAGGTGACGACTAGGCAACAACCTCAAAATACTCATGAACGGGAGATTTGGCCGCCGTTTATTCGGGCAACTTCGGCAATACCATCGGGTCCAGCCACAGTATGGGCTTTGGGGTAAACGGCACTTTGGAGGGCTACTACTATAATCCTCAATTCCTGAGCTTCCAGGTTCGCCCGTATTACGACCGCGCGCAGTCCAATTCCGAATCGCAGACGATTACGCGCGGCACGGGGGTGGAGAGTTCGGCAAGCCTGTTTGGCGGTAGCCATTTCCCCGGCTCGATCTCCTACGGGAGAATATTTCAGCAGCAACAGCGAGTTTCGCATCGCGGGGGTCCCATCGGTTCTGGGGGATTCATCCGGCAGCAACTTTAGCGTTGGTTGGAGCGCCTTGTTTAGCGGTCTCCCTACCCTTCACGCCAGTTACTCGATAGCCGATTCCACCTCAACCTTGCTGGGCACAACGATCCAGAGCGAGAGTTCCTCCAGGAATTTTAACCTGAATTCGAATTATGCGCTCGGCGGGTTCAGCCTGCAGGGCAACCTGAACCATTACAACACGGATCTTTTGTCTCCGAGTTTTATGACCGCGGCAACCATTAGCAACACCTCATCGAGCACGAATTACGGCGTTACCGCGACGCGCAGTTTGCCGCTTTCCGGCAGCCTGGGACTGGGGTGGTCGCGAACAACCTCGGAAAGCGGAATGGACGATTTCACAAGTAGTTCCTACACCGCATCGGCCAGCGTTTCACCCTGGCGGAGATTGTCGATAAGCGGGTTTGGTAATTACACAACAAATGCTATTGTCGCGCTTGCACAGAATCTCGGTGACAACACTATTTCACCTTTGGTTAACCGCGATTCAAATTCAAACGCAGTTTATATGAATACCACGGGGACCTTCACGGTAGGTCATGGACTTACGGTTTCCGGCTACCTGAACCATCGGATCCAGCATTTTCAGGGGCGCGATTTAGAGAATACGCAATACGGAGGCACCGTAAACTTCCAAAAGGCGAACAATTTTCTCGGATTCCTGCGCTTCTCCATCGGCGTTGTGGATACGGCGACGCAGGAAGGCAATAGCGGCATCGGTCTGGTGGCAAATCTCGGCATGACGCGCAAGTTCGGCCAACTGGGAAACCACAGCGGACTTCAGCTATGCGCAAAATACCCAGACTATTCTTGACATCGTAACAACCAGCAATTACAACTATGGAGGCACGATCCGGCGCAAGATCAATTCGTCCACATACTGGAATGCGAGCTTCCGGGAATCGCGCAGCGGATTGACTGCGCAAGAAGGCAACAACAACGTTTCCGATTCGTTCGTCACGAGCCTCTCGTGGAATAAATATTCTTTCTCCGGCAACTATTCGCAGTCGAACGGCGCGGCGTTGCTGGGGGCAAACGGCACACTGATCGCCACGCCCCTTGGTTCTATTATCAGCGATTATTTTCTGACTTTTAATGCTCGCAGCTTCGGTGCAAACGCCAGTACGCAATTGTTCCGCATACTGACCGTGAGCGGCGGCTACACAAATGTGTCCAGCAGCACCATGCGGAAGGCATTAGGCACGTTAAACAACGGCGACCGCTATCATGCCCGCCTTACATTGAGGATGCGGCAAGCTCTATATTCTCGCCGGATTTGATCGCGCAGTGCAGGAAGCCAGCGCTGTTCCGGGCGGACCGCGAGCAGTTAACTCGTATTACGTGAGTCTATCAAGATGGTTTGAACGTGCTATGATCAGGACCTGCGGGACAAGATCTCTTTTTCTTCTGCTGTTGACTGGCGCGCTTTTACTCGCACTGGTCCCCGCATTTGCCCTCAAACGGTCGAAGACTCCTACGGATAAACCTTGGCCCGAACTCCTGCTCGAAGCCGGACGGAGGCTGACCTACCAGCAGACGCTTTCCTCGGAGCGCGATGTGGGTGGCAAACAGGGATTCTGGTCCAAATTGGCCGGCATCGTGGCGGGTGCGCCGGAGTTCCGCGAAATGGTGCGCCCCTACGGAATCGCGGTCGATTCTCATGGCCGCGTGATCGTTACCGATCCGGCTATTTCCGCCGTGCACATCTTCGATCTTGCAGGGCGCAAGTACAAGCTGATCGATCGCTGGGACAAGAGCAAGGACCCGATGATCGCGCCCCAGTGTGTAGCCGTCGATGAGAAAGACAATATCTATGTAACGGATTCGGAAGCCGGCAAGGTGTTCGTTTTTGACCCGAAAGGCAAGACCCGAAAGGTGTTCGGCAGCATGAAAGGGGGTGAGGGCTTTTTCAAACGCCCCACGGGAATTGCCGTCGATCGTGAGACCCATCGCGTGTACGTGACCGACACGCTGGCCGATCGAGTGTATATACTCGACGCGGACGGGCGCGTATTGCGCAGCTTCGGACGCCGTGGCGGCGATAAGGGCGAATTCAACTTCCCGATTGAGGTGCAAGTGAAGAACGGCGTGGTCGTGGTGGTCGATGCCATGAATTTCCGCGTCCAGTTGTTTGATCGTGACGGCAACTTCCAGGCGCAGATTGGCATCAGCGGAGATCCGGCGGGCGGCATCTATCGTCCGAAAGGTGTCGGCATCGACTCGGAAGATCACATTTATATCGTGGACAGCGAGTTGGGAAGGGTGCAGGTGTTTGATCGGAAGGGGCGCCTGCTCTACCGCTTCGGCAATGGCACTAACTTCGGCCAGTTCCTGCTCCCCGCGGGGCTGTTCATTGATCGCAACGATCGCGTGTATGTGGTGGACTCGTATAATCGTCGCGTTCAGGTCTTCCAGTACCGCGCCATGCAGCGAACCGCGACTGGAGCGCAGCAATGAGTTGGACGCGCCCAGTTCCCGCCAAAGCGCTCGCATGTGTGCTGCTGTTTGCCGCACTCACCGCAGCCCAGACCAATCCGACGACCGATGTCCTCGGCGTGCATGACCTGAGTTCAGGAGCTTCACCGATGCGCGGGCCTAATGCGAACGCCTGCATTTACTGCCACGCCCCGCATAACGCGCTTTCGGAGCAACTCTGGAACCAGACCCTCTCGACAAACGAGTACATTCTGTATCCGGACTCGACGAGCACCCCCTCCACACCGACAACGGTCGGGACGGCAAGCATGAAGTGTCTAAGCTGCCATGATGGCAGCGTGGGAGTGGGGCGCACGGTGGCGATCGGCACACTGCAGATGACCGGCGCATTCCGCGCTAATATGGGCGCAGAACTGCAGGGATCGCATCCCTTCAGCATGCAACCGCAGCTCAAGGATGACGCAACCCTGGTGTCAACCTTAGTGGCATCGTACACCACCAAGGATTCAACAGTCTTGTTAGTGGAAAACAATATCGAGTGCCGCACCTGCCACGACGTTCATAACCAGTACAAGGACCTGCGTTCCCCAAAATTCCTGGTGCGTGACAACACCGGAAGTCGTTTGTGCTTTGCGTGCCACGATGTGAGTGCCCGCACGGTAGGCGGGATCAACAATTCACTCACCGCCTGGCCTAACAGTGCGCATGCCGTATCAATTGCCGCGGTGGCTCCGAAAGCTCAATTGGGCGGATATTCGACCGTGAACGAATTTGCCTGTTCTAATTGCCACAGATCCCATAACGCACTTGGCACGGGGTTGCTGCGCAAAAACCCGAACCGTCCGGCGAACGTCGACGAGACGTCTCAGGCATGTTTTACGTGTCATGACGGCAGCGACAACATGGCTCAGCCGCTTCTCAACGTGGTAGGGGCATTCAACGGCCAACAAGGCCATCCATTCGCGGACGCCAGTAACCCGCACGCGCCGAACGAGCCCGTTACATTGGATCGGAATCGCCATACCACCTGCGCGGATTGCCATGAATCCCACGCGGCACAACCGACGATAACTTTTTCTGCAACGCCCGATCTTCGTCCATCGCAAATTGGCGTTGCGGGTGTGACCTTGGATCGCGTGGTTGTTGCCACCGCAGCCTATCAGTATGAGAATTGCTTGCGCTGCCACGGCACCAGCCAGAACAAGCAGAGCTTGCCCGCTTACGGCTATATGCCGGCGCGCGCGCTCTTCTCAGGCGATACCTTGGATGTGTCTCTGCAATTCGCGCATGGCGCGACTTCGTCTCATCCTGTCATGCGCGATGCGGCAAACCTTGCGCGACCGAGTCTGCTTAAATCCATGTGGAACATTGGCGCCACAGTGCAAGGTCGCACCATGAGTCCCCGGATCCTCTGCACGGATTGCCACAACAATGATAATACCCGTGAGTTTGGCGGTACCGGTCCAAACGGACCTCACGGGTCTAAAAACGACCATATTTTGGAACGCCAGTATCTGATGAGCCAGGTCGGGCCGGGAGCCGCGCCCGGGTCAGTGATCATTAATCGCAATCCGAAACCGATTCTGGACTCCGCACCTGCATCGCCTTACGCCCTCTGCGCGAAGTGTCACGATCTGAACTACATCAACTCGAGCGCAAGTTGGAGCGAGCATGGGGAGCACATTCAGGAAGGATTTTCGTGTTCGGTATGCCACAGCGCACATGGCGTGCCGGCGGGAACTTCGAGCGTCCCTGGCAGCGCTCTGGTGAGCTTCGACATGAATGTCGTGGGAAGTAACAATACCCTGCCGGTTTCCTACAACGGCTCCAGGTGCACATTGATGTGCCACGGGGAGGAACACCCGTGAGTGCCAGTATATTGGACCGGATTCGATCCGGAAATTCTCATAAGATCGCGGCGGTCAATATTCTGTTGTGAAGGAGGGTCTCATGGAGGGTACTGAGTCAACGACAAAGTCGTGGCGCAGCACGCAGGTTTACGGGCTTGCAGTGATCTGCTTGCTCTCGGGTATCGGCATTGGGTATTTGGCGCGCGCCCCCTTCCAGGCAAGCGCCGTCAAACCCCAGGTGTCAAGGTCGGCTGTCGCGGGCGCCTCCGACGTCAAGAGCACGCCCGGCCCATTGAAACAGGGCCCAGATAAACAGGTCGAACCTCTGCTGGCCCGACTGCGGCAGTCGCCTGATGATCCACTCCTGCTGGCGGAAATCGGTAAGATCTATTATCAGACGCGCCAATTCCCCATGGCGGCAAAGTATTATGCGGACTCCATCAGAGTAAAACCGGACGTCGCCGTCCTCGTAAAGCTCGGCGGCGCCTATCATTTTGGCGGGGACGATGATAAGGCAATCGGCGCTTGGAATCACGCGCTGCGTCTCGATCCCAACAATCCCGACGCACTGTTCAACATTGGATTTGTGAAGTGGCAGGTGCAGGGCGACCGGAAAGCGGCGATTGCCGCCTGGCAGAAGCTTCTTAAGACGAATCCGGATCATCCGAAGCGCGCTCAAGTGGAAGAGCTTCTCACGCAGGCAAAGCAGCATCCCGAAGCTCCAATGGCCGGGAACGAGTAACATGCGCACGCTGTCAATAGAGAGTCGTAAGCTTTGATAGGCGGCATCCAGTTGCGTATTCGGCCGTCCATGGCTGAGGAGGAACTCGCTAGCCCGCATTTCTCACGGGCTAGGGCAAATCAAAGCACTTGAAATTGATCCTATCCGTTCTAAAGCTTTTGCATATGAAAAGTTTGGTGGTTATAGGGGTTCTCTTTGTCGTAGTTCTCGTTTATCTGCCGGCCGCTCGCTATTCTCTTGTCTACGACGACCACGAGCAGCTCGAAATGAATCCGCGTTTAACGGCCTGGAGCCATGTCCCTGGCTACTTTACCACCCATCTATGGGCACACTCACCTCTGCAAGCCGCGAATTATTACCGGCCGCTTTCGCTGCTATTTTTTCGCGCGGAATACGCCGTTCTGGGACCTCCGGCTGCCATCTGGCATTTCGCATCTCTGGCGGCTCATCTGGCAGCGACGGCCTGTCTGTTCTTACTGATTCAACACTTAGTAGGGAGCTTTAATGCCGCCCTGGTGGCCGGAGCTCTGTTCGCGCTTCATCCCATTCAAACAGAGACCATTGTATGGATCTCTTCAGGCCCCGACATTGTAGTTACAATCTTTCTCGTGCTATCTCTGTATTTCTACAGGGTCCGAAAAGGGCCGATCAGCTTCGTTTCCGTCCTTTTCGCAGCTTTGGCCGTATTCACTAAAGAAGCGGGCATCGCGGCACCGGCCCTGATTTTCGCCTACGAGTGGATACACTCCCGCTTCAAGAACGCGGTCCTAGCCGTGTTCCCTTACGTCGTCGTGGCGCTGCTGTACATGGCCGCCCGCATCAACGCGATCGGAAGCATCACATCGGCAATTGCTCCAGACATGAGCATGCGATCGACGATTTTTACCGTGCCGAAAGTGCTGGCCACCTATGTGCTTCATCTGATTTGGCCCGCGCGTCTCAGCCCCAGTTACGAGGTGGCCGTGGAATCGCGCGTCTGGCCGCTCTTGCTGGCTATCGCAGTGCTGATGGGACTATTCTGGCTTTTGCGACGCAGTTCTGCAAATGTGCGATTTGGCGCCGCGTGGGTGGCGATTACACTCGCTCCCTCGCTGGCGCTGGGCTATCTGACCAGGAGCGACTTCACGCATGACCGTTATCTCTACCTTCCGAGCGTGGGCCTCGCTATAGTGGCGGCTGTGTGGAGCACACGGATCCAGTTTACGTTTCGACAGAGAGCACTGGCCGGCGCACTCGCTTTGGCTTTTTGTTTTGGTATCCGGCAATATCTGCCGGTTTGGGAGAGTGACATTACTTTGTTTACGCGTGCGGTTGAGCGGGCCCCGCACAATCCATATGTCAAAAACAACCTTGCGGATGCCTATCTGAAAGCCAATCGCCCTGCCGAAGCGTTTCCTCTGCTGCAGCAGGCCATAGAACTCAAACCAGACTATGGACTCCTATACTACAACATGGCACTCTACTACAGAATGATAGGAGACTACGGGGAGTCGGAGCGCTACTTCACGATTTCAGATCGCCTCTACCCGGGCAGATAACGCTTCACCGGTGCAATGCGCTCCACCCGCATTGACGCCCTGAGCTCAAGCGGGTCGGATATTTTGGCAAAGGACACGTTTCATGGACACGTTTCATGCTTTGAGCCCAATCCCGGCGTTTGATAATGGGAACACAACTATGTTGCGCCAACCCTTTACTATGCTGGTTCTATGCCTGCACTGCCATAATAAATGAAAATTCGCATGCGTCTTTGGCTATCGGGAATTTTGGTCTTTTGTTTATACGCACACGGAACTGTGCGCACGGGGTACAGCCAGGACAGTTCAATAACAAAGCAGATCGAATCGCTAAAGGATGACGATCGCACTATTCGGGCAGAGGCAATCAATAGCCTGGTAAAGCTAGGCCCGGTTGTCGTTCGTCCTCTGATTGATGTGCTGAAGAGCGAAAATGTGAATTTGCGCAGAGAGGCGGTCACCGTTTTGGGGCGCACTAAAGATGCCCGTGCGGTGGATGCCCTCATGGCGGCCTTAAAGGATAAGGATTCTATTGTCGGCTATAGAGCGGCCGGCGCATTGAAGGAAATCAAGGATCCGCGTGCGCTGGACGTCCTCATCGCCGCGTTGAAAGATAGCGATGCTATCGTCAGCTACGGAGCGGCGGATGCGTTGGGGGAGATCGGGGACCTGCGTGCAGTAGAGCCTCTTATCGCCGCCCTGAAAGATGCAAACCGGCTGCTCCGAATGCAGGCTTCCGCCGCACTCGTGCGACTGGGTCCAGCAGCGGTGGACCCCCTCATTGCCGCGCTGAACAGCCAGGACGACGACGTACGCTGGGAAGCTGCCGGAGCATTGGGGAATATCCAAGATGCGCGTGCCATAGATCCGCTCACCGCCATGCTTAAAGATCCAAATAGTGAGGTCCGCAGCCGGGCCGCCGGGGCGCTAGCACGTATCAACGACTCCCGTGGGGTAGAGCCCGCAACCGCCGTCGTGAAGGAGCAAGATACGTTTTTTTGCAGGCTGGGTGCGGACGTACTGGAAATCAAAGATGCGCGCGAGAACAAAGCATTCGCCGACGAGTCATTGCTCAAAAACGATCCGATGCTTAGACAGCGCCTGATTGAGTGGGAGCAAGCGGCTCCCGAACCCGTTGCAGCGCAAATCAAAATCCTCAGGAGCGGGGATGCCAGTTCCAAAGCAGCCGCGGCGATTCAGCTGAGGACGTCGGGATCGCCGGCGCAAGGAGCTATATTGGCGCTTGTCGAGACACTGCAGGATCCCAGGGTCGACAAGCGAATTTATGTAGACAGATGTTTTCCCTGGGCCATGACCATAGTTTCAGCGGCCACTGAGGCCGCTGAAACGCTTGTCAGGATAGGTGAGAGCGCGATTGAGCCCATCATAGCCGTTATAAAAAATGGGGATGCCCCTACGAGGCTGCTGGTTGTTCAAGCGTTGGGAACCATCCGCGACCTCCGCCTTATAGAGAGTCTCATACCAGTTTTGGAGGATGGCAATTCTCAGACTCGAGCGAGTGCAATTCGGGCGCTGGGGACGGTCAAAGATCCCGCGGCGATCGACCTACTGATCGCGGCACTGAAAGACGACGTGGGGCAGAGGCAGAGTGGCGCTGCGCAAGTTTTGGGGCAGATCCGAACTTCACGAGCGGTGAAGCCGCTCGTCGCATTGTTGAGATCTGAGAATCCCGTTACACGGCAAACCGCAATTCAAGCTTTGGGGCAGATCGAAGACCCGCGGGCAATAGAACCTCTGATTGCCGCTTTGAAGGACACCAGTCCCGACATTCGTCTGGCGGTTGTTCAGGCATTAGGGCAAATCAACGATCCACGCGCCGTGAAGCCCCTCATCGCGGCGTTGAGCGAGGACGATGTTCGGATCCGGGACAGCGCAACCCTGGCGCTGAAGACTTTCAAGGATCAGCGCACAGTGGACGCCCTTACGGCCTTGGTGAAGGATCCGCAAATCCGAACCCGGAGGAGCGCAATTCAGGTATTGGCACAAATCAGAGACCCTCTCATTGTAGCCCCCCTGATCGTCGCTTCGAGAGATCAAGATCCTGGTATCCGGCAATCGGCGATACAGGCATTGGGTCAAATCGAAGATCCTCGCGCGGCGGCCCCGGTAATCGCCGCTTTGGACGATACGGATCAAGATGTCCGGATTGCAGCTATAAGAACCTTGGGGAAAATGCGACACCCTCGTGTTGTCGAATCCCTCATTGCTGCGCTAGGGGACAGGCGCGAAATCGTTCGCATTGAGGCGACATGGGCCCTGAAAAAGCTCACAGGAGAGGATTTTGGATCTGACCGCAAGCGGTGGATACAGTGGCATAGTTCTCAGCAACGTCCTGCCACCATTGCGCCAAAACGGTGATTGGAAGGAGAATCTTTGGTCGACCACACGCTTGCTAGCTCAAATCGCTGATACTCCAATTGTGCAAATCATGGAGCAATCGAATTGAAAAACAATTCACATGTTAAGCGTATTTTTGCGCTGTTATTCGTCGCCGGAATAATCGGTTTTGGTATCCGACAGTTGTTAATACCTAAAACATTCGGAACTATTGGTCACTACCGGGCTGCAAGCCTGAAAGATATCCTAAATCTGGAGCAAGTGTATCAAAGAAAAGATGTCTGTGCTCAGTGTCATGAGGATAATTATAATATCCATGAAAAGGATGTTCATTATAATGTTCAGTGTGAAAATTGTCATGGGCCGGGCAATATTCATGTTGCGGAAATAGCAAAGTTTCTTATACGGAACAACCAAAAGCCAACACAATCCGGAAAATATCCGAAGGAAGCATTAAAAGCCGTTCCCCCCAAAATGGCTCAGATGCCTAAAGAGTACACTCTTGAGGGATGTCTTTACTGTCACCGTAAACTCGAATCCCGTCCCCATGATTTTGCCCAGATAGCCCCTAAGGACCATTTCAGATCTCTTCATGTCACGGATGATTCAATACGGTGTGTGGAATGCCATAATCCCCACGAACCGTTGTTTCTGCTTGATCCGGTAAGTGAAGCCAGGATCCATCCAACCATATTTGAATGCGAAGATTGTCATAAAAAGCGTCCGGAGAAGAGCCACAAAGATGTTGAAAACCATCCGGTGATATTTGAATGTGAGGATTGTCATACCGCAATAGTCCAGGATTTCAAAAAGCGGGAACATAAATCCATGCGATGCACCGCGTGCCATTTATATCATCCGGAAAACGAAACGTCCGGAAGAATCTATAAAAATGGCAATAAACAGTTTTGTCTCCTTTGCCATGAAAAGAAGCCTTTTAAAGACCAGAACAGTCTTCCACAAATAGAAGCGTCCAAGCATCTGGAGAAGATGCCTGGGGTTATGAGAAAGGATGCTCAATTTATAAATAATTCAAAAACTGCATGTCTGGAATGCCATTACAACTTTATCCATGACAGCAATCTCATCAAAACATTGCGGGAGCAAAAACAATGGGCGAAAAAGGCAATTCTATAACCCGCGGGAAATTTGTCCGTATGGCTCTGTATAGTGCTGCCGGTGTCTGTGTCGGTTCTATCGTCGCCAGGGGAAATCTTAAAGACGAACCGATAGAGAAAATTTCACACGATCTGAACAACTTCGACTGGGCCTTTATCGTTGATACGACCCGATGCATAGGTTGCGGTGCCTGCGTCAGGGCCTGCGGGATAGAAAACAAGGTCCCTGACGGCTATTTCCGAACATGGATAGAACGATACGAAATAGATGAGGACGAAAATATCCATGTCGATTCTCCGGAAGGGGGGAAGCAAAGTTTTAAACAAAACCGGGTGCAGGATAAGCAAGTAGTGAAAGGTTTTTTTGTACCAAAATTGTGCAATCATTGTCGAAATTCATCGTGCACCCAGGTCTGCCCTGTTGGCGCAACCTATCATTCACCGGACGGAGTTGTTTTGGTGGATAAGAAACATTGTATGGGCTGTGGATATTGCATTCAGGCTTGCCCTTATGGATGTCGTTATATCTCGTATGATATTGGAACCGCTGATAAATGCACCCTTTGTTATCATCGCATTCACCGGGGACTACCGACTGCCTGTGTTCAGGCATGCCCGAGAAAGGCAAGGATCTGTGGGAATCTGAAAGACCCGCACAATCCCGTTTCAGCAGTGTTGCATGCACGACGATATTCCATTCTCAAGCCTGAAATGGCAACAAATCCAAAATGCTATTATATCGGCCTGGATCTGGAGGTGATTTAATGGGAGATTTTGTTTTCCCCAATGAGCTGCATGTTACCTGGACAGTGATGATCGTGATGTATCCGTATATCACGGGCCTTGTAGCCGGTGCTTTTATTGTTTCATCCCTGTTTCATGTATTTGGCTTGAAACAATTGGAGCCTATCGCACGATTTTCACTGGTCTCGTCCTTTGCTTTTCTGCTTTTTGCAGCATTGCCTTTGCTCAATCACCTGGGAAAACCGGAACGCGCTTTGAATATCATGATTACCCCTCATTTTACCTCTGCTATGAGTGGTTTTGGATTTGTCTATTTAACATACACCATTATTGTCATCCTGGAAGTCTGGTTCCATTACAGGGCAGACTCTGTCGATCGATATAATTCCCCGAAGGCTACCTGGAGAGCCGCATATTATATTTTGCATCTCGGTTGTACGATCCGCAATGAAGAGACGGACCGCATTGATCATAAAATTGTAAAAATACTTGCGGGTATCGGGATTCCTGTTGCCTGCATCCTTCATGGTTATGTAGGATTTCTTTTTGGTTCGATCAAAGCCAATCCCTGGTGGTCCACACCACTTATGTTTATCATATTTATATTTTCCGCAATCGTATCCGGGATTTCGGTTTTGATCTTCCTTTACCTTTTTGTAAATTTTCTTAAAAGACAGAAAATAGACCAGAGTTGTCTCGACATGATGGTTCGTTTTCTCTGGGGTTTTATGATTATAGCTGTCGTGCTGGAGCTTATGGACCTCCTTTCCTTGGCATATGAGCAGACGGAAAGATGGGAGGTTCTTAAATACCTTATAACCGGTCCCCTATGGTATACTTATGTGGTTGGACAGATTCTGATTTGTTCACTAGGATCATTTCTTCTTCTGGCAACTATAGTTCTTTTCAAATTACCACAGAAACTTTCGAATTTTCTTGTTTTTTTTGACTTCAGGCCTTCTGTTAATACAAGTAATATTGATGCGATGGAATGTTGTTATCGGCGGACAGCTGGTATCAAAAAGTTATCGTGGATTTACCAGTTTTATGCCGGGATTTTTGGAAAAAGAGGGAATCCTGGTAGCAGCTATAATTTTTATCGTGCCTTTTCTCATGCTACGCCAATTTGACAGGATTTTCCCTTTTTTCGCGGCCTCAAAGAAAAATATATCCTGATAATGAAGATACCGGTCCATGTTTAAGCGCACTCGCATGTCTGCCCTGTTTTTAGCGGTTTCACTGTCAGTTTCTTGCCTATGGGCAGGTCAAAAGCCCACAGAGCTTACAGAATACTGTGCTACCCGGGAATGCCATAATTCTTACCAACAAAAAAAATATGTTCATCAACCGGTGACGCTCGGTGTGTGTAAATTCTGTCACAAATCGGTTGATCCTAAAAAACATTCCTTCAAACTATTTCGCACCAGGACAGAACTCTGTGGCGGCTGTCATCAGGAGCAGACAGGGGATGTGAACACAATTCCGTCAATAGCGCAGTTGAGGACGAAGGCTCCCCAGGTAGGCAAAGGTAAATATCTTCATAAGCCGTTAGAAGAGGGAAAATGTCTGGAGTGTCACAATCCGCATAGCAGTGATTACAAATTCCTTGTCTCGGCTGCAACGGTTGCAGAATTATGCCGCAAGTGCCATGAAAAAAAAGAAAACGTAAAAAACTTTCATGCGCCGTATGCTGAAGGAAAGTGCACCCTGTGCCATAATAGCCACAGCTCAAATCATGCGTCTTTGCTGATCAATAATCAGAGACAGTTATGCTTCTCTTGTCATGAAGATACTAAAGCGGAGCTGGAAAAGTTTAAATATGTTCATAAACCTGTAGTGGACCGGGGATGCAGGGTTTGTCACGAACCTCACGGAAGTGATTATTTCAGGCTGTTAATCAAGGAATATACACCTGAATTCTATGCTCCATTTGAAATTTCAAACTATGACATGTGTTTCTCCTGCCATCAGGCAGAAAAGGTTTTAGTCAACGAAACAGAAAATTTGTCTGATTTCAGAAACGGAAAAATGAACCTTCATTATCTGCATGTTAATACGCCGGACAAGGGACGCACCTGTCGTGCCTGTCATGCCACCCATGCAAGCAATGAGCCCAAGCATTTACGTAAAAAAGTCCCTTATGGAGGATGGGGAATTCCCATACAATTTGAAAAAACAGAAACCGGCGGGGGGTGCTCTCCAGGTTGTCATAATCCCCGGGCTTATGACAGGATCAAACCGGTTATTTACTTAAAGGTCGAAGACGCGGCAGAGAGCCGGTCCGGGCGTGATTCCGCACTCAACGATTGATGAATGGAGTTTTCCATGTGGCGCTTGTATAGGTTATTAGTCGGTCTCGTTACATGCAATCGCATCTCCAAGGTGGGCGGCTATATGGCTACCTTTGGAGCTATTTCGGGCGCTGTCTACCTGGTGATGACCCTCCTATATGGCGCCGAAAACGCCTACGGGGGAATCATCTTCCTAGCAGTTGTGCCGCCGACTTTTTTCGGTGGGCTTCTGCTTGTGCCGTTGGGTCTCTACCGCGAGTTCAAGCGGAGGCGCCGGCAAGATCCCGGCTTGGGAGAGAAGTCACTCGCGGCAATCCTGCAAGCGCTATCCGGGGAAAGTGACGTTCGTAGTCGCATCATCACGTTTGCCGTGTTTAGCGGCATCAACGTTGCCCTCACGATGATCATATTCATCGCAAGCCTGGAGTACCTGGACTCGCCCTCTTTCTGCGGCCAGCTATGCCATGCTGTTATGATACCTGAATTCACAGCCTATGAACGCTCGCCGCACGCTCGCGTCCCTTGCGTCCAATGCCACATCGGCCCCGGAGCATCGTGGTTCGTAAAATCGAAAATAGCGGGCCTCCGACAGGTCTACGCGATCATGGCCAAAACCTACCATCGCCCTATCCCAACCCCGATCGAGGAACTGCGGCCGGCGCGCGATACATGCGAACAGTGCCACTGGCCCCAAAAGTTCCACCAGGATAAATTGAAAATCATCACGCACTACAGGAACGACCGCAACAATACCAAATATTACACGGCTTTGCTGCTGAAAGTCGGAGGGCCGGAAGCGGAAGGGGCAAAACCGACGGGAATCCACTGGCACGTGAGTGGCGGGAATCGCGTCATTTATGCCTCGGAAAAAGGCGAGAGAAAGGATATTCCCTGGATTCGATTTGAGCGCGATGGCCAGCCGCCCGCAGAGTATCGCTTCACCGGGAGCAAACTTTCAACTGCAGAGATCGCCGCGCTCCCCAGACGGACGATGGACTGCGTTGACTGCCACAATCGCCCGACACACATCTACCGTTCTGCAAACACTGAACTGGAAACCATGTTTGCCCGCTTCCCTGAACTGCAGAGTATCCCCTATTTGAAGAAGGCTGCCAGCGAAGTAATGGCACGGCATTTCAGCGATGATAGGATCGAGGATGGAGTGGTGCGGAAATCGTTGGTTGCCTGGTACGATGCGCATCCGGAGGAGAAACCTGATCCGAGGCTTCTGAAACTGGCGGCAGATAAGGTGCAGGAGATCTACAGGCAAAATATTTGGCCGAACATGAATATCGGATGGGAAACCTACCCCAATCATATCGGCCACACTGTCAGCCCGGGATGCCTCCGCTGCCACGGCAACAATCACATAACGGCTGATGGGAAGGCAATTCGCGCGGATTGCCGGCTTTGCCACACCATCCTGGCGCTAGAGGAGGAAACTCCCCCCCTGTTCGATTTTATGGTACACAAAGAAAAGTGAAGGACTGGCTTCCATGCTGCAAAATCACAGGAAACATTCCGGGAGCCTGGAACATGCGGGCGTTAATTTTATGATGCACATCTTCATCCGCAGCGTTGGACTGGCATTTTTCATGCTGTTTGCGGTTTTGCTCGCGGGAACAGCCACGCTCCAAAAGGAGCAAAAGCATTCCGATCCCTCCAGGAGTTGCGTCTCAAGCGAGTGCCACCCCGCTGTCATGAAGCACAAATATCTTCACGGCCCCCTTAAGGTTAAGATAGGGCAGTGTACGGTGTGCCACGCGCCGCTACCAGGCAGTGATCACAAATTCAATCTTGTGGAAACCGAAGAAAAGCTGTGTCTGACATGTCACAAGCGCGTAGATCCCCTCGGATACATACGGCACGACCCGATCGCCAAAGGAAAGTGCCTGGTGTGCCACGACCCGCACGGTTCGGAGGAACAACAGCATGTCCGCAAAAGCCCGGCAGTGAAGCTGTGCAATGAATGTCACAACAAGAAACCGGTGCTAACCAAAAAATTCCCTCACACGCCGGCCGGTCGCGGCGAGTGCCTTGGCTGCCACCGCCCGCACGCAACCAAAGAAAAGAAATTGCTCGATGCCTCGGGACGCCAGCTTTGTCTTCAGAAGTGCCACGAGAAAATGCGTCCGGTTACAGTTGCGGGAAAGGAACAAAAACTTCATTTGGCAGCTGAAGACTGTACCAAGTGTCACAGTTCCCACGATTCCAACTATCCAGCGCTGCTGACCAAATCCCCGGCCGCACTATGTCTCGACAAGTGCCACAAGGAGATCAAGGAAAATATTGAGTCGAGCAAATTCAAGCACGACGCCATGACGAAGGAATTGGCCTGCATCGAGTGCCACAAAGCGCATGACAACAAGTTCGGCGGTTTGCTCCGCAAGCCGGAAACCGAGTTGTGCCTTACGTGCCACGAGGAGGTACAGACCCAAATTGCTGCGGCAAAGTTTAAGCACCGCCCGGCTTCGGACAAATGGTGTATTGCCTGTCACCTGCCTCATGGCTCGATGTATGGCAAATTGCTCTTTGCCGAATATCCATCAACCACTTTATCTGCATACGATCCCGCCAAGTATGCCTTATGCTTCACTTGCCATAGAGAAGAGATGGTTCGCGAACGCTACGTGGACAACCAAACTAATTTTCGAAACGGCCGGCTCAACCTGCATTATTTGCATGTGAACAGAGGGAATACGGGACACTCCTGCCGCGCTTGCCACATTGAGCACGCCAGCAGCCAACCCGCACATATCCGCGAGAAGGTGTCGTCCGGGAACTGGGTAATTCCCATAGAGTTTACCAAGAGCAAAGCCGGCGGCAGTTGCCTCACGGGATGTCACAAGGAGTATGCTTACGACCGTGTCAATCCGGTTCAACTCAGCGCGGAATAAGTTCGCTGAGCACCGGCAGGGTGAATACGAATGACGAATGACGAATGACGAGTTACGAATGGAATGGGGTGCGGCGGCTTTTCGGTCCATACAGCCGCCATATGAACAGTATTTGGTTTAGTTTAATTTATGATAGGTAACGGAGTGGGCAGCAATTCTAAGTGTACAAGAAACGTTAGAGGCCGGATCGCGCGGATACTCTTCGGAGTGCTTTCGTGTACTACACTTCTAGGGGGATGCGCGGCCTTTTCCGCGCAGGGCCAGAAATCCGGGGCGAAGCCTGTGCAGGCTCCAGCGATTAAGCCCCACGAACCGTTAGCCGGCAAGGCGTGTGCCGACTGTCATAAACAAGTGGTTTCATCAAAGGTGCAGTGTCTGCTGGCCAAAGGGCAGATGTGCGTGCTGTGCCATGAGATCCCTCTTGACGGAGGACCTGCGCGCCTGGTGGAGGCATCTGAACCGATTTGCTTCAAGTGTCATGCAAAAGATACATTCAAGGGCAGTATTGCCCACGGGCCTTTCGCCGTCGGAGCCTGTCTTACGTGCCACGATCCGCATGGAGGGAACGTTCCCGGGATGCTGCGGGTTATAGATCCGCAAGTGTGTTTGGGATGCCACTCCGATATGCGTGCGCGGGTCACGAATGCGAGATTTCGGCACAAGGCGACCCGGTGCACAGATTGCCATTCTCCGCATATGTCGGACCAGCAGCATATTCTGAAGACCACCGCTCCCGAACTTTGTGGGAAATGTCACGAGAAAATTATCAAAGAGTACCAAACAGCGGCATCCAAGCACTCTTCGGTCACGGACGCGCCTGCCTGCATGAATTGTCACGATCCTCACACGTCGCAGGAAAGAAGCCTGCTCCTTGCCGACGGGCTCAATATCTGTTTGAAGTGCCACGACAAGACCGTCAAAGCAGGTCAACGGGATCTTGCCGATATGAAGCTGCTGCTTGCATCGAATCCGGAGCACCATGGCCCGATCCAAGACAGATACTGTTCGGGGTGCCACAATCCTCATAGTTCACCCTATTTCCGTCTTTTGACAGACAATTACCCAAAGGAGTTTTACTCTCCTTACTTTCCGTCGCGATATGCTCTCTGTTTCCGCTGCCACGATTCCGGGTTGGCGAAGGATGAGCGCACTGCAACCCTGACCGGATTTCGCGACGGCGATCGCAACCTTCATTTCATTCACGTAAACCGGGCATCGAATGGAAGAACCTGCCGGACTTGCCATGAGGTTCATGCGAGCGTCTTGCCGAAATATATCGGGCAAACCGTGCCGTTCGGTAACTGGAAGCTGCCCATAAAGTTTGCAAAAACCAATGATGGCGGCGGCTGTGAGCCCGGTTGTCATGAAGCACAGAAGTATGACCGTCAATTGGTGAAAAAGCAGTAGAGGTAACCCTTTGAGGTTTTGGCAGGCATTATGACAGATACCATGATACGGAGATTTAACGTGTCTTGTAAATGTATCAGGCATTTAATAAGCGTTCTGATCCTACTGGTCCCTTGCACACAGTTGCCGGCTGTCCAATTACAGCAATCGGTGGTTAAGGCTGGCTGCCTTAAGTACCAGGATCCGAAAACTATCGAACCGCTAAAAAAATTCAAGGAGCCGGCCTTGGAGAAAGGGTGTATCGCATGTCACCTGGACTGCAACCAGCTCCCTGCAGGCTTTCAACCGGAATCAAATGAATATTATCTGAAAGCAAAAGAGCCCGCACTCTGTCTTGAATGCCATTCCGACCCGAAGAAGGACCTTGCGCCGGCGCATGACAATCAACCTCTTGGAAACTCCAGGTGTTCCGGGTGCCATGATCCGCATTCTTCGAATAGCCCAAAGCTCCTACGGGAGTTTTCTCATGGTCCTTACAAGGCAAGGTTGTGTTCCGCCTGCCACCCTGCGCCGGTGAATGGTGAGGTTCAGTTGACTGCGCCGGAGAACAGTAGGGTTCAGGTAACCGCGGCGGAGGTAGATCTCCTATGCCTCGAGTGCCACGCCCAGTTCAAAGAGGAGATGGAAGGCACAAAAAGCCGGCACACGCTTTTGTCGAAGAGCACCCGGTCGTGTGTCGAGTGCCACGATCCGCATGCAGCCAACCAGGAATACGTTCTAAAAAAACCCGTCCAGGATCTCTGCCTGAGCTGCCACGTCGCGCCCCCCAACAAGACAACTCCGAGCAACCAGGATGGGGCCATGCCGACTTCGGAAGTTGTAACCGCTTCAGTGCAATCGAATGATGCCCAGTATCTTAAACTGTCTGCCAAGTATGTACATGAGCCGTCTCGGAAATCGTGCCTTTGGTGCCACGACGCCCATGGTTCAGAGTTTCCGAAGGAGCTGCGCGCCCCTGTGCGCGACCTTTGCATGGACTGCCACGGTGCGAATTCAGAAAAGATAGTACAAAGCAGTCAGCCGTTCCCGCTTCTGGGCGGACTCGTAAGCTTGCCCCCAAAGACATTTGAAAAGCTGACGTACTTGGACCTCAAGGAAAAATACGTTCATGAGCCTGCCAATACATCGTGCGCATTCTGCCACGATGCGCACGCTTCCGACTATCCAAAGGTGTTGCACGCGCCTGTACAGGACGTCTGTATTGCATGCCATGGCCCCAATGCACAGAGAATAATTCAAAGCGAGCAGCCAATTCCGATTTTGGGGGGACGGGTTATTTTGCCGCCAAAGACATTTAAACTCTTGACGGAGCTTAACCTTGCCAAGTTTGGGCACCCGGTTTCACGCCATCCCGTTTATGTCCCTGCGACCGCAGACAAACCTGAGCTCAATTGCGCTTCCTGCCACAATTCGCATTCTACCCCCACGGGCCCGAAGCGGTTGCTGGCGCAACAACAGGAACTCTGCGCTCGCTGTCACGAACTGCAATAGCGTGTAGGGACCTTAACCGTTGGACAGCTTCTTATGGTCGTGGTTATCACTGTTTCGTGATGATGGCATCTTCGATGATCACCGGGAAGACGTAGCCCATACCCAAATTCTTGTCGATATGAACTATCCCTTTGACCATTACTGTATCCCCCACGGCGGCGCTACTCTGAGTGGTGACGGTCAGATCATGCGTTCGGGACTTGGGATCTCCCGAGCCGTCGCGCACGTGGATCCAGGTCTTACCCATAATGTTGGCGTTCACTTTGACCACTTTACCCGTGATGGCCACATTCCGGTCTTTCAGTTGTGCCTTCTGAGCGAAGATTTCGGCAATCGTCCGCCCTTCAGAACCCGCGGCCCTTTGCACCTTGATCGGCTCAGCACTGGCGGATTCAGATACTCCAGCATGCGCATCTTGCAGTGCCTTCGCCGTCTCCGTCCCTTCGGGCTGCTGCAAAGTCCCAAAAAAGATCCGGTCGAATTTGCGGTTCAACGTCTTGGTCTCAAATCCGTCCATAGGCATCGGATTCTCAATCGTGACCTCTGAGCCGACATTGGCTTTAGTCAGAGGCACTGCGGCCCAGATCTCTCCGGAGGACGTTGAAAGACGCAGATAGGAATATCTCCCGGCGTCCAGGCGTTCGAGAACTTTACCCTGCAGCACATTAGCATTCGCTGCGGATTGTCCCCCCTCCGTCGTTCCGTGCGCCGAAAGCGGCTTCTCGCTCTCCTCGGTTTTAGATGAGGGCTTTGGGTTCGCGCCACACCCCACAAACAATAACGCTGCAATTATAATTCCTAATAATTTCATACTCCATCTCCATGCGTTGCCCTTGCAGGGCTTACATAAACTCAACTCCTACCCAGGGTTTCGGCCGCTTCGCGTCCTCCACCCTGGGCTGTGTTGTGCCGCGCTTTCAGCGCTAGGATCGGTAATTCCGGCCACTATCAATGCGTCTGTTACAGGCTACTGGTATTACATCGATAGATTCTTTTCGGCAAAATCCCAGTTGATCAACTTCTCTATAAAAGCTTTGATATAGTCGGCGCGGCGATTTTGATAATCGAGATAATAGGCGTGTTCCCAGACGTCGATCGTGATTAGCGGTTTCGCCGATGTGGTCAAAGGGGTTTCCGCATTGGCTGTTTTGACAACCTTCAAACTGTCGTTTTCCAGCACCAGCCATGCCCATCCACTGCCAAACTGAGCGGCCGCCGCCTTTGAAAAGGCATCTGCAAATGCTGGATAGTTGCCGAAGGACGCCTTTATCATCGCCCCGATTTTCCCTACGGGTTCACCGCCCCCTCCCGGCTTCATGCTGTTCCAGTAAAAGGTATGGTTAAAAACCTGGGCGGCATTATTAAATACCGCGCTCAGGCCGGCATTGTTCGCCGTAGCCTTTATGATTTCTTCGAGCGTGGCTTTTTCCAGCTCCGTTCCCGCAACCTTGTCGATCGTATTTTTCACGTACGCCTGATGATGTTTCCCATAATGGAAAGAGATTGTATTTTCAGAGATATAGGGCGCCAGCGCATTCTGAGCATACGGCAGCGGAGGCAGGCTGATGGCAGGAGATACCTGGCTGGCGGCGAGCGCGTTGTCTGGTTCACTTGCGGCCAGCGAGAATGCGGCAGCGGAAGTTCCAATCATCGTTACAAACTCTCTGCGATTGAGAAGCAATAACCGGTCATATGCCATAGAAACACTCCCTTCTGTATTCTTGCAGCATAGAGTATCAAAAATCGGAGCGCCTTGCCCCCATTTCTTTCCGGGTGAGACGCTTCTGCAAAATTATGAGGCGAGTTTATTAATCCTGGCCTATTAAAAATGCTACTATGGGGTACATGGAGGCTCTGACAAGCTCAGAGAAAAGATCAATGGAGAAGCAAGATTCCTCGCAGTCGCCGGATTCAAGCAACGATAAAGATGTCAGAAGAACGGCAAAAATCATTCTCGTGGTCATTTTATTGATTGGAGCTTCTGTTGCTCTTTACAAGGTAATGAATGAAATTTTAATAAGCCATCGAGTATCGCGATTTGACATTCGCAATCGGATTAGTTTTGAGGAAAAAGATACCGCGGACGCCGTTTCAGCCAGCACATTGGATACCAGGCAGGAAATTCGTATTGCCGTCGCCCCCATTGTATCCCCTGAAAAGTCAATGGAGATGTATGATTCTTTTGTGGACTACGTTGCAGGCAAGCTTGGAATGAAGTCAACGGCTATTTACCGGCCGACCTATTCGGAAACCAATGACCTCGTCCGCTATCAGCAGTGCGATATCGCTATCGTATGCACCTATCCATTTATAAGAGGAGAGAAGGAATTTGGGATGCAGGCGTTAGTGGTACCGCAGGTTAACGGGGAGGGGAGCTACCAGTCCATAATAGTTGTTCCTAAAACCAGTCGCGCGAAAACGATATTGGATTTGCGCGGAAAACGATTTGCGTCCGCAGACATCATGTCAACGACAGGCTGGCTTTTTCCCGCTATGCTACTGATGGATGCCGGTGAGGTGCCGGATAAATTTTTCGGGCAACATATTCTTACCCGCAGCCATGACAGGTCCATGGAGGCCGTTATTGACGGATTTGTCGACGGCGCTGCCGTTCACGGACTTGTGTATAGCCAGATGGTAGAGGGAAACCCTTCAATCCTGCAGAAAGTGAAAATACTCGCAAAGTCGGGGCCCTTTGGAGTACCGCCGATTGTTGTGCATCCGAATTTGGATCCGAAACTGAAACAAGCGCTTCAATCCATTCTTCTCAAGATGCATGAAGATGCGAGCGGAAAGCCGATTCTGAAAAAGCTTCAAATCGAGCGATTTGTTATTCCAGATGCGCACCACTTCGATTTCCTTCGTTCGGCTGTGGGAAAACTGGAAAGGTGGAGGTAGTCAACCCGCATGCTCAGAACGC
Organism: uncultured Acidobacteriota bacterium; assembly: GCA_963718845.1. Taxonomy (GTDB): domain Bacteria; phylum Acidobacteriota; class UBA6911; order UBA6911; family UBA6911; genus UBA6911. The sequence continues at coordinate 418,496 of CAVRAD010000010.1, forward strand.
TCGCTATCCGCCGTCAAGTGGCGCATTCTTTCTTTCCCGATCTTCCTGAAAATCATCGGCATCGGCTTGCTAACGGCAGTTTTATTCGGCGCCGTAACACTCTGGCAATCTCGATCCACTACCTCGGAAATTCTGTATCAATTGTTGGAGCAAAAGACTATCTCGATGGGCCGCTCGATTGCAGATACGATCGAGCGTCCCGCGAGCACGGACGACTATTATTCAATCAGGCGTCATCTGAAAGAAGCACAAAAAGCATTTCCGGAGATTCGCTACATAATCGTGCGGGACCACGATGGGAGCATCACCGCATCTACATTTGACAAGGGCGTTCCTCCGGACCTGATGAAATTATCGTCACCGCAATGCCCGCCTCAATGCACGGCGCAGACCATTGGCAGCGATCAAAGCATCATTATGGATATTCGCTTTCCCGTAGCCGGAGGCTTTGCCGGATCTGTTCAAATCGGCGTCCTGGATAATATCGTCATTCATGAACTGGACACTCTTACGGGCAAAGTGCTGTGGACCCTGTTTTTATGCGCGACCATCGGAATAGTATATGCGCTCATGCTTACGGGCATAATGACCCGTCCCATTCATCATCTGGTGCAAGCAGCCAATAACATTCGCGAGGGGAATTTTGCAGACAAGGGCAACCGTGTTTTCGAACGATGAAATCGGCCGTCTGGCTGTCGCCTTCAATCAGATGGCCGAAGGGTTGCTGCAATACCGGCAGGAGGTGCAGGCAAAAGAAAAGGCGCGTTTGTCATTAATTGAAAGGATAGTGCAAATCCAGGAAGATGAACGCAAGAGCATTTCTCGAGAATTGCACGATCATTTCGGACAATCCCTGCTTGCGCTCTTGTTGCAGGTGCAATCCGGATGTAAATTTCAAATCTTTGAAATGCGAATTTGCCCCCCTTCCAGGCTCGCTTTGCTTCAGTATAGAAAATACCATTCGTCAAATGATTGAAGAGGTGCACCGGCTTGCCTGGGGCATGAGGCCTTCCATCCTGGATGATTATGGGCTTGAATCGGCACTTGCCCGGCACATAGAAGAAGCGACCAAAACAACAGGATTGGAGATTGACTACCAGTTCATAACACCCGAGGGATTAGAGCGTTTGCCCATCAGCGTTGAATTATCGCTTTTCCGGATCGCGCAGGAAGCCACGACCAATATCATAAAGCATGCCAAAGCCTCTCACGCGAGCTTTGTAGTTCTTCGACAGCTTCATGAAGTCACAATGATTGTCGAAGATAACGGACAAGGATTTGACTTTGCCGCGGTCAGCAAGAGAGGCGACCAATGTCTGGGTTTGATGGGAATGAGAGAAAGAGTTAATCTTCTTGGAGCAAGCTTTGTGATTGAATCTGCTCCGGGAGAGGGAACAACCATTAGTGTGCGCATACCCTTAGGCGAGGATTCAAATGCCAATACGGATCTTCATAGCGGATGACCATGCCGTTTTTCGCAACGGCCTGAAGATGCTGCTCGAAAAAGAGCCTGATTTTGAAGTTGTAGGGTGAGGCTGAAAACGGCTTCGATACCATCCGGGTGGTAACAGCGATTGAACTGGATGTGCTTCTTCTTGACGTGTCCATGCCCGGGCTGGCGGGCGCCAAGGTGGCGGAAGAAGTTCTCAAATGCAAGCCCAAGTTGAACATAGTTGTTCTCACCATGCACGAGGATGAATATTATCTACAGGAGTTTTTCCGGTTGGGCGTGCAGGCCTATGTGCTCAAGAAATCAACGGGCACCGATGTTGCGCAGGCGATCCGGGCGGTCCAAAAGGGCAAACGATACGTAGATCCATCCCTGGCAGACCTGGTCATTTCATCCTATGTGGGCCGCCAGCCAAAAAAGCAAAGGACTCAAAGACTCGATCTCTTGACGCCAAGGGAACTGGAAGTGCTAACGCTCCTTGCCTATGGCCATACAAACGGCGAAATTGCCGAAAAATTGTGTATTTCTGAGCGCACGGTGGAGACACACCGTACCAATATCATGGCCAAGATGGAGTTTAAAAGCCGCGCCGATTTGGTGCGGTTTGCCATCGACAACGGAATGCTGAATCTGGCGGCAAACTGATATGCGTCGACCCCCTCAAGCGCTGCTGGGGTCAGGTCTGGAAAATTCGGTTTTTTGAAAAACTGAATTTTCCAGACCTGACCCCAGCAGCAAAAAGCACAAAGGCATGCCTAACGAATCACCTGCTTTTGACTTCATGGAGATCTAAACATGACGAATGACATATATCCCGTCAAGCCGCATATAGCCCAGAGGGCTTATATCAACACAATGGAGGAGTATCAGAGACTCTACCGGCTTTCACTCGACAACCCCGAATGGTTCTGGGGCGAACAGGCGAAGGCGATAACCTGGTACCATCCCTGGCAGCGCGCATTCGATGCTGACTACGAGGAAGTTGACTTCTCCTGGTTCTCGGGAGGCAGGCTTAATGCTTCGTTCAACTGCATTGATCGCCACCTGTCCACACTGGGTGACAAAACCGCCATCATCTGGGCACAGGATGAACCGGGTGTCTACACGCATATCAGCTACGATAAGCTGAAACACCAGGTGTGCCGGGTCGCAAATGTTCTTTTGAAGCATGGCGTTCATAAGGGCGACCGCGTGTGCATCTACATGACGATGATACCCGAACTGGTCTATGCCATGCTGGCTTGCGCGCGCATTGGCGCGATCCATTCGGTAGTGTTCGGCGGGTTTTCAGCCGATGCCCTGCGCGATCGCATCGTTGACGCGCGCTGCAAAATAGTGGTGACCGCCAACGAAGGGATGCGGGGCGGCAAGAGGGTGCCTCTCAAAAAGACCGTCGATAGGGCGATCGAGGGCATGGATATGGTGGAAACCGTGCTGGTGGTGCAGCGCACCGATGCGGATGTCGACATGAAACCGGGGCGCGATTTCTGGCTGGAGGAGGAATGCAGCAAACAGCGCTCCACGTGCACCGCAGCCTGGATGGGTGCGGAAGATCCGCTATTCGTGCTGTACACCTCAGGCAGCACCGGCCAACCCAAAGGGCTAATGCACACTACGGGCGGATACCTGGTGTTTGCGGCATATACGCACCGCTTGATTTTCGACTACCATCCGGGCGACATATATTTCTGCGCAGCAGACATAGGATGGATTACCGGCCACAGCTACATCGTGTATGGACCGCTCGCTAACGGTGCGACCACCGTTATGTTCGAATCGACGCCCGTGTATCCTGACGCGGGCCGCTATTGGCAGATCGTTGACGATCTGGGCGTCAACATTTTCTATGCGGCACCGACAGCCTTGCGCACCCTGGCGCAGCACGGCGACCAGTGGGTGAAGAAGTACAAACGCGACTCGCTGCGCATTCTCGGAACGGTCGGGGAGCCGATCAATCCCGAAGTGTGGCGCTGGTATCATGACGTAATCGGCGAAGCTCGATGCACGATCGTTGATACCTGGTGGCAGACTGAGACCGGCGGAGTGCTGATCACGCCGCTGCCTGGCGTTACTCCAACCAAGCCCGGTTCAGCGACGTTGCCTTTCTTCGGCGTCAAGCCTGTCGTGATGGATATAGCTACGCAGAAAATTCTTGAAGGCAATAATGTGTCCGGGGCGCTTTGCCTGGCCTCCCCCTGGCCCGGCCAGGCGCGTACCGTATGGGGAGACCATCGCCGCTACAGGCAGACATATTTCAGCCAGTACCCCGGCTATTACTTCACCGGTGACGGGTGCCGTCGGGACGAAGATGGCTACTACTGGATTACCGGCCGCATCGACGATGTACTCAATGTGTCGGGACATCGCCTTGGCACGGCCGAGATCGAAAGCGCACTCGTCGCCCACGAGGCGGTGGCGGAGGCCGCTGTGGTCGGATATCCGCATAGCATAAAGGGCGAGGGCATCTACGCCTATGTCGTGGTCAACAATGAATTCGAGAACGCTGATAAGGAGCAGCTGATCGGGGCACTAAAGCAGCAAGTGCGATTCGCCATCGGCGCCTTTGCAGCGCCTGACGTGATCCACATCGCATCCGGCTTGCCGAAAACACGGAGCGGTAAAATTATGCGGCGAATTTTGCGCAAAGTGGCGGCGTCCGAATACGAGGGTTTGGGCGATCTCACGACGCTCGCCGAGCCGAATGTCGTGAGCGTCCTCATCGATGAACACAAGGACGAGCAGAAAGAATAGGAATTGGAGGAGCAAATTTGATGAGGTTATTCACGAGGTTCCGCTTAAGCATATGGATCGCAATGGACTCGGATTGGCTCTTGCCGGCTTCGCCGCAGCCCAAAAGCCCACAATGCCCGCAAAACCCGCAGCCCCGACTCAGGGTTATGCGCCGACTTCAATGTGCCGGGGATGTCACGATGAGATCGTGGCGCAGCATCTCAAGTCCTCACACGAAATGTCCTTCACGAATCCGACGTTCCAGGCGCAGTATCAGAAAGATCTCCTGCCCAGGGCTGAAAAGGATGCCGAACTCTCACGCGGAAGCTCGCGAGTGTATCTCCTGTCATGAGCCAATCACTTACGCAACAAAGGGTCCCCTGATACTATCGCTCGCAGCGGTTAATCCCAACATGAACGGGGTTACGTGCGATGTCTGTCATACCATGACGGGATACCGCGCCCCCAGGGCCCAGAACGGCAACTATATCATCGCGCCGAGCGATACGAAGTTCGGACCTTTTAAGGAAGAGAGCGACTGGCATCATGCCTACTCGGAGCTCCAGACAAAAAGCGAAATCTGCGCCGTATGCCACGAAGCAGTGAATCGCCACGGATTCCAGATCAAGGAAACCTTCACCGAATGGCAAGAAAGCGTTTTTGCCCAACAAGGGGTGAGTTGCCAGGATTGCCATATGAACGTCGATGGATTCCTCACCGCGGGGAAACCGCGGTTTTCCTCCGGGAAAGCCGCCAACATGTCACTCGGAAAATCTCCGGAGCGAGCACGCTTATACACGCATGAGTTCCCCGGAGCCCACTCGAAGACTCAGGTCGAAGGCGCCATCGAACTGTCAATCAACGCGACACCCATGGATGCTTCCCAGAGCCGTACGGTGGCGATCGAGGTAACCGTCGACAACTCGCGCACAGGACACAGTATGCCCTCCGGCAGCGCGGATCTGCGCCTGCTGTGGCTGGAAGTAACCGCTCATATTGGGGATCGTATCCTGGCCCTGCCGGCCGGCGCCGCGGAGTCTAAGGTCACGACCGATTCTACGTCACACTCAATCGCAGGCTATGGGAATTTCGACAAGCGGCTTATCGGACCGGAAATCCCGAAGGGAAGCCGCGTCTACCGGGCGATTTTCGCCGACGCCAAGGGGCAGGCAACGCTCAATTCGTACGATGCCGTCGCTAAGTTGTTCGATAACCGTTTGAAGGCCGCCGAAAAACGCAGGGAGTCCTATCAGTTCACGATTCCCGAAGGAGTAAAGGGCGATCTCTCGATCGAGGCCACTTTGAAGTATCTACCCTATTCCAGCACATTCACCGACGGATTAGGGCTGCCGAAGCCCGAGGCAGTCATCGTGGCACGGAAAAAGATTGAACTCGGCGCCCAGAGCCGTTAATGAGGCGAACAGTGCAACAGCAATCTCTGCTTCTTACACTTTCATGTTCGTTGCAGACTATTGAAAGTAGTATTTGTGCGGACGGTCTCCAGACCCGTCCGATGTGCGTGATCACGAGGTCGGACGGCTCTGGAGAACCATCCTCACAAAAATGCAAGGGAGCTAACAAATCCTAATTTGGACAACCTGGGCTTCAGCCCCGACCCACATGTTTTGCCGGTTTATGACGACGGGAAGCGTGCAAGGAGTAGAGTACCGTGATCGTTCGACCATTCGATGAATACAGACAGATACATAATAACATCAGGTTCGAGGGTTGCCATCGTCGGTGGCGGGCCGGCCGGCTGTTTCTTTGCCCTGTATCTGAATCATTCCGCGCGAGAACATGGCATCCGGCCGGACATCACTATATATGAGTCCAGGGATTTCAGCGGATATGGCCCTAAAGGCTGTAAAGGTTGCGCCGGAATTTTGTCCAGTTCCCTGCTCAAGAGCCTGGCCGAAATAGAATTGGCCTTGCCGGACGAAGTCATTCAGCAACGAATTGACGGCTACAACATTCTAAGCCCATACACCTCCATTACCATGAGCAATCCCGATAAGGACGCTTAGGTCGTCAGCGTTTTTCGCGGATGCGGGCCACGCATATGCCATGGCCGGAGGCCCATCGGTTTCGACGGCTGGCTATTAGCGGAAACTCAAAAGCGGGGCGTCCTGATTGAAGATCGGCCGGTAGACCGCATTCGGGCCGGCCGGCCAATGCAATTAGGCGTTGCAGGCGAAATGCGGGACTATGACCTGGTCGTCATGGCTACGGGTGTCAATGCAAAACCGGTTCTCTTCGAGGGGCTGAATTACATTCCGCCGAAGACGCAAACCATGACGCAGGATGAACTGCAAGTAGAGACGACCAGGATTCATCCGTTCCCGGATAATGTGGCGCATGCCTTTTTGATTCCCCGCTCCGGGTTGATCGCCGGTTGCTTTGTTCCCAAAGGCTCCTTTCTAAATGTCTCTGTGTTAAACAAAACCGAACAGCCGATATCCGTCAGTGAATTTCTGCAAAATGAAATTGTGCAAAATACATTGCAGGACCAATACGAACGCGTGTGCGGGTGCTCTCCCAAGGTAGTTATCAGCTCCGCACGCCACTATTATGCGGACGGATTTGTGGCCGTGGGCGATGCCGCGGTTTCGAGACTTTATAAGGATGGCATCGGCTCAGCGCTGCGCACAGCCAGAGAAGCCGCTCAGATCGCTGCGCACCATGGATTTTCGCGTCAGGCTTTCAGACGACACTATCAACCATTTTGCCGCAAAATAAACCGCGATAATCGATGGGGCAAAGCGTTGTTCTGGTTGAACGACAAGATAAAGGATTCTCGAACGTTCCTATGGATGCAGCATCGCCTCATTGGAGATGAGCAGATTGCGGGCAGGGGGCCAAGGCCTTTTACCAAAGCCGTCTGGGGGATGTTTACCGGCAGCTATAGCTATAAAAGCATAACCCGTATGACTCTCAGTCCAACGGCGCTAGGCAAGCTCCTTCTTGCATTGCCTCGGGAAATTGCAGGGAGCCCGTTTTACAGAAATCCCATGCCCCGAAAACTGCATGTCGGCGCCCGGAAGGTCCTGATACTGGGCAGCGGATTTGCAGGCACCTACGTCCTGCGCAACCTTGTGCCTTCCCTGAATCGGAATGAGAATGTGGAAACTACAATGGTGAGTGACGAGAACTTCTTTTTATTTTCGCCGCTGCTCCATGAAGTAGCGATGGGCCGGATAGAAACCCGCCACATCGCATATCCTATCCGGCGCCTGCATTGGAGAGATCGCTTCAATTTCCTTCAAGGTGCCGTGCAAACAATAGATTTGAATCAACACAAGGTAATCACCACAGCGGGACTGCTTGAATATGATTATCTTGTCCTGGCATTGGGCGGCGCGCCCGACCTCTCAGAGTTGCCGGCATCAGGACCCAATGTCTTCACGCTGAAAAGCCTGGATGATTCGGTGCGGATCAGAAACCATATCATCAAGGTTTTCGAACAGGCCCTCGTGGAGAACAATCCGGAAAAGCGGAAGCAACTGCTGACCTTCGTTGTTTCCGGGGGCGGCTATCGAGGAGTCCAACTTGTAACCGAACTCAGAGACTTTATCCACGGCACGCTGCTCCGGCTTTACCGGCCGTTAAAGCCGGAAGATGTCCGACTCCTGCTCGTGGAAGCGGAATCCCGGATTGTCGCCGATCTGCATACGAAATTCGGCGCCTATATCATGAAGCAGCTGAATAAAATGGGGATTGAGATTAGACAGGCCTCACGGATCACCGGAGTCCGGGAGGATCAGGTGGAAATCAACGGCTCTGAGCGAGTGCCGACGAGCACTCTTTTATGGGTCGCCGGCATCGTGGCGAATCCGCAGATAGCCGCGCTTGACGTCGAAAAGGACGACCTGGGACGCGTTCTGGTTGACGCATGCCTCAATGTGCCGAAATATCCAGGCGTCTATGCTGCGGGAGACTGCGCTCATTTCAAAGATCCATCAACGGGTCAGCCGATACCTCCTCGGGCATACACGGCCGTACGCCAGGCAAAAACCATTGCGAACAACATCCTGTCTGAGATTCGAGGAAGCGCAGCAAAGCCTTATGACTGCGGGCACATCCCACAAATGGTCTCCCTGGGCGGGTCACGTGCGATCGTGAGATTCCGCAATCTGCAGCTGGTTGGCTATCCGGCGCGGCTTCTATGGCTGGCTGCGTATATGCTTCTGATTGCAGGCTCGTACAACCGCATCCGGGTATTAATGGACTGGTTGCTTTCCTCAATGTTTGGGCGGGATACGACATATCTCAAACTCACAAAATCCTAGGCGTAATGAAGCACCGTGAAAGGATAGATCGGCCTGAGCCGGAATAAACAATGATCGAATCGCATTCCAGTGACTTGTTTTGCCATGATTTGCCCACAAAACCCCGATCGGAGATCGGCACGATTCTGGTCACAGGAGCAACGGGGTATATCGGAGGGCGGTTGGTTCCGGAATTGCTCGCCCGCGGATATAAAGTCAGAATACTGATTAGAGAATCATTCGCAGAGCATAGCGACCGCTGGCCGGGGGCAGAGGTTGTCGTTGCCGATGCACTGAAACCGCTTAGTCTGGAACCCGCATTGGAAGGCATTCATACAGCCTACTATCTGATCCATTCCATGCTTTTAGGTGAAAAACGGTTGGAAGCAGCGGACATTCAGGCTGCCATAAACTTCAGAAAAATCGCTGAAGAGAAACAGATTAAAGAAATCATTTATCTTGGAGGATTGGGGGATCTGCAGGCATCGCTGTCAGCCCATCTCAGAACCAGGACCCATGTAGCGGAGGAATTGAGTCGGGGAAAAGTGAGGACGACCATTCTTCGTGCTGCAATCATCATAGGCTCGGGAAGTGCATCGTACGAAATTATCGAGAATCTGGTCCGCAATTGCCCCATTCTTCCCACGCCGCCATGGACGAAGACCAAATGCCAACCGGTGGCAATCCGTGATGTGATTAAGTATCTGGTGGGTGTGTTGGAAACACCCGAGACGGCAGGGGGAGTCTTCGATATCGGTGGCATGGATGTTTTAACGTATAGACGATATGCTGAAGATCATGGCTGAAGTTCTTGGCTTAAAAAGAACTTTCGTGCCTGTCCCTTCATTCAGCACAGCAATTTACGCTTATATGGCGAGCCTCATCACTCCGGTGCCGATGCACATATGCCGGTGTCTGATGGAATGCACTCGAAACGAAGTTGTTTGCCTCAACGATGAGATCAGGCGCCTAGTGCCTTTCAAAGTTTTGGATTATCGAGAAGCGATTCTAAGAGCCCTATCGCGCCAAGAACAAGACCGGGTCCACACACGGTGGTCCGATGCGTATCCCCCTGCTCATGAATTGGCAATAAAGCTGCATGAGCTAGAAGAGCTCCCCGACTTACACGAGCTACTATTCGCTGCTTACAGAAAAAAGCGCCGCTTCACTCTTTCGTTCCGTTTGCAGGATTGGCGGCAAAGAGGGATGGTTCCACAGCAATCTGCTGTGGAGGATACGAGGTGCAATGGATCGGATGCTCATGGGTGTCGGGACCTCACGGGGACGGAAAAGCGCTTCGAGTTTGGGAATCAGCGACGTGATCGACTTTTGGCGCGTTGAAGATTACAAAATAAACGAAAGGCTTCTCCTGCGCGCCGAAATGAAATTGCCCGGCAGAGCATGGCTCGAGTTCAGAATTGACAGAAGCGGTGACAAAAACTGCATATCCGTGAAAGCGCATTATCAAGCCCGGGGCATAATGGGAAATCTCTATTGGTATCTGTTCCTGCCATTTCACATCTTCATTTTCAAAGACCTGATTCAGCAAATCGAGCGGAGAAGCGCCGAAGAACTCTTGGATCGCGGGACCTCAGCCACGACAAGTCCGGGATAGGTTGTATTCGCCGTCCTCGATTGCATCTGATTGCATTCTCGCTCTGCGCACTGGCGCATGTGGTCTATAGTATGTTATTCATTAACTCGAGATGAGAATAGCCTGTATTGCAGCCATCGTTTTGCTTCTTAATATGCCCTTCGGTTATTGGCGCGCCAGCGCGAAGAAATTTTCCCCGCAATGGATCTTTGCCATCCACCTACCTGTTCCATTGATTGTGGCTTTGCGGATTTATGGCGGGTTGGGGTGGCAGGCTGGCTACATTTCCAGTGATGATCGGATCGTTCTTTCTCGGCCAATTCATCGGAGGCAGATTGCGGATCGCGAAATAGGCCACAGGAATATCCGATAAAATTCCAGCATGTGGGTCAGGGCTTCAGCCCCGACACTTTCCGATCATACTTGACATCTCTAAAGCGTCGGGGCTGAAGAGTCTGTCTCAAAACTCGCCCATTGAGCGGGCTTACAGCCCTTTTCCTGGTTGTCGCTAAATTCCTAGGGCTTCGCCCTAGGCTGATATAGCGCGCGCCTTCGGCGCTTAAATTGCTGTAAATTTAGGATCTTAAAGCGCCGAAGGCGCGATCCATACCGGCCTGGGGCGAAGCCCCAGGAAAAAGTCGTAAAAGAAAATCAAGGGCTGAAGGCCCGCCCAATGCGAGTTTTGAGGCAGCCTCTGAAGCCCCGACCCGCATGATTTGCTGGTTTATGATGATTGAAATGCAGGTACAACGCAGGTCCTGCATGCGCTTTCAAGAAAATGTCTGAAAAACAGGGACATTAGGCTGTTTTCGAGAGCGGCATTGAGCTGCCGAAGGCTGTCCTCTGGGCGCGGTGTTGCGGGAAAAAGTATGCGGTATTAGGCGTTCCGCTGCATGCGCATGGGCTATTAGGCCATGCGCATGCAATACGAAGTTGGTTTTATTAGCGGCCGTTCTTTGGCATTAAGCCGGCCTGCTGGACAATCTCGGGTACGGCGTCTTCCCATTCGATGGCCATGATGTGGACACCGCGGACGCCTTTCATCGTTTTCAGCTTTTGAATGGTCTCGACAGCGATCTTGATGCCTTCCTGCTTCTGCTTCTTCTTTTCCACTCCCTTGAGGCGATCGATCACAGCCGCAGGGATATCCATGCCTGCAACCTTGGCCGCCATGTATTCCGCCATGGTCGCGCTCTTCAGCGGAGTGATTCCGGCCAGAACGTACGTCTGCTCATGCAGGCCCCGGTCCCGGACGCCTTTCATGAATTCCGCAAATTTCTCCAGATTAAAAATGCACTGGGTCTGGATAAACTGCGCCCCCGCGGCGACCTTCTTGGCCAAACGCGGCACCTGAATTTTGAACGGATCGGCGAAAGGATTCGCGGCCGCCCCGATGAACATCGCCGGAGGACCGTCGACATCTTTGCCGCCGGAAAACTTGGCGTCGTCGCGCATCTGCTTCACGATTTTAAGGAGCTGAATGGAGTCGACATCGAACACATTTTTCGCCTGCGGATGATCCCCGAAAATCTGGTGGTCTCCCGAAATGCAGAGCAGGTTCGAAATTCCGAGAGCGGCGGCGCCGAGGATATCGCTCTGCGCGGCAATGCGGTTGCGGTCGCGGCAGACCATCTGCATCACAGCGTCGATACCTTCCTCGCGCAGGATCTTGCAGGCAGCCAAGCTGCACATGCGCACGACGCTGGTCTGGTTATCGGTTACGTTGCACGCATCGATGTACCCCTTCAAAATTTTCGCCTTCTCGCGCACGACCTCGGGCTTGGCGCCGCGCGGCGGCCCCGCCTCGGCGGTAACAGCGAACTTTCCGGCCTTCAGTACGGTTTGCAGATTTGAATTATTCTGGCTCATTCCTTTTCCTCGCTCTCGAATCTACTTGAGATCTTCCCGGACCAATTTGCGCAATCCACCATCGCGGGACTTTGACCAATCCACCGGCTCCATGATGACTTCATACTGGTCCATACAGCCCGTCGCTTCCAACCGGTCGACGATCAATTGCCATCCGCACGCTATTTCGGCGTTGATTTCACAAATGCCGTTGCGCGATCCGCCGCAAGGCCCGTTCATCAGGCTCTTGGCGCAGCGCGTGACCGGGCAAATACCACCGGTCAAGGCCAGTTTGCAGTCTCCGCAGGTCTGGCAGCGCTCGCTCCAGAAACCCTTTTCCTGGACCGCGCCGATGAAATTCGTATCGATGGCCGGAAACACTCGCTTGGCCCCGACTTTCTCGGCCACCAGCTGAACTCCGGCACCGCAAGCCATCGACAGGATCACATCGTTGTCTTTGGCCTTTTCGATCAAATCCACCAGGAATTCCGGATCGCACTGGCGCTCCTGGGTAATCTTGGTGATTTTGCACGCCTTGCGCTTTCTCATCCGGGCCAATTCGATGATGCTTGCCAGAACATCGACTTCCTTCTGGCCGCCTGTGCAGCATACGGTGACGCAACCGTGGCAACCGGCCAGCAGAATGTTCTCGCTGCCCTCCAGATACGACATTATGGTTTCAATGGGTTTTCGTTCACCTACAATCATCTCTTCCCCTCCAAAAACCTGTTCCAGGTTCCAAGTTCCAGGTTGCATGCTCCAAGTGGACGGGGCTAATGATCATTTAACCTGCAACTTGAAACCTGGAACCTGTAACGCGAAGCTTTATTGCGACACATACGGAATGGTCAGGCTGCCGTCCAGCAGTATGAGCACTTTCGCATCTTTGCCCTTTTCCTTACGGGCCTCATCCAAGGCCGCCTGCAGAGTAGAAAACGGGCGGATAAATATTTTTTCCAGCAGTTGAGGTTCCAGATCCGTGACGGCCCATGTCTGAGCCCATAGGCCGACCTCGGCCATCTTCGCCGCCTTGTGATAGCCAACGACAAATTTTTTCTCGATTCGATCCAGGGCATCCTTGGGCGAACTGGCGGAACTCAGCAATCTCACGAAGGACTCTTCCCCGATACCCATGCGGCACTTGGCCACCAGCAGCAGAATGCCGCCTTCCTTAAGCGCATATTTCGAGTTGTCGATGCCCTTCTGAGCCTGGTACAGATCGATATCCGAGGGGAATTTCACGACAGAAACCACGATGTCCGCTTTTTGCGGAATCTTCGCCACGAACACTTCCTCGGCCTTCGACACGGCCAGTTCCATCGATTTGTAGATATCTCCGGCCGTGGCTGCATAGATGCGGTGGTTTTTGTCGAGAACCGTGCTGATGGTGAAGATTTCTTTTTTCACCGTCGAAAGCGCGTCGATCATGTCTTCGTGGACCGGATTGCCTTTCAGCTTGAGAGCGCAGGCTTCGGGTTTCAACGCAAGCTTGTGGTTCTGCTCTATGGTTTCAAAGGAAGCGATTCCGGGCAGGAAGGATTTGCGCCCGCCGGTGTAACCGGCAAAATAGTGAGGCTCGACGGAACTGATAATCACTATCTTGTGCGCGTCCACGCCCCGGCGATTGACCCGCATTTCCGTGCCGTTTTTGGACGTGCCCAGAAACACCATCTCATCGCGCTTCGCGTCGTGCGAATGGATGCAATCCTTGTATTTCTTGTAGTATTTCTCCGAAAAAATCTGAATGTACTCTTCTTCGGTCGGAGCCCGGTGAATTCCGGTGGCGACGATGAAGCTGACCTTGTGACCGGCGATGTCATCCTGGATCATATCTATGATGCGGGCGGTCGGAGTAGGACGCGTGGGATCGTTAACGATAAACAGCACGTCCCTGGCGTCCTTCAAAAACTCTTTCAAGCTCGGGGATCCGACCGGATGCGCAAGCGCATGGCGAATGACTTCGGTTTCATCGCCGATTTCCACTTCGTTCGGCTCGATGATGCCGAGGACACACTGCTCGTCTATCTCGGCCTCAAGCGTACCGTCTTTGCCGTAAGGAACCTGAAGTTTCATTATTCTCTCCCTTTTACGCTATGGGACCGAGGGGTCGGATTTCATTCATGAAGTTTTTCGCCGATTCAGTGAATTTGCCCGGGTTCCCCTGAGGAACTTCAACCACTTGAAGGCGTTTCGGGTCGATGTCCACGCGTTCCAGCGTACTGGTCAGAGCTTTCATGCGCGCCTTCACTCTGGGGCTTCCGCCGTGCTCGCATTCATCCTCGGGGCAGCAGCAAATCAGCACGCCCCAGGCGCCCCGCTCCAGAGTTTCCAGAACGGTATGCGATTTCAGGCGACCGCTGCAGGCGGTAACCAGTATCTGATATTCCTTGCTGATCTCGAACTTATCGTAGCGCGAGGTTTGAAGGCCAGGATAGCTGGAATAGCCGCAAGAAAAAACGATGGCTTTGGCGTCCGGATTGTCCGCATTGTTGAAATAGGAATCCACTTGCTTCAGAAGCTCATTCGGATTGGTGCCAAATCCACGATTGATGCTCACACCCTTTTCCGGACAAATATCCAGGCAACTGCCGCAGCTCTGGCATTTAAGCCGATCGGTCACGACCTTGCCGTCGACAAAACTTCGAGCTTCATGCTTGCACATGCGGATGCAATTCAGGCAGCGGGCGCACACATCATGGTCCGTCATAGACGTCGTTCCGACGACATCGAAGCCGGCCTCCAGGAAGTATGCCCGGGCGTCATTGTAGACGTCCTGAAGCGGGACTCCCGACGAACAAGCTTTCGCGCAGCGGCCGCAATGGAAACACTCAAAGATCTTGTTGGCGATATAATCGGACGGTTCAACTTCGCCGCTAAGCAATCCATAAAGCAGGATCAGCTTGCCTCTTGGGCTGTCGATTTCCCAGCGGGTGGATTTATAAACGGGGCAATGCTCGTAGCAGTATCCGCATCGGATGCACTTGTTGAGAGCGCCCTTCCACTTTTCCAGTTTCTCAAACTTGTTAGTCTCAGTCATTGTTCAACCTGCTTATGATGATTGATACCGTAAGGTGGTGGCTTCGACCCAGTCGTCAGGGCCATCCATCAGCTTTCCGGGATTCATTATATTATTCGGATCAAACGCCTTTTTAACCGCGCGCATCAGATCCAGAGAGGCCGCTTTTTCTTTCCGGAAAGCAGCCGCTTTGGACAATCCGATGCCGTGCTCCGCTGACGTGGTTCCGCCGACGGAACGGACAAAATCGTAGATCTCCGCCACGGCTGCGCGCGCGGACTCCCAAGAGATTTGCTTATCAGTATCCATCAGGATTTTTGTGTGCATACAGCCGGCGCCGCAGTGGCCGTATGCCGTCATGACGAGGCCATGCTTTTCCGCCACTTCGTGAATTTTGTCGGCAGTCTCCGCCATCTTGGAGAAAGGCACCGCCATATCGTCGGCCAGAGACGTGGAAGCAAGGCGTTCGTCGTATTTTGAAAGCGCGGGAAAGAGCTTGGCGCGTCCAGCCCAAATACGGGCTCTTTCCTTCTCTTCGTAGCTGCTTTCAATGCCAAAGCAGTTGTGTTTCTCGCAGATGGTCTGGATCTTTGTCATCTCGGCGTCAATCACATCTTTGGTCATGCCGTCGGCTTCAAAAAGCAGGATCGCTTCCACTTCCGGCAAACCGAGGTTTGCGGCCTTGTTGGCGGCAATAATGGCGATTTTGTCGATGAGCTCGAGCATCGAGGGTTGGCAGCCGCTGCCCATGATTTCGGAAATGGCGTTGCCGGCGTCGGATAATACGTTGAACTTGGCAATACCCAGGCAGCGCAGCTTGGGTATGGGCACAAAACGCATACACGCTTCGACGATCACGGCCAGCGTTCCTTCGGACCCTACCATCAGTCGTTCCAGCGCATATCCGGAAGCCGCCACACGCGTAGAGGATCCAAAAGAGAGACACTCTCCGTTAGGCATGACTACCTTCATTGCCAGGATCGCATCGCGCGCCGCGCCATATTTGACGGAGCGTCCTCCGGATGCATTATTTGCGATTTCTCCGCCAATGGTTGCCGCCACGCTGGAAGCCGGTGTCGGCGGATAGAAAACTCCATAGGGCTTGAGGGCTCTATTGAGATCGTCATCGATCACTCCCGGCTCCACACGGCAGTAGCCGTCCTGGGGATTAATTTCGAGAATGCGATTCATGCCCTTCATATCCAGGATGATGCCACCCTGGACAGGGACGACCTGCCCGCACATCCCCGAGCCGGAACCGCGCGGAATTACCGGGATCTTTTCGCTATTGGCATAGCGCATTAATGCCTGGACCTGTTCCGTGTTTTCCGGCCTGACAATGGCATCCGGCAGAGCTTCATGCACCGAGGAGTCGGAGCCGTACACATAGAGGTCGGCCCGGTTGTTCAGCACGTTGTTTTCACCAACGATTTCTTTCAGTTTTTCAATATTTAAAGAACCCATCGACCCACCCTCTTAGATAAAAGCACCGGCTTACGGCCGGTGGTGGAAAACATTTTAGCGCATGCCGATATTTGGAGGAGCAATGTGCACCAGGAAGGTATTGCCCACCTCGCAGCAAGATACCCTCAACCCAAAGCAATTAAATTTAGCATACTGCCGCTGGAAGATACCAAACTTTTTCCGGCTTTCTGACAAATTGGCGTCAGGTTAGAATTTCCCCAATTCCAAATCAAAATACCAGGCGGACCGGATTTTAGAGAATTGGGTGAAATGTCTAGCCTGACACCAATTTGCCTGTCTGCGGGAGGATTGAGCGGATCGGGTTTTTCCGGATCGATACCCAAGTCGCGAATTGCCGCCGCGACTTCACTCGTTGGGATCAAGCCGTCTAGCGCGAGCGCGTGCAGCGCGGCAATTGCAATGCTCTCGGCATCCACTTCGAAAAAGCGCCGCAGCGCCTCGCGCGTGTCGCTCCGGCCGTAGCCGTCTGTGCCAAGCGCAACGTAGCGCTGCATCACCCAGGGCCGGATCAGATCCGGAATGGTTTTCATGAAATCCGTTGCGGCGATAACGGGACCCGGCGCATCCCGCAGCACTGCGACCACATGCGGCACACGAGGATCGGATTCCGGGTGCAGCCGGTTCCAGCGGTCGGCAGACAGCGCTTCATCGCGCAATTGCTTGATAGCTGGGTACGCTCCATACATCCGCCGAAACCTTGAATTTTTCTGCGAGCATCGCCTGCGCCTTCAGCACGGAGGGCATGATGGATCCGCTGCCGAACAGCTGGACGTGACGATTCAGTTTTGCGGACGCTGGCCGGAACAGATAGAGGCCCTTGATAATCCCTTCCTCCACGCCTTCGGGCATCGGCGGATGAAAGATGTTTTCGTTGTACAGCGTGAGGTAGTAGAAAACATCTTCCTCCTTCTCATACATCCGCTTAAGCCCGTCCTTAACGATCATAGCCACTTCAAACGCGAAAGCCGGATCGTACGCGCGCAGATTCGGGATCACGGAAGCCAGGACATGACTGTGGCCGTCCTGGTGCTGCAGGCCTTCGCCGTTCAGCGTCGTGCGCCCTGCCGTCGCTCCCATGGCAAACCCTTTGCCGCGGGCATCGCCGAACGCCCAGAAGAGATCGCCGGTGCGCTGGAATCCGAACATGGAATAGAAAATATAAAACGGGATCATGGGCTCGCCGTGCGTGGCATAACTTGTTCCGGCCGCAGTGAAGCTGGCCGTGCTCCCGGATTCCGTGATCCCCTCTTCCAGTATTTGCCCGTCCTTCG
Source organism: uncultured Acidobacteriota bacterium (assembly GCA_963718845.1). Lineage (GTDB taxonomy): Bacteria > Acidobacteriota > UBA6911 > UBA6911 > UBA6911 > UBA6911. The sequence continues at coordinate 436,155 of CAVRAD010000010.1, forward strand.
ATTCGCTATAGCTGAGCAGCATTCCCGCATCCACCGGTTCATAGACCTGCCCCATCGAGGAGTAGATGCCGAATTCCCGGAACATGGAATCCATGCCAAATGTCCTTGCTTCATCCGGGATGATCGGCACGATGCGCCGGCCAATCTCCTTGTCGCGCATCAGCATGCCGCAACAGCCGGACAAAAGCCATCGTGGTCGAAACCTCCCGGCCGGTCCCGGTCCCCAGTTTGAACTCGTCGTACAAATCGGACGCTGGCACCTCGAGCGGTTTGCTGCGGTGGATGCGCCGGGGCAACGGACCGCCCAAGGTGCTGCGCCGTTCAAGCAGATATTGGATCTCCGGGCTCTTCGACCCCGGGTGATAGTAGGGCGCCTCTTCCAGCTGCCGGTCGGTGATGGGCAACTCCAACAGGCTGCGGAATTCGCGCAGTTGGTCCAAATTCATCTTCTTCAGCTGATGGGCGACGTTCTTTCCCAAAAATCCCTCGCCCAGAGCCCAGCCTTTCACGGTCTTTGCCAGTATGACGGTCGGGGATCCTTTGTGTTCGACGGCCAGCTTGTAGGCGGCATACAGTTTGCGGGAATCGTGGCCGCCGCGGCGAAGGTTCTGCAGATCCCGGTCGCTCAGGTGCTCGACCAGTTTGCGCAGGCGCGGATCCGGCCCGAAGAACTGCTCGCGGATATAATCGCCTTTTGCAGTCGCATACTTCTGGTACGCCCCGTCCACCGTTTCGTTCATTTTCTCCCGCAGCACTCCGTCCTGATCTCTGCGCAGCAGGTCATCCCATTCCCTGCCCCAAATCACTTTGATGACGTTCCATCCGGCGCCGCGAAAGACCATCTCGAGTTCCTGAATGATTTTGCCGTTGCCGCGCACGGGGCCGTCCAGCCGCTGCAGATTGCAGTTCACCACAAAAGTAAGGTTGTCGAGCTTTTCGCGTGATGCCAGGAAAAGCGATCCCAAAGCCTCGGGCTCATCGCACTCGCCGTCGCCCAGGAAACACCAGACCCGCGAATTTTCGGTGTTGGCGAAGCCGCGCGCCTGCAGATAGCGATTGAAGCGCGCCTGGTAAATGGCGGTGAGCGGCCCCAGGCCCATCGAAACCGAGGGGAATTCCCAGAAGTGCGGCATCAGGCGGGGATGAGGATACGAGGAAAGCCCTTGCCCGGGTATCGCCTCGCGGCGAAAGCTGTCCATCTGGGCTTCGGTTATGCGTCCTTCCAGAAACGCGCGCGCATAGATTCCCGGAGACGCGTGCCCCTGGAAAAAGATCTGGTCGCCGGAAGCCCCGTTGTCTTTGCCGCGAAAGAAATGATTGAAACCCACATCATACAGCGAAGCGGTGGAAGCGTAGGTCGAAATGTGCCCGCCGATTCCGTCGTAATGCTTGTTCGCCCGCGTCACCAGCACCACGGCATTCCAGCGTTCGAGTCGGCGGATTCTTTTCTCCATCGCCTCGTCGCCGGCAAAAGAAGGCTCCTGCTCGGGAGGGATGGTATTGATATAGGGAGTCTGCACAAGCTCGGGGACGCCCAGGTTGAGCGCCCGCGCCCGCTGCATCAAGATGCGGACCAGGGAACGCGCGCGATAAACACCTCGATCCTTTACGACCGAAAGCAGCGAATCCATCCATTCCTGCGTTTCCGCAGGGTCGGAATCGGGCAGTTGCTGGTTTGGGATAATCATTCTCATATGTTATGAGAAAACGGTGTCGGTTCCAAGAAATACAATGTCCGACAACCGGCACACGTCGGAATCGGCATCGCTATCGGTATCGGTAATCGCAATCGGGCATCGGCTTTTTTTTTCGGCCGTTGAGAAAAAAAACCGATTGCGATTGCGATTGCGATTCTCGATACCGATACCGATAGCGATAGCGATTCCGACCGATCCGGATATTATCACATGACAATCCGTGGGATCCGCGGTTAAATATTTTGACGGCAGCACACATACACAGGAGACGCAATGGCCGGACGACGATTTAAAACTGCATTTATCCTGGGCGCCGGGCTGGGCACGCGCTTGCGGCCCTTAACGGAGAGATGTCCGAAGCCGCTGCTGGAAATCGGAGGCCGTCCCGTCATCACCTATGCCATGGATCATCTCCTCAGCGCCGGCGTGGAACGGTTCATTGTCAACACGCACCATTGCCCGGATGTCTACCTGCAAAAGTTTCCCGACATGCAGTGGCGCGGCGCGCCTATTGTGTTTCGCCATGAGCCTGTGCTGCTGGATACGGCGGGAGGGCTGAAAAACATCGAGGATCTTCTCAGCGATGACAAAACGATTCTCTGCTATAACGGCGATCTCATCGCCGATTTCCCGCTGCAAGGCCTTCTCGAACTGCACGAACGGAAGCAACCGGAAGCGACGATGGTTCTGCGCAGCCGAGGGCCTCTGCTCAACGTAAGCGTAAATGCCCGCGGCGAAGTCTGCGACCTCCGAAACGCCTTGAACCATCCCGGCACACAAAGCTGCCTCTTCACCGGCATCTATGCCGTGGAAACTTCCCTGCTCCGCCACATCGAGGCCGGCAGGATCGAGAGCATTATTACCCCTTTTCTTCAAAGAATTGCCGGCAATCCTGGGATCCATTTTGGGTATCATTATCGACGAAGGAAATTGGCAGGACATCGGATCCCTTGAAATTTACGAGCAACTGAAAATCCGAACAGGAATCCTGGAGGAGCTTTGAAATCACAGGATGATTTGATCTCTTTCGCGCGGGAATCCCTGGGGCTTGCACGATCGGACAAGGCCGAACTAATTCCGTTTTCGGGGAGAGGTTCCGACCGGTCCTATTTCCGATTCAAGTGGGCGAACCGTTCCGTCATCCTTGTTCAATACGAGTCCGCACGGATCGAAAATTCATATTTCGCAGATATCGCTGCGTTTCTTTATGAGAACGGCATCCCGGTCCCCAAAATAATCCGGCACGATGAGGCCGCCAGTCGCATTCTTTTGGAAGATCTGGGCGACACCGATCTCTGGCTCCTCCGCAATGCGCCGTGGAAGCAGCGGCAAAGCCTGTATCAGAAGACGCTCGTCGCCGCACACAGGCTCCACTCCATTCCCGAATCGCAATTCCCTTCCGATCGCATAAAGCTGATGGATCCATTTGACCCCGAGTTGTACCGGTGGGAACGGGATTATTTCATGGACAATTTCGTTGCCGCGCTGTGCGGCATTGCAACTCGAACGCAGACCGGGCTAATGGCGCTGGAGGCGGAGCTTTGCGGTCTCGCGGAAAAGCTCTGCGTCCGGCAGGCGCTGCCTCGTGCACCGTGACCTGCAATCGCAGAATGTAATGATTTATCGGGAGGAGCCATTCCTCATCGATTTTCAGGGCATGCGTTTCGGCTCGCATTTCTACGATCTCGGATCGCTGCTGTGCGATCCCTACGTGAGTTTTACAGACGCGGAGCGCATGGAATTGCTTTCTTTCTATTATGGGCTGTCGCATGCGGAACCGGCTTGGGGCGATTTCGCCGAGGCTTTCTGGCAAGCTTCGGCGCAGCGATTGATGCAGGCGCTGGGAGCCTACGGATTCCTGGGGATCAAAAAGGGACTGCGGAGTTATCTCGCGCACGTTCCTGCCGGCCTCCGCAATCTCCGGATGGCCGCGGAAAACGCGCGCGCGCTTCCGCTGCTGCAAGATCTTTGCAGCGAATGCCTGAGCAGGGCGCCAGGCTCATTGTAATAAGAACATGTGTGTCCGGGCTTCAGAGGCCGTGTCAAAACTCAGCGATAGCCTCAGCTTTCCGATGAATTGAGCCCGAGGGCTGCCAGATAGTACTCGGGCGCAGCCCGGCGTTTATGATCGTAATTTTAGAGCCTGGAGGCCGACGCGCTAACAGCCTTAGGCAACGAAAGAGGTTCAGAAGATGCTGAGGGCCTGCACCCGCTCAAGGCCGTTTGATGACACTTCAGCTACATCTGCAGACGTTTGCGGAATCAATACAACGGAAGGGGTTCGCCGATGAACAGCAGACGACTTGCGAGCGTATTGGCACTGGTTCTGTGGAGCGCAGCCTATCTGAGCCCGGCTCAGCAACCGCCCAGGATTCAATCCTTCTCCCCCCAGGGCACCACAAAGAAAGTCCGGCAGGTGCGCGTCCAATTCTCCGAACCGATGGTTTCTTTCGGCGATCCGCGCGCAACCCTCGCTCCTTTTGATATCCGCTGTTCGGAAAAGGGCACGGCCCGCTGGTCCGATCCGTCGAACTGGCTGTATGACTTCGAACGGGACCTTCCCGCCGGAATCCAGTGCGAATTCAACGCAAAAAGACGAGCTCAAGAGCCTCCGCGGCGCAGACATCACGGGACAGCGCCAGTTCCGGTTTTCCACCGGAGGGCCCGCGATACTGCGTTCCTCTCCCTATGAGGGCGATGAATCGATCGGCGATGACCAGATCTTTATTCTGGAGCTCGACAGCCCCGCCGCGGAACCTTCCGTTCTCGCGAACGTTTCATTCTCCGTCGACCGCATTTCGGAACGCATAGGGATCCGTATCGTTTCGGGATCGGAGAGAGAGGCGATCCTCAAAACGCAATATTCCTGGCGTTATGCGAAACGGCCGGACAATCTCCTCCTGATCCAGGCCAAACAAAAGTTCCCGGCCAATTCAAAAATAAACCTGGTATGGGGCCGCGGCGTATCCGCGCCCGGCGGCATCGCTACAGAACGCGACCAACTGCTGCCCTTTAAAACCAAACCTCCGTTTACCGCCACTTTCCACTGTCAGAGGGAAAATGCCCAGGCGGCCTGCATCCCGGTCGGAGCGATGCGTCTTTCGTTTTCCTCGCCTGTGGCATGGGACAAAATCAAAGGAGCCGTTCTGCGCGGCCCGGCAGGCAAAGCCTGGAAGCCAAAGGCGGAAGAAGACGAGGAGCGGTACGTCTGGGGCATCTATTCCCGGGGCCTTTCCCTGAGAAATCCTCCTTCACCCTCGAGTTGCCGGCCGGAGTGGAAGATGACGCAGGCCGCAAGCTTTCAAATGCCAAAAGCTTCCCTCTGAAAACTCAGACCGACGCATATCCGCCGCTGGCGAAATTCGCCGCGGACTTTGGAATCCTGGAATTATCGCGATCCCGATACTGCCCGTCACCTTGAGAAATGTCGAAGCTGTGATCGCCGGGAAAACTCTCCAGGTCGAAGGCGGGGAAGAAAATTTCGATCCGATTCCAGTCAAGCCCGGCTTACAGCCAATCACGGGAAATATAAAAGGAAAGATATTCAAAGCTTCCTTCCGGAAAACCCGAACAGATGTTTTCCTGGATACAAAAGGTGGCCGGCAGGAACTACGAAGGCCGCGACAAATCGATTTTCGGCCCTGTCACCGCGCCGAAAACAAAATCCTTTAATCTGCCCAAACCGAATGGGGCGAAATCCTTCGAAGTCGTCGGCATCCCCCTCAAGGATCCGGGGTTTTACGTCGTGGAAATCGAAAGCGAGATCCTGGGGGCTTCCCTGCTGGGAATTTCCAAGCCCATGTTTGTGCCCACGACTGCTCTGGTCACGAATCTATCCGTCCATTTCAAATGGGGAATCGAATCTTCCCTGGCCTGGGTCACAACACTGGATAAAGCGATACCCGTGAACCAGGCGGCCCTGCAGGTGTGCGATTGCGAAGGGAAAGTGCTCTGGAAAGGATCGTCCGACACAAATGGCGTAGCGCGCATCGGATCCCTTCCTAAAGCGCAGGACTTGCCCAATTGCCCCAACACGTGGTTCAGCGGCGGGTTGCTGGTAACAGCACAACTGGGCCAGGACATGTCCATTGTGCATAGCGGTTGGAACGAAGGCATCGAAAGCTGGAGATATAACCTCCCGACTTACTGGCAACCCAGTCTGGTCTCCGCTCATACGATTTTGGATCGCAGCCTCCTGCGCGCCGGCGAAACGGTCCACATGAAACACGTGCTGCGCCGCCAGGTCCTCTCGGGATTTTCATTGATTCCCGCAGAGCAAATACCTAAGAACCTCAATGATCCAGCACACCGGGAGCGACCAGACATACGAGATCCCGCTGCAATGGGATGCGGCAAAAGGGATAGCCACAACTGACTGGAGCATTCCTAAAGAAGCGAAGCTTGGCGAATATCAAATCTATTACAGAACGGGAGAGCCCCAAGATAAAAGCGTCACGCATTATTATGAATACAGGCGCAACCTGCACTTTGCAGGATCCTTTCGGGTCGAGGAGTTCCGCGTTCCGTTCATGCGCGCGGTGATCCGCCCGCCTTCTGCACCCCTCGTCGCACCTGCATCCGTACCCTTGGATCTTACCGTGAGCTATCTCAGCGGCGGTGGAGCCGGGAACTTGCCGGTAAAATTCCGTTATGATCTGAAACCGCGGTTCCTCTGGGGCTATGAAGGCTTTGACGATTTCGTATTTTCCAATGGAGCCGTGAAGGAAGGCATCGTCCGCCATGATTCCGAAGACCGGGAGGAAAGCAAATCCGAATTGAAGAGCGTCGCGCTGACTCTCGACAAAAAGGGTTCGGTCCGCACGGCTATTTCCGGACTGCCCGCGATCGACAAACCCATGGAGATAACATCGGAATTGGAATTCCGCGATCCCAGCGGGGAGATCCAGACTGCGTCTTCGCGAATTCCGCTTTGGCCAGCGAACAGCCTGATCGGCATCCATCCCGATTCCTGGCTTCAGTCGAAGAATTTAATGAAATTCAGAGTCGCTGTATTGAACCTGAGCGGCAAGCCCCTGGCAAACGCTCCGGTGAAGGTCGACCTCTTCCAGAAAAAAACCTATTCTCACCGGAAAAGGCTGGTCGGCGGATTTTACGCCTACGAGCATTTCAGCGAGACCAAACGGCTGGGCCCGGCTTGCGAGGGAAGTACCGACAAGCGCGGCCTGCTGCTCTGCGAAAAACCCACGACGGTTTCGGGAGAGCTGATCGTTCAGGCAACGACCCGCGACGATGCCGGCCGCGCCGCGATTGCAAACCTGTCGACATGGGTTGCCGGCGAAGATGAATGGTGGTTCGCGGCATCTGACGACGACCGCATCGATCTCCTGCCTGAAAAGAAGCGCTATGAACCGGGCGATCGCGCAAAGATCCAGGTGCGCATGCCTTTCCGGAAAGCAACAGCCCTCATCACCGTCGAGCGCGAAGGCGTCGGAGATGTTTTGGTAAAAGAGATATCCGGGAAGCAGCCGGTCATTGAACTTCCGATCAAGGGAAACTACGCGCCCAACGCTTTCGTTTCCGTTATGGTTGTGCGCGGCCGTGTAAGCGGCGTCCAACCCACGGCAACGGTCGACCTCGGCCGCCCGGCCTACAAATTGGGGATTGCCGAAATCAACGTCGGATGGAAAGCGCACGAACTCAAAGTAAAAGTCTCCTCAGACCGGCCTCAATATAAAGTGCGGGAAAAAGCGAAGGTGCAGATAACCGTCACGACTCCCGAAGGAACACCTCCGCCCAAAGGTTCCGAAGTGGCTTTGGCTGCCGTAGATGAAGGGTTGCTCGAGCTCATGCCGAACAACAGCTGGAAACTGCTCGACTCGATGATGGGCAGGCGGACATACAGCGTGGAGACGTCCACGGCTCAAATGCACGTCATCGGCAAAAGACATTTCGGCATGAAAGCTCTGCCTCAGGGAGGAGGAGGCGGCAATCAGTCGACGCGAGAGATGTTCGACACGCTGCTGCTCTGGAAAAGCCGCGTGCCTCTGAATGACAAAGGCATCGCCAATGTTGAAGTTCCGCTGAACGATTCCATCACCAGTTTTCGTATCGTGGCCGTGGCGACCGCGGGGGCGGACCGCTTCGGCACGGGTTCCACGTCAATCCGCACCAACAGGGATTTAATCATTCTCTCCGGCATCGCTCCGGTAGTGCGCCAGGGCGACAAGTTCCGTTCGACGTTTACGCTGCGCAATACAACAGAAAAGGCTCTCGACGTTCGCGTCGCTGCCAGCGTCAGCGGCGTCGCGGAATCGTTATCACCTCAGACGTTCTCCCTCGGATCGGGCGAATCCAGAGACATTGCCTGGGATCTGACCGCGCCGATGGGAAAGGACAGTCTCAAATATCAAATTGAAGCAACCGCCGGCGCGGGAATCGATGATCGACTGTCTGTGGTTCAGAAGGTCGTGCCGGCCGTGCCCGTGCGAACCTATCAGGCGACGCTGATCCAGTTGTCTGGCGACTACCACCTCGATGTGGAACGTCCCAAAGACGCGCTGCCGGGCTCGGGAGGCATCGACGTGGCATTGAAGCCGTCTCTCGTAGAAGGAATGTCGGGAGTAAAGAGTTACATGGAAAAGTACCCGTACACGTGTCTCGAGCAGAACGTTTCCAAAGCGGTTGCGCTGCGGGACTCCGCGCTCTGGAACAGGATCGCCGCCGAGATGCCCGCCTACCTGGATTCCGAGGGCTTGCTGAAATATTTCCCTTCGATGCGCAACGGCAGCGATGTCCTGACGTCCTACGTTCTGTCCATCGCACATGCCGCCGGATATCCGATTCCCGAGGACACGAAGGGGCGAATGATTGAGGGATTGCGGGGATTCGTCGAGGGGCAGGATTATCCGCCACTCATCCCTTCCCACCGTAGATCTGGCCATTCGCAAACTGTCGGCCATCGAGGCGCTGTCCGCTTCAGGGCAGGCAAATCCGGCGATGCTTTCGTCGATTGCTATCGAGCCGAACCTCTGGCCGACTTCGGCGGTGATTGACTGGTCATGTCATTCTTCAGCGTATGACGGCGATCCGCGACAGGAATACACGGCTGTCGGAAGTCGAACAGATTCTGAGAACGCGGCTGAGCTACCAGGGAACCACGATGAATTTTTCCACCGAACGGGGCGACTGCCTCTGGTGGCTGATGATTTCCCCGGACGAAAATTCAGTCCGGCTGGCCCTGAGCGTCCTGGAAGTTCCGAATTGGAAAGCGGATATTTCCAGGGTAGTCCGCGGCGCGCTGGCCCGGCAGAGAAGAGGACGGTGGGACACCACCGTCGCCAATGCCTGGGGAGTACTGGCCATGGAGAAATTTTCACAGCTGTATGAAAAAACCCCAATCACCGGAAGCAGCACGGCTGCCCTGGCAAATGCATCGCAGACAATGGAATGGTCTGCCGCGCCAAAAGGTAAGACCTTGTCATTTCCATGGCCCGCGCAGAAATCGGCTTTAACGGTCCGCATGGCGGGGACAGGCCAACCCTGGGCGACGATCAGCAGCCTTGCCGCGATACCGCTCAAAGAGCCTCTTACGAGCGGATACAAAATCAAAAAAACTATGACGCCTGTCGAACAAAAAGAGCGCGGGGCATGGAGCAGGGGCGATATCGTGCGCGTGAAACTCGAAATCGAAGCGCAGTCCGACATGACCTGGATGGTCGTGAGTGACCCGATCCCGGCCGGATCGACTATTCTCGGCAGCGGCCTGGGACGGGATTCATCGCTCGCGACGCGCGGCGAGGACAAAACCGGCTGGGTCGAACCGGTGTTCGAAGAGCGTTCCTTCGAAGCGTACCGCGCGTATTACGATTATTTCCCCAAGGGCACATGGGCTATCGAATACACCGTCCGCCTCAATAACGAAGGGACAATGAATCTGCCTCCGACGCGAGTCGAGGCGATGTATTCTCCTGAAATGTTCGGCGAACTGCCGAATGAAGCCGTGAATATCAGGTGATTCTGTGCAGAAAAGCGGGCAGCCACGGATTACGCGGAAAAGAGTTTTCACGTATTTCGTGAGTTTTGCGATTGTAAGCTTCTTGCTGTTGTGGGGCATTGTATACGTCTTCTTGCTTAGGCCGTTGCCGGGATTGCCTTCGTACCGGCAGGTACGCTTCGCCCATGTGAAGTCCGAAGCGGTGCTGCTCGACCGCAATGGCGCGGTCCTGCATGAAATGAGGATCGACAGGAGCGGACGGCGCCTGGACTGGATATCGCTGCGCGATGTTTCTCCGGCCATGCAGTCCGCTATCGTTGCCGGAGAGGACCACCGGTTCTATAAACACGGCGGCGCGGATTGGATCTCCTTCGGCGGCGCCGTCTTCGATAGGATTGTGCATTCGAGGACCCGAGGCGCCAGCACGATCTCCATGCAACTGGCCGCGCTGTTGGACAATACCCTACGCGCAGGAGGTGCGCAGCGTTCGCTGTTTCAAAAATACAGGCAAATCCGGGCGGCGCGCGCACTGGAAAAATCCTGGTCAAAGGGAGAAATTCTCGAGGCCTATTTAAACCTCGTCACTTTTCGCGGCGAACTGCAGGGCATCGCCGCAGCCGCCCAAGGATTATTTGCCAAAGAACCCCAGGGTCTGAATGATTTTGAATCGGTGATCCTTGCCGCGCTGGTGCGTTCACCCAATGCAGGATTCGATGCAGTCCGCGCACGAGCATGCGCGCTTGCACGGTCCTTGAGTCTTCCGGGAAACTGCACACAGATCGACGCAGTCGCAAGAGATAGCCTTTCCAGGCCCTATTCCGTGCAGCCCGCGGCATCGCTGGCACCGCACGTGGCCCTTCGTCTGCTGGGAAACACCACCGGTGACATGAAAAACCGGGCGAGGAGCGTCGTTTGCACTCTGGACGGCAACCTGCAGGCTTTCACGCTGGACACGCTGCGCCATCACATACTTTCGGCCCGATCCAAAAACATGCGCGACGGCGCAGCCCTGGTTGTGGACAACGCATCCGGTGAAATTCTCGCCTATGCCGGAAATATCGGAGAACAATCCAGTGCGCGTTTCGTGGACGGGGTCCGCGCCATGAGACAGGCGGGTTCCACACTGAAGCCGTTGATTTATGCTTTGGCCTTTGACCAGCGCCTATTGACTCCGGCTTCATTGATGGATGACAGCCCGCTCGATATCCCTGTTACCGGCGGCGTTTACCGGCCGAAAAATTACGACAATCGCTTTCACGGCATGGTGACGGTCAGAGTCGCCCTTGCTTCTTCCCTGAATGTCCCGGCAGTGAAGGCCCTGAATATCATCGGCATCAATTCCTTTGTCGAAACCATGCAGCGACTGGATTTCCGAAACATCCGCGAACCGGACTATTACGGGTTATCGATCGCGCTCGGCTCGGCAGACATCACTCTCTGGGACCTTGTGGCCGCATATCGCGCCCTGGCAAACGGGGGCGTCTGGAGCCCTCTGCGACTCACCGCCGGGGAGACGCGGGCAATTCCGCGGCGCGTCGTCTCCCCGGAAGCCACCTTTCTTATCGCCGACATACTTTCCGACCGCGAAAGCCGCAGCCGGACCTTTTCGCTCGAAAGTCCCTTGTCCACCCGCTACTGGACGGCAGTAAAGACGGGCACGAGCAAAGACATGCGCGACAACTGGTGCGTCGGCTTCTCGGACCGATACACCGTCGGCATCTGGGCAGGCAACTTTTCGGGGGAACCGATGATTAACGTCAGCGGAGTCACCGGCGCGGCTCCAGTCTGGATCGATATCATGAACTGGCTGCACCGGAGACAAAGCAGCCGCTCACCCACGCCTCCTGCCGGAGTAGTGCGCCGTTCCGTTGAGTTTGCATCCACCGCCGAAACGAAACAGGAGTGGTTCATACAGGGAACCGAAACATCCCTAGTGCAGAAAGCAGACGATGGCATTTTTCCTAGGATCATCTATCCTACTTCCGGATCCATCATCGCACTGGATCCTGACATACCCCCGGAAGATCAGAAAATGTTCTTTGAAGCAAGCTCCGATGGAAGCAACCTGCAATGGGTTCTCGACGGCCAGAGCATGGGATTATCTGCCGCGCCGACGCCGTGGTCGCCCCGCAAAGGCAAACATGTCCTTCGACTGATGGACGCCAGGCGAAACGAACTTGATTCGGTTACTTTTGAGGTCCGCGGAGACGACAGGATGATTCGAGATTCGAGATTCGGGATTCGAGATTGAAATCGTTGATGATCACTATCCTTTATTCTGCCCAAGAATACATAACTCATCTTCGCATTCGCGATAGGCCGGCATGCGAAGGGGCTTCGTATCAAGTTTGACTCCGCTCTTGGGTACCCACTTGTCCACTGACGCAGTCTTGTAATAGACATAATCGGTCGTTTGAAAAATGGGATTGGTCTCACCTCCCACGACAACGAAATTAATTCCTTCGGGCTTGAGAAAAGGGGATCCTGACTTTTCAGCCAGCGATTTGCTCAGGGCGTCCGGATCACTCCATCCTTCAGCTTTCAATGATTTCGCTGCCAGAGGGTCCATCACGAAAGTATAGGTGCCCATTGAATCGAAGGTTTTGATCCTCTGGCGCAATCCTTCCGCAGTACCCATCCCCAGTGTCATGACGTTCCAGCCGCGAAAGATGCTGACCGTACTCTCGGAGGCTTTGAATCCCTTGCGTACATGAAACGGTTTCCAGGGGCTTTTCCCCTCGTTTTCGGCGCAGCATTGGTTGGTAAAGCTCAAACCGTTGCCAATAGTCGCCATGAACGTGTCCCCCGCTCGTGCGTCGCCAAAGTTAATGCTCAATAGAGTCCAGGCTCTGCCGATGACGGAATTGGCATAATTGAACGGTCCGAGCGCGGCAACGCCGCTGTTCATTCCGATTGTTTTGGCGACCGGACCGTTCACCACCACCATGCTCCCATAGGATCCGGTAGAGCTGGGCATGGCGGGGATCTGCGTCGAAGCGATTGCCAGAATGACAGGCAGGTGTTCGGGCCTCGCGCCAGCCATAACAGCATTTACAGCCACCCTTTCCACCGTGTATTCCTTCATTTCCTCATGGGTGGTGACGGACATCTTGCCAACCACCTCCTGGGGATCGCGATCAGTTCCCGTAAGCATCTCGGCGACCCTCTCATCCGTCGGCAACACAATGGGCAGACCGTCGGTCCAACCGTTCCTCAGGAACTGCTGATGGAGATTTACTTCTGTATCCGGCTCCAGTGTGCGCGGCCTTTTGGGCTTCGTGGGCATTTCTGGATTCATCTCAGCCTTGGTTAATGGTTTGGTCAGCGCATCGACTACTTCCGTTGTCAGCTTCACACCGGTTACAGGATCGTTCCCTTGAATATATTGACGTAAGGTTTCCCTGGAAACCCACCCGACGGGATATGGAGGAAACGACCAGCGCAGGTTCATTCCATGCGAGCGACCATCCCGAATGACATATTCCGCAAATCGCGCGGTAACAATGGGGGCTGTGGGTACACCATACTCACCTTCCATGGTTCGGGCAAATTCGGCGAGACTCGCCGAACAGCCATCTCAACCACCAACGCCGAAGACTACGGCATTCGCTTTATTCTTGATCTCCGCCCAGAGCTCAGGACTGTCCGAAAACGGAGTGCCGCTCTTGGCACGCAACACCGTTTTGACAGATGGCATGTTTTTGGCGAACCACGCCTGCAGTTCTTCAAGGAACTCTTTGCCGCCCGCGAAACCTACATCCACCAGGTAGATCGTCTTATTATCCAGGCTATCCAGCCTGGGAGCCATTCTTAGGGGGACCAGTTCATCACGAGAAATAGTGGGGTGCGTATCGGGGTTAAAAATTGCCATCATGTGCGAGTCAGGCGTGCCCCTCCGTCCAAATACTCCCGACGGTTGCCCTCGAGGGTCAAGCACCGTGATTTTTTTTCCTTCCGAATCGGCTGATCCAACAAGGCCCTTGCAGCTAATACAGGACGCCAAAATGATCGCAACGACGATAACCAAGCCCCAATTCAATCTAGCCATAAAATGGGATTACCTCACAGTCTCCTCTGCGGGTTGCTGACAAAAGTGGAACATATGAATACCAAAATCAGGAAACACTTCATTTTGATAAGTTAGAGTTTTGTTACGCTAGATATAACGCTATCCCGACAGGGAGTTTGTCAAGGCAAAACAGGGAATTCTGTCGGGCGAATTCCATCTCCCTTCAGTCGACCATGCAGGGATTCGATAATCTCTCCGGCATCGGCATTGATGGATACTGATTTGGATCTGAGCCCGAGCGGAATTTCGGGCCGGGCGGTGTTGGCAAGATTTCGATAATCGCTGTTGATTCGAAAGAATGAAACATCCTTGTGGATAGTCACCAAGCGCTCAAAGGGCCAGCGGATGACTCCCGGCGTATTGAATCCCACGCCAATTTCGATCACCACCAGGCTTTTATCCTGTACCCCATCCAGCCATCGCCGATAATTTGCAGCCTGGTGTGCGTATTCTTCCCGGCCCCGAAAGGCGACAAATAACGGCGCCCCGCAATTAGGACAGGTGGGCAAGGCCGCGGGATCGGCAACCTGTAAAGTTTCATAGTCGATATGAGCGAGAATCCGATCGATAAAGGGTTTCGTATCCCAGGTCTCCGGGGTGCATGACATCGTGCATTTCAAACGCTCGTAATTGCCCTGGGCCTGGAATACGCGATCAGTTTCGAAACCGCTCTTAATAAACAAACCATCGGCATTGGAGGTAATGACATAAAAATCCTTATCCCGAATAATGGCATGGAGTTTGTGATAGAGCGGGCTTGGCGGAAATTGATAAAATACATGATTTAGGTGCGTTGCCCAGTAAGCCCATTTCGCCGGTTCCTCCCAATCGTGAACCCCGACGAATTCATACTGCATTCGATACCCTTTCTCTGCCCATTTGGGGAAAATTTTGGCAAAAGTGACCGTGTCGGTATAATCGATTCCGGCGGCAGCCGACAGTCCGGCGCCAGCGCCAATTAGCACGCGCTCACTTCTGCGAATCGCCCGGGCGAGTGCATCAATCGTTTCAGCGCCGAAATGCCTGGAGATATCCATCTAAATCCTCCTGAAGATAAACATTAAAGATCACGCGCTCAAGGTGATGGCGATTGTTGCTGAGCCATTCAGTCACGGTCAGAATGGCAATCTCCACGGCCATCTCCCTGGGAAAATTGAAAACACCCGTGGAAATACAAGGAAATGCCATGGTCTTAATATTGGGTAGCCGATCGGCCAGGGCAAGACAACTGCGATAACACGAAGCTAATTGGTGTCGCTGGAAATCACGTACACCCTCATTGCCGATGATAGGCCCGACAGTATGCAGAACAAATTTCGATGGCAGATTGTAGGCACGCGTAATTTTAGCATCACCGGTTTGTTCCCGGTGTTGTTGGATATCCATAATCGACTGGCAATCCTGGCGGAGCAGTGGGCCGGCAGCAGTGTGAATAACATTATCGATGCAGTTGTGCAGCGGTTGGAAGCAGCCCAGTAGTTGATCGTTAGCGGCGTTGACGATTGCGTCAACCCGCAATCGTGAAATATCCCCTTTCCATAAAACAAGCCGATCCAAATTTTTCAGGCTGCGCGGCGGCATGCTATCAGAGACAACTGGCAGGTCGCGTCCATCTACAATCTCGCTGCGGTTTGTTTCATCCTGCAATAACCGATTAATATCATTAAGAAAAGTGCCCTCAACTGGCTGAGGTGGCCGCATATTGAGCAACCCGTGCAACAACCGTCGCTGGCTTTCATAGGTTGCCGGAAACTTTACCATATCAGCCAGATGCTCGCGGCGAATCAGCCGTTCCAGCAAGCGGGTAACAATAGTGGCCTTTTCCTCCGCTGACAGCGGGCTTCCATATTCGTTTTGATAGGGCTCATCCAGTTTAATCTGTCGACGATACTGATCAAGCGCCAAACCTGGAACAATACCGCCATTGCCCAAACCAGATGTCATCATTGTCTCCCTTTTAAGATTCAATAGTGAAGAAAATCAAGTTAGTCATGCAATCCACCAGCCGGTCGCGCATAGTCTACGCTACCTCTCAAATGCTTTGCCTTCATTATATATTGACCCAAAAGCAAGCATAGCCATATGGGCGTCCTAATTCTGTTTAGGCCTTGGCAAATATCTGTGTCCATACCCCCAATAGATACAGTAGAATCTTCAAGGTTCTGGGGATCAGTCCAAACAGCCGCAAGGCGGTTCGACGATTGCGTAAGCACCATCGTATCAGAAATTGGCTGTGCCGATTTTCAAAGCGTGAGGCAGATTGTTTAGCCTATCCACCGGAAATTCAGAGAATCAACATAAAACCATCCTAGGAGATATCTATGGCTGACATGCCCAAAATTGAGAACGTTAGGCGGGAACCGACTGTATATGAATTGAAACCCTGGAAATCAATTCACGACACCATTAAAAAGCCGATGGTCACCGGCTTAGGCCCAATGGAAATCCCGGAATCTGCCCTGGCGATGGGATTCGCTCATATCACGGAACCTGACGTACTGGGTAGCCCTACGCATATACACCCCTTTGACCAATGGATTTACCTTCTCGGAGCGGAAAGTTTTTCTGAGTTCGACGCTGATATCGAGTTTACTTTGGGTGAAGAGATTCTGAAGATCAACTATCCCTGCTATATTTTTGTTCCCAAGGGTACAAAACATTGCCCGTTGAATATCAAACGCGTCGGCAAGCCGTTTATCTTCATCGACGCCAGCATTACTCAAGAGGCATCCGTCCGTCCGGAAAAAATCGCAAGTGTCAAGCGACCTACCTACCAGGCATTAAATAACAAAGAATAGATCACTATGGAGCGATGGATCTTATCAATCATGGGCATGGCATAAACAGGGACGGTAAACAGGCACCCATTGCACAAGACGGCTTCCGGTCATTGGACTCTGGGCACCGGCCCATCAATCCGGGTCATTCCCGGCCCGCAGGACAGGATTCAGAAGATTGTCTTGCGGGTTAAATCTCTCGCTCAGGCAAGGAAATATCCATCAATCCATATAAGATCCAGGTTTTACTCGTCGCCTCTTGGAGTAATCAATTCTCGTTAGCCATGTAGTTCGGCATCGCTATCGGAATCGGTATCGCAGTTGAAATAGATCATCGAGAAGAAAAGCCGAAGACCGATACCGATTCCGACCCCGATTATCATTCGGAGATTTTGGGAATGCGTGCTGCGTCCAGTCAGCGGAGGAGTTGGCGCAGGACGTACGGCAGGATCCCCCCATGCTTGTAGTAATCCACTTCAATGGGAGTATCGATGCGCACGGTCAGGGGAACCGTTTCGGCCGTGCCATCGTTCCGATGGATGACCAGCGAAACCTCCTGCCGCGGCCTTAACTCTTCGCCGACACCCAGCAGATCGTAAGTCTCCCCGCCGTCGAGGTTCAGCGTCGCAGCGTTCGTTCCTTCTCTGAACTGACAGGGGAGCACGCCCATACCCACGAGGTTGCTCCGATGAATGCGCTCAAAACTCTGTGCAATCACAGCCCGGACTCCGAGCAAACGGGTCCCCTTCGCGGCCCAATCCCGCGAACTGCCGGTGCCGTATTCCTGTCCCGCAAAAATGACAAGCGGCGTGCCCGACTCCATATATTTGCACGCGGCATCGTAAATGCTCATCTGTTCGCCGCCGGGATGGTGTTTCGTCACGCCGCCTTCCACGCCGGCACCATCAAATTTCGAATGCGCACGTTCGCGAAAGTCCCGCGCACCATCACCTCGTGGTTTCCGCGCCGCGAGCCGTAGCTGTTGAAATCCTGCACCGTGACACCCATCTCCTGCAGATAGATCCCGGCCGGCGACTGGGGCTTGATCGAACCCGCAGGGCTGATGTGATCCGTGGTGACCGAATTTCCCAGGATCGCCAGTGGACGTGCGCCGCGAATCTCGGCGATGCGCCCCGGTGTCATTTCAAATTTTTCAAAATAGGGGGGCTCCTGTATGTACGTGGAGTTTTTATCCCACTCATAAATCGCGCCAATGGCGGACGGGATTTCATCCCACAGCGGATTCTGTTGCGCGAAGCCGGAGTACATGCGCCGGTAGGCTTCCGGGATCAAGGGAAAGGCGCATGCACTCGCGGATTTCCTCCAGACGGGGCCAGATATCGCGCAGATAGATATCCCTGCCCTTGCGCATTCCTTCCCAACGGTTCGTGCGTCAGGTCGATATCGATACGCCCGGCCAGCGCAAAGGCTACAACCAGCGGAGGGCTCATCAGGAAATTCGCTTTGACCGACTGGTGAACTCTTGCCTCAAAATTGCGGTTGCCGCTCAGGACACTGGCCAGCACCAGATCGTTTTTGGCAATCAGATCTTCGATGGCCGGAATTCAACGGCCCCGAATTTCCGATGCAGGTCGTGCAGCCGTACCCAACGACGTTGAACCCGATTTTATCCAGGTATGTGCTGCAGGCCAGCCTTCTCCAGGTATTCGGTCACAACGCGCGAACCGGGCGCCAGAGACGTTTTCACATACCGGGGCGGAGCAATTCCCGCTTCCACCGCTTTTTTCGCAATCAAGCCGGCGGCGATCATGACGTTCGGGTTGGAGGTGTTGGTACAGGAGGTAATGGCCGCGATCACGACAGAACCGTGGCTCAGGCTGACAGCGTCAGCACGCAGGCTTCCCGAGGAGCACCCACAACATCGGGGGAGGGCCGGTTGTTGATCATTTCAGTTTCAGTCCAGATGCTTGTGTTTTTGCCGCTGATGTCGCCGTGACCGATTGGGATTGTTTCGGAAGCCTGCGCTCCACCGCCGGACAGCTTCTGATCCCAGGCTCCTGGCTGCTCGCCATATCGAGTGGAAAGCGCTTTTCCATATCGGACGCTGTCTTGCCATAGCCGCCTTCGTTCGGCGATTTCAGCAAAGATCTGCCGGATATCCTGCTTGAGTCGGCTGAGCGGGATGCGGTCCTGCGGACGCTTGGGACCCGCTACGCTGGGCTCGATTTCTTCCAGGTTGAGAGTGAGGACGGAACTGTAAACGACGCGGCCATCTTCAGGCGCGCCGAACATCTGTTGTGCTTTGTAGTAGTTCCGAATCGAATCCACCTGATCTTTCTCTCTTCCTGTGTCTCTAAGGTAGGAACAGGTCTCTTCGTCTACGGGGAACAAAGCAAGAGTGGCGCCATACTCCGGGCGCCATATTGCTGATAGTCGCCCTGTCCGTTACCGGCATCCCGGCGACGCCAGGCCCAAAAAACTCAACAAATTTTCCGACAACTTTTGTTTTGCGCAGCAACTCCGTAACGTGCAGCACCAGGTCCGTTGCGGTAACTCCTTCTTTCAGTTTTCCGACAATCTGAACGCCAATGACGTCCGGAGTCAAAAAGTAAACCGGCTGGCCGAGCATGCCCGCCTCGGCCTCAATACCGCCGACACCCCAGCCAAGGATGCCAAGGCCGTTGATCATCGTTGTATGCGAGTCCGTGCCGACGAGAGTGTCCGGGTAGTAGAGGCCGTCGTTCTGCTGAACAACTTTGGCAAGATACTCGAGGTTCACCTGGTGACAGATGCCTACGCCGGGCGGGATCACGTTGAATCCGCGGAAGCCCTGCATGCCCCATTTCAGGAATCGGTACCGGGCGTAATTGCGCTGGATTTCCATGTCCAGGTTCTGCTGCAAGGATTCAGGGCTGCCGAAATAATCCACCTGCACGGAATGATCGATGATCAAGTCCACTGGAACCAGCGGCTCGATGATGCCGGCTTTGCCGCCCAGATCGTTGAACGGCGGAGCGCATCGCGGCAAGGTCGACCAGCAGGGGAACGCCCGTAAAGTCCTGCAACAGGATACGCGCTACTACGAAAGGGACCTCATCCGTCCGCACTGATTTCGGGCTCCAGTTCGCCAGTCTGGCGACATCCTCTTCGCGGATGCGCTTCCCGTCGCAATTGCGCAGGACGGATTCAAGCAGGATGCGGATGCTGAAGGGCAGCCGAGAAACCAGCCCTACACCTTTTTTCTCAAGTTGGGGCAGCGAATACAATTCACCCGTCCGTCCGCCCCCAACGGGAAATGTCTGCAGCGATTGAAATAAATTATGTCTCATCGTTAACCTCAAACAACACGTTACCCGCAATACAACCGTATCCAAACACCTAATCTCATAATACCGCGCGGCAAACCTTCAATTCGCGAAATAATTCATGGCGCTGCGCGATAGCTTCGCCGGCTGCGCACAACCGCATCGGGGACTGAAACGCTGACCACCAGCGTGTGCGCGGCGCCGTCGAGTTTCGATTTTTCAGGATAGAAACCGAGAAGATACTGGGAGCGAAGTTCTTCGGAAATCTGCCAGAACACGCGATCGAGGTCCTTGATGTCGCTGTCATACAGATGACCGGCGGATAAATCCGAAATCTTATCCAAATATTGCGCGGCCTCCTTATCCTGCTTCTTCCATGAATCCCCGGCGCCTCCAAAGCGAGTGGGCATGCCAAACAATTCCTTCATCAATTCCCGCGGATCGACATTATAGAAGATGGAATAGATCGGCATATTGGACGATGCCACAGTGTCGAGCAGGTCCTTTGCGGACTATCCGGCTACCCTGGTCGCGCCCATCGGTCAGAAGGATAATCGCCTTGCGGCCGGTGATGGATCGGGACTTTCCTTGCACAATTTCGTGGATGGCATCGCGCATCCTTGTATAGGCACCGCCTGATTTTGCTCCCTGGATAGCCTCCTTTAACTCACGGGCATCCGAACTGAGCGGGCACAGCACCCGAATTTCCGAATCAAAACTCGCTACCATCGCAAGGTCCTGAGAACGCATCTGTTTGAGAAATTGAACCGCGGCTTTTTTGATTTTCTTTAAAACTGTCGTCGCGCTTCGGCTGGTATCGATCAGGAGTACGATTTTGATGGGATCTTCCGAAGTAAGAAAAAGCGAAACCGGCACCTGCCGGCCATCCTCGAAAAGCTTGAAAGAACCGGGCGGCAATCCGTTCACAAATCGCCCCTGAGCGTCGCGTACGACTACAGGCACCGTAACCAGCGCGCTCTCCACCTGAAAAGGCCGCGGATCCCCGGTCTCCTGCGTCGCACCGCTCGTGGCATGGCAAACGACCATGACTGTCGCGGAACAAACCAGCCGCAGGAAATGGCGCCGAGAGTTATAGCTCATTCCCGGAGTTTTCATGCCTTGGATTTGATGGTTTGCATTTTCACCAGCCGCGCGCGCGTATAGGGGATCAGTCCGCCTGCTTCAATAATCGCCCGCCTCGCAGCAGGCAGAGGTTGCAGGTCATAGCGCATATTCGTGGCACTATTAAACACATGATCGCCGGCAACCTTCAGCTCATCCCCTTCATTCGCCTCGAGCGCAGGGCACACCAGAATTTTCAAGCCCAGGTTGACCGCGTTTTGCAAAAATATCCGCCCGAAACCGCGGGCGATAATCACAAGTTCGCAGCCCTTCAAAGCGGATGCGGCCTGTTCGCGGGACGATCCGCAGCCGAAATTCGATCCTGCGATCACGATGCTGCCCGGCGCAACTTCCTTATTTCGGAGCCGCATGTTAAATTCCGGCAGATCCGCAAACGCGTACAGGGGAGTTTCGCTCGGCAGTACGGTGGCCATATATCTCCCGGGATAAATTGCGTCCGTGGATATATCATCGCCCAGTTTTAAAACAACCTTGCCGAAAGTAATCGGTCCGTCTTTCTGCTCAATTGCAGCCATCATTCCCCTCCCGGATCGGTAATCACACCTGCGGCGGCGCTAGCGGCCGCGACCTCGGGCGAGCACAAATAGATTTGCGAATTCGGATTTCCCATCCTTCCAGGGAAGTTCCGGTTGGTGGTCGATAGCGCAACTTCCCCGTCGCCGAGGGCACCCTGATGCACACCGAGACAGCAGCCGCAGCCCGGATTCATGAGGATGGCGCCGGACTGCGCCAGGTCTTCGAGAACCCCATCTCGCAGCAAACGCCGGTAGATTCTCCATGATGCAGGAAAAACCAGCACGCGCACATGGGGTGCGATTTTTTTGCCTTTCAGAATCGAAGCGGCGGCAACGATGTCGTCATAGCGTCCATTGGTGCACGAACCGATGACGACCTGGTCTATTTTCGTCCCTTCCCTTTCGCGCACGGCGACTACATTGTCCACAGCATGCGGACAGGCAAGCTGCGGGGAGAGTTTCGAAACATCGACGTCCAGGGTCTGAGCATAAACGGCGTCCGGATCGGGAGTAATCAGCGGGATCCCGTCCGCTACTTTGGCCTCATTCCGCAAATAGGAAACGGTCTCTTCGTCCGGAGGCACAATGCCGCACGTTGCCCCTGCCTCCACCGACATGTTGCAGAGGACCAGCCGTCCCGAGGTCGACATTCGCCTGATGGTTTCTCCGTGAAACTCGATCACCTTGAAATTAGCGCCCTGCGACGACAGTCTCCCGATAACGTGCAGGATGAGGTCTTTGGCGGATACAAATTTTGCGAACTCTCCCCGGACAAACACCTTGATGGTTTCGGGGACCTCCACGTTCAGGACCGCACCCAGGGCCCAGACGCTGGCCATCTCCGTGGCACCAATGCCGAAGGAGAAAGCGCCCAAAGCGCCGTGCGTCGTTGTGTGGCTGTCTGCTCCGACGACTACGTCGCCGGGACGCACGTAGCCATTTTCAGGCAGTATCTGATGGCAGATGCCTCCCTGATCGCCCCGCACGTCATGGAATTTCATAATTCCCTGCTGTGCGACAAACTCCCGGACCTTCTTTTGATTGGTTGCCGTCTTACTGCTCTCGGCGGGAACTCGATGATCGAAGATCACGGCGACTTTTGCAGGATCCCATATTTTGGCCGGCAGCCCCGTCTCTTTGAAAACCTCAATGAACTGATTCACAACCAGGGCGGTATTTTCATGCGACATCGCCAAATCCACGGCCGGCTCCACAATATCGCCGACATGAACATGTGCCTTGCCGGAAGCACGCGCCAGAATTTTCTGCGCTATCGTCATACTCATACTTTACCTCAAAGAAGACAGGTGTCAGAATCCAGAATGCTTAAGCTACTCGCCTTTTTCAAGTCAAATGCCCTTACCTGTTTATTCTGTCTCCTGAATTCTGACTCCTTGTTGCCTTTGTTCACTAAACTCGCTCAAAACCTCACTGTAGCTTAACTATACCATCCCCCATTTGAGTTGGCCCAAAATCCGGAACGTGTGGGATAATGGATTTTTTTGGAGTATGCCTAAAGATGCGCGACCGTCCTAAAATCCTGGGTGTTATTCCGGCCCGCCTGGATTCGCAAAGGCTGCCCGGCAAGGTCTTGCTCAAGATCGGTTCAAAGCCAATGATCCATTGGGTCTATGAGAGGGCGCACCAATCGCCGTTTCTGAGCGAGCTATTTGTAGCCACCGACAGCGAAAAAGTTCAGGAGTACTGCACAAGTCATGACATTCCGGTCATGCAAACCTGCCGGCATCCGTCGGGAAGCGACCGGCTGTATGAGGTCATGGAGAGAACCGATGCCGATATTTATGTGAACATTCAAGGAGATGAGCCCACGGTGCGGGCGGATCACATCGAGCTGCTGCTCCGGCCTCTGCTTGCCGGGGAAAGCGAAGTGGCAACCTTGAAGGTGGCTATCGATGTGGCGGCCGCGCACAATCTCAATATCGTGAAAGTAGTAACAGACACCCGCTGCCGCGCGCTCTATTTTTCGCGCATGCCTATCCCCTGCGACCGTGATGCCGGAGGCGCGATCCACTATTTCAAGCATATCGGTCTGTACGGATACACTCGGGCGGCACTGGCTCTTTTTCACAGCCTGCCGCAATCCCCGCTGGAACTGGCCGAAAAGCTCGAGCAGCTGCGCTACCTGGAAAATGGCGTCGCTATCCACGTTGCCGAAACGCCGTTCGATACGGTAGGAGTCGACACCGCGGCGGACCTGGAACAGGCGGCTGCGCTATTAACAGCGGGAGGCTGACGCTTCCAGGTTACAGGTTGAAGGTTACAGGTTACAAGTTTCAGGTCGCAGGTATTGGCCCCTAACTTGGAACTTGAAACCTGGAACCTGAAACCAGGTTTTTGATTGAGGATTTGAATGTATCTGCTGTACAGCATACTGCTGGTTTTCTGGGGCATCCTGTTGATCCCGGCCTTTCTTTACAAGGCCTGGAGGCGAGGGACCTATCTTCCGGGCATGTCCCAACGCCTGGGACGTCTGCCGGACAGTTTGCGATTCGATGGTCGTGCGACAATCTGGTTTCATTCCTGCTCCGTAGGGGAAACACTCAGCCTGCAGCCGCTCGTCCAGCTTCTTCACCAGCGTTTTCCCGATGCGCGCTTCGTCTTTTCAACAATTACACGGACCGGACAACAAATCGCCGTGCAGCGATTTCGCCCTATATGGCGAAGGAAATACCTTCTATTTCCCGATTGACTTCGCATCGGTCGCCAGGCGCGTGCTTGATTGGATCCAGCCGGCGATGATCGTCATTATCGACACGGAGATTTGGCCGAACACGCTGCACCAGGCGCATCGCCGCGCAATCCCGGTGATGCTCGTCAATGGCCGCATCTCGGCTGCTTCTTTCCCCTACTACCGCCGTGCGCGGCTGCTCCTGCGCAGGGTGTTTCAAAATTACCGGGCGCTGCTGATGCAGTCCGACGAAGATGCAGCGCGTATCGCGCAGATGGGAGCTCCGTCCGACAAGGTCTTCGTGACAGGGAACATCAAGATCGACCGTGAGGCACCGGACTCGAAATCCGAAGAGGCACTCCTCCGCAGCCTCGAGGAAGCTTTTGGCTTCAGCAAACTGGATGGCCCATTGATTGTCGCCGGAAGCACGCACACGGGTGAGGAAGAGATGCTGCTCGAAGCGCTCCGGCGCATCCGCCGGACATCGGGGCTGGAACAAACGAGACTGCTCCTGGCGCCCCGTCACCCCGAGCGATTCGACGAAGTGATTCGATTGACGGAGCAAAGCGGTTTCAAGGCACGGCGCCGAACCGGCGGATCCGGCGGGGACGACGCGGCCGAAGTCCTCATCCTGGATACGATAGGAGAACTCGCCGCCGTCTATCGATTTGCCGCCGTCGCATTCGTCGGCGGCACTCTGGTGCGGCACGGCGGCCACAGCATCATGGAACCGGCCCTTTACGCGAAGGCAATTGTGGTCGGACCTTCGGTTGAAAATTTTCGCCAGATCGTGGATGAGTTTTTTGTACATGGCGGCGTGCGCCGGATCAGCGCCGGCCAGGAGGATCCGAAGCTGCAGCTTCAACAATTGTTGGATGTTTTTCTGCAACTGCTGCAGAATGCAAAGGAGCGCGAGGACCTGGGCAGAGCGGCATTCTCCATTCTCGAGAGGAATCGGGGCACAACGCGGCGCACGGGGGAAATGATCGCTGCCGTTTTTGAAGAAGTGAGCAGGAGATGAAGGACCGAATTCGCAACTGCCTGGCGGAACTGAAGCCCCGGATTCTGACCGATGGATTTGCGCGGCAGGCGGCCGTGCTCATGCCGGTGTTTCAATGGGAGAACGAATATCATTTCCTTCTCACCCGGCGCACGGAAGAGGTACAGACCCACAAGGGACAGATCTCATTTCCGGGCGGGATGCGCGAGGACAATGAAGACCTCGTGAAGACGGCTCTCCGGGAAACATTTGAAGAAGTGGGTATCGAAGAAAACAGGATCGAGATTTTGGGGCGGTTTCATGATTACCTGTCCATCACAAGATTCCGTGTTACGCCCTTCGCCGGATTCATCAACGGCCCGTTTACGACCCTGCCCCAGATCCGCGAAGTTGCCGAAATCCTGCAGGTTCCTTTCCGGGTATTCACGGATCCAAGCAGACTGAGGATCGAAAAGAATATTTATTCGGATCTGGAACCCAATGTGTATTTCTATTCGTACGGCACGCATCAGATCTGGGGGCTCACGGCCCGCATCATCAAGGAGTTCATCGAGGCTTTGAACCTGGAAAAAAGACTGATGCCGGCACATCGGGGCGAAGCAGGAATCGGGAATGGTCGCTATCGGGATCGGCATTGGTATCGGGCATCGACAGCCGAAAACCGATCGCGATCGCGACTGCGATACCGATTCCGATTGCGATACCGAGAGTTTTGCAGTTGTTGATAGCAGATTGGATGCAGCATGGAGTATCGACCGATAGGCATATTCGATTCAGGATTCGGCGGGCTGACCGTCCTGAAGGAGATCGAGCAGGCGCTCCCCCGATATGACTATCTTTATTTCGGCGACAACGCGCGCGCTCCCTATGGAAGCCGGTCGTTTGAGACCGTTTATGCCTATACGCTCGAAGCCGTGCAATGGCTGTTTAACCAGGGATGCCCGCTGGTCATTCTTGCCTGCAACACCGCATCCGCAAAAGCGCTGCGCACGATCCAGCAAAAAGACCTCGCTCGCATAGCACCCGAACGGCGCGTGCTGGGAGTCATCCGGCCTGTGACCGAGATGGTCGGGAAAATGACACGCTCCCGGCACATCGGCATCCTGGCCACGGCAGGGACCGTGGCATCCCAATCCTACGTGATCGAGACCAATAAATATTTTCCCGACATCACGGTAGTGCAGGAAGCGTGTCCCATGTGGGTGCCGCTCGTCGAGAATAACGAATTCGACGGCGATGGCGCCGACTATTTCGTCCGGCAGCATATGGACCGGCTCCTCACGGCGGATCCTCTCATAGACACGGTGGTGCTCGGATGCACGCACTATCCGTTGCTCGAAAAGAAAATCAGCCGCTATCTTTCAGCCGGAATTGCGGTCATCTCCCAGGGAGCGATCGTGGCGCAGAGTCTTGCGGATTATCTGCTCCGGCACACGGAGATAGCGGAACGTTGCACCACGCAGGGACGGCGCGATTTTTATTCATCGGAAACAGCCGAGGTCTTTGAACGATCCGCCACTCTTTTTTACGGCCGGCCCATTCATTGTCGGCAGAAATCCTAGAGGGATTATTTGATTCCGGATTCCTGATTCTGGATTGCGGATCCTTGATCCGGAATTCTGGAATCATGTTTTGAATGTCTCGGAATCTGGAATCCGGAATCCGGAAATCGTCCGGTCCGGGCGGACGTTTCACTTGCGTAACAGTCGTATTTAGGTTAGAAACACTGTCGCTAAATTTGAGGTTTTTGATATGTATTCGTTTGAACCGACGGAAGAACAGAAGATCATTGTGGATGCGGCAAGGAAACTGGCTGCGAAAGAATTTCGCACGCGGATGAGCGACGCCGACGAAAAGAGCGAGCCCGCTCCCGAATGGATGCAGGCCGGCTGGGATTTGGGATTGCTGCCCGCCAGCATTCCTGAGGAGTATGGCGGTTTCGGCGAGCATTCGGCGCTCACTTCGGTGCTGGCCGCAGAAGAACTGGCCTGGGGAGACCTCTCCGCTACCCTGGCGCTGACGGCTCCAAACCTGGTTGCGCTCCCCATACTGCACTGCGGCACGGAAGAACAGAAAAAGGAATTATTGCCGTATTTCTGCACGGAATCGTACATCCATGGATCCGCGGCCCTCATGGAACCGCGCTTTGATTTCGACCCCAACGCTCTGAAGACCACCGCGACAAAAAAGAATGGGAAATATATTGTGTCCGGCACCAAATGCAACGTGCCTTTTGCCGCGGAATCCGACTGGATCCTGGTGTACGCCTCTTTCGAAGGGCAATGCCAGGCATTTCTCCTGCCCAAAGGAACACCCGGCCTGACGGTCAAAGAGCGCGAGAAAAATATGGGCATGCGCGCTTTCCCGATGTACGCCGTGGAACTGCAGGAATGCGAAGCGTCGGCCTCGCAGCGTTTGGGGGGAGACGCAGGATGCGATTACCAGCTCCTCCTGAACTCTTCGCGCACAGCTCTGTCGGCAATGGCGGTAGGCGTTGCCCGCGCGGCTTATGAATTTGCCCTCGACTACGCCAAGAACCGAAAAGCTTTCGGCGAAATGATCGCGCAAAGGCAATCGATCGCATTCACGCTCTCCGATATGATCACCGACATCGAAGCCGCGCGCATGATGGTTTGGGAAGCCGCCTGGCGGCTGGACGAGAAAAAGGATGCAACGCATGAGGCCTATCTGGCATTAAATTTCGCCAGCGACATGTCGGTCATGGTCGCGGATCGTGCCGTCCAGATCCTCGGCGGTTATGGATATATTCGAGACTATCCGGTGGAGCTCTACCTGCGCAATGCGCGGGGATTCGGAGTCATGGAAGGAATCGCCATCGCATAGCTTTTGGGAGACGTTTGCATGATCAGTTTTGAAAATTCCGAATGGATAAAAAAGCAGCAACAGTATGCCGAATCCTTCGCCCGTGAAATGATACGGCCGCAGGCGCGCCACTATGACGAATATGAACATGAAATTCCCTGGGATTTCGCCAGATTTATCTGGGACACGGCGCGCAAAACCCTGGATAGTCTAAGGCCGGACTCCGTTGATTCCCGCCGAGCGGTTTATGCTGCAGATTCACACGAATGAAATGATTGCCTGGGGCGATCTGGGATTTTATTTGTGCGTTCCGTGGCAGGCTTTGGGGGGCAACTTTATCCGGGTCATCGGGACCGAGGAACAAAAGAAACTTCTGATGGAGAAATTCAACCTTCCCAAGCCTACCTGGGTCGGCATGGCATTGACCGAAGCGCATTGCGGTTCGGATTCATCGGCAATCCGTATGCGAGCCGTGCAGGACGGAGACAGTTGGGTCCTCAACGGTGAGAAATTGTTTGTGACCACCGCACAAATGTCACTGGTCGAATCGGATGGCCTCCTGGTTGTCTGGGCCACAACGGATCCCTCTACCGGCTTCAAGGGGATCAAAGCCTTTATCGTGGAGGCCAATACTCCGGGAGTGAAAATAACCAAGCTGGAAAAGAAGCTGGGACTCAGGGCCAGCGATACCGCCGTGGTGATTTTCGAGGACTGTCGTATTCCCCTGAAGAATTTGCTGGGCGGCCCGTCAAGCACAGGATTCAAGGGCGGCATGACCACGTTCGATTCGGCGCGGCCCGCGGCCGCCGCTGCCGGGATGGGAGTGGCTCGCGCCGTAGTGGATTTCCTGAAAGAGGAACTCGCCCGCAACGGCGTAAAAATTCGCTATGGCGTTCCGCGCCGCCTCCTCACCGCTATGGAACGGGACATCATCGATATGGAAGCGCAGTTGCGGGCAGCCTGGCTGCTTGTAGTGAAGTCCGCATGGCTGATTGACCAGGGCAAATCGAATACGCTGGAATCCTCCATGTGCAAGGCGAAGGCCGGGGACGTCATCACGAAAATAGCCCAAAAGGGGATTGAGCTGATGGGCTCGCTGGGGTACTCGCGCAACTTGCTGCTGGAAAAATGGATGCGTGACGGGAAGGTCATCGACCTGTTTGAGGGAACAGGGCAGATCAACCGTCTCGTTATCGCCCGGCGCATCCTCGGCTATTCCAGCAAAGAACTAAAGTAACAAGTTACAGGTTACAAGTTACAGGTTGCAGGTTGCAACGGACTTTGAAACCTGTAACCTGGAACCTGTAACAACTTCGAAAGCGTATCTCCGGGCTGCGTCTGCCGCCAAACTTGGTGTCAGAGCAAAGGAGGTATCGGTGGATCCTCATGTAGTGATTGGCCTGAATGCGGTCATCATGGCGGTTACCGAGGGATCCCCTCGCATCCTCACAGTCAGGCGGCCCGAGCACTCTCTGGCAGGAGAGTTGAGGCACCGCACGGACATTTTCCAGCCCGCACCTCCTGATGCAATTCCGTTTGGCCCCTTTGATCCCGTAAGCGATCGCACGCTCGAACTGGGATTGCGTCGTTGGGTGCGTGAGCAGACCGGCTTCGATCTGGGCTATGTCGAGCAGCTGTATACATTCGGAGATAGGAATCGCGATCCCTCCGAAGGCGCGGGCGGCCCGCGCGTTATTTCGGCGGCCTACCTGGCGCTGGTCCGTGAAGGCAAGCTGTCCGGCACGGCAGGTGCGGACTGGAGGGACTGGTACCTGTTTTTCCCTTGGGAAGATTGGCGCGCCGGCAAGCCGGCCGTAATCGAAAAGCACATTGCGCCCGCGCTGGACCAGTGGACGAGGGCCGCGCCGAACCGCAGGGTGGACCAGGAAAGGCGCGAGCGCAGCGACATCAACTTCGGATTGGGGGGCGCCCCCTGGGTTCCGGAGCGGGTACTGGAACGGTACGAACTGCTTTACGAAATTGAGCTCGCCGTCGAAGCGCTGAGAGACAGAGACAAGAAATCCGCCGTAGGAAAACCGGCCCAGGCGCTTCCCTCCTGGGCACACCAGATGGGACACGCAATGGCGCTGGATCATCGTCGGATGCTGGCGACTGCTCTCGGACGCCTCCGCGGCAAGCTCAAGTATCGCCCCGTGGTGTTCGAGCTTCTCCCTTCTACCTTCACTTTGCTGCAGCTGCAGCGCGTCGTCGAAGCGCTCGCCGGCGTCCATCTGCATAAGCAGAACCTGCGGCGTCTCGTGGAAACGGGAGGGCTGGTCGAAGGCACCGGTCAGTTTGACCAGCGCACCGGAGGCCGGCCGGCCGAGCTGTTCCGCTTTCGCCGAAACGTCCTGCGCGAACGCCCTGCCCCCGGAGTGGGCATCCCCGGCATCCGTCACGCAGGATAAACCCAATTCCAGATTCCGGATTCCGAACTCAAAACGAAAACGTCGCCATAAAGATTCCGGAATTCACCATCAATTCTGATTCCTGATTTCGGATTCCAGAGTCGTGATTCGGAGTCGCAGAATCCAAGTTTTAGTCCGGAATTCGGAATCCGGAATCCGGAATCATTTGTAGCTCTTTACCAAACCTGCCACAACCTCGGCGGCAGGCAGAATTTCCTTGATCAATCCGACGGAAGAACCGGCATAGGCATCGCCATTCTCCAGGTCACCCTCAATCTGCGCTTTTCGTCCGCGGCCGCGGCCGACAAACGCCTGGATGATATCAGCCGGAGCGCCCGATTTCTCCAGTACGGCAAGCTCCCTGGCAAACCCGCATTTGAGGCTTCTCGTTGGAACGTGCGCGCGTCTTGTCACGATTGTATCCGAATCCCGCGCATCGACGATCGCCCGTTTGTAGTTGGGATGCGCGATGCACTCTTCCGTTGCCACAAAGCGCGTGCCCAACTGCACGCCATGCGCCCCGAGTGCCATCGCTGCCGCCAGTCCCCTCCCATCCACAATTCCGCCTGCCGCGATCACTGGAACAGAAATAGCTTCCACAACCAGAGGCACGAGGGACATCAGGGACAGCTCGTCCCGCCCGATGCGCCCTCCGGCTTCCATCCCCTCGACGATCACGACATCGACGCCGCACGACGCGGCACGCCGGGCCTGGATTACAGAACTGACAACATGCGCAACGCGGGCACCCGCGGAATGAAATAGCTCTGTGTAGAGCTTGGGATCTCCCGCGGCTGTCACTGCGATTTTGACTTGTTCCTGGAGCAGCACGTCGATGAGAAGCCCGCCCACTGGCAAATCGAGCGGAATATTGACGCCGAAAGGTTTTGGGGTTCGGTCCTTTGTGCGCCGAATCTGGAGGCGCAGATTCTGGAGAGGGTCCCCGTTCTCTTCCATCCCGGCATAGGGGCTGAGGATGCCCAGCGCGCCGGCATTTGAAACTGCCGCCGCGAGTTCAGCGGAGGCAATCCACAGCATCCCGCCTTGCAGGATTGGGTACTCAATGCCAAACAAGTCGCAGACGCTGTTTTTTGCCACGGCGCTTTAATCGGAGGAAGGCAACGGCTTCGGTTCCTGCAATTTCATTTCCTTGTCGCAGCACTTGAATACTCCCTCGCCCGACTTGGTGCAGAGAACTTCCATGCCGCACGTTTCACATTTATATCTTTTCCCGAGCTGACTCATGGGACATCCCCTCTATTTTTTGATTTCCATCGGCTGGTCACAGCACGTTACTGTCCCATTGCCGCCGCGGGTGACGATGACTTCAGCTCCGCATTTTGCGCATTTGTATCGTTTGCCAACCTGGTTTGCCATAGCTCATCCCTCTTTCTACAGTTCAATTTCCTTCAGGTCCGGGGCAATCAGAAGCCTTGGCTCCGTGACAGATTGTATATCTTCTACCGAGAGACCGGGGAAAATTTCCTTCAGCATCATTCCCTTGGGTGTGATTTCAATGACGGCCAAATCAGTGAAGAGCATGTTGACCTTTTTCCTGGCCGTCGCGGGATATGTCAGTTCCCGGACTATTTTGGACATGCCGTCGTTTGTCGTGTGCTCCATTGCGACGAAAAGCTTCTTGGCGCCCGTGGCGAGATCCATGGATCCGCCGATGTTCCCGACGCCATTCAATCCTCTTGATGGATTCAGCCACGACGCGAAATCACCCCACTCGTTGACCTGGAACGCTCCCATGACCGTGACATCCACATGCCCGCCTCGAATCATGGAAAACGATTCGCAGATGTCAAAATAGACCGCTCCTTCCGCTTCCAGGACGGGCTGACAGCTGGCGTTGATGAGATCCTGGTCGATGTCATCCCCTTCCGCCAGACTTCCGGTTTTCAGCATGCCTATCTCCGACTGAAGGATGACATCCCTGCCCTCCAGCCAGTTGCTCACGAGCGTGGGGATGCCGATGCCCAGGTTGACATAGGAATTATCTTCAATTTCTTTGCTCACCCTCAGCGCAATTATTTCGCGTGGGAGTCCTTCAAATTTTTTCAAAATCGCCTCCTGAAATTCCGGAGACAATTTCGGTGACAGTCACCTTATTTCATCCGCATATTCCAGCAACAAGAATGCGGATCCTTTGAAATAAGGTGACTGTCACGGAAATTGTCTCCCGGCTTACCTACAGATTCGTAATGTCGAATTTGATCCTGGGGACCTGCAAGACCCTCTGAACAAAAATACCCGGAGTATGCACCGACTCCGGATCCATACCTCCGGGCGCCGCCAGGTTCTCCACTTCCGCGATGGTTGTGCGGGCGGCCATCGCCATCACATGGTTAAAATTGCGGGCCGTCTTGCGATAGCGGAGGTTCCCTTCAGGATCGCCGGTGTGGGCATGAATAATAGCGAAATCGGGCTTGAGCGCATATTCGAGTATGCAGGTTTTGCCGTCAATAACGCGCGTTTCCCTCTTCCTGCGATTTTCTTCTATATTGGTAATGGTTGCATCTTCCACCCATGATCCCGCGCCGACCGGGACGAAGAACGCGGGAATGCCGGCGCCGGCCATGCGGTATTTTTCGCAGAGAGTTCCCATGGGGAACACTTCCAGCTCGATCTCGCCCGACCGGATCTTTTGCTCGAACGGATGCTGGCCGCCCTTGGTGGCCGACCGGAACAGACCGTAGGAATCGATCATTTTACGGATCTGTCCGTTATTCACCAGTTGGTTCAATTCCTCCTTGGCACCCAGCAGCGGGCCGGATCCGCAGGCCAGAGTAAGGTTCTTCACGCCTTTGGCAATAAGCGCTTTCAGCAGTATTCTCGGCACTCCCGCGGCAAAAAAGCCTCCGATGGCCACGCATGCGCCGTCCTCGATTCCTGAAAGGGCTTCTTCAACACTCTTTACAGTTTTATCCATAAACACCAATCCCTATAAAAATAGCCACGAATTGCACACACTATGATTCGGATGCTTGTCTTGTTTCCCTGGCTTTTGCGGCAAGCCTCCATTCAAGGTCCAGGCCCTGATCCAATGTCATATCCATGCCCTTGATCAAAGCCTGCTTCGCGTTCCTCACAACAACCGGATCATACGAAGCGATCTTCTGCGCCAACTCTTCTGCCGCATTGCAGAAGATTTTCGCGCGGCACAATCCTGATTCACCATTCCTTTGCTCAAAGCTTCCTGCGCGTTTAAGCGGCGTCCGGTCAGGAGCATGTCGAGCGCTCCCGGCAAGCCCAGGATGCGCGGCAGTGTCTGCGTTCCTCCGGCCGCCGGCAGAATGCCCAAGGTCACTTCCGGAAAGCCAAAAACTACGTCCGGCGCGGCGATCCGCAGATCGCAGAAAAGCGCAATCTCAATGCCCGAGCCCAGAACATACCCATGGAGGGCGGCGATCAGCGGCTGCGGCATGCTCAGGAAAAGTCGCCACAGGTCCCGCACCGAACGAATATGCCTGGCCTTAACTGCGGATGGCGCCGTCAGGAATTCCCTCAAATCGGCTCCGGCGCAAAAGGCTTTGTCCCCGGCGCCTTTGAACAGAACGGCGCGCACTTCGTCGTCCACCTTGATAGCGTCAAGAATTTCAAACAGGTCGTCGCGCATCTGCACACTGAATGCGTTGAGGGCTTGAGGCCTGTTCAGCGTCACGCAGGCGATGCTGCCGATCTTCTCGTAAATAACGGTTTCAAATCCGCTCATTATACCTTCAAACGCCTTCGAACTCCGGCTTCCTCTTTTCCTTAAAAGCCGTAATGCCTTCGACGCGATCCGTTGTCGAGAACAGGAGCAGATAGAGGTCCAATTCCATCTTTATTCCCTGGTCCAGCGTGAGATCCAATCCCTTGTGGAGTGCTTCTTTGGCGTAGCTGAGCGACAAGGGGGATTTCTCCGCCATGTCGCGGGCCATTTCAGTTGCCGTTTGCATCAGGCTTGCGGGGGAAACGATCCTCTGAATCAGGCCCAACCGGCAGGCTTCTTCGGCATCAATCGGTTCGCCCGTCAGAACCATCTCCATCGCTTTGCCTCGTCCCACGAGACGCGGCAACCGCTGCGTCCCGCCATCAGCGGGCATGGTTCCCTGCCGTATCTGCGGCAAGCCGAAACAGGAATTTTCAGTTCCGATCCGGATATCGCACGCAAGCGCCAGCTCGAGCCCCAGGCCCAGCGCGTCTCCACGAATAGCGGCAATAACCGGTTGCTTCAATCCGGCAACCGGCTCCGCCAGAGAGAGGCGTTCCGCCGCATCCATCGAATAGGGATCCGTCTGAATCTCTTTGTCCATTCCGCCATGGAAGCTGAGTACGACGACTCGCACCCGTTCGTCCCACGCAATCTGCTTGCACAGCTCCGCCATGTCCCTGGCCATCTGAGCCGCAGCCGCTTGCCCCGCAGCCTGATCTGTCAGATCAAGGACCACATAATTGCCAAAACTTTTGCAGACCAGCGCGCCACACACCCTATCATCCACGAGTCCAGGCTCCTTTATTCGCTGCCATTATGATCTGTCGGGCACATTCTTACCATGATTGAAATCATAAAGACAGAATTCAGAAGCCAGGAGTCAGAATTCAGAAGACAAAAGACGCTAATTGCGCTTTTCAAGTCAAATCCCGGTAATAATGAGGCCTGTTTACTTGTGACTCCTGACTTCTGAATTCTGACTCCTGAATTCTGTCTTCTGTCTTCTGGCTACTTGCTTCCGGCAGAGACAAGTGCAAAGATAATTCTTCCATGCTTTCAAGCACGTTCACCGGCGAGGGTGAAATATTTGAGCAATACTCGATCACGCATCGTGGAACTCGATCCGGGCGCCAGATTTGAATCGCTGCGGCAGTGCCGCATCTTCAAAGGCCTGAAGCCGGAAGAAATAAAAGAGCTGGTCCCGCTCGCGACACCTGTCCTGTACGCGAAAGGCGCCTATATATTCCATGACGGAGATCCGGCCGAATTTTTCTACTTTGCGCGGCAAGGCCTGATCAAACTGCATAAAGGATCCTCTTCGGGCAAAAATGTTACCTTCGTCATTGCGACAATCGGGGACACGCTCAATGCCGCAGCACTGTCTGTAAAGAAGCATTTTCTTTCGGCACAGGCGATGACAGAGGCTACGGTGCTCAGAATTCCCCGCAAGGCTTTCTGGGCATTTGAGGCCAAGCATTCCGTGATTGCCCTGAATATCATTAACCTGGTAACAGAAGGACTCGATATCGAATACAACAGGATTGTGGACATCATCGGGGAGGAAGTGGAGCTTCGGGTTGTTCACTCACTGTTCATGTTGGCGAACAAATTCGGTCCAAACCTGCGATTAAAGCGGGAAGAGCTGGCTAATTATGCCGGCACAACCACGGAAACCGCCATCCGGATTATAAGCAAACTCAGGAAAAAAGGGATCGTCAGCAGCTCTGCCGGCCGGGGATCCATCACTATCTCCGATATATCCAAACTCCAGAACTACAGAAGATAAAGATGAAGTCCGGTAATTCTTTTGAGTCTTTCCAATGGTCACTTCAGCCGGCGGCTTTCAGCTTCATCTGCGAACTGGCTTACGATTTTCTTGCGGCGTGCCCTGAGGCAGCGGTGTTGGCAAATCGGATGCGCGATGAAACCGGGACGCGCTTTATCGACTGGATCGATCACATTCGCCTGAACCGCCGCGACCGGAGGGTGGTACAGCTTGAGAAAGTGGGATATCAAGCCGCAAGCGAGCACACGTCCTGCACTGTTTTTGTAAATCCCAGTGGTGTATTTCCGGCAGTATTGGTATGGGATGGCGGCACGGAAATCGGGATCAAAGTCGAATCCGTCGCCGATTTTCTCGCTGCGAATCAGCTGGAGCGCGACATTCTCGGCAGTCCGCTTGCGGTCCTGCGGACATGCAGCATCCATACTGTGCAGGATTGTGCGCTAACCATCGTGGAACGGCACGGCACGCGGGACCTCGACGCAGGAGGCTATGAACCGGAAAACATGGTCGAGCGGCTCGTACATTCAGAGAGATTCCGGACACGCCCAAGGGGCTTCGAGAATGACCAGGGTGGATTTGAGGCAGCGAACAGGCTGATAGACAACGCGATCCGGGACCTCGGACGCGACCTGACGTGCGATCTATGGTTTGCCGCAGAGCGCGAGTTCTGGATGCGCCGGAACCGAGCGGCGCAGGCGCAGAAGGCGCGCCAGGACAGGCTTGGATTGGGCTGGGCAAATCATGATCATCACACATATCGCTCATCGCGGAAAAACTTCGCGTCCCTGGTCGTGACCTGGGAGAAGCTAGGCCTGCAGTGCCGGGAGCGGTTCTATGCGGGCCGTGAAGCGGGATGGGGCGCTCAAGTGATGGAGCAGCCGGTCACCGGGATCATCACCTTTAATGATGTCGACCTCACGCCCGACGAACTGATCGGCGATTTCGGCCACGACGGCCTCCAGGAACAAAACAAGCTCGGCACCGTCGGTCTCTGGTGCGGACTGCACGGCGATTCGTTTCTGCAGTCGGGCATGCATCACCTCGCAGCGATGTTCGATTTCAATTCCCTCACCAAACAGCTGTCTGGAAATGCGGCTGTAAAAACGATGAAGCCGTTCTCTGATTTCCATTATCTCCGTCAGGCGTTCACGGAAGGAGAACCGTGGGAAGTGAATTCACAGCGAATCAAGCGGTTGCTGGAGAAAGGGGCGATCACCGGCGAACAGGCCGAGCAGTTCCGCGCTAAGGGTGCCATCGGATCGCACCTTGAGAACCTCGAGCGGAATGACGGATTCAAAGGATTCAACCAGGCCGGTGTTAGCGAAATTATCCATGCAACCGACCCGCGCAAAAACATCGGCGCCTGATCAATACACGCCTTCCCTTTACATATTCGGGCCAGACTCTTTTGTTGATACGAATCCGGCTGACGGTCAGCCCGTAATCTGTCAAGAAATCCTCCCGCAGCATTTCGCCGGGATGTGTTGGCGGATCTCTCTTTCTCGCGTGTTTTCAATGCTCATAAAAAGTGACCTAATTATAATCTGTTCTCCGGATATCCGACTGCTCGACCCACTGCCCTCCAAACCACCCGCCTATTTCTCCAGAAGCACAGAACATCAATGATGCCGCAATGATATT
This sequence comes from uncultured Acidobacteriota bacterium, assembly GCA_963718845.1. GTDB lineage: Bacteria > Acidobacteriota > UBA6911 > UBA6911 > UBA6911 > UBA6911. Next base: position 473,623 of record CAVRAD010000010.1, read on the forward strand.
TTTTCCGGTGAGCTGTTTTTATCGGCAAATTCCCATTAACAGATATTGAGGGTAGTCAAATATTCCAAGATGTCGCTATTCAGCTGATGGTTGATAAAAAGGAAAGGATCTACCCTCGAAGCGGCGTGGCTGAAGTCTGGCAATCTAGTGTGCCGGACAGGAAAATTAATGGCATTCTGTTCGGGATGGCAGGTGGTGTTGCAGCCGCGCTTATCGCGACCGCTGGGATTTCGAGTGGCGGCGGCTCCAAGTGGGATCAGGAAGATGCCCCCGGACCGTATTTTGTGCTTGCCGGACTCGGCATCGGCGCGCTAATCGGCGGGACAATGGATGCACTGATCAAAGGCAACAAGCTTCTTTACAGGAAATAGCCTGGAGTCTTGAACATGTTGGAGCGACTCCGGATGAGCTTCTACTGCCAAAGCCTCAAGATCTGGCTAATAATCATGATCCGGTTCTCGCCAGAGCCGCACAATTGGCCGGCTTTCAAATAAGCAGCGAGGCCGCAGGAAAATATTTTCCTATCGAATGGGAGAAATAAGCTATGGTTACATTGCAGGTCATTGGAAGATGAGAAAAATCGCATAATGCATAATCTGCGGTCTTAAAAGGCCTGCCTACTAGGATTCTGCTGATCTGCCCTCGTTGGGAAAGTAGCCGGAAAGAACGTCGAGGGCGAGAAGGACCAGATCCGGGTCGAAATGGCTTCCGGAGCGTTTCATGACTTCTTCGCGCACTGCATCGAAATCAGTTCCACGGTGATACGGACGGTCAAACACCAGCGCGTCCACTGCATCCACCAGCGAAAATATGCGCGCAGCCAGAGAGATCTCCTTCCCTTTAAGCCCGCGCGGATAGCCCGTGCCGTCATATTTTTCGTGATGCGAAAGAATGATGTCCGCCGCGCCTCGCAAGAATCCGATTTTCTGCACAAACTCGAACCCATATTCGGGATGCTTGCGCATGATTTCCCACTCTTCCGGCATGAGCGCTGAAGGTTTCCACAAAATGCTGTCCGGAATTCTCAGCTTGCCAAGATCATGCAGGAGAGCTCCGTGTTCAATCTGCGTCAGTTCGCCGCCATTGAGGCCCAGCTTTTTGGCAATACGGATCGTCATGTCGGCCACGCGGCGCGAATGACCGCTGGTCCCCTGGTCGCGAAGGTCGATTGCCGTGGCCAGCGTCTCCAGCGTCGCGCCGTGAAGCTCGCTCAAATCCCTGAGCGCGTCGCTCAAGGCTCTTGACCGCTCCTCGACCAGTTTTTCAAGGTTCGTTTTGTAGGCGGTATTTTCTATAACCAGACGCCGATGTTCCAATGCTCTCGCCACCGCCAGGTCCACCTGCTTGGCTTCGACGGGTTTCAGCAGATAATCGGCCGCGCCCCGCTTCATGAGGTCGACAGCCAGAACCGTGTCGTTCATGCCCGTCAGCAAAATCACTTCAGTGAAATGATCAATCGCCTTGATCGAATCGAGGAGATCCGAGCCTGAGATGAAAGGCATTTCAACGTCCAGGATACAGACTTCGGGCTGAAAGGATCTTACAAAGTTGGACACTTCGCGCGGATCGGTCAGGCCACGGGCATCATAGCCCGAATCTTTCAGGATCTTCAGGGTCAGATTCAGAATCTGCAGATTATCGTCGACAGCTAAAATTCTTGCAGGCATGCGCTCGCTTCTTATCTACACAAAATGTGCCCGGAATTGCCCGATATAAAAAGTAATCCGCAGCAAAACTTCTATTATCGGCAAATAATTCGTGCTCCATTGCGGAAAATAGCCTGACGAAGCACCAAACATCTATCACACACTATTGTAAATGACTTCGGGACTTCCGGCCCTATAAATTATTCTGCAGCCCGAACTTACTTTATCTTGACTGGCACGGCCAAGGCGCGAAGGACGCAAAACTTTTCGAAAATTGGTCGAGGCCGCGTGCTTTCAGCTTTCAGCTGTCAGCCGCCGAATACGTGCTGTATTTCCGCAATTTCATAATGAGAAACTGCTTTCCATTCTGCAAAGATGTTTTGGCTTGCGAAACTGCTGAAATAAAACGCATGCTAACAGTGTTTGTTCGGAAGTTGAGAACTGAAGGCTGACAGCTGAAAGAACGTGGCCTCTGCAAATCTTGAAAACGTGTTTGCGGCCACAGATCGCATCATTAGGTCTGTTCCGCGCTGGTTTGAAATGAAGAAGGATGTGAAAGGACTGCTGACAGGAATTTGCATCCTGGATTTGGCGGATGAACAGGGCAGTTTCTGCTCGAAACTTCTGGCGGACCTCGGCGCAACGGTCATCAAAATAGAAAATCCGGACGGCGATCCTTCCCGGGCCTCGAAATTATTTAGTTACCACAACCTGAACAAGCTGGGCATTACCCTCGACTTGCAGGACCCTAAAGAAAGGCCGCTTTTTCACACGCTGATCCGAAATGCAGACGCATTGGTGGAAAGCTTTTCGCCGGGGCATCTGGAAGCCTTGCATCTGGGATATAAACAACTACGGCGGATCAACCCGCGGCTCATTCATCTTTCCATTACCGCCTTCGGCCAGACCGGGCAGAAGCGCGCCTATCATTCCTGCGACAGCGTTCAGGCCGCTGTCGGCGGGCAAATGCACGTTTCAGGATTCCCCGCGGGAAAACCCCTGAAGCTTTTTGGGCCTCAATCCTGCTATGCCGCATCGCTCTTTGGCGCCAATGCGGTACTCCTCAGTCTGAGACAAAGAAAAATTGCCGGACGCGGCAGACACATCGATCTTTCTACGCAGGAAGCCGTCGCGTCCACACTGGATCATGTAACGATCGATTATTTCCAGAACAGGACGACACCCGGCAGGCCGACAGACAATCTTCAGCCTGAATCATTCTTCACTTTCCCCTGCAAAGACGGATATATCGAAATGCCGCTCCTGCGCAACGGGGATACGCTTCTCGAGCTCGTGAACTCCGAGACAAATGCGACGATAAAACTGGGTGCGGAATGGAAAGACACGGCTTATAGGAAAAAGCATTATCGCCTATTCCATACCGCGGTCACCGGATGGACGGCGCGTCACACCAAACGGGAGCTGTTTCACCTTGGCCAGGCAATGGGATTTCCCTGGGCACCCGTGGAATCGCCCGAGGAAATGTTCCGGAGCCCGCAGCTGAAAGCGCGCCGATTCTTTGTGTGCACCGAACCCGCCGGCAAACACCGCTCCCTTTCGGTGCCTGGACTGCCCTATACGTTCAGCTCCTTCTCTCCGCTCCCTCCAAAACCCGCGCCGTCGACGGGCGAGCATAACCGCCAGGTGCTGGAAATGGGCTTTAATCCGGCAACCACGCCTTCCCTGCAACGCACGGATGATGCGCGGGCTCCTTCAGCCCGTTGCGGAGAAATTCTGCGCGGGATCCGCGTGCTCGATTTCACGCGCATGCTTTCGGGACCCTACGCAACGAGGATTCTGGGCGATTTCGGCGCGGAAGTGATCAAAGTCCAATCGCAGCGCACGGCATCCGGAGCCGAGCGCAACGACACGCCCTACTTCAGCGCCTGGAACCGCAACAAGCGGAGCATCAGCCTTGATTTGAGCCATCCCGAGGCAAAAGAAATTCTGCTGGAACTGGTATCGGTCAGCGATGTCATAGTTGAAAATTTCTCGCCGCGGGTTCTGGCGAACTGGGGATTAACCTATCCGCGACTGAAAGCTGTCAAACCGGATTTGATAATGGCGAGCATTTCCGCCATGGGCCAGACAGGGCCATGGAAGAATTATGTTGGATTTGCACCCACGTTCCATGCGCTTTCGGGACTCACACATGCGACATCCCGATCTCTCGACCGCCCTGCCGGCATCGGATTCGCATACGGGGACGTCATTGCGGGCCTCTATGCAGCTTTGGCAATCCTCTCTTGCATCGAATACAAAGATCGGACTGGCAAAGGACAGTATATCGACCTTTCGGCATATGAAGCCTTATGCACGCTTCTTGGCCCCGCTCTCTTCGAAACATCTTCTGGCGTCACCCGGCGGCTTGGCGATTCCGGCGCGTTCGCTCCATGGGGCTGCTACCCCTGCGCCGGCACAGACCGATGGTGCGTCATCGCCCTCCACAGCGAAAAAGACTGGCAAAGATTTTGCGAAATTTCCAATCTGACAGAGTTGAAGCACGCCAAATTTTCAGCGTGGACCCGGAGGGGGCGAGATCGCGCAGCGCTGGACAAGAAGATCGCGCAATGGACAGCCGGCCTTGCCGCTCAAGCCCTCGCCATCCGCCTTCAAAAAGCGGGCATTGCGGCGGGCGTGGTTCAAAACGCGGAAGATCTGGCCAAGGATCCGCAGCTGTCGGCGCGCAGATTCTTCATCCACCTCGAACACCCGAAATTCGGAACATGGTTCGCGGATCGCTCCGCCTTGTGGCCCCAAAATGAAAAACATGAATCCTGGAGCGCAGCGCCCGAATTGGGCGAGGATAACCATTATGTATTTGTTGAATTGCTCGGGCGTTCGGAGCCGGAATTCCAGACGTTGTTAAAAAAAGGCATTCTGGAGCAAGGGGGGAATTTTAAAAAGGCGGCTTCGCTCCAAACTATTCGGCCACCCAGCATCGTCATGATGGCGCGGATATCTTGGATGCCGCCCGGATTTACTGTACGCGGATCGTCGCTCAACATGACTAAATCGGCAAGTTTTCCCCGAGTGATCGATCCCTTGATGCCATCCTCGAAGTTGGCTGCCGCCGCACCCTGCGTATACGCCAGGAGCGCATCCGAAACAGAAACTCTCTCATGCGGAAGAAGCACATTGCCTTCTTCCGTTATCCTTGTCCAGCGGCCTGAATGCCCGCGATCGGATTCGCATCGGATATCGGGCAATCCGAACTGAAACCCACCCGCAAACCGCAGCCAATCATCGAGCCTATCGCATACAGATGTGCGCGTTGCTCTCGAGAAACAGTCTTCAGATATCGGTCGCCGCTCGAGTAGATAAATGCCGGCTGTGTCACTATTGTAATCCCAAGATCCGCAATTCGCTGCAGCAGACGGGGAGGACATACGGAGCAGTGTTCGATGCGATGCCGATGATCCGGCCGCGGATGCCGGCGCAAAGCGGAGGCAATCGCGTCGCAGGCGGCCTCGATCTCAGGCTCCTCAATTGCATGGATAACCGCCTGCAGCCCCGAGGCATGGATAGCTGCAACGCTTTCATTCAGCTCTTCCCTGCCGGGATGCAGATTGCCCGAGACTTGTCCGAGAATGATCTTCACACCCCCCGACCTGAAGTCAACCCTCGCGATAGGAGAAGAAACCGATTCATGTTTTATTTCCGCAAATTCTTTCAAACCCATCATAACGGTGAGTCGCGGTTGAAATAATCCGCGCGCTTTCCAGGATTCATAGCGCTTCCATCGGTTTCTATCATTTGCGGACGACGCATCCTGCACCGACGTGACGCCGCTGGCGAGAAGCTTTGCATTTGCCTGATCGAGCCCCCGTTCAATTTCCGCATCCTCGACGAATGGTATTTTTCCCGAGAGATATTCCCCCATGCCATAGATAATCCCCGAGGGTTCTCCCGTCGTGAGTTCGCGATCTATGAATCCTTCGGGAGGATCGCCTGTTTCGGCGGTGATTCCGGCCTGCTTCAGTGCAAGGCTGTTGAGAGCATGCGCATGTCCCGAGCGATGCGTCAGTTTGACCGGATGCAGCGGCGCAACAATATCAAGGTCGTGGCGATCAGGGTGCCGGCCCTCGGCCAGATAAAATTCATTGTAGCCTTTCCCCCGCACCCACGATCCCGGAGGCTGGCGTTTGCAGATATCCCGGATTCTGTCCTGAATATCTGCAATGGAATGGATGCGCTCGCTCGGCGCCAGGTTGAGCGAGATCAGGCTTTCGGCAAAGGCGTGAATATGACAATGAGCGTCGATAAAGCCAGGAATCAGAGTCTTGCCGGCGCAGTCGATGATCTGCGTTCGCGGTCCGCGCAGCCGATCGAGCATTGCGTCGCCGGAGACAGCGACAATCCGGTCTTCTTTAATCGCGACCAGCGACGCCACGGGTTGCGCCGGATCCATGGTTATCGCGTTGGCGTTTATCAATATCGCATCGCACATATCTTGGATTCGCTTTCAGCTGTCAGCTGAAACCTGACCGCCGCAACTCATCCTGTCCTATTGGGACGGTTTCCCTGTCATCCATTCGAACGTGCTGGACACCGAATACTTCTTGTACTCCGAAAAGAAGCTGGTCGACTCAACGCACAGTTGCTTCAGCAGAAAAACCCGGGCAGAACCGATAAGCTCAAACTCCGCGGGCAGCCATATCTCGTTATTGATTTTCCGCCGCATAAACCTCAGCGTACTCCTTATGCAAATGCGTAGAAAGGCCGAGACCGAAAGAGAGATCCTCGCTTAACTCGACATCGACCCGAATGATCTGGTAGTCCGAATCGCTGACCAGAGCGCGGCCGCGCAGCTTTTTCAGCATATTCCCATCTTTTGTTTGCGGCCGGTATTGAGATTTGGGAGTGAATTCTATCCAGATTGCCGAATGGCTGTCGATCATCTCACGGCGCAGAAGAGTAAATTCATATAGCTGGAGCAGGTCTTCGATCGTCTCCCGCTCTTTTCGGCTCTCCTCCGCTTCCTTAGCCAGTCGATCCTCCTGGTCGCTTTTCTGTTCCCCGGCAAGCTTTCGCTCTCTTGCATCGGCTTTCTTTTTATATTTCCTATCCTGTTCTTCCAGCTTCCCGGCATCGAGGGGTTGGCCATCTTTGGAAATCAATCTTTCATAAGCCCTATCCTCATCGAGAGACGGATAAAGACTTCATATTCGCGGTTTTGAATTTTCTTGACCCGGCCCTTTTTTATCCAGATACCTCGTGGATGATTTCATAGTGTAGGTGTATTGACACAGGAGCAATCTGTCGCTCTTCAGATTGTCCTTAATCCTGTCGAGGAAAGCGTTCAGTTCGGGTAAGGGCCTGCTTTCGGGGGAAGTCGGCGTTTGAGCGAACCCACGGGCGGAAGAATACGCAAAACCGAAAATAGACGCTAGAACGCATAGACGAAAAATCAACATACCCGGACGTGTCATGCAAGCTGCCGGTTGTTTCGG